>NZ_JARVRC010000012.1:0-1098 GCF_030209895.1 Agrobacterium sp. CFBP2214 | reverse complement strand
CACCAGTTACCTGGTGAAGTTGGTCAGAGCGCGTACGACACCCGGATACGGGGCCATAGCTCAGCTGGGAGAGCGCCTGCCTTGCACGCAGGAGGTCAGCGGTTCGATCCCGCTTGGCTCCACCACTTACTGCTTCTGTTTGAAAGCTTAGAAATGAGCATTCCACCCCGAGAGATTGAAGGGTGCGTGAATGTTGATTTCTAGTCTTTGACTAGATCGTTCTTTAAAAATTTGGGTATGTGATAGAAAGATAGACTGATGGCCACTTTCACTGGTGGTGATCAGGCTAAGGTAAAATTTGTGAGTTCTCTTAATTGAGAAATTCGAATTTTCGGCGAATGTCGTCTTCACAGTATAACCAGATTGCTTGGGGTTATATGGTCAAGTGAAGAAGCGCATACGGTGGATGCCTTGGCAGTCAGAGGCGATGAAAGACGTGGTAGCCTGCGAAAAGCTTCGGGGAGTCGGCAAACAGACTTTGATCCGGAGATGTCTGAATGGGGGAACCCAGCCATCATAAGATGGTTATCTTGTACTGAATACATAGGTGCAAGAGGCGAACCAGGGGAACTGAAACATCTAAGTACCCTGAGGAAAAGAAATCAACCGAGATTCCCTTAGTAGTGGCGAGCGAACGGGGACTAGCCCTTAAGTGGCTTTGAGATTAGCGGAACGCTCTGGAAAGTGCGGCCATAGTGGGTGATAGCCCTGTACGCGAAAATCTCTTTGCAATGAAATCGAGTAGGACGGAGCACGAGAAACTTTGTCTGAATATGGGGGGACCATCCTCCAAGGCTAAATACTACTGACTGACCGATAGTGAACTAGTACCGTGAGGGAAAGGCGAAAAGAACCCCGGAGAGGGGAGTGAAATAGATCCTGAAACCGTATGCGTACAAGCAGTGGGAGCCTACTTGTTAGGTGACTGCGTACCTTTTGTATAATGGGTCAGCGACTTATTTTCAGTGGCGAGCTTAACCGAATAGGGGAGGCGTAGCGAAAGCGAGTCTTAATAGGGCGTCTAGTCGCTGGGAATAGACCCGAAACCGGGCGATCTATCCATGGGCAGGTTGAAGGTTAGGTAACACTGACTGGAGG
>NZ_JARVRC010000015.1:0-1316 GCF_030209895.1 Agrobacterium sp. CFBP2214 | reverse complement strand
ATCTATGGACTGTTCCCCCGTTGCAAGCTTGATGTTGAAGCGGTTTGACACGGGTCGATTGCAAACATCTATACGGCGTCATCATTTTCGAAGCGCCCAAATGGGGTATCCGCGCACATACGCCTCAACAAATGGGAGACCTTGTCGGCCATTATAAAAGACAGGTTCCGTATGTGCCGGTCCGACCGTTCATTCCATTTCAACCTTCAGCCTGCAATTCGCATGCCTGCTCTTAAGGATTGGCTCGGTATTCGCCACCGTGCTGAAGCAAGGCCCAGATCACCCTTGCATTCTTATTGGCGACTGCAACCGCTGCGCGGTTGTAACCACGCCTTTCCCTAAGCTCGTTGACCCATTCGCTGGCAGGGTCAGATTTTCGTTGCGCCGTTCGCACCACTGACCTTCCGCCGTGGACCAGAAGTGTTCGCAGATGCTGACTACCTCGCTTGCTGATGCCAAGCAGTACGCGTCGATCGCCGCTGGAATGCTGCCGCGGCACCAAGCCCATCCAGGCGGCCAGATGTCGGCCATTCTTAAAGTCTGCTCCATCACCGACAGCCGCGACAACTGCCGTCGCAGTCTTCGGGCCGACGCCACGTATCTTGGCGATACGCTGGCAAACATCGCTCTCGCGGAAGACGGCTTCGATCTGCTTGTCGAAGTATCTGATCTTTTCGTTGAGCTGCAAAAGGAAGGCATGGAGTGTGCCGATGATATCGCGCGTCAGCTCGGTGATGTCGATCCTTGGATTGTTGATGATCTCTGGTATCGTGCGCTGGGCGATCGAAGCCGACTTTGCGATCGCTACACCACGCTCGAGAAGCAAGCCTCGCATCTGCGAGATTAGGGCGACACGATGATTGACCAATCTCTGTCGAGCACGGTGGAGGCCCTGGATGTCCTGCTGGATGATCGATTTCTTCGGCACGAAGCGCATGTGTGGCTGTTGAACGGCAATGCATATCGCCTGGGCATCGTTGCCGTCATTTTTCTGGCCCTTCAAGAACGGCTTCACATACTGTGGCGCGATAATCTTCACAGTGTGCCCCTGAGCCTCAAAATGCCGCTGCCAGTGAAAGGCACCCGTGCAAGCTTCGATGCCGATCAGGCAAGGTGGCATAGCCTCGGTCACCTGCAGCAGTTGATCGCGCATCACGCGCCGTCTCAGGGCAACCTGACCATCGGCGCCCACGCCATGAAGCTGGAACACGTTCTTGGCGATATCAATTCCCAAAACCGCAACGTTTGCCATGACAACCTCCTTCGTTGGCGCGACCAGTTTGACTGCGGGGTGGGGGAACAGTCCATCCCATTAA
>NZ_JARVRC010000028.1:0-1428 GCF_030209895.1 Agrobacterium sp. CFBP2214 | reverse complement strand
TTCCTGCCTTGCGGCAGACCTCGCCGATCGGCGTGCCATCCTCTGCCTGCTTCAACACGAATGCAATCTGCGCTTCCGAAAACTTCGAGGCCTTCATCGAATTCTCCTCTTTTTCCCACCAGGGATCATAAGTGGAAAATTCCAGTTCTAAATGGCCCAATTTAACGGGGGCACGTCACCCGAAATTCCGCCGCTTTCCGTGTGGTTTTCACGCTCTGGCTGTCGATCACGCCCGTAGACGGCGAAGCTTCCCGGTCTTCCAGCTCGCGCGCCTCCATCACAAGGTGATGGTTGATCCGTCCCCATAAACCCGTCGCTCGCCACTCGTAAAAACAGGCCTGCACAGTTGTAAACGGCGGAAATCGTTGGGCAGCATTCGCCACTGACAACCCGTCGAAGTGATGTAGAGCAACGCATTCATAACCTCGCGAAGATCGGTGCTGCGCGGCCTGCCCAAACGCCTTGGTCCAGGTAGGCAGGGCGAGATCAATCCCCATTCCCGGTCCGTCAGGTCACTCGCATAGCGGCGCGCGCGTCGTACATATTGCCGACGGGTGAAATCAGTCCAACCCATCGTGGTCTCCGTTCGTCCTAAGCAAACAAACAGAATCACAAATGACTGATTTTACTCAACTATTTTCGGTCAGGCTCTGAGGTTGTAGCCGCAGTGAAACTGACCATGCGTGCCGCCAAGTTATTGTCTCACCCGGCAATTGGTGGAGTGCTCCCCGTTTCACCGGACAGGTCGGCTAGATTGATTTAGCCCTGATGAACTGCCGAGGGGAAGCCATCTTGAGCGCGGAATGAGGATGGATTTCATTATAGTCCTCGATCCATCCGTCAATGAGCCGGATCGCTGTTTCTGCGTCCGGTAGTGCTGCGATCCGGATATAATCCCGCTTCAGGGTTTTGACGAAGGCCTCCGACATGCCGTTCGACGGTGGGCTGGCGACCGGCGTGAAGCAGGGCGTCAGATTGAGTGCTTGCGCAAACAGCCTCGTGTCCCGCGCCGTATAGGCTGAACCATTGTCAGACAGATGCTCGATAGCATTCGGGGCTCGGGTTGCATGGAAGCGTTTCTCGACCGCCTCCAGCATCATGTCGCGGACGTCCGAGCCGGATATTCCGGCATTGGCGAGCGCCGTCCAAGCGATGATCTCCCGGTCGAAGGCATCGATGATGAAGGCGAGACGAATGACCTCGCCATTCCAGCAGGTGAACTCCAGGCCGTCCGAGCACCAGCGCAGGTTGGAGCGCATGACCATGACCTTGCCATCGTGGAGGCGGCCCTTGCGAACGGCTGTGTGCTTCTCCAGCAGCATGGCGTGGTTGCCCATGATGCGATGGACCCGTTTGGCGTTGACGACAGGCTGATCGGCGGCTCGCCTTTCGCGATTGAGGAGCGCGGCGATCCGCCGATAGCCATAG
>NZ_JARVRC010000003.1:0-1076178 GCF_030209895.1 Agrobacterium sp. CFBP2214 | reverse complement strand
TCTAGTCACACAATATAAAAAGGGCTCCGAGACAACTCCGAGCCCTTTTTTGCGTTTCTGGACCGCGGAAATTACGATATTCCGTCAAACCGCGATGGTCGGCCAGATCTCCAACCTCTCAATGCCTGAGATTATACAGAAGCTGGATTTGCGGGATCGCGGGGATAGACCGCTCTCGACGAAAGAACGAGACCCGGAAGAACAGCGCGGACATGATCGTCTTCTGTGCGCTGCAAAAGGGGTAGTCCGGCGCTGCAGCCCCGGCAGCATCAATTGCCTTGTGCGCGGCATCGAAGGTCAAGTCTATCTAGTTCTCGTAGAAATAACGTGTCTGAACCCCTGTCGCGACTTGATGTAGGCGCTCCGGAGACCGCGCTATACATCGAGATTCGGCGATAATACGACACGGTTGGGAAGATATCTGGCGCTTTCCAAGATCCTCGTGCGGCATGTATATTTCAGTTCTTTGCCTGTCGTCCTTGTTTTTCCGATCTGCCGGACCGAAAAGCAGATGCCCGTTCGAAGTGACACTGGTCATTTCGAACGGGCACTCACATTCGACGACAGAGTGGCCTGTCAGAGGACAGTCACGTTTTCTGCCTTGGACTTGCCGGTCTTGCGATCCTGTCCCACGTCGTAGCTGACCTTCTGGCCATCCTGCAGGGCGCCGCCAAATCCGACGGCTGAGATATGGACGAAGACGTCAGGGCCACCACTGTCGGGAGTGATGAAGCCGAAGCCTTTATCTTGAGCGAAGAATTTTACGATACCAGTTGCCATGATGTCCTCGTTTTTTGATGTGCGACATCATCGCATAGCGGTTGCGGTGATCCGCATCAAGTCAGCGGTCCCACCTTGGCAATAACAAAGCTGGAAAAAGGCGCGTTTACCGCGTTGCCGCTTGTAGCAAAGAGCATCGCGATGAGCCGTTTTCTTCATGAACGGTCACATGTCTGTCGTTCCGATCTTCTTACGCTTAAGATCGCGAAGAGATTGGATTTGCCCATAAAGACGTTCTCATTTCAAATTCAGGACCAAACGACTGCAGGTCGGAGCGAGGGATCGACCGGCGTTAAAGGCTGAGACCCGGAAGAACAGCGCGGATGTGATCGCTGAGCGCTCTGGCTGCCGATGACGTCTGCGGATCGGCAAACTCGATTGCGATGCCGATTGTCGGCAGGGGTGGCAGTCCGCTTTTGACAATATGAAGGTCCGGTGGAACGGCGGTCCTGGTCAGAACGCTGATGGCAAGGCCGGAACGTGCGATCGCGATGAGGCCGGCAAGGCTGTTGCTGGCAAAGGCGACACGGTAGCGGCGATTGGCGGTTTCCATGGCGTCGCACGCCGCGCGATGATCGAGCGTCACGGGTGCTGAGAGCGCCAGCGGCAGCACATCCTTGGTGATGAGGTCCGGTTCCGGCCTGTTCGCCACCCAGACGAAACTTTCCCTGCGGAGCACGTCGCGGTGTTCAGGATCGGATTGCGAAACCAGCGCCATGTCAATCTGGCGGCGCTGCAGGAGGGGACGCAATTCCGTCGTGGGGGCGCAGACCATGCGCAGATCGACTTTCGGGTAGGTGCTGAAGAAACCTTTCAGCAGTTCCGGCAGGAAGGCGATGGAGTAATCTTCAGGGCAGCCCAGGCTGACGGTTCCCTGCAGGGTCGCCTCGCCCATATCGGCAAGGATTTCATCATGCCGGGCAAGAAGGGCGCTGGCATGGGCGAGCAGCTTCTCGCCCGCCGCGGTTATACGTACTCCCGAACCCGTTCGCTGCAGCAGCGTGTGGCCGACCAGTTCCTCCAGCCGCTGCATCTGCGTGCTGAGCGCGGATTGGGTGCGCCCGATCTGTGTGGCGGCGACGCTGATGGAGCCAGCTCGCGCGACAATGGTAAAGTTCTTCAGGAGCGTAAGGTCGAGCATGGCGATATCAAAATTGTCGATATCGGAATAAAATACTATCAATTGGACCGGGGTGGCAATGGGTTGTTATGTTTCGGCAAGATAAATTTTGGGGAACGAGCCATGGACAATCTCGCTGAAAACTTCGCCTCGCTCAACGACGAACCGGCATTCTGGGACGCTGCCAATAAACACCTGACCCGTTACGGACCCGCCTTTGAGGAGATCATCGTCGAGCGGGCCGAGGGAAGTTTCGTTTATGATGCGGATGGCCGCGCCATTCTCGATTTCACCTCCGGCCAGATGAGCGCTTTGCTCGGACATACCCATCCGGATATTGTCGCCACCGTCAACCGGCAGATGGCATCGGTTGCGCATCTGTTTTCCGGCATGTTGTCCCGCCCGGTCGTTGAACTTGCGGCGCGGCTGGCGGCTCTGGCGCCGGGTCTCGATCGCGTGCAATTGCTGACAACAGGCGCTGAATCCAACGAAGCGGCGATCCGCATGGCGAAGCTCGTGACCGGCGGGCATGAGATCGTCGCCTTCGCACAGAGCTGGCACGGCATGACCGGTGCTGCGGCCTCCGCCACCTATAGCGCCGGCCGCCGGGGGTATGGCCCGGCGACGGCCGGCTCACTCGTTATTCCCGCGCCGAATGCCTATCGTCCGCGCTTCAAGAACCCCGATGGATCGAATGACTGGCAGGCGGAGCTTGACGATGCCTTCGAATTGATCGACCGCCAGTCGACGGGCAATCTCGCCGCCTTCATTGCCGAACCGATCCTGTCGAGCGGCGGTATCCTCGAATTGCCCCTCGGTTATCTCGCTGCCCTGAAGAAAAAGTGCGAGGAGCGGGGCATGTTGCTCATCCTCGATGAGGCGCAGACCGGCGTCGGCCGGACCGGACATATGTTCGCCTTTCAGCGCGATGGCGTGACGCCTGATATCATGACGCTGTCGAAGACGCTCGGCGCCGGCCTGCCGCTTGCGGCGGTGATGACGCGTGCGGAGGTCGAGCAGAAGGCTTTCGAGAGGGGTTTTCTGTTCTATACGACCCATGTTTCCGATCCCCTGCCGGCGGCTGTCGGCGTGACGGTTCTCGATGTGGTGGCGCGAGATGGTCTGGTGGAACAGGCGATTGCCCGCGGAAATCGTTTGAAGGAGGGGCTGCTCTCGCTGCAGCAACGGTTCGAATGCGTTGGAGATGTGCGCGGGCGCGGGCTTTTGCTCGGACTTGAAGTTGTCGCAGACCGGCATACGAAAGCCCCGGGTTTCGAACTTGGCGCGCGCATCATGCAGGAGGCGATGTTGCGTGGCCTCAGCATGAACATCGTCAAGCTGCCCGGCATGGGCGGCGTTTTCCGCATTGCGCCGGCGCTGACGGTATCGGATTCGGAAATCGACCTTGGGCTGGAGATACTGGCGGATTCTATCGAATCCGCACAGCTTGCCCGCTAGGTGTGGCCGGCATTTGCCGGGAATGTCAGTTCCACCCTTGCGCCTTCGCCGGGTCTGGAACTGATATGCGCTTCACCGCCGCTCTGGCGGACGAACCCGTAGACCATGGCGAGGCCAAGGCCCGCACCGCCATGATCGCCCCGCGTGGTGAAATAGGGCTCGAACGCCTTGTCCACGGCCTCCGGTGTCATGCCGATGCCCTCGTCGGTGACGGTGATCACCAGCGTATCTTTTCCAGAGGCGGCCTCGATCGAAATCAGGCCGCCATCGGGCATGGCGGCTGCGGCATTGAGGCATAGATTGAGAATGGATTGCTCGAAGAGGGCAGGGTCCAGCGGTATCGAGGGAAGATTGTCATCGGTATCAAGCGCGATCCGGCATTTGGGGCCGACGGCGATTTCCAGAATATCGGCCATGCCCCGCAGCAGGCTTGCGACATTGATGACGCTTGGATGGATCGGCTGCTGGCTGCCGATGGTGAGCATGCTGCTGGCCAGAGACCGGCCGCGGTCTGCCGCCTTGCGGATACGGGCGATGTGCCGCTTCTGGCGATCGTTGAAACCGGCTTCCCGTTCCAGAAGGCCGAGGCTGCCGGTGATGATGCCGATCATGTTGCCCACCTCATGGCTGAGCTGGTGGGTCATGCGCATAATGCCATCAAGCCGTTGGGCCTTCACGGCTTCCGCTTCCTGGCGATCGAGAGCGGTCACATCGCGGGCGAGCAGCACGATGCCGCCATCCGGCTGGCGCGACATCGAGACTTCGATCACCCGCTGATCGTCAGTGCGATGGCGCACGACTGCGCGGTCGAGCAACTCCCCCGGCTCTGTATCGAAGGGCAGTAGAGCCGGGTCGATTTCCGGGATGGGTTCGACAAACCGGCGAAGCGGCAGTTTCCGCGACGAGCCGGAGCGTCCGACGAGTTCGATGATGCGGCGGTTCATGGTGATTGGTCTGCCAGCCGGATCGAACAGCGCTATTCCCTCATTCATGTTGCGGAAGGTCGAGCGGATGGTGCGGGCCGCCGCTTCCGCCGTGCGCCTGAGGCGCGAGACGCGATCGACGCTGTCGTGGAAGGCGCGGAATGCATCGAGCAGCCGGATCAACTCCGTCTCGGGACCCGTATAGGAGGGCGGCCCGACGTCCTTTTCCCCCTTGGCGAGGGCATTCATGCCGTTGGAGAGCGTCACGATCCCGCGCGAGACACGCATCACTGAGCGGATCGAGAAGATTGCCACGATGAGAACCAGAAGGGAGGCGACGGCGACAATGATCAGCAGCCGGTTGAGAGCATCGGACGTCGAGATCAGGTCTTCGTTCAGGCTTCGCGCAACAGCGTCACCCTGGGTTTCGGTCACATGGGAAAGATCGCGCGAGACGGTGTGAAGCCGGGAGACAGAGGCGCGGATCGCGAACATTTCCAGAAGGTAACGGCTCTGGGCCTCGAATACCCGCTCATAGGGCTGGAGTTCGGCCAAGGGCAGGCGCTCGCCCGGATAACCCTGCTGGCGCGCCGTTGTTTCCGCCACGTAGCGGCGGCGCAGTTCGCCAAGCTGGAAAAGGCTGTCGGATGCGGATGCGGCCTGCACGATGCCGTTCATTCTTCGACGCAGTTCCGGATCGAGGATGCCCTGACCGGTGGCGATTTCGCCGAGCGCTGCTGCCGCTTCCGCCTTGTGCCCCTGCGCCGCGTCGGCATCCTTTGCGAGATCCAGTGTCTGCGCCCTGATAAGCTGGAGCAGTTCAACGATACGCTCGCTCGCAAAACCGCGTGCGGCCCGTTCGCCGCTGTCTGGACCCGTCATCTGCAACAGCAGGTCGACCTGCTGGACCACGGAGCGGCTTTCGCTGGAAACGCGATAGGGCGAGGCGGCATTCATCAGAAACGGGGCGCTGGAGACGAGATCGGAGACCTGCCGCGAGACCAGTGAGGCCTTGGCGAGACTGGAAAAGGCCTGCAAGCCGTAGGCTGCCATTTCATCGCGGGCGCGCTGCAGGCCGTAAATGGCGATGGCGGAAAGGCTGAAGACGAGGATGCAGGTAAAGACGATCGCAAAGGGCAGGCGAAAGGCGATGGAGGAAAGGAAGGAGCGGCTGATCACGGGGAAAGCTCGCCCTCATCGGTATGCAGGACATAACCCTTGCCGCGTCGCGTCTTGATGTGACGTGGAAGATCCGGGTTACGCTCGATCTTGCGCCTGAGCCGCAGCACCAGCACGTCGACATTTCGGTCGATATAACGGTCGCTTTCCGAACCCAGCCTGTCGAGAATCTGGGAGCGGCTGACGGGCTGGTTGGGTGTTTCTGCGAGAATTTCCAGAAGTGCGAATTCGGCACTGGTGAGGGTGCGGCTGCGGTCAGCGAGGCAGACGGCGCGGCGCGCATCGAGATCGATTGCCCAGTCGCCGAGGCGCAGCGCTGTGCGGCCGTGGTCACGCTCGCTGTCCTTGTCCTGTTTCAGCGACGGGATTGTTCGCCGCAGGACGGCCTTGATCCGCGCCGTGAGTTCAATCGGTTCGAAGGGTTTGACCACATAATCATCGGCGGCGGTTTCAAGACCGAGTACCCTATCGGCAGCACTGCCGGCGGCGGTGACCATGACGATACCGATGTCGATCTGGCTGCGCAGCCGCTGGGCAAAGGTGCGCCCGGATGTGCCGGGCAGATTGTGGTCGACGAGGACGAGCTCCATCCTGTCCTTTGCCAATATCTCGTTCGCCTCCTCGGCGGAGCGCGCGCAGGTGGGCAGCCAGCCCTCCGCCTCGATGAGGTCCGAGATGAGCTCGGCCATATCCGGATCGTCCTCGACGATCAGAATGCGAACCTTCTGATTAAGCACTGCATATTCCTCCCGCTGTCATCATAGGCGCGGCGGCGACGATCTTCAAAGGTTCGCTGGTTATCTCCCCTGTCATAATTGTAATAACTGTAATCTTGTTCGGCGGTGCGGTGAAAGATTGGTAACCATTCTTCGATTGCGGTGCGGGCTGGATGTGACATGCTGTTGGTGGAGACTGGAACGGGGAGGTTCCAGGCAGGGAGGCTTAATTGAAAGCATTGACCGCACTTGCGGCGAGCATGGTCCTATGGCTGTGCGGCGCAGGGCATGGCATGGCCGAGCCGAAGTTGAACGTCCTGTGCGGCGTCGACGAGGCCTGGTGTTTGACCATGAAGCGGGCTTTCGAAGCCAAGGTCGGTCTCGAGATATCAATGGTGCGGAAGAGCACTGGCGAAATCCTCGATCAGATCCGTGCCGAACGATCCCATCCCACGGTTGATGTCTGGTGGGGTGGTACCGGCGACACCCATTTGCAGGCGGGTTCGGAAGGGTTGCTGGATGAATACCGACCTGTCCATCAGCAAGATTTGTTGCCCTGGGCGCAGAATTTCTCCGTGATGTCTGGGTCTCGGTCTGCCGGAATCTATGCCGGCGCGCTGGGTTTTGCCTATAATTCGGAACTGCTTGCGAAAAACAATCTGCCGGCGCCGACCTGCTGGAAGGACTTGGCGAAGGATGTTTATCGCGGCCATATCCTGACTGGCAATCCGAACTACTCCGGTACGGCTTTCACCATGCTGGCCACTCTCGTCCAGCTGTTTGGCGAGGAGGAGGCTTTTGGTTTCATGGCAAAGCTCAACCAGAACGTCGTGAGCTATACCAAGGTTGGTGCAGCGCCGGTCAAGGCGGCGGCGCGGGGCGAGATCTTGATCGGGATTTCCTTCATGCATGATGCCGTGACCCAGAAGATCGAGGGTTTCCCGCTTGTCATCGTCGCGCCGTGCGAGGGCACCGGTTATGAAATCGGGGCCGTCAGCATCGTCAAGGGCAATCGCAATCCTGCCCTTGCGCAAAGCTTCGTGGAATTTGCGCTGAGCCCGCAAGGGCAGGCGACCGGGGCCGCGGCCGGCCAGAACCAGGTGCCTTCCAATGCCCGGGCGACATTGCCACTGACCGCACCTGACATATCGATGATCAAGATGGTGGATTACGACTTCGCCACCTTCGGCCAGCCTGAAGAGCGAAGTCGGTTATTGAGCCGCTTCGACAGCGAAATCCACCCGACCCAGTAGGGCAGAAAACCAACATCCGAAAAGACAGCGCGCGCGCCGCAAGGTGCCGCGACCGGCAGCGCCATGTCTGCGTACTGCCAAGAATTCAGACGCAAGCTACAGGAGGATAACCATGCGACTGACAATACTTTCCACCCTGCTTTTTGCCGGTACGGCGCTCAGTGCCGTATCGGCGCAGGCGGCAGGCGAACTTAACCTGATCTGCTCGGCCGATGTCGTCATCTGCGAACAGATGAAGGGCGATTTCGAAAAGTCACACGACATCAAGGTCAATATGGTGCGCCTGTCTTCGGGCGAGACCTATGCCAAGGTGCGCGCGGAAGCCCGCAACCCGAAGACCGACATCTGGTGGGCCGGCACCGGCGATCCGCACATGCAGGCGGCATCCGAGAACCTGACGCTCGAATACAAATCGCCGATGCTGGATCAGCTGCAGGACTGGGCCGTAAAACAGGCGGAAAGCACCGGTTACAGGACTGTCGGCGTTTATGCCGGCGCGCTGGGCTGGGGCTACAACACTGAAATCTTCAAGTCCAAGGGCTACAAGGAGCCGAAGTGCTGGGCCGATCTGCTGGCGCCGGAGCTGAAGGGCGAAATCCAGATCGCCAATCCGAATTCGTCTGGCACCGCCTATACGGCGCTGGCGTCGCTCGTGCAGATCATGGGCGAGGATCAGGCGATCGACTATCTGAAGAAGCTCAACGCCAATATCTCGCAATATACCAAGTCCGGTTCGGCACCGGTCAAGGCGGCGGCGCGTGGCGAAACCGCGCTCGGCATCGTCTTCATGCATGATGCGGTGGCGCAGACGGCGGAAGGCTTCCCGGTCAAATCAATCGCGCCCTGCGAAGGCACGGGTTACGAGATCGGCTCCATGTCGATCATCAAGGGCGCCCGCAATCTCGACAATGCGAAGGCTTGGTACGACTGGGCGCTGAAGCCGGAAGTGCAGTCGCGCATGAAGGACGCCAAGTCCTTCCAGCTTCCCTCCAACAAGACGGCGGAAGTGCCCAAGGAAGCGCCGAAGTTCGAAGACATCAAGCTCATCGACTACGACTTCAAGACCTATGGCGATCCGGCCAAGCGCAAGGCGCTGCTGGAACGCTGGGACCGTGAGGTCGGTGCGGTCGCGAACTGATCTAAACTCCGGCGATCGGCATCCCGGCTTTTAAAGCCGGGGTGTCCGCCATTCTTTCATCGGCATGAAATAAGCGAGGTCGGCCATGACACGTGGCAATCGCAGGCTGGACATGGTCCTGGCGCTCGGGGCTTTTGCTCTGGTCTTTCTTCCCTGGTATCGCATCGAAGGCGGCTTTTTCAGCTTCCGCTGGCTATCCGGATTTTTCTCGTCGGCCAGCAATGCGCCCGGTGTGCTGCAGATATTGTCCTATGGCAAACCATGGCTTGTCGGCGTGGTTGTCTTTTTCCTCGCCGCATGCCTTGTCCGGCCTATCCGTGATCCGATGCGACGTGGCAGGCTTCTTGCGATTATCGGAGCCATCGGACTTGTTTTCCTCGCCTTGCAGGGGCTGGCCATCGGCTTTACCGGCTGGAGCTGGACGGTGAGCGAAAACCTCTTCGGCATGCTTGCCGATGGCCAGCCGTCCATGGGTGCCGGCGCCGTCGTCATGTCGTTCGTCTTCGTGCTTCTTTTTGCCTTCGGCCTTGCCGAACGCGGCGTCATGAAGGGCGACGCCTTCGTCGTCGGCGCCATTTCCGTTCTGGTTTTCCTCGTCACGGTTTTTGTCTTCTATCCGATCGGCAGCATGTTGGTTGCGTCCGTTCAGGATTTCGACGGCTCCTTCAACGCCGATGGCTTCATCCGCAATATCAAGGATCCCGGCATCTGGAGCCTCGGTTGCGTAGTGGGTGAAGAGCGTTGCGGTGTCGCGTGGCGCACGCTGTTCCTGGCCCTGATGACGGCCTTCGGTTCGACTGTGCTCGGCCTTGGCTTTGCATTGATCGCCACCCGCACGCGCTTTCCCTTCAAGAAGGGCCTGCGGCTTCTGACGGTTCTGCCGATCATCACGCCGCCTTTTGTCATCGGCCTTGCTTTGACGCTGCTTTTCGGTCGCGCCGGCGTCGTCACCGAATGGCTTTCCTATCTCTTCGGTATCGAACCGGGCCGCTGGCTTTATGGCATGACCGGCATCTGGATTGCGCAGGTCCTTTCCTTCACGCCCATCTCGTTTCTGGTGCTGATCGGCGTGGTCGAAGGCGTCAGCCCGTCAATGGAAGAAGCCTCGCAGACGCTGCGCGCCGACCGCTGGCGCACCTTCTGGCGGGTGTCGCTGCCGCTGATGAAGCCCGGTCTCGCCAATGCCTTCCTGATCGGCTTCATCGAGAGCATGGCGGATTTCGGCAATCCGCTGGTGCTCGGCGGCACCCATGGTGTTCTGTCGACGGAAATCTTCTTTGCCGTTGTCGGCTCACAGAATGATCCGTCCCGCGCCGCGGTTCTGGCGATCATCCTGCTGTGCTTCACGCTTTCGGCCTTCCTTGCCCAGCGTTTCTGGCTGGCAGGCAAGAATTTCGCGACGGTGACGGGGAAGGGCGACAGCGGCGCGCATATCGCGCTTCCGCGCGGGCTGTCCATCGGCGTCCACGCCGTCGTCGTGCCATGGATGATCTTCACCATCGTTGTTTATGGCATGATCCTTGTGGGCGGTTTCGTGAAGACCTGGGGTCTCGACAATTCCCTGACCTTCGACCACTATATCCGCGCCTTTTCCGTCAGCTTCTCCAATGGCTCGATCGCCTGGACCGGTGTAGCCTGGAACTCGTTCTGGACGACCATGAAGATCGCGCTGGTTTCTGCGCCATTGACCGCTGCCGTCGGTCTTTTGACCGCCTATATCATCGTGCGGCAGAAATTTGCCGGGCGGAACCTCTTCGAATTCGCGCTTATGATGAGCTTCGCCATTCCCGGCACGGTTATCGGCGTCAGCTACATCATGGCCTTCAACCTGCCACCGGTGGAAATGACGGGCTCGGCGCTGATCCTGATCGCCTGCTTCGTGTTCCGCAACATGCCGGTCGGCGTGCGCGGCGGCATTGCGGCGATGAGCCAGCTCGACAAGAGCCTCGACGAGGCTTCGTTGACGCTGCGGGCCAATAGTTTCCGCACCATCCGCAAGGTCATTCTGCCGCTGCTCAGGCCCGCGATCACGGCCGCGCTGGTCTATTCCTTCGTCCGCGCCATCACCTCGATCAGCGCCGTCATCTTCCTCGTCAGCGCCGAATACAACATGGCGACCTCCTACATCGTCGGCCTTGTCGAGAACGGCGAATATGGGGTGGCGATTGCCTATTCCTCCATGCTGATCGTGGTGATGATCACTGTCATTACCGGCTTCCAGCTCATTGTCGGCGAGCGTCGCTTGCGGCGCGAAAACCGCGTCGCCGGCCTGCCCGCCCCTTCCTCCGTTCCTCTTGCCCAGGAGAAAACCGCATGATTTCCGTAAAGCCCGGTTCCGTCACCTTCGAGAATGTCCGCAAGACCTTCGGCGCTTTCACCGCCATTCCCGACCTGTCGCTCACCATCGAGCCCGGCACGCTGGTGACGCTGCTCGGCCCCTCCGGTTGCGGCAAGACGACGACGCTGCGCATGCTGGCCGGCCTCGAACATCCGACCAACGGACGCATCCTGATCGGCGACAAGGATGTGACCATGCTGCCCGCCAATGAGCGCGATGTCTCGATGGTCTTCCAGTCCTATGCGCTTTTCCCGCACATGACGGCGCTCGATAACGTCGCCTACGGTCTGCAATCCTCCGGGCTGCGCAAGGCAGAGGCGCGGGGAAAGGCGGAAGAGGGGTTGAAGCTTGTCGGCCTTGCCGGCATGGGGCACCGTCTTCCGGCCGAACTTTCCGGCGGCCAGCAGCAGCGTGTCGCGGTCGCCCGCGCTCTGGTGCTGGAGCCGCAGGTGCTGCTGCTGGATGAACCGCTTTCCAACCTCGATGCCCGCCTTCGCCGCCGGGTCCGCACCGAAATCCGCGAGTTGCAGCAGCGGCTTGGCTTTACTGCCGTCTATGTCACGCATGATCAGGATGAGGCGCTGGCTGTTTCCGACCGGATCATCGTGATGAAGGATGGCGAGATCGCCCAGTCGGGTGCGCCACGCGATCTCTACGAAGCGCCGGCCTCCGCCTTCATCGCCGATTTCATGGGTGAGGCCAATGTCGTCAGTTGCGAGGTCATCGGCGTTGAGGGCGCCGATGCGCTGATCCGTGTCGGCGGGATCGATCATCGGGTCTCGGCCCGCAATGCCCGGCCAGGCCCGGCCAAACTCGCGGTTCGTCCCGGCTCGATTTCCATCGGACAGCCGGGTGGGCAGGGGCTGGCCGGGCGGGTGTTGCACAGCGCCTATCTCGGCGGTCACGTCGAATATGAGGTGGAAACCGATATCGGTACGCTGTTCATCGTCGATCATGCCGTGGAGACCAGCCTGCCGGCGGCGAGCGACGTGACGCTGGGGTTCAGGAACCGGGGTATCGCCTTGATTGAGGCTTGATGCCGCCGGTCCCGCATTCAGGATTTCATTGCGACAGAGGCAGCTTTGGTCTGCCTCTGTGTGTCGGGAACGCCAGCCTCAAATGTCCTTTGCCAGACGAAGCGCATCGTAGATTGCCGCATGGGTATTGCGCGCGGCGACCGCATCGCCGATCCGAAAGAGCCGGTAGGCGCCATCAGGATTGCGCTCGACCGTTTGGGTGGTTCCCGCAAGCAGGGCGTCGTAGGAGATTTCGCCAAGGTTCTTCGAGCCGGGCTTGAGGTCGAAATAAAGGTCATCCAGCGGGATCGTGCCGTGGTTGACGACGATCTGGTCGACGGTCCTCGATTTTGTCACGCCGCCATAATCGCTGCCGACATGGGCAATAAGCTGATTGCCGTTTCTTTCCGCGGCTTCCAGCCGGTAGGTAACGGTGAAGGTGACATCGAGATTTTGCAGGGAGCGCATATAGGGAACGAGGTTCATGGCCATGACTTCCGGGGCGAAGGCGCGGTCAGGCGTCATGATCTCCACTTTCGCCCCGGCCTTTGCCAGACATTCGGCGGCCTGCAGGCCGGCATGGTCGCCAGCGTCGTCGAAAACCAGCACATTCGTTCCCGGCTTGACGTCGCCGGAAATGATATCCCAGGCCGAGACCACGAGATCGTTGCCTCTGGAAAGCACATCGGTATGCGGCAAGCCGCCGGTGGCGATGATGACCACCTCTGGGTTCTCCGAGAGAACCGTGTCCGCCTCCGCCCAGTTGTTGAAGTGAAAGGTGACGCCCAGTCTTTCGCACTGGCTCATGCGCCAGTCGATGATGCTGATCATCTCACGGCGGCGTTCGCTTTGCGCCGTCAGCCGGATCTGGCCGCCGGGATTGTTGGCGGCCTCGAAAACGACGACTTCATGGCCGCGCTCGGCGCAGACGCGTGCGGCCTCGAGCCCGGCCGGCCCTGCGCCGACAATCACCACCTTCCGGCGTTCTGCCGCTTTGGGTATCTCGTGCGGCATGGTTTCCTCACGGCCCGTTGCCGCATTATGGATGCAGAAGGCGAGACCGCCCTGATAGATGCGGTCGAGACAGTAATTGGCGCCAACACAGGGGCGAATATCGTCCTCCCGTTTTTCCATGATCTTGCGCACGATATGCGGATCGGTCATGTGCGCGCGGGTCATGCCCACCATGTCCACCTTGCCGGCAGCGATGGCGTGGCGGGCGGTGGCGACATCGGGGATCTTGGCGGCGTGGAATGTCGGGAAGCTGGTCGCGGCGCGGATTTCACCGGCGAAATCGAGATGCGGCGCGTTGGCCATGCCCTGAATGGGGATGACGTCGGTCAGGCCCGGGTCGGTGTCGATATGGCCCCTGATGACATTGAGATAATCGATCAGGCCGCTGTCCTTCAATCGTCTGGCGATTTCGATGCCCTCAGCCTTTCCGGTGCCGCCCTCGAGACATTCGTCGGCGGTATAACGGACGCCGAGGATGAAATCGTCGCCCACGCGTTCGCGCATCGCCCTGAAAACGTCGAGACAGAAGCGCATGCGGTTTTCAAGCGGGCCGCCATAGGGGCCGTCCAGTTCGTTGGTCAGCGGCGAGACGAACTGGTCGATCAGATGGCCATAGGCCTCCAGCTCCACACCGTCCATCCCACCCGCCTTCATGCGTTCCGCGGCGTCGGCGAAGTCCTTGATGATACGCTCGATATCCCAGTCTTCGATCTTCTTCGGAAAAGCCCGATGCGCCGCTTCGCGATGATGGGACGGGGCAAGGATCGGCAGCCAGTCGCCCTTGTCCCATCGGGTGCGGCGGCCGAGATGCGTGAGCTGGATCATGATCGCCGCGCCCTGTTCATGCACGGCGTCGGTCATTTCCCGGATCCACGGGACGATTTCATCCTTGTAGGCGAGCAGGTTGTTGAAGACGGGTGGGCTGTCCCTGGAGACAGCGGCGGAGCCGGCCGTCATTGTGAGCGCAACGCCGCCCTTCGCCCGCTCCACCGTGTAGGCGCGGTAACGCCCCTTCGGCATGCCGTCCTCGGGATAAGCGGGTTCGTGCGACGTGACGATGATGCGGTTGCGCAGCGTGAGGTGTTTTAGCTGGTAGGGCTGAAGAAGGGGATCACTCGACATAGCCTGCTCCAAAAGGGTTTCTGTCCCAAGGCTAAGCGCGAATGTACACTTGTGTCAATTTACAAAACATAATTGTCTTTCTTTTTGACATGAGTGTACATCCCGCTTGTCGCGCAGAGACCAATTTGCTACGAATTCGTCATGGAAGCGACATTGAACGAAACCGGTTGGCGTGGATCGCAGGAGGGGTGGCTTGAGGCCGCCTATCAGGCTTTGCTGGAATCGGGCGTGGATTCCGTCAAAATCCTGCCATTGGCGAAAAAGCTCAATCTGTCGCGCACGAGCTTCTACTGGTTTTTCAAGGACCGGGAGGAACTGCTGGCCGCGCTCGTCGCCCGCTGGCGGGAAAAAAATACCGGGAACATCGTCAGGCAGTCGGAAGCCTATGCCGAGACGTTGGCCGAAGCCATGCTGAATGTTTTCGATTGCTGGCTGGATTCCTCGCTTTTCGACAGCAGATTTGAATTTGCGGTTCGAAGCTGGGCCCTTCAGTCCGACGAGATTCTTGCGGAGGTTCGCAAGGCTGACGAGATGAGAATGGCGGCGCTTTCCCGCATGTTCGTGCGGTTCGGCCACAATGAAAACACAGCGGATGTGCGTGCCCGGACCACCTATCTGGTGCAGATCGGCTACATTTCCATGCAGTCCGAGGAAGATGTGTCGGTGCGGATGCAGAGAATTCCGGACTATATCGCCATCTATACCGGCGAGGCGCCACAGCAGCGTGAGCTTGACCGGTTTTATGCGAGGCATGGGTACCGGCCGGGTTCGTGAACCTGACGCGACGACGTCGCGAAAACACACGCAATGCCGTCGGATTGTGACGGGCAAGGTGATACAAGACGAATTGTCTGCCCGTCCTCCTGCAATGTAGCTGCAACATTCACCGAACAGTGATGGGGGATGGCAAGGATTCATCTGGGGAACGTCATTGCGAATCTTGCTTCTTGAGGATGAACCCGAAATGGCGCGCGCACTTCTCGAAGCCCTGCGCCGGCGCGATGTGCTTGCTGATCATGTCAGCACCATCAGCGACGCTGACGCCCTTGCGCGGGACGGGTCTTACGATGTTCTGGTTCTGGATCGCCGCCTTCCCGATGGCGAAGGGCTTAACCTCGTGGCTTCGCTTCGCCGGAGCAGACATACCGTGCCCATCCTTGTTTTGACGGCGCTCGGAAGTGTCGATCATCGTGTCGATGGGCTCGATGCCGGGGCGGACGATTATCTTGCCAAACCCTTTGCGATCGAGGAGCT
The DNA here is from genome assembly GCF_030209895.1 of Agrobacterium sp. CFBP2214. NCBI lineage: Bacteria > Pseudomonadati > Pseudomonadota > Alphaproteobacteria > Hyphomicrobiales > Rhizobiaceae > Agrobacterium > Agrobacterium sp. CFBP2214. The sequence goes on along the minus strand of NZ_JARVRC010000003.1, from coordinate 1,060,867 downwards.
GCTCGCCCGCCTCAGGGCGCTCCACAGACGCGGCCCTTCTCTTTCCGACAAATATGCGCATTTCGGAAATCTGAGCATTGACCCGCGCGCCAATGAAGTCAGCATTGCCGGCTCCATCATCGAGTTGCGGCGTCGGGAATATCTTGTTCTTGAAGCGCTGATGCGGCGTCCGAACCGCATCGTCACGCGGTCGAACCTGATCGAGGCGGTCTATACGCTCGATGACGAGATCGAGTCCAACGCTCTCGATGCGCACATTTCCCGTATCAGGAAGAAACTGGCGCAGGCTGAAGCCACGGTGGAAATAAGAGCCGTGCGCAATATCGGTTACCTCATCCGGTCGAAGACATGAAGAGAGCGCCCGATCGATCCCTGCGATGGGGGCTGATGAAGCGCCTTTTTGCACTGCAGGCATTCCTGCTCGTCCTTTTCGTCATCCTTCTCATCGGCTGGATATGGATCATCGATCCGCGGCTGGAAGGTGCGAATGAAGAGACCGCCCGCATCGTCGCGGAGAGCGTGACAAAGGATGGACAGGGCAGGCCGCAATTGTCGGCGACGCCGGAGCTGGCGGAGCTGAAACGGCGTTATCCAAATCTCTGGTTTGTGGTGCGCGACGCCGATGACATCGTATTGCAATATGGGGTTGTCCCGCCGCCCGCCCTGTCGGCGGTGTTTCCCCCGAGTTTTGACCGCGCACGCCTGGAGGCGGCCGGAACGCTCCGCGCCACCGTGGAAAACCGCGATACAGCCGCCGGGCGGCTTCAGTTCATTGCCGGGACGGAGGAAGGAATTCCCAACGACGGTCTGAGTATCTGGATCAATGTTCAGCTGGACCTGGAAAAGGATGCCGAGGGCGCCATCCGCTGGCTGACCGTGCTGCCGGCGCTGGGTTTCATCATTCTCATCGCCGTCGTGCCCATGCTGATCCTGACGGGTATCGCGACATTGCTCGTGACCCCGCGGGCGGTCGGGCGCTCCCTGAGCGGGCTGATGGAAACCGTGAAGCAGGCGCAGTCCATTGATTTCGAGAACCGGTCCGAGCGTATCGACCGTTCGAAAGTTCCCCTTGAAATCATCCCGCTGGTGGATGCCTTCAACGTCGCGCTGTCGAGGCTTGATGACGGGTATAATCGCCGTAACCGCTTTCTCGCCGATGCGGCGCATGAGCTCAGGACGCCGATTGCAATTGTACGTACCAGAGCCGACCTCTTGCCCGATGACGCGCTGAGCCATCAGATCAGGGCTGATATCGATCGCCTCACCCGCGTTGCGCATCAGTTGCTGGAGATGCAGGCTGTGGGTGCGGTGGAACTGCCGGCGGAGCCGCGGGATCTCAATAAGCTTGTCGAACGCATCGCAACAGACCTTGCCCCGATTGCAATGGATGCCGGATATGAATTCGATTTCGAGCCAAGCGCGGATGCGGCCATCTTTACGGTGCAGGCATCAATTATCGAGATGGCGGTCGTCAACCTCCTGCGCAATGCAATCGATCATGCGGGCGGCAGAGGCGCAATCACGATCCGGGTCGACCCGGCAGGTGCGATTGAGGTCCGTGATGAAGGGCCGGGCATCCCGGTCTCCGAACGTGAGCAGGTATTCGAGCCGTTTCATCGGATCAACACCAACTCGCCCGGAGCCGGCCTTGGGTTGAATCTGGTCCAGAAGGCAGCGGAGCTTCATTGCGGCCGTGTCTTGTTCCTCGATCTCGATCCCGGCTTTTGTGTTCGGCTCGAAATTCGCTCGATCGCCTCAAAAGGCATTGCGGCTGGCACCGTTTAGCTGATGAGATTCTCAGCGAACGAGCTCCGATGACGAAATTACTTGCGATTTGGTTAAGGAAATTCCTCTAACTTGTTTAAATAAATAAATTATTTTGAATAATGCGCGCTCCATGCAATGCAAGCGCAATTCTCGCGGGGAAAATCTCCTTATCTGCTGAACGCATCCGCACGTCATGTCGGCCGGCGCAGCAGACAAACGGGAGCCGGATTTCCGGTTCTTCAACGCGAACTGAAACTTGGCTGCGCCGGAAGACGGCGCATCGGTTTCGTCTGGAGTCATTCATGTCGATCATCAAGAAATCGCTTGTCGCCGCGGCCGTCGCTGTTGCGGTTGCAGGCAATGCCTATTCCGCCGATCTTACGAACTATAATACGCAGCAGTCCTTCGATTATGGCAGTCAGCAGGCCTTCTCCTGGGGCGGGGCCTATGTCGGTGTGCATGGTGGCGTCGCTTCCCCGAAATTCAACCCATTGGCCAGCGGCCGCGGCCTGACGGGCGGTGTTCAGGCCGGTTATAACTTCCAGTTCGGTTCGGGCGTGGTCGGCGCGGAACTCGAAGGTTCCTATCTCGGAAATGAGGCGCGTGTGCCCAACGGCCGGTTGCGGGAGCGTTTCCGCGGCGCGGCCAAGATGAAGGCCGGCGTGGCGCTTGACCAGACGCTCATTTACGGCACTGCCGGCCTGACCACGACGAAGTTCAAGGACGGCAATGGCGTGACGGGTCCCGATGGCTGGAAACAGGGCTATCTGGTCGGGGCAGGCGTTGAACAGAGCTTCGGCGGCGGCCTGTCGGCAAAGTTCGAATATAATTATGTGAGCACAGGAAATGTGGCCACGACGACTTCAAGCGGCAGGTCGAAGACCGATGTCAGCGATCATGTCATCAAGGCCGGCCTGAACTATCGTTTCTGATCGGCCCGCCCCATGACAGGCCCAGGGAGAATTTTCGAAAGAAAACCGCCGCTTTCAGCGTGAAGGCGGCGGTACAATAACATTTACCGCAAAATATGCGGCGCCGGATGAAATCCGGACATGATCATTCGCACTCAAGCGACGGCTGCCGGAAACTTGTTACGTACCACTCGTTGCCGGAACTGCGCGTATGGAACGTGTAATAGCAATCGATGCGTTCGACATAACCTGGCGTTTCCGTCACTTCATATTGCTCACCGCGCCGCGTTGTCCGCACCTCGCCACTCGATGACCCGGAAACAACCTGTGTCTTTTTCTTCCGCCATTGAAAGGCCTGCTGGCCGGGACCCAGGCTGTAAATATTGTCCGGCGGCCCATAGTCCAGCATCACGCTGGTAATCGGCGCGCCGATATAGCTTTTCATGACGGTCGAGGCGCAGGCCGTGAGCAGCATGGACGCGCCGGCGATAAGGATGATTGCTGTCGGGACTGTGAGTGATGCTCTGCTGGACATGGAAATTCCTTTCAGCTGCGGGAACATACCGCAGGGATAGGAACAGCTTGTTGCAAGTACATTGCACGGGAAGATCGTTGGGCGGGCCGTGACTGCCGATCGGTCTCAGCTGGAGAGCTAGTTCGCCGGCTATCTGTGTCAGAGGCCGGCGATGTTGCGGCCGATATGGCGCAGGATGCTTTTGAAAAGTTTTGCCTCAGTGGGATCGAGACCTTCGATGGCGGTTTTTTCGAACATGGCGGCGATAGGCATGAGTTCATCGGCCAGTTCCTCACCCTTCGGGGTGAGGGTGATGCGCACGATGCGGGCATTGTCGAGAGGCCGTTCACGGCTGACGAGGTTACGCCGGACCATGAGCCCAACGAGCCGGGACAGTGTGGAAATTTCCACAGACACCATGTCCGAAAGCTCGGTCAGCGTCTTGCTCTCCTGCTGCCGCAGCGTCGCCAGCACGCGGTACATCGGCAGGGTGATGTCATAGGAGGCCAGTCTCACGGAAAAGCGCTCGCCAAGCCGAACGCCCACCCAGTTGAGCAGGTAGGGTACCGAGTCGGTGAATTGATAAGACACGAGCAAATCCCCGTTTGAGAACCATTTGCGCAAATGCTGATGTGCGCCTATCGGCTGTACCGGCACAATCCATCGGTTTCAATAGCTTCGCCCCACAAGACGGGGAATGCGAGGTCCTCGCTCGCTCAATAAATGACGAAAAACATTTGCGTTGACAAATGTTGCAAACGCAAATAAATAAGAACGCAGGATTTGGGAGGATCTCATGACATCAGCATTGTTTGGCCTGAGCGGCCTTGCACCCGAAGGCGTCGGCCAGAATTTTCGTTCGACGATGCGCCGTTTTCCAGCCACCGTCACCGTCATTACGGCCTGTGCTTCGGGTGATCAGCGCGACCACGGCATGACGGTGACGGCTGTCACTTCAGTCTCGATGGAGCCGCCGTCTCTGCTGGTTTGCCTGAACAATCGCACCCTGCTGCATGAATTGCTGCTGTGCCGGCCTGATTTCATCGTCAATGTGCTGACGCAGGACCAGATGGCCCTGTCGGATGCCTTTAGCGGCAAGGTGCCGCCGGAAGAGCGTTTCCGCGACGGTCAATGGCAGCGCCATGACAATGGCGTTCTCTATCTGCCGACGGCCCATGCCGCAATCGCCTGCCGTCGGGTTGCTGCCATGCCCTATGGAACCCATACCGTCTTTATCGGCCAGGTGGTTTCGGCCGATGTCAGCGAGACGACGCGGCCGCTGCTTTACGAAAACGCCCAATATTGCGCCGCAAGCCCCGCGAGCCTGCCCGCCTGATCATTACCGCTCAGACAATTCCGGCGGGATAACCGCCGGCCAGCAACGTCCGGCCAGTAACGTCCGGAAGGAGACAATCATGAACGATATGAGCCATGCGCCGCTGCCGGCGCAAACGAACCCGCGTGTCCGCCTCGCAAGCCGCGTCGCCGGCATAGCCGATCTTTTCCGGATGAGCGCCAGACAGACGGAGGAGGCCCGGCGTGTTCCCGCAAGCCATATCGAGGCGCTGCGCGGCATTGGATATTTCGATATCGTCAAACCTCGCGCTTTCGGCGGCAAGGGTGGAGATTTCGCCGAACTGGTCGAGGCTAATATCGAGCTTTCGGCCGCCTGTGCGTCGACCGGTTGGGTCGCCGGCCTGCTGTCGGCCCATCAATGGCTGCTGGCGATGTTTCCGGAAGAGGCGCAGGCCGATGTCTGGGGTGAAAACCCCGATGCGCTTCTGTGCGGTTCCTATGCGCCGGTGAAGATGGCAGAGCTCGCCGATGGCGGTTACCGCCTGAGCGGCAAATGGGCCTTCGCCTCCGGCTGCGAAAACGCGCAATGGTCCCTCTGTGCCGCCATCTTGCCGCCGCGGGGCGAAGGAAAACCGGTTCCGTCCTTCCTGCTCGTTCCTGCCGGGCAATATGTGATTGAAGACACCTGGCATGTGGTAGGCCTGGCCGGCACGGGTTCCAAGACGCTCGTTCTCGATGATGTCTTTATTCCCGGACACCGGGTTCTGACCTTCCCCGACGCCACCAGTGGCAAGACACCCGGCGGGCATTATTATGCGGAGGAAGGCCTGTTCAACATGCCGCTTCTGACCGGCATCCCCTCCTGTCTCGCAGCGGCGGGTGTCGGCGCGGCCAAGGGGGCGCTTGCCGCCTATGTCGATCACGTCGGCGGCCGGGTCACGCGCGGCGCGGTGGCGGGCGGCAACAATCGCATGGCCGAATTCCCGACCATTCAGCTGCGCGTCGCGGAAGCTGCCGCGAGCGTTGATGCGGCGTGCGAAATTCTGCTGCGCGATGTTTCCCGGGCACAGGCGCTCTCGCAGGCAAGGATCGAAGGCCGGGCGGAGTTTACGGTGGATGACCGGCTTCTGAGCCGTCGCGGCCAGTCCTTTGCGGTGTCTCTGTCACTTCGCGCCGTGCAGGCGCTCAACGATTCCACCGGCGGCGTCGGGCTCGATCTTTCCAACCCCGTGCAGCGGGCCTGGCGGGATGCGAACGCGGTCGGCCGCCATATCAGCATGAACTGGGATGCCGTGGGCACCATGATCGGCCAGAGCATGCTCGGGCTGGAACCCAAGGGTCAATATTGATCGCCTCTCGGGCGACGAACACACAGCGAATTTGGAGGAAACTACATGCAAGGCAAGGTCGCTCTCGAGGAGCATTTCGCTATCCCGGAAACGCTCCAGGATTCGGCCGGGTTCGTGCCCGGCGATTACTGGAAGGAACTGCAGCACCGCCTGCTCGACATTCAGGATACGCGCCTGAAGCTGATGGATGCGCACGGCATCGAAACCATGATCCTGTCGCTCAATGCGCCGGCGGTGCAGGCTATTCCCGACACCAGCAAGGCAATCGAAATCGCGCGGCGGGCGAATGACTTTCTCGCCGAAGAATGCGCCAAGCGGCCGGATCGCTTCCTTGCCTTCGCAGCATTGCCTTTGCAGGATCCCGATGCGGCAACCGAGGAATTGCAGCGCTGCGTCAACGATCTCGGCTTCGTCGGCGCGCTCGTCAACGGCTTCAGCCAGGAGGGCGATGGCCAGACGCCGCTTTATTACGATCTGCCGCAATATCGCCCGTTCTGGGGTGAAGTCGAAAAGCTCGACGTGCCTTTCTACCTGCATCCGCGCAATCCGTTGCCGCAGGATTCGCGCATCTATGACGGCCATCCCTGGCTGCTCGGCCCCACCTGGGCTTTCGCGCAGGAAACGGCGGTCCATGCGCTGCGTCTCATGGCCTCAGGCCTGTTTGACGAATATCCGCGCCTCAACATCATTCTCGGCCATATGGGCGAGGGCCTGCCTTACATGATGTGGCGCATCGACCATCGTAATGCCTGGGTGAAGCTGCCGCCGCGTTATCCGGCCAAGCGTCGTTTCGTGGATTATTTCAACGAGAATTTCCATATTACCACCTCGGGCAATTTCCGCACCCAGACGCTGATCGACGCCATTCTGGAAATCGGTGCGGATCGCATCCTGTTTTCCACCGACTGGCCCTTCGAGAATATCGACCACGCCTCCGACTGGTTTAATGCGACAACCATTGCCGAAGCCGACCGGGTGAAGATCGGCCGCACCAATGCGCGCCGCCTGTTCAAGCTCGACGGACACTGAACCATGCAGCCTTTCGTCTATACGGCCGCTCCCGCCCGCATCGTTTTCGGCGCGGGCAGCTCGGCGGGCGTGGCGGAGGAAATCCGCCGCCTTGGCCTGTCGCGGGCACTGGTGCTTTCCACGCCGCAGCAGAAGGGCGACGCGGAGGCGCTTGCCGCCCGGCTTGGCCGGCTTGCTGCCGGTGTCTTCGGTGATGCAACCATGCATACGCCGGTCGAGGTGACGAAAAACGCGGTCGAAGCCTATCGCACCGCCGGTGCGGATTGCGTCGTGGCGCTCGGTGGCGGTTCCACCACCGGTCTCGGCAAGGCCATTGCGCTGCGCACCGATGCGGCGCAGATCGTCATTCCGACCACCTATGCCGGTTCCGAGGTGACGCCCATTCTCGGCCAGACGGAAAACGGGGTGAAGACCACCATGCGCGGGCCGGAAATCCTGCCGGAAGTGGTGATTTACGATGCGGAACTGACGCTTGGGTTGCCTGTCGCCATCAGCATGACGAGCGGCCTCAACGCCATGGCCCATGCGGCGGAGGCGCTCTATGCGCGGGATCGCAATCCCATCGCCAGCCTGATGGCGGTCGAGGGGCTGCGGGCGATGATCGAGGCCCTTCCCGGCGTGAAGGCCGAGCCGCGGGATATCAAGGCGCGCGAAACCACGCTTTATGGTGCGTGGCTGTGCGGTTCGGTGCTTGGCGCCGTCGGCATGTCGCTGCATCACAAGCTTTGTCACACGCTGGGCGGCAGTCTCGACCTGCCGCATGCGGAAACCCATGCGGTGCTTCTGCCACACACCATCGCCTATGTGGAACAGGCGGTGCCGGATCTGCTCGCACCGCTCGCCGCTCTTGTCGGCGGCAGGGCAGGGGCCGGGCTTTATGATTTTGCCGCCCGGCTTGGCGCGCCGGCAAGCCTTGCGGCTCTTGGGGTCCGGTCGGACGATCTCGACCCCATGGCAGAGCTGGCGACGGCCAATCCTTACTGGTGCCCGCGGCCAATCGAAAAAACTGCGATCCGCGACCTTTTGCAACGCGCCTTCGAGGGCGCGCGGCCGGAGTAATGGGAGGAGACGATGGATATGAAGATGACCAGAGATGACGGCTACTTCGTCGAGGAGCGTTCGGCTGAAACCGTGATCGCGCGGATGCGCGATTGTGACGATCCGCGTCTGATGGAAATCATGGCGGTCGTGACGCGCAAGCTGCACGAGGCGGTGAAGGAAATCGAACCGACCGAGGAGGAGTGGATGAAGGCCATTCATTTCCTCACCGAGGTCGGCCAGATCTGCAATGAATGGCGGCAGGAATGGATCCTGTTTTCCGATATTCTCGGCGTCTCCATGCTGGTCGACGCCATCAACCATCGCAAGCCGAGCGGTGCGTCGGAATCGACCGTTCTCGGCCCCTTCCATGTGGCCGATGCGCCGGAAATGCCGATGGGTGCAAACATCTGCCTCGATGGCAAGGGCGAGGACATGGTGGTCACGGGCCGCATCCTCGATACCGGGGGAGCGCCGGTCGTCGGTGCGCGTATCGATGTCTGGCAGGCCAATGACGAAGGTTTCTATGACGTGCAGCAGAAGGGCATCCAGCCCGATTTCAACCTGCGCGGCGTTTTCATCACCGGCGAAGACGGGCGCTACTGGTTCCGGGCGGCGAAGCCGAAATATTATCCTATCCCGGATGATGGCCCTGTCGGGCAGCTGCTGCGGGCCATGGCGCGTCATCCTTACCGGCCGGCGCATCTGCATTATATCGTTTCGGCCGAAGGCTTTACCACGCTCGTCACGCATATTTTCGATCCCGATGACCCCTATATCCGTTCGGATGCGGTCTTCGGCGTGAAGGAAAGTCTGCTCGCCGATTTCCAGCGGGTGGAGGATGTTAAGAAGGCGCGGGATCTGGGTTTCGTCAGCGACTGGTTCTGGTCGGTGAACCATGATTTCGTGCTCGCCCGATGAGCGGCGGGAGCAATCGACCCGGGCTTTACGTGCGTTTTGCCGAGAGCGATCCCGCTGCGGCGGTTGAGCGCGCGGCGCAGTTGAGCGCTCACAAGGCCCATCTGCGCAATGGCGAAGCCATGGTCGAAGGGTTTAGAATTCTTGCTTCCGGCCCGATGAGCGCCGTTGCCGGCGGCTCATCCGCTGCACTCATCATTGCCGAGGCGCTCTCGATCGAAGACGTCATCACCTTCAGCGATGCCGATCCCTTCGTCATTCACGGCGTTTATAAGCGCATTCATATTTCGAGCTGGACGCCGACACTGTCGATCATTTCCGGGCTGGAAACCGGCTGAATTTTCGTCGGCGCGTGAAGCTTGGCATTTGTTAATATTTCATTTGCAATTTTTGCAAATGCAACATTTAATCGAAGGCGGGTGATGCCGGCGATATGTGGCTTGACAGGAGCGGGACACATATCAGGGTGGAGCATGCCGGGCACTCACGGAGGATATCGCAGGGACGGGAAGACGCTTATCCATTCCGGATGGCGCGTTCATGCGTGAAAGGGAGGAACATGTCCACGAATTATCTGAGCGCCGCGTCAGTGCGGACGAAGAACCCGGCCGGCGTTATCGCGACATGCGGCCTGATGATCATGTTTGACGGTTACGATCTCGTCGTTTATGGCGCGGTCGCACCGGCGCTCTTGAAAGAAAGCGCATGGGCGCTCAACCCCGCCATGGTCGGGCGCGCCGCCGCGCTGACGCTGGTGGGCATGCTGCTGGGCGCGCTTTTTGCCGGTACCATGGCCGATCGCATCGGCCGCCGGAAGGTGGTTCTTCTCAGCCTCGCCGGTTTTTCGGCGATGATGATCGCCTCGGCCATGACGCCGAATTTTCTCGCCTTCGAAATCACGCGCTTCTTCGCCGGTCTCGGGCTGGGCGCGCTGTTGCCGACGGTTACCGCGCTGGTGCTGGAATTTTCGCCGCCGCAGCGCAGGGCGCAGGCCAATTCCCTGTCCTTCCTCGGTTATCTTATCGGCGGCATCATCTCCGGCGTCATGGGCATCCTCCTTCTGGAGACCTATGGCTGGCGGCCTTTGATGCTGATAGGCGGTCTGCCGCTTGTTCTTCTGCCGATCTTCATGCGGTTTCTGCCGGAATCGCCGGAATGGCTGGCAAGCAAGGGCCGGCAGGCGGAAGCTGACGGCATTTGCGACAGCTACGGTCTGCAACGCATCGCGCCGCATGCGAAAATTCAAAAGGGCGGTGTCGGCGCGCTGTTCTCGGAAGGCCGGCTGCTCTCGACGCTGAATGCCTGGGGCATCCACTTCTGCTCGCTGCTTCTCACCTTCGGCATGGTCAACTGGTTGCCCACCATCATGAACAGGATGGGTTATGACATCAGTTCGGCGCTCAGCTTTTCCGTCATGCTCAATGTCGGGGCCGCGATCGGCATCCTCATCGGCGGGCGATTTGCTGATAAGGGCAACGTCAAGGTGGTCGTGGCGATCCTGTTTGCCATCGGCGCCGCCTCGATCTTTGCCCTGACGGTGAACAAGGGTCCGCTTCTTTATGCCTTCGTCGCCCTTGCGGGAGCGGGCACCATCGGAACGCAGATTCTCGCCAATGTTCTGGTCGGGCGGCTTTATCCCGTCCATATTCGCGGTACGGGTCTCGGCTTTTCGCTGGCGGTCGGTCGGCTCGGCGGCATTGCCGGCCCGATGATCGGCGGCCTCGTGCTGCAGCGTGGTCTGGCGCCCGAATGGAATTTCTACATTTTCGGGTCGGTCGCACTCGTGGGGCTGATGCTGACGGTGTTGACCCTGCTTTACCGCACCTCCGGTGACGCGCGGGTTTGATGAATGAAACGGCTGGCCGCGGAGGACTGAAATCCGCGGCCGGAGCATTTCCGGCAAAGCTGCGGAGCGGTTTTACGCCCGGAGAATACTAGAAAACTCTAACTCATCATGCCTTACGGGAAACCGGTGCGATCGTCGCCATCTGCTGCAACGTCCGTTCGTTCGTGCGTTTGGCCCGTGCCAGCGCATCGTCGCGATCTTCCGGCAGCGTATAGGTCATATAGGAAAGCGACGTTTCGAGGTCGTTATTGTTGTGTCCGAGAATGGCGGCGAAATAGCTGTTCTTGGTCACATGCGGCGGCGCGAAATTGTGAAAGGCCACCTCGGCATAGAGATGCCGGAGGCCATACGGCTTGGGAAGCTCCTCCTTCGGCCAGAGATCCTCGAACAGGTTAAAAACCGTATCCCTGAGCAGCAGGCGGGTTTCCGACGAAAAATCATCTATCGACATGCCATGCCACAATTTTCCCTGCCCGCTTTCGCGCAGGCGCTTATAGGCAGCCAGAATGGTTTCCGAGCGGGCAAGCACCGGGATTTCATAGGTCACCCCGAATTTCGTTCCCTCACCCTGCTTCGTCTTGGCCTGGCCGTTGAACAGGAGGCTCCATTTGGAAACGCCCTTGCCATAGGGGGCAGGTGAAAATTCCGCCTGGGTAAAGACCTCATAGGGGCGGCGTCCGGTCATGCCGATCAGGCCGATGCCGATCATCAGGGGATCGGCGGACAGGAGTTTATCGGCGCAAATCTTCAGAACCTGCCGATAATTCTCGAAGGTGATCAGTGCGCCGTGCTTTCTGGCGATCTTCTCCATCTTCACCCGGCGTGCATCGTCATACATCGCGGCATCGCCGGTGGCGATCTTCAACATCGGGTGATCGTCGCCGAAGGCCTCGCGGATGGCGTTACGATATTTGGTGATATAGGAGATAATCGTGGTCTGGGCTCTGCCCTTCATGGTGCTGATTTCAGCATTCCACAGGGTCTGCATCTCGTCTTTCGTTCCCATGCCATTCATCGCCGAAATGAAATCCGCGATGCGCAGAAGAACGGTCGGCTTGCGGCCGGCGGTATTGAATTCCGCCCGCTCGATTTTTTCGACAATCGATGTCGCGACGCCGTTTTTCGGATAGTCGGCCCGTTCGATATAGGTTTTCAGCCGCTCGCGCAGCTTCTTCATGTTGCAGATGGCAAGCGGGGTGCTCTTTGGGCCGAATTCAGCCTTCAGGGCATAGCGGTATTTCATGATGTAGAGTTCGAGCGTCTTTTCGGTGCGGCCATTGTCGAAATGATAGCGGACCTCGGCATCCCACAGATCACGGATTTTTCTGTTTCGCAGCGTCTCATCGCTTTTCATCGCCTCCCTGACCTTACCAACGAATTGATCGATGCGTTCGACGAGGACCGGTGTTTTTGTTTTTCGTTTTAAGGCGGGCATGCGGCGGCTCCCTGAACCGGTCGGGAAATATAAAATCCATCTTTGGCGATCAACAACAGCATGGTTGCGGGAATATGATGAACATTCGCCGCAGGCCGATTTCTTTTGAATAATAGTTTGACCGATTCCGCAAGCATGGCGGTGATTTAGGAAAATATGGGAAACGGTTTCCGAGCGGCGTCGCTCGCCCAGGAAGCTGGAAAATGCTGCCGGCTTCCATGGTTCATACCGGTAAAATCCAGCGGCATTATTCAGCCGGCTTCGGAATGTCTGCCAAGCCTGCCGCGATTGGCCGGCTTACTTCGGCAGTCGGGTCTTCAGCGCTGCCACGATCTTGTTGGCAAGCGCCTCGTAATCCTCGTCGAAATGATGGCCGCCTTCGATGCCGAGCGTTTCCACGCCCTTCGCCTTCAGGCCGGGGCAGGGGTCTTCATCCTCTTCCTCCGTACCATAGATGCACTGCACCAGTTTCGGATCGATCTTGGCGATATCATCCACGGTCTTGCCGCCCTTGCCCTCTCCGGCAACGCCGAGCCAGCCCTGAACGGAAATTTCGAAATCCACTTCCGTGGACAGGCCCATGAGAGTGAGCTGCACGACATGTGATTTCGCCCGTTCCGGCAGGAGGTTATAGGTGGCGGGAATGATGTCGGCACCGAAGGAATAGCCGATCAGCACGACGTTGCGAACCTTCCATTCCTTGCGATAGGTGTCGATGATGCGTGCAAGGTCGCCCGCCACTTCCTGCGGCTGTTTTTCTTTCCAGAAATAACGCAGCGCATCGACGCCGATCACGGGAATACCCTGCTTCTGCAATGCGCCGCCCACCTCTTCATCGAGATCGCGCCAGCCGCCGTCGCCGGAATAGATCACCGCCATGGTGTCCATCACCGGGCTGGTTTCCAGAACCTTGATCGGCAGGCCGAGCGGGCTGTCGGTGTCGCCTGCGGCGTCGATGTGGTCGGACAGGGTCTGGGTCAGAACCTCGTCCGCCTTGTCATCCACATCCGTCACGTCGATATCGGGATGCAGCCTGACGAGTGCGTTGACGTGATCGCGGCCCTTCTGGTCCGCAGCCGGCGTGAACAGCACGCTCACGGGGGCGGGCAGCGGGCCATCGGTCAGGCCATAGACCGTTTCGCCATCCGCCTTGTCCTTGGTGGCGGGGGTGCAGAGGATCTTTTCCAGCGGCAGGCCGGCCTTGGGGTCGACGGCTATGGCTTCCCTGATGGTCGAGACCGGGCTCTGCGCAATCATCGCCAGCGCCAGCGTTCCGCCCTTGCCGATGCCGGTGAGAATGGGCTGGCGATAGCTGCTGGTGCCGGCGGTGCGCTGGATCTGCTGCGACAGCGACTCGATGTCCGAGATCATATAGATGCATTCGTCTTCATCGGCCTCGAGCGCCTTCAGATATTCCCTGAAGTCGATGCCGACCACGGCGGCGCCTTTTTCCACCAGCGCCTTGGCGCGGGTCTCGTCGGTGCTCGTCCATCCGTCCGCGTCGGAAATCAGGAAGACGCTGGCGAGAATTTCGCCATCCGGCACCATGATGTGCTCGGCGGGGATCATGCCGGTTTCGTAAGCGGGCTTGTCCTCAGCAAAAACTGCGGTGGAGGCAAACAGGGCGGAGGCGGCAAGGACCGCTTTCAACATGCTGGATTTTCTCATTTTCCGATCACTCCTCTGACGCCGCCGCTAATCAGAACCGTCGCGTCCATCAGCGCCAGAGCGGCGTCTGCGCCGTTCTGCACGGCAAGGTAACGCGGTTCCCATTTCGGGTGGAACTTTGCCTTGAAGGCGCGAAGTCCCTTGAAGTTGTAGAAACGTTCGCCGTGTTCGAAAAGCGTGCTGCCGATGCGGTCCCAGACGGGTGCCGCATCGCGCTTCGACATGCCGGACATCGGAGCCATGCCGAGATTGAAGCTCTCATAGCCGGCCTCGCGCAGATATTGCATGATGCTGACGAAGAGAAAATCCATCGAGCCGCGTGGCGCATCCGGCGAAAAACGCATGAGATCGACGGTGGCTTCCTTTTTCGTGGCGGTCACCATCAGATTGGCGAAAGCGGTGATCTTTCCATCCTTGCGCAGCACGGCGACGGGTTGCGACAGGATGTAATCCGGCTCGAAAGCGCCGAGCGAGAAGCGCTTTTCCCGGGTATTGTGGTGGGCGAGCCAGCCGTCGGAGACCTGTTTCAGCTCATCCATAATATCCGCCACCTGCGCTTGCTCGATCACCTCGAAGGTCAGTCCGTCGCGCGCGCCGCGGCTCAGCGACTGGCGAAGATTGGCGAGCTTGCCGCCCTTCAGCTCGAATGCGGTGAGATCGACCAGCGCCAGTTCGCCCAGCTTGAAGGCGCGCAGGCCCGCATCGGCGCAATGGGAGAGGAGGAAAGGTGAAATCTGATAGAAGGCGGCGCGTGCACCGGCAGCGCGGGCGGCTTCCACAAATTGCCAGACCAGATCCGGGAAATCATCCTCATCGCCGACCGGATCGGCAAACGCGATCCAGGAGCGGCCCTGAATGCCGTACATGATGAAGGCGTTGCCGCTTTCGGAAAACATCACATGCTTGTCGCCCATGCGCACCAGATTGGCGTCGGCCGCATCCTGTGTCATGACGATGCCGGTTGCACTCGTGACGTCGTCGGCCTTGATGGCGTCCGGCCGGAAGGCCACCGGCCGCATCAGGCTGAAAATGGCGATGGTGGAGGACGCAAGCACGAGGCCTAAAAGGGCGCGCAATCCGCGCGGCGCTTCCTCTGAGAATTCGAACTGCCACCATAATGTCTGGCTGTAATCCGTGTCGCGGTAAACGAAGAGCAGGATTGTCGCTGCGCCGGCAATGATGACGGCCATGGCGGCGAGCCAGCTTGGGCCCAGCGCCTGTTTCACCAGCGAGGCATGACGGTTGAAGCTGCGCATATTGACGGAAAGTGCCGCAATGAAGACGCCGAGAATGGCGGCTTCGAACACGGCAATGGCCTTGAGGAGGGAGAGAACCAGCGCCAGCGAGGCGGCGACCAGCGCAATCCACCAGGCGCCATCCAGCCGCTGCCCGAGGCCGCGCGAGGCGACGACAAGCACGAGGCCGAGAATGCTGGTCAGAAAATGCGCCGCCTCAACGATCGGCAGCGGCACGAAATTGGACAGGAAATCCAGATTGCTGTCGGGTGTCGGCGTCACGCTTGAGAAGATCAGCATGGTGCCGAGGATCATCGCGAAGGTTGATAACAGCGGCGGCGCGAGCCGCACGGCAAGCTGGCTGATATCGGAGACAACAGGCTTTGCCGCGAACTGCTTCATCTCCGAGACGAGCATGACCAGAATGGCCACCACCAGCGGCAGGACGTGATAGATCACGCGGTAGAGAACGAGGCTTCCGAGCAGCTGGTCGACGCTGATGGCATTGCCAAGCCCTGCGACCATCACGGTTTCGAAGACGCCAAGACCGGCCGGCACATGGCTGAGGACGCCGAGGCCGACCGCGGTGGCGTAGATTGCGAAGAATGTCGGCCAGCCGAGATGCGTGTCGGGCAGGAGGACATAAAGCACGGAGGCGGAGGCGGCGATATCGAAGGCGGAGACGAGGAACTGGCGCGACGATGTCCGGCTGTCCGGGAGGCGCAGCCGCCATTTGCCGAGCCGGATCGCGTGCCCGTTACGCCCGACATAGGCCGCCACCACGAGAACCGCGATGATGGCGAGCGCCGCACCTCTGAGGATGACGGCATCAACGCCGATAATGGCGGCGATGCGCGGTGCAACGATGAAGGTGGAGAGGGCGCTGACCGAAAGCAGGCCAAGCCCGAAGGACAGCGTGACGAAGGCGATGACGCGGGCGATTTCGCCGGGCGACAGGCCCAGCCGGGAATAGGCGCGAAAGCGGATGGCGCCACCGCTCAAAGGGCCGAAACCGGCGGTATTGCCGATGGCATAGGCCGCAAAGGCTGTTGCCGCCATGGGCGGAAAGGGCAGCTTGCGGCCGATATATTCGATCGCATTGGCATCATAGAATATCAGCGCCAGAAAGCTGAGCGCGGTGAAAACGATGGCGAGCAGCACCGCCGAAGCCGAGGTCTGCGTCAGCGCATCGATGACGTCGTCATAACGGACTTCGGAGGTCAGGTGATAGATGGCGAAGGTCATCATCACGAAGACCAGCGTGATGGCAATCGCGGTCAGATAAGGACGGTTTCTGGCAAAAAAGCTTTCAACCGCGGATTCAGTAACATCGGTTTGTGTAATTTCGCTCTTGTCTGCCATTTACTTTGCCCAGCGCCCGTTCCTGTTGGCGAACCATAGGATTGTGTCGCTAATTCGTTTCTGTTGCGGAAATGTGATTAGCAGAAAAGCATGAAGTGTCGATGTGAAGTTTGTGTCCGATCATGCGCGAATTTCAACAAGTCTGGAGTGAGAAATGCAACTATAGAATGCATGGTTTGCGGGATTGTTCCGAAAGGCGGCAAATTGACCGTTGTGGTTGCTTGGTGGTGCCGTTTGATGCGATTACACGCTCCTTTCGATTGAAGGAGATGCCAATGAACATGCCCACAAGAATAGTTGTTTCACTCGTCGTCGCCCTCGTGGCCGGTGGCGGATACATGGCGGTGGACAAGATGCGCGGTGCCGAATGGGTCGTTTCGCCGCAGCAGATTGCGGAGGCCAAGGCGAAAGGGCAGATGGGTTATGAATCCCGTCCGGGCACCGTGACCGTTTTGCCGATCCGCAGCGAGACGGCGGATGTGCTGCCGATGAAATGGGCGATGATCGGTGTTGTCGCCGGGCTTCTGGCTTTCCGGGCGAGCGGCAAGAAAAAAGCGGCAAAGGCTTAAGGGCCTGCCGCTTCCTGTCTCCGGCGCTCAGCGCCGGAGACGAATTGCAATTTACGCCTCACGCGCCCCAGGTTTTTTCGAGCACGCGGATCCAGTTGCCGTGGCAGATCTTGGCAAGCGCCTCGTCGTCGTAACCACCGTTTCGCAAGGCCTGGACCAGCAATTGCAGGTCGGCTGCATCCTTCATGGCGGCGGGAATGGTGGTGCCGTCGAAATCCGAGCCGAGTGCGACATGATCGATGCCGATACGGTTGACGATGTAGTCTACGTGGCGCACCAGCTCGTTCAGATCGGTATTCGGGTTCTTCACGCCGTCCTGGCGCAGGAACAGAACGCCGAAATTGATGCCGGCGAGACCGCCCGTGTCACGGATGGCGTCCAGCTGACGATCCGTCAGGTTACGGCTGTGATTGCAGAGCGCATAGGCGTTGGAATGGGATGCCACCAGCGGCGCATCCGATATCTTGGCGATATCCCAGAAACCCTGCTCGTTCATGTGCGACAGGTCGACCATGATTTTCAGTTCGTTGCAGGTCTTTATCAGCCGCTTGCCGGCCTCCGTCAGGCCGGGGCCGATATCCGGCGTCGAGGGGAAACGGAAGGGCACGCCGTAAGCGAAGATGTTCGGGCGGCTCCAGACCGGTCCAAGCGTGCGAAGGCCCGCTTCGTAGAGAACGTAAAGCGCATCCAGATCAGCGCCGATCGCTTCCGCGCCCTCGATATGGAAGACGGAGGCGAAAACGCCTTTCGCCATGGCGTCGCGGATATCGGCGGCTGTGCGGCAGACCTTGAGCGCGCCTGCTGATTGTTTCTCGGCGCGGAACAAAAGGCCGGCCATGGCGAGCGTCACCTTCAGCGCGTCCGCCTCGGTGGGTGTCGGATAGTCGCCGTTAGCGTCCTTGTCCATGCTGGGTGAGGGCACATAGGCGGCGCAGAGGCCGCCGGCGAGGCCGCCTTTCTTCGCGCGCGGAAGATCGATGTGGCCGACGGTATCCCCTTCGATGAGGAGCGTTTCGGGAGAGGCATTGCCCGATCGCCATAACCGCAGAAGCACGTCGTTGTGGCCGTCGAAGACGGGTACGGGTTTTTGATCGGTCATGGTCATTCACCTTCGGATAGGGGGAGGGCGCGGGCGCGCACCTATTCAGAGTTTTGAGAATTGGTAGAGGAAAGGTCAAGGCGGGAGCAAATGCAATCCGTGCATAGGCTCTGCCAAATTTGGAATTGGTCGGGCCTCGTTTGCTCGTGGTAATCGCGGGAAAACATAAAAAAAATGACTGGATTGGGGCAAACCCACACCGTTTCCGAAAAATAAGGTCCGAAAGGGGATTTTCGATGATTTCAAGACGCAACCTGCTGATTGCCGGCGCTGCCGTTCCGTTCCTGTCCTATGCGCGCATTCCGGCCTTTGCCGCGACGCCCAAGGATATTCTGGTGGTCGCCCAGCAGCTGGACAATATGACGAGCCTTGATCCGCATGAAGGTTTCGAAGCCGTGGGCGGTGAAATCATCTCCAACATGTACCAGAAGCTGGTGCGTGCAAACCGCGAAGACTCCACCAAGGTCGATCCCGTCATCGCGAAATCCTGGGAAGCCGATGCGGACAGCAAGGTCTTCACCTTCGTGATCGGTGACGAGGCGACCTTCTCGAGCGGTGCGAAAGTCACGGCGGAAGACGTTGCCTTCTCGCTGCAGCGCGCCATCAAGATGAACAAGAGCCCGGCCTTCATCATCAGCCAGTTCGGTTTCACGCCTGAAAATGCCGAGACGACCATCGTTGCCGCCGACGACAAGACGGTGAAGCTGACGACGGCAAAGCCGACCGCCATCTCCTTCCTGCTCTATTGCCTGTCTGCCAATATCGGCGCGATCGTCGAAAAGAAGGCGGTTCTCGCCAATGCTTCGGGCGAAGACCTCGGCAATGGCTGGCTGCAGAAGAACAGTGCCGGTTCCGGCGATTTCGTACTGCAGGCCTGGAAGCCTAGCGAAAGCGTAGCACTCACCGTCAACCCGAACGGCCCCTACAAGGGCAACATCAAGCGCGTCATCCTGCGCCACGTCACAGATCCGTCTTCCCAGCTTCTCATGCTGCAGAAGGGCGATATCGACATTGCCCGCGACCTCACCTCGGAACAGCTGCGCAGCGCCCAGAAAGATGCGAACATTGAGCTGGAGCGCAAGAGCATTGCCTCGCTGGTGCTGATCTCGCTCAATCAGGGCAATGAGAACCTTGCCAAGCCGCAGGTCTGGCAGGCGATCAAGTGGGCGCTGGACTACAAGGGTATGCAGGAAAACATCGTGCCGCTGTCCCATAAGGTCCACCAGAGCTTCGAGCCGGAAGGTTTCCCCGGCGCCGTCGATGACACGCCGTTCCAGCGCGATGTCGAAAAGGCCAAGGCGCTGATGGCGGAAGCCGGCCTTGCCGATGGTTTCGAGATCACCATGGATCATTATTCCGCCCAGCCTTACCCGGATCTGGCGCAGGCCATTCAGGCGAACCTTGCCGATATCGGCATTAAGGTGCGTCTGCAGTCTGCTGAGAACCGTCAGGTCCTGACCAAGATGCGTGCCCGCGAACACCAGATGGCGCTTTCCGCATGGGGCACGGATTATTTCGATCCGCATTCCAACGCCGATGTCTTCAACATCAACAAGGACAATGGCGACGACGCCAAGTCGAAGCCCTTCCTGTGGCGTTCGCGTTTCAAGAACGACGATTTCGCCGCCAAGGCGGAAGCCGCCCGTGACGAGAAGGACCCGGCAAAGCGCGTGGAGCTTTATGAAGCCCTGCAGCGCGAGCACATGGAAAACAGCCCCTTCGTGTTCATGTTCCAGACCACCAAGACGGCGGCCTTCCGCAAGGGTGTTTCCGGTTTCGAACTCGGCGTTCTCTCCGAGGGCAATTCCTACCACGATGCGAAGAAAGCGTGACATTGAACAAGCGCGTTAAAAGCATATCGTCGATACTGGGCAGCGTCATCCTGACGCTGTTCGGTTTGATGATCATCACCTTCCTGATCGGGCGCGTCATGCCTGTCGATCCCGTCATTGCGGCAGTCGGCGACAACGCGCCTGAAGACGTCATTGTGCGGGTTCGGGCCGAAATGGGCTTGGACCAGCCACTAGTCGTTCAGTTTTTCCACTATGTGTCGCAGGTGCTGCACGGTGATTTCGGCAATTCCATCTTGACCCGCAACCCGGTTTGGATCGATATCAAGCGCGTTTTCCCCGCCACCTTCGAGCTTGCTACGGCAGCACTCATTCTCGCTGCGCTGATCGGCATTCCGCTCGGCGTATGGGCCGCCGTGAAGCAGGGTAAGTTGACGGACCAGATCATCCGCGTCGTCTGCCTTGCCGGCCATTCCGTGCCCGTCTTCATGCTGGCGCTGATTTCGCTGCTGGTATTTTACGCCACGCTTGGCGTCGCACCCGGACCGGGCAGGCAGGACATTATCTATGACGGCATGATCTCGCCGGTCACCGGCCTGATGACGGTCGATACGCTGCTTGCCGGCGACTGGGACGCGTTTTACGACGCCATCGCCCATATGGTGCAGCCCGTCTGCATCCTTGCCTATTTCAGCATGGCCTATATCACCCGCATGACACGCGCCTTCATGATCGATGCGCTGAAGGGCGAATATGTCATTACCGCCCGTGCCAAGGGGCTTTCGGCAATGACCGTTATCTGGGGGCACGCCTTCCCGACGGTTGCCGTACAGCTCGTCACGGTTCTCGCACTCACCTATGCCGGCCTTCTGGAAGGTGCCGTGGTGACGGAAACCGTCTTCAGCTGGCCGGGCCTTGGCCAATATCTCACCGTCTCGCTCATGAACGCGGACATGAACCCTGTCGTCGGAGCGACCCTGTTGATCGGCCTGATCTATGTCGGCCTCAACCTGCTCGCAGACGTACTTTACCGAGTAATGGATCCCCGCGTTCGATGATGTTAGCAACTTTCAGAAACTGGGCTCTGGATGAGACGCCGCATTCCCGCAGGCAGGCTGCCTGGGGAAACCGGTACCGCATCTGGCTGAACCTCAAGTCTAATCCGCTGGCGGTGGTCGGTCTCACGATCATTATCGTCTTCATTGCGCTGTCGCTGCTGGCGCCGTTCATTGCGCCTTACGATCCGGCCGCGCAGAACCTCGGCAACCGCCTTGCCTTCCCGAGTGCCGAGCACTGGTTCGGCACGGATGAGCTGGGTCGCGACATTCTTTCCCGCATTCTTTATGGTGGTCGCGTCACGCTCGGCATGGTCATTGCCGTCGTCGTTCTCGTTGCGCCGATCGGTCTCGCCATCGGCTGCATCGCCGGTTATTTCGGCGGTATCGTCGATACGGTGCTGATGCGGGTGACCGATGTGTTCCTGGCCTTCCCGCGCCTCATCCTGGCGCTTGCCTTCGTCGCGGCGCTGAAGCCTGGCGTCGAAAGCGCCATTCTCGCCATCGCGCTCACCGCCTGGCCGCCCTATGCGCGTCTCGCTCGCGCCGAAACCATGACGGTTCGCGGCAGCGATTTCGTTGCGGCCTACCGGCTGACAGGCGCTTCCGCCTGGCGCATCATCGCCCGTCACATCGCGCCGCTCTGCGTGCCGAGCCTCATCGTGCGCATCACGCTCGACATGAGCTCGATCATCATCACCGCCGCAAGCCTCGGCTTCCTCGGCATGGGCGCGCAGCCGCCTTCGCCGGAATGGGGTGCGATGATTGCGACGGCCAAGCGCTTCATCTTCGAACAATGGTGGGTCGCCACCATTCCGGGCATCGCCATTTTCCTCGTCTCGCTCGCCTTTAACTTCCTTGGCGATGGTCTGCGCGACGTGCTCGACCCGAAGGGACATTGAGCCATGCTGGTCGAAATCGAAAATCTGAAGATCGCGTTCCAGACCCGCACCAGCCGCTTCGAGGCGGTGCGCGGTGTTTCCATGAAGCTCGGAACAGAAAAGCTCGGCATCGTCGGTGAATCCGGTTCGGGCAAGAGCCTCACGGCGCGCGCGCTGATGAAGCTTCTGCCCTCCAATGCCGATATCAGGGCCGACAAGCTCTCCTTTGACGGTATCGACGTGCTTTCCGCCAGTGAAAAGCAGATGCGCCAGATCCGGGGAAAACGGGCAGGTTTCATCCTTCAGGATCCGAAATATTCGCTGAACCCGGTCAAGACCATGGGTGCACAGATCGCGGAAGCCTGGCGCGCCCACAAGGGCGGAAGCAAGCGTGCGGCCATGGAGGCGGCAATCGCTCTGCTCGATCAGGTGAAGATCCGCAATCCGCGCCAGGTCGCTTCGTCCTACGCTCACGAGGTTTCCGGCGGCATGGGCCAGCGTGTCATGATCGCCATGATGCTGGCGCCCGATCCCGAGCTTCTGATCGCCGACGAACCGACGAGTGCTCTCGATGCCACGGTGCAGGCGGAAATCCTGCGGCTGATCGAGGAGCTGGTATCGGAACGCGGCATGGGTCTCATCCTCATCAGCCACGACCTGCCGCTAGTCTCGCATTTCTGCGACCGCGTGGCTGTCATGTATTCCGGCCGGGTGATGGAGGAACTGAAGGCTTCCGAACTCCTGAAAGCCCAGCATCCTTACACACAGGGTCTCTTGAACTGCATTCCCTCGCTGACGCATCCGCGCGAGCGTCTTCCCGTTCTCAACCGTGATGCAGCGTGGTCCAGCCTATGATCGACGTCGAAAATCTCCGTATCAAGTTCGGCGACCGTGAAGTGGTGAAGGGCGTGTCCTTTTCGGTCGAAAAGGGCGGCAGCTTCGGCATCGTTGGCGAAAGCGGCTCGGGCAAGTCCACCATCCTGCGCGCTATGGCTGGCCTTAATGAAAGCTGGGAAGGCCGCATCGCCTTTGCCGGCAAGGATGCGCCGCTGAAGCGCACGCCGGAATTCTTCCGGCAGGTGCAGATGGTGTTTCAGGACCCCTATGGTTCGCTGCATCCGCGCCAGACCATCGACCGTATCCTCAGCGAATTGCCGTTGGTTCATGGCATGGACAATATCGAAAAACGCATCCAGCAGGCTTTGTCTGACGTGGCCTTGCCGCAGGCGGTGCGCTTCCGGTTTCCACACCAGCTCTCCGGCGGCCAGCGCCAGCGTGTCGCCATCGCGCGCGCCCTGATCGCCGATCCGCAGGTGCTGCTGCTCGATGAGCCGACCTCGGCGCTCGACGTTTCGGTGCAGGCGGAAATCCTGAACCTGTTGCAGGATTTGCGTGCGGCGCGCAATCTCACCTATATCCTCGTCAGCCACAATCTCGCGGTCATTGCGCATCTTTGCCCGCAGGTGGGCGTGATGCTGAACGGTGAAATGGTCGAGCAGCTGAGCGCGGGCGATCTGCGCGAGGGCCGTATCAAACATCCGCATACGGAAGAGCTGCGCAGCCTGAGCATCCGACTGGAAGAGCCGGCCTGAGGGCCAGCCCCTAGCCTGCGTTGCGCATAGATCGAGCGGGCGCGGCTCGCTTCTTCTCCCCGCCGGGGAGAAGGTCGCGGCAGCGGGATGAGGGGGCAAGCTCTCCGAAATCCGGCAACGTCGCCCCCTCATCCGACCCTTCGGGCCACCTTCTCCCCGGCGGGGAGAAGAAACAAGCGGTGACGTCGAGGTTATCGGCGTCGAAACAAAGACACGAGACCGAACAATGTCACAGCAACTCGACTGGAACGCCGCTTCAACGCTTGCCGAGAGCTTCGTCTCGCAATGGGCGGGCAACGAGCCGGGCGGGGCGGTGATTGGTTTCGATCTCGGTGGCATCCGTTTCGCCCATGCCGGCGGTGTCGAGAGCCTCTCGACCTTTGCGCCATTCACGCCGAAAAGCGTGGTGCGTTATGCCTCCGTCACCAAACATGCCTTCTGCGCCATGGTGCTTGCCCATTCCGATCTGATCGGGCTTGACGATCTGCTCGGCAAGCATCTGCCGGAGCTGCAATCGCCGCTCCGCGACGTCACAGTGGGGCAGGCGCTGGATATGAGCGGCGGCCTGCCGGACACGCGCGAATGCCTCTCTCTGCTTGGCCTTTCCGTCTACACCGAAACAAAGGCCGGTCCGCTTCTCGACTATCTGGCGCGGCTGACCCGGCTGAACTTCGATGCCGGCAGCGAGGTTTCCTATTCGAATACCGGCTATCGTCTGGTGGAAGCGGCGCTGGAGCGCCACGGTTTCCGTTTCGACGATTTCGTGCAGGCGCAAATTGCCCGCCCGTTCGGCGTTTTCCTGAAGGCGCCGGATGTCTGGAACGATCCGGTCGATGGATTGGTACCCGGCTACTGGAAGGCGGAAAGCAGCTGGCAGCTTTCGGCGGCCGGCCTGCATATTTCCGCTTCCGGCAATCTTGCCGGTAGTGCGGAAGCACTGACCCGGTGGCTGCAGGGGCTGATGCGCGGCGAGGGCAGCTTTGCGGGTGTTCTGGACGGACTTTCCACTGAGCGGCCACTCGCCGATGGACGGATGAGCGAATATGGCCTCGGCCTGCGCTGGTCCCACCTCGGCGAACGGCGCTTCATCGGTCACGGCGGTTCGCATCCGGGATATAAGACTTACTTCCTGCTCGATCCGGAAAACGGTACAGGCTTCGTTGTGGTGTCCAATCGCGAGGATACCAACGGCTTCAAGATCGCGCTGGAAAGCATGGCGGCTTTGACCGGCCTGCCGCTGCCCAAACCCGCCGCCAGCCTGCCGGAAGGCCTCTATGTTACCGAAAGCGGACCGTGGTGGCTGGAGATCAAAGGCAGCACGTCGACTTTCATCGATGGCGACGACACGCTTTATGAAGATGCCGATGGCTGGGTGTCGTCGCGCTCCGCATCTTCGCCAATGCGTCTCAAGCTCGAAGGCGATGCGATCGTCGGTGAGGCAGGCCACGCCGCCCGCCGTTTCCTGCCGGTGGGCAACCACGCCGTGCCCGATGATCTGTCGGGGTCGTGGTGCTCGGATGAGGGAGCCGAATTCACGATCAACGGTTCCTCGCTGACCATGGGCATCGGCCCGACGCGTCGCAGCATGCCTCTGAAGGCGCTCGGCAATGGCCGTTTCCTTTTCACGCTGATTGACGGGCCATGGACGAAGCGTGTCTGTCTCAATCGTCTGGGCGATAATCGGATCGAGCTGGTTTCCAGCCGCGCGCGGATGATCGAATATTCCAGAGGCCGCTAACGGTCTGAAACCGATCCCCATCGCGTCCCGCAAACTTGACGTCATCCTCGGGCCTGACCCGAGGATCCATTGTCGCGCGTGGTTGTGGATCCTCAGGTCATCCCCGAGGATGACGGAAGAGAGTTTCGTGGCCGTTTATCCGCATTTTCGGCCTTCCTAAAAGGGTTTCAATCAGCCCTTATTGCTCCTAATAAAGACCCCATGTTCCGGTTGAAGGCCGGGACGACATCTTTGTGGGAGAACAGGCCCTTGGAAGTCAAATGGCTCGAGGATTTCCTGGCGCTGGCCGGAACGCTCAATTTCTCGAAAGCGGCGGAGGAGCGGCATGTCACGCAATCCGCCTTCAGCCGGCGTATCAAGCAGCTTGAAGCCTGGGTAGGCGCGACGTTGGTCGATCGCGCCTCCTATCCGTCGCGGCTGACCGAGGCGGGCGTGAAGTTCGTGCCAGTGGCGCAGGAAACGCTGAAGCAGCTTTATCATGCGCGGCGCACCCTGCTGCAGGAAGAAGGGGCCGATGCCAGGACTGTTCGGCTGACGGCCCTTCATACCCTGTCCTTCACTTTCTTTCCCGACTGGCTGAAACGGGTGAACGAGACGGCCGGGCCGCTATTTTCAGTATTGCGCCCCGATTCCGGCAGCATGGAGGAAAACCTCAATTCGCTGGTGGACGGGCAAAGCGATTTTCTTCTGACCTATGCGCACCCCGAAGTGCCGATGTTGCTCGATGCGCAGACCTTCGAGTTCCGCGTGCTCGGCGCGGAAAACATCATTCCCGTTTCCGCGCCGGCGAAAGATGGTTCGCCGTTGCATGCGCTGGTGGAAAATGCGCGAAAACCCTTCGCCTATCTCGATTATGAAAAGGCCTCGTTCTTCGGGCCTTTGCTGCGCGATCTCCTGAGCGCGCGCCTGCCGCAATTCGAGCGGGTGCATGAAGGCAGCATGTCGGTGGGGCTGAAAGCCATGGCGATGGCCGGCTGGGGTGTCGCCTGGGTGCCGGAAAGCCTGATGCGGCACGAGCTGGATACCGGCACGCTGGTTCGCGCCGCCGATCCCACCTTCGATATCGCCGTCGATATCAGGCTCTATCGTTCGAAGGAGAACCGCCGGCCCGTTGTCGAGCGCATATGGGCGGTTCTTGAGGGTTAGAGCATTTCCAGGAAAAGTGGACCCCGGTTTTCCGTCCGGAAATGCGACAAACAAACGCTTTCGATCAGATCGCCGTGCGGCGGGCGTTTTCGAGGTAGAGGGCGCGCAGGCGGCTCACCATCGGGCCGGGCTTGCCGTTACCCACCGGCTTGCCGTCGATCTTCGTCACGGAAACCACGAAGTTGGAGGCGCTGGTCAGGCAGGCCTCGTCAGCGTTCAGCGCTTCTTCCAGCGTGAAGGGCCGCTCTTCCAGCGTGAAGCCGGCTTCCTTGGCCAGTTGCAGGGCGGCGAGGCGGGTGCAGCCGGGCAGGGTCTTGTTGCTGTTGCCGCGGGTGATGATCTTTTTATCGGCGGTGACGATGTAAGCGGTCGAGGAAGCGCCTTCGGTCACGAAACCATCCTCGATCATCCACGCCTCGTCACAGCCTTCTGCCTTGGCGATGCGTTTTGCCATGACCTGCGGCAGCAGGCAGACGGTCTTGATATCGCGGCGTTCCCAGCGCTGGTCGGGCACCGATTTGACGGCGATGCCGGCTTCCTCGACCGGGGTGCCGATCAGCTTTTTCGCCTGGGTGAACATGACAAGCGTTGGCTTCAGATCAGCGGAGAACAGGAAGTTGCGGTCTTCGGCGCCACGCGTCAGCTGCAGGTAGATCATGCCTTCAACGAGGTTGTTGTCGGCGATCAGGCGGCGTTCGGCCTCGACGATCTCTTTCGTGGTAACCGGCAGGGCCACGTCGATTTCGCGGGCGCTGCGTTCCAGCCGGGCCATGTGCAGGTCGCTGTCGATCAGCTTGCCTTCGAGAACCGAGGTGACTTCATAAATGCCGTCGCCGAACAGGAAACCGCGGTCGAAGATGGAAAGGCGGGCGTCCGCTTCGGGCAGGAATTCGCCGTTGACGTAAACGATGCGACCGGATGGGCTAGTCATGAAAACTCCGTCTGGAAAAGTCAGGCTGAAAGAAGGGTTTTAAGGGTATCGATGCAAATGGCCTCGACCGTTGCGGCCTTGCCGGCGCCGGGATTGAAACCTGATGTCGTTGTGGCCGTGCAGAGCGAGTTGAGGATCGCCTCCTCGGTTGCCTCTATTGTGGCTTCGAAGAGCGGCGAGATCGCATCGTTGGAAAGCTCGGGATAGTCTGTGACGGCCTTGCGGCGTGCGGGCGTGCGGCGAAGGCGCTCGTCGGTGGAAAATGCCAGGGCATAATCGCCGGAGCCGTTGCTGAGTGCTGCGCCGGTGCGGGCCAGCCCACCAAAGCTTCTGGCGGCCAGGCGCTTCAGATTGCGTGACGACAGCGGCGCATCGGTTGCAACCACGATGACGATGGAGCCGTCCTTGTCTTTATGATCAGGGCTGACATAGGGCTTGCCGCAGACCAGCAGATGGCCGCCGTAATTGGATTGCACGAGAACGCCGAGCGTGTAGGCCTCCCCGGCGATGGTGACGATGCGGGATGCAGTTCCGATGCCGCCCTTCATGCCGAAAGCCACCGTGCCGGTTCCGGCTCCAACGCCGCCCTCGGCCACCGGGCCTGTGGCAGCGTTTTTCAGCGCGGCCGAAATTTCTTCGACGGCCGGGCGACCGGCGCGGATGTCGTTGAGCCGGGAATCGTTGGTCTCTCCAACGACCGCATTGATGGATACCACTTTCTCATTGCCTGGCTGCGACAGCGTATGGCGGTTGATCGCCTCGATTGCCCGGCCGGTTGCAAGCGTATTGGTGAGGATGACAGGCGTTTCGAGTTCGCCGAGTTCCTCGATCTGGGTCGAGCCGGCAAATTTGCCAAAGCCGTTATAGACCGCAAAACCCGCAGGCACCTTGTCCTGAAAAAGATTGCCGCCATGCGGCAGGATCGCGGTTGCGCCGGTGCGGATCGTGTCGCCTTCGATGACGGTCGAATGGCCGATCGTCACGCCTTCGACATCGGTGATGGCATTGAGCGGGCCGGTCTCGAAATGGCCGGGCGGCAAGCCGATATCGCGCAGTCTCGGGCGGGTCGTCTGATGCATCGGGCGATCACTTTTGCGGAATGCAGGCTCAAGGTGGAACAAGCGCGGCTTGCGAAAAGCTTTGCTCTGACTTGACGTTAGCCTAGTTCGCCGGGAAACG
The DNA here is from genome assembly GCF_030209895.1 of Agrobacterium sp. CFBP2214. Lineage (NCBI taxonomy): Bacteria > Pseudomonadati > Pseudomonadota > Alphaproteobacteria > Hyphomicrobiales > Rhizobiaceae > Agrobacterium > Agrobacterium sp. CFBP2214. Next base: position 1,032,519 of record NZ_JARVRC010000003.1, on the reverse strand, counting down.
GCATCGCAAAAATGGAATAGTTTTATGCGGGCAATGGATGCGCTCAGAAGGCGCGTAGCGCCGGTCCCCGTTCACGCTCCAGCCATTGCCGCATCGCGTCTTCGGTCTCTTCGCGTGTGGGTGCGCCGATGCGGCCGCCGAAGACCGTGCATTTGAGCGCAGCGGCAACGGAGGAGAGCCGGATGGCGGCGCGGCTTTCCATGCCTTCGGCTATGGCAAGCGCAAAGGTGCCGTGGAAAATGTCGCCTGCCGCCAGCGTATCCACCGCCTTGACCTGCATCGTTTCCTGAAAATAGACAGTTGGATCGCCAGCTTCCGTCCACCAGCAGCCTGCCGGTCCGGCGGTGACGGCGATGAAGGTTTGCGGGTAGCGGGCGTGCAGCACCGGCAGCATGTCCTCTACCGTCTCAAGCCCCGTCAGCCGGGCGGCGGCGGGTTCGGAAAAAACGATGTGGGTTGCGGCGGGTGCGAGCTTTTCGAGGGTTTCGACCGGCGCGACGTCGCCGTCGAGAATGGCGTGTTTGCCGAGTGCGCGTGCCACATCAAGAACATCGAGCGCCAGTTCCGGCCAGCGCACATCCACCAGCACGGCGTCGTAAGCGGCGAGGTCCGCTGGTGTGCAGGAGCGCTTCTTCTCATGCAGCCTGTGATCATAAAAAGGCACGATCAGCCGCTCGCCGCGATCATCGATAATGATCGTGGAGAGTGCGGAGCGTGCGCCGGCGGCGACTGTCATGCCTGTGGTGTCGATGCCGCTTTCGGCGAGATCGCGCAGGATGCGGGTTCCGGTCTCGTCGTCGCCCACCGCACCCCAAAGGCTGGCGCGCCCGCCCATGCGGTGCACCGCATAGGCTGCGCTGGATGCCATGCCCTCGGCGATCTGCAACATTTCGTAGGGCAGGACCTTGCCTTCGCCCTTTGGCATGTCATGGACGCGAAACAGGGTGTCGAGCACGGCTGCACCCACGCACAGCACATGTTTGCGGCTCTCGTGTTGGCTGTCCATGCCCGTCACCCTATGTCTTTGTCTTACGCAATTTTACTCGGCATGCGCCTTAGATGCGCTTGCCGGTTGCCTTGTCGAAAAGGTGAACCATTTCCGGGTCGATGGCGATATGGATCGTATCGCCGAACCGCACGTCCAGCCGCTCGCGGAACAGGCAGGCGATCTCGTCGCCCTTGCAGTTCAGCTTGGCATAGATTTCCGAACCGGTGCCTTCGACCAGTTCGACCCGGCCTTCGATACCGCCGCTTGCTGCACGGATATGTTCCGGGCGCACGCCGTAGACGAGGTCGCGGCCGCCCAGTGCGGCAATGTCGCTGTTGGCGGGCAGGGGAAGGCTTAAGCCCTTCACGGTGCGGAACACGCCTTCTTCGACGCGTCCACGAATGAAGTTCATCGCAGGCGAACCGATGAAACCGGCAACGAAGAGGTTGGCCGGGCGGTCGTAAAGCTCGAGCGGCGCGCCGATCTGCTCGATCACGCCGTCATGCAGCACCACGATCTTGTCGGCCATGGTCATGGCTTCCACCTGGTCGTGGGTGACGTAGATGGTGGTGGTGCCGATGCGCTGGTGCATGGCCTTTATCTCGCCGCGCATCTGCACGCGCAGCTTGGCGTCGAGGTTTGACAGCGGTTCGTCAAACAGGAAGACCTGCGGATCGCGCACCAGCGCGCGTCCCATGGCTACACGCTGGCGCTGGCCGCCGGAAAGCTGGCGCGGATAACGGTCCAGCAGCTTGTCCAGCCCCAGAATGGCGGCAGCCTTGTCGACCTTGGCCTTGGTTTCGTCGGCGCTCACCTTCTTCAGCTTCAGCGCGAAGCCCATATTATCCTTCACCGTCATGTGCGGATAAAGGGCGTAGTTCTGGAAGACCATGGCGATATCGCGGTCGCGGGCGGGCAGGTTGCTCACCTCACGCGCGCCGATGTGGATTTCGCCGTCGCTGACTTCCTCAAGCCCCGCAATCATGCGCAGCAGGGTGGATTTGCCGCAGCCGGAAGGGCCGACCAGCACGACGAATTCGCCATCCTTGATATCGATATCGATGCCATGGATGATGTTGACCGCGCCGAAGCGCTTCTGGACGTTTAGAATATTGACCGGTGCCATGTTTTTGGTTCCCGTATTTTTAATTGGTTGATTCAGCCGCCCTTGACGGCGCCGGCGGTCAGGCCCGCCACGATCTGTTTCTGCGCGAACATGGTGAGCAGCAGCACCGGCAGCGTCACGATCAGCGCGGCTGCGGCAAGCGGTCCCCAGCTCACCTGTTCGAAGGACAGCATGTTGTAGACCGCCACCGGCAGGGTACGCGTTTCACGGCTGGCCAGCACGATGCCGAAGACGAAGTTGTTCCACGAGAAGATGACCGCCAGAATGAAGGAGACGACGATGCCGGGCTTGGCGATCGGCAGCGCCACCAGCCGGAACACCTGCCAGGAGGATGCGCCATCGATGCTTGCCGCTTCTTCCAGTTCCTTCGGCGTGGTTTCGAAATAACCGATCATGATCCAGACCACGATCGGAACCGTCACCACGAGATGGATGATGATCTGCGGCCAGAGTGTGCCGAGCAGGTTCAGCCATTGGAACAGCAGGAACAGCGGAATGAGGAAGGAGAGGCCGGGCGTCATGCGGGCGATCATGATGACGACAGCCGACTTTTCCGCCTTCAGCCGGGCGATGCCGTAACCGGCAGGCACGCCGATCACCAGCGCCAGAATAGTGGCCGCACCGGTGACGAGCACCGAATTCCAGAAATAGAGGAAGAAATTATTCTCCTCGAACACCTTCACATAGTTCGACCATGCGAAACGCTCGGGGATGAGGATCGGTGGATAGGCGCCGTTGTCGATTTCATATTTCAGCGACAGCGAGATCATCCAGATGAAGAACAGGATAACAGGCGAAATCATCACAAGCGCCACGAAAAACAGGCCGATGCGGTCGAGGTTTTTACGTTTGAGCAATTGGCGAGCCATCAGCGATCCTCCATCTCGTTCCATTGCGCACTCTGGCGCACCATCAAAAGCACAAAGGACAGCGCCACGATGATGATGAAGAAGACGACGGCCATGGCCGAGCCGTAACCGATGTCGTAGTAGGAAAACGCCGTGTTGTAGAGGTAGATGTTGATGGTTTCCGAGGCCGTGCCAGGGCCGCCCTGCGTCATCGCGTAGATGATGTCGAAGCTTTTGACGGCATCGATGGAACGGATGATGACGGCGATCATCAGGAACGGCGCGATCATCGGCATGGTCAGGTAACGAAACTTCTGCCAGGCGTTGGCACCATCGATTTCGGCGCTCTCATAGGGTTCGCGGGGTACTGCAGCCAGTCCGCCGAGCACGATCAGCATGACGAGCGGCGTCCATTGCCAGGTTTCCACCAGCACCAGCGAGGGGATGACGGTGGACTGGTTGTAGATCCATTCCAGCGGTCCGATATGGATGAAGGACAAGAGATAGTTCAGAACGCCGAGCTGCGGGTGGAACATCATGGTCCAGACGAGCGCGATGGCGACCGGGGTCGCCATCATCGGCATCACGAACACGCCGCGCAGAAAACCGCGCAGCGGAAACTGCGCATCGAAAACCAGCGCCGCCAATGTTCCCAGAAACAGCGGAGCGACGACCGACAGCACGGTATAGATGAGGGTGTGCCAGAGCGATTCCCAGAACCTCACGTCGCTTGCGAGCCTTATATAGTTATCGAAACCGATAAAGCTCTGCTCCTGTCCGAGCGTCCAGCGATGGACGCTCATCCACAGGGTGAAGACCCACGGAAAAACGATCACCGCCGAGATGACGACAAGTGCCGGTATGACGAAAGGCCAGTAGTTGGGAGCAAGCCTTGCGGGCCTGCTCCCTTCTTTCCGGCTGACGCTTGTTTTGGTGTTTTCGATGCTCACGGAGGCCATTATCCCTCGCTACGCGCCAGAACGGGTGCGAACTGTTCCGTCGCTTTTTTCAGCTCAGCTGCCGGGTCCGCGCCGCCGATCATGTTGGTGAGGCCGACGCCGTAGATGTCGCGGAATTCCGTGACCGGAATGATGACCGGCAGGGCAAGCTGCGAGACCTTGCCGGAACCGACGACCGCATCCAGCCAGGCGGCCGGCATCTTCACGCCTTCCCGCACCTTCTGGTCTTCGAGGATGGACTGGCGGAATGGAACACCCGCACCTGCCTGCAGCAGGCGCGCACCCATGTCGTGCGAAATCGCCCATTGGCAGAAGAGGTAGGCCGCTTCCTTCTTGCTGCTGGCTTCGACGACACCGAGGCCATCGCCGAAGGTGCCGGCCGCCTGTGCTGCCGGGCCCTTCGGCATGACACCGTAACCGACCTTGCCGACAACGCGGGATTTTTCCGGGTTTTCGATCGGCGGTGCAAAACCGACGCCATCGAACCACATGCCGATCTTGCCCTGAAGGAAGGCAGACTGCGCTTCGGCCCAGTTGAAGCCGGAAACGCCGGGAGGGGCGGCTTTGGTCATCAAGCGTTGATAGAGTTTCGCTGCCTCGACCGCTTCCTTGGATTCGGTGTCGACCTTTCCGTCCGCGCCGATCGGCTTTGCGCCGTAACCCAGCATCAACGAAGTCCAGACCGGGGTGTTGGCGTTCTTCAGGCCGCGGGCGACGAAACCGTAGGTGTTGGTTGCGGGATCGGTGATCTTTTCCGCTGCCGTCACCAGTTCCTCGAAGGTCTCAGGGTATTTCAGGCCCTTGGCTTCGAAGAGTTCCTTGTTCCAGTAGACGATCCAGTAATCCACCGAGAATGGCAGCGAGCGCAGCACGCCGTCGCTATCCTTGGCAAACAGCATGCCGGCTTCGGCAAAATCCTTTTCGACGAGGGACGGATCGGTCAGCGACGGGTCCTTCAGGAAGCCGCTGATATCGGCCAGCCACTTGCCCTTTTCGAACTGTCTCTTCTGCACGTGGTAGCTCAGATGAACGACGTCGAAGCTCGGCTTGCCGGAGGAAAGCTCGATTACCACCTTCTGGCGCTGCTGCTGTTCAGGCGTTGCTTCGGCATTGACCTTGATGCCGGTCAGTTCCTCGAATTCGCTCAGATATTTGATCAGCGTTTCGCTGCGCGGGCTTTTGACCAGGTTGACTTCAAGCGTGGTGCCGGCGTGTTTTTTCCAGTTCACCGCCGCCGATGCGGGGCGGATGCCGAGCACCGCGCTGCCACCGATCGCTGCCGTGCCTGCCAGAAAGGCGCGACGCGTTGGGTTGAGCAATGAATGCGTCATGTCAGTTCTCCTCCAGTTAGCCGGAAATTCTCCTCACCTCCGGCTTGTTGCTTATTTTCATGCAATTCCGGGCAGGACCTTTCTTCTGCCCTACCGGAATTGCCCTATACTGCCAGCGCCCTGTCCCTTGCGTTGCGGATATGGGCGGTCAGCCGCTCCACGGCGTCTTCGACGGATCGCTTCTCAATGGCTTCGAGAATGGCGAGGTGTTCTTTCATCACCGATTTGACATGGCCTGCGATGCGAAAGCGCTCCTGATTGATGAGGCGCATCTTGATGGAATTGACCCTGTAGGCGTTCGAGATGATCGAATTGCCGAGACTATCGATGAAGGCGTCGTGCATGCCCCAGTCCACCTGCTGCGCGTGCTGGTCCAGCTCTGGCGATTCCCCACCGTTTTCCGTCGCCTCGACGATATCGCGGTGCTGTTTCAACAGCTTGGCGATGGTCTCGTCCGAGGCCGAACGCGTAAAGAGCGCCACGGCCTCCTTCTCGAGAAAGATCCGGAACTGGAACGCCTCGCGGATGAGGTTGATGTCGATATGGGCGACCTGCAATCCCCGCTGCGGCACGGTCTTGATCAGACCTTCCGCCTCCAGCCGTGGAATTGCTTCCCGGATCGCGCCCAGCGGCAGACCCGTCAATTCCACGAGGCGGCGTTGCGAGATGAATTGGCCAGGGCGAACGTCGCGCGAGAGAAGGTGATGCGTAAAGCTTTCATACGCCCGTTCCCGCAATGTCTGTTCGCCGGTATCGTCCATGCTCAACCTTTCAAGGTCTGTTCAGGCGGCCTGTTTGCGAAACAGCGCGTCGAATGCGCCTTCGATCTGCCGCCGGCCCTCCGGTGAAATGGCAACGAGCGGCGCGCGCACGTCAGACCAGATATTTTCCCCTGTCGTGTGTGATACCAGCACCTTGACGGCGGGCGTAACCGGAAATTTCAGAAGTTCCGCAACAAGATCGACGATGCGCGCATCGTCCTTGCCGTCAACGGCCATGGCGCGGACTTCCTGCGTCAGGAAATTGGCAACGCCGGAGATGGCTCCCTGACCGCCCAGGCGAACACCCTTGGCCAGATCACGCTCATCGCCGATCAGAATGGCGAGATCGCCGTGTTCTTTCAGCAGGCGCTCTGTGTGGCTCCAGTTGCCTGAGGAGTCCTTCACGCCGGTGACGATGCCCGGAAACGCTTGTCTCAGCCGCCCCACCAGTTCGACCGACAGTGTTACCATGGTCACGGAAGGGATGTTATAGACGAGAATGTCGCGCGCGCCCTTGCCGATCTTTTCGAAAACCGCCGAGAACCAGGCAAACAGGCCGTCATCGCTGACATTCTTGAAATAGGATGGTGGGGCGAGAAGAATATTGCGGGCACCTGCGTTCAGGGCCTCGGCGGACTGGTCGGCTGCATCCTCGATGGAATCCACGAGAACGCCGGTGACCAGACGGGAAGGCGCAATGCCTGCCTCAATGAAGCGGGAGAGAATGACCTGCCGTTCGCGGCTGCCGACGGAGCATCCCTCGCCGGTGGTGCCGAAGAGTGTCACGCTGTCGCAACCATTTGCAAGGCAACGGCGGGCATGCGCGATCATGGCGTCTGTATCGACGGTTCCGTCAGTTTTGAAAGGGGTCGTCAGTGCTGCCGAAAGGCCGAATTTCTGGGTCAATTAAGATGCTCCTCCAAGATGGCTGCAGATTGATGGCACACTGACATGTTAGTTGTAAAGCGGTAATTACAGAATGATTGTTCGGGAGGCTGGAATGGGGGGAATTGGCTTCTAAAGCTGCCTCAGGATCGGTGTTGCGTCCGGTGGGGCATGGAATGTTTACACCGGTTTACGCGAATGCCATTTTTTAGCGATGCACAGGAAAAATGCTAAAATAAATTTGACTGTTTAAGTAAAGATTTTTATCAGGCAATCTGAATATGGGATAAAGGGAAGCGTCATGACCATTGTGGAGCCATCAGCGCCTGTGGAAGAGATCGAGCAGAGCCGCGTGAAGCGCCTGAGGGCTGCAACGCGTGGCGCGCATGGTGGTCTCGATACCTTCATCATGGCAGCGAAGCCGTTCGAGAGCCGGGAGAACTTCGGCAAATTCGTGGAAACGCAATATCTTTTCCATCGCGACCTCGATGCGTTTTTCTCCAATGAAACGCTTGATGGCCTGCTGCCCGATCTCAAAGGCCGCCGCCGTCTCTCCATGATCGAGCAGGACCTTGCCGATCTCGGTCACGCTATTCCCGAAACGGAAGCCCCACGCTTTACTGACGAAACGCCGTTCGATCTGCCGGAGGCCATGGGCTGGCTTTACGTGGTCGAAGGTTCCAATCTCGGTGCGGCTTTCCTCCTGAAAGATGCGGCGAAGCTTGGCCTCAGCGAAGAATTCGGCGCGCGCCATCTGGCCGGCGCTCCGGAAGGGCGTGGCCTACACTGGCGCACCTTCACCGCCGCGCTCGATGAAATTTCGCTGACGGTCGAAGAGGAAGAGCGTGTTGTCGCAGGCGCCGAGGCTGCCTTCCGCGCCGTGCATGCCTATGCGCAGCAGCGTCTCGTCTGAGGTTTTGGCATAGCTCCGTGATTGAAAATGGCGGCCGGTAGGTTAGCTAAAATTTGCCGACAGAACTCGCTCAGCATTCGACGTCATCCTCGGGCTTGACCCGGGGATCCATTGATTTCAGTGGGTTATGGATCCTCGGGTCAAGCCCGAGGATGACGGCGGAGAGGTTGGACCTTTTTCGTCGCGTATATTGGGGACGGCTCGAGGGCCGTCCTTTTTCTATTTATAACTGCCGAATAAACAGGCAAATATTTTGACCAAATGATAAATTTTTTATCTTTTGGTCAAGGCTCAATGTGTCCCAAAATTTTATCCATTTGATAAAATTATTTTATTTGGTCTGGCACAGAACCTGCTACTCTTTTGTCAAGTCAGGAGACACCTGACGCTAAAAAGGGAACAGCAAAATGGAAGTTGGTGTTTTTATACCGATCGGAAACAATGGGTGGCTCCTCTCCGAAAACGCGCCGCAATACAAGCCGAGCTTCGACTTGAACAAGGCGATCACGCTGAAGGCGGAGCAATATGGTTTCGACTTCGCGCTATCGATGATCAAGCTGCGCGGCTTCGGCGGCAAGACCGAATTCTGGGACTATAATCTGGAATCCTTCACGCTGATGGCGGGCCTCGCTGCCGTCACCTCCAAGATCAAGCTGTTCGGCACGGCCGCGACGTTGGTCATGCCGCCGGCCATCGTCGCGCGCATGGCGACAACCATCGACTCCATCTCCGGCGGCCGCTTCGGCATCAACCTGATTACCGGCTGGCAGCGTCCTGAATACAGCCAGATGGGGCTTTGGCCGGGCGATGATTATTTCGGTGATCGCTATGAATATCTCGGCGAGTACACCACCGTTCTGAAAGAGCTTCTGGCCGACGGCCAATCGGATTTCAACGGCAAGTTCTTCAAGATGGAGGATTGCCGCATGAAGCCAGTGCCGCAGGGTGACGTGAAGCTCATCTGCGCCGGTTCCTCCAATTCCGGCATGGCGTTCTCGGCCAAGTTCGCCGACTACAGCTTCTGCTTCGGTGTTGGCGTCAACACGCCCAAGGCCTTCGCGCCCACCAATGAGCGGCTGCTGGCGGCAACGGAAAAGACCGGCCGGGATGTTAAATCCGTTGTGCTGACCATGATCCTTGCCGAGGAAAAATCCGAGGATGCCTGGGCGAAGTGGGAGCACTACAAGGCGGGCGCGGATAAGGAGGCGATCAAGTGGCTCGGCCTGCAGAGTTCTGTCGACACCAAATCCGGCTCGGATACCAATGTCCGGCACATGTCCAATCCCGTCTCGGCGGTCAACATCAACATGGGAACGCTGATCGGCTCCTATGAGGAAGTGGCAGCCATGCTGGATGAAATGAGCGAGGTGCCGGGAACGGGCGGCGTGATGCTGACCTTTGACGACTTCCTCGAAGGCGTCGAAAAATTCGGCAAATATGTGCAGCCGCTGATGAAGAGCCGGGCGCATGTTCAGGCCGAACTGGAGGCTGCGGAATGAGCGAAGCCGTCGTGGCGGGTTACAAGGGGCCGGAAAGCCGTTCGGAAAGCGTGACGCTTCCCGCAAGGCCTGAGCCGATTACCCTGAAGCCCAGCGAGACCGCCGTTGTCGTGGTCGACATGCAGAACGCCTATTCGACCGAGGGCGGTTATGTCGACCTTGCCGGGTTCGATATTTCCGGGGCCAAGGGCACCATCGCCAACATCAAGAAGACGCTGGATGCGGCGCGGGCGGCGGGCGTTCAGGTCATTTATTTCCAGAACGGCTGGGACAAGGATTATGTCGAGGCGGGCGGGCCGGGTTCGCCCAACTGGCACAAGTCCAATGCGCTGAAGACGATGCGCAAAAGGCCGGAACTGCAGGGCCAGCTGCTGGCCAAGGGAACGTGGGACTATGCCATCGTCGATGAGTTGCAGCCGCAGCCCGGCGATATTCTGGTGCCGAAGACACGTTACAGCGGTTTCTTCAACACCAATATGGACAGCGTCCTGCGTGCCCGCGGCATCCGCAATCTGGTGTTCGTCGGCATCGCCACCAATGTCTGCGTCGAAAGCTCGCTGCGCGACGCCTTCCATCTCGAATATTTCGGGGTGATGCTGGAGGATGCCACGCATCATCTGGGGCCGGACTATATCCAGCAGGCGACGGTCTACAATGTCGAGAAATTTTTCGGCTGGGTGGCAACCGTCAATGATTTCTGCGGCGTGATTTCGCAGGCCGCACCCGTCACCGATTGATTGAGAAACACAAAGAGGAGAATGAAATGCCGAAGAAGATCGTGGTGCCTGCCGGTACCAGCAAACCCATCGCTCCCTTTTCGCCGGGAACCCTTGCCGATGGCGTGGTTTACGTTTCCGGCACGCTGCCCTTCGACAAGGACAATAATGTCGTGCATGTGGGCGATGCCAGCGCGCAGACCCGTCATGTTCTCGAAACCATCAAGTCAGTCATCGAAACCGCTGGCGGCACGATGGAGGACGTGACGATGAACCACATCTTCATCACCGACTGGGCGAACTACCAGGCCGTCAACATTGTCTACGCCGAATATTTCCCCGGCGACAAGCCGGCGCGCTATTGCATCCAGTGCGGCCTCGTAAAGCCTGACGCGCTGGTGGAAATCGCCACCGTCGCCCATATCGGCAAATAGGGACGACACGGCAAGATGATGCATTTCGAGGTTCATGGTCGCACCGATCCTGAGGCACCCACCATCCTGCTATCATCGGGGTTGGGCGGATCTGGCGCCTATTGGGCGCCGCAGATCGAGGCTCTTTCCGGTAATTTCCGGATCGTTACCTACGACCATCGCGGAACCGGCAGGACCGGCGGCGAGGTGCCGGCGGATGGCGGCATATCGGCGATGGCGGATGATGTGCTGGAGATCGTCTCGGCGCTGAACCTCGAAAAATTTCACTTCATGGGCCATGCGCTTGGCGGTCTGATCGGCCTCGATATCGCGCTGCGCCAGCCCGGCCTCATCGACAGGCTTGTTCTTATCAATTCATGGAGCAAGGCCGATCCGCATTCGGGGCGTTGTTTCGATGTGCGGATCGAGCTTCTGGAAAAATCCGGCGTCGAGGCTTTCGTGAAAGCCCAGCCGCTGTTTCTTTATCCGGCGGCGTGGATGTCGGACCATCAGGAGAGGCTGGCGCGGGACGACGCGCATGGTGTCGCGCATTTTCAGGGCAAGGCAAATGTGCTTCGGCGCATCGCGGCGCTCAGGGCCTTCGATATCGATACCCATCTTGGCGAGATCGACAATCCGGTGCTGTTGGTGGCGACGAAAGACGATCTTCTGGTGCCCTATACCCGGTCGCTGCGTCTTGCGGAGGGTTTGCCGCAAAGCGAACTTTGCCTCCTCGATTTCGGGGCGCATGCGGTCAATATCACCGAGACTGACCTTTTCAACGCGCGGCTTTTGCGGTTTCTGCTGCCGGCAACACGGCCATTCTGACAGGATTTTTAAGACAATGACGACAGCACTCGACGACAAGGCACTTGCAGCACTTTTCACCGCGGCACGCACCCATAATGGCTGGGCTGACAAGCCGGTCGGCGACGAGACACTGAGAGCACTTTACGATCTGACGAAGATGGGGCCGACCTCGGCCAATTGCTCGCCGGCGCGTTTCGTGTTCGTGCGCAGCCCGGAAGCCAAGGAAAAGCTGAGGCCCGCGCTTTCTTCGGGCAATCTCGAAAAGACCATGGCTGCACCGGTGACGGTGATCGCTGCTATCGACCGCGAATTTTACGAGAAACTGCCGGTGCTGTTTCCACATGCCGACGCGCGTTCGTGGTTTACCTCCAGCCCGGCCGTTGCCGAGGAAACGGCCTTCCGCAATGCCACTTTGCAGGCGGGTTATCTCATTATTGCGGCCCGCTCGTTGGGACTGGATACCGGGGCGATGTCCGGTTTTGACAAAGGCAAGGTGGATGCGGCGTTTTTCGCAGGCACGACGTGGAAGTCCAACTTCCTGATCAATCTCGGTTACGGCGATCCGTCCAAGCTCTTTGGCCGCCTGCCACGCCTTGGCTTTGAAGACGCCTGTGTACTGGCTTGATGGCCTGTTAAGGAAGGATGGGTTAGATGCGGATGATGTCTCTTGAAAAGGAAGCGGAAATGGAGACGAAGACTGCTGAGCAGCGCAGCCTCGAATACAGAAACGCCATGGCGCGGCTCGGTGCGGCGGTTAACATCGTCACCACTGACGGGGTGGCTGGACGTGCGGGTTTTGCAGCGACGGCCGTTTGCAGCGTTTCCGACAATCCGCCCACGCTTCTCGTCTGCCTCAACCGCAATTCTTCCGCCTACAAGGTGGTGAAGGCTAATGGCGTTGTCTGTGTTAACACACTTGCCGCCCATCACGAGGTGCTGAGCACGCTTTTCGGCGGCAAGACGCCGGCGGAAGAGCGTTTCGCCGCCGGTACTTGGGGTGTGCTCGAAACCGGCGCTCCGGTTCTGGAAGACGCGCTCGTTTCCTTCGATTGCCGCATCCGCGAGGCGCATGATGGCGGCACGCACGATATCCTGATCTGCGATGTCGTCGATATGAAGATCAATGAGGGCGAAGAAGCGCTGCTGTATTTCAACCGGCGCTACCGGGTGCTTTGAGCAGCCTACTATTCGCGAAGACGTATCATCCGCACACCGTCACCCCGGACTAGATCCGGGGTCCAGTGCGATCAAGTCCTTGATCGCGTAAGAGTCTTCTCACGGCGCAGACGCGCCGTGGCTGGATGCCGGATCAAGTCCGGCATGACGGAAGGAATGCTGGCGTCCCTGTCAGTAAAAGGACGTTTCCGGTCTCCCGGAAACGCCCTTTCCGTTACTTGATCAGCGGCAGAAGATCGTTGATCGACTTCTTGGCGTCGCCGTAGAACATGCGGGTATTGTCCTTGTAGAACAGCGGGTTCTCGATGCCGGAATAACCCGTTCCCTGACCGCGCTTGGAGACGATGACCAGCTTGGATTTCCACACTTCCAGAACCGGCATGCCGGCGATGGGTGAGTTCGGATCGTCCTGTGCCGCCGGGTTGACGATGTCGTTGGAGCCGATGACGATGACGACGTCGGTATTGGGGAAGTCGTCGTTGATCTCGTCCATTTCCAGCACGATGTCGTAAGGCACCTTGGCTTCGGCCAGCAGCACGTTCATGTGGCCGGGAAGGCGGCCCGCCACCGGGTGGATGGCGAAACGCACGGTCTTGCCGTCAGCGCGCAGCTTGCGGGTCAGTTCGGAGACCGCGCTCTGTGCCTGTGCCACCGCCATGCCGTAACCGGGCACGATAATGACGCTGTCGGCATCGTTCAGCGCCGAAGCAACGCCTTCGGCGTCGATCGCCACCTGCTCGCCCTCGATTTCCATCGCCGGACCCGTCGTGCCGCCGAAGCCGCCGAGGATGACCGAGATGAAGGAGCGGTTCATGGCCTTGCACATGATGTAGGACAGGATCGCACCCGAGGAGCCGACAAGCGCACCTGTCACGATCAGGAGATCGTTGCCGAGCGTGAAGCCGATGGCGGCCGCCGCCCAGCCGGAATAGCTGTTCAGCATCGAGACGACGACAGGCATGTCTGCACCGCCGATACCCATGATCAGGTGATAACCGATGAAGAAGGCGGCAAGCGTCATCAGCACCAGCGTCCATGCGCCAGCACCGTTGCAATACATGATGAGCAGGACGAGCGACAGGATCGCGGCACCGGCATTGAGGACGTGTCCGCCCGGAAGCTTCTTCGCCTTGCCGTCCACCTTGCCGGCAAGCTTGCCGAAGGCGACGACGGAACCGGTGAAGGTGACGGCGCCGATGAAGACGCCGAGGAAGACCTCGACCTTCATGATTGCCAGTTCTACCGGCGTCTTGTGGGCGAGGAGGGCGGAAAAGCCTGTCAACAGGGAACGCGCCGTCTCATCGAGCGAAGCGACATGCGCTTCCTCGATATGGGCATTGAAGCCGATGAAGACGGCGGCAAGACCGACGAAGGAGTGGAGTGCGGCAACAAGCTGCGGCATCTCGGTCATCTGCACGCGGTTTGCGACGAAGTAGCCGAGAACGGAACCACCCGCCAGCATCAGAAGTACGATGAACCAGTTGCCGACATCAGGTCCGAAGACCGTGGCGACAATGGCAAGACCCATGCCTGTTATGCCGTACCACACGGCGCGTTTGGCGCTTTCCTGTCCGGAAAGGCCGCCGAGGGAAAGGATGAAAAGAACGGCTGCGGCAACATAGGCCGCGGAAACGATACCAATGGTCATAAAGTGTCCCCTACACGGCTCAGGACTTCTGGAACATGGCGAGCATGCGCCGTGTCACGAGGAAACCGCCGACGATGTTGATCGTCGCGATCAGGACGGAAAGCGAGGCAAGGAGCACCACCAGCCAGTTGCCGGAACCGATCTGCAGCAGCGCGCCGATAATGACGATGCCGGAAATCGCGTTTGTCACCGCCATCAACGGCGTGTGCAGCGAATGGCTGACATTCCAGATGACAGAGAAGCCGATAAAGCAGGCGAGCACGAAGACGATGAAATGGCTCATGAAGCTTGCTGGGGCATAAAGACCGACGAGAAGCAGAACCGCCGTGCCAGCGACCAGCAGCCCGACCTGACTTTTCGTCTGCGCCTTGAACTCGGCCCGCTCCTTGGCGTGCTTTTCCTCAGGCGTAAGCTCTTTTGCTCTTTCCTTGGGTTTCTGCGCGGCAATGGCCTGGATCTTCGGCGGCGGCGGCGGGAAAGTGATCTCGCCCTGATAGGTGACGGTCGCGCCGCGGATGACGTCGTCTTCCATGTTGTGAACCGGTTTGCCGTCCTTTGCGGGCGTCAGGTCGGTCATCATGTGACGGATGTTGGTGGAATAGAGCGTCGAGGCCTGCGTCGCCATGCGGCTCGGGAAATCCGTATAGCCGATGACGATGACGCCGTTGTCGGAGACGACGCGCTGGTCGGGAACCGTCAGGTCGCAATTGCCGCCGCGTTCTGCCGCGAGGTCAATGATGACCGAACCCGGCTTCATCATCGCTACCATATCGGCGAGCCACAGTTTCGGGGCGTCGCGGCCCGGAATGAGCGCGGTGGTGATGACGATATCGATCTGCGGAGCGAGTTCGCGGAACTTTTCGAGCTGCTTCTCGCGGAATTCCGGCGAGGAGGGGGCGGCATAACCGCCGGTGGCGGCACCATCCTGCTGTTCGGCGAAATCGAGATAGACGAATTCGGCGCCCATGGATTCGATCTGTTCGGCTACCTCAGGGCGAACGTCGAAGGCATAGGTGATGGCGCCGAGCGAGGTGGCCGTGCCGATGGCGGCAAGACCGGCAACGCCAGCGCCGATGACCAGCACCTTGGCGGGCGGCACCTTGCCGGCGGCGGTCACCTGACCGGTGAAGAAGCGGCCGAAATTATTGCCGGCCTCGATGACCGCGCGATAACCGGCGATGTTGGCCATGGAGGACAGGGCGTCCATCTTCTGGGCGCGGGAAATGCGCGGCACCATGTCCATGGCGATGACATTTGCGCCCTTTTCCTTGGCCTGCTCCAGAAGGTCCTTGTTCTGGGCGGGATAGAAGAACGAGATCAGCGTCTTGTCCGAAGACAGGCGATCAATCTCCGACGTTTCCGGCGGACGAACCTTGGCGATGATATCAGCGCCGGCGTAAAGCGCATCGGCGCTGTCGACGATTGTCACACCGGCTGCGCGATAGGCGTCGTCGGAAAATCCCGCCGCCTTGCCTGCACCGGTTTCGAGGATGCAATCATATCCGAGTTTCTGCAATGCCTGGGCGCTGTCGGGCGTCATGCCGACGCGCGCTTCGCCCTCATATAATTCCTTAGGCGTCCCGATCTTCAAAATGGCTCTCCCTCTGCCTGAAAATACAGGGGGGGTCATAACCCATTCAGGGGGGCTTTGTCTCCATATTGATTTTGTCTTGCCTGCGACGGAATGACAGCCCCCTGCGACAGTTCGTTCGATATTGCGGCTCGTGGCGCAATAAAAGAACCCGGCGCCTGCGCGCCGGGTTCCGAAAATGTCCGTGAGGATGTGGCTCAATCCATGGTGTGGATGTCGCGATCCTTGGTTTCCGGCAGGAACAGCAGGCCGACGACGAGCGTGATGCCTGCGAAAACGATCGGATACCAGAGGCCGTAATAGATGTCGCCTTTCGCCGCGCTCATCGCGAAGGCGGTGGCAGGCAGAAGGCCGCCAAACCAGCCGTTGCCGATGTGATAGGGCAGCGACATGCCGGAGTAGCGGATGCGGGTCGGGAACAGTTCGACCAGCAGGGCCGCGATCGGGCCATAGACCATCGTCACATAGATGACGAGCACGGTCAGGACCGCGATGATGACGACCCAGTTCACGGCGGCCGGATCGGCCACCATGGCGAAGGCGCCGCCGCCGGCAATGGTGTAGACGGCCATCTCAGTCGCTCCGGCGGTCTCGGCCGGCGTCAGCAGCTTGTCCGCCACCAGCTTGTCGGTTGCGACCATCTTCTTGTCGGCGGCACGAACGGCTACCGCATTGAGGTTGAGTTCCGGGTTGGCTGCGATGAAGGCGTCCAGTTTCGCATCCGGCACCTGTGCCGCACCGCGCACCAGCGGGTAGCCGCCGTTGTGCAACGCGGTATTGACCTGCTTCTGGAAGGCCTTGTCCTTTGCAGATGCATCTGCGCCGGCTGCGATGGCGTCGTAGCTGGCAATGGTGGCGTCGCCGATCTTGACGCTCGCCGGTTCGCCGGCCGCTCCGGCAACCACGTCATAGGGAACGGAGTTGCGCGTCAGGAACGAGGCGGCGATATCGCAGGATGTGGTGAATTTCGCAGTACCCGTCGGGTTGAACTGGAACTTGCAGTCGCCGGGAGCCGCAGTCACGGTGGCGCGAACGCTGGCCTGCGCTTGCGCAAGCGCCGGGTTACCCGCCCATGTGAGCGCTTTGAACAGCGGGAAGTAGGTCAGCATGGCGAGAACCAGGCCGGCCATGATGATCGGCTTGCGGCCGATCTTGTCCGAAAGCCAGCCGAAGATCACGAAGAAGCTGGTGCCGAGGATGAGCGCTGCCGCGACCATGATGTTGGCCGATTGCCCGTCCACCTTCAGAATGCTCTGGAGGAAGAACAGTGCGTAGAACTGGCCGGTGTACCAGACGACGGCCTGACCGATGACGGCGCCGACGAGCGCAAGCAGGGCGATCTTGGCGTTTTTCCACTGGCCGAAGGCTTCGCTGAGCGGGGCCTTGGAGGTCTTGCCCTCTTCCTTCATCTTCTTGAAGGCGGGGGATTCGTTCATTTTCAGACGAATCCAGACCGATACGCCGAGCAGCAGGACCGATACGAGGAAGGGAATGCGCCAGCCCCAGGCGGCGAAGGCTTCCTTGCCGAGTGCGAATTGCACGCCGAGAATGACGACCAGCGACAGGAACAGGCCGAGCGTCGCCGTCGTCTGGATCCACGAGGTGTAATAACCCCTGCGGCCGTTCGGCGCGTGTTCAGCCACGTAAGTTGCGGCACCACCATATTCGCCGCCAAGCGCCAGACCCTGCAGCATGCGCAGCGCGATCAGGATGATCGGAGCGGCAATGCCGATCTGCGATGCGCTGGGCAGCACGCCGACGAGGAAGGTCGAGACGCCCATGATGAGGATCGTGACCAGAAAGGTATATTTGCGGCCGACGATATCGCCCAGACGCCCGAATACCAGCGCGCCGAAGGGGCGCACGAGGAAGCCGGCGGCAAAAGCCAGAAGCGCGAAGATGTTACGTGTCGTTTCCGGATATTGGCTGAAGAAGTTCGCGCCGATATAGATCGCGAGCGAGCCGTACAGATAAAAATCGTACCATTCGAAGACTGTTCCGAGAGAAGAGGCGAAAATCACCTTCTTCTCTTCACCCGTCATCGGACGGGCTGCGCCGCTTACGGCTGCAACATTTGCCATTGTCTGTCCTCCACAGATGTCCCAATCGGCGCATTGCGGAGCCCATCTCTCTCCTCCGGGCAAACCTTACGGCTGCAATGCGCGTGATGTCAGAGTGACAGAAAATTAACCCCAATAAGAGCGATGCTTTCGGATTATGACTTTAGTCTAATGTATAATGTGCAAAAATGTCGCAGGGCGGTTTTGGCCTGCCCGCACCGGATGGCCTGAAACGCGCCTTTTTTCTTGACACAAACAAGAAACCTTCTAATAGCTTCTGGCGAAGAAGGAGCATCACCTTGCGCATGCATGTTGCAGACATGTTCGTCATGGAAGGACCGGCACAATCCGCCGGCGATGATCCGCGCCTTTCTTATTCTATCCGAATTACGGCCAAAACGACGATTAAAACCGTCTGACGTCTCTGGCCACCGCTCTCTCCCCGGTTTGGCCGGGGATCGTGGAAGCCGCGATCTAATGCGGGTTCCCACCTCACCAAAAAGAGGAGAGACAGAAAGAGAGCTTGATCATGGGTTTCAAAGTTGCAATTGCAGGCGCCACCGGCAACGTCGGTCGCGAAATGCTCAATATCCTGGCCGAACGCGGTTTTCCCGCCGATGAAGTCGTGCCGCTTGCTTCCGCCCGTTCGCAGGGCACGGAAGTCTCCTATGGCGATCGCACGCTGAAGGTCTCTAACCTCGAAAACTACGATTTTTCCGACACCGATATTTGCCTGATGTCTGCCGGCGGTGATGTGTCCAAGAAGTGGTCGCCGAAGATCGGCCAGCAGGGCTGCGTCGTCATCGATAACTCGTCCGCATGGCGCTACGATCAGGACGTTCCGCTGATCGTTCCCGAAGTCAACGCTGATGCGGTAGCGGGCTTCACCAAGAAGAACATCATTGCCAACCCGAATTGCTCCACGGCACAGCTCGTCGTCGCGCTGAAGCCGCTGCATGACTTCGCCAAGATCAAGCGCGTCGTCGTCTCCACTTACCAGTCCGTTTCCGGCGCCGGCAAGGAAGGCATGGACGAGCTTTTCCAGCAGACCCGCGCCGTCTTCGTGGCCGATCCCGTCGAAACCAAGAAGTTCACCAAGCGTATCGCCTTCAACGTCATTCCGCATATCGATGTCTTCATGGAAGACGGCTATACAAAGGAAGAGTGGAAGGTTCTGGCGGAAACCAAGAAGATGCTCGATCCGAAGATCAAGGTAACCTGCACGGCTGTGCGCGTTCCGGTCTTCATCGGTCATTCGGAATCTGTCAACATCGAGTTCGAAAACGAGATCACCGCCGATCAGGCGCGTGACATCCTGCGCGAAGCGCCGGGTTGCCTCGTCATCGACAAGCATGAAGATGGCGGCTACATCACCCCGGTCGAATCCGCCGGTGAGGACGCAACCTACATCTCGCGTATCCGCGAAGATGCGACGGTTGAAAACGGCCTCAACATCTGGGTTGTTTCGGACAATCTGCGCAAGGGCGCTGCCCTCAATGCCATCCAGATCGCCGAACTCCTGGTCAATCGTGGTCTCATCAAGCCCCGCAAGGCGGCTGCCTGATCTACGATACGATTTTTTAAGGTTCGTTAAGTATAACCCGTCTGTTCTGTGTGGGGCAGGCGGGTTTTATAATTGGCGAGATCACGGCCAGTTTATTTGCAGGCCTTGCTGTCGAAAGGCAATTTAGGCCGCCAAAAGACAGTTTTGGCACCTGAATCATACAGTATTGACGGTTTGGTTCTCGGGAAAAATTCCCCAAAGGATATCGAAGGCAGATTTTGATGCGGGCAATGAAGGTAATTCTGGCTGGTGTGGCCATGGTTTCGGTTCTGGCAGCGACGCCGGTTATGGCTGCACAATGCAGCAACACCTCGGCGGGCTTTGATGCCTGGGTCGGCGCCTTCAAGCAGGAAGCCGCGGGCCGCGGCGTCAGCGCCTCGGTGCTTGACCGTGCCTTCTCCGGCGTCTCCTACAACCAGGCGACGATCCGCGCCGATCGCGGTCAGCACAGCTTCAAGCTGTCCTTCGAACAGTTCATGCAGAAGCGCGGTGGTCAGACGATCATTTCACGCGGCAAGACCATGAAGAAGAACAATGCAGCTCTGTTTGCGTCCATCGAACGCGCTTACGGCGTGCCGGCTGGTCCGCTGCTCGCCATCTGGGGCATGGAAACCGGTTTTGGCGGCTTCATGGGCAACCAGCATACGCTTTCCGCCGTTGCGACGCTTTCCTTCGACTGCCGCCGTTCGGATTATTTCACCGAGCAGCTCTATGCGGCCCTTAAGCTCGTTGGCAGCGGCTCGCTGAACGTCAACGCCAAGGGCGCTGCCCATGGTGAAATCGGCCAGACGCAGTTCCTGCCGCTGAACGTCGTGCGCTATGGCGTGGATTTCGACCGCGACGGCCGTATCGATCTCGTCGGCTCGCGCGCCGATGCGCTGGCTTCCACCGCGAACTTCCTCGTCGGCCATGGCTGGCAGCGTGGTGCGGGCTATCAGCAGGGTCAGGCGAACTATGCCGCCATTCAGGGCTGGAACGCTGCAAGCGTCTACCAGCAGGCCATTGCGTTCATCGGCAAGGCGATCGACGGCCAATAAGGCTGTTTCTGCGGACTAAAATTTCGCTTTCGTCATGCCGGACTTGATCCGGCATCCAGCGACGTAGCGTCCGACAGAGGCTTCCCGCATAACCGACGTCATCCTCGGGTCAAGCCCGAGGATGACGAAGGAGAGGTTTGATTGCCGGGCAGATTAATGGCCACCCAGGACGTCTCGCTCTCTCAATCCGCTTCAATCACAGGTCCGGGCGGCGAAAGTCGCCCGTTTTGCTGTCCATCACCCACAATTCTCCGGTCGAAATATCGAACCATGCGCCGTGCAGCTTCACCTTGCCGGCGGTTTCCTGCGCCTTGACGAAGGGGAAGCCGCGCAGATTGGCGATGGAGTTGCGGATGGAAACGCGCTCCAGCGCCGTCTGGCGCTCGGAGGCGGTCATGATGTCGTTGCTCTGGATCTGTTCGGCCGCCGACTTGACCATGTTCATCCATTTACCGATGAAATCGCCGGGTGACAGCGGCTCGAGATTGGGATCGAGTGCTGCCTGAATGCCGCCGCAGCGGCCGTGGCCCATGACGACGATGTCCTTCACCTTCAGAACCTGCACGGCATATTCGATGGCGGCGGAGGTGGCGTGGTACTGTCCATCCGGCTCGTAGGGCGGCACCATGTTGGCGACGTTCCGCATGACGAAAAGCTCTCCCGGTCCGCAGTCGAAAATGGTTTCCGGCGCCGAACGGGAGTCACAACAGGCAATGAACAGGGTCTGCGGTTTCTGTCCGGTCTCGGCCAGAACGCGATATCTTTCGCGTTCGTCGACATAACGACCGCTCATGAAGTTCTTGTAGCCGTTGAGAAGGTTTTCCGGAAAATCTTTCATCTATCGCAGTACCGTTGTGCTTGGACCAAGATCAAGAGAAGAACTCGGTGCGTTGAAGACCAATCCTTTGGAGCATTTTCGCTTTTCTTCGAACCGCGAAGCCGCTCCAACTCCTTGTTTCCGCATTTCCAGCCGGAAAACCGGGGGCCACTTTTCCTGGAAATGCTCTAGTCGCTATTTGCGCTTGCTGCGCGAAGGATGCAAGAGATGACGCATCTGCACCATGGCCATGGGTGTGGAGAGACTTGAAGAGTCGGTCTCCAGCGTCAGTTCGTTCATGTCGCGTTTTTTGGTGCGGGCCAGAATTTCGAAGACGCTGGCGGTTGCCAGCTGCAGCGCCTTTTCATCATCGAGACCTTCCAGCAGGCGGGCGAGGAACAGCGCCGACATCAGGTCGCCGAGACCGTTCGGCGCATTTTCGATGGCGCGATGTTCGGCAAGCAGTGCGTGGCGGCCGCTGAGGTAGAGGTTGCCGGTGCCGCCCGTCATCATCGGCACGGCTGAGGTGACCAGCATTTTCGGCGGGCCGAGGGAAAGTGCGGCATCCATGATGGCATTGTTGGTCTCAAGCTCGGCGCCGCTCATCCAGGCCAGTTCATAACGGTTTGGCGTGGCGACCGTGGCAAGCGGGATGAGGTGATCACGGATGGCTTCGGCAGTCTCAAGGGGAATGTAAAGCCCGCCCAGATCGCCCATGACCGGGTCACAGGCATAAATCAGCGACGGGTTCTTTTCCTTCAGATTGCGGATCAGCCTTGCGACGGAGCGCACCTGCGCCGCGCTGCCGAAATAACCGGTCAGGACAGCCTTAACCTCGCCGATCCATTTGGCGTTTTCGAGGTCGGTCATTGCCTTGTCGAAATCGTCGTCCTGAAAGCGCATGCGGGTGGACGGGCCGTGGCCGGGATGCCAGGGCATGACGATGGTTGGCACCGCCCAGACCGGATAACCCAGCGTCTCAAGCGCAAAGACCGCCGCGCGGTTGCCGACGGAGCCACGCATGACATGGCTGGAAATGACGATGACAGCGCCCTGTGTATTTTCCTGCATCACGGCCTTCTTGCTTTCAAACGAGGCAGAAAGCCCGCAAGTGCACCTCGCCCTGCCACTGCCAAAGATCAAGATGCGCTCTCATGACATATCGCAAGCCCGGTTTCCACCGTTAATCCCGCAAGGGTCTGTCCCGCAAAAGCATGGCGCGGTCAGGTTCTTTGTCTCTGCCAGCGTTTCCTGCGTGTCATTGCGGGATTGCCGAAGTACTCTATAGTTGTACCATGCTTGATCTCGTCATTGCCTATTGGCCGCATATCCTTGCCGTTCTCTCGATTTTGATGGGAACCGTGGCGGCCGTGCATGCCACGATGACGAAGGAGGAGGTCCGCTCCGCGCTTGGCTGGGTCGGTGTTATCGTTCTGTCGCCCATCGTCGGTGCGGTCATCTATGCGATTGCCGGCATCAACCGCATCCGCCGGTCCAATATCACGCAGAAGCGGTCCTTCATGCTGGACGAGATCATGGATCGCGTGGCGCGTCTGGATGCGAGCGGGGACATGATCGCCGCGCGCTTCGGACGGCGTTTCGAGGCTATGAAGACGCTGGGCGACCGGGTGACGCGCCATGCGTTGACGACAGGCAATGGTATCGAGCCGCTTGTGACCGGAGACGCGGCCTATGCCGCCATGCTGGAGGCGATCGGGGAGGCGAAGCGGTCGATCATTCTCGAAACATATATTTTCGACAATGACCGGATCGGCGCCCGTTTTGTCGCGGCGCTCGAAAGGGCGAAGTTTCGCGGCGTGGAGGTGCGTGTGCTGGTGGATGCGGTGGGCGCGCGTTATTCCGTGCCGAGCATCCTGCCGACGCTCAGGGAAAAGGGCATCGTCTGCGATGTCTTCAACGGCAATGTCATCATGGGGCTGCGGCTGCCCTATGCCAATCTGCGCACCCACCGCAAGATCCTCGTGGTGGACGGGCGCATTGCATTTAGCGGCGGCATGAATATCCGCGAGGGGTTCACGCTGGAATTTGGCGGCGAAAGCCAGTCGCACGACACGCATTTCAAGATCACCGGACCGGTGGTATCGGATTTTTTCTCCATCGCGGCGGAGGACTGGCGCTTTACGACAAAGGAGCTTCTGGATGCGCCGGTCTGGGATATCGCCATTCCCGACGGCGTGCCGGGCTCGCAGATCGCCGCCCGCGTCTGCTCCTCGGGGCCGGACAGGAGCATCGAGACCAGTCACAAGATGCTGATGGGGGCATTTTCCGTCGCCCGTTCCTCCATTCTCATCATGTCGCCCTATTTTCTCCCCGATCGGGAGCTTATTTCGGCGCTCATTACCGCAGCAAGGCGGGGGGTCGTGGTGGATATCATCGTGCCGAAAAGCAACAATTTGGTGCTTGTGGACAGGGCGATGACGGCGCAATTCGACCAGATGCTGAAGAATTATTGCCGCATCTGGCGGGCGACGGGGGCTTTCAACCATTCCAAGCTTCTGGTGATCGACGGGCGCTGGAGCTACATCGGTTCTTCCAATCTCGATCCGCGTTCTTTGCGGTTGAACTTTGAGATCGATCTCGAAGTTATGGATGAGGAATTCGCAGCAACGATCGGGGAGCGCATCCGGGATGCACGTGCGACCGCCTTGCCCGTGCGGCTCAGCGAACTGAATGCGCGGCCATTCGTTGTCCGTTTTGTGGAGCGTGTCCTGTGGCTCGCTTCGCCTTATCTTTAGAGTGCGGTGTGTCCGACAGGCGCAGCGCGAGACCGGAGGCATAAACGCGTGAAAAAGAACGGTTTGCTGGAGGATGAAAAAACGGCTTTGACGAAAAACACCAGCCTGTCCGCTTTCGTCATGCAGTCGCTGCGCGACCGCCGTCAGCGGCAGAGTGCGGCGCCGGCAACGAAAGACCATTCCTTCCCGGTCATCGCCTCCTACAATGTGCATAAATGCGTTGGTCGTGACCGCAAGTTCGATCCCGATCGAACCAGCCGCGTCATTCAGGAAATCGGCGCTGACATCATCGCGCTTCAGGAGGCGGATAGCCGTTTCGGCGAGCGCACCGGCCTGCTTGATCTCGCCCGGCTGGAGCGGGAAAGCGGCCTCATCCCAGTGCCGGTGCTGGCCGGTGTGAAGGCCCATGGCTGGCACGGCAATGTCGTCCTGTTCAAGGAAGGCGTCGTCAGGGATGTGCATACGCTGAAATTGCCGGGGCTGGAGCCGCGCGGCGCGCTTGTCGTGGAACTGGATCTGAAAAGCGGCGGCACGCTGCGGGTCATCGCCGCCCATTTCGGCCTTCTCAGGCATTCCCGCGCCCAGCAGGCGAAAGCGCTGATCGGCCTTCTGGAAGCGCGCAACGAATGCGCCACCATTCTTATGGGAGACCTGAATGAATGGCGTCTCGGCAACGGTTCGTCGCTCAATACGTTCCGGGATGCTTTCGGCGCCCTGCCGCCGGCGGTGCCGAGTTTTCCGTCCAACCTGCCGGTGTTGGCGCTCGACAGGATCATCGCCAATCGAAAAGGGCTGATCGAGCAGGTGGAGGCGCATGACAGCGCGCTGGCGCGTATCGCCTCGGACCATCTGCCGCTGAAGGCCGCGGTTCGGACCGACCTGCTTCCGGTCTAAGCCGCTGCGATATCAGGCGCAGCGTTCAGAGCCGGTGCGCTGCCGTCAGATGGCTGCGAAAACGTGCCTCAAGCAACGATGTTCGAATGGCCTCCATCAGCCGCTCGCGATTGTTCTTGGTCTTGCCCCTGTCCAGGTTCTGCGCGGAAAGCGCCAGATCCAGACCTTCATGCATCACTATCGAATAGGCAACGGTCGTTGCCCAGCTTTCGTAGTCCTGCTCCATCATGTAGCCCCTGAACTAAATCATTTAGTCCGAATCACCCTGTTCTTGGAAATTACCACAAAATACAAAGCATAAAATAGCACTGTTTCTTGCAGTTCTCTTCGTGTGATGGCTCTATATTGATTTTCGACAGTTTTAAAGCGGGGCAATATAGCCGTATTTGCCACTTAAGCATTTGAATCTGATTCTATTTCAGGATGGTTGCATAGACGTTCCCGCCCATGAAAAACGCCGCGCATCCGGGGGGATGCGCGGCGGGCTTGCGTCGAAGGTGGCGGTGGATGGGAGTATGGTCTCAGCCGGCCTTTTCGAGCTTGTAGTCCGAATTGGCCGGTTCTTCCTGCTTGTGCTGGATGAGCGGGCGGTTGCCCGACAGCTTGCGCACCAGCACGTAGAAGACCGGTGTCATGAAGATGCCGAAGAACGTCACGCCGATCATGCCGGAGAAGACAGCGACACCCATGGCCGCGCGCATTTCCGCACCTGCTCCGGTGGAGACGACCAGCGGCACCACGCCCATGATGAAGGCGAGCGAGGTCATCAGGATCGGGCGAAGACGAAGCCGGCTTGCCTCGACCGCCGCCTGAAGCGGCGTTCGTCCCTCGAATTCCAGCTCGCGGGCGAATTCCACGATCAGGATCGCGTTCTTCGCCGACAAGCCCACAAGGACGACAAGGCCGATCTGCGTAAAGATGTTGTTATCCCCTCCCGTCAGCCAGACGCCGGTCAGGGCCGCGAGCACACCGAGTGGCACGATCAGAATGATCGCGATCGGCAATGTGAGGCTTTCATATTGCGCAGCCAGCACGAGATAGACCAAGAGCAGCGCCAGCGGGAAGACGACGATGCTGGAGTTGCCGGCAAGGATCTGCTGGTAGGTCAGGTCCGTCCATTCGTAGTCAATCCCGGCCGGCAGGTTCTCCGCGAGGATTTTTTCCATCGCCGCCTGCGCCTGTCCAGAGGAATAGCCCGGTGCCGGACCGCCGTTGATATCGGCTGCAAGGAAGCCGTTATAACGGTTGGTGCGTTCCGGTCCCGTCGTCGCATCCACCTTCAGCAGCGTCGAAAGCGGGATCATCTGACCCGTTGCGGAGCGAACCTTCAGGCGGCCGATATCTTCCGCATGGGCGCGGAATTGGGCGTCTGCCTGCACACGCACGCTATATGTCCGCCCGAAGGCGTTGAAGTCGTTGACATAGAGCGAACCCAGATAGATCTGCAGCGTCTGGAAGACGTCGCTGACCGAAACGCCCAGCTGCTCGGCCTTGGCCCGGTCGAGATCGGCGAAGAGCTGCGGCACGTTGATCTGGAAGCTGGAGAAGATGCCTGCCAGCTCCGGCGTTTGGTATGCCTTGGCGATCACGGCTTTCGCCGCTTCGTCAAGCGTCTGGTAGCCGTAACCGGCGCGGTCCTCGATCTGCAGCTTGAAGCCGCCCGTCTGGCCGAGACCGTTGACCGGCGGCGGCGGGAACATGGCGATGAAGGCATCCTGAATGCCCGCATATTTCTGGTTCAGCTGCATGGCGATGGCGCCGCCGGACAGTTCCGGCGTCTTGCGCTTTTCGAAGTCATCGAGAATCGCGAAGACGATGCCGGAGTTCGAGCCGATGGTGAAGCCGTTGATCGACAGGCCCGGGAAGGCGATGGCGTGGCTGACGCCGGGCGTTTCCATGGCGATATCGCTCATCCGCTTGATGACGCTTTCGGTGCGGTCGAGTGTTGCGCCATCAGGAAGCTGGGCAAAGCCGATGAGATATTGCTTGTCCTGCGCCGGCACGAAGCCGCTCGGAACGGTCGTGAACATGCCGTAGGTTGCAGCCACCAGCGCCATATAGACCAGCATCACCAGGCTCTTGCGAGTCACCAGCCCGCCCACGGTCTTGCCGTAGCCGTTCGAGGCGGCGCCGAAGGCGCGGTTAAAGCCGCGGAAGAACCAGCCGAAAATCCGGTCCATGAAACGGGTCAGCCAGTCTTTCGGTGCACCATGTTCCTTGAGCAGCAGGGCTGCAAGAGCGGGTGACAGCGTCAGCGAATTGATCGCCGAAATGACGGTGGAGATGGCGATGGTCAGTGCGAACTGCCGGTAGAACTGACCGGACAGGCCGGAGATAAAGGCAAGAGGCACGAAGACCGCGACCAGAACCAGCGCGATTGCGATGATCGGCCCGGACACTTCCCGCATCGCCTTGTAGGTGGCGTCACGCGGCGAGAGCCCGTTTTCGATGTTTCGTTCGACGTTTTCGACGACCACGATCGCGTCATCCACCACGATGCCGATGGCGAGCACCAGCCCGAACAGCGTTAGCGCGTTGATGGAAAACCCGAAAGCATACATGACGGCGAAGGTGCCGATGATCGAGACCGGAACGGCGATCAGCGGAATGATCGATGCGCGCCATGTCTGCAGGAAGAGGATGACGACAAGCACCACGAGGCCAACGGCCTCGAGGAGTGTATCAACGACCTTTTCGATGGAGGAGCGCACGAATTTCGTCGTGTCGTAGACGATCTCGTATTTCACGCCGTCAGGCATTGCCAGTTGCAGATTGTCCATCGTGGCGCGGACATTGTCGGCGATTTCGATGGCGTTGGAGCCGGGAGCCTGGAGAACTGCCACAGCCACGGCGGGTTCACCGTCGAGCAGCGAACGCAGCGTGTAATCGGCAGCACCGAGTTCAATGCGGGCGACATCGCGAAGGCGGGTGATTTCGCCGTTGGCGCCGCTCTTGACGATGATGTTGCCGAATTCCTCCGGCGTCGTCAGACGGCCCTGGGCGTTGACGTTGAGCTGCAGGTCGACGCCGTTGGGGCTCGGCGAAGCGCCGATGACACCGGCTGCCGCCTGTACGTTCTGCTGGCGGATGGCGTCGGAGACGTCGCTGGCAGCCAGATCGTGTTCGGCGACCTTCTGCGGATCGAGCCAGACGCGCATGGAATAGTCACCTGCGCCGAAGACCTGCACCTGGCCCACGCCTTCGATGCGGGCGAGGCGATCCTTGACGTTCAGCGTTGCGTAGTTACGCAGGTAGGTGATGTCATAGGCGTCGGTTTTCGACACCAGATTGACGACCATGATGAAGTCGGGCGAGCTCTTGACCGTCGTGATGCCGAGTGCGCGGACTTCCGCCGGCAGGCGCGGTTCGGCCTGCGAAACGCGGTTCTGCACCAGCTGCTGCGCCTTGTCGGGGTCGGTACCGAGCTTGAAGGTCACGGTCAACGTCAGCACGCCGTCGGATGTCGCCTGACTGCCCATATAGAGCATGCCTTCGACACCGTTGATCTGTTCTTCAAGCGGCGTGGCGACGGTTTCAGCGATAACGGCCGGGTTCGCACCCGGATAGGTGGCGCGGACGACGACGGATGGCGGAACGACTTCCGGATATTCGGAAATCGGCAGGGCGCGCATGCCAAGAAGGCCTGCCACCACAATCAGGATCGACAGAACGCCGGCGAATACCGGCCTGTCGACAAAAAATCTGGAAATATTCATATCCAGTCCCTCTCCGGGTATATTTTGGAATGCAAAGGCCGTTCCGGCGGCTTTTCTGCCGCCGGTGAAGGCCGGTTCTGTCTGAAGGGGCGTCTCGCGGGAGGGCGGGACGCTTATTGATCAAAAAGGCGGTTACTTACTGCGAGGCAGCAACCTTGTCCTCCGCCTGTGGTGCGATGGTTGCACCGGGGCGAATGCGCTGCAGGCCGTTGACGACGATCGTATCACCGGCGGCAAGGCCGCTGTCGATGATGCGCTGGCCATCAGCCGGTGCACCCGGCTTGATCTGGCGGTAGCTCACCTTGTTTTCGGCATCGACCACGAAGACGAAACGCTTGTCCTGATCCGTGCCGATGGCGCGGTCGCTGATGACGATGCGGTTTTCCGGCTTCGGTTCGCCCATGCGCACCCGCACGAACTGGCCCGGAATGAGCCTGCCGTCCGGATTGTCGAAGATGGCGCGGACACCGATGGTGCCGCTTGCCGAATCCACCTGGTTGTCGATCAGGTGCAGGGTGCCCTTGATCGGCGTGCCCTCATCCGAAAGCGTGCCGATTTCGACAGGGATCTGTTCGAGAGCGGGCAGGGCGCCATCGGTTTTCGGCAGTTCGGCAAGCGCCTTCGCAACCGTGCCTTCGCTGGCGTTGAAGCTGGCATAGATCGGGTTGACCGATACCAGCGTCGTCAGTGCAGGCGAGGTCGAGCCGGCGGCGACGAGGTTGCCGGCGGTGATTTCGATGCGGCCGACCCTGCCGGAAACCGGTGCGATGATTTCGGTATAACCGAGATCAAGCTGGGCCGTGGTCAGTGCTGCGCGGGCGGCGCGAAGCTGGGCTTCGGCATCCGCAAACGAGCTCTGGCGCTGGTCGAGATCGCTCTGGGAGATGGTGCGGTTGTCGGAAAGCCTGCGGCCACGGTCGAGTTCCGTCTTCGCCAGGCTGACCTTGGCTTCGGCGGAAGCGACCTGTCCTTCAGCGCCTGCAACGGCAGCCTGATAGGGGGCCGGATCGATGGTGAAGAGGGGATCGCCTTCCTTCACCAGCGCGCCTTCGCGGAAATGCACGGCCTTGATCTGGCCGGCGACGCGGGAGCGGATCTGCACCCGGTCAACGGCTTCGAGACGGCCGGAAAATTCTTCCCAGCGCATCACGTCACGGCTTTCCACCTTGGCGACGGTAACCGGGATCGCTGGTGTTTCAGCCGGGGTGGAAGCGGCCGTTGCATCGCGGCTGGTGGGGAGGTCGAAAAACAATGCTGCGGCTGCAACGGACATAGCCAGCCCGATACCGGCACCCGTCAGGGCCCGGCGCTTGGTGTTCAGCGTCATGGGTTTCTCCTTGGCTCGGATCAGGAGCCGGTCAGTTTCTCAATAAATGCGGTATTCAGTGTTTCAACTGGTCAACGAAGGTCTTGAATTCCGAACAGACGGATGAGACCCATCCGCCGCCCTCTCCTTGATAGAGCCCCGTCCAGCCGACGCCGGCGGGAAAAACATGCTGCCGGACGCTGACGCCTGAGGCGATGAGGCGGTCTGCATAATTGACCGTTTCGTCGCGCAGAGGGTCGTCCTCGGCCGTAAAGATCAGCGCCGGCGCCACCCGGTTCAGCCGCGTGCACTGGCAGGGCGCGGCATAGGGGTGGAAGAACCCGCACGCCTTGGCAAGGTAATGGCTCCAGCCATCGGCCCAACGCTGGCGCATGCCGATCCTGTCCGCGTCGCGGAAGGATTCCGTCGTCATCATCGGGTCGATCATGGGCGACAGAAGAATCTGGCCTGCGAGCTTGCCCGGCATGCGGTCACGGGCCTTCAAGGCAAGCCCCGCCGCCACATTGCCGCCTGCTTCTTCGCCGGCCACAAACAGCAGCGATTTCGCGCCGCCATAGTGCTTGCGATCCCGGCTCAGATGATCGAGCGCCTCATAGGCGCAGTCGATCACCATCGGAAACTCGTTGCCGGACGGCTTGCTGTAATCGGCTTCCACGACCACTGCACCGCTTTCCGCAAGCGCGCGGGCCACCGGAAGCTCGGGGCAATTGCCGCCCGGCTCGAGGCCGGGTTCCAGAAAGGATCCGCCGCGCAGATAAAGCACGACAGGCGGATGGCTGCAGAGGCAGGAACCTTCATAACGGCGCACGGAGAGCTTCGGCGCGGACGCTTCGCTGCTGCCGATGTTTTCCCAATGCGCGTTCATGACTCCAGATCCTTTGCGCCGCCACCAATAGGCGGATCGTATTGCAAAATCTGAAATCCATATTATTGTTCGGATCGAAACGATCAAGCATGCAAATTTGAAAACACTATTCCGAAATCACGGATAATCATATCTCCGAGGCAGTGAATGGATCAGCTCTCCGCCATGCGGGTTTTTACGCGAGTTGTGGAAACCGGCAATTTCAGCCGCGCCGCCACCGCGCTGAACATGCCGAAAACCACTGTCACCAACATGGTGCAGGCGCTTGAGGCGCATTTGCACACCACACTTCTCAACCGCACCACGCGCCGGGTGATGCTGACAACGGACGGCGCTCTCTATTATGAGCGGGCCTCACAGATTTTATCGGAAATCGAAGAACTTGACGGCAGCATGTCCAGCGCACAAGTGCAGCCATCCGGCCGGTTGCGGGTGGAAATGGCCGGTGTCTTCGCGGACCTGGTGGTTATCCCACATCTTTGCGAATTTTACCAGCGTTATCCGCATATCCGTCTCGATCTCGGTGTCGGCGACCGTCTGGTCGATTACATCGCGGAGAATGTCGACTGCGCACTCCGGGTCGGCGTGCTGCGCGATCAGTCGCTGATTGCCCGAAAAGTGGGCGAACTCCGGTTCGAAACATTCGCCTCGCCATCCTACATCGAAAACTTCGGCATGCCGCGAGAACCGGAGGATCTGGAGAAGGATCATTATTCGGTGGGCTACCTCAATGCCACCACCGGCCAGATCATGCCGGCCTCCTTCGACAATGGTGTGCGCAGCGTTGAACTGACCCCGAACTATGTCGTCTCGGTCAATGACAGCCGTACCTATCTCAACGCGGCACTGGCCGGCATGGGCATCGTGCAGCTTCCCGTCTTCATGGTGAGGGATGCGCTTTCGCGGGGTGAACTGGTGCCGGTGCTTTCCGAATGGCGGCGCGAAGCCATGCCGATCTATGTGGTCTATCCACAAACCCGGCATGTGACCAACAAGGTCCGCGTTTTCGTCGACTGGCTGGCAAAGCTCGTTCACGGCCTGGTGTGAGGCGGCCAATCACCTTCCGGCCCAATCAGCGCCCGACCCTTGTGGCGAGGAAATCGATGAAGGCGCGCACGCGGGCGGCGAGATGCTCGTGGCCGGCATAAACCGCGTGGATTACCTCCATGTCCTCGGCATTATAGTCCTCAAGGACAGGGATGAGCAGGCCGGCCTTGATATCGGGTTCGATATGAAATTCCCCGACCCTTCCTAGTCCGAGACCCGTGAGGCAGAGCCTGCGCATCGCCATGCCGCTATTGACCGATGCATTGCCGGTGATGGGGAAGCGATACACCTCCGTCGATCCGGGATCGCGGAAGGGCCATTCGTTGAGGCTGCGGCTGAAATTGAAGCTCAGGCAATTGTGCTGCGCCAGATCCTGCGGTTTTTCCGGCATGCCGTGTTTTTCGATATAGGCAGGGGAGGCGACGATGACGCGGCGGACTTCTTTCAGCTTTCTTGCCTTCAGGGATGAATCGCCCATGGCGCCGGAGCGGATCGCAATATCGGTGCGTTCCTCGATCAGGCTGATGACGCCATCGGTCAGCGAGATATCCAGCTCGATCTCCGGATAAAGCGACAGAAATTCCGGTGCAAGCGGCAGGAGATAACGTTCCCCGAAGCCCAGCGTCGCATTGACGCGCAGCAGGCCGCGCGGCACCACCTTGCCGCCGCTCGCCACGATCTGCTCCGTTTCAGTGATGTCGGCGAGAATGCGCCTTGCCCGCGCCAGATAGACTTCGCCCTCCGGTGTGAGCGTGACAAGCCGGGTGGAGCGGGCCAGCAGTCGCGTGCCGAGGCGGTCTTCGATGCGTGTGACAAGCTTGCTCACCGCCGAGGGAGAAAGCTTCAGCCTGCGCCCGGCCGCGGAAAAGCTGCCGAGTTCCGCCGCTGCCACGAAGACTTCCATTTCTCCGGCCCTGTTGTCCATCGCCTCACCATCTGTGAAATCAATTCAAAGGCGTTTATCCGATCTTGCCGATTATCATGCAAGTCCCCTTCGCCCATATTGCATCCATAGATTTGATCCAACCGGACAGCGCCGCTGTCCAAATGATCCAAACCGACAGTCCTGCTGTCCAGAACGCCCGCGATCCCGCTCCGGGCGGAGAGGTAGTCATCATGCCATTGGCCATATTTGCCCTGACGATCGCGGCCTATGCGATCGGAACAACGGAATTTGTCATCGTCGGCCTGCTGCCGACGGTTGCCAACGATCTTCACATCACCCTGCCGCTGGCCGGTCTCATCGTCAGCGTCTACGCGCTTGGCGTCACCTTCGGCGCGCCGATCCTGACAGCGCTGACCGGCCGGATCGAAAGAAAGCCGCTGCTGCTCGGCCTCATGGCCCTGTTCATCGTCGGCAACAGCGCTGCGGCCCTGTCGCCGAGCTATGAGATGCTGCTCGTCGCCCGGGTCATTGCCGCCTTCGCCCATGGCGTCTTCTTCTCGGTCGGCTCCACCATCGCCGCCGATCTCGTGCCGGAAAACCGCCGCGCCTCGGCCATCGCCATGATGTTCATGGGGCTGACGGTCGCCATCGTCACCGGGGTTCCGCTCGGCACCTATATCGGGCAGGTCTTCGGCTGGCGCGCAACCTTCTGGGCTGTTGCCGCCCTTGGCGTGATTGCCTTCCTGGGCATCGCCACGCTTCTGCCGAACACGCTCAAGAAAGCGCCGCCGGCAAGCCTCTTCGATCAGGTCTGCGTTCTCGGTTCCGGCCGCCTGCTCATCGTTTTCGCCATGACCGCGCTCGGTTACGGCGGCACCTTCGTCGCCTTCACCTTCCTTGCGCCGATCCTGCAGGATGTGACCGGCTTTTCGGAAAAGAGCGTCAGCCTGATCCTCGTGCTCTATGGCATCGCCATTGCGGCCGGCAATATTGGCGGCGGCAGGATCGCCAACCATAACCCGGCCAAGGCGCTGATCGGTCTCTTCCTCGCGCAAGCCATCGTGCTGCTCGTCTTCTCCTTTACGGCCGTTTCGCCGGTGTTGACGCTTATCACGCTTGCCGCGCTCGGTTTCCTGTCCTTCGCCAATGTTCCCGGCCTGCAGCTTTATGTCGTGCAGCTTGCCAAGGAACACCGTCCCGGCGCGGTCGATGTCGCCTCGGCGCTCAATATCGCCGCCTTCAATCTCGGCATCGCGATTGGCGCATGGCTCGGCGGTCTGGTGGTGGAATCGCCGATGGGCCTTGCTGCAACGCCCTGGGTCGGCGCCATCCTCGTCGCCATCGCCCTGCTTTTGACCCTCTGGAGCAGCGCGCTCGACCGCCGTGCCGCGCTGACGCTGAAAACCGCCTGAGCTTTTCGCAAAATTCCCGGCCATGTCCCAGGCTGGCCGGGCAACCTCAAAGGAGAAAATATATGTTTGATGTCACCGCAAATGGCGCTTCGATCCCGGCGCTCGGCTTCGGCACCTTCCGCATTCCCGGCCCCGATGTCCTGCGCATCGTTCCGCATGCGCTGAAGGCCGGTTTCCGTCATATCGATACCGCCCAGATCTATGGCAACGAAGCCGAGGTCGGCGAAGCCATTGCTGCTTCGGGCATTGCACGCGGCGAGGTGTTTCTCACCACCAAGGTCTGGGTCGAGAACTACAAGCACGAGGCCTTCCTCGCCTCCGTCGACGAGAGCCTGAAAAAGCTGAAGACCGATTATGTCGACCTGCTGCTGCTGCATTGGCCGAACGACGCGGTCTCGCTTGCCGAACAGATCGGAGCGCTGAACGAGGTGAGGCAAGCCGGCAAGGTGCGCCATATCGGCGTCTCCAACTTCAATACGGCGCTGATGGCCGAGGCGGTGAAGCTTTCCAAGGCTCCGATCGTGACCAACCAGATCGAATACCACCCCTATATCGATCAGGACGTGGTTATCGCTGCCGCCAAGGCTGCCGGCATGTCGGTAACGGGCTATTACGGCATGGCCGATGGCAAGGTGTTTGCCGACCCGGTGCTGAAGGAGATCGCCGCAAGCCGGGGCAAGTCTGTGGCGCAGGTGGTGCTGCGCTGGCTCGTGCAGCAGCAGGGTGTCGTCGCCCTGTCGAAAACGGTCAGCGAAGCCCGTGTCGATGAAAATCTCGCCATCTTCGATTTCGAGCTTTCGGCCGATGAAATGGCGACGATCCATGCGCTCGCCAAGCAGGATGGCCGTATTGTCTCGCCGGATGGGCTCGCGCCTGAGTGGGACGAGGTTGCCTGATTATCAGGGCGGGCATGGGACGTCACCCCGGACTTGATCCGGGGTCCAGTGCGATCAAGTCATTGATCGCGGAAGATTCCTTTCATGGCGCCGACGCGCCATGGCTGGATGCCGGGTCAAGCCCGGCATGACGGAGGAGAGATTTTCAACCTTTGTCACCAACTTCACGACACCCGGATAGTGATCCGGGTGTCTTTTGAGTGGATGGTATTAGAATTCCGCCCAGCTCTGCTCTTTTGACGCGGTGGATACGCCGAGTGCCGCGGCCACCTGGCCCATCATGCGCCGTGCCGGCGATGGTCTCGGCTGGGCATTGTCCGCAACGCGCAGCTGCGTCGATGGCTGATGGGCGTTTCGGGTTTTGCGGGCGGTTGCGGCGGTGCCGTCGAGCCTGAACTGGCCGATGATTTCGCGGAGCGTCTCGGCATCGCCGGCAAGCGATGTGCTGGAGGCCTTGGCCCTTTCGACCATCGCGGCATTCTGCTGCGTCACCTGATCCATCTGGTTGACCGCGCTGTTGACCTCGGCCAGGCCGACCGACTGCTCCCTTGCGGAGGTTGCGATGGCGTCGAGCTGCGTATTGATGGCGATGACGTGGCCTTCAATAACCTTCAGGGCATCGCCCGTGGCGGTCACGAGTTTGACGCCGTTTTGAACCTCGTCGGCGGAGTTGCGGATAAGCTCCTTGATTTCCTTGGCCGCCTGCGCCGAACGCTGCGCCAGCTCACGCACTTCCTGCGCGACAACCGCAAAACCTTTGCCCGCCTCACCCGCACGGGCCGCCTCGACCCCTGCATTGAGCGCCAGAAGGTTGGTCTGGAAGGCAATCTCGTCGATGACGCCGATGATGTTGGAAATCTGGCTTGAGGAGCTCTCGATGCGCTTCATGGCGTCAACCGCATTTGCGACGACCTGACCGGAGGTTTGCGCCGATCGGTTCGCCTCCACCGCCACGCTTCGCGCCTCTTCCGTGCGCTTCGTCGAATTGCTGACGTTGCTGGTGATCTGGTCGAGCGCGGCGGCTGTTTCCTCCAGCGAAGCGGCCTGTGTTTCGGTACGGTGCGACAGGTCTCCCGCACTCGAATTCAGTTCCTGCGAGCCGCCATCGATCGTCGCCGTGACCTCGGCAACCGAGAGCAATGTCTTGTTCAACTGACCGACGGCCATATTGAAGTCCGCCCGCAGGCTTTCGAAATCCGCCGCGAAAGGCGTCGTCAGCTGATAGGAGAGGTCGCCGTCGGCCATATGCTTCAGGCCGCCTGCCAGACCGCTTGTCGCCTCCGCCATTTCCGCCGCGCGCCTGCGGTCTATATCGGCGGCCCTTTGACGGTCCGCTTCGGACTGGTCGCGCACCTGGGCCGCATCCGCTTCCAGCCGGCGGGCCTTCAGCTCGTTGTCCTTGAAGATCTGCACGGCCTTGGCCATGGTGCCGACCTCATCGCGCCGGTCCGTTCCGTCGATGTTGGCGGAAAGGTCGCCATTGGCAAGCCTCTGCATGGTGCCGGCAAGCCCCTGCATCGGCGTGACAAGCCAGGTGCGGATCGCGAAATATCCGGCGACGACCACCGTAAGGAAACCGAGGATGACCGCTACGACGGTAATCAGCGCGGTCTGGTCGCTCGTCTCCGTCAGAGCGCCGCTCTCCGTGTCGTTGCGGGTTGTGATTTCCGTGGCGATCTGCGTCAGTTTCGCGCCGATCCTGGCGAAGACCGGCTGGCATTCCATGCCGAATGCCTTTTGCGATGCCAGTGCCTCCTCCACGTTCGATGCGGTGCGGCCCAGATTCCAGGCATTCTTGCACGTAATATTGTAGAGTCTCAGCGCTTCGTCCTTGAGTGCGGGCAGACGGCTGTCACCGGGGACCGAGGCGATGGCCTTATCCATCAACTGGGCAAATTCCCCACGCGTGGCCTTTGCCTCGACTTCGGCGGCGGCATTGCCCTCTTCCGTAAAGGCAATCATCATATCGGCCAAAGCGGCGCGTCCGTTCAACAAGGCATGGTTTGCCAGTGCCAGGTTAAGGGCTGCCGCGCTGTCATGCTCGATAAGGTCGCTATAGCTCTTGTCGATTGTCTTGATCTGCACTGCGGAATAAGCCGCGATCAAGATTGCGCAAATGCCGAACAGCGCAAATACCGTCAGGAATTTTCCAACGACAGGAATATTTCTCATGGCAACAACTCCGATAGGAAATTGATCCCTTCATGGGTTCTGTGTCGGCATCATGCGCTTTTATTGGGAATTATATACTTGGTAAATTAAGAAATAATTATGTATTATTAGCGGATATGCATTTAATATTCATTTTTACTTTGAATAAATTATGTAAAAGTAATGCATAATACTTTGAGGGCGTGAGGTGATCGGTGGCATCTTCCGGCCTCTGTTCAACGCGCAATGCGGCTGAACGCCATGCCTGTGGCACAGCCAATCATGGTGCAGAGCTGAAATTCTTTTTTGATAGTTCTGTATCTGCTGGGAAAACTGGAGCGGGCGAAGGGATTTGAACCCTCGACCCCAACCTTGGCAAGGTTGTGCTCTACCCCTGAGCTACACCCGCTCAAATCCACCGGTCCGGGGTAGTACGCTGAACCGTGGGCCACCGAAGCGGCGACGGGTGCTATATCGCTCAATCGTTTTTGGAATGCAACAGTTTCTTTTGTGGTTTCGGTGGAAATCCACGCGGCTGCGCGTTTTTCCGCAGTACAAGGGCGGCCGGGAACCGAAACAAGAGCGCGCCAGGGAGAAGATGTTGTTTCGATTGGGTTTTATCTCCTTCCCGCAGAATATGGCGGTGGAGGAGGCCAGAAAATAACCTATTTACATTTGGTTAAAATCTGATTCGACAAGTGATTCGTTCGGGTGTACAAATTTGATGTCCACGAAAAAAAAGAAACGATACTTGGCATATCATCAGGAGGATGAGCCTTGTCGTACGCAGCTTTTGAACGGGTTGGCGCACAATTGTCGCCGGAGCAGATTACCGATCTGCAGAATATTTTCGATGGCGTATGTTTCGAGTGTTTTCAAGATCGCAGTAGCCACGTTGCCAATGAGTGCGCAGCGGTTCTTATCCGCAGCGCCCAGCGGGGCATTCTCGATCACGAGATGCTGCGGGACATCGGGCTTGCCGTTCTGCGGCGCCACTGACGCTTGAATACGAGAAAAAAGCGCCCGGATCATCCGGGCGCTTTGTTGTTGGGGTGGCGGATTTTTCCGCTCAGCTCTTTTCCTGCACATGCGCTTCCAGGAACCAAAGCGACTTGTCGAGATCGCGCGAGGCGGCGGTGAAGATGTCGGCCGTCGTCGGATCACCGGCCTCGTCTGAATCGTCGATGGCCTTGCGGATCATGTTCGCCACGTCGCCATAACGCTCGATCAGCGCATCCAGATGGTCGTGGATCTTGTAGATATCGGTCGGATAGGCCTTGAGCTTGGTCGTCGAGGAGACGGATTGCAGGCTGCCAAGCGCCGTGCCGCCAAGCTGGACGACGCGCTCGGCAATCGTGTCGCCGTGATTGTCGAGTTGTGTGCGGAACGTATCGAGAAGTTCATGGACGGCGATGAATTGCGGGCCCTTGAGGTTCCAGTGCGCCTGCTTGGTGATGAGCGCAAGGTCGATGACGGAAGCGAGCGATTCATTCAGAATGCCGATTACGGTCGACTTGGCGTTGGAAGGCAGGTCGTTCTTCGTCTTGTGCGTCTTCATCGATGTCTCCTGAAGTTGCGGACGGAATGCCGCTTTGGAAAAGTCCGTCGTTTAACGTCCGGGCCTGTGGCCCTGTTCCATGCTAAGCACTGGGACAGTAAAAATCCTGCACAATCATCATGTCATTCGTAAAACAGGCAGATGCGCCGGCCGTCTATCTCATTGACGCGGATCGGCATGTCGTAGATTTCCTGGAGAATCTCGGGGCGGATGATCTCTTCTGCAGGTCCGTGATGGCAGATGCGGCCCTCGCGCATGGCGATGATGGTGTCGGAATACCAGGAGGCGAAGTTGATGTCGTGCAGCACCAGAACCACGGTCTTTTTCAGCTCGTCGGCGGCCTTGCGCATGATCTTCATCATGCTGGAGGCGTGTTTCATGTCGAGATTGTTGAGCGGTTCGTCGAGCAGCACATAATCCGTATCCTGACACAGCACCATGGCCACGAAGGCGCGCTGGCGCTGGCCGCCGGAAAGCTCGTCCAGAAACCGGCCGGCAAGGGGTTCGAGATGCAGATATTCCAACGCCCGGTCGATATGGACCTTGTCCTCGATGGTGGGGCGGCCCTTTGAATAGGGGTAGCGGCCGAAACCGACGAGGTCGCGCACCGTCAGGCGCGAGGAGATGTGGTTGTCCTGCCGCAGGATAGAAAGCCGCTTCGCCAGCGTGTCGGAAGCGGTTTTCGTAACATCGAGCCCGTCGACCGTGACGGTCCCGGCATCCATCGACATCAGCCGCGCCACGATGGAAAGCAGCGTCGATTTTCCCGCCCCGTTCGGCCCGATGATGGAGGTGACGCCGCCTGCCGGAATGGAGACGGAGACGCCGTCTATCACAACCGTGTCGCCATAGGATTTGCTGATCTGATTGGCGATGATCATCGCGCACCTCGTTTCAGAATAAGACCGATAAAGACGATGCCGCCCAGAAATTCGATGATGATCGAGAGCGCCGTATCGAAGGCGAATATCCGCTCCAGCACCACCTGACCGCCCACGAGGCAGATCACGGCGATGAGGATCGCGGCCGGCAGCACATATGCGTGCTTGCCATTGCCGGTGAGATAATGGGCAAGGGCCGCAACCAGCAGCCCGAAGAACATGACCGGGCCGACAAGCGCGGTGGAGACGGCAACGAGCACGGAGACCAGAACGAGGATGATGGTGACCGTGCGCTTGTATTCGACGCCGAGGCTGATGGCCGTCGCACGGCCGAGCGAGAGGACATCGAGCGTGTGCATGAGCCTCAGCCCGATGATGGTCACCACGCCGATGATGACGGCGGAGACCATGAGAAGGGTTGGATCGATGGAATTGAAGCTGGCGAACAGCACGTCCTGCAGCACCGTATACTCATTGGGGTCGAGCACGCGCTGCATGAAGCCCGAGAGGCTGCGGAAAAACACGCCGAAGACGATGCCGACCAGTACGAGAAGATGCAGGCTGCGTTCCGCGCCGACGAACAGCCAGCGATAGAGCAGGGCGGAAAAGGCGACGAGCAGCCCGGTTTCGACGAGAAACTTCAGTTGCGGATCGATCATCACGACGGTTGCCGAGCCGAAGACGAAAATCAGCCCCGTCTGCATCAGCACGTAAAGCGAATCGAAGCCCATGACCGAAGGGGTGAGGATGCGATTATTGGTGACCGTCTGGAACAGCACGGTGGAGACCGCGATGGCATAGGCCACCAGCAAAAGCGACAGAAGCTTGATGCCGCGAAACGGCAGCACGAAGCTCCAGCTTCCCTTTGCGCCGAGCGTCATGAAGGCGGCCATGGAGATGAGCGCGAATGCCGCAAGCACGAGCAGAACGGTTTTTGCGCGCCTTTCGGGGTTTCTCTCACGCATGGTGGCGTTTCCGCAGCAGGAGATAAAGGAACAGCACGCTGCCGATGACGCCGACCACGGTTCCGATCGGTATTTCATAAGGCGCGCGCACGGTTCGGCCGATGATGTCGCAGGAGAGAACGAAGACTGCGCCAAGCGTCGCCACCCATGGAACCGAGCGGCGCATATTGTCGCCGATCATCAGGCTGACGACGTTCGGCACGATCAGCCCGAGAAAGGGGATCATGCCGACGGTGACGACGACAACGGCGCTGACCAGCGAGACGATGGTGAGGCCGAGCGCCATCACCCGGCGATAGTTGAGGCCGAGATTGGTGGTGAAGTCGCGCCCCATGCCAGCCACCGTAAACCGGTCCGCGGCGAGATAGGCGGCAATGGCGAAGAGGAAACCGACCCAGAGCAATTCATAGCGGCCGCGCAGCACGCCGGAAAAATCCCCCGTCATCCATGCGCCGAGCGATTGCAAGAGATCGAAACGATAAGCGAAGAAGGTGGTGACGGCGGAGATGACGCCGCCCAGCATGATGCCGATCAGCGGCACCAGCAGCACGTCCCGCAATGGCACTTGTCTCAGGATACGCAGGAACAGCGCGGTGCCGGCGAGCGCGAAAACGGCGGCCACCAGCATCTTGCCGAAGATCGGCGTGTCGGGTGCAATCAGGGTGACGGTGAGCAGGCCGAGACCGGCGGATTCGGTGGTGCCCGCCGTCGAAGGCTCCACGAAACGGTTGCGCACCAGCATCTGCATGATGAGACCTGCAATCGCCATCGAGCTTCCGGCCAGTATCAGCGCCAGCGTGCGCGGAATGCGGCTGACGAGCAGCACGCGCAGTGCATCCGTGCTTGTGTCAGGTGCAAAAAGCGTGGCCAGAGAAACGTTGCTCACACCGACGAACAGGCTGACGATTGCGAGTGTCAGCGCCAGAAGAAGGGCAAGGATGAGAGACAGGGATTTCACGTTGGTGGTATTTCGAAAATAGCGAAAGCTCCCGGTGGCTTGGCAGGCTGCCGAAACAGGCGCCCGACCTCTCCTTGGTCCTCCTCGGGTCAAGCCCGAGGATGACGGGGAGTGTGGAGCAGCCTTCAGGAGCGAGTGCCCAGCAGTTTTTACGACTTCTTATCGGAAACGGCCTTGTAGACCTGATCGAGCAGGGTGGTGAGCGCCGTATAACCGCTGCTGACGATATAGGCCGCCTGCGGGTCGAGATAGACGATCTGCTTTTTCTTCCACGCATTGGTCTGGTGCACCAGCTCGTTGTCCAGCACCTGCGCGGCTGCCTTGCCCGGATCGGTTGCGCGGCCGATGCCGGCATCGCGGTCGATCACGAACAGCCATTCGGGGTTGACCTCGGCCAGATATTCGAAGGACACGACGTCGCCGCGGTCGAAACGGTCGTCAATATCGGCGGCGACCGGCTTGAAGCCGATTTCGGTGTGCAGCCAGCCGGTGCGCGAGCTTGGACCGTAAACGCCGACCTTGCCGGCATTGGTGACGAGGATCATCGCCGTGCCGGAGTTGGGAGCGATCTCCTTCAGCTTCGCGACCTTCTCATCGATGACGGCATCCAGCTTCTTTGCTTCTTCCTGCTTGCCGAAGATATCGCCGAGCTTGGTGATGTTGCCTTTGACGCTGTTGATAAATTCCTTGGAATCGATCGACATGTCGATGGCGGGCGTGATCTTCGCAACGTCAGGATATTTCGCCCGCGAACGGCCGCCGACGATGACGAGATCGGCTTCCGCCGCATTGATAGCCTCGTAGTCGGGTTCGAACAGCGTGCCGACCTTCAGATATTTGCCGTCGGCATATTTCTGCAGGTAGGTCGGCAGGTTGGAGCCGACGACGCCTGTTGGCTCGACGCCGAGCGCATCGAGATTGTCGAGCGAGGGAATATCGAGAACCAGAACCTTCTTCGGTGCCGCCTTCAGCACGGTCTCGCCCTGCGCGTGCTTGATCGTCATTTCCTCAGCGCCCGCAGTCATCGCGCCAAGGCTGAAGGCCGCTGCCGCCAGCAGCCGAACGGGGAAGGTGAAGTTGATGGCCACTTATATGTCCCTTGCAATATGGTTCTGAACCGGCGGAAGTGCTCCCGCAGGGTTAACTTGATGTTCGCTATCAGCTTTATTGGCAAGGTATGCGGAAATCAAAAATATGTTTTAGAACGGTTCTGAATTGCGGTGAGCGGGAAATGTGGGGACAGTGAAACATTTGCTCAAACCTCTTCCCGGTCATCCTCGGGCTTGACCCGAGGATCCACTGTGCTGGGGTGATGGATCCTCGGGTCAAGCCCGAGGATGACGTTGAGGGTGAGGAGAGGCCGGGGCCAATGTCGTGGGTGCCCTTTTATCCGTCTGTGTTTTACCCATCACGACAGCCGCGCTCACTCTGGCGGCCAGTCACCAACGATTTCGCGTCTCTCCAGCTTCAGGGAGCGGTCTGGCTGTATTCGGTAGGTCTCAATCGCCAGCCGTCCGTCGCCCATGACGAATTCATTACTGAGCGTGCTGCCGATGGGAGATTTGGTCAATTTGGTGCGGGGCTGTCCGCCATAGGTGATGCTGCCGGGAATGGGCTCCACGTCGGGTGCGGCGGTGGCGCAGCCGACGAGGGCCAGAACCATCAAGATCGCGATCTTGCGCATGTTTTTCTCCTGCGTTTGGAGCGGAATCATATCATGGCCGCGTCTGCGCCACACATCCCGTTGGCGTGAATAAAAAAGCCCCGCATCCGAAGATACGGGGCCAGTTGCCCTGGGAGGTTTCCGGTTTATCAGTCCTCGTTGGCGGCAAGCTGCGTCAGCACCTCGCCGCGGCCGCGGATACGCATGATCAGCGGAATGATGAAGGCGGCTGCCGCGACAAGGAAAAGGCCAACGGCAATCGGTGAGGTGAACAGCACCGTTGGGTCGCCCTGGCCGATGGCAAGCGCACGGCGCAGCTGCTGTTCCGCAAGCGGTCCGAGGATGAGACCGACCACCGCAGGCGCAATCGGATAACCGAAGATGCGCATGATGTAACCGAGGATGCCGAAGGCGAGCAGCATGCCGAGTTCGAACACGGACGGGTTGGCGCCGATGGTGCCGAGCGTCGCGAACAACAGAATACCCGCATAGAGCCATGGCTTCGGAATGGTCAGCAGCTTCACCCACAGGCCGACGAGCGGCAGGTTGAGCACCAGCAGCATCAGATTGGCGATGAACAGGCTGGCAATCAGGCCCCAGACCAGCTGCGGATTGGTGGCGAACAGCAGCGGGCCGGGCTGCAGGCCATATTGCTGGAAGCCGGCGAGCATGATGGCGGCGGTCGCCGTCGTCGGCAGGCCGAGCGTCAGCAGCGGCACCAGCGTACCGGCGGCGGACGCGTTGTTGGCGGCTTCCGGACCAGCCACGCCTTCAATGGCGCCATGGCCGAATTCTTCCGGATATTTGGTCAGCTTCTTTTCGGTGGCATAGGACAGGAAGGTGCCGATTTCAGCACCGCCCGCTGGCATGGCGCCGATAGGAAAGCCGATCAGCGTGCCGCGCAGCCAGGCTTTCCAGGAACGCGCCCAGTCCTGCGCGCTCATCCAGACCGAACCCTTGACGGCCTCGACCTTGTCCGGGCCGGTGCTGCCCTGCGCGACGATGAACAGTGTTTCGCCGATGGCGAACATGGCCACCGCAAGCGTCGTTACTTCCACGCCGTCAAGCAGATCGGGAATGCCGAAGCTCATGCGGGTCTGGCCGGTCAGCTGGTCGATGCCGACGATGGCAAGGGCAAAGCCGATGAACAGCGAGGTGAGGCCGCGCAACGCCGAATCTCCGAAAGCGGAGGAAACGGTCACGAAGGCCA
The DNA here is from genome assembly GCF_030209895.1 of Agrobacterium sp. CFBP2214. Lineage (NCBI taxonomy): Bacteria > Pseudomonadati > Pseudomonadota > Alphaproteobacteria > Hyphomicrobiales > Rhizobiaceae > Agrobacterium > Agrobacterium sp. CFBP2214. The sequence continues at coordinate 988,192 of NZ_JARVRC010000003.1, read as the reverse complement.
GCACCATCAGCGCGAAATATTCACGCGGGCCGAAGACCAACGCCAGCTTGACGATGTATGGCGCGATAAACGCGAGCGCGATGGTGGCGATGAGGCCGGCGACGAAGGAGCCGATGGCGGCGGTGGCCAAGGCCGGGCCGCCTCTGCCCTTGCGGGCCATCTTGTTGCCTTCGAGCGCGGTGACGATCGAGGCGCTTTCGCCCGGCGTGTTGAGCAGGATCGAGGTGGTCGATCCGCCATACATGCCGCCGTAATAGATGCCGGCGAACATGATGAGCGAGCCAGCGGGATCGAGCCTGTAGGTGACGGGCAGAAGCAGCGCGACGGTCAGCGCCGGCCCGATGCCGGGCAGAACGCCGACGGCGGTGCCGAGTGTGACGCCGATCAGCGCATAGAGCAGGTTCATGGGTTGGGCGGCAACCTCAAGACCGTGCAGCAGGAATTCAAAGGTACTCATGGACAGATGTCCCCCAAGTGGACCCGATGGGCGGGCGGAACGGCTGGCGTATGCGTCATCGCGCGCCTGCGGTTTCCTGTGATCTCGAATTTTGGTCGGAATGGCTGTTAGAAGAGCAGCCGTTCCAGAGGCCCGGCGGGCAGCGAAAGCTGCAGCAGCCGCGCGAAAATGAACCAGATGACGAAGCTCAGGGCGATGCCGATGGGGATCGAATACCAGAGCTTGCGTTTGCCGAAGGCGCGCGCCGTGAAGGCAAAAAGCAGGCCGGTGGCAATGGAGAAACCCGCCACCTTCAGCAGCAGCATCTGCGCGGCAAGACCGGCGACAACCCAGATAACAGGGGCGATTTCCTGCCTGTCGCGTTCGGGAAAATCGCCGCGCCATGCTTCGATGGCCGTCCAGAGCGCCAGGCCGATGAGACAGAAGCCGATGGCGTAAGGCACGGTTGCCGGGCCGACCGGCGAATAACCGGTGACGCTGGCGAGGCGGGCGCTGTCCCAGAAGATCACGCTTGCGATGAGGACGAGGAAGATGGCGATCGCCAGCGCCGCCCAGTCAGGGCGGCGCTTTTGATGCTCAGAAGGGTTGGAACCCTGGCTCATTTTACCAGTCCGATGTCTTTGAGGATGGCGGCGGTGGCGTCGGTATCCTTGGCGAGCTGTGCCTTGAATTCGTCACCGGCAAGATAGGTGTCCATCCAGCTCTTGGTCTTCAGGGTTTCCTGCCACTTGGCGGATTTCACCAGCTTCTCGATATCGGCATTGACGGCCTTTTCCTGTTCCGGCGTCAGGCCGGGAGGAGCGGCGACCATGCGCCAGTTCTGGACGACGACATCAAGGCCGCTTTCCTTCAGTGTCGGTGCGTCGACACCTTCCAGCTTCTCTTCGCTGGAAACCGCGAGCAGGCGCAGCGTGCCGGCCTTCACCTGGCTTTCGAATTCGCCGTAGCTCGAAATGCCGGCCGTTACCTGCGAACCGAGGATCGAGGCAAGCGCTTCGCCGCCGCCGGAGTAAGCGATGTAGTTGATCTTGGTCGGATCGACGCCGGCCGCCTTGGCGATCAGGCCAACGGCGATATGGTCGGTGCCGCCGGCGGAACCGCCGCCCCAGGAAACGCTGCCCGGGTCCTTCTTGAGCTGGTCGACGAGGTCGCCGATGGTCTTCAGCGGCGAGGATGCCGGAACGACGATGGCTTCATATTCGCCGGTCAGACGGGCGATCGGCGTTACTTCCTTAAGCGTGACGGGCGCATTGTTGGTGAGGATGGCGCCGACCATCACGTAACCGCCGACGATGAGGGCGTTCGGGTTGCCCTTCTGCTGGCTGGCGAACTGCGCAAGACCGATGGTGCCGCCGGCGCCCGGTACGTTCTGTACCTGAACGCTCTTGGAAATGCCTTCTTCCTGCAGCACGCTCTGCAGGGAACGCGCGGTCTGGTCCCAGCCGCCGCCGGGATTGGCCGGGGCAATGATGGTGTAATCCGCTGCAGCGGCCGGAAGAGCGATCATGCCCGCCAGAAATGTGCCGATAAGAAAATGTTTCACGTAGAAAACCCTCCTCAGGATGCCCTTTTTGGGCGTCGTTTTTCGTTTATGCGGGGGGCTTTCAGGACGCGTCTGTGCCGGCGCTGAATAGTCAGCGTGGTGCTTGGCAATCGTCCTGGATTTCCTCCCGCATCTTCTTCCGCCTCCACGGAATGAAGAAGGATTGCAGAGCATCACAAAAAGCTGTCATCTAACTGACGCTACGCAAGTCCTTGCTCATTTACTCTCTATTAATTTCCGTCGGACGTCTACTGTGGCGTGTGTGGGCGACTTTGTTTTGCGCTTTTGAAGCTTGCTCCACCCTCATTCCCGTGCCTGCCACGGGAATCCAGCCGATGCGCGCCGGCGCGGCGGAAGGACTCCTTTCAACCCAAGGACTTGGGCTGGCTGGATCCCTGTGACAAGCCCAGGGATGAGGGAGGTGAGCGCACCCGGCATCCTCGAACTACTGTGAGCGAAGCGCCTCGTTCCAGCGCTCGATCAGGCGGCTGCGTTTCACCTGATCCAGATAGACCATCAGGCCGGGGCTGACGGGTACGGGGCGCAATTGTGCGCCGTGGATGGCCTGCATGGTGTTGGCGGTGTTTTCGCCCGCCACCTCAGGGCTGACGGCGGGAATCTGCAATTGCCGGGCCATGATCGTCTGGCCCTCCTTGGACATGAAGAACTCGAGATAACGACGCCCGAGCGCCGGGTTGGCGGCGGCTTCCGGCACCAGCCCGATACGCGACATGACCACGGTATAGTCTTTCGGCAGCACGATGCCGACATCGGGGTGGCGCGAGGCCCAGTCGGCCGCATAAGAGCCAAGAATGTTGTATCCCAGCACGAAGCGGCCGTCGGAGACCCGCTCCAGAATGGCGGAGGAGGTGGAGTAGACCTTCACGCCCGCCGCGCCCATGGCCTTGATGACGTTCCATATATCGCCGAACTGCTCCTGATCGCGTGACATGAACAGGAAGCCGACACCGGAGCGTTCGATGTCGTAAGTTGCGATGCGGCCATGCACTTGCCTGGCGTGGCGTTCGAGATAATCGACAAATTCGGCGCGGGTGGCGGGCGGCTTTTCCGTGGTGAAGCTCGGCTTGTGATAGACGAAAACAGCCGGCTCGAAGGTCAGCGCATAGGCGGTGTTGCGCCAGTTCGCCCAGGCGGGCCAGCGGGCGCTCATGGCAAGATCGGAGCGCTGCGCATAACCGTCATTGCTCAGCTTCACCTGCAGATCCATGGCGGAGGAAAAGGCGAAATCGGCGGTCTTCTTGCCCGCATCGGTTTCTTTTACGATGCGGTCGTAGATTTCGCCGGTCAGCATATCCTCATAATGGACGGCAATATCGGGATTGGCCTTCTGGAAACCTTCAATCATCGGCGTCGCCAGAGGCTCATCGAGCGAGGAATAGACCACCAGCGTTTCCGCACCCGCCTTGCCTGATGGGGCGGGAAAAATGGCGACCTGCGCAAGCGCGGGCGAGGCCATGCAAAGACAGAGGCAGAGAAAAAGGCAGATACGCATGGAAAAGATCATGCCGCACGCGCTTGCCATTCACAAGCGGCAAGGGCTTGGTTAAATTCGGCGGATTGCGGGAGGAAGATTTGCGTATTTTGCTGGTCGAGGACAATCAGGTGCTGTCGGAAGGGCTTTCCGCACTTCTGCGCGGCAGCGGTTATGCGGTGGACGTGGTTTCCGATGGCGCTTCCGCCGATGCGGCGATTGCAGCGGAAAGTTTCGACCTCGTCATTCTCGATCTCAACCTGCCGGAAATGGATGGCATCGAGGTGCTGCGCTCCATGCGTTCGCGCCAGGACAAGGCGGCGGTGCTGATCCTGACGGCGCGCGGTACGCCGGAAGAAAAGGTCAAGGGGCTCGATCTCGGCGCCGACGACTACATGATCAAGCCGTTCGACATCACGGAATTCGAGGCCCGTGTGCGGGTGCTGCTGCGCCGCAATGCCGGCTTGCGTTCCTCCGCCCTCAGTTTCGGCAAGGTGCTTTTCGATCTCAATTCCCGCACCTTTTCCGCAGATGGGCGCCCGCTCGATATTCCGGCGCGCGAGGTGGCGCTGCTTGAGGTGCTGTTCATGCGGGCCGGCAAGGTTGTCGCCAAGGAGGCGATCGTGCAGTCGCTGACCGGCTTCGACGACGATATTTCCGCCAATGCCATCGAGCAATATGTCAGCCGCCTGCGCAAGCGGCTCGCGCCCCACGGGCTGACGGTCAAGACGGCGCGCGGTATCGGTTATTATCTCGAAAAGCTGCCGGAGATGGCTGAATGATACAGGCCGCCTATTCGCTCAGGCGGCGACTTCTAGGCTGGCTTCTCATCTCCACCGCCATTATCGGCTGCGTTGCGCTCACCGATACCTGGCGCGAGGCGGTCAACACCGCCAATGTCGTCTCCGACCGGGTGCTCTCAGGTTCGGCTCTGGCCATTGCCGAGCGGGTGGTGGTGGCAGAAGACGGCTCGCTGGAAGTCGACATTCCCTATGTCGCGCTGGAAATGCTGACATCGGCGGCGCAGGACCGGGTATTTTACCGCGTCGATGGGCCGAACGGGCAATTCCTCACCGGTTACCAGAACCTGCCGACCGTTGCGAACCCGGCGGGTGATACGCCCGCCTATCGCGATGCCGTGTTCCGCGATGAACCGATCCGCATCGCCGCTATCAGGCGTTTCGCTTCCACCGGCATCAATTCCGTGCCCTTTTCCGTCACCGTTGCCGAAACCACGATTGCCCGCAGCCAGCTGGCGCAGGCGATCATCCTGCGGTCCGCGCTCCGCCTGCTTCTGATGATCGTGGGGGCTGCGATCATCGTCTGGATCGCGGTGACGATTTCGCTCCGGCCGCTTTACCGGCTCAGCGAAGCCATTGCCGAGCGCAGCCCGAACGACCTGCACCCCATCCGCCAATCCGTGCCTGTCGAGGTGGAAAACTTGGTGGAAACGGTCAATTCCTTTATGGTGCGGCTGCAATCGGCGCTCGATGCGCTCCGGCATTTCACCGGCAATGCCAGCCACCAGCTGCGTACACCGCTTGCCATCATCAGCACCCAGCTGGCCCTTTCCGCCCGCGCCGCAAGCCTTGAAGAGGCGCAGGCGGCGGCGCTGAAGGGCGGCGCTTCGGTGGCGCATGCCGAACATATCCTCGCCCAGCTGCTGCGCATGGCCAATATCGATGCCGCCGGTTCGAGCGAAAAACATGATTTTTCCGCGATAGACCTGGTGGCCGTCGCGCAGAACGTGACCGCCGATTTCGTGCCGCGCGCAGCGGAGGCTGGCATCGATCTCGGTTTCGAAGGTGAAGGCGAAGCGACAATTCCCGCCGAGCCGCTCCTAATCGGCGAACTGATCGGCAATCTCGTTTCCAATGCCATCAATTATGCCGGGCGCGGGGCGGAAGTCACCGTGCGCGTCGGCAGGCAAGCGGGCGCTGTCTGGCTGGAAGTGGAAGATAACGGCCCCGGCATCCCCCCGGAAAAACGCGCCATGGTGCGCCAGCGCTTCGCCCGCGGCGAAGCCAACGCCGCCCCCGGCGCCGGCCTCGGCCTTGCGATCATCGAGGAGATCGCCGGGCTGTTTGGCGGGCGACTGACGCTGGAGGACGGCGCGGGCGGGCGCGGGTTGAGGGCGCGGGTGGAGTTTGGTGGCGTGGAAAAGGCGCCGTAGCCCGCCGGGTTTATCAGGCGGCCGTGTCTGCAGGCGGTTTCGCCACCAGCGAGAGCCTGTAGCCCAGCGCGTCGGCGACCTTGGCAATCGTCGCCAGTTCCGGATTTCCCTCGCCGCTCAGCGCCTTGTACAAGGTCTGGCGGGGAAGGCCGGTTTGTCTCGAAAGGTCAGTCATACCCTTGGCCCGCGCCACGACGCCCAGCGCATGGGCGAGCTCCTGTGCATCGCCGCTCTCTGTGGCGTCGGCGATGTAAGCGGCAAGCGCTTCGTCACTATCAAGGTAGCGGGCAGCATCGTAATCGCGTGTCACAAGTGGCATGGTCTCACTCCTTGAGCGCTCTGGCCAGTTTCTTGGCTCTGGCGATGTCGCGGGGTTGCGATGCCTTGTCGCCGCCACACAGCAATATGATGACGACATCGCCGTGCCGGACAAAATAGACCCGATATCCGGGTCCAAGGTCGATCCTGAGTTCGCTGACGCCTTCGCCAACCGGTTTCACGTCTCCGGGATTGCCGTCCGCCAGCCGGTAAATGCGGCGTGCGATGCGGGCGCGCGCCTGCACATCGCGCAGACCCGCCAGCCAGTCGGCAAACTCGCTTGTTTCCCGGATCGTGAGCATGGTGCAATGTAAACTGTGGTTGTCATTTCGTCAATGACGAAGGTTTCACCCCATCCGCTCGGAAGCATAGCTGCCGGGGCTCGGCGGGAAGACGACCGTGCGGTTGCCGTTGATGAAGGTGCGGTGGTGGATATGGGCGTGGATGGCGCGAGCCAGCACCTGGCTTTCCACGTCGCGGCCAAGCGAGACATAGTCGTCGGCCGATTGTGCATGGGTGATGCGCACCGTGTCCTGCTCGATGATCGGGCCTTCGTCGAGATCGGCGGTGACGTAATGCGCCGTTGCGCCGATAAGCTTCACGCCGCGCTCATAGGCCTGCTTGTAGGGGTTTGCGCCCTTGAAGCTCGGCAGGAAGGAGTGGTGGATGTTGATGATCTTGCCCGACATCTTGCGGCAGAGGTCATCGGACAGAACCTGCATGTAACGGGCCAGCACCACGAGTTCCGTGCCGCTCGTTTCGACCAGGTCCATCAGCTGCGCTTCGGCCTTCGGCTTGTTCTCCTTCGTCACCTTGATGTGGTGGAAGGGAATGTCGTGGTTGACCACCACTTTCTGGTAATCGAAATGGTTGGAGACGACGCCGACGATATCGATCGGCAGCGCGCCGATCTTCCAGCGATAGAGGAGGTCATTGAGGCAATGGCCGAAACGCGACACCATCAGCATTGCCTTCATGCGCTGGCCGTCCGGGTAGATCTCCGCCTCCATGCCGAATTTTTTCGCCACCGGCTGAAAGCCTTCGGTGATGGCCTCAAGGGAGGCGCCTTCTTCCGAAATGAAGGAAACGCGCATGAAGAACTTGCCGGTCTCGAGGTCGTCGAACTGCGAACTGTCGACGATGTTGCAGCCCTTTTCCGCCAGATAACCGGAAATCGCGGCGACGATGCCACGGGTCGATTTGCAGGCTACGGTCAGAACATAGGATGTCATTCGTTTTCCCTCAAAGACTTCACGCCGGCATCGGCCGGCACAGTTCGGCGCGTTCCATAGCGCAGCTTGGCGGCGGAGCAAAGCGCCAAGGCGACGTAGCCAAAGTCATAGGGCGGGAAACGGGCGCGCGCCGTGCCGGAAGCGACATGGAATGTTCCATGGCCAGCACGGCGGCGCCGGCATTCTGAGGGGGAGGGCTGCGCCGGTTAGGCGCGGCGCAGACGCATGGCCGGGCGGCCGCGGCCGTCGATCAGTTCCAGCGTGCCGCGACGCGGTTCCAGCCGGAAGGAGCGCGCGCCTTCCAGAGCTTCGATGAACTGCCGCTCCTGGCGCATGATGTCGGGCGCGCAGGCCATTTGGGTGGAGATCATCCGGCCGAAATCGACGCGGTTGCGGCTGATCTTCACCTCGCCGCCGATGCCGTTACAGCCGGCATTGCCGGAAACGCGGCCCTCGCGGGTAATTTCCAGTGTCGCCTGGCGGCGGCCGCGAATCCGTTCGCCGCGGATCTCCTGCACCAGCCAGCGTCCATCGATGCCGGCTTCCGGCTCCGGTCTGCCCGGACCCGCGCCGACACGCTCCAGCACGAGATCGGTATCGTCGCGACCGCCGGTCAGGACGGAGTAACGGCGGGTGGTGGTGAAGAGCAGACGGTCGCGGTCGCGGATTTCGGCGCTCAGCGCATAGGAACGGCGGCCACGAATGTCGCGGTCGTCATAACGCAGTACAAAAGGCACCGGCACCTGGCCACGCGGGCGGATGGTGGTTTCGGCAATCGTCTGCGACGGCGCATCCGCCAGCGAAACATCGATCAGGCGCACGGTGACGGTCGCGCCCGGCGGCAGGGCGATGCGCTCGCGATAGGAGACGCTGCCACGCAGGCTTGCCGGCGCGGCGACCGCACCACTTGCCGCAAAAAGCGGCGCAAGCGCGACAAGCCCGGCGAAACTGCGGCGCGAAAGAAGAGGTCGGTGGTCGGTCATGGTGCTTGCTCCGTGCTGGTTCCGTTCGAATTTCAACGGATGATAGAAAACGGCACTGAACGGGCGATGAACCGACGGGACTGCCCGTCGCTTTCAGGTTTCGTCCGTCACCTCCTCGGTGACGACAGAGGGGCCGTGCCTGTATTCGAGAAGGTCTCCGGGCTGGCAGTCCAGCGCCTCGCAGATCTTTTCGAGGGTTTCGAAGCGCACGCCTTTCGCCCTGCCGGATTTCAGGATTGAAAGATTCTGTTCGGTAATGCCGATACGGGCCGCGAGCTCCTTTGATCGCATCTTCCGTTTTGCAAGCATGACATCCAGATTGACGATGATCGGCACGGTCGTTTCCTAGATGAATTCGCGGTTTTCGTCGGCGATGCGCGTCGCTTCCCCCAGCACCCAGCCAACGACAATCATCAACCCGCCGGCAAAGCCCACAAGCATCTGCGTGCTCTCAAAAGAAAAGGAGATGCTCGGAACGGAATTGCCCACCGTCAGCAGAAAGGAAGCAGAGCCGGTCATGACGATCTGCGCCGGCAGCAATGCGGCAAGCGCGACACCGACCTGGATCAGCCTTTTGCCTGACGTCTGCGTAAAGACCTCGCCCCTTTCGAAAAGCCGGAAAAGAAGGACGGCAAACCAGAGCCCGCTAAGCACGGCCAGAAGCGGCAGAAGCCCGACGACAAAACCGGTGACACGCACGGCGTCGGTGAGCAGGTAAGGTGTGGCAGGCGGCAGGATCTGCCCTTCAATCACCGTCCGCAGGGTTTCCGTATCGGCCCATATGGCGACATAAGCGGCGATGAGGGTGCCTGCAAAAACGAAGGAAAGCCATATCAGGATACGGCTGACCCGGGCGATGCGGCGGCTGATGGATGGGTCGGTCATCAGGTGATCCGGTGGTTTTTGTTCTTCAATTCCTGTAAGACGATAAATTTATAACGTCAATCGAGACGGCAGGCCATCTTGCTGGGCTGATGACGCCGTTCATGCCTGCCGGCGGGCGCGCTTTGTATCCCACCGGCACACGAAAAAGGGGTCAGGGGGCTTCCATGTCGATATTGGCGATCTGGCCGCGCGTGTTGAGAATGAGCGACCAGAGCATCTGGCCCTTTTCGAAAGTGACCTTGAATCTGTGAAGATCACCCGCCTCGGTCGCCTGTCTTCCGAGATATTGCATGGCCGTCACCTTGCCACGGCGTCTGATTTCACCCGAAACCGCCCCGGCATTGGCCCGGACATCGGCGACGATGTCATCTTCGAAGCGCGAGAGGTTGAGGTTGCCGCTGCGTGCTTCCTCAAGAACGGTTCTGAGCGTGCGTTCCGCGGAGGCCGGGTCCTGACCGCCCGCTGCCTGCGCGGGGAGTGAGACAAGGCAGGCCTGCAGCACCACGCTCACCACGGCGGCGGTGAATAATTTCTTCATCATCGAGGTTCCTTTTTCAAATGACGGCTGGATCGGCCGACGGCGGCCAATCTCAATCAGGAACATCGATTTTTCAACATTTTTTATCGTAAAACGATAATTATTTATTTTGAAGCAGTTTCATTCCGCCGGTGGATAATCGACCTCGGAAGAGGCTGCCACTTTGCCGTGGCAGCCCGCGCCTGCTCAACCGCGGAAACCGTCCCGCAGCGCTTCGAACTTCGCAAGCTGTCCGGCCAGCAGCTCCTTGTTCTCGTCACGGCGGACGAAAATCTTGAACATGGCGCCGCCGGCGGCGTTCATGAACCAGACGGAACAGGAGCGGCGACCGTGAAAACCGCGATCGACGAAGGTGATCCCGGCGCAATTGTCCTTCTTGATGTGACCGCCTATGGGGCTGTCCCCATGGATGTTGAACCAGCCATGGCTTTCCGTGCCTTCCGGCAGGTGGCCGGGCACTTCCAGCACGATATCGCCGGTCTGCACGATCATCAGGACTTCTCCCCAGCCGCGCATCTCGTTCCAGATGGCGTCGAACTGGTCGGCGGCAGCGGAAACGGCCGCACCCTCAGGCAGAATCGCCAGAATTTCGGCAGGCGTCACTTCGGCCTTGGCGGCAATGGCCTCCACGATGCCATCGGGCTTTTCGGCAAGGGCTGATGCGGCGCGGGCCTGCCTGTCGTCATCGGTCTTCTGGGCTGCAATGCTCATCGGACGGCCTCAGGCGGCAATCGAACGGCGCTCGCCATTCTTGTCTTCATGGATGATGACGTCGAAGCCTTCGAAATGCGGGCCGGAAAGATATTCCACCTTGCCGCGGTTTTCGCCGGCCTTGGCGTGGGCGGCGCGGAACTGTTCGGATTTCGTCCAGGCAAGGAAGTCATCCTTGGTGGCCCAGACGGTGTGCGAGGCGTAAAGCGTATGGTCGTCCGCCTTCGGGCCTTTCAGCATGTGAAATTCGATATAGCCCGGCAGTTCGCTCAGGTGCGATTTGCGCTCGCGCCAGATGGATTCGAAGGTGTCTTCATAACCCGGCACGACACGAAAGCGGTTCATTGCGATAAACATGAAAGTCTCCCTTTAAGTTTCCTGTTTCAGTCAGGATATCCGGCCCGGATGGGGTTGGGAAGGGGTTCACGACAAAGCGAACAAATTTACTCCACTTATCGATTGCGCGGTGTATAAACATGTGTAAAGAACTCAAGATTAGTGGCGCGGGCAAACCGGCGCCGGGTCGTGTTTCAGGATAACGCCATGTTGAATTCCCGCCTTCGTTCCTTCGTTCTCGCCGCCCTCGTGCCCGCCGCAATCAGCTTTGCCGCGCCGGCTGCCATGGCTTCGGACAAGGGTAATCCGGAGGCGAAACGCATCGTCGCAGTGGGCGGCACGGTGACGGAAATCCTTTATGCGCTGGGTGCAGGAGATCGTATCGTGGCGCGCGATAGCACCAGCAGCTATCCGGCCGATGCGCTCGCCAAGCCTGACATCGGTTACATGCGAGCGCTGTCGTCGGAAGGCATCCTGTCGCAGAAGCCGGATCTCATTCTTTCGGAAGACGGTTCCGGCCCGGCTGATGTCATCGCCATCCTGAAGGCAAGTGCCGTGCCTTTCGTCACCGTCGATACGCCGCCGAGCGGCGACGCCATTCCCAAGAAGATCGAGGATGTCGGCGCGGCCGTGGGTCTCTCGGACAAGGCGAAGGCGCTGGCTGCCGAGACCAGGGCTGGGCTCGATGCACTCGCCAAGGATGTCTCCGCCATCCCGGAAAAGGGCAGGAAGCGTGTTCTCTTCGTGCTCTCCACCGCCGGAGGCCGCATCATGGCGGCGGGCAAGGATACCGAAGCGGCGGCGATCATCGAAATGGCGGGCGGTATCAATGCGGCTCAGGAGATCACGGGTTACAAGCCGCTGACGGATGAGGCGGTCATTGCCGCAGCACCCGACGTGGTGCTGACCATGGCGCGCGGCGACCACGCCGCCAAGGCGGATGAGACTTTCGCGCTTCCCGCTTTCCAGTCCACGCCTGCCGCCGCAAGCAAGGCGCTCATCAGCATGGATGGGCTTTATCTCATCGGTTTCGGCCCGCGCACGCCTGCAGCAGGTCGCGAGTTGGCAAACAAGCTCTACCCTGACGTGGTGAAGCCGTGAGCCTTGCGATCTTGAGTTCCACCGAGGGCGGCGTTGCCGGCGACAGATCCCGCCAGGGGGTTGTCGCCCTTGCCGTGCTCGTCGGCATCCTGCTGTTTGCCTGTGGCGTGTCGCTTGTCAGCGGACCCACGGGCGTCGGCATTTCAGAGCTCATTGCCTATCTTACCGGCGGCGCGGACCAGCTCGATGCGCGCGACAGGATCATTCTCGAGGCCGTGCGCCTGCCGCGCACCGCGCTCGGCATGTTGATCGGCGCCGGGCTTGCCGTTTCAGGGGCGATGATGCAGGGCCTGTTCCGCAATCCATTGGCCGATCCCGGCATTGTCGGCGTCACCTCGGGTGCGGCGCTGTTTGCGGTCGCGGCGATTTCCCTTGGGGAAGGCGCGCTTGCCACGGTGGCGGTGTTTTTCGGCCCGCATTTCCTGCCCATCATGGCATTCTTCGGCGGGCTGCTGAACACCTGGGTGCTTTACCTGATCGCCACCAAGGACGGCGCGACCTCCACCACCACGCTCATTCTGGCCGGCATTGCGGTGGCGGCAATCAGCGGCGCGCTGACCGGGTTGATGATTTTCGTGGCGGATGACCGGGCGCTGCGCGACATCACCTTCTGGTCGCTCGGTTCGCTCGGCGGTGCAACGCCCGCCAAGGTGCTCGCGACCCTGCCTTTCATCATCGTCGTTCTCGCCATCATTCCCTTCGTTGCCCGCGGGCTCGATGCGCTGATCCTCGGGGATGCGGCCGCTTTTCACATGGGCATTCCGGTGCAGCGGCTAAAACGGATCGTCATTCTGGCCGTTGCCGCCGCCTGCGGGGCGAGTGTGGCGGCGGCCGGTTCCATCGGCTTCGTCGGCATCGTCGTGCCGCATCTGCTTCGCCTTGCCATTGGCCCGTCGCACCGCTTTTTACTGCCGGCGTCGGCACTTGGCGGGGCGGCGCTTCTGCTGCTGGCCGACAGTTTCGCCCGCACGGTGGCCGCACCTGCGGAACTGCCGATCGGCGTCGTCACGGCGCTCATCGGCGCGCCGGTCTTCCTGTTCCTGCTCTTGGGACGCGGCGGCTTTTCCATGCGGAACATGTCATGATCCGGGCCGAAAACCTCACCCTCATCCGCTCCGGCCGCCGGCTGCTCGACACGGTCAGCGTCGATCTGAAGCCCGGCAAGGTCAATGTCATCATCGGCCCCAACGGCGCCGGCAAATCCACGCTGATGAAGGTTCTCTCGGGCGAGATGCGCGCCGAGAGCGGTTCGGTGACCTATAATGACGTCGACCTGCCGGCCTTCACGCCGGTCCAGCTTGCGCGTCTCAGGGCCGTGCTGCCGCAGAGCACCCAGCTTGCGTTTCCTTTCACGGCGCTCGAAATCGTGCGCATGGGAGCGGTTGCACAGGGGTCTCGTATGCCGGAAGAACAGGCCCGCCGGGCGCTTGCCAAGGCCGGGCTGCGCGGTTTCGAGCAACGGTCCTACAACATGCTCTCAGGCGGCGAGCAGCAGCGGGTGCAGTTTGCCCGGGCGCTGGCGCAGGTGCCTTTTCCGGTGGAAAATGGTGAGGCGCGGGCGCTCTTCCTCGACGAGCCGACGGCCAGCCTCGATATCGGCCACCAGATCGCCGTGCTGGAAACGGCGCGCGACTTTGCAAGCGGCGGTGGGTTGGTGCTCGCCATCCTGCACGATCTCAATCTTGCGGCGGAATTTGCCGATCAACTTATCGTCATGCATGGCGGCCGGGTGACGGCGAGCGGTCCTTCGCTGGAAACGATCAGCGACGAGACCATCGCCAGGGTCTATGGCATTGGCGGCGTCGTCGGCCGTCTGCCCGCGCGGCATATTCCTTACGTGCTGCCGCAGTCGCGCCACCGTTAAGGACCTGTCCTTCGCCTCAGCTTTCCGGGCGCGTGGCGATGAAGAGCGCAGAGCCCAGCATGACGGCGGCGACGATGGCTGCCCGTAGCGGCGGCGGCTCGCTCAGGAACCAGAAAGCGGCGTAGCTGACGGACATGGCCGAAAGCGCCGCGATCTTGGCGTTGCGGGCGATTGCGCCGCGTTCGCGCCATCGCTGCAGGGAAGGGCCGAATCTGGGGTGGGCCAGCAGCCACGCCTCGAGTTTTGGTGAAGAGCGCGAAAAACACCAGAGCGCCAGAAGCAGGAACGGCGTGGTGGGCAAAACGGGAAGAAACGCGCCGACAATGCCGGTCGCGACCATTAGCCAGCCAAGACAGAGGTATAAAAGGCGCATGCCTAGCCGGTATCATGAGTTCAGCACTCAGGATAGAGCGGCGGGCCCAAAACCATGCGGTCCCGTTGCCGCAGGTTCCGGCCGCACCTGAAAAACCAAGGGGTTTTTGCCATCACATTTGCCGTGATCGGGCCGCTACGTCCTGTCGCAGAGCGCCTTTAGGGTTGAAAGCGCGACGCTCAGTCTTTATCCCCTTGGGCCGCGATGCCCGGAGCATAACCGGGCCGTCAACAGGAAGAAGAAGGAAAACACCATGGCCAAGCTGATCCACTCGATGGTCCGGGTGCTGGACGAAAAGCGTTCGGTGGAATTTTACAAACAGGCTTTCGGCCTTGAAATTGCGGAACGCGCCGAGTTCGAGAATTTCACGCTGATCTATCTCAGCAATGCCGAGGGCGATTTCGAGCTGGAACTGACCGTCAACCGTGGCCGCGAAGTGCCCTATGCGCTGGGCGACGGCTACGGCCACCTTGCCGTCAGCGTTGCCGATGTGGACGCTGAACACCAGCGCTTCATCGAGGTCGGCCTTTCTCCCGGCAAGATCATCGAGGCCGATTATAAGGGCCAGCCTTTCGCAAAATATTTTTTCATCTGCGATCCCGATGGTTACAAGATCGAAGTGCTGCAGCGCGGCAACCGGTTTAAATAAGCTCTGATGGAGGCGGGCATGGCAGAGGCAGGCGTCAAACTCGAAGACAGCTGGAAGCGCGTTCTTTCCGGCGAATTCGCCAGCCCCTACATGCTCAAGCTGAAAGAGTTCCTGCTTGCCGAAAAGACCGCCGGCAAGCGCATCTTCCCGAAGGGCGCGGAATATTTCCGCGCTCTCGATCTCACGCCTCTCGATGAGGTCAAGGTCGTCATTTTAGGCCAGGATCCCTATCACGGGCTTGGCCAGGCGCATGGGCTGTGCTTTTCCGTCCAGCCCGGCGTGCGCATTCCGCCTTCGCTCGTCAATATCTACAAGGAATTGCAGGCCGATCTCGGCATTCGCCCGGTGGGTCACGGCTTTCTGGAAAGCTGGGCAAAACAGGGCGTGCTTCTGCTCAACAGCGTGCTGACGGTGGAAGAGTCCCGCGCCGCCTCGCATCAGGGGCAGGGCTGGGAAAAATTCACCGACGCCGTCATCCGCGCTGTCAACGACGAATGCGACCATGTCGTCTTCCTGCTCTGGGGCTCCTATGCCCAGAAGAAGGCGGCCTTCGTGGACCAGCGCAAGCACCTCGTGCTGCGCTCGCCGCATCCGTCCCCGCTTTCGGCCCATAACGGCTTTTTCGGCAATGGCCATTTTTCCAAGGCAAACGCCTTTCTCGTCTCCCATGGCCGCCAGCCGATCGACTGGCAATTGCCTGAAACGGCGGGCAGTGACAAAAACCTTCTCTAGATACTCATAAAATGTCTTTACGCTTTGCGGTTGTCGGGATTAAAGATAACCGGACTACAAAGTGAAGGATTATGCCCGTGTCTCTCCTGTCTGCCGAAACCTCCGTCTCGCTGTCCGATCCGCTGTCGATCGTCGATGCTTTTGAGGATCATTTTTCCGAGCATATGGAGATGGAACGCGACGGTGCGACAGTGCGGTTCAAGACCGAATATGGCCATGGCAGCTTCAGCGCCGAAGGCGGCCATTTCGCTGCAAGGGTCAGCTGCATTTCCGAACATATATTGATGTCGGTAAAGGCCATGGTGGCCGAGCATATCGTCGAATTCTCCGGCGAGACGGGGCTGGATTTCCGCTGGAGCGGCCATGGCGCGCAGCAGCGTGAACTGCCCAATCTTTTCGTCGGCAAGGTCGCCCGCGCCTATAATCTGACACCGCATATGCGCCGGCTGGTGGTATCGGTCGAAAGCGGCATCGAAAGGCTGCTGACCGGCGGCATGCATGTGCGCCTGCTTCTGGTGCCGGATCAGGCCCGCGCACCGATCTGGCCTTATCTTGCGCCCACCGGGGCGATCGTCTGGCCGGCGGGCGATGATCTTCTCACACGGCGCGTCTACACCATCCGTTCTGGCGATATCGCGCGTGGTGAAGTCGATATCGACTTCGTCATGCATGAGGGCGACCACATGCCGGGCGCGACCTTCGGTGCGACGGCGAAGCCCGGCGATGTTCTCGGCATCATCGGCCCGAGCGGTGTTTGCCCGGAAGCCGAGCGTTATGTCTTCGCCGGTGACGAGACGGCGCTGCCGGTGATGCTGCGCATGGCAGCCGAAATGCCGGCTGGGAAAAAGCTCAACGTCTATGCTGAAGTCGATGACGAAGCCGAGCGGCAGGAGATCGTCTGCGCGGCGAATGTCGAGTGGACATGGCTTTATCGCCGCGGCAAGCCCGCCGGCACCGCCGGCCTCATTGAAAAGGCGTTGCGCGACCATGCCTGGAGCGCGGATCATGAAGGCCTGCACGTCTTTGTCGCCTGCGAAAAATCCGAGGCGAGGGCGGCAAAATCCTTCCTCACCGACGAGATTTCTTTCCCGAAAGCGTCGCTGCGCGCCGTCGGCTACTGGACCCTGGGCGTTGCCGACGATCATTGAACTGCCCCATCGGGCTCGTTGAACAGTCGGTTTTATCGTTCACCATTCGGGAACAATCCGTTCCCGTTGTCCACTCTATGCCTGAGAGCGCTGTTACCCCATCTTTACGCCATGAACAGGGCAGGCCCAACCATGAGGCTCGCCAGGCAAAAAGGGGTTTATCATGCTCAACCAGATCAAGGGCCTGCACCACGTCACGTCGATGGCGGCGAGCGCGCGTCAGAACAACAGTTTTTTCACCGATACGCTCGGCCTGCGCCGGGTGAAGAAGACGGTCAATTTCGACGCGCCTGACGTCTATCACCTGTATTATGGTGATGAAGTCGGCACGCCCGGCTCCGTCATGACCTATTTCCCGTTCCCGCATATCGCTCGTGGCCGTCCCGGCACCGGTGAAGTGGGCACGACGCTGTTTTCCGTTCCCGAGGGATCGCTCGGCTACTGGCAGGACCGTCTTTCCAAGGCCGGCGTGGATGGCCTGAAGGCCGATGAAGCCTTTGGCAACAAGCGCCTGCATTTCGCAGGTCCCGATGGAGACGGTTTTGCGCTGGTTGAAGTCAGGGACGACAATCGTGCGCAGTGGATCGGCAACGGCGTCGGCGCGGATCAGGCGATCCACGGCTTTCAGGGTGCCTCGTTGCGACTTCGCGATGAAGGTGCGACGGCCGAGCTATTGAAATTCATGGGCTATCAGGAAGTGGATCGCCAGGACGGCGTTCTGCGCCTCGGTATGCCCGGCGGTAACGGTGCTGACTTTATCGACATCGAAACCATGCCGAATATCTCTGGCGCGCGGTTGGGTGCAGGGTCCGTGCACCACATCGCCTTTGCGGTCGAAAACCGCGAAAAGCAGCTGGAGGTGCGCAAAGCGCTGATGGATACCGGCTATCAGGTGACGCCTGTCATCGACCGCGATTATTTCTGGGCGATCTATTTCCGCACCCCGGGCGGCGTGCTGTTCGAGGTGGCCACCAACGAGCCCGGTTTCGACCGCGACGAGGACACCGCCCATCTCGGCGAGGCGCTGAAGCTGCCGACCCAGCATGCGCATCTGCGCTCCGTGCTGGAAGAGCATCTGGAGCCGCTGGGCGACGAGAAGGCGGTTTAACCGCTCGATAGCGTTTGGCAGGACATTGCCACGTATTTCTTCTCCCCGTTTGGGGAGAAGGTGGCCCGAAGGGTCGGATGAGGGGGCAACGTCAGCTATAGATCGCACCCGTGCCCCCTTCATCCCGCTGCCGCGACCTTCTCCCCGGCGGGGAGAAGAAACAAGCCGCATCCGTTTGCTCCATCTGATCGCCCCGCCTGGCCGAAGAGGCCGCGCGGAAGCCGTTGAACCTCCTCCTTTCAGAAAGGATTCTCCCATGACCAAGGACAGCTATTTCCACAAATCCCGCGCCGGCGTTGCGGGTGCTCCGCTTTTCGTCTTGCTGCACGGCACCGGCGGTGATGAAAACCAGTTCTTCGATTTCGGCTCGCGTCTGTTGCCTGAGGCCACCATTCTCTCGCCGGTCGGCGATGTTTCCGAACACGGCGCGGCACGGTTTTTCCGGCGTACGGGCGAGGGCGTCTACGACATGGCGGACCTTCAGCGCGCAACCGAAAAGCTCGCCGATTTCGTCAAGGCGAACCGGGAGCATTATCAGGCCGGTCCGGTCATCGGCCTCGGTTTTTCCAATGGCGCGAATATTCTTGCCAATGTGCTGATCGAACAGCCCGAGCTTTTCGATGCTGCGGTGCTGATGCATCCGCTCATCCCGTTCGAGCCGAAGACCTCCCCCGCCAAAGCCACGCGCCGGGTGCTGATCACCGCCGGTGAGCGCGATCCGATCTGCCCCGTACCGCTGACCAAGGCGCTGGAACAGAACCTCAAGGCGCAGGGCGGCACGGTGGAAACCGTGTGGCACCCGGGTGGGCATGAAATCCGCTCCGGCGAGATCGATGCGGTCAGGGGTTTTCTGGCGGCTTACGGGGCGTAAAGTGCGCCGCTACTATCGGCTTTCTCCCTCAGGTGGGGAACTCAGGCGCATGTCAGTTCCTGACAAAGCGTCACACAAACTCGACGTCATCCTCGGGCTTGATCCGAGGACGACGGAGGAGAGGTTTGGGCACTAGCAACCGCAGACTAGGCTATTCCCGCCCCAGCCTCAGCGATATCCACATTGCTGCAGCTGCGCCTCGTAACGCATCGCCATGTTGGCGGAGCGGCGGGCGGCCTTCTGGACCGCGGAATTGTTGCGCCAGCTGCCCTTCGCATAACCGCCATGGCCGGAATAATAAGCGAGGTAGAGATTGTAGGGGTCGTTCAGCGAAATGCCGTTTTCGCGACGGCTCTTGGCGTGATACCAGCCGACGAAGTGGATGGCGTCGGTGAAATCGGTGCGGCTTGCCGACCAGCGGCCTGTTTCACGCTGGTAAACACTCCATGTGCCATCAAGCGCCTGCGCATAACCATAGGCCGTCGACTGGCGTTTCCACGGAATGAAGCCGAGAAGCTTGGTGCGGGGCGGCCGTGCATAGGGGCGGAAGGCGGATTCGGTGTAGATCGTCGCCATCATGACAGGCACGGGCACGCCGAACTCGCGCTCGGCCGCTTTCGCATCGCGCCGCCAATTGTTGAAGATGCCGTTCCGCTGCTCGAAAATCGCGCAGGCATTGGTCACCTGCGACGGTGCGGTGGCGCAGCCGGCGAGAACGAGCATCAGGAAAACAACGGCAGATACGCCACGCATAACGGAACCCTTTCGTTCCGCTATTCTTAAATTGCTAACCATTAACGTCGGGTTTTAAGACAAGGTTAATTCAAATGCCGCCGATCAAGGGCCTGTTAACCCGCTGAAAATTCCTGTGTCCGGGATGGGGCGAAACCGCCCCCCGAGCGCCTTTTTCAAGATGCGTTTATCCCCGCGCATCCCCGGTCCCGCCGGCCCGGCTATACTCGGCCCATCCCGGTTATCAGGCGTGCGCGCGGCGCAGGATGGGCGGGGCAGGCGGCCGAAACCGGGGAGTTTCCCGATGTCACGGTTGAGGCGGCCGGCATATGCCCATCCTCCAAACAGGAACCGGTTTGGTGGGCGGGTCATATGTTTGAAGCCGGGGCCGCATCGTCTGCAAAACCCTGCACTACCCTTTGATACCCCCCGCAGCGATGCGGCCCCTTTATCGCTTCCCGACGTTGCCCCGGAATTCGCGGCGACGATACCGGCGCATATTCGAAAAAAAGTGTTCTCTGTACAAAAATGAAAACCGATAAAATTGTAGCAATCGGCTTAAAGCGGCTGAAAACAGTCGTGTGCCATTGTGGGATCACAGACGGGGAGCGGCCTTTGAAAGAGACGCTTCCACGAAACAGAAATCGAGACCGGCACAAGCCGGCGGATCGCAAAACGGGGTATGAAATGCTGAAGAAGATTATTGCTGCCGCCATCTGCGGAATTGCCGTTGCTTCCATGTCCACCCATGCCGATGCGGCCGGTGCTGCCGGTTTTGCCCGTGGTTTTGCCGCCGTCGAGAAAAGCGCCGTCACCCAGATCGGCATTTCCGCGCCGGGTGGTTTTGATGGCTGCGTTCTTTCCGCCGGCCAATGCGTTTCCACCATCGCCGCGCCGCTGACCGGCGAGCGCCGCGAGGAACTGCTGCGCGTCAACCGCGATGTGAACGCCACAATGGGCGCGCTCGATGATTATTTTTCCGGTTTTGCAGCCGATGTTCCGGCAACGCCGTCGTTAAGCCTTGGCGATTGCGGTGATTGCGCCGCGATCAAGCGTGCTGCGCTCGCCGGCGCCGGCTGGTCTTCGAGCGCCCTGCGCCTTGCCTTTTCGCTGAACAATGACGGATCGCTCGAAAAAGTGCTGATCGTTACCACCGACAAGGGCGATATCGTCCTCGGCAACGCCGTCCTTTCTCCGGCTGAGCGCGAAACCGCGCTCTGACCTCTCGTTCGAGCATCGGAAACAGTTTTCGATCCGATGCTCCATTCTTTCATGCCTGCCAGACTACGCCGGTTTTCCTGACCCTTATGGGTTCAGGATGCCGGCGATTTTTTTCGTTCCGCCACGGCAATGCCGGCCAGCGCCATGATGAGCGCCATGATCTGATAGGTGTGCAGGGTTTCGCTGAGCACGAAGACGGACAGCAACGTGCCGAAGACGGGCACGAGGTTGATGAAGAGGCCGGCGCGGTTGGCGCCGATCTGTTCCACACCCTTGATGTAGAGGATCTGCGCGATGAGCGACGCAAAAATGGCGGCATAGACCACCAGCACCCAGCCCTTTTGATCCGGCCAGATGACGCTGTCGCGCGACATTTCCCAGAAAACCAGCGGGACGGAGGTGAGAAGGGCAAAAAAGGCGGGGATGGCCATCAGCGTGCGCCAGTCAACCGTGGGTTTCCAGCGCAGAATGACGGTGTAGATGGCATAGACCAGAACCGCGAGCAGCATGACGGCGTCGCCGGCATTCATTTCCAGCTGCAGCAGCGAGACCGGATCGCCATGCGAGGCGAGCAGTGCCACGCCTGAAATGGTGAGGCAGAAACCGGCGATCTGGCCGAACAGCACGCGGGTGCGGAACAGGATGAAGTTCAGCACGAAGATAACCATGGGAATGCCGGCCTGGATGACGGCGGCGTTGATGGCCGAGGTGTGCTGCAGGGCCGTGTAGAGAAACACGTTGAAGGCTGTGTAACCGACGCTGCCGAGCACGAGGAAATAGGGCAGGCGCTTTTTCACCACCGGCCAGTCCTTGATGAGCTGCGGCACGGAAATGGCGAAGATGATGGCGACGGCAAAGACCCAGCGCAGGAAGGTGAAGGCCATGGGGCTGATGTGGCCGACGGCGAGCTTGCCGGCAACGGTGTTGCCGCCCCAGCAGAGCGTGGCGATGATGAGGGCGATATAGGCTTTGGAGGGCACGCTGATGTTTCGCTTCTTCACGGGGCGGGAAAACGGCTAAGGGGTGAATGGCGGTCTTGCGCCCGCGCTTGGCCCCCACGGGGCGAGATAATGCGGGAAATCCGCGCCTTGTCACGGAAAAAGCAAAATTCTCCATAAGAAACAGGGTCGCTTTCCGTAAAACAACACAGTATACATTCGCGGGTTTGGGTTTCCCATCGGGTTATCGGGCGCGCAAGCGCCATGAGCAGGAAAGCAAGAAATGACGAATGTTGTGGTGGTCGGCTCGCAATGGGGCGACGAAGGCAAAGGCAAGATTGTCGACTGGCTGTCCGAGCGGGCAGATGTCGTCGTGCGGTATCAGGGCGGCCATAATGCCGGCCATACACTTGTCATCGACGGTGTCAGCTACAAGCTTTCGCTTCTGCCGTCCGGCGTCGTGCGTCCCGGCAAGCTTGCCGTCATCGGCAATGGCGTCGTCGTTGATCCGCATGCGCTGATCGCTGAAATCGGCCGTCTGGAAGCGCAGGGCGTCAAGGTGACACCGGAAAACCTGCGTATCGCCGACAATGCCACCCTCATTCTTTCGCTGCACCGCGAGCTGGACGGTATGCGCGAAGACGCCGCCTCCAACAGCGGCACCAAGATCGGCACCACCCGCCGCGGCATCGGCCCGGCCTATGAAGACAAGGTTGGCCGTCGCGCCATCCGCGTCATGGATCTCGCCGACATGGAGGCGCTTTCCGCCAAGGTCGATCGTATCCTGACGCATCACAATGCGCTTCGTCGTGGTTTCGGCGCGGCCGAAGTCTCGCATGAGACGATTATGGAAGAGCTGGGCTCTATCGCCGAGCGCATCCTGCCGTTCAGCGAAACCGTGTGGCTGCTGCTCGACAAGAAGCGCCGCGCCGGTGCGCGCATCCTCTTTGAAGGTGCGCAGGGCTCGCTGCTCGATATCGACCATGGCACATACCCTTATGTGACCTCTTCCAACACGGTTGCCGGCCAGGCCGCTGCCGGTTCGGGCATGGGGCCGGGTTCGCTGGGTTACATTCTCGGCATCACCAAGGCTTACACCACCCGTGTTGGCGAAGGCCCGTTCCCGACCGAACTGAATGACGAGATCGGCCAGTTCCTGGGCGAAAAGGGTCATGAATTCGGCACCGTCACCGGCCGCAAGCGCCGCTGCGGCTGGTTCGACGCCGCACTGGTGCGCCAGTCGGTCGCCACCAATGGTATTACCGGCATCGCACTCACCAAGCTTGACGTTCTCGACGGTCTCGACGAGCTGAAAATCTGCGTCGGCTACAAGCTCGACGGCCAGGAAATCGATCATCTTCCGGCAAGCCAGGGCGCGCAGGCGCGCGTCGAGCCGATCTACGTCACGCTGGAAGGCTGGAAAGAATCTACCGTCGGTGCCCGAAAATGGGCGGATTTGCCTGCTCAGGCAATCAAATATGTCCGTCAGGTCGAGGAATTGATCGGGGCGCCTGTCGCGCTTCTGTCGACAAGTCCGGAGCGTGACGACACCATACTTGTGACTGATCCGTTTGAGGATTAATGTCCTCGGCGATCTAGATTCATAAACCATATCGGGCCGGTACGTCGCCGGTCACGACGAGAAAGTGCTTATGGCGGATTTTGTAGCAGTCATTCGCAAGGCCGTGGATGGCTTGGCGAACAATACTCCCGAAAACCGGGCGAAGGTTTACGACAAGGCGCGCAGTGCGGTTGTGCGCCAACTCGAGAATATGAAGCCACGTCCGCCGGAAGAATTGTTGCGCCGGCAGATCGCCAAGCTGGACGCCGCCATTGCCGAGGTCGACAGCGAATATGCCGAGGCGCTTCCCGCGCTTGAGGATGATGACGCTATCTCCCCGGCAGCCGAAGAGACGGCGGCATCCTACTACCAGCAGGATGCTGCCGACGCAGACGAGGCCCGCGCCGCCGAACCTGTGGAACAGGCTGAGCAGGAAGAGGAACGGCACGAGCCGGTCTATGAAGAGCCCGCACCCGCCGAGCCTGCACAGCCGGAGCCGGTTTACGAAGAACCGGCCGAAGAGGAAGAGCCCCGGCACGTCGAAGCCGTTGCCGATGAGGAGCAGCGTCACGGCGAACACGAGCCGGAAGAGCTTTATGATGCGCCGGAAACGGTTCATGCCGCTCCGGCCCCGGCACACGTTTCCGACGAGGCCGTTGGCACCTATTTCACGCGGGCGGATGAAGAGCCGGCTCAACAGCCGGAGCCTGAAACGGCGCCCGGCCCCGCCGATGATTCCGTTCCTTCCCATTGGGCACAGCCGGTGGATGAGGATGACTGGCGCAAGCTCGATGAAGCGCGGGATGACGATCTGCGTCCGGCCGCCGAGGAATATGAAGAGGTTCGCAACGAGACCGACGAACGTCCGCTCGTTGCCGGTTACGCTGCGCAGCATTACCAGGAACCGGAAGTAAGCTTCGAGCCGGCCCCTTACGAAGACGATGAGCGTCGCGAGGCGGACGACCATTTGGGCCCTGCCGCCGTGGAGCACGCGCCCGCCTTTGGTGGTCGGCACGATTTTGACGAACATCGCCAGACGGAAGAGCAGGCTCCGAAAAAGACAGCCGTGGTCGAGGATTTCTCGTCTTACTTCCAGGATGCGGATATTGCCATTCCCGCCAAGGACGCGCCGGCGCTGCCGCGCGCGGATAACGATCCCTTCGGTGATCAGGCCGCGGCAAAGGACAATAAGGAACGCACACCCTGGGACGATCTGGACGAGCTGATCGGTTATGACGGCGCGTCGCCGTCCACCCGTCAGGCTTCGGACGAAACGAATGGCGTGGGCGCTGCCGCCGCGACGCCCGCCTATATGGTCAAGAAGAAACCGCGTCGCAACTATGCGTCGCTGGTGCTTGCCCTTGTCGGCGTGGCGCTGCTTGCCGGCGGCGGTTATGCCGTGTGGATGAACCGCGATGCGCTGAACGATATGGTAGGCGGGCTGGTCAGTTCCGCACAGAACGGCGGCAACACCCAGACCTCTTCGAACGGCACGGGTGAGGCGCAGACGCCGACACCGCCGGCGACCCAGCAGCCGCCCGCCACCGGGCAGCAGCCGACAACCCCGACCAACCATCAGACCCCGACCCATGGCGATGACGGCTCCGTCACCGGCACCAAGTTTACCCAGCGGCTTCTGGCCGATGGCACCGAGCGTGACGAGGGACCTGCCGCCGGTGCGAACGGCCAGCCGGTGACGGCCGAAGGCCAGTCGGTCTATGAGCAGAATGTCGCGCCGCCGCCCGCGGGCGAGGCTCCGGCCAATAATGCCGGTGCGCCCGCCGGAACCCCGGCTGGCACGCCGCCGGCGCAGCAGCCTGCCGCTGCCGCTACCGGCGACCGCATGTTCCTTTATGAGGAAGTGCTGGGCCAGACGGTTCCGACCGCCATTCAGGGCAGCGTTTCCTGGTCGCTGCAACAGGAAAGTGACGGCGAAGGCAAACCTTCGCCCACCGTGCAGGGCCAGATCACGGTTCCCGGCCGTGGCCTCAGCGCGCTCATCACCTTCAAGCGCAATACCGATCCGTCGCTGCCGGCGAGCCATCTGATCGAGATCGTCTTCTCGGTTTCGCCCGGCTTCGAAGGTGGCGCCATCGACAGTGTCCAGCGCATTGCGATGAAGAGCACCGAGCAGGATCGCGGCAACGCGCTGATCGCGGTTCCGGCCAAGATCACCGACGATTTCCACATGATCGCGCTCAACGACTTCCCGGATGCGATGAAGACCAATCTGGAGCTTCTGAAGAGCCGCAACTGGATCGATATTCCGGTGTCGTATCGCAATGGCCGGCGTGCGCTGCTGACCCTGCAAAAGGGCAATGACGGCATCGCCGCCTTCGACAAGGCGCTCAGCGAATGGGCGGCGGCAGCGCCGGCGACCGGACAGTGATGATTTAAGGGCGGCCCAGGCCGCCCTTAACATTTCAACATATCCAAGCACTGGCTTATTGCCCGGCGAGATTCCCTCTTCCGTCATACCGGCCTTGAGCCGGTATCCAGCCAGCCCTAGCCCTTGGGCTGAAAGGACTCTTCTCGCCGCGCAGACGCGCGTCGCCTGGATTCCGGCTCTTAAGGCTGGAATGACGGTCGATGGGTTGTCATGGTGAGGGCTCAACGGTTGGCAACGGGCGTTGCCGGACATTTATCCCCGTTTGGCTTTCACACATAAAAAATCCTCGGCCGAGGGCCGAGGATGATGTCGTTCGTGGATGGCGTGCTCTCCTTAAGAGAGTGTCGCCTTAAGCATCCACCACGCGCAAAGCACGCGCGGCTTCCAGCGCTTCCTTCTGCACCGCTTCCTGCACCTTCTCGAAGGCGCGAACCTCGATCTGACGCACGCGTTCGCGGCTGATGTCGAACTCGGAGGAGAGTTCTTCCAGCGTCACCGGGTCTTCGGCAAGCCGGCGGGCCTCGAAGATGCGGCGTTCGCGGTCGTTCAGCACGCCCATGGCCTTGGCCAGCATGCGGCGGCGGGTTTCCAGTTCGTCCTGCTCGATCAGCACGGCTTCCTGGCTTTCATGGTCATCCACCAGCCAATCCTGCCATTGGCCGGATTCGCCCTCGGACGCCTTGATCGGCGCATTCAGCGAGGCGTCGCCATGCAGGCGGCGGTTCATCGAGATGACTTCTTCCTCGGAAACCTGCAGCTTGGTGGCGATTTCCTTGACGTGTTCCGGCTTCAGATCGCCGTCGTCGATCGCCTGGATGCGGCCTTTCAGCCGGCGCAGGTTGAAGAACAGGCGTTTCTGGTTGGCCGTCGTGCCCATCTTCACCAGCGACCACGAGCGCAGGATATATTCCTGGATCGAAGCCTTGATCCACCACATGGCATAGGTGGCCAGACGGAAACCACGTTCCGGATCGAACTTCTTGACCGCCTGCATCAGACCGACATTGCCTTCGGACACGACTTCGCCGATCGGCAGGCCGTAACCGCGGTAACCCATGGCGATCTTGGCGACGAGACGCAGATGGCTGGTGACGAGCTTGTGGGCGGCGTCGCGGTCACCATGCTCGGCGTAACGCTTGCCAAGCATGTATTCTTCCTGCGGCTCCAGCATCGGGAATTTACGGATTTCGTCGAGATATCTATTGAGACCGGCTTCGCCGGCTGTAATCGTAGGCAAACTATTGCGGGCCATAAAGCACCCCCTTATCTATGGTCTGGAACGGCACCCTCTTTGGTCGGCGATTAACCCACCGGAGGCGCACCGTAAGCTGCGGGTCGTTACCGACCCCGCACGAACCCATGTGACAGATATGTACGCGCCCGCCGCGTTTCAAGCGAACGCTGCGTTCACACATGCGTTATGTTGAGGCGACACCCTCTTTGACCTGTTTAACTTTCGAACGGTAGATTCGTTCCGAAAAACCGCCAAGGCCGGAGCGCACCATCAGCTCATACATGACCCGCCGGCGCATGGGATTGTGCAGGCGAATCACCTTCGAGCCGAGGAACTGCGTCTCGACATGGCCCAACCCCTGCAGATCGGGATCGGCGGCAATCGCGCCGGCATAGGTCGCGTGAAATTCCCGCCGGCAGACATAGGTCTTGTATTTGGTCATGCCGAAGCAGACGAGGTTATGGCCATGGGTGCGAAGGAAATCGGCGACGCCCACCGTCACCTCCGGCCAGGCGGGGTTGAAGGTGTCGTCGAAGACGATGACGCCGTGCGGCGCGATCACCTCCATCGCCAGTTTCGCATCGGCCAGCACATGGTGCAGGTGGTGGCCGCCATCGATGCTGAAGAAACGGGCCGGGCCGATCTTCGAGGTGATGTCGGCGGGTGCCAGCCGCGTGCTGTCGCCCCTGATGATCAGTTCCTCATCCATCGCAAAACCCAGCCGGCGGCCGTTTTCCATCAGGCGCTCATATTGGTCGAGGCTACCATCTTCGGGCGGGTCGAGATCGAACAGGTCGACGCCCAGCACCTTTTCCTGTGCCTGGGCGAATTTGCGCAGCAGGAAATAGGAGCGGCCATAATAAACGCCGATTTCCGCCATGCCGCCATCGAGACCCCGGCTCGTCTGCGCCTGCAGCAGCGCCTTGAAGACAAGCGCATCGGGCGGATCGATATAGCCTTCGACGCTGCGCAACTCCTGAAATATAAACTGGCGGTCTTCGATATTCATTCGCGAGAGATCCCGTCATCATGCCGGTTCCGTTCGAGGGAGGCGAATTGAACGTTCGGCGTTTCCTGCGGCGTCAGTGGTCGCCAAGCTCTTGTGCGGCCACGGTTTTCACGGCGGCGGTTTCAAGCTTTGCGGGGGCCGAGGAGGTGTGACGATTGAAGCGAAATTGGGGCGGTCTATAAAAAGGACCGACTGCGGAATATCGCTATCCGCTAATCTTTTTTTATTATCCGGGGCTTCCGGCGAAATACATGGCGCAGTTTTTTTGACCGCGCCATGCGGGTTTTTCAGCCGCGCAATGCGGCGAGCAGCGCTTCCATGTCATCCGGCAGGTCGGTTTCGAACTCCATCACCTCGCCTGTACGGGGATGTTCGAAGGCGAGCAGATAGGCATGCAGCGCCTGGCGCGGAAAGCGGCCAACGGTGCTTTTTGCCGGTTCTTCCAGCAGGTTCGCCTTGGTGCGGAAGGCGGCGCCATATTCGGGATCACCGATCAGCGGATTGCCGATATGGGCCATGTGCACGCGGATCTGGTGGGTGCGGCCGGTTTCCAGGCGGCATTCCACCATCGAGGCGAGGCAGGTGGCGTCCGGTCGTTCATGGTAACGCTCCATCACCTCATAATGGGTGATCGCCTCGCGAGCGTCATCCGAATCCTCGTGTTTGACGGCGCGTTTGGTGCGGTCGGCACTGCGGCCGAGTGCTGCGTCGATGGTGCCGCGCAGGGTGCGCGGGCGGCCCCAGACGATGGCCTTGTAGGCCCGCTCCAAAGGTCCGGTGCGGCCGTGATCGGCAAATTGCGCGGCGAGATGCCGGTGGGCATTGTCGTTCTTCGCCACGACCATGACGCCTGACGTTTCCTTGTCCAGCCGGTGCACGATGCCCGGCCGCTTGACGCCGCCAATGCCGGAGAGGCTGTCGCCGCAATGGTGGATGAGGGCGTTGACCAGCGTTCCCGTCCAGTTGCCGGCGCCCGGATGCACGACGAGCCCGGCGGGCTTGATGAGCACGATCAGGTCTTCATCCTCATATTCCACGTCGAGCGGAATGTCCTCGCCCTTGGGTTCCGGGTCTTCCGGTTCCGGCATCACGATCTCGATGCGATCGCCGGGATGCACCTTCTTTTTCGGCTCCGTCACCGGCTGGCCGTTGAGAGAAACCGCGCCCTGCTCGATCAGCGCCTTCAGGCGGCTGCGGGAGAAGTCGCCGCTCACCTCGCCCGCCAGCCAGGAATCGAGGCGGCCTTCGGCGTCTTCCCCGGCAATCAGGACTTTCCTTGCGTCTCCGCCTTGTTTAAAGGGGTCGTTCATTCTTATTTTTCCGATCCATCAGCATTTCAGGGAACCCGATGACGCAGATCGAGCAAGACGAACAGGAAGACAAGCCGCTTGATCCGGCCATGGAAAAAGTTCGCCGCAAGATGATCCGTTTGCAGATCGTGTCGGGCTCCGTGATGTTTATCAGCCTTATGGCCGTCTTCGGTGCGGTTGTCTACAAGGCGATGGGGCCGTCGAAAGCGGTTCAGACCCAGGCGGAAGCGCCAAACCTCGCCGTCCCGACCGGTAATGGCCCGCTTGCCGTCACCGCCAGCCTGCCGCAGGGCTTCACGATCGACAATGTCAGCTATTCCGGCGGCGACATGCTGTTTTACGGCCGGCTCGCCAACGGCACGCGCAAGGCGCTGGTTTTCAACGTCGCGGCCGGCCGGTTCCTTGCCGATGTGACTGTTGATGGCCAGTGAGGGCAGTGACCTGCTGGACGGGCGGGCGCTGATCCCGGTCGGGGATCCCGCCGATCCGCGCATCGCCGCCTTTCGCGATATTCGCGAGCGCGACCTCACCGGCCGGCAGGGGCGTTTCATTGCCGAAGGCACGGTGGTGCTGCGCATGCTGGCAGCCGCCCACAAGGCGGGTGGTGATTTTGCAGCGGAAAGCATCCTGATCCTGCGCAACCGGCTTTCCGGCGTTGCGGATATTCTTGCCGATTTTCCTGATGATGTGCCGGTTTACGTGGCCGAAGCGCCGGTGCTTGATGGCATTGTCGGTTTTCACCTGCATCGCGGCATTCTGGCGCTCGGCCGCCGGGTTCAGGATCGCGGGCTTACCGAAATGACGGCGGCGCTTCCTCCGTCTTCACTGGTGCTCGTGGGCTGCGGCATTTCCAATCACGATAATCTTGGGGCGATGTTCCGCAATGCGGCGGCCTTTTATGCCGATGCGGTGTTTCTCGACGAGACCTGCTGCGATCCGCTCTATCGCAAGGCGCTGCGTGTTTCCGTCGGATCAGTTCTTTCGGTTCCCTATCATCGCGGCGGCGGTGCGGTGGAGATGCTGGAGCGGCTTTCTGAGGCCGGGTTTGCGATCTGGAGCCTTTCGCCTGGTGGCGAGACCGAGATCCGCAATATCCCCCGCTCCGAGCGCATGGCGCTTGTCATCGGCACGGAAGGCGAGGGGTTGCCGCAATCGGTGCTCTCGCGGTTTCATACGGCACGGATCGCGCAGTCGCCGCAGCTGGATAGCTTGAATGCGGGGACGGCTTCGGGGCTGGCGCTTTATCAGATGGCGGGGGTGATCGGGCGGGTTTAGGCCATCGGTGGGTGTGGTTTACCCCCCTCTGCCCTGCCGGGCATCTCCCCCTCAAGGGGGGAGATCGACAAGCGGCCAGGTTTCGGCCATCTCGACGTTTGAGAATGAAGTGATGTTAGTGCTTCTTGCCGATCTCCCCCCCGAGGGGGAGATGCCCGGCAGGGCAGAGGGGGGTAAAACCACACCCTCAGTGTTTCCGCTTCTCCATCACCACCTTCGCCCGCTTCGCAAGGCTGTCCCGCCCCGATGAGCCGGAGGCCTTGGCAAGCAGCCCTGGAATGGGCGATGTCTCGCCCTCCTGCGCCGCCGTGAGCGCGATCATCTCAGCGGCGATGCGGGCGATTTCGCCGCGGATCGGTTCGTCATTGCCGGTGCCGCGCACATTCAGCAGGCGCTCGGTGAGCGCGGTGCCCTGATTGCGGATATCCTCGATTTCCTGTTCCAGACCTTCTGACGCCGGCGCCGTTGTCTTCTCAACCGGTGAGATGGCTGCCTCCTCGGCGGCGACCGCCGGTGTCGCCTCTGCTTCGGCGACGGGTGCGACTTCAAGCGCGGCGGCTGGGGCCGGCTGTGGCGGCGGGTTTACCGCCTTCTCAACCGGCACGGCAGGGTTCGGCAGACGAATGATCATGTCGTTGGCGCGGCCGCCGGTTGCGGCAAGCTGTTCCTTGAGACGGGCGGCTTCCTGGTTGCGCAGCGTCAGCATCGTGTCGAGATCGGCGTTTTTCGCCATGAGCGTAGCGACCTGTTCTTCCAGCCGGGTGACCTTGCGGCTTTCGCGCGCAACCGCCGTCATGGCTTCCTTGTTACGGGCCGCCACGTCCTGCAGTTCACGGGTCGCCGTCTCGCCTTCCTTGCGGAAGCGCGTGGCGCTCTGCTTGGCCTGTTCTGCCTCCAGATCGCGGGTGGCAGCGAGGATTTTCGAATCATCCAGTTCGCGCGTCAGATTGGTGAGGCGGGCGGTGAGATCGGACATCTGGCTGGCGCGCTCGTTGGCGGCCTGCTCCTGTTGTGCGAGGTTCGCCTGTATGATGCCGGCGCGTTCTTCGCTGGCATCAAGCGCTGCGCGCAATTCGCCGATTTCCAGCGTCAGCTCCTCGATTTTCAGGGAGAAGCTGCGATTCTGCTCGCCAAGGCGATAGGCATCGCTGGAAGCGGCTTCGTTGGCGAGGCGCAGCGAGGTGTTCTTTTCCCGTTCCGTATCCAGTTCCTGGCGGACCTTGGCGTTTTCGGCGGCGTAGAGCGCACGCGCCATGTCCTTCTGGGCGCGGACTTCCTGCGGGCTGATGGGCATTGTCGCGCGTATGCGGTTTTCCGTATAGGCGACGATGCGGCGATGGATCGCGGGTGCGATCAGCAGGGCCAGCAGGGTTGCGGTGAGAAAACCCAATCCGAAGAGAATGGCATATTCGATCACGCGGGACAGTCTCCGAAACTCAGATACGCGCGCATTCGGAAAGAGGGGCGCGAAAGCACGTTACGCTATTATTGCAACCGTGGGGAGGGGTGTCGCACCGTCAAAACCGGCCCGTTATTTCCTCCCGCCCCGGCTTTAGCGAATCAGAAGGGGTTCCAGGTCGGCTGCTGGGTGAGCTTCAGGTAGCCGACATTGATGCCGAGGCGCGCGCCGATGCCGGTGCGGATGGGCGCGAGGGTCACGTCGCTGCTCTTCAGATAGGTCATGCCGACGCCGGCGACGATGAAGGCGGAGCCGCTCACACCGCCGTAACGGCGGTAAAGCGCATCGACGGAGGGCAGGTTATAGACCAGCATCATGGCGCGGGTGCCCTGGCCGCCGTAATCGAGGCCGAGCGACGGGCCCTGCCAGAAGACGGGGTGCTGGCCGGCGTTCTTGGTATAAAGCGTGCCTTCGCCATAGGTGAGGCCCGCGACGAAAGCGCCGGAGCCTTCCTGCCCGAGAATGTAACCGTTTGGAAGACCGTATTGCTGGAAGGCGCGCTCCACCACCTTGGCAAGACCGCCGGTGGTTTCACCGAAGAATCCGTGGCCTGCATCCACGACTTCCTGGAACGAATATTGATCGCTGTTCTGGGCCGAGGCCGGTGCGACCCACATCAAGAGGCTCGCAAGGAGCGCGACAATCTTTCCCAGTCCGAGGCGTGCAATGGTGCGGGTTTTCGTAAGGCGCATCGTCATGTCCGTCCGTCTGTTTCGTTAGCGCATAAGCCCGAAAATCCGAATCGGTTTTCGAAAGGGCCGGTCGCGCAGAGTCAAAGTTCTACAGCATGTTTCGCGCATCCTTGCGGATACACGGGGCTCCAGTGTGGCCTGTTAAGGCATTTGGCATTTTGAAACCATCCTATTAACAATCGGTTTACCAAATATGGTGTCATTATGGCTTAACAATTTCCACACCGTCCGCGCCTCCCTTGCGCAGGAGAGAATTTTATGACCAGCAAACTCAATATCACGCTGTCCGGTCCCGATCTGGCGGCTCTTCTGTGCAGCCGTGTGTGCCATGACGTTATTTCTCCTGTCGGCGCCATCAATAACGGCCTCGAACTTCTGGACGAGGGCGGCACGGATGACGATGCGCTCGATCTCATCCGCACGTCAGCCCTTAACGCATCCGTGCGGCTGAAGTTCGCCCGCCTTGCTTTCGGTGCTTCCGGCTCCGCCGGCGCGTCGATCGACACCGGTGAGGCCGAAAAGGCCGCCCAGGATTTCGCCGCCGCCGAAAAGAAGGCGGAAGTGAGCTGGAACGGCCCGCGCGCCATCGTTGCGAAGAATCGTGTCAAACTTCTGCTCAACCTCTTCCTCGTGTCTTACGGCGCCATTCCGCGCGGCGGCAATGTGGATGTGCTGCTGGAAAGCCCAGACGGCGACGCCAGGTTCGAAATCACCGTCAAGGGCCGGATGATGCGCGTGCCGGCCAAGTTCGTGGAAATTTACGAAGGCAGGTTGGAAGAGGCGGTCGATGCCCATTCCGTTCAGCCTTATTACACGCTGCTTCTGGCCGAAGAGGCCAATATGGCGGTGGAATACAAGGTGCATGACGATCGCATCGTGTTTACGGCGAAGACGATTACGGAGTGATCGTTTCGATGCGACAGTGACGCCATCAGGGGTCGGGCCGGCTTTTGCCAGTGCCCGGCCTTTTTCTTTTCAGAGGAGGAGGTCTCATGATCCGTGTCGAAACCGCGCGTCTCCTGCTGCGGCCGCATGCCATCGAGGACGAAGCACGTTATTGCTCCTTCTGGAGCGCGGATGTTCATCCGATCCCGGGCGTGAGCTCGATCGCGCCGCTCGATCCCGAACTCGCTTTCGCGCGGCTTCTGCGTTTCATCGGCCACTGGTCCGTCTTCGGTTTCGGCCCCTTCGTTGTGGAGGAAACCGCCACGGGACGAATCGTCGGCGAGGTGGGGCTGGCCCATATGCGCCGTGGACATGGCGCGGATTTCGACACCGCGCCGGAGGCCATGTGGAAGATTGACAGGGATCTGACGGGCAAGGGTGTAGCCAGCGAAGCGGTGCAGGCCGCCCTTGGCTGGTTTGATGCCAAGGGCATATCGAACCGGATCGTCTGCATGATCGATCCGCTGAATGCGCCCTCGCTCGCGATCGCCGCCCGTTTCGGCTTCTGTCCTTTCCGGGAAACGACCTTCCGCGACAGTCCCGTGCGGCTTTTCGAGCGGATCGCGGATATCTAGCGCTCGGCATAACAGGAAGCGTTTGCGAGCGAGTCGCTGTCTCGATTGCGTTTCAGGACGACCTGAAACCTGTTTGAGGTCTCGGCAGGCGGCGTTTTGAACCAAGGGTTGGTCCATATCAACTCCTGGAGCATCCCATGCGCTATTTCATTCTGGCGATACTCGTCATCTTTTCCACTGCTCAGGCCGCAAGGGCGGAAAGCGGTATCGGCTTTAAACAGATCGAATTGCCGGATGAGGGGGGCGCGAGAACGCTTGCCGTTTCATTATGGTACCCGGCCGCGCCCTCGGGCAAAAGCGAGATCGTCGGCGAAAATGCCGCATTTTACGGTCTTGAGGTTCAACCGGGTGCCTCTTTCCTTAACGGTTCCCGTCCGCTCGTGTTGCTGTCGCACGGTTTTGGCGGTAGCTGGCGCAATCTGAACTGGATTGCCGGCGAGCTTGTTCGGGAAGGTTATGTCGTGGCCGCTCCGGATCACGGCGGCGAATCATTTACCGAAGAAAATGCGACCGAGATCGTTCCATTGTGGGAACGGCCGCGCGACATCAGCAGAACGCTGACGGCCTTGCTTGGCGATGATCGATTCGCCGGCAGGATCGATGGGACGCGCATCGCGGTTATCGGCCATTCCCTCGGCGGCTGGACCGCGATGGAACTGGTTGGCGCGCGATACAGCGCCGATCTTGCCCTGAGGGATTGCGGCGCAGAGAAGCGCCCGCCGCAATGCAAGGCTCCCCGGCTGCTCGCCAAAGTCGGGGTTGTCGGTGACGGCAAGGCCGATCCGCGCCTTTCGATGGATTTGAAGGATACCCGCATCCGCGCCGCCATCGCGCTGGATCTCGGGCCGGCTGCGGGTTTCCTGCCGGAAACGCTGCAGGCCGTCAGCGTACCGGTTCTGGTTCTGGCGGCAGGTGTGGAGACACCAGAGATCGCCGCCATCAAGGCCGATTCCGAATACATCGCCCGGCATTTGCCAAAGGCGACGACGGTTTATCGGGACATACCGGATGCCAGCCATTTCAGCTTCATGCAGATTTGTAAGCCGAACGGCGAAAAGATCGTGGAGGAACTTTCACCGGGTGAGGGTTTCGTCTGCCGGGATGGCGGCGGCAGGGACCGCATGGCTATCCATGCGCAGATCACGGAGGCAATCCTCGGCTTTCTGAAAGTGGAAATGCGTTAGGTTGGATTTTCGGGACGCCTCGCGACCGTAATGGCCGCAAGGCGTCCCTCTTTCAAACGGGGTTTACCTGATAGTGCCGATAAACGAGGTCTTCGGGATCGGAACGAGGTGCTGCCGGATCGAGCTTTCCGCCGATTCGTTCGGCGACGGCCGCTGAT
The DNA here is from genome assembly GCF_030209895.1 of Agrobacterium sp. CFBP2214. Lineage (NCBI taxonomy): Bacteria > Pseudomonadati > Pseudomonadota > Alphaproteobacteria > Hyphomicrobiales > Rhizobiaceae > Agrobacterium > Agrobacterium sp. CFBP2214. Next base: position 952,996 of record NZ_JARVRC010000003.1, on the reverse strand, counting down.
TTGCGGTTTTGCGGCGAGACGTAGCTGACAAGCGTGGGCAGGCTCAGGGTCCTGAAGGCCCAGTCGCGCAGCGCCGAGGCGGCTTCAGCGGCATAACCGCGCCCCTCATGGCCTTCGTAAAGCAGCCAGCCAAGTTCCTTTTCCGGAAACAGCGGACCGTGATTGATGCCGACCTGGCCGATACATTCCCCCGTTTTGCCAAGCTCGATCATTAGCGCGCCATGGCCGAAAAAGTACCAGTTGGCCAGATCGTGGCAGAACACGCCCCATGTTGAGGGCAGGTCGTATGGTCCGCCGACACCGATGGAGCGCGGCGACGTCATGAAGTTCCGATAGGCGGGGAAATGCGCCATGGTCAGCGGGCGCAGCGTCAGGCGATCCGTCTTGAGGGTTGGGATGGCGTGGTTCATGTACCGGCGTCCTTTGGCGATGCGTGGCCAGGTCTTTCTCTCCTCATTGCTGTGCTTGTCACAGGAATTCGGTCGACGCGCGTCTGCGCGGCGGAGAGTCCTTTCAACCCAAGGACTTGGGCTGGCTGGATTCCTGTGACAGGCACAGCAATGAGGAGAGAAAATCGCAACAAAAAACCCGCCGTTTCCAGCGGGTCTTTTAAAAACTGTCCTGTTCCGGATTGGATCAGGCGGTTTCGAGGAATTCCGTGGCGCCGTCAGGCTCGCGCAGAACATAGCCACGGCCCCAGACGGTTTCAATGTAGTTTGCGCCGCCTGCAGCATTTGCGAGCTTCTTGCGCAGCTTGCAGATGAAGACGTCGATGATCTTCAGTTCCGGTTCGTCCATGCCGCCGTAGAGGTGGTTCAGGAACATTTCCTTGGTCAGCGTCGTGCCCTTGCGCAGCGAAAGCAGCTCGAGCATCTGATATTCCTTTCCGGTCAGGTGAACGCGCTGGCCGCCCACTTCAACCGTCTTGGCATCGAGATTGACGATCAGCTCGCCGGTGGCGATGACCGACTGCGCATGGCCCTTGGAACGGCGGACGATGGCATGAATGCGGGCAACAAGTTCGTCCTTGTGGAACGGCTTCGTCATGTAATCGTCTGCGCCGAAGCCGAGGCCGCGAACCTTGTCCTCGATACCGGCCATGCCGGACAGGATGAGGATCGGCGTCTTGACCTTGGAGAGGCGAAGCGTTCTCAGAACCTCGTAACCCGACATGTCGGGCAGGTTGAGGTCGAGAAGAATAATATCGTAATCGTAGAGCTTGCCGAGGTCCACGCCTTCCTCGCCGAGGTCGGTCGTGTAGACGTTAAAGCTTTCCGACTTGAGCATCAGTTCAATGCTCTGCGCTGTCGCGCTGTCGTCTTCAATAAGTAGAACCCGCATAATTATCCCCTTTGCCGCCCGCGAACCGGTAAATCATTGCCTCGCGCGATGCGGATCCAGACGTTGCCTGATTTGCAGGCTGCCACCAAATGGTTAACAAATTCTAATTGCCTTTGGCAAGGTGTATCGAATTTATTAAGCAAAGAAGGCATTTCGCTGTTTTTGCACGTGAATCCACCATCGCCAAAATTGAAGCTCAACGTGAGGATTTCCCGCTAAGTGATTCAATCGACTCTTACATCGTCTGGCCCGTTTTTTTGGACCTGGCATTTACCGACCCTTAAATGATCGTGTTTATCATTAACGATGCCCGTAAACGAAAGGTTAACGGCGGCGGTTTTTTATTAACGCCGGGTAACTTTTGGGAATCATTCCGGGACAGGGGTCAACCCTTACGGAAAAACGGGCGGGTTAAACGGGCCGGTCAGGGGGGCATAGTGCCTTTTTGATCCGGGTCTCGCTATCCATGGAGTATTGCGTATGAAGTCGCGTGACAGCCTGGTTCGCCTGAAGGAATTTCAGGTCAATGAAAAACGCCGGCAGCTTAACCAGCTGCAGCAGATGATGTCCGAGTTTGAGCGGATGGCAAAGGAACTGGTGCATCAGATCTCTCTGGAAGAGAGCAAGTCGGGCATTACCGATCCGACACATTTCGCCTATCCGACCTTCGCCAAGGCCGCGCGCCAGCGGGCGGATAATCTTCAGGTCTCGATCCGGGAGCTGAAGGCCCAGCAGGAGGCCGCCGAGGCTTCGCTGGAAGAGGTGCAGGCCGAATATGAAAAGGCCGCCGCACTGGAAAACCGCGACGGAGCCATCCGCGCCCGCGCCTGACCGCAGGCGCAAAAGCTGACGAATGATCGTCCTCATTGACGGCTGCCGGTGGATCAGGAGGCGGCTTTCAATGACGGGACGCCGTGCATTTTTTTAAAAGGCCGCTCCTTAAGGGCGGCCTTTTGTTTTGCGGCGTCGCCGGTGTTTCCCGCCGGGACGGTCATGCCCGATTTCGATTGTCCGGAAGTTGGGAAAGGCGTATTTTACGGGGGTTCCGACCGTGAGCCGGAGGCTTTTACGCGCACGCGCCCCGTGCAGGCGCGGGCGGCTATTGCAGGGAGGAAAAAATGGCCCGCCAATATATCGATTGCCGTGAATTCCCCAGTGACAGCAGATGCACCGTTGCCATTTCCGCCGATTCTCAAGAAGAGCTTATGGAAGCGGCCGTGCAACATGCCGTGGCGGTGCATGGCGCAGAGGATACGCTGGAATTCCGTGAAGAAGTCCGCCGGAGCATGCATGCCGGGACGCCGCCGTTGAAGGTGGCGTGATTGCTGGCACACCTGAAAATCTCTCCGCCGTCATGCCGGACTTGATCCGGCATCCAGCCGACGCGCGCCTGCGCAACGAGAAGTGTCTTTTCAGCTCAATGACTGAGCTTGCTGGACCCCGGCTCAAGGCCGGGGTGACGGAGTGTGGATGCTCCGTTTTGGCCAAAACACCCGTAGATAGCTGCCATTACGCTCTTTATGTCTGCCATTTTACCCCTGGATCACATCCGCCCATTCGGCATGGCGCAATGTCTGGGCCTTGAAGAAGGGGCAGAGCGGAATGATCTTCCAGCCGCCCTTGCGGGCTTCATCAATCGCATGGGCGGCGAGCGTCTGGCCGACACCCTTGCCGCGCAGCGCATCGGGCACACCGGTATGGTCGATGATGATGAGGGAAGGGGAGGTGCGCGAATAGGTCATCTCCGCCTTGTGGCCGTCGATGGTCGCCGAATATTCGCCGCGCGATCCGGTTTCGGTGGTCTTGATGTCCATGGTCTCTGCCTCCGCATTGCTGTTCGTTTTCGCCACTCTAACGGCTTGCGCCTGAATTGAAACAGCGCGATAGCGAACGCAGCGGACACAAACCGGCGACAATCACCGGCTCTGTCGGGCAGTTTTCAGGAGAAATCCGAAATCAAACCGAAAGCCCCGTCGATGATCCGGCGGGGCGTTCTGGAATTCGGTTTGGGGGCGCGTTACCGCGCCGGCGCACTGTTTAGTGGCGATATTGCTGAATGCGCGTGGTGCGCAGACCGGCGAGGCCATGATCGGAGATCGAGGACTGCCAGGACAGGAATTCTTCAACGGTGAGCGTATAACGCTCGCAGGCTTCCTCGAGGCTCAGCAGTCCTCCGCGTACCGCGGCAACCACCTCCGCCTTTCTGCGAATGACCCAGCGACGGGTATTGGCAGGCGGAAGATCCGCAATCGTCAGAGGGCTGCCATCGGGGCCGATGACATATTTAACTCGTGGGCGTATCATTTCGGTCATTGGACACTCTATACAAACTCAAGACCATATGACGGGAACTCTATCCCGGTACCTTTAAAAATTGCCTAAGCAGCTCGTGACAATTTATTAAGAATTTGAACGGTTTCGCCTGATTTGTTCGAGTCGCCTTATTTTGCCGGGAAAAAATTTTTCCAAAAAACGCAATTTTTCTCTCTCATCGGTTGTTTCCGTCAGAGTGCCGCAAGCGAAAGGCACGTTTTCCCGCTGCCCTGGGTAAATTCCGCCGTTCCCTCATGCTGCAGCCGCAGGCGGTCGCCGGCATCGAGCGGAAGGATCGATGTTGCCGACTGCTGTGTGCCTGAGGTCGATGCATTTCCTGTCATGCCGAAACTGGCCGCCGCACCGTTGATGAAAAGCGTCACCCGGTGGCCGGAGGAGGAGACCACGGCGAGCGACAATGCTGCCAGATAAAGGCCCTTTGCCGGAACGACGAGTTCACGCCCGTCGGTTCCCAGGGTTTCCCCGAGCGCAAATCCACCCTCGGCGATGAAGAGCACGGAAAAACCCGCCGCCGAGCCATTGGCGGGTTTCGTCGTGCCCGAGGGCAGGCCGGCGACGGCGAGTGGGCGGTTGGGCATCGAGACCCGGCCATCGCCGCTGCACAGAAGCGCCGTGTGCCAGGAGGTGCCATCCACACTGGTCTTGATCGAAAACCCGTCATGGCCGGCAAGGCCCATTTCCGCCCGGCCGCTCCAGCCGGATTGGAACAGCAGCGTGGCGGTATCGGCTTTTGCCGCCTTGTTGATCGTCATGCGGTGGCTGCCGTCTTCCTCGGCATGGGTAAAGAGGCTGGCGGGGGAGGCAAGCGCCAGCCGGTTGGTGTCATCGGCCTCCGCGCCGATCCCCAGCCGCTCCTGCCGGCCGGTGGCCGGCAGCGGCATGTCGCGCCAGCTTCCGTCTTGCAGCAGGCGATATTTGCTCTCGGTCGCAAACCATGCCGTCCAGCCCGGCTGCGGTACTATAAAGAGCCACGCGCCATCCTGCCGGAACGCGAGCCTGCCGCCCTTGCCGGCCCAGTCGCCGGCGGCGTCCGGCGTCAGCAGGAAACAATCGCCCTCGGCCGCATTTTCGGGCGGGGCGGCAACGGCAGCCTTGATGGTGAGCTGCACGATTGCATCCAGCCTTTGCAGGGCTTCGTTGTGGGTGACGTGTTTTTGGGCCTGTGAGGGCAGGATGTAAGGAAGCCGAAGTCTCGCCGTCTGTTCCGTCATGATGTGCCTTCCGCGTTGTGGTGTTTCCTTGCGGGGCATTGTGACGGGGGGACGTGGGGTGGGGATGAGTGGGGATGGATTATTTTTTGTTGGGCCTTGGTGGGCGAGGCTTCACCCCCCCCTCTGCCCTGCCGGGCATCTCCCCTTCAAGGGGGAGATCGACTCGCGGGCAGGCTTCGCCCATCTCAGCATTTGCGAATGAAGTGGTGGTAGTGCCTCCGGCTGATCTCCCCCTTGAGGGGAGATGCCCGGCAGGGCAGAGGGGGGGAAGCCTCATACGCCGAAGCAGGGATCGATCCGCGCTTTGCAAGAGCCGCAGGAAACGCCGAGCGCCTGTTACCCCGCGTGTTCCACCGCCATCGCCCCCTCGGCAATGAAGTCCGGATTGGCCAGCGCATCCTCGCCATCGCCCCTCACCGCATAGACAAGGGGCCTGCCCTCGCAATCGAGCGTCCTGCCGCCTGCGGCGCGCAGCACGGCGTCGCCGGCGGCCGTGTCCCACATCATGGTACGGCTGAAGCGGGGGTAGATATCGGCAGCGCCTTCCGCCAGCATGCAGAATTTCAGCGAGGAGCCGACGGAAATGCAGTCTTTCAGCCCGTGTTCGGCCACGAAGGCTTCCGTCTTCGCCGTGCAATGCGAGCGGCTGATCAGCGCCACGGGCGAAGCGCCGCGCTGACGCGCCCGGATGGGGTGGCGCGAAAGGATTGCGCCTTCGCCTGATATTGCGAGCTTTTCGGCGGCGTTTTCTTCACCCGTCCACGCCTGTCCACGGCAGGGGGCGTAAACGACGCCGGCCACCGGAACGCCATTGCGGATGAGCGCGATATTGACGGTGAAATCGTCCTTGCCGGCAATGAATTCCTTGGTGCCGTCAAGCGGATCGACGAGAAAGAATTCCGCACCGGTTTCCGGCAGGATGCCGTTTGAGACAGCCTCTTCGGCCACCACGGGGATGTCAGGAAAATGGAGGGCCAGCGCCGCAAGGATGATCACCTCGGCACGCTGGTCGGCCTCGGTCACGGGCGAACAGTCGTCCTTGTATGACGCATGTGGGCCGGCGCGATGGACCGCCATGATGGCCTGCCCGGCGTCCAGCGCCGCTTTCGTCAATATGTCGATCATCTCTTTGCCAATTGTATCCCGTCTGCGGGATATCGCCGTTCCGATATTCGCTACTCCTTTGCCCGCTGCCCGTCAAATAATGGCATTGGACAATGCTAAAATAAGCATCCAACCGTCATTTTTTCAGCACTTCCTGCCAAAATCATGGCTCTTTTGACCGGGAAAGCGGCAGTCCATGTGGAAATTCCAAATTTTGTGCAGGATCGCCCGTTTTTGACTTCACATTTTTAACGAACACGATATGCATTTTGAGGGTGGGGGTCTGCCTGAAAGGCTTCCCCTATAATTAACATAACGAGGCGTGACCCATTCGAGGTCGTGCCCGGGGGAAAGACATGGAGTATTTTATCCAGCAGCTCATCAACGGGCTGACTCTTGGATCGATCTACGGCCTCATCGCTATCGGCTATACGATGGTTTACGGCATCATCGGCATGATCAACTTCGCCCATGGCGATATTTTCATGCTTGGCGGCTTCGCCGCCCTGATCGTTTTCCTGATCGTGACATCTTTTGTCGCCGGCATTCCGGTGGCGCTTCTTCTGCTTTTGATGATGGTCGTCGCCATGCTGATGACCGGCCTGTGGAACTGGGTGATCGAGCGCGTCGCCTACCGCCCGCTCAGAGGTTCGTTCCGTCTTGCACCGCTGATCACTGCCATCGGCATGTCGATCGCGCTGTCCAACTTCATCCAGGTCACCCAGGGTCCGCGCAACAAGCCGATCCCGTCCATGGTGACGGAAAGCTATCATTTCGGCGCCATTACCGTCTCGCTGAAGCAGCTGATCATCATGGTCGTCACCTCGGTGCTGCTCTTCGCCTTCTGGTATATCGTCAACAAGACCCCGCTCGGCCGGGCGCAGCGCGCCACCGAACAGGACCGCAAGATGGCCGCATTGCTCGGCGTTGATGTCGACAAGACCATCTCCATCACCTTCATCATGGGTGCGGCGCTGGCTGCGGTCGCGGGCACCATGTATCTGATGTATTATGGCGTTGCCTCGTTCAGCGACGGCTTCATTCCCGGCGTCAAGGCGTTTACCGCGGCCGTTCTCGGCGGCATCGGCTCGCTTCCGGGCGCTGTTCTCGGCGGTCTGCTGATCGGTCTCATTGAATCGCTGTGGTCGGCCTATTTCTCCATCGCCTACAAGGATGTCGCGGCATTCGGCATTCTGGCTTTCGTGCTGATCTTCAAGCCGACCGGTATTCTCGGTCGTCCGGAAGTCGAGAAGGTGTGATCCCATGACCAATATCGCTTCCGAAAACGCCGCTTCCAGCCCGAGCCTGATGGCGACGGCCGTGAAGGAGGGCCTGATTGCGGGCCTCATCTCGTTCGGCATGTTCATTCTTTATGTCGGCATCGTCACCTATCAGGATATCAACAACCAGCTGATCTGGGGCACCCGCTGGGGGCTTCTGGCGATCTTCGTCGGCATTGCCGCGGTCGGCCGCTTTCTCGTGGTCGGCTTCATCAAGCCGTCGCTGGACCGCCGCCGGCTTGCCAAGGCGAAAAGTGGCATTCTGGAAATCTCCGAGGAAAAAGGATTTTTCCACAAGCACTTCCTGAAGCTGGCGCTCGTCCTGCTGCTGCTTTATCCTGTTATCGCCGTGCAATTGTTCGGCTTTCAGGGCTCGCTGAAATTCGTCGACAATTTCGGCATCCAGATCCTGATCTATGTGATGCTGGCCTGGGGCCTGAACATCGTCGTCGGCCTCGCCGGCCTGCTCGATCTCGGTTATGTGGCCTTTTACGCGGTCGGCGCCTATTCCTACGCGCTGCTGTCAAGCCATTTCGGCCTGTCCTTCTGGGTGCTCCTGCCGGTCGCGGGCATTCTCGCCGGCTTCTGGGGCATCATTCTCGGTTTCCCGGTTCTGCGCCTTCGCGGCGACTATCTGGCGATCGTCACGCTGGCCTTCGGTGAGATCATCCGCCTCGTGCTTTTGAACTGGACGGCCGTCACCAAGGGCACCTTCGGCATTTCCGGCATCGCCAAGGCTTCGGTCTTCGGCATCTGGTCCTTCGATGTCGCTGCGCCGGACAATTTCGCCAAGGCCTTCGGCCTGTCGATGTCGTCGGCCTATTACAAGATCTTCCTGTTCTACGTGATCCTGCTTCTGTGCATGCTGACGGCTTACGTCACCATCAAGCTGCGCCGCATGCCGATCGGCCGTGCATGGGAAGCGCTGCGCGAGGACGAAATCGCCTGCCGTTCGCTCGGCATCGACACCGTCATCACCAAGCTCACCGCCTTTGCCACGGGCGCGATGTTCGGCGGTTTCGCCGGTTCGTTCTTTGCCGCGCGGCAGGGTTTCGTTTCGCCGGAAAGCTTCGTGTTCCTGGAATCGGCCGTCATCCTCGCCATCGTCGTACTTGGCGGCATGGGCTCGCTGACAGGTATCGCCATTGCGGCGCTCGTCATGGTCGGCGGCACCGAGCTTCTGCGTGAGATGGAGTTCCTGAAGCATGTCTTCGGGCCTGACTTCACACCGGAACTTTACCGCATGCTGCTCTTCGGTCTCGCCATGGTCATCGTCATGCTGTTCAAGCCGCGCGGTTTCGTCGGCTCGCGTGAACCCACGGCCTTCCTTAAAGAACGCAAGGCCGTCTCCGGCAGCTTTACCAAGGAAGGTCACGGTTGATGGCTTCCGGAATGACGAACATGACACCAAACACCACTGGCGATACGATCCTCAAGGTCGAACATCTCTCGATGCGCTTCGGCGGCCTGATGGCCATCAACGACTTCTCCTTCGAGGCGAAGCGCGGCGAGATCACGGCGCTGATCGGCCCCAACGGTGCGGGCAAGACCACGGTCTTCAACTGCATCACCGGCTTCTACAAGCCGACCATGGGCATGATCACCATGCGCCAGCAGAGTGGCGAGGCGCATCTTCTCGAGCGCCTGCCGGATTTCGAGATCACCAAGAAGGCCAAGGTGGCGCGCACCTTCCAGAACATCCGCCTGTTTTCGGGTCTGACGGTTCTGGAAAACCTGCTGGTGGCGCAGCACAATGCACTGATGAAGGCCTCGGGTTACACCATTCTCGGTCTTCTCGGCCTGCCCGCTTACCGGCGGGCGGTGGACGACTCGATCGAAAAGGCCAAATACTGGCTGGACAAGGCCGATCTGACCGACCGCGCCGACGATCCGGCCGGCGATCTGCCCTATGGCGCGCAGCGCCGTCTGGAAATCGCCCGCGCCATGTGCACGGGGCCGGAGCTTCTGTGCCTAGATGAGCCGGCCGCCGGTCTCAATCCGAAGGAATCGCTGGCGCTCAATGCGCTGCTGCGCGGCATTCGCGACGAAGGCACGTCGCTGCTTCTTATCGAGCACGACATGTCCGTGGTCATGCAGATTTCCGACCATGTCGTGGTTCTGGAATATGGCCAGAAGATTTCCGACGGTTCGCCGGACCATGTGAAGAACGACCCGAAGGTCATCGCCGCCTATCTGGGTGTCGAGGATGATGAAGTGGAAGACGTGATTGCGGAAGAACTCGACGGAGGAGCGGCCTGATGCCCGGTGAATCGCTTCTCAAAGTCCAGGGTGTCGAAACCTATTATGGCAATATCCGGGCTCTGGCCGGTGTCGATGTCGAGGTCAACAAGGGTGAGATCGTCAGCCTGATCGGCGCCAATGGCGCCGGCAAGTCGACGCTGATGATGACCATCTGCGGCAGCCCGCAGGCGCGCGCCGGTCAGGTGATCTTCGACGGTGAGGACATTACCCATCTGCCGACGCATCTGATTGCCCGCAAGCGCATCGCCCAGTCTCCCGAAGGCCGCCGGATTTTCCCGCGCATGACAGTGCTGGAAAACCTGCAGATGGGCGCCAATCTCGATAATCTCAAGCATTTCAAAGAGGACGTCGAGAAGATCTTCACGATGTTCCCGCGTCTGAAAGAGCGCCAGAGCCAGCGCGGCGGCACGCTTTCCGGCGGCGAGCAGCAGATGCTCTCCATCGGCCGCGCGCTGATGGCGCGTCCGAAGCTGCTGCTGCTTGATGAACCGTCACTCGGTCTTGCACCGCTGATCGTCAAGGGCATTTTCGAGGCGATCAAGAAACTCAACCAGGAAGAGGGGCTGACCGTCTTCCTCGTGGAGCAGAACGCCTTTGCCGCGCTGAAGCTTTCCGACCGCGCTTATGTGATGGTCAACGGCAAGGTGACGATGAGTGGTTCGGGCAGGGAACTGCTCGCCGATCCGCAGGTGCGCGCCGCCTATCTCGAAGGCGGACGGCACTGAAAGATTTTACTTGCGCCGGAAATCTTGCGGCGCAAGACTGCAAACGGCGGCCTGCCGTCCTTTCGGCCAAACCTTAAGGATCCCTGGCGGGGCGTAAACAATAAAATGCCCGGCGGGAAACGACGGGACGACAGACAAGGCAGGGCCAGGGCGTTTCCGCCCGGCACTGATGGGGAAAGAGATGCAGGGCCTTTTTTTCGAAACCGATAACGGCGTGCGTTATGTTCTGCGCGCACTGGTTGTTCTCTTGGGTTTCTGGACGGCGTGGCGCACGGGCAGATCGGTGGCCGATGGCTGGGGCGGTTATACGCGGGTGGTGATCTATACGCTCGCACTGGGGCTCGTCATGCGGTTTCTGCATTACGCGCTCTTCAACGGGCCGTTCATCAACGGCTTCTATTACGTGTTTGACGTCGTTCTTCTTCTGGTCTTTTCCAGCATCGGTTTCCGCATGCGCAGGACGAGCCAGATGGTCAATAATTACTATTGGCTCTACGACCGGACGTCGGCATTTTCCTACAAGAAGAAAGATTGACAGGCGGATTTTTCCGACTGCACAATGCTCGTCAGAGTGGAACGGTTTCCTGTTCAGTGAAGGTGGGTACTGAACAGGTCCTTGCAATCAACCCATCCAAAGGAACTGGGAGTAAAGTAATGAAGAAGTCTCTTCTTTCCGCTGTTGCGCTGACCGCCATGGTCGCGTTTGGCGGTTCGGCCTGGGCCGATGTCGTGATCGCTGTCGGCGCACCGCTGACCGGCCCGAACGCTGCTTTCGGCGCTCAGATCCAGAAGGGTGCCGAACAGGCTGCGAAAGACATCAATGCCGCCGGCGGCATCAATGGCGAGCAGATCAAGATCGTGCTGGGCGACGACGTATCCGACCCCAAGCAGGGTATTTCGGTTGCCAACAAATTCGTTGCTGACGGCGTGAAATTCGTTGTCGGTCACTTCAACTCCGGCGTTTCCATTCCGGCCTCTGAAGTTTACGCCGAAAACGGCATTCTCGAAATCACGCCTGCCGCAACCAACCCTGTTTTCACCGAACGCGGCCTGTGGAACACTTTCCGCACCTGCGGCCGTGACGACCAGCAGGGCGGCATCGCCGGCAAGTACCTGGCCGATCATTTCAAGGACGCCAAGGTCGCCATCATTCACGACAAGACACCTTATGGTCAGGGCCTTGCCGATGAAACCAAGAAGGCTGCCAATGCCGCCGGCGTGACTGAGGTCATGTATGAAGGCGTGAACGTCGGCGACAAGGACTTCTCCGCGCTGATCTCCAAGATGAAGGAAGCCGGCGTTTCCATCATCTACTGGGGCGGCCTGCACACCGAAGCCGGTCTCATCATCCGCCAGGCGGCTGACCAGGGCCTGAAGGCGAAGCTCGTTTCGGGAGACGGTATCGTCTCGAACGAACTTGCTTCCATCGCCGGCGACGCCGTTGAAGGCACGCTCAACACCTTCGGCCCCGATCCGACGCTGCGCCCGGAAAACAAGGAGCTGGTAGAGAAGTTCAAGGCCGCCGGCTTCAACCCGGAAGCCTACACGCTCTACTCCTACGCCGCGATGCAGGCGATTGCCGGTGCGGCGAAGGCTGCCGGTTCCGTGGAGCCGGAAAAGGTTGCCGAGGCCCTGAAGTCCGGCACCTTCCCGACCGCGCTTGGCGACATCTCCTTCGACGAGAAGGGCGACCCGAAGCTTCCCGGCTACGTCATGTACGAATGGAAGAAGGGTCCGGACGGCAAGTTCACCTACATCCAGCAGGGCAGCTAAGCTCTTCTGTGACTTCCTATCGAAGCCCGGCAGCGATGCCGGGCTTTTTCTTTTTGTGGTCCGGCTTGCCATACTGGAGACAACAAGGCGGGAAACAAAGCCTCTCGGGAAAACTGCAATGAGGGGTAGCAATGACGATAAAGCGAACCGTGTCTCTATTCCTTGTTCTTGCTGGGCTGGCGGCGGTGCTGATAGGCGTGCATTTCTTCAGCAAATCCCGAACGACGCAATTATTTGGTGGCATCATCGCAAGGGTCGAAACGGAAAGGCCGGTGGTGGCGCTGACCTTCGACGATGGGCCGTCGGTGCGTTTTACGCCTGATGTCCTGACGATCCTGAGGGAGCGCGGGGTAAAAGCGACTTTCTTTTTGACCGGTAAGGAGACCGAAGAAAACCTGCCGCAGGCGCGCATGATCGTGAGCGAGGGGCATCAGCTCGGCAACCATAGCTATGCGCATTCCAACATGATGTTCATGGGGCCGGCGCGGATCAGGGAGGAGATCGAGCGCACCGATGCGGCTATTCGCGCTGCGGGCTACGAAGGCGAGATCATGTTCCGGCCGCCCTATGGCAAGAAGCTGCTCACCTTGCCCTGGTATCTTTCACGGCATGACCGGAAAACCATCATGTGGGATGTCGAACCGGAATCGTTTCCCGATGTCGCCGACGATGCGGCCGCCCTCGCCAGTCACGTCATCGAGCAAACGAGAAACGGCTCGATCATCATCATGCATGTCATGTATCGAAGCCGCGAGGTATCCCGGCAGGCCTTGCCCCTGATCATAGACAGCCTTCGTCAACGCGGGTTTGAGTTTGTCACCGTTGCGCAATTGCTCTGATATCGCCGAGGCCGAACCTGTCGCTGTCAGCCGATCCGCGCCAGGATAAAGTCGGCACGTTCCTCGATGCCTGATTTTGGCAGCACGACACTATCGTAGCCAAGCGTTTCATAGTCCCGGACGAGACGATCATACTCCTCGACCGCGGCGTCGAAATCATGCCGGCGTTCATCGTCGCCCTGATAGATTTCAGGCCAGGGCGGGGTGAGGAAAACCAGAGGGTTATAGCGGTGCGTGTTTTTCAGCGTATCGATGAAGCCATCGCCGCTGACATGGCTCAGCGCGGATGCGGCGTCGATCAGGCCGCGGTCGAAAAAGACGAGGCCTTCCGCCGGCGCCTTTTGCCGGTCTTCCAGCGCCATGGCGATCGCCCGGCGGGCGAAAGCCTCGATGTCGATCCAGGGCAGGGCGGTGCCGTTATTGCGGGTTTCTTCGATGACGATGCGCCGACCGGGCTCCTCGACGGTGGCGAAACCGCGCCGGGCAAGTTGTGTGAGGAGGGTGGATTTGCCGCCGCCGGAGCAGCCGGAAAGGATGATGAAACGGTCCATGGGTGTTTCTCCTGTGTTGGGTTCAGGTTGATTGAGAGGTGATTTTTGGGAGGCGGGGGTTGAGGCTTGTTTCTTCTCCCCGTCGGGGAGAAGGCGGCCCGAAGGGTCGGATGAGGGGGCAAGCTCTCCGGATATCGCTACCCTAGCCCTCTCATCCCGCTGCCGCGACCTTCTCCCCGGCGGGGAGAAGAAACAAGCGGCACTCGCTCGGTCAATAAATTGGTGTTCTGCGCTCACGCAGAAAATATATGTTTTTTGAACCTGGCCGCACGAAATGCAGCCGTCATCCCTGATGCAGAATATGCGCCGCCTTGACGGCCGCCGAAGCGCGGTTCTCCACGCCGAGCTTCACATAGATCTGCTCAAGATGTTTGTTCACGGTTCTCGCGGAAAGGCCGAGAATATCGCCGATATCGCGGTTGGATTTACCCTTGGCGATCCACAGCAGCACTTCCGATTCCCGGGTCGTCAGCGCGAAATGTTCTTTCAGCAGATGGTCGTCCGATTTCTCGTTGGCGGCGGTCAGGCGGAAGAGATGTTCGTCCGGCCCCATGGCGCCGAGGAAGGAGAGTTGCAGGGCGGGACGCCCGGCCTGTGTGATTGTCAGCGGTGTGTCGCGGGCGGTATCCGCCGTCGCCCGGTTGCCCAGCCAGCCGGCAATATGGCTGACGACGATTTCCAGCCCATCATCGCGGCCGGTGGCCGCATTGACCAGCCGCGTCGCCTGCGGGGTTGACCAGTGGATGGCGCCATTGGCGCGCACGGCGAGCAGGTGGCGTCCGGCGGCATCGAGCGCCACGCGGGCGCTTTGCGCCGAGCGGGCATTGGAGAGATGCACGCGGATGCGGGCGCGCAGCTCGTCGATATTGATCGGCTTGGTCAGATAGTCGACACCACCGGATTCCAGCGCCCGCACCACATGTTCCGTCTCCGTCAGCCCGGTCATGAAGATGACAGGCACCTGCGCCACGGCGGCATTGGCCTTCAGGCGACGGCAGGTTTCGAAACCGTCCATCGAAGGCATGACGGCATCGAGCAGGATGATATCGGGCGTGATGCGCTCGGCAATGTTGAGGGCGGCCTGACCCGAGGTGGCGATCAGCGCCGAAAAGCCTGATTGTTCCAGCGCATCGGTCAAGAAACCAAGCGCCTCCGGGCTGTCATCCACCAGCAATACGATGTCTCTCGGCAGTGCTGCGCCTGGCCCGCTCATGCCTTGCCGTCTCCCCTGTCGCTATCTGAAAACCGCTTGAGAAAATGCGCGTAACCGGCCAGATCGAAAGCCTGCACATAGGTGCCGAGCTCTTGCGTGAAAGGCAGGTTATCCGTGTTGCGGGCAAGATCGGCGAGTTTCGCCTCTATGCCGCGTATGTAACCTATTTCGCCGAGCCGTTGCAAATCTTGAATATGGATCGCGCCCGGATGAACGATCTGCGCCGGGGGCTGCGGTGTGGGCGCCGGCGGCAAGTCCGTATCGTAAATCCATTTGAGGCCGAGATGCACGGCAAGCCTGTCGCAGAGATGGCGGATATCAACCGGCTTGGCGATGGCGTCGTTGTGATTGTCCTCGCCCGCACCCGCAACGGTTCCATCGCCGATATTGGCCGAGAGCATGATGAGCGGGGCGATCTGGCCGGCTTCGCGCAGTTTCGTCACGAGCTGCCAGCCGGTCATGCCGGGCATGGAAATATCGATGAGGAAAAGGTCGGGCTTCACACCTTCGATCAGCGTCAGGCATTCCGGTCCGCTCTGGGCGGTCAGCACTACGAAATCCAGCGGCGAGAGCACCTGCCGCATCAGCTCGCGATGGTCTTCGTTGTCATCAACCACGACGATGGTGCGGCGTGGGCCGGAATAGGAGCGGATGGTCTTTTCCGGCGCAGGCGCGGTGCTTGGCCGGTGCACGGCGGAGAGCATCAAGCGGACGCGGAAGGTGGAGCCTTGATCCTTCTCGCTCGAAACGGAAATCTCACCGCCCAGCGTATTGGTCAGAAGCCTTGTGATTGTCAGCCCCAGGCCGAGGCCCGGCATAGGGCGCACGCTTTCGGCCTCGCCACGCTGGAAAGGCTCGTAGATGCGGGCGAGATCTTTTTCGGTGATGCCGCGCCCGGTATCGGAAACCGTGAAGCTTGCCACCTGACTGCGATAGGCGACATCGAAGGTGACGCTGCCCTCATCGGTGAACTTGATGGCGTTGGAGAGCAGGTTGACGAGAATCTGGCGCAGCCGCTTTTCATCCGTGCGCACATATTGCGGCAGGGAATGGGCGCGTTCATGCCGGAATTCCAGACCCTTGGCCTGCGCCTGCGGGCGGAACATATCGACGATCTGGTCGAGGAAATCCTGAATATTGATCTCGTTGGAATAGACCTGCAGGCGGCCAGCCTCAATCTTGGAAATATCCAGAAGCCCGTCGATCAGGCCGGAGAGATGGTCGGCGGAACGGCGAATGACCTTGATGGCCGATTGCCGGGGAGGGGGAATGGTCTCGTCACGCTCGAGGATCTGAGCGTAACCAAGAACGGCGTTGAGCGGCGTGCGCAGCTCGTGGCTTAGGCCGACGACGTAGCGGCTCTTGGCGCGGTTGGCGGCCTCAGCCGTTTCCTTGGCGTCCTGAAGGGCGGCGTCGGTCTTCTTGTGGGCGGCGATTTCCTTCAGCAGCAATGTGTTCTGGCGCGAGGATTCCTCTTCCGCGACCACCCGACTGTCATGGGCGAGAACAAGAAACCAGCAGACAATGCCGGCAATGACGGCGAAGACGAAAAACACGATGAGGATGGTGCGGTTGACCACGTCAGCGGTCGCCGGCGAGGCGGTGCCGACCTGATGGGCGATCAAGGCGAGAATGCCGCCGATGGCGGTGACGGCAATGGCCGCCGCCATGCCGTAACGCCCGAGACGCGTGGCGAGCTTTGCCACCAGTTGCCTCGGCAGGAAGGTCTTTGCGACGGTTGCGACCTGATAGTTGAGCTTGGCCTTCGGCTTGCACATGTCATGGCAGCGGCTGTCCAGCGAGCAGCAGAGCGAACAGATCGGCGCCGCATAGGCCGGACACCATGCCATGTCTTCCGGCTCGAACGGGTGTTCGCAGATGGAGCAGGTGATGGCGCTCAGCTCGCGCCATTTCTGGCGCGGCTTGCGGGCCAGATAGAATTTGCCCTTCGTGCCCCAGGCGATCAGCGGCGAGGCGATGAAGGCGACGATGAGGGTGAGATAGGGCGCTAGCGAGGCAGCGAGTGCGCCGAAGGTGCCGAAATGCGCCATCAGCGCAATGGTGGCCGAAAGCGCCATGGAGCCAACGCCGACGGGATTGATATCGTAGAGATGGGCGCGCTTGAACTCGATGCCCGGTGGGGCAAGGCCGAGCGGCTTGTTGATGAACAGATCGGCCGAGATGGTGCAGAGCCAGGCCATGGCGACGATGGAAAAAATGCCGAGCGTTTCTTCCAGCAGGCGATAGATGCCGAGTTCCATCAACAGCAGCGCGATCACCACGTTGAAGACCAGCCAGACCACGCGGCCGGGATGGCTGTGGGTGAGGCGGGAGAAGAAGTTGGACCAGGCGAGCGAGCCCGCATAGGCGTTCATGACGTTGATTTTCAGCTGCGAGACCACCACGAAGGCGACCATCAGCAGCATGGCCGCCGTATGGTTGGGGATCATGTAGCCGAAGGCGGTCAGGTACATCTGGGCCGGATCGGCGGCGCGGTCCACCGAGACGCCGGAACTGAAGGTCAAGACCACGAGGAAGGAACCGGCCAGCAGCTTCGGCACGCCGACGACGACCCAGCCAGCACCGGCCAGAAAGACCGCGATGCGATGGCGCAGACGGCTCTGGCCCTCGGCGGGCAGGAAGCGCAGGAAATCCACCTGTTCGCCGATCTGCGACATCAGCGCGAGGATGACGGCAGACGCCGCGCCGAATTCCACCAGATTGAAATGGGCCACGGTGCCCGGCGGACCGGAGGCGTGATGAATGCCGGAAAAGGCCCGCCACAGATCGTATTTTTCCCAGTCCATCAAAGCGATGAAGATGAAGGGCAATACATTCAGCACGATCCAGAAGGGCTGGGTGATGATCTGGAAACGGCTGATGAGGCGCACGCCGTGGGTGACGAGCGGAATGACCATGACGGCGGAGATGATGTAGCCGATCCACAGGGGAATGCCGAGCGCCAGCTCCAGCGCGCCGGACATGATCGACGCCTCTATGGCGAAGAGCATGAAGGTAAAGGCGGCGTAGATCAGCGAGGTGATGGTGGAGCCGATGTAACCGAAGCTCGCGCCGCGTGTCAGGAGATCGATATCGACGCCGTGACGGATGGCGTAACGGCTGATCGGCAGGCCGACGGCAAGCATGGCAATGGCCGCGACGATGATGGCGTAAAAGGCGTTGGTGGTGCCGTATGACAGCGTGATCGCGCCGCCGATGGCTTCCAGTGCCAGAAAGGAAATAGCGCCGATGGCGGTGTGGGAGATGCGGTTGGACGAAAATTGCCGGGCGCTTTTAGCGGTGAAGCGCAGCGCATAATCTTCCAGCGTCTGGTTGGCGACCCAGCGGTTATATTCGCGCCTGACGGGGATGATGCGTTGCCGTGCGGCCATGCCTAGGATCCAGCCCCTTTCCGCAAAAGGTGTTTTGCCATTCTCACAGCCGCACCGACATGCCGCCATCCACCGTCAGCACATGGCCGTTGACGAAGGAGGAGGCGTCGCTGGCCAGAAACAGGGCTGCACCGGCGATTTCATCCGGCCTGCCCCAGCGTTCCAGCGGCACGCGCAGTTTGGCAAAGGCGACCATGTCAGGGTTTTCGGCAAGGGCCGCATTGGTTTCCGTGGCGAACATGCCGGGTGCAATGGCGTTGCTGGTGATGCCGCGCGCACCATATTCGACAGCTATTGCGCGCATCAGCCCGGTTAGCCCCTGCTTGGCAACGGGATAGATCGCATCGCCCGGCCTGACGATGTGGCCGAGAATGGAGGTGATGGTGATGATGCGGCCGTAACCGTTGGTGTTCATGGCTTGCGCGGCGTCTCGCGACAGCGAGACGGAGGAGGTGAGGTCGGTGCGGATAAGCTCCAGCACGTCCTCGTCGCTGAATTCGGAAAGCGGGCGGCGGTCGCGTGCGCCAACATTGTTGACGAGGATATCGAGATGGCCGAATTCGTCCATGATGCGGTGGACGAGGGCAGTTCCGGCGGCGGTATCGGCAATGTCGAAAGCGGCATAATCGGCTTTTCCGCCGGCTTGCCGAAGTGTGCCTGCTGCCTGTTCCAGCGCCTCGGCGTTACGGCCGGTCAGCCACACATGGGCCCCAGCCTCGGCAAAGGCCCTGGCGATTTCGAAACCGAGGCCGCGGCCGCTGCCTGTGATGATGGCGATGCGGTTTTCGAGAGAGAATTTTTTGAGAATGCCCATCGCTCACCTTCTTGCTTTAGAGCATCGGACCGAAAACCGTGTCGCGGTTCGGAAAAGCCGATGCGGTTGGTCAAAGCCACGCAACGTCTTCGAGTTTGCGCATAGGCAAGAATATTCCACGCAGGGCAGAGGGCGAAAGGTCGCCTGTCCGGTCCGGCCGTTCGGTGGACATAAAAATGGCGTCGCCCGGTTGCGGGCGACGCCATGTCTTGGGTTATCAGGCAGCAGCCGACTTTGCGAGCGGCACTTCTGCAATCGTCTTCAGAACGACGGAAGCGATCTGGTAAGGGCAGCCCTGCGAGTTCGGACGACGGTCTTCGAGGTAACCACGGTAACCGTTGTTGACGAAGGAGTGCGGAACGCGGATCGAGGCGCCACGGTCGGCAACGCCGTAGGAGAACTTGTTCCACGGAGCGGTTTCGTGCTTGCCGGTCAGGCGCAGGTGGTTGTCCGGACCGTAAACGTCGATGTGCTCCTGCCAGTTCTTGGCGAAAGCTGCCATGAGGGCTTCGAAATACTCCTTGCCGCCAACTTCACGCATGAACTTGGTGGAGAAGTTGCAATGCATGCCCGAACCGTTCCAGTCGGTATCGCCGAGCGGCTTGCAATGGAATTCGACGTCGATGCCGTACTGTTCGCAAAGACGCAGCAGCAGGTAACGGGCGATCCAGATCTGGTCGGCGGCGCGCTTGGAGCCCTTGCCGAATACCTGGAATTCCCACTGGCCCTTGGCCACTTCGGCGTTGATGCCTTCGTGGTTAATGCCGGCTTCGAGGCAGAGGTCGAGATGTTCTTCAACGATTTCGCGGGCAACCGAGCCGACGTTCTTGAAGCCGACGCCGGTGTAATACGGACCCTGCGGAGCCGGGTAACCCTGCTCGGGGAAGCCGAGCGGGCGGCCGTCCTGGTAGAAGAAATATTCCTGTTCGAAGCCGAACCATGCGTCCTCGTCGTCGAGGATGGTCGCGCGGCTGTTCGATGCATGCGGGGTGACGCCATCAGGCATCATGACTTCGCACATGACGAGTACGCCGTTGGTGCGGGCCGGATCGGGATAGATCGCAACGGGCTTCAGCACGCAATCCGACGAGTGGCCTTCGGCCTGCTGGGTGGACGAGCCATCAAAACCCCAAAGCGGCAGCTGCTCGAGCGTCGGGA
Source organism: Agrobacterium sp. CFBP2214 (assembly GCF_030209895.1). Classification (NCBI taxonomy): domain Bacteria; kingdom Pseudomonadati; phylum Pseudomonadota; class Alphaproteobacteria; order Hyphomicrobiales; family Rhizobiaceae; genus Agrobacterium; species Agrobacterium sp. CFBP2214. The sequence continues at coordinate 932,999 of NZ_JARVRC010000003.1, read as the reverse complement.
ACTCGTCGAATTCCTTGACCTGTGTCTTGCCGCGCAGGTTGGGGACCGGCTTGTATCCGTCCAGCCAGATGTACTCGAGTTTGAACTTAGTCATTACGAACCTCTCATAGGTAACAATGCGAAGCCTTGAGGCCTCCCGTGGCTTTGACCACCGGAAGCGCATTCGCGTTCAAGGGCTGACGGGTTAGATGCATGCCGCGTGCCAGATTGGCGATATCGGGCGAATTCTTCGAAAAATCTTTCAGGGGCCCTGTCATGCAGGGGCTGCGGTATCACCTCGGTCCGCTTCTGCTGCACTGCGGCAGGCAAATTCACCCCTCATGTTTCATCATTGAATCCTGATAGATAGCCGACGTCTTGCGGGGAAATGCCCTGCTGCGGTGCAATGATTTCAATTGCGCGCGAGGGATCGGCATTTGCCCCAAAAACCGGCGCTTTCGGAATGGTTTTTCTTGTAGATGAGGCGATTAATGCCTATATTTTTCGCAACGTGATTTTTTTTTAATCAAACGGAGCGAATCCGGCGCTTGCGGGTTTGCTCCATACAAAAAGTGCTTCGATGCAAACAAAGTGAGATGATCGAAATGGCAACTGGCATTCATCGCGAGACGGCAACGATCTATCAATTCCCGGTCGGCGGGCGCGCGGGTCTTTCGAAGTTCCGCAGCAGCGGCCTGAACGACCTCGAGCGCCAGGCGCAGGAACCGCATATCGACTTCGGTTCCTGGTATCACGATGATGCGATCCGCGACGAAGAACGGAACGACAAGCCGCATTCCTGATCTGGCTTCTTGTGAAGTTTTACCGATTGCGGTGGGCCTAGCCACGTTTGCGTCTTCAACTCTTCAGGCCCACTCTGCGTCAACCTCGGGCTTGACCCGTGGATCCACGATGGGAGCGCCTATGGATCCTCGCCTCAAGGGCGAGGATGACGTCGAATAGGCGGGACGGTCGAACATAAAAGCCGGCGGATGTTTAAGCCGAGCTTTCTCCCAAATCTCCTTCCCTGCATCTTTCGCCACCCCGCCTACGTCAATTGACGTATACGGTTTCGCGTCCGCGAGATCGATAGTCCCTCCCAGCAGCGGCCGCAGATGCCGCTGAGCCTCGATGAGAGGCCAACAAGGAGAGGGGTTCTTCCGATGATGTTCCGCAAGACGCTTAGTGCCGCGCTGCTTGGCGCGATCCTGTCCACCACCGCCTTCCACGGCGCGTTTGCAGCTGATGACACGATCAAGGTCGGCGTGCTGCATTCGCTTTCCGGTACCATGGCGATTTCAGAGACGACGCTGAAGGACGCCATGTTGATGCTCATCGACGAGCAGAACAAGAAGGGCGGCGTTCTCGGCAAGAAGCTCGAAGCCGTCGTGGTCGATCCGGCCTCCGATTGGCCGCTGTTTGCCGAAAAGGCCCGCCAGCTGATTTCGCAGGACAAGGTCGCCGCCGTTTTCGGCTGCTGGACGTCTTCCTCGCGCAAATCAGTGCTGCCGGTTTTCGAGGAACTGAATTCGATCCTGTTCTACCCGGTTCAGTACGAGGGTGAAGAATCCTCGCGCAACATCTTCTATACGGGTGCGGCACCGAACCAGCAGGCCATTCCGGCCGTCGATTATCTCGCCAGCACCGAAGGTGTGGAGCGCTGGGTTCTGGCCGGTACGGACTATGTCTACCCGCAGACCACCAACAAGATCCTGAAGGCCTACCTGATGTCGAAGGGCGTCAAGGAAGAGGACATCATGATCAACTACACGCCGTTCGGTCATTCCGACTGGCAGACGATCGTGTCCGACATCAAGAAGTTCGGCTCGGCCGGCAAGAAGACCGCCGTGGTCTCCACCATCAACGGCGACGCCAACGTGCCGTTCTACAAAGAACTGGCGAACCAGGGCATCAAGGCGGAAGACATTCCGGTCGTCGCCTTCTCTGTTGGCGAAGAAGAGCTTGCCGGTCTCGATACCGCACCGCTCGTCGGCCACCTTGCCGCCTGGAACTACTTCCAGTCTGTCGATGCTCCGGTCAATGCCGAGTTCATCAAGACCTGGCACGCGTTTACGAAAAACGACAAGCGCGTGACCAACGACCCGATGGAAGCGGCCTATATCGGTTTCAACGCCTGGGTAAAGGCCGTCGAATCCGCCGGCACGACCGATACGGACAAGGTCCTGGACTCGATCATCGGCGTTTCGGTGCCGAACCTTTCGGGCGGTTACTCCACCGTCATGCCGAACCACCACATCACCAAGCCGGTGCTGATCGGCGAAATCCAGGCCGATGGGCAGTTTGAGATCGTGCAGCAGACACCGCAGGTGGTGGGTGATGAATGGTCGGATTACCTGCCGGACTCGAAGGATCTGATCTCGGATTGGAGGAAGCCGATGTCTTGCGGCAACTTCAATGTGGCCAGTGGCAAGTGCGGCGGCAAGGGTAGCTGATTAGCGACGGTTGGTTGCCGCCCCCTTGTCGGGGGCGGTGACTTTGCACTCCTATCGCCCGAACTGAACAAGCATGCCCCCCTCTGCCCTGCCGGGCATCTCCCCCACAGGTGGGGAGATCGACTCGCGGCAAGGCGCCCCGCCCTCCTCATCGGTTGAGATAGAGCGATGCAGGCGCCCCTTGCCGATCTCCCCACCTGTGGGGGAGATGCCCGGCAGGGCAGAGGGGGGTGGCGGCACCCACAGACGGCGCTTTTATCGGAAACGCTCCAAGGAACCCGACATGACGATCCGATCTTTTCTCGGAGCCATCTTTCTCTGGCTCACCCTCGGGATCGCGGCGCAATCCTTCGCGCAAAGCGATCCGAAGGCGCTGATCGACCAACTCGGCACGGCGGACTTCAAACAGGCCGAAACGCTGATCGGGCAGATCGCCGCCACCGGCGATGCGCGGGTCGTGCCGGCGCTCGAGGCTTTCGCGGCGGGTGATCTTTACGTGCGCAAGACCGATAATCTGGTGTTCATGACGAAACCGACAGGGTCGAGCTTCACGTTGATCGATCCGCTGAGCGGCGAAAGCGCCGGTGAAGCCCCCAAGGCCGCTGTCTCCAAGATCAAGATCAACAACAATCTTCGCCGCGTCATCCGTGCCGCTCTCGGCGGTCTGACCCTGCTAAGCCCGGAAAAATCCGTGCGGCTTTCGGCGGCTGATGCCGTCTTGAAAGCGCCGAGCGCGGAAAATCTCGAATTGCTGGAAGCCGCCATAGCCAAGGAAACCGATAATGAGGTGCGGACCCGGATGGAGGAGGCGCGGGCCGTCTCGCTGCTCTCCTCCGACCGCCCCGTCGAGGTAAAGAAAGAAGCGATCGCCACCATCAAGAACCTTGGTGGCCGCGATGCCATCGGTATCCTCATGGCGGCGTCCTCGTCGGTGGATCAGAGCCTGAAGCCGGATATCGACAACGCCATTGCGAGCATCGAAAGCGCGCTCGCCTTCTGGGATTACGCACAGAATGTATGGTACGGCCTGTCGCTCGGTTCCGTGCTGCTGCTGGCCGCCATCGGTCTTGCCATCACCTTCGGCGTCATGGGCATCATCAATATGGCGCATGGCGAGATGGTGATGATCGGCGCTTACTCCACCTTCATGGTGCAGGAGCTGATCCGCAGCCATTTCCCCGGCCTGTTCGACTGGTCGCTCGCCATCGCACTGCCAGCTGCTTTTCTGGTGACGGCCTTCGTCGGGCTCATCATGGAGCGTGGCGTCATCCGCTTCCTTTACGGGCGGCCGCTGGAAACGCTGCTGGCCACCTGGGGCATTTCACTCATCCTGCAACAGGGCGTGCGCTCCATCTTCGGCCCGACCAACCGGGAAGTCGGCAGCCCCGGCTGGATGTCCGGCTCCTTCAGCGTCGGTTATCTCAATTTCACCTGGAACCGGGTCTGGATTGTCTGTTTCTCGCTCTCGGTCTTCTTCGCGCTGCTGGTACTTTTGAAGCGCTCCTCCTTCGGGTTGCAGATGCGCGCCGTGACCCAGAACCGCCGCATGGCCTCTTCCATGGGCATCCGCACACCCTGGGTGGATGCCTTCACCTTCGCGCTCGGTTCCGGCGTCGCCGGTCTTGCGGGTGTGGCGCTTTCGCAGATCGACAATGTCTCTCCCAATCTCGGCCAGAGCTACATCATCGACAGTTTCATGGTGGTGGTGTTCGGCGGTGTCGGCAATCTCTGGGGAACGCTGGTGGGGGCGCTCTCGCTCGGCGTGCTCAACAAGTTCCTTGAACCGACGGTGGGCGCCGTGCTTGGCAAGATCCTTGTGCTCGTCCTCATCATCCTGTTCATCCAGAAGCGGCCGCGTGGTCTCTTCGCACTCAAGGGAAGGGCGATCGAAGCATGATTACCGGCTTCCTCCTGCGCGCGCTCGATCGCCGCATTTCCATCGCCATCGGCATCATCCTGGCCATCGCCGTGCTGGTGCCCGCCTCCAACCTGCTTTTGCCAGCAGATAGCGCGTTCCGCATCCCGACCTACATCATGTCGATGCTGGGCAAATATCTCTCCTATGCGCTGCTGGCGCTGGCGCTTGATCTTGTCTGGGGTTATTGCGGCATTCTCTCGCTTGGCCACGCCGCCTTCTTCGCGCTCGGCGGTTATGCCATGGGCATGTATCTGATGCGGCAGATCGGTACGCGCGGGGTCTATGGCCATCCCGTGCTGCCTGACTTCATGGTCTTCCTCAACTGGAAGGAACTGCCGTGGTTCTGGCACGGCTTCGACATGTTCTGGTTTGCGGCGTTGATGGTGCTTGTCGTACCGGGCCTGCTCGCCTTCGTGTTCGGCTGGTTCGCCTTCCGCTCGCGCGTCAATGGTGTTTATCTCTCGATCATCACCCAGGCCATGACCTATGCCCTGTTGCTCGCCTTCTTCCGCAACGATATGGGTTTTGGCGGCAATAATGGCCTCACCGATTTCAAGGATATCCTCGGCTTTTCCGTGCAGGCGGATGGCACGCGTGCCGTGCTGTTTGCGATGACGGCCGTGATGCTGGCGATATCGCTGCTGATTGCATCCGGCATCGTCAATTCCAAATTCGGCAAGGTGCTGGTGGGCGTGCGTGATGCCGAAAGCCGGGTGCGCTTCCTTGGGTTTAGGGTGGAGAACATCAAGCTCTTCACCTTCGTCGTGTCAGCCATGATGGCGGGCATTGCCGGGGCGCTGTTCGTGCCGCAGGTGGGCATCATCAACCCCGGCGAATTCTCCCCCGCCAACTCCATCGAAGTGGTGGTGTGGACGGCGGTGGGCGGACGCGGCACGCTGATCGGGCCGATCATCGGCGCTGTTCTGGTCAATGGCGGCAAGAGCTATTTCACCGGCGCTTTCCCCGAATTCTGGCTGTTTGCGCTGGGGGGCCTTTTCATCGCGGTGACGCTGTTCTTCCCGAAGGGCATTGTCGGCACCGTGCAGCATTATCTCGTCGGGCGGCGTGAAAAGCGGGTCGCGCGTGCGGCAGGCGCTGCTCAGCAGCCCGGCAACGACAGCGCGGTTGCGCAACAGGCGGCGGAGTAAGCCCATGAACACGGTTTCCGAAAACAGAACCAAAAGCCTGCTTTATCTTGATGGCGTTTCCGTTTCTTTCGATGGTTTCAAGGCGCTCAACTCGCTCTCCTTCGTGGTGGAGCCGGGTGAACTCCGCGCCATCATCGGCCCGAATGGCGCGGGCAAGACGACGATGATGGATATCATCACCGGCAAGACGCGGCCGGACACGGGCAGGGTGCTGTTTGAAGACAGTATCGACCTCACGAAAAAGGATGAGGCGGATATCGCCCAGCTCGGCATCGGGCGGAAGTTCCAGAAGCCGACGGTGTTTGAAAGCCATACCGTCTGGGACAATCTGGAACTGGCGCTGAACCGCAAGCGCGGCGTCTTCGCCACGCTGTTCTATCGGCTGACGGAGGAGGACAAGGTGCGCATCGAGGAAATCCTCGCCACCGTGCGTCTCGGCCACCGCCGCGGCGATCTCGCCGCCAACCTTTCGCATGGCCAGAAACAGTGGCTGGAAATCGGCATGCTGCTCGCGCAGGAACCGAAGCTGCTGCTGGTGGACGAGCCTGTCGCCGGCATGACGGATGCGGAAACGGCGGAAACCGCCGTGCTTTTGAAGGAGATCGCGAAGACCCGTTCGGTTGTGGTGGTGGAGCACGATATGGGCTTCATCCGCGAGCTGGGCGTGAAAGTGACGTGTCTTGCCGAAGGCTCGGTGCTGGCCGAAGGGTCGATCGATTTTGTGTCCAGCGATCCGAAGGTGATCGAGAATTATCTGGGGCGGTGATGGTGGTGTTTGCGGCGTTACCCCCCTTTGCCCTGCCGGGCATCTCCCCCTCAAGGGGGGAGATCGGCAAGCGGCTAACACCCTGCCTCATGACCAGTAGGCGATGGGATGAGCGGGAACGGCATCTGATCTCCCCCCTTGAGGGGGAGATGCCCGGCAGGGCAGAGGGGGGTAACGCCGCCCACCATACCGCCAATGGAGTTTTATCATGCTGACAGTCGAAAACATCAACCTCCACTATGGCGCGGCGCAGGCCCTGCGCGGCGTGTCGCTGAAAGCGGAGATGGGCAAGATCACCTGTGTTCTCGGCCGCAACGGCGTCGGCAAAAGTTCGCTCTTGCGTGCCGTCACCGGCCAGCAGGCCACCAGCGCCGGCACCATCCGTTTCGGCGATGCGGCGCTCGACGGGCTCGCACCTTACCAGCGGGCTAAGCGCGGGGTGGGTTACGTGCCGCAGGGACGGGAAATCTTTCCGCTGCTCAGCGTGCAGGAAAATCTGGAGAGCGGTTATGCGCCGCTGCCGCGCAGGGAGCGTTTCATCCCGGACGATATTTTCAGCCTGTTTCCGGTGCTGCAAACCATGCTGTCGCGGCGCGGCGGCGATCTCTCGGGTGGCCAGCAGCAGCAGCTTGCGATTGGCCGGGCGCTGGTGACACGGCCGAAAATCCTCGTCCTCGACGAGCCGACGGAAGGCATCCAGCCGTCGATCATCAAGGATATCGGCCGGGCGATCAAATATCTGCGCGACTCCACCGGTATGGCGATCCTGCTGGTCGAGCAATATCTGGATTTCTGCCGCGAGCTTGCCGATTACGTCTACATCATGGACCGCGGTGAAATCGTGCATGAGGGGCTGGCCGAAACGCTGGATACGCCGGAAGCGCGGCGGCATCTGACGGTGTAATGTTGCGTGCGCCGATCACGGCATAAAAACGGCCGATTAATATTTTGAAAGTCTATGCGCCTGTGCATGGCTTTCATGCGTAATTTTAGCGTTTCATTAAGTAAAAGCCTATGGTATTGGGCGCATGAAATGCTGCATGCGAGACACAGAAGAAGTCTATTCGCACGCCGCGACTGTTGATCCCTTACATTTCCCGCACGCTCGACGTATCGTCGGGAAACTGTGCCAATAAAGGCGTGTCAATGATTCAAGACTTTGCAGTGGGCCGGGCTTCCCGGTTGGTGCGTTCCGCACGCAGCCTGTTCCTCGGGCTGGTGATCAGCGCAAGCGCAGGGGCCGCAGCGTCGGCATCGACCTGCGGTCAGGGTATTGGCCCCGGCATGGAATCGGGTCGGCACGATTTTTCCATTCTCTCCAACGGTGAAAAACGCGACGGCGTCTATTTTGTTCCATCGGCCTATGATGGAAATAAGCCGCTGCCGGTCGTGTTCGATTTCCATGGCTCCAACAGCAATCCGCATGGTCAGCTGAACCGCAGCGGCTGGGACAAGCTTGCCGAGCGTGACGGTCTCATGGTCGTGGCGCTGGCCGGCAGCCTGAGCGGCGAATTGCCGGGCACCCATGCCTGGAATGTTCCCGGCGTCACCAAGCGGCCGGGCGGGCTCGATGAAGTCGGTTTCATCCGCGATGCCATCACCATGGTGAAGGGCAAGTTCTGCGTGGATGAGGAGCGTTTTTATGGCTCCGGTTATTCCGGCGGCGGGCGCATGCTGTCGCAATTCATCTGCAGCGGCAACGCGGATTTTAACGCTGCCGGCTTCGTTGCTTCGCTGCGCGCCGGTTATCCGCTGGAGACGGAAGGCAAGTGGGGACCGGATGCGGCAAGCTGCCAGCCTGTGCGGCCAATGTCGATCATCGCCTTTGCCGGGCTGAAAGACCCGGCCAATCCCTATCAGGGCGGCGGCAAGTCCTATTGGCAATATGGCGGCGAAACGGCGTTGAAGCGCTGGGCCGAAATGGATGGCTGCAAGGGCGCTGCCAAAAGCAAGGTGGGCGAAAGCTTCACCGTCAATTCCTATGATGTCTGCAAGGCTGGCGCACGCATCCAGTCCTATGTCATCAACGACTGGGACCATGCCTGGCCGCGCGCCACCATGAAGGCCGAGGTTCTGGCCGCTAACGCCGTCGTCACCCGCAAGCCGGGCGGCGAGCAGACACCGAAGGCGGAACCGGCCGTGGAGCGCAAGATGCCCACAGGCGAAGTGACACGCACGGTTGATGCGGCCGAAAGAATGTGGGATTTCTTCCGCAATACGGAAGGGCAGCTTGTCGTGGATGCCGTCGTCAAGAAGGATTGCGGCGCCAAGACCTCGTCCGCTTCCGCAACCGTTTCGGAGACCGCGTGCAGCAGCAACAGCAAGCCATCGGCCCTTCCGGTCGCCAAGACGCTCAACCTGTCCGGCAGCAACGCGCCCGTGGCAGAGGACGCATTGTAACAAAGGCTGTTGAAGGCCGCAGCCGGCTGGACGAACTGTTCCAGGAAGGCTGCGCGAAAATCCGCCTGCCGGAAACCTTCTCAAACGAAGCGGAAGCCATCCTCATCAATTCCTCCGGCGGCCTGACCGGCGGAGACGAAATCGAATGGCAGGCCACGGCCGGCGCCGGCACCTCGCTTGTTGTGACCACGCAGGCCTGCGAAAAGGTCTATAAGGCATCATCAGGCACCGCCGCCGTGACCGCCCGCGTTTCCGCCGGGCCGGGTGCGAAGCTGCATTGGCTGCCGCAGGAGACCATCCTCTTCGACCGTGCTTCCTTGACCCGCCGGCTGGAAGCCGATCTCGACCAATCCTCCGAATTCATCGCTGTCGAAGCCGTGCTGCTCGGCCGTAAGGCCATGGGCGAGGCGATGACGCATGGTCTCTTTCGTGACCGCTGGCGTATTCGCCATGGGGGCAGGCTGGTGCATGCGGAAGAACTTGTGCTTCAGGGCGAGGTGGCGGCGCTGACGGCGAAACCGGCGGTTCTGGCTGGTCAGGTGGCCTTTGCCACGCTTCTTTATATCGGGCCGCTGGCTGAGGCGCTTCTGCCTAAAATCCGGGCTATTGCCGGTGAAAGCGGCGGCGCCAGCGAATGGCAGGGCAAGCTTGTCGTTCGCGTCTCTGCCGAAGATGGTTTCTCCTTGAGAAAATTGCTTTTTCCGATCATTTCGCTCTTGCGAAACGGCGCGCCAGTGCCGAAAGTCTGGAATCTGTAAACCCTTAAGGTTGCCCCGCGACAGGCGTCCTTCGGGGTCTGTCAACACGTCGGATCTGCCTGCCGCAATCGCGCTGTTTGCGGGGCAGGCGCCAAGCTGCGGGACCACGATGAACCTTAGCCCAAGAGAAAAAGACAAGCTGCTGATTTCCATGGCCGCCATGGTGGCGCGCCGCCGGCTGGAACGCGGCGTGAAGCTCAACTATCCCGAAGCGATTGCGCTGATTACCGATTTCGTGGTCGAGGGCGCCCGCGATGGTCGCGCTGTGGCCGACCTGATGGAAGCCGGCGCGCATGTCATTACCCGCGATCAGGTGATGGATGGTATCGCCGAGATGATCCATGATGTGCAGGTGGAAGCGACCTTTCCTGACGGCACCAAGCTGGTGACCGTTCACGAACCGATCCGTTGAGGGGTTGATATGGCGCTGGAACTTCGGCCCAATTGCGAATGCTGCGACCGCGATCTTGCGCCCGATAACAGGGATGAGATGATCTGCTCGTTCGAATGCACTTTCTGCGTCGACTGCGTGACGGGCGTGCTTGATGGCGCCTGCCCGAATTGCGGTGGTGAGATGGTTCGCAGGCCCGTTCGTCCGGCGGCCAGGCTCATCAACAACCCGGCATCGACGAAGCGGGTGCTGAAAGCGGAAGGCTGCGCGGCAGCCACGGCCGCGTGAGAAAGACAAGGGGAGCACCATGAAACCAGGCGAAATCATTGCCGCAGAAGGCACCATCGAACTCAATGCCGGCCAGCCGACCGTGACGATCGAGGTGGCCAATTCGGGCGACCGGCCGGTGCAGGTGGGCAGCCATTATCATTTCTTCGAGACCAATGCGGGTCTCATCTTCGACCGCGACAGGGCGCGCGGCATGCGTCTCGATATTCCCGCGGGCACGGCGGTTCGTTTCGAACCCGGCCAGAAGCGGGAAGTGACGCTGGTGCCGCTTTCCGGCAAGCGTGAGGTTTATGGTTTCCGTCAACAGGTCATGGGGAGGTTATGAAATGGCGACGGCGCATTATCATGGAAGCTGCCAGTGCGGCAGCGTCAGCTTCGAGGTCGATGCCGATCTCGATCACACTGTTGTCTGCAATTGCTCGCGCTGCAAGCGTCTTGGCTCCACGCTCGCTTTCGCGCCGCGTGACAAGTTCACGCTGCTTTCCGGCAAGGACAAGCTGGCGGAATATCTCTTCAACAAACACAAGATCCATCATCTTTTCTGCTCCACCTGCGGCATCGAGAGCTTTGCTTATGCCGACGGGCCGGATGGAACGCCGATGGTGGCAGTGAACGCCAATTGTCTCGATGGTGTTGATCCCCGGGCGCTGAAGCCACAGGCTTTCGATGGCGCGGCGGCCTGAGCGATGGAGATGAGCCGAAACAACGTCTTCATGGCGGCCGTGCTTCTCAGCGCGACCGCCGGATTTTCCATGCCGGCCGCAGCGCAGAGCGAGCCGGACTGCAAGGCGCCGCAGACGCAGGCGGACATGACCATCTGCGCCGGCAAGGATTACGAAAAGGCCGACAAGCAGTTGAACGCCGAATATCAGAAGCTGCGCAAGCTGCTCGCGGAGCGCGACAAGACAGTCGATGCGGACGGCAAGGGTGCAACCGACGCTCTGGTGGCCGCCCAGCGCGCCTGGGTGGCGTTTCGTGACTCCAATTGCGCACTTTCAGGCTTTCAGGCGCGTGGCGGCTCGATGGAACCGATGCTGATTTCCTCCTGCCTCGCCGATATGAGCGGCAAGCGGGCGGAAGAACTGCGTCAGCTGTCGGAAGGTTTCTGAACGCATGGGGCGGCGGATCACGATCGTCGGAAACGGGGAACTGCCGCCGGGCGTGGCTGATTTCATCGACCGTTCCGACATCGTCATCCGCTTCAATGATTGCCGGTCGCTGGGGCTGGGCGGTACGCGCACCGATGTGGTGGCCGTATGCAACACCGGGCGGCCGGGCCTCGAGATGACCGAGGGCACCGAATGGCGCGAGAGCGACGGTGTGCGGCAGGCCGCTGCCATCTGGTCCGTGCGGGATCCCGCAAAATTTTCAGAAATGGAACCGGACATACGCGCACGCTGGCCGGAACTGACAGATTTCTGCGCCGATTACACCGAAGGCTTTGCCGCCATCGCCCGCGAGACCGGCAAGAGCCACATCGTCATTCCGCGCGGCGTGCATGAAAGGCTCGATGTTGCGCTAGAAGCCTATGCGCCCGCGCCCTATGTCTGCCCCAGCACAGGCCTTGTCACCATTGCCCATGTTCTTGAGAACGTGAGCGGCGATGGTGACGAAGTGGCGATTGCCGGTTTCGGCCATCAGGGCTGGAGCGGCCATCCATTTGCTGCCGAACAACAGCTGGTAGAAGCCCTTGCGGGCGAGGGCCAGCTCACACGAATTTCTCCCACATCGATTTTCTCCGCGTCCGAAGGAGCCTGAGCCCATGCCTTACAAGATTTCCCGCGCCGCCTATGCCGGCATGTTTGGCCCGACCGTGGGCGACAAGGTGCGCCTTGCCGATACCGAACTCTTCATCGAGATCGAGAAGGACCACACGACCTATGGCGAGGAAGTGAAATTCGGCGGCGGCAAGGTCATTCGCGACGGCATGGGCCAGAGTCAGGCGACGCGGGCCGAAGGGGCGGTCGATACCGTCATCACCAATGTGGTGATCGTCGACCATAGCGGCATCTACAAGGCGGATGTGGGCCTGAAGAACGGCCGCATTCACGCCATCGGCAAGGCGGGAAACCCCGATACGCAGCCGGGCGTGACGATCATCGTCGGTCCCTCGACGGAGGCGATTGCCGGTGAAGGCAAGATCCTGACCGCCGGCGGCATGGATGCGCATATTCACTTCATCTGCCCGCAGCAGATCGAAGAGGCGCTGATGAGCGGCGTCACCTGCATGCTCGGTGGCGGTTCCGGCCCGGCGCACGGCACGCTCGCCACCACCTGCACCGGCGCATGGCATATCGAGCGCATGATCGAGAGCTTCGATGCCTTCCCGATGAATCTCGCGCTCGCCGGCAAGGGCAATGCCTCGCTGCCAGCGCCTCTGGAAGAGATGATCCTTGCCGGCGCTTCCTCGCTGAAATTGCATGAGGACTGGGGCACGACGCCTGCCGCCATCGACAATTGCCTGACGGTGGCCGATGAATACGACGTGCAGGTGATGATCCACACCGATACGCTGAACGAAAGCGGTTTCGTGGAAGACACTGTCGCCGCCATCAGAGGTCGCACCATCCATGCCTTCCATACAGAAGGTGCGGGCGGCGGCCATGCGCCTGATATCATCAAGGTCTGCGGCAACCCGAACGTCATTCCGTCCTCCACCAATCCGACGCGGCCCTATACCGTCAATACGCTGGCCGAACATCTCGACATGCTGATGGTGTGCCACCACCTGTCGCCGTCAATCCCTGAAGACATTGCCTTTGCCGAAAGCCGCATCCGCAAGGAAACCATTGCGGCGGAGGATATTCTCCACGATATCGGCGCGTTTTCGATCATTTCGTCCGACAGTCAGGCCATGGGCCGTGTCGGCGAGGTGGCGATCCGTACCTGGCAGACAGCCGACAAGATGAAGCGCCAGCGCGGCCGCCTGAAGGAAGAGACCGGCGAAAACGACAATTTCCGTGTCCGCCGTTACATCGCCAAATATACCATCAACCCGGCCATCGCCCAGGGCGTCAGCCATGAGATCGGCTCGATCGAAGTCGGCAAGCGCGCCGATCTGGTATTGTGGAACCCGGCCTTTTTCGGCGTGAAGCCGGAGATGGTGCTGCTCGGCGGCTCCATTGCCGCGGCCCCGATGGGCGATCCGAACGCCTCCATTCCCACACCGCAGCCGATGCACTACCGGCCGATGTTTGCCGCCTATGGCAAGCTGCGCACCAATTCCTCGGTCACATTCGTTTCGCAGGCGTCGCTCGATGCCGGTCTTGCCCAGCGTCTCGGCGTGGCGAAAAAGCTGCTGCCGGTGAAGAATGTACGCGGCGGCATTTCCAAGGCGTCGATGATCCATAATTCGCTGACGCCGCATATCGAGGTTGATCCGGAAACCTATGAGGTGAGGGCGGATGGCGAGCTTTTGACCTGCGAGCCGGCCACGGTGCTGCCGATGGCGCAGCGTTATTTCCTGTTCTAACGGCATTTCATGGTGAGATTTATCACAAGGTGGATCGGCGGCGGCATGCTGCTGATCCTCCTGCTCCTTCTGCTCGGTACTGTCCTGCCGCGCCCGTTTTTCGCCGATGAGGTGAGCGGGGGCGTGACAGACCGCGAAATCCTGCTGTTATCCAACCCGATCCACACCGATATTGCTCTGCCGATCGATGACGATCTGCGGCGGGTCTTTTCCGAATTGCAGGAGGACGGCATTGCCGTCAACCACCCGGCGGCCGCCCATCTGGTGTTCGGCTGGGGCGGCCGGTCGTTTTATACCGAGACACCCACCTGGGCCGATCTGAAGCCCATGCCGGTCTTGCGCTCGCTGACGCTTGACCAGTCGGTCATGCATGTGGATGTGACGGGAGATTTTCCCGCCGATCTTGCCGGGGTAAAGCGCCTTCGCATTTCCGAAGCCGGGTATCAGCGCCTCGTGGCGGCCATTCGTGCCAGCTTTTCGCGCGACAATGGCAAGGTGCGGCTGATACCGGGTGTCGCTTATGGCCTGACGGATGCGTTTTTCGAGGCGAATGGCCGGTTCAATGCCCTTGTCGGCTGCAATACATGGTCGGCTGCCATGTTGCGTGAGGCCGGCATTCGCACCGGCTGGTGGACACCATTGCCGCCGTTTCTGCGCTGGTCGGTGGCGCTGCATGATTGATCCTCGCAAGCCGTGGTTTTCCTCTGGCAAAGCCTATTTTTATGCTGCACCGCAGCGCGTCTTGCGTTATGGAAACGGCAAAAGAATTATGCAGGGATCGATCCCAAGTGATCCCTGTAAAACGCCAGAACAGGAGACAAGACATGCTCGGCAAAAAAGTGCCCGCCGTTACCTTCCGCACGCGCGTTCGTGATGAGGCCGTTGGTGGCCCGAACCCCTTCCGTTGGCAGGACATGACCTCCGACGATTATTTCAAGGGCAAGAAGGTCGTTCTGTTTTCGCTGCCCGGCGCTTTCACGCCGACATGCTCGACCTACCAGCTCCCCGATTTCGAAAAGCTGGCGCCGGAATTCCGCGCGCTCGGCGTTGATGAAATCTATTGCCTGTCGGTCAACGACGCCTTTGTCATGAATGCCTGGGCCAAGGGCCAGAACCTCGAAAACGTCAAGGTCATTCCTGACGGCTCGGGCGAGTTCACCCGCAAGATGGGCATGCTGGTCGCCAAGGACAATCTCGGTTTCGGCATGCGCTCCTGGCGTTACGCCGCCGTCGTCAATGATGGCGTCGTCGAGCAGTGGTTCGAGGAAGAGGGCTATCAGGACAATTGCGAATCCGACCCCTATGGCGTTTCCGCGCCGCAGAACATTCTGGAAAACCTCAAGAGCCGCGCTGCGGCCTGATTGTGGGTTTGCGCAGGCCCGGCAGCGATGTCGTGTCTTCGGGCTATCGGCAGGAGGCGAAAATCTCTCCTCCGTTATCCTCGCCGTTGAGGCGAGGATCCATAAGCGCCCGAGGATGACGTCGAAGGCGGAGAAAGGTTTACGCTTGGCCCGGCAGCAACGCCGGGCTTTGTCGTTCTGGCGGCCATGTGTCCCAAAATCGTGCCTTGAAATCCCCCCGTCTATCCGTCAAAAATCGTAACCCCAAGACTGTTTCTGAAACGGATCATCCCATGCTGCGCGTCACCTCCTATCATCCGGCCGGAACCCCCGCCGACGAACCTTCCGGTTATGTCACTCTTGCGCATGACCAGCGGCATCTTCGCCGCAAGCTGCTGCATCTGCAGAATGACGAGATGGTAATGCTCGACCTGAAGGAAGCCGTGCTTTTTGCCCATGGCGATCTTCTCGTGGTGGAAAACGGCGACCTGATCGAGGTCCGCGCGGCTGACGAAAAGCTCTTCGAAATCAAGGCGAAGGATCGCCTTCACCTGATCGAGCTTGCCTGGCATCTGGGCAACCGGCATCTTTCCGCGCAGATCGAGGAGGAGCGTATTCTCATCCTGCGTGACCACGTCATCCGCGCCATGCTGGAAGGTCTTGGCGCCACCGTGCGTGATGTCGAAGAGCCTTTCCAGCCGGCGCGCGGCGCTTATCATGCCCATGGCGGTCATTCCCACGGCCATGATCACGGCCACAGCCATCACGATCACGGCTGAGCCGTGAGCGAAGATCGCGGCGTTGCCGCGCTGCTGCGGCTCATGGCCTGGATGTCGCCTGCCTTTCCGGTTGGCGGTTTTTCCTATTCCGGTGGACTTGAAAAGGCGGTGGAGGATCGGCGCGTCGGGGATGCGGCGGCTCTGCGCGACTGGCTCGAAACGCTTCTGCGCTGCGGCAGCCTGTGGAACGATGCGGTGTTTCTGGCACATGCCTGGTGCAATGCCGAGGACGCCGCCGTCTTGAGCGAAACGGCCGATCTGGCGCGAGCGCTGGCCGGTTCGGCGGAGCGATACCGCGAGACGGTGCTTCTGGGCGATGCCT
The DNA here is from genome assembly GCF_030209895.1 of Agrobacterium sp. CFBP2214. NCBI lineage: Bacteria > Pseudomonadati > Pseudomonadota > Alphaproteobacteria > Hyphomicrobiales > Rhizobiaceae > Agrobacterium > Agrobacterium sp. CFBP2214. The sequence continues at coordinate 916,985 of NZ_JARVRC010000003.1, read as the reverse complement.
TCGTTGCCGCCGCCGGCGCCTGGCCGCATGTGGTTCTGGAGGCGTTGCCCAAAGACGTTCCCTATCCCATCGCTGTCGGGGCAGTTGCCGCCGGTCATGCGGTGCCGCTCAGGGACACGATTGCCGCCTTTTTGCATGCCGGCGTCTCGCAGATCGTGTCGGCGAGCATCCGCCTCGGGGTCGCGGGACAGAAGGATGGTGTCGCCATTCTGGCCGCAAGTGAAGCGATCATCGCGGAGATGGCGGCGCGGGCGATGCAATCCACGCTCGACGATCTCGGCAGTGCGACGATCATCGCTGACACGGCGGCCATGCGGCATGAAACGCAGGGCACCCGGCTTTTCCGGTCCTGAAGAGCGAGCGGGCGCCACGAGTTTCTTCTCCCCGGCGGGGAGAAGAAACAAGCGGCACGATCCTTGCATATCTTGAAGCGTCCGGCTGGCGGACTATTGTGAAATAATACCAAAGCATATCGAAGGGAACAGAGTGGTGAAATCGGGCATGAAATCGGGCAATGGCCCGCTGCGCGTCGGTATTGGCGGGCCGGTCGGTTCGGGCAAGACGGCGCTGACGGAAAAGCTCTGCAAGGCGATGAGCGCCGATTATTCCGTCGCGGTTGTCACCAATGATATCTATACCAAGGAAGATGCGGAGGCGCTGGTGCGCCTGCAGGCGCTGCCTTCCGAGCGTATCGTCGGCGTGGAAACGGGCGGTTGCCCGCATACGGCCATCCGCGAGGATGCGACGATCAATCTGCAGGCGATTGCCGGGCTTAATGCGCGCTTTCCCGATCTCGACGTGGTCTTCATCGAATCCGGCGGCGACAATCTCGCCGCGACCTTTTCGCCCGACCTTGCCGATATCACCATCTATGTCATCTCCGTCTGTCAGGGCGAGGAAATTCCGCGCAAGGGCGGGCCGGGCATCACCCGCTCGGACCTGCTGGTCATCAACAAGAAGGACCTAGCGCCCTATGTCGGGGCCGATCTGTCCGTCATGGACAGCGATGCGACCCGCATGCGCAACGCCATGCCTTTCGTCTTCACCGATATGAAACGCGGCGATGGCGTGGAGCGTATCGTCGGTTTCCTGAAAGAGCAGGGCGGTCTCTGAAATATGGCAATGTCCCGCCGGTTCGGCGCTTATGAGGTTTCCCGTTTTGTCGACGGTGTCTACAAGGCGCCGGTCGGCCATCTCATCCACCGTCAGGGTGCCGAAGCGCTGGCCGCTGCCCTTGCCGGCCATCAGGGCGAAACGGTGGATATGGACGTCAACTGTTTCGCATTGTCCGGGCCTGAGGGCATCTGGCTGATCGATGCCGGTTGCGGCACCGCCTGGGGTGCTGCTTATGGCTATGCCCGCGCGGCGATGATTGCCGCCGGTATTCAGCCGGCCGATGTAGGGCGTGTCATCCTCACCCATATTCATGGCGATCATGCGCTTGGCCTCATCGATGGCGACCGGCCTTATTTTCCCAATGCCGATATCTGGGTGCCCGAGGCCGATCTCGGATTTTTCAGCAGTGCGGAGGCGCGCAAGACCCTGCCGCCGGCCCGGCAGGGCGGCTTCGATCTTGCCGCGCGGCTGCTCGACATTTGTGGCCCGATGTTGCGGCCGATCCCGACAGGCAGGATTGCCGAGGACGTGGAAGCCATCGCCATGCCCGGCCATACGCCGGGACATACCGGTTATCTGATCGGCAATGGTGATGAGCGGCTGTTATTATGGGGCGATGTGCTGCATGTGAGCGACTTGCAGGTGAAGGACCCCGGTGTCGGTTTCGTCTACGATATCGATTCTGCGCTTGCTTACCAAACACGCCTTGAGGCGCTGGCCGAGGCCGCCGATCACGGCTGGCTGGTTTCCGGCGGTCATCTCGGCGGATTTTTCCGTGTCGAGCGGCAGGGTGACAGCTTTCGCTTTGTGTCGCAGCCGGACTGATTTTTCGATTTCGGACATGCAGAAGGGCGGAATACCCTAAGGCATCCCGCCCTTCGTCCTCTCCCGGTGTCTTCAGATCTGCTTCAGCGCCGCAACATCATTGACCTGCACGATGCGGCCGCGCACGGTGACGCCAGCTTTCTTCAGTGCCGAGAAGGCGCGTGAGAGCGCTTCCGGTGCAAGGCCAAGCTTGCCGGCAAGCAGGCTTTTCTGGAACGGCAGCCGCAGCGAAAAGGATGTGGCGTCGCGCGGTCCCTGATTGATGAGGTAATGGGCGACACGCTGCGGCGCTGTCTGCAACCGGTCATTGGCGATGCAGTCCATGGTGGCCAGCAGGCTGTTGGACAGGCAGCGCATGACGGCCTTGGCGATTGCCGGTTCCTGATCGATCAGGCTGCGGATTCTTGTGAGTTCGAACCGCGCCACGGTGCAGCTTTCCGCCGCCTGCGCGCTGTAACGATAGGTATCGCTGCCGAAAATCAGGCATTCGTTGAAGGTATCGCCGGGCCCGCTGACGCGCACATCCGCCTCGCGCCCGTGCCTGTCCAGCCGGTAAAGCCTGATGTAACCCGACAGCACGCAGTAGAAATGCTGCGCGGCCTCGCCTTCCTTGAAGAGCACATGGCGGGCGTTCACATTGGTGATGGTCGCCGCTTCCATCAGCTTCAGCGCCGCTGCATCATCCGCTATCCCGATCAAGGGCGCGCGCAGCAGAATGTTCCTGTCCCTGTTGCTCAGCTTCACGGTCTTGTTCACGTCCATTCGGCTCCCGCTCAAACCTTTTGCCGGGCTGTCCGAAGCGATACGAAACCGGGGAAGTTCCTTCTCCCTCACGCCTATCTGCACAGAACTCATCGCATTATCCCTCGACCGGCAATTCCCGATGCGAGGGAGATTAGCAGTTCACCTGGAAAGCGAATTGATTTCGATCAAACAGGATTTGAGTTGTCATTTGGGACAGCGGGAATGCGGCGAGGCCATTCCTGCTCAAGAATGTGAGGAGGAATATGGAGCGAGCGAGTGCCACATATTTCTTCTCCCCGCCGGGGAGAAGAAACAAGCGGCGGCGCTTTGCCCTTAAACGTCCACCCAAAAAGAAACGCCGGGCACATGGCCCGGCGTCTCAATCGTTACGCTGCAAACTTCACTCCGCAGCAAGCGGCGGCAACCGCAATATATTGCTGCCCTTGTCACCGGCCTTGTCGCCGCTGCCCTTTTCCATGCCGGCCACCCGTGCCTCCAGCGAAGAGAGAGCGAGGCTGTTTTCGCGGGCGATCTCCGAGAGTTTCTCGTTGGAGAGCGCTTCTTCCTCCTCTTCCTTCTTGCCGACGAAGCGGCCGAAGAGGTGGGCGAGCAGGCGCGACAGGTCGTCCATGATCAGGAAGAAGGCTGGGACCACGATCAGGGACAGCACCGTCGAAACGATGATGCCGCCGATCACCGCAATCGCCATCGGCGCGCGGAACGAACCGCCTTCGCCGACGCCGAGCGCCGAGGGCAACATGCCCGCGGACATGGCGATGGAGGTCATGATGATCGGGCGGGCGCGCTTGCGGCCGGCCTCCACCATGGCATGCACCCGTTCCATGCCGTGTCGGCGCATTTCGATGGCGAAATCCACCAGCAGGATGGCGTTCTTCGTCACGATGCCCATCAGCATCAGGATGCCGATGAGAACGGGCATGGAGAGCGCGTTCTGCGTGATGATGAGTGCGACGGCCACGCCGCCGATGGCAAGCGGCAGCGAGAACAGGATGGTGAAGGGCTGGATGACATCCTTGAACAGCAGGATGAGCACGACCAGCACCAGCATCAGGCCAAGCAGCATGGCGTTTACGAAGCCCTGCTGCATTTCGCCCTGCACCTTGGCGTCGCCGCTTTCGGCAAGGCGAACACTTGCCGGCAGGTCGGTTTCCGAGACGATGCGCTTGAACTCAGCCGTCGAGGTATCGAGCGCCGTGCCAAACGGGACGTCGGAGCCGATGGAGACCACGCGGTTGCGGTCGTTGCGCTTGATCGAGCTTGGACCTTCCGAATAGTCGATATCGGCAACGCTATAGAGCGGCACCAGCGACCCGGAGGCGGTCTTGATCTTCAGCGCGCGGATGGTGGCGAGATCACGACGTGTATCGAGCGAGGCCTGCACGCGGATCGGGATCTGCCGGTCATCAAGCGAAATCTTCGTCAGCTGGGCGTCGATATCACCGATGGTGGCGACACGCACCGTCTGCGAAATCTGCTGCGGCGTGATGCCGAGGCGGGCGATTTCGTCCTTGCGCGGGCGGATCTGCAGTTCGGGGCGGGGCAATGCACCTTCCGAGCTGACATTGGCAAGGATGGGCGAGGCGCGCAGGCGGCTTTCGAGAATGCCGACGGCGTCGTTCAGGTCCTTCTCATTGGTGGAGAGGAAGTTGAAGGAGAGTTCGCGTTCCGCACGGTCGTTCAGCTTGATGATGCGGACATCCGGAATGCCGCGAACCTGCGCGAAAATATCCCGTTCCACATCCCATTGCGGACGTACGCGGCCCTTTTCCTCCACCTTCGGCAGATATTGGCCGATGAGCGGAATGGAGCCGAGCCCCTTGTTGACCACCAGCTTGAGCAGCGAATGGTCGATATGCTGCAGAATGACGTTAACGGTGGCGCGGCGAAGCTCCAGGTCCCCCTTGGGCGACGCGCCGCCAAGGATGAAGACGCTTTCCACGCCGTTGATGTCCCGCAGCGCGTGATAGATCTGCGTCGTCGTCCGATCTGTCTCGTCAAGCGTCGCATTGGGCGGCAGTTCCACCGAAAGCGTTACGCGTGAGGCGTCGTCCGGCGGCAGGAAGCTGCCGGGTACCTGGCTCAACAGCATGACGGAGGCGACGAGAAACGCGATCGCGCCGAGCAGCGTCAGATACCGCGCCCACCACTTGCGGGTGGTGGCGGTCACCATGCGCGTATAGGCCTTCATCAGCCGGCTGTCATTGTCGTGGTGATCGTCCATCGCGTCTTCGGCGCGCATCAGATAGGCCGCCATCAGCGGCGTGATGAGACGGGCGACCGCGAGCGAAAAGAACACCGAGAAGGCGACCGTCAGGCCGAACTGGATGAAGTACTGGCCCGGAATGCCGGGCATGAACGAGACAGGCACGAAGACGGCAATGATGGTGAAGCTGGTGGCGATGACGGCGAGGCCGATTTCGTCCGCCGCTTCCAGTGCCGCGCGATAGGGCGTCTTGCCCATCTTGATGTGGCGGGCAATGTTCTCGATTTCCACGATGGCGTCGTCCACGAGAATACCCGTGGCGAGCGTGAGCGCGAGGAAGCTGACGAGGTTGAGCGAGAAGCCCATGATATCCATGATCCAGAAGGTCGGGATCGCGGAGAGCGGCAGCGCCACGGCGGCAATCAGGGTTGCGCGCCAGTTGCGGAGGAAGAGCAGGACCACGATGACGGCGAGGATAGCGCCTTCGATCAGCGTGTCGAGCGCCGCCTTGTAGTTGCCATAGGTGAAATAGACGGCGTCATCGACCATTTCGATCGAGACATCAGGATGGTTCTTGCGCACCTGATCGAGGCTTGCCGCCACGGTTTCGGCGACCGAGACCTCGCTGGCGCCCTTGGAGCGGAACACCGCGAAGGTGACGGCGGGGTTGCCGTTGAACCGCGAGAAGGACTTCTGCTCCTCATAGGTGTCTGTGACCGTGCCGAGCTCGGAAAGCTTGACGAAACGGCCGTTGGAAAGCGCAATCGTGGTGTTGGCAAGCTGGCTCACATCGCGTGTGTCGCCGAGCGTGCGGATGGTCTGCTCGTTGCCACCGACCTGGCCGCGGCCGGAGCCGAGGTCGATATTGGTGCCGCGCAGCTGGCTGTTCACCTCGGTTGCGGTGATGCCATAGGCGTCGAGCTTTTCGGGGCTCAGCGAAACGCGCACCTCGCGGTCGGCGCCGCCATAGCGGTCGACCTTGCCGATGCCGGACTGGCCCTGCAGCGAGCGCTTGATCGTGTCATCCACAAACCAGGACAGTTCTTCCAGCGTCATGTTCGGTGAGGAGACGGCAAAGGTCTGGATCGCCTGTCCCTCGACGTCGATCTTGCTGACGACGGGCACTTCGATATCGGAAGGCAGATCGCTGCGGATCTTGTCGATGGCGTCCTTGGTGTCCTGAACCGCTTCTTCCGTCGGCTTTTCGATGCGGAAGACAACTGTCGTCGTCGACTGGCCGTCGACCACGGTGGACTGGATTTCGTCGACGCCGCTGATGGCGGCGACGGCATCCTCGATCTCCTTCGTCACCTGCATTTCCAGCTCGGAGGGCGAAGCGCCGCTCTGGGTCACGGTGACGGCCACGACGGGAACGTCGATGTTCGGAAAACGGGTGATCGGCAGGGTGTTGAACGCCTGCATGCCGAGGATCATCAAAAGCGCGAAGCCAAGCAGCGGCGCAATCGGGTTACGGATTGACCATGCGGAGAAGTTCATTTCATTCCCTCAGTCAGTTGGACACAGCCGCAGGGGCTTCCACCGGTCTTATCCGGTCACCATCACGCACGAATGCTCCAGCTTTCTCGACAACCTTGTCTCCAGCGGCAAGACCGCTGACAATCTCGATAAAACCGCCGTCTTCAATGCCGGTCTCGATCTTCACCTGCTTGACGATATCGCCTTCCACCTTGCGGGTGGTCGAGCCTTCGCGCCCGGAGGTGACGGCCGACAGCGGCAAAGCGAGCGCATTCGTCTCCTCGACGATGATCGCCGCGCTGGCATACATGCCCGAGCGCGCCGGGCTGTTTTCGGGCAGAACGACATGCACGGAACCGAGGCGCGTCGTCGGATCGACGGTGGGCGAAACGAGGCGCACCTTGCCCTCTATTTTCTCAGCTCCGCCGGCAACCGTCAAATAAGCTTTCTGGCCGACCTTCACCTTCTGGATATCGGTCTCGGACAGATCGGCGACGAGTTCGATCGCGCCGTCCTTGATGACGGTGAAAAGCGGGTTTCCGGCGCCGCTGGCAATCGCGCCGACCTTGGCGTTCTTGGCCGAGACGATACCGGTGACCGGGGTTTTTACACCGGTGCGCGTCAGCTTCAGATCAATGTCGGCGATCTGGGCGTCAACCACCTTGATGTCGGCCTCGCCGGCGGAGACGGCCTGGCGGGCGGCGTTGAGCTTGGCGGCGGCCACTTCGGCCTGTGCCTGGGTCTGTTCCACCTGCGAAACCGAACCGGAGCCGCTCTGGCCGAGCTTTGCGGCGCGGTCGCGCTGGCGGTTCGCGTCGCTCGCGCTCGCTTCGGCTTCCAGCACCTGCGCCTTGGCCTGGGCGACGGCAGCTTCTGCCTTTGCCTTGTTGGCTTCCAGCTGGCTTTTCTGCAGGATGAGGCTGTCGGAAGAAAGCACGGCCAGAACCGCATTCGCTTCCACCCTGTCGCCGATATCAACGTTCAGCGTGTCGATCGACAGGCCATCGACCAGCGGCTGGACGTAGATTTCGTCCACGGGGCGGATCGTGCCTGTCGCGATGATACGGTCCACGAGATCGCGTTTTGCGGCATGTGCGACGACGATGGAAGGCAGGTTCTGCTGTTTGACCGGTGCCTGCGCCTCTCCCTCGGCTGCTGCGGAAAGGGGGAGCGCCGTTGCGGAAAGAAGAAGGAATACAAAGCGGTTAAACGTGACTTTATGCTGCATGTGTCTTGGCTCGCGCAATATTCGATCGCATGTCCTGCAGCCTTGCGGCGTATATTAGAAGGTCATGCGATAGCGAATGTGAAACAAGGGATCACAATACTTCCTTTTCGATCCTCCCGATTCAAACGCCCCTCAACGCGAATCTCAAGCACCTTTGCCGAGTGCTTTCTTTACAAGATCAAATTTGGCAGTCTTGTGGGCGGGACTGTAATTCTTGTTGTCGTACAAATCAATCCGCATAGCCGCGATGGTTGATATACATTTTTGTATAGGTCGGGATATTGTAATTCATCAAAAGGGTTACCAGTGAAAAAAACGCGCGGACGGTGCCGCGCGTTCCATGCATCCAGGGTAAATTCGACTACTTCAGCGCCGCATCGGTGATTTCGGTGGTGTAGGCGCCTGTCGGCTCCTTGGTGATGACAGGATCGGAGCCGCCGCCGAGCAGCGTCTTGACGGTGCGCTCGTAATCCGCCTTGTCCAGCGCGCCTTTCGAGCCGGCCGTCAGCTTGGCGACTTCGCCCATCATGCGCTTCTGGTGCTTTTCGGTCTGGGCGCCGGAGGCGTCGTTTTCGAGAACGATATCGGCGGCATCGTCTGGGTTTTCTTCCGCCCATTTCCAGCCCTTCATGGAAGCGCGGACAAATTTGACCATGTCTTCCTTGAATTTGGCGTCCTTGAGCTTGTCTTCGAGAACGTAAAGCCCGTCCTCCAGCGTTGCCACGCCTTCCGCCTCGTATTTGAAGGTGACGAGTTCCTCCGGCTTGATGCCGGCATCGATGACCTGCCAATATTCATTATAGGTCATGGTGGAAATGCAGGCGGCCTGCTTTTGCAGCAGCGGATCGACGTTGAAGCCCTGCTTCAAAACCGTGACGCCATCCGCACTGCCGGTGGTCGGGATTTTCAGGTGCGCCATCCACGACAGGAACGGGTATTCGTTGCCGAAGAACCAGACGCCGAGCGTCTTGCCCTTGAAATCTTCCGGCTTGGTGATGCCGGTTTCTTTCAGGCAGGTCAGCATCATGCCTGACGATTTGAACGGCTGGGCGATGTTGACGAGCGGAACACCCTTTTCGCGGGTGGCAAGTGCCGAGGGCATCCAGTCGACGATGACATCCGCGCCACCGCCGGCCAGAACCTGCGCCGGCGCAATATCAGGGCCGCCGGGCTTGATATCGACATCGAGGCCTTCGGCTTCATAAAATCCTTTGTCCTTGGCGACGTAATAACCGGCAAATTGCGCCTGGGTGACCCATTTCAGCTGCAGGGTGATCTTGTCGGCGGCCTCGGCGCTCACCGCCGTCAGAAGTGACGCGCCGGCAAGAAGCATGGATGCAAGTTTCATTTTCATCGCTGTTCCCTTTTTCGTTATTTACGTTCGTCCCCCACGGACGGACGGATGCCAGAAGGTGACGGCACGCTCCGCGAGCGCCACCAGACCGTAAAAGCCGGAGCCTGCAAGCGCGGCGACCGCGATTTCGGCCCAGACCATATCGACATTGCTGCGGCCCATTTCCGCCGAGATGCGGAAACCCATGCCGACGATCGGCGTGCCGAAGAATTCCGCGACGATGGCGCCGATCAGCGCCAGCGTGGAATTGATCTTCAGCGCGTTGAAGATGAAAGGCCAGGCGGCGGGCAGGCGCAGTTTTATCAACGTCTGTCCCCAGCCGGCGGCATAGGTGCGCATCAGGTCGCGTTCCATGTGGCTGGAAGCGGCAAGCCCCTGGACCGTGTTCACCAGCATGGGGAAGAAAGTCATGATGACGACGACGGCCACTTTCGACTGCCAGTCGAAACCGAACCACATGACCATGATCGGCGCGATGCCGACAACAGGCAGAGCGGAGACGAAATTGCCGATCGGCAGCAGCCCACGCTGGAGGAAGGGAGACCGGTCGATGAGGATGGCGACGATGAAGCCAAGACCGCAGCCGAGCACATAGCCTGTCAGCACCGATTTGAGGAAGGTCTGGCGGAAATCGGCCCAGAGGATCGGCAGGGATGTGAGAAGGCGGGCAAGAATGGCGCTCGGTGCCGGCAAGAGGATTGGCGGTACGGCAAAACCGCGCACCACGCCTTCCCACAAGGCGAGAATGGCCAGCCCGAAGAGGAGCGGTACTGCCATGCGGCTCATGCGCTTTGCCGCCGGTGACGAGAAGCTGTGGCGCACCAGCCATTCATTGAAGGCCCAGGCGGCAAGCCAGAACAGGATCGCGCCAGAAAACCAGAAGGGATTCGTCATGGCCGGGCTCCCATTCTCTTGAGGACGGCGGCGTGGGCGATGCCGATGATCGACACCAGCAGGGCCGCGACGCCGGCTGCCATGAACAGCGCCGCCCATATCTGCACCGTCTGGCCGTAATAGGAGCCGGAAAGCAGGCGCGCCCCGAGCCCGGCGACAGCCCCGGTCGGTAATTCGCCGACGATGGCGCCGACCAGCGCAATGGCGATGGCGATCTTCAGCGAGGTGAAGAGATAGGGCAGCGCCGAGGGCCAGCGCAGCTTCCAGAAGATCTGCGCCGGTGAGGCATTATAGGTGTGCATCAGGTCGAGCTGGAGGGTTTCCGGGCTTCTGAGGCCCTTCACCATGCCGACGACGATGGGGAAGAAGGAAAGGTAGGTGGAGATCAGCGCCTTGGGCAACAGCCCGGAAATGCCGATGGAATTCAGGACGACGATGATCATCGGCGCGATGGCGAGGATCGGGATGGTCTGGCTGGCGATGATCCACGGCATGACGGAGCGGTCCATGGCGCGGTTATGAATGATCGCGACGGCGAGCAGGATGCCGAGGACAGCGCCGATGGCGAAACCCAGCAGGGTGGCGGAGAGCGTGACGCCGGCGTGGTAGATCAGGCTGCGCTTGGAGGTGATGGCCTTGTTGACGGTGGTGTCCCAGAGTTCCGCGACGATCTGGTGCGGGGCGGGAAGGACCGGACGTTCCTGCGCGAAGGTTTGCGGCAGGAGTTCGGAGAAGCTTGGCGTTTGACCGGCGCGGGTGGCCTGGTCGCGGGCAAAGGGCATGTTGAGGTAGATGACGGCGAGGTGCCAGAGGATGAGGATGGCGAGGAGGACGGTGAGGATGGGGAGGATGCGGTGGCGGAGGAGGGTCATTGGGGAGCCCTCTGTGGGTGGGATTTACGCTTACTCCGTGGGTGCGGCTTATCCCCCTCTGCCCTGCCGGGCATCTCCCCCTCAAGGGGGGAGATCGACTCGCGGTTGGGTCTCAACCATCTCAATGTTTGCGAATGAAGCGGTGATCGAGCCTCCTGCCGATCGCCCTCCTCGTGGGGGAGATGCCCGGCAGGGCAGAGGGGGGCAATGCTGGCGCTGACCTCACCCCTCATAGCCATGCCCCGCCTTCAACCCTTCACGCACGCGGTGCGCAATTGCCAGAAACTCTGGCGTCTCCCTGATCTCCAGCGGCCTTTCCCGCGGCAGGGTGGATTCGATCACGTCAGTCACTCTCCCCGGCCGAGGCGACATGACGACGATTTTCGTCGAGAGATAGACCGCTTCGGGAATGGAGTGGGTGACGAAACAGATGGTCTTGCCGGTCCTGTCCCACAGCTTCAGCAGCTGTTCGTTCAGGTGATCGCGGACGATCTCATCCAGCGCCCCGAAAGGCTCGTCCATCAGCAGCAGGTCGGCATCGAAGGCGAGCGCGCGGGCGATGGAGGCGCGCTGCTGCATGCCGCCCGAGAGCTGCCAGGGGTATTTCTTGCCGAAACCGTTGAGGTTGACGAGATCGAGCGTGCGGTCGATGCGCTCGCGCTGTTCCGCCTTGCTGTAACCCATGATTTCAAGCGGCAGGGCGATGTTTTTTTCGATGCTGCGCCAGGGATAAAGCGCGGCGGCCTGAAAGACATAGCCATAGGAGCGGTCCTTGCGGGCGTTTTCCGGTGTCGTGCCGTTGACGGTGATTTCTCCTGACGTGTGTTTTTCAAGATCGGCGATGACCCGCAGGAAAGTGGTCTTGCCGCAGCCGGAAGGGCCGATGAAGGAGACGAAATCGCCCTTTCCCACATCCAGATCGACATCAGACAAGGCGTGGACCGGGCCATCCCCCGTTTCGAAGGTGAGGCCCAGTTTTCTGGCGGAAACGACGGAATAGGGAGAGGCCTGGTTCATCTTGGCTGATTGTCGCTTTCCGTGAGCGCCGCGCGCGCCAGCGGCAGCATTTGGGTTTCCGTAAGCCTGGCGATCACCACGCCCGGGTGGCGGTCGAGATCGAGCCAGCGCACTTCCTCTATCTCCGCCTGCGGTGTGACATCGGCATAAAGCCTTGCGATGAAGGCATGGGCGACGACGTCGGCGCCGGTCTCATTGGCGGCTTCCTCGCGAAAGACGCCCTCATAACGCACGGCATTTTCGGGAAGCGTCAGGCCGATTTCCTCGGCAAGTTCGCGGTGAAGCGCCTGTTCCGGCGTTTCGCCAGGATCGATCTTGCCGCCCGGCTGCATGAACTGCGTGGTGCCGCGCTTGCGCACGACAAGCATCTGCCGCCGCTCGTTGAGGAGAACGGCTGCGGCGATGACGATTTCGCGTTTGGGCTCAGTGTTCACGGTCATACACCCGATGCCGGAATGCCTGTGCGTTCCACCTTGCGCGGCGAAACGAGCTCCTTCCAGGTGGAAAGCGCCCGGCTGACGGCTGGATAAGCGTCGCGGGCAATGAACTGGCCGTGGCCCGGCTGCGTTTCGATGGTTGCCTCCTCGATGCTGACGAGACCGCGCGACAGGGTGTAGCGCGGCAGGCCTTTGACCTTCCGCCCTTCGAATACATTGTAATCGATGGCCGATTGCTGGCTTGCCGCACTGATGGTCCTTTCCAGCTGCGGATCCCAGACGACGATATCCGCATCGCTGCCGACGAGGATCGCGCCCTTTTTCGGATAGATGTTGAGGATCTTGGCGATGTTGGTGGAGGTGACGGCGACGAATTCGTTCATCGTCAGGCGGCCGGTGGTTACGCCATGGGTCCAGAGCAGCGGCATGCGATCTTCCAGCCCGCCGGTGCCGTTCGGTATCTTGCGGAAATCGCCGAGGCCGAAGCGTTTCTGCTCGGTGGTGAAGGCGCAATGGTCGGTCGCCACGCATTGCAGCGAGCCGGAAGCCAGACCCGCCCAGAGGCTGTCCTGATGCTGCCGGTTGCGGAAGGGCGGCGACATCACGCGGCGGGCGGCGTGATCCCAGTCGGGGTTGGCATATTCGCTTTCATCGAGGATCAGGTGCTGGATCAGCGGTTCGCCATAGACCCGCATGCCGTTCTGGCGGGCGCGGCGGATCGCTTCATGCGCCTGCTCGCAGGAGGTGTGGACGACATAAAGCGGCGCGCCCGCCATATCGGCAATGATGATGGCGCGGTTGGTGGCCTCGCCCTCCACCGAGGGCGGGCGGGAATAGGCATGCGCTTCCGGCCCGACATTGCCTTCCGCCATCAGCTTTTCCTGCATCTGCGCGACGATATCGCCGTTTTCCGCATGCACGAAGGGAATGGCGCCAAGCTCGGCGCAGCGCGAGAAGGAGGCGAACATCTCGTCGTCATTCACCATCAGCGCGCCTTTATAGGCCATGAAGTGTTTGAAGGAGTTTATGCCCTTTTCCCGGACCACCGTCTTCATTTCGTCGAAGACCTGTTCGCCCCACCAGGTGACGGCCATGTGGAAGGAATAATCGCAATTGGCGCGGGTCGCCTTGTTGTCCCATCGCGCCAGCGCGTCCAGAAGCGACTGGCCGGGCTCGGGCAGGCAGAAATCCACCACCATGGTTGTGCCGCCGGCAAGGGCCGCCCGCGTGCCGCTCTCGAAATCATCGGCGGAATAGGTGCCCATGAAGGGCATTTCCAGATGCACATGCGGATCGATGCCGCCGGGCATGACGTAACATCCCGTGGCATCGAGCACCGTACCGCCGGTCAGATCGGGCCCGATCTCGGTGATCCTGCCGCCTTCGATCTTCACATCGGCCTTGTAGGTGAGGTCGGCGGTGACGATGATACCGTTCTTGATGATGGTGGCGGTCATTGTACGATCTCCGCAGTCTCCAGCACCGCATGCAGCAGCACATCGCAGCCGGCTGCTGCCCATTCCGGCGAAATCTCCTCCGCCTCGTTGTGGGAGAGCCCGTCCACGCAGGGGCAGAAGATCATGGTGGAAGGGGCGACCCTTGCCGTCCAGCAGGCATCGTGGCCGGCGCCGGAGATGATATCCATGTGGCTGTAGCCCAGTCTTTCGGCGGCGGCGCGCACGCGGCCGACCAGAACGGCGTCGAAAGTGACGGGATCGAAATGGCCGATGGCTTCGATCGAGCAGCCGACGCCGAGTTCTTCGGCGATTGCGGGCACCTCGCGTTCGAAGATGGCGCGCATGCTGTCGAGTTTCGCCTGTGAAGGCGTTCTGAGGTCGATGGTGAAGACTACCTTGCCGGGCAGCACGTTGCGGGAATTGGGCGTGAAGATCATCTGGCCGACGCCGGCGACAGCGCCCGGCTGGTGGGCCATCGCCACTTCCTGCACCTTTTCGAGGATGCGGGCGGCAGCTAGGCCGGCATTGACGCGCATCGCCATCGGCGTCGAGCCGGTATGCGCCTCCTTGCCGGTCAACGTAACTTCCAGCCACCACAGGCCCTGACCATGGGTGACGACACCGATCTGTTTGCCTTCCGCTTCGAGGATAGGCCCCTGTTCAATATGATATTCGAAATAGGCGTGCATCCTGCGTGCGCCCACCTCTTCTTCGCCCAGCCAGCCGATGCGTTTCAGTTCGTTGCCATAGGTCTTGCCGTCGGTATCGGTGCGGCTATAGGCGTAATCGAGATCGTGAATGCCGGCAAAGACGCCGGAGGCCAGCATGGCGGGCGCGAAGCGCGCGCCTTCCTCATTGGACCAGTTGGTGACGACGATCGGGTGTTTGGTCTTGATGTTCAGATCGTTCAGGCTGCGCACCACTTCCAGCCCGGCCAGCACGCCGAGCACGCCGTCGAACTTGCCGCCGGTCGGCTGGGTGTCGAGATGGCTGCCGATATAGACCGGCAAAGCCTCCGGGTCCTCGCCGGGGCGCGTGGCGAACATGGTGCCCATGCGGTCGACGCCCATTGTCAGGCCCGCCGCCTCGCACCAGCGCTGGAACAGGCGGCGGCCTTCCGCATCCTCATCCGTCAACGTGCGGCGATTATTGCCGCCGGCGATGCCGGGGCCGATTTTCGCCATGTCCATCAGACTGTCCCACAGACGGTCGCCATTGACCGTCAAGTTTTTACCCGCCGTCATGCAGTGTCGTCCTCACCTGTTTTGTTTTTATCGAAGCAAAGCTTGTGCCGTTCCCTTTTTTGCCGGTTAAGATAACAGCCATTGCCTTGTGATGGCGATGGGGGATAAATTGACCGGCTGGTAAACATTGCAAATTCGCCATGGCGTCAGCAAGGGATTTTCGTGACGAATCGCACTAATTTTGCCTAAACTGTACGCGGCGATTATTTTTTAAGCATACTGTAACGGCAATTGCATTGAAAAGAAACAGAGAGCTGAGAATGGCCATACCGCGAGCAGCGAAAACACAGAAGCGGACCCGCATTCAGGAAGAAAAGCAGGAAGCGATTCTTGAAGCTGCGCTCAGTGTTTTTTCCACGAACGGGTTTCGCGGCTCCACCATCGACCAGATTGCCGAGGCGGCCGGCATGTCGAAACCGAACGTGCTTTATTATTTCCGCACCAAGGAGGCGATGCATCGCACGCTGATCGAGCGGGTGCTGGATACCTGGCTGGATCCGCTCAGGGCTTTTGATGCCGAGGGCAATCCTGAAAGCGAAATCCGCTCCTATATTCGCCGCAAACTGGAAATGTCGCGCGATTTTCCGCGTGAGAGCCGCCTGTTCGCCAATGAGATCCTGCAGGGCGCGCCGCATATTGAGGACGAGCTGAAAGGACCGCTGAAACAACTGGTGGATGAGAAGGCTGAGGTCATCCGCGCCTGGGTGAAGGCCGGGCGGATGGCCAAATGCGACCCTTATCACCTGATTTTCTCGATCTGGTCGACCACGCAGCATTATGCGGATTTTGATGTGCAGGTGCGGGCGGTGCTGGGTGACAAGAATGGCGGCGAAGGCCGTTTCGAAGATGCGGCCCGGCATCTGGAGCAGCTTTTCATGGGCGGATTGCGGATAAACGGCTGAACGGGACCGTTCTCGCGAATATGTGATCGATTCTTTATGTCAAAACATGAGGAAAATTATCACCTTTATACTTTACTCCAAAACTCATCTTTATTATGGTGCCGGCATCCCGAACGTCCGGGGCATTGAAAAATCAACCGGCAGGTGAGGGAATGGCACGCAAGGAAAAGAAGAAGGCCGAACGCGGCGGCAAGCAGGGCAAGGGCGCGCCACAGACCGAAAAGGACGTGGCCGAACAGCAGCTTTCCGGTCCGAAAAGCTTTCTTTATGTCGGCGGCCGTGACTGTCAGGTTGCGCATCTTCGCCAGATCGCCAGCAATTTCGGTGCGGAACTCATTCATCATGATGGCGGCCTGCGCGAGGCCGTCTCCCGCATCGATACCGTCCTTCCCTCCGTCGACTGCGTTTTCTGCCCGATCGACTGTATCAGCCACGATGCGTGTCTGCGGGTGAAGTCGGGTTGCAAGAAATTCGGCAAGACGTTCATTCCGCTGCGCAATGGCAGCAAATCCAGTCTGGAGCGGGCGCTGCAGACGATGAATGAACGGACCTCCAGCGATGAGCGACGAGCGCAGTAATTTCCACGATGAAGATCCCGCGGTAGCGGAAGCCTGCCGTGTGGAACTGCACAAGATGGCCGAGCAGGCCGGCGACCCCGTCCTGACGGACATCTATGAAATCGTCGGTGAACGGGAAAGACGCAACCGTGTTGCCAGAAGCGGCGGCAATGTTGTGACCTTTCCCCATCTGCGCACCCGCCAGCCGGGTGAAACACCGTCCTTCGAGATCGGCGCGGCGGCTGAAGAGGGCCGCAATATTCTATCGTTTCGCTGGAAGCGGCGTTAGGGCTGAAAGCTAGCCCTTCGGCTTCAGAAACGCTCCCGCGCAGAGTACCAGCCACCCGACGATCATGCCGAGGCCGCCCGTGGGTGCAGCGTAGGGAAACAGGCTGTGGCCGGAAAAATGCCTGACAACGAGATCGCCGACAAAGATCGCCGTGCCGAGGCCGAGGATCAGGCCCGCCGGAATGGCGGTTCTGATGCGACCCGCACCGATATGCAGCGCCACCAGCACCGGCGCATGGGCCAGCGCCATCGCCGAGGCATTGCCGAGCATATAGGTTTCGCCGGTATGGGTGGCTGCGGCTGCAAGCATGACCCCGGCCGCGCCCAGCAGGCCGCCCAGCAACAGAATGAAGGCCCGCAATCTTTCACGGGGAACGCTTGCGATGGTCGCGCTCTGCGTGGTCATTGGCTGTCTGCCTCCTGGTTCTGCATGTGAAAGGCCAGCCGTTCCACCGGCGTCCAGATGATCTCGCGCAGCTTCACGTTCTCGATGGTTTCGTCCATGGCGCGGCGGAAGCAGAGCAACCATTCATCCCGCTCGGCGGGGCCGATGGGGGCGACGAAATGGCGTCGTCGCAACATCGGATGGCCGTGTTTCTCGACATAGACGGGCGGTCCGCCAAGATATCCCGTCAGATAATCGTAGAACTTCGCCTCGCTGCCGGAGAGATCGGCAGGGTGGATGGCGCGGCAGCGCGCTGCCTCCGGCAGGGTATCCATCAATTCGTAGAAGCGCCGGGTGAGCGCCCTGACGGTCGCATCGCCGCCGATCGCTTCATAAAGGGTAATGGTCTCGCCGCTCATAATCCGCCTCTCGTGGCCCTCCGGTCCTTATCGCTCCGCAGAGCCGGAAGAGCAACAGGGCACTGGCGGGGTGCGACATTTGCGACAGGTCAAAGAGGACAGATGCCGGGCAAGCCCGGCATCATGCAAAACATCACCCGAAATTACGGATGAGATCGAGCCCCTTGTTCAAAAGCGTTTCGGCCTCATCCTGATTGGCGGCCTCGACGTAGCAGCGCATTTCCGGAGCATTTCCGGAAGGGCGGAAGTGGATGGTGCTGCCGTCGGTGAGCGCCACGCGCAGGCCGTCAATGTCGCTCAGCGCTTTGACGGTGCCGACCGGGGCGAGGAAGGCGTCGAGATTGGTCCGCGAGGCGCGCAGATGCGTCATCAGGGCGGCGCTCTTTTCCTGCGCGAAATTTTCCAGACGATCGGCGGCGGCGACCGGCAGCTTATAGGCGGCGGCGATCTGCGACAGCGGCTTTTTCTGTTCTGCCGAGAGAAGCAGCACGGCGAGGATCGGCAGGAAGCTGTCCCGCGTCGGTAATGGTGAAAGCGGCCTGCCGTTGAGTGTGAAGGCCGAGGCCGTCAGCAGGCCGCCATTGGCTTCAAAACCCATGACGCCGTTCCTGCCGGCGGCGAGCGCCTCAGTCATGCCGGCGATGACGAAGGGGGAGCCGACTTTGGTGCGGATAACGTCGAAGGAGCCGCTTGCCTCGATGCCCGAATTGGAGGTGACGGGGGTGACGACCACGCCGGCGCCTAGGAAGTTGGCGGTGATCAGGCCAATGAGGTCGCCGCGCAGCGGCACGCCGTTTTCATCGGTCAGCAGCGGACGGTCGCCGTCGCCATCGGCGGAAACGATGGCATCGAGACCATGCTCCGGCGACCATTTCTTGAGAAGGGCCAGCGTTTCCGTCGAGACCGCTTCGGTATCGACGGGGATGAAGGTTTCGGAGCGGCCGAGCGGAACGACATCAGCGCCATAATGGGCAAGGACGTCGACAAAGAGATCGCGCGCCACGGTGCTGTGCTGGTAAACACCGATCTTGAGGCCGGAGAGCGCCTTTTCCGGCAGCAGCGCAATGTTGCGCTCGTAGAAAAGTTCGGCTGCGGTGCCGGAATGGTCCTCCGCCGTCGCCGCCTCGTCGCTTACGCCCTCCGCTTCGATTTCGGCAGCGAGAGCGGCAATCGCCGTCTCGTCCTGCTTGTCGATTTCGCCGTCCGGGCGGTAGAACTTGATGCCGTTGCGGTCGGCCGGGATATGCGAGCCTGTTATCATCAGCGCGCCTGCCTTCAGCGACATGCCGTAAAGCGCAAGCGCCGGTGTCGGCACCGCACCGCAATCGAACGGCGTCAGGCCGGCTTTTTTCAGCGCAGCGATGCAGGTGGCGGAAACATCCGGGCTCGAATCACGGAAATCGCGGCCGACGAGAATGGGATCACCCGCCTTTGCCTGGCCCGATGTGAGAAGATGCCTTGCAAATGCCGTGGCATAGACGGCCGAGGCCTTTCCTTTCAGATCGACGGAGAGGCCGCGAAGGCCGCTCGTTCCAAATTTCAGGCTCATGCCAAACTCCGTTTCGATAAAATCTTTTGAGGGTCAAATGGATAATGTAAAAATATAACGCCTGAAAGAACCGTATCGATCCATTCAAGTCAATCATCCCTTTCATGGCGGCCGCGAATAGGCGATGATGGCGGGGAATGATGCGGGTAACCTAAAATTCACCCGTCATATTTAAACTTGTCTGTCGATAGCGGCTCTGGCGACGATGAGAACCATGTGTTGCCGGCCTTTTTTGTGGTTCGTTCGAGTTGGATTGGCTGATGTACAGGCTTCAAAAGGCGGGACATAAGCAGGCACGTCCGCTCGATGAAAAAACGGCGCCCGCCGCGAAACCCCATGGTTCCCTGCTGGACGATCTGGTGGATGAGGATGAGGTTTTCGAGCGCACGGTGCTGAAGGAGCATCTTGAGCCGAAACCGGCGGCGACTGCTGCCGAGCCGGCTCCGGCCGAGACGCCGGTGAAGACGGCTTCGCCGAGCGGCAGCCTGGCGGCTGCGCTGCCCGGCCTGAAACATATCGACAGGATCGGTGTGGATGACGTCATCCTCTGGCTTCGCAAAGGCATCATCTGGATTGTGCTGGCGATTGTTCTCTGCGTCGCCGGCGCACTCACCTACGCCTATATGACGCCGCCGCGCTACAAGGCCTATACGGATATCGTCGTTAATCCCTCCAATCTGAATGTCGTCAATGACGGGGTGTTTTCACCCAACCAGCAGCGCGACACGCAGATCCTCGAGGTGGAAAGCAAGCTGCGCACCATCACCTCACGCAACGTGCTGGCGCGGGTGGTGGACGAGTTGAAGCTCGATCAGGACCGTGAATTCATAACGCCACCACTGCTTGCCCGGTTGAAGGCGATGTTCTCTTCCGCGCCTGACGATGGCGACAACCGGGTCGGTGCGCTTCGCTCGCTTGGCGACAGGGTGGCGGCGGAACGCGATCCGCGTTCCTTTGTCGTGACGCTTTCGGTCTGGACCAATGATGCGGAAAAATCCGTGACGGTTTCCAAGGCCATCGTGAAGGCCTTCGAAAGCGAGTTGTTCCAGACGACCTCCGACAGCAGCCAGCGCGTCGTCGACGATCTCAAGAAGCGGCTCGAGGAAATGCGCGAGAATGTCACCATCGCCGAAAAGCGCGTGGCCGATTTCCGTCGCGAGAACGGCCTGCAGGAAAACAATGGCCAGCTCGTCAGCAATCTCGCATCCGGCGAGCTGAATGCGCAGGTGCTTGCGACCCAGCAGCGGCTCATTCAGGAAGAATCGCGTCTCAAGCAGATGGAGGCGGCGATTGCCCAGAACCGCACCCAGAGCGACGCCATCTTCGACAGCCAGACCATGAACACCATCCGCGCGCAATACAGCACCCTGCAGCAGCAGATCGGCGCGATGACGCTGACCTATGGCGCCCGCCATCCGCGTCTTGCAACCGCAGGTGCGGAGCGGGCAATGCTGGAACGCGGCATGGCGGACGAGGCGCGGCGCATCCTGCAGGCGGCCAAGATCAATGTCGCCGAAGCGCGCTCCTCGCTGGATGCGCTGAGGCTGAAGGCCGTGGCGGAACGCGCCAATGTCTTTACCGACAATGACGCCCAGGTGCGGCTGCGTGATCTTGATCGCGACGCCCGCTCGGCGGCGGCGATCTACGAGACCTATCTGACCCGCTCGCGCCAGCTGGCCGAACAGCAGTCGATCGATTCCACCAATGTGCGGGTGATTTCGCAGCCGGTCGCACCCAATTCCAGAAGCTGGCCGCCCGGCAAGCTGACCTTCCTGATTGCCGGTGGCGTCGGGGGCCTGTTCCTCGGTCTCGGAATTGCCGTGGCTCTCGGCCTCTGGGGTTATCTGCGCCGGGACGATCATGCGGAAGCCGTGGCGCGTTAAGCCGTAAGGCGGCTCGTGCCGAGTTATTCTTCCGAGATAAGACCGTCATAAACTTCGAGCAGGGCGGCGGCGATGGCAGCACCCAGCGCATTGCCGGCATCGCGAATGCCGGCCTCGTCACCGTCGCGAACCGAAATCGCAAGATCGGAGGCCTCGTTGGCCACGATTTCTTTTGCCCGTTCTATCGCCCAGAGGCCGAAATCGCCGCGATTGTCGATCGAGATTGTTTCCATGGCCGGAGCCCTTCCGTGGTTTGATTTCCGCGTCCCTTAACCCATCGGCTGGAAAACCGGAATAGGCAGAAAATGTGGCGCACAACCTTCAGGCGTGTAAAATGCCTGCCGCATACGGGGATTTATAAAAATATTAATGATAGTTCTTCGTAGTGTTTGAAGCCTTATACCCTATGCATAAGCGTGAATATAACAATGAAACGATGCCTATATTGGACACCGGACAGATCATGACAGGGAGAGAGATGCCGGATGCGGAGGGGACTGGTCAGGTCTGGCCGGTTATTCCGCTTGCGGCGTTGCCCATCACTGACGCGACCATCGATGAAACGGCGCGGGATTTCATCCTGCGTGCGACGACGGCGCGCGCCGCCGGTGCAAGGCCGTTTTATTCGACGTCGGCGAACGGCCAGGTCATTGCGCTCTGCCATCACGATCGGGAATTCGACGCCATGCTGCGGCAGGCGGACCAGATCCACGCCGATGGCATGTCGCTGGTGATCTTCTCCCGCAAATTCTGCCCGAGGGCATTGAGGGAACGGGTCGCGACGACTGATCTCGTCCATGCGGTGGCGAAGCGCGCCGAAGAGACGGGCAGCCGGTTTTATTTCCTCGGCGGCTCCGAAGAGGTGAACCGTGCGGCGGTCGAGGAAATGCAGAGGCTCTATCCGCGCCTCGTCTTTTCCGGGCGGCGCAACGGTTATTTCAGCCGGGCCGAGGAAGAGGCGATCCTCGCCGATATCGCCGCATCCGGGACCGATATTCTCTGGGTTGGTTTCGGCATACCGCTGGAGCAGCGTTTCGTTTCGCGCAATCTGGACAGGCTTTCCGGCATCGCTGTCATCAAGACCTGCGGCGGCCTTTTCGATTTTCTCGCCGGCAAGAACAGCCGGGCGCCGCAATGGATGCAGGATATGGGGCTGGAATGGCTCTACCGGGCGATGCTTGAGCCGAAGCGTCTTGGAAAACGTTACCTGCTGACCAATCCGATCGCCATATATTCGCTGCTGAAGTACCGCTTCGGGGCGTCGGGGCAAAATCGCTAGAGCATTGCGCCTCTCCCGCCCGATAATTTGAGATTTCTCTAACATATTGAATCGATGCGCTTCGCCGCCGAAACCCGTTGCAACTGCGAACGGGTGCGCTACACTGCACAAATATTATAAATTTATTCGAATCAGAGATATTTCGAGGCCGCCAATGGTGATTACGTCCATTTCTCTTTTCATATATGGAATTGGCACCGTTACCTCTCTCGCCATGACCTATATCGAAGGCGCCCGCCGCGATAAGAGCTGGGATTTTTATCGGGTAACCGGCATTGTCCTTTGTTTCTTCTGGCCGGTGCTCGTGCCGCTGCTCGTCCTTGCGACGGCCTTTTCGTCGTTCGGTTTGCAGAAACGGCTTATAAATACAATCTCGCTCGGCAGGGAAAAGACCCTGAGCTAACCACGGCTGGAGTGATTGGAGACTTCAGGTCTTCTTCGCCGGCGCCTTGTAAGGCGTAAGCGTGATGCCGAGGCTTGCCATCACCCGGCCGATGGACATCAGCGGCGGATGGGTGGCGGGCAGCAGTGCGCCGGTTTTCAACCCGGCGGAAACGGCGCGCACCAGCGACAGGCACAGGCTGACGGCGTTTTTGGCGGCAAGCTGCAGTCCGCCTTTCAGGCCGGGGCGGCGGGCGCGGTCGATGCTGTAATTGATGATGCCGGTGCGGAGCGAGCGCTCCATGATCCAGCGCGGCGCCATGCGGCTTTCCGGCACATATTCGATAATGACGGCTTGCGCATTCCAGGCGAATTTAAAACCGGCCTTGCGGCAGCGGGTAAAGAAGTCCATGTCGCCGCCGCCGAGGAAGTTGAACTGCACGTCGAATTCCGGTTTCGGCAGGGTTTCGAACACCCGCCGGGAGATCAGGCAATTGCCCGATCCGTGGATTTGCTCGACCCGGCCGGTCGGCGCTTCGATGGAGCCGAACAGTGGATGCGATAAAACCGCCTTCGAAGCCGGGGCGTCGAATTCGCGGTTGACCGGTCCGCCGACGATATCGACGCCGAAGGACTTTGCAGCCGAAACCATTTCGGCAAGCCATTGGGGGGAGGCGGCCTCGTCGTCATCGATCATCAGCAACCACTCAGCCGAAGGATAAGTCTGCCGGGCGGTACGGAAGGCCGTGTTGATGGCGTAACAATTGCCCTGCGTCGGTTCCACCAGCGCCTGACCGGCCATGCCGCTCTCGGCGAAAAAGGCGCGCGCGACGGCGAGACCCTGCTGGCCTGCGCCATCATTATCGACAACGACGACGGCGAAGGGAAAATCGACCTTCTGGGCTGCGAGCGATGCGAGCGTCTTTTTCAGGCCTTCCGGCCGGCGGAAACTTGGAATGCACACCACCGCTTCCGGCATGATCTCGGACATGGAAACTCCTAAATTCCGGCAAGTGCGGCGGCGGAAAAAACGACGGCCCTGAGGCTCTGGCGCGGGCGGTTGAGGAAGGTATCGGCAAGCGCCGAAAAGGCCTCGCGGTAGCGGCGGGCGCGAAAGGCCTGCGCCACGGTATAGGCATTCATGTGGTTTTCGGACTTGCGGCGAAGCCGTCGCAGTTCCTGCGGGGAGACGGCTGCGATGATGGCGGGATCGGAAAACACGGCTTCGATGGCCGGTTCACAATCCCGGAAGGTCAAAAGCCTGTTCATCATCACGCTCGTCCTGTGCACCCGGTAGTCGAGCACATGGCGGCCGGGCAGATAGACAAAACGGCCGGCGGCGGCGAGCCTGCACCAGCCGTACCAGTCTTCCGCATAACGCAACGTCTCGTCGAAACCGCCAAAGTCCTGAAAGATGCGGGTCCTGACCAGCATGATGCCGCCGTTGACGATGAAGTTTCCGCCGAGCAGCGGCTGGAGAATAAAACCGTCAGGCTTTTCCCGGCGGCGAATGAGATTGCGCCGGCCGATCTTGACGCCGTTTTCATCGATGCGCTCGTAATCGCCATAGACGGCGACGACATCCTGCCCGGAAATGCCGGCGCAAAGCGCTGCGATGGCGCCCGGTTTCAGACGGTCGTCGGCATCGAGAAACATCGTCCATTCGCCGCGCGCCTGCGACAGGCCGAAATTACGCACGGCGGAAACACCCTGTCTTCCCTGCGGCCGGGCCAGAAGTTTCACGCGCGGATCGGAAAAACCTTCCACCTTTTGCGCGGTGGTGTCGGTGGAGCCGTCATCGACAACAAGCACTTCGCGGATGGTCTCGCCCTGCAGCAACACGCTTTCGATCGCTTCCACGATGTAACGCTCGCCATTGCGAACGGGAATGACAATCGAAACGGAGACCAAGCTTTTCAACTCCATGAGGCGCGGCCCAAGCATTCTCACAGTGAAGTTACTACCGCATTAAGCGGGGCTCACCAATTATGACGTGGTATAGCGTCGGTTAACCTTGCAAATCTTTAATATCCTTTTGGCATGATTGGAATGTTATGTTTTGAGAATGAAAGCGCGGTGCGTCCTTCCGGACGCCGATGCGCCGGGGTTGCGGAGGCGGGTTGATGCGGATCGGGCGGCGGAATTTTCTGGGTGGTGCGGCAAGCGCTGGCCTGCTGCATGCCGTGGCCGGCCCGGCCTTTGCCGCGCAGAAGAAAGCCACGATCAAAACCGCCCCATATGGCGCGGCCGTCTACCTGCCTGACCTCACCGCCGATAGCCGCATCGGCGAGGCGGTGGTGAAATATTGCTCGCGCATCACCCCCGTCACCGAAATGAAATGGGAGGTTCTGCGGCCTTCGGCTGAAGCGTTCGATTTCACCGCTGCGGATGCAATCGCCAACTTCGCGCGTCAGCACAAGCTTTCCATGCATGGCCATCCGCTGATCTGGTATGCCTCCAACGCGCCCTGGCTTGCGAGCATCGGCGGCGGCATGAAGGTCGAAAAGCTGATGGAGACCCATATCGTTACCGTGATGGAGCGATACAAGGACGTGATCCACAGCTGGGACGTGGTCAACGAACCGATCCCCGACGTGCCGGGCAATGTGCGTGCGCGGCGTGATGCCTGGTATTATGGCGCGGGGCCTGATGCCATCAAGAAGGCTTTCGAGATCGCCCATGCGGTCGATCCGAAGGCGCAGCTCGTGCTCAACGAATATGACGTCGAATTTGCCGCCGAGAAATCGCCGGCCAAACGCGCCGCTTTCCGCAATCTCATCCTCGAACTGCTCGAAAAGGGCGCGCCGATCAACGCGATCGGCCTCCAGGGGCATTTGCGCGGCGGCTGGCCGATCGCCAAGGACGAGCTTGCCGCCTTCACGACGGAAATGCGCAGTTATGGTCTTGCCGTTCTGGTGACGGAACTTGACGTGATGGACCAGACGCTGCCGGCGCCGGAGGCCGAGCGCGACATGCTGATCACCGGCCAGGTCCGCGAGTTTCTGGAAGCAGCTTCTGCAGGCGGCCCGCTTTCCTCCATCACCACATGGGGCATCTCGGATCAATATAGCTGGATCCGCTGGGCCTATCCGCGCCGCGACGGCACCGCCAACCGGCCGCTGCCGCTCGACTGGAGTTTCAACGAAAAACCCATGATGGCCGTCATCAATGAATTCCGGAACCGTGGTGCATGACTATGAATGCTGAAATGCCGCTTCCTCCCGTGCAAAAGGCGCTGCAAATCAACCTCCATCCCTTCGATGCTCCGCATGCGGCCCTGACCCTGCCGCATCAGCTCAGGGTCTGGGGCGGACAGGTGGATCGCATTCTCCTGACCGTCGATACGGGCCAGGTGGGGGCAGGCCGCTACAAGGGCAACGGTTTTGATGCGGCGCGCCAGCGTCTCTTCGACATGCTGGAGGAAATGCAGACCAACTATCCGCATCTGCATGTGGATATCGTCGATTACAGCGATGCGGCGCGCAGCGCGGTGACGCAGACCTTCTTTTCCCGCTCACCCATTCCCTATCCCGCCAAGGCTTTCGACGGCGGGCCTTTCCATGTCTATTTCCATGGTATCAAACGCGCCAATGCCCGTTATGTGCTGCATATGGACAGCGACATGATGTTCGGCGGCGGCAGCCAGAGCTGGTTCGCCGAGGCGATCGCGCTGCAGAAGGCCAATCCGGATGCGCTGTGCATCACGCCCTTTTCGGGGCCGCCGACGGTGCGCGGCGATCTCGATATTTCCCGCCATGTCGGCATGCCCGGCGTGAAGAACATCCCTGAGCCGCGCAAGTTGCCGTCACGCATTCCCACCTGGCGTTTCGCCACGGTGTCCACCCGCCTTTTCTTGATCGACATGGATCGTTTTGCGAAGCGGATCGGTTCGCTGGAGTTGCTGCGGCCCGATGTCAAACGGCGCATCCGCTCCTATGCCTATAACCAGCAGCCGGTCTCCATGCCCGCCGAGGAAGTGCTGAGCACCAACATGATGCGCAGCGGCGTCCACCGGCTCGATTTTCTCGGCACGGGCAAGGGCATGTATTCGCTGCATCCGCCCTATCGCTCGCCGGAATTTTATGCGGCACTCGCGTCCATCGTCGAGCGCATCGAAAAGGGCGATATTCCCGAGGGACAGCTCGGCGATTTCGATATCAACGGGTCGATGGTGGACTGGACCAGCGCGCTGGCTGCCAAGACGCGCTCCAAACGTTATGCGAAAGCGCTGCGCCATCTCATCTCGGCCAATGTCGGGCGGTTCAGCTAGGCTTGAGGGTGCCCGGTCGGCGCTCCGTCCCGTTGCCGGGTGGAGGCCTCAATAGTCTGTTATGAGCTTGCTCCAGCTTTCAGAGCACAGCCCGCCAATATAGATATCGCCGGCCAGCGCTTTTTCCCTCAGCTCGTCATCCCGGGTCGCCATGCAGAAATAACCGTCATGGCGGAAGCTCATGTGGTTCTGGCGGTAAAGCGCATTGATGAGAAACGGCTGCGACATGCCGGTGACATGGGCATAGTTCGCGTCATCGAAATGGCGGAACAGGGTGTTGAGCACATCGTTTTCGCAGCCGGCATCGCAGACGAGATTGAGCACATAGGCCGTTCGTCCCCGCTGGCCGAAAAACAGCGCGGCGCCCATGGCATGGCCTTCGGCATTCTCGATCATCACGCCCTTCAGTTCACCGAGGCTTTCATTGGCCCTGCTCATCTCTATCAGCCAGTGGAATTCCTCGTGAGACCATTCCGGGCGAATGGAAAAACGCTCGATCATGGTGAGCGCCCTGCGGCGGAAGGTTTCGTAGTCAACGGTTTTTACCGTGGCGCCGGCCGCCTCCTGCGGTCTCAGACCTTTTTTCCAGCGTCTGAGGATTCCATCCACAAAACCGAGCGTGGTCAGGGCAAGTGTGGTTTTGGCCAGTTTGGAACGGCGCGGCATGCGCAGGGCAATGGTGCAGAAGGGCTTGAGCGCCTTGTGCCATTGCAGGCTTTCAATCGGCAACATGTTGCCCCCGGTCGCCACCCAGTGATCGGCGCTAACGGGTGAAGCCGTGTCCGAGAACAGCATGTCGTGTTTGGATGCCCGCATGCCCCGAGACAGGCGCGCCGCGCCGAGCGCACCCTGTTTCCCATCAGATGCGAAGGCGCAGAGCAGCCTTGCGGTAATGGTTTTCCCGTTCGCGACGAAACGCATGGGCACGGCGAGGATGACGCTTGTGACCCTGTTCTCCCCGGCGTCGTAGACAACGCTGCCGTTCTCCGGGCTGAAGGCGGGACTGCCGAAAAACAGTTTCTCGATATAGGAGCGGAAATTGAAGTTCCGTTCTTGCCCGTTCTTCTTGAAAGCGCTGTTGAGCACGGCCTCGACTGCGGGAACGTCGTCCCTGCGCATGGGGCGAACACCGGAGACACCTGGCTGAACCGGGCGTTGTGGCGACTGCCCACTATCGCCATCGCCCATATTGGTGTGTATCGGAACGTCCACCCTCGGCCTCCAGCTTTCGCGCATTGATGAAATCAACCATAGGAAGCGTATATTTGAATGTATTAATATAGATATAAAACCGGCAATCCACTTGGTCCGGAAATGTTCGTATTAAGATAAAATGTTATTATATCAGCCTGTTACTTTGCTGGCCCTGCCTCATTTGAGGTTAACAAAATATACTTAGTTAAGCAACCGAAGGATGAAATATGGACCAATTTTCGCGGACGCTTTTTTGGGTTTTGAAGTTTAACTTTTAAAAATGACTGTCTTGTCCTTTGCCTCCCGCTTTCGGTTTCCTGAGAAAAAAGCGGACGATCGCGGTGCTATTTGCCCGTGCATCACGGATAACTAAAAAATAGGATTTGCGGGGGATATTCGTATTATCGAATATGAGAAGCACGAGTTTTAATGCGGGTGGCTTCAGGAAAGAGGGAGAGAAAAACCCCTTATGGATGCAGCGCATGAAGAACAGCGGCGGGGCTATTGGCGGGACGCGTTGTTTTACGTGACTTTCCTGTATTTCACGGTCGGCTTTTCGCCCTATATCTCGCTCTCATCGACCTATCAGGGCTCCGCCATGGCGGCCGGGTCCAACCTGCTCAACCAGTTGACGGCGATCATCCTGTTTTTCAGTTTCCTGGCCTTCATGGCGAAGGAGCGGTCGTTTTCCATCCTCTTCATGCCGCGCCTGCTGATGGCGGCGATTTTCGGCTGGTTTGTCCTGACTTCGGTGGCGGGCGAAGCGCCGCTGTTTTCGCTCAGGCGGCTTGTCATGTGCGCCATTATCTGTGTGCTTGCCGGCGGTTTCCTGCAATTGCCGCGCACGGAGCGGCATTTCACGACGCTGCTCGCCACATGCGCGCTGATCATATTGTTCCTGTGCTATTTCGGAATCACCGTGTTGCCCTCGCGCTCGATCCACCAGGCAAGCGATGCGCTGGAACCGCTTCTGGCGGGAGACTGGCGCGGGGTTTTCCGCCACAAGAACGAGGCCGCCTCGGTCATGGCGGTGTTGATCATCGTCGGCATTTATCTCAGCAAGCGCTGGTCTTTCATCGGCGGGCTGTCGGTGCTGTTGCTGTCGCTGGTCTTTCTGGTCAAGTCCGGCGGCAAGACCGCGCTTGGGCTGATGCCGATCATCATTGCGACAGGCTGGTTCATCCTGCGCTGGCCCCGCTGGCGCTACCCGGTCGTAACCCTGTTTCTGGCGGTCTTCGCGCTGGTGACCGTCGGTACCACCGTCGATCCTGTCTTTTCGCAGATGCTGACGAAGCTGGGGCTTGATGCCAGCTTTACCGGCAGAAGGGATATCTGGACCGTCGCCATCGACTATATCAGGCAAAGCCCGCTCCTCGGATATGGCTATCAGGCCTTCTGGCGCAGCGACGCCCTGATGTCGAGTTTTACCGAGAACAATACCTGGGCGACGACCGCGCCGGATTCGCACAATGGTTATTTCGACCTTCTGCTGGCCGGCGGCGTGCCGGGTCTGATGCTGGTGATGGTGTGGATCTATCTCCTGCCGCTGCAGTATCTCGGCAAAATGAATGACGCCACGCGCAACAGTCCGCTGACGCGGCTTTATGTCGGTGTATGGCTTTACGTGCTGCTCTACGGCTTTCTGGAAACGCTGTTTTTCCTCAGCACCGGGTTCGTCTGGTTCTTCCTCATCGTGGCGGTGATGGGCCTGCATCTGCAGGCCAATGCCAGCCTCGTGGAGGACGAGGCGGAGGGGGAGCCGGACAGAACTGGGGCGGCCCCGATACCCCAACGGCGGCAGGTTTCCCCGGTTGTTCGTTCCAGGTGATATTTTGAAATGATTTTTCGTTGCGAATATGTAAAAGAGCCGATTGTTGCGCGCGTCTGCAGCTATTTTCGCTAAACATGCGCGGCTCAAGTCTTTGTTATTGTGCAAGTCGCATCGCAACCCCCGGGGGTATCGACGCGGCGGCACTAAAAAACGGATCGGCTAGGTCAATCGATGGCAGATACAGGCGCCTGCGCGCTCGAAGCGGATGACATCCACAAGAGCTTCGGCACGCATGAAGTTTTGAAGGGCGTTTCGTTGCAGGCCCATAAGGGCGATGTCATCTCGATCATCGGGTCTTCCGGTTCCGGCAAAAGCACCTTTCTGCGCTGCATGAATTTTCTCGAAACGCCGGATCGCGGCCGTGTCATCATCAATGGCGAGGAAATCGCCACAAAAACCGGCCGCGACGGCAAGGCCGTGCCGAAAAGCTGGCGGCAGGTGGAAAAATTGCGCACCGGTCTCGGCATGGTGTTCCAGAATTTCAATCTCTGGGCCCATCGCACCGTTCTGGAAAACGTCATCGAGGCGCCCGTTCATGTTCTCGGCGTCAAGCGGCAGGAGGCGGTTGAAAAGGCCGAAGCCCTGCTGAACAAGGTCGGGCTCTACGACAAGAAAAACGCCTATCCGGCATTCCTGTCCGGCGGACAGCAGCAGCGCGCCGCCATTGCGCGTGCTCTCTGCATGGAACCGGCGGTGATGCTGTTCGACGAACCCACCTCGGCGCTTGATCCGGAACTGGTGGGAGAGGTTCTGAAGGTCATCCGCGATCTGGCCGAGGAAGGCCGCACCATGTTGCTCGTCACCCACGAGATGCGCTTTGCGCGCGATGTGTCCTCCCAGGTCGTGTTTCTGCATCAGGGCCGGGTGGAGGAGGTGGGGCCGCCGGCGCAGGTGTTCGGCAACCCCACGAGCGCCCGCTGCCGGGAATTCACCGGCGCGCTGGCCAATTGACCCTTTTGCCTGACAGTCCGTTTTAACAGGAGAGACTTGAATGAAATTCTTCGCCACGCTGCTTGCCGGAACGGCATTTGCGTTTTCCGCCTTCACCGCCAGCGCCGATGTGCGCTTCGGCATCATGAACGAGGCCTATCCGCCCTTCTTCGCCAAGGACGCCAGCGGCAAGTGGCAGGGCTGGGAAATCGACCTCATGGACGCCGTCTGCGCCGAAATGAAGGAAAAATGCTCGATCGTGGAACTGTCCTGGGATGGTCTCATCCCGGCGCTGCAGACGAAGAAATTCGACGTCATCTGGTCCTCCATGTCGAACACGGAAGAGCGTCAGAAGATCATCGATTTCACCGATAAATATTACAACACGCCGAGCAAGCTGATCGGCGCCAAGGGCGAAAAGGCGGGTGCGACGGCCGAGGACGTCAAGGGCAAGACCATCGGCATTCAGGTGGCCACGATCCAGTCTGAATATTACAAGAAGTACTTCGCCGGTGTCGCCGATGAGAAGACCTACCAGACGCTGGACGAGGCGTTTCAGGATCTCGCGGCTGGCCGTATCGACTATGTCTTCGGCGATTCCATCGTCCTCGACGCTTTCGTGAAGAGCGATGCGGGCAAGGATTGCTGCGCCGACATGGGCGATGTCGCCGACGACAAGGAAATCCTCGGTCTCGGCGTTTCGGGTGGCCTGCGCAAGGAAGACACCGAACTCAAGGCCAAGCTGAATGCGGCAATCGCCGCCGTACGCGCCAGCGGCAAATATGACGAGATCAGCAAGAAGTACTTCAGCTTCAATATTTACGGGCAGTAATTCGATCTGATCGGTCACGCATATGGCAAGCCTTGAAACCACGTTGCAACTTCTGTCTCCCTATCCTCCGGGATGGGGCGGCACCCTGTTGAAGGGTGCGGCGTCGACGCTTGCCATTTCCGCCGGCGCCTATCTGATCGGCCTTGCCATCGGCATGGCGGGGGCGCTCGGCAAGCTTTCGGGCAACAGGCCGCTTGGCCTGCTGCTCAGCCTCTACACCACCGCGATCCGCGCAGTTCCCGAGCTGATCCTCATCGTCGGGCTTTATTATGCCGGTACTGACGGTCTCAACCGGCTGCTGCTGCTGGCTGGTATGCCGCCGCTGGAGGTCAACGGTTTCGTTGCCGCCGTTGCGGTTCTGGGCTTCGTGCAGGGCGCCTATATGACCGAGGTGCTGCGCGGTGCGATCCTTGCCATTCCGAGCGGGCAGATCGAGGCGGCGCGCGCCTTCGGCATGTCGCCAGCCTTGCGGTTCCGCCGGGTGGTCTTGCCAGCGCTTTTGCCCAACGCCTTGCCGGGGCTTGGCAATCTCTGGCTTGCGGTGACCAAGGACAGCGCCTTGGTGGCGGTCGTCGGTTATCAGGAACTGGCGCTCGCGACGCGGCTGGCCGGGGCCAGCACCAAGCAATATTTCCTGTTCTTCCTTGCCGCCGCCCTGCTTTACCTTGCCATCACGCTTGTTTCGAACCTCGTTTTTTCGCTGGTCGAACGCCGTGTGCGGCGCGGCCAGCCGGCCCTGGCCTGAGGAGGGGACGGCATGGATTTTTCATGGGTCGCGAAATATTGGCCGCTTCTTCTTTCGGGTGCATGGCAGACGGTGGCGCTGCTTGTCATCTCCGTCAGCATCGGGTTTCTTCTGGCCATCGGGCTCGCCTTTGCGCAGGTGAGCGGCGGGCGGACGACGAAAATCCTGGCGCGGGCCTATTGCACCTTCTTCCGGGGCACGCCGCTGCTTATCCAGCTCTGGCTGCTTTATTACGGCGTCGGCTCGCTTCTGCCGATGATCCCCGGCATCAGGCAAAGCTTCATGTGGCCGGTGCTGCGTGAAGGGTTCTTCTTCGCGGCCGTCAGCTTCACGCTGAATTATGCGGCTTATGAGGCGGAAGTTCTGCGCGGCGCGCTGCTGGCCGTGCCGAAAGGCGAGCTGGAGGCGGGCAGGGCTTTCGGCATGGGCCGTTTCACCCTCATTCGCCGCATCTGGCTGCCGCGCGCCATCCGCATTGCGCTACCGACCATTGCCGGCGAGGTGGTGATGCAGCTGAAGGCGACGCCGCTTGCTTTCACCGTGACTGTCATGGATCTCTACGCCGTCGCCTACAAGGTGCGGCAGGACACGCTGCTCGTCTATGAGCCGCTGATCGTCGTCACCGTCTTTTATCTCATTCTCACCGCCATCATCGCCCGCTGTTTCGGTCTTATCGAACAGCAGGTGCCCGTCCGGCGATAAATATTCAGGGAGTTATGACCATGAGCACAATCCGTATCCTCGACGGCGGCATGAGCCGCGAATTGCAGCGGCTCGGCGCCGTGCTGAAACAGCCGGAATGGTCTGCGCTGGCGCTTATCGACGCGCCTGAGATCGTGCGGCAGGTGCACCAGGAATTCATCGAAGCCGGTGCCGATGTCGTCACCACCAATTCCTATGCGCTGGTGCCCTTCCACATCGGCGAAGAGCGTTTCCAGAAGGACGGCGCATCGCTGATCGCCCTTTCGGGTAAGCTGGCGCGCGAAGCGGTGGATGCCTCCGGCCGCAAGGTGCTGGTGGCGGGTTCGCTGCCGCCGATCTTCGGTTCCTATGAGCCGCAGAATTTCGATGCGGGCCGGGTGCAGGCCTATCTGACGGTGCTGGTCGACAATCTCGCGCCTCATGTCGACGTCTGGCTCGGCGAGACGCTCAGCCTGATCGCCGAGGGCGAGGCGGTGCGTGAAGCCGTTGCCGCGACTGGCAAACCGTTCTGGATTTCCTTCACGCTCAATGATGATGCGGCTGCGACCGGCGGCGAGCCTGCGCTTCGCTCCGGTGAAACGGTCAAGGCGGCCGCCGAATGGGCGGCGCAATCGGGCGCGGCCGCCCTTCTGTTCAATTGCAGCAAGCCGGAAGTCATGAAAGCCGCGGTTGAGACGGCCGCCGCCGTCTTCGCGGAAAAGGGTGTGTCACTGGAAATCGGCGTTTATGCCAATGCCTTTGAAGGCGAGCAGGGTGATTCCGCCGCCAATGAAGGGCTGCATGACACGCGCGCCGATCTGACAGACGATGTTTATTCCCGTTTTGCCTGCTCCTGGGCGGATGCGGGCGCGACCATGATCGGCGGCTGCTGCGGCATTGGTGCGGCGCATATCCACAAGGTTGCCACAGCGTTGCGGCGCGCGGCGGCCTGAAGCCCGGCGTCGCTTTTCAACGCCACCATCATAAATCAAAGCGGCAGTTTCAAAACCTGCCGCTTTTTTTGTACGCGGCTATTGACCTCAACTATAGTTGAGGAATTATCAGGACATGGAACACTGTTGAAGGACGTTCCATGAGCGATGATACACTTTCCATACGGATCATATTTGGCAGCGCCCGCAACCCGCGCTTCTGCGATGTTGTCGGCCAATGGCTGCTTGACCAGCTGAGGGCTCTGCCGGGACTGGAGCTGGCGGTCATCGACCCGCGCGAACTCGATCTGCCGCAGGACCACGAACCCGAGCGCGCCTCGGTGCGGCAGCTTCGGCAAAGCCTCGATGGCGCCGATACCTTCATCGTCGTCACCCCGGAATATAACCGCAGTTACCCCGGCGCGCTGAAGGTGCTGATCGATTCCGCCTATGACGAATGGGGCGCCAAGCCGGTGGCCTTCGTGTCCTATGGCGGGATTTCCGGCGGCCTGCGCGCCACCGAGCAGCTTCGCCCCGTCTTTGCGGAACTGCATGCGGTAACGATCCGCGATGTCGTCAGCTTCGCCAATCCCTGGGATCGTGTCGATGCCGCCGGCCAGCTCGATGCCGGCGCGGCGGCGGCAGGCGCGCTGGAGACGATGATGAACAAGCTTGGCTGGTGGGCGCGGGCGCTGAAACAGGCGCGGTCCGCAACACCTTACAAGGGGGCGTGAGAATGACCGAAAAATCCTTCGCGTTGAAAGTGACGCTCCTGTTCGTCGCCACGCTCACCATCATGGCCGGAACCACGGTCGCACCTTCGCTGCCGGCCATCGAGCAGACTTTCCTGTCGACGCCGCATGTGGATATCATGAGCCGCATGGTGCTGACATTGCCCTCGGTTTTCGTGGCTTTCTGCGCGCCCATTGCCGGTGTGCTGGCGGATCGCTTCGGCCGCAAGCGGCTGCTGCTTGGCGCTATCCTGCTTTACAGCCTTTCCGGCATGTCCGGCCTTTTTGCCGAAAGTCTTGCCGGCCTGCTTGTGGGGCGTGCCTTTCTCGGTCTGGCGATCGGCGCCATCATGACGATCGGCACGGCGCTGGTGGGTGATTATTTCGAAGGTCCGGCGCGGGAGCGCTATCTCGGCCTGCAACAGGCCTTTACCCAGATCGGCGGCGTGGTTTTTGTGGTGGCGGGCGGTTTGCTGGCGGATCTGCACTGGCGCGCGCCCTTCGCGGTCTATGCCGTCGCCCTGCTCATTCTGCCGGCGGCCGTGTTTTTTCTGACGGAGCCGGTGAGGAACGATGGCGGGATCAAAGCCGGCGGCGAACAGGAGTTTGCGGTCAACTGGCTGCTGGTGGGTGTGCTGGCGTTGGCAGTATTTCTCGTCAATGCCCTGTTTTACACCATCCCCTCGCAGCTGCCGTTTTTCCTGCGGGAGCTTGGGGTGTTTTCCGGCAGCATTGCGGGATACGCCATCGGCATTTTCAATCTGGCCGGGGCGCTGGCGGCGCTCAATTTCGGGCGATTGCGGGCAAGGGTCAGCGTGACCGCCATCATTGCCGCCGGGCTGGTGTTGATGGCGGCGGGTTTTGCGCTGCTTGCCATGGCCGAGGGGCTGGTTGCCATGCTGTCATCGCTTGCGGTGGTGGGGTTTGGCCTCGGTGTGGTGATGCCGGGCATCATGTCCACGACCATCATGCTGGCGCCGCTCAGCCTGCGCGGGCGTATCGCCGGCATCGTCACCGCTTCGATGTTTCTCGGGCATTTCATCTCGCCGCTGGCAAGCCAGCCGTGGATTGCCCGCTTCGGTTTTGCAGGCGCCTATCGCGACATCGCCATGATATTCGCCGCCATGGCCGGGCTTGCCCTTGTCGCCCTGATCTTCCAGCGACGGAGCGACGCACGAAGATCGCGTTCTTTTGCCTCGAGCCGCTGACACTGGTCGTCGTGAAGGAATTATAAAGTTTTTGACTATAATCATTTTTCTGGAAAACAAACGGAAGGCGCGCCGGCTGAAGAACCGGTTGATTTCATTCCCTTCCTCGAAATTCGGCGTGGCGTTTCCGCTTTGCTTGCGGAGCCGCCATGCCATCTAGGGCGGCGCGGCCTGTCCGTATTTGAAGGGACAGGCGGCTTTCCCGGCGCATGCATGAAGCAGATGCGTTGAGAGCCGATGATACGGCTAGCGGAGCTTCGATGATCGAGGCGCTTGACGTGCAATGTCAGTCTCGCCGAACACCTCCGGCACGGGGAAGGAGCGGTTTTTCAATGACCTGAGGTTCCCGTGTCTTTTCTTCAAAACGCCAGTATCCGCATCAAAATCCTGTCGCTCATTCTCCCGCTCTGCATTGTCGGCCTTGGCGCCACAGCCTTCATGTCCATGCACTACAAGCGGACGGACACGGCCTATTCGTATTTTATTGCCAACGACAACGCCGCTCTGGTGGAGCTTTCGCGGGCAAACCGCAACCTGCAGGCCATGGCTTATGGCGCCTATCAGGTCATGGCTTACGACACCAACATTCCTGACTTCAAGATCGTCAAGCACGAATACGAGACAGACAAGGTGGCTTTGATATCGCGCCTCAACCATGTCAAAACCATTTTTCCGGAGGAAGCTGCGGCGCTGGACAAGCTGTTGGGCCAGGCTCAGGGCATAATCACCTCGACCGACAAAGCCGTGGAATTCGGTTCGACCGATCGCAACAAGGAATCTGCCGCTGAACTTATGAAGGCCGACGCTTTGATCCGCTCGACCGGGAATGAAATCTCTGCCCTTCTGGACAAGCTTGCCAAGGGTGTTGTCAAGGGAAGCGACGATCTGACCGACAAGACCAATTCGACCATCTTCACTTCCCTGGTGGTTGTCGGCATTGCTTTTGCGATCGGCATCATTCTGGCGCTGTTCGTGGCGTCTCGTGGCATCACAACGCCGATCGCCCGTCTGCGCGAGCGCATGGTGTCGCTTGCCGGTGGTGAAACGGCCTCGGAGATTGACGGCACGGCGCGCCGGGATGAAGTGGGCCAGATGGCGAAAGCCGTTCAGGTGTTCCGCGAAAACGCCGTCGAGCGCATTCGTCTCGAGCAGGAAACCGAAGCCAATCGCAGCCTCTCGGAGAAAGACCGGATCGAGCGGGAGCAGCAGAAGGCAACGGAGGCGGCCGATGTCAAATTCGCCGTCGACAATCTCGCAGCCGGCCTCTCGAAGCTTTCGGAAGGCGATGTTTCCTATCGCATCGGCCAGCCTTTTACCGCGACGCTGGATGGCGTTCGCAACGATTTCAACACGTCCGCCGAAAAGCTGCAGGCGGCATTGACCAAGGTGGCGCAGAACGCCAGCGGCATCGGTGCGGGCGCAAACGAGATCAAGTCTGCCGCCGACGATCTGGCCAAGCGCACCGAGCAGCAGGCCGCAGCCGTGGAGGAAACAGCCGCTGCGCTTGAAGAAATCACCACGACGGTCAGGGATTCCACCAAACGCGCGCAGGAGGCGGGCCAGATCGTCAGCCGCGCCAAGGCGGGCGCCGAACAATCCGGCCAGGTTGTGCGCCGCGCCGTGGTCGCCATGGAGCAGATCGCCAAATCGGCCAATGAGATCAGCAACATCATCGGCGTGATCGACGAGATCGCCTTCCAGACCAACCTGCTTGCGCTGAATGCCGGTGTGGAAGCCGCCCGTGCGGGCGAGGCCGGCAAGGGCTTTGCCGTGGTGGCGCAGGAGGTGCGTGAGCTTGCCCAGCGCTCCGCCAACGCGGCGAAGGAGATCAAGGCCCTGATCACCACATCGAACGACCAGGTGCAGCAGGGCGTGCAGCTGGTCGGTGACACCGGAAAGGCGCTGGAGACCATCGTTTCTGAAGTGCAGGAAATCAACCGGCACGTCGTCTCCATCGTGGAGGCTGCGCAGGAACAATCCTCCGGCCTGCAGCAGATCAATACGGCCGTGAACCAGATGGACCAGGACACGCAGAAGAACGCGGCGATGGTGGAAGAAACCAATGCCGCGAGCCACAGCCTGGCCAAGGAAGTGGCGTCGCTCAACCAGCTGCTCTCCCAGTTCAGGCTCGCCGATGGCGCTTATCAGCAAAAAAGCCAGCCTGCTCCGGTTCGCAGCGCCGCCGGCAACGACAAATATGTGGCATCCCCCGTCCGCGCGCTGGGTCGCAAGATTGCCTCGGCGTTTTCGGGCAACGCCGCTGTCGATACAAAGGGCGACTGGCAGGAGTTCTGATCGCTATTTCAGGGCG
The DNA here is from genome assembly GCF_030209895.1 of Agrobacterium sp. CFBP2214. Lineage (NCBI taxonomy): Bacteria > Pseudomonadati > Pseudomonadota > Alphaproteobacteria > Hyphomicrobiales > Rhizobiaceae > Agrobacterium > Agrobacterium sp. CFBP2214. Next base: position 878,789 of record NZ_JARVRC010000003.1, on the reverse strand, counting down.
CTTCCATGGTCCTGGCGCCGGGTTATGTATGACTGGGGTTGGCGGGCCTGATATCGCCCGCCCGCCTGAGAACGAAAAATGCCGCACGGGCCTGATCTCCCGTGCGGCATTTTTTGCGCGCGACATGTCGGAATTATTTACTTTCCGCAGACCGCCGTTCCTATCCGCAAGATTTGCCGGATCGGAAATTATCTGGCCTGCATGGCGCGAATAAAGGCCGGGCTTCCGCTATTCAAATCACTGTATGTAATTCTTTTACTTGCGATGGCGTCGATTAATCGCGTGCAGAAGATCATGTCGACGTTGCTGTTCGGGCTGACGTTCATGGCTTCAGCCACGGCAATCTTGGAACTCTTGGACTTTTTCTTTGTCGTTTCATAGCAATTTTGAACCGCCCTGCGTTTGACGGCAGGACTTCCCCCTATGACTTCCTGATCCCTTTCGAAATTGGGGTTCGTCTGGCACCCTGAAAGGATGAGAACTGATACAGATACAGCAATAATTGCCTTGATTTTCATGGATTAATTTTCCCTTTTACCCCGCCAGATGGCTCATGCTGGAGCACCCCAGCCAGACCCGTCGACCAGGAGTATTGCAGCCATATTGCGGCAAATACATCCGGGTGATTACAGGAATATGTTCACAGAACCGGCGCCGAAGGGGCTTGTCGCTTTGGAAGGCAGGCACAAGCTTTATGCAGCCTTCTAAGTGGAGGATTGCCATAAACGATGTCAGGGTAAGATAAATGGCGCACCCGACAGGATTCGAACCTGTGACCTTTGGAATCGGAATCCAACACTCTATCCAGCTGAGCTACGGGTGCAGCAGTCACGCTTGAATCGCGTGCAGCGGTTGGTTCATACCCCAGCTTTGTTTCCGCATCAACGTCTAAAAATCAAAGATTTGCGAAAGTTAGCCTGTTTTCGGGCGGGGCCGGGCGTGAGGGCGTGTTGTGAGGTCATCGCACGCTTTTCCGTGGCGGCGGGGCGTTACGTCGTTTGACGTATTGTGTTTTTACCGGAATAGATTTTCCCTTATAAGTAGTATGTTATCGCCGAGCCAGACCGTTGTCCTGCCCTATTATCGAAGTGGCGGCCGGATTGCTGCAATGCCTTTCAAACACGGCGCGGGAGTCGATTTTAGCCCCTCAAAATTGGTGGGTAAATAGTCATACTTTTTCTGTTTTGCCAACCGCGATCCGGAGTCCGTGGTTGCTTCGCCGGCGATTAACTGTCAAATTATTATACAATATTAGTATCATCTACATTTATTTGGGATACAGTTTCGCAACGTTGTCGGTTATGATTTCGGCAAGGTAAAGGAACGAATCAGGCGGGGGATCGGATGGCTTTGCGATTGGCACACAGCAACGGGCCGCGGACGGAAAAGGCCGAAAGCGGCAGCGCGGAAGCGGCGCACATCACGGCGATCGACTATGGGTTGCTGACGACTGCGATCAGCTATCATTTGCGGCACTCGCAACTTGCCGTGGCAAATGGCTTTGCCGATGTGCTGGCCGAGCAGGGATTGCGGCCCGCCGATTTTTCCGTGCTCGTCATCGTCGGCGGTAATCCGGGCCTCAAACAGAGCGATGTGGCTGAAGCGCTCGGCATACAGCGGGCCAATTTCGTCGCGATCGTCGACAGCATGGAAGAGAAGGGGCTGCTTGTCCGCCGCAAATCGGAAGAGGACAGGCGCGTTCATTTCCTCGACATGACGGAGGAAGGCAGCAGCCTTCTCGACCGGCTTTCCAATACCTGGCGGGACCGTGAGGAAAAGCTGATCGACCGGATCGGCGGCAAGAAGGCCCGCGATCAGCTTCTGGCTCTGCTTGGACGCCTGCGCGACTGAACCGTCGAAGAGAGCGTCGGGCAATCAGAGTAGTGCCGGGCGGCTGCGGGGTGCGGCCTGCGCCTGTCGTCCATTGTCTGCGACATCGGCACCATCTTCTTCCCGCTGGTCTTTCACGGCAGCCTGAGCGGCGGCGGGCCGAATTGCGTTGCAATTTTTCTGTGAAACCGCCAAGACGCATAAGCATCTTCACGTCTTGTGGCGCGGAGCCGCAATCATGCGATCGACTGGAAAGGCCCGGGACGGGAACGCCATGCTGAATATCGATACGAGTCATCCGCTTTATCGCCCCCTGTGGGTCCGGTTGCTCATTGTCGGCTTTTGCGCCGCATGGGCCGTCATCGAATTCGTCAATCGCGAGTTTTTCTGGGGAACCATCGTAGCCGGCATCGGGGCTTATGCGGCCTATGAATTGCTGCTGAAGTTCAAACCCGCAAGCGATGCCGCCAAAAGCGGAAATGGCACGGATGAGCCCGCCGCCGAAAGCGCGCCCACCGATAAGAACGATGCGGGCTGAAGCGCCGCCTATCTTCCGTTTTATATATTTCCCGAGATAAGATGGCCCGGCATTTTCACCGGAAATGCTCCCGCATCCGCAACATCCGGATCGCCTGGTCGATCAGGAGATTGGCCGCCGTCATGCGCAGCGTCGCATTATGCCGGAATTGCGGCTTCACCCGGTCGGGATGATTGAGGCGGGCAAAGGCGCGGCGCTTTTCCGCAAGCGTTGCGGCCGTGTCGGTGTCGTGGATCGCCAGTTCCGCGGAGACATCGGCAAGCGAGGTCTTTTCGAGGTGGGCCGGCATCGCTTCCGGCTCGGGCTCCGGTTGAGGTTCCGCGGGTGGCGCGGGTTCAGCCATGAAGGCGAGATAGGCATCGAGATTGCCGTTCGCCGGTGGCGGCGTTTCAATATGCGTATCGATGACAAAGCCCGAGCTGAAACCGGCAATGCGGTGACTGGCGGGCGGTGGCGGTTCCACGCCTTCCTCTTCTTTTTCCTGTTTCAGCCTTTCGACGACCGATTGGAAAACGGATTGTCCGAAGAGCATGCGGCTTTTCCCTCGCCGGTCTGACTATCCGGCCTTTATGGATCATGAAGGTGGTGTCTGGCTTGCCGCCCTCACGGGCCGGTCAATTTGCGGCTCTCATCCAGAACCAGATCGTAGAGCAGGCGGGCGCTGGGCGGCAAAACCCGGCCCTTGGTGGTGATGATGCTGTAGGGCTTCACGACGAGTTCGAAATCCGTCGGCAATATGCGGGTTCGGCCGATATCCGCCTGCTGGCCGGCAACGAATTCGGCCATGTCCTGGGCGATCGGCGCAATAGCATCGGTGTTGCAGATCAGGGCGAGCGTCAAAAGCATGGAGGGCGTGTTGATGATGTTGCGCGGCATGGTGACGCCGTGGGTCAGAAAGACATCCTCCATGGTTCTGCGCAAAAGCGCGCCGGGCGGCTGGAAAACCCAGTCGTAACCGGAGAGATCCTGCAGGGTCACGGGCTCGCCGCGCAGCAGGGGGTGGCCTTCGCGCACGACAAGACAGGCGCGCTCGATGCCGATTTCATGGATGGAGAAGAGGCCGGGGTCGAAATCATCGGGAATGCGGCCGATGATGAAATCGTGGCGCGCGGCCAGCAGTTCGCGCGCCAGCACGTTGCTGCTTTCCACCTGCACGTTGATTTCAATGCCGGGATAGGTGTCCATGGCGCGCCTTATGGCGGGAACCACGAGGCTGATGGCAGGCGCGGTGACGGCGCCGATATAGACCGAGCCGCCGCTGCCCGACTTCATCTGGTTCAGTTCACGGCTCGCCTCGCGCAGTTCCAACAAGATGGTGCGGGCCCGGCGCGCCAGCGCCTCGCCGAATTTCGTCAGCACCACCCCGCGCGAGGCCCGCTGACAAAGGGGTGATTTGACGATCGCCTCCATTTCCGCGAGCATGCGCGAGGCTGCTGGCTGCGTCATGTTCATGGCGGCCGCCGCTGCGCTGACCTGCCCGTGCTCCTCGATCATGACCAGCATGCGCAGGTGGCTCATCTTCAATCCGGCCCGCAGCAAAGGGTTGTCCTCAAAGACGAAAAGGGCCTCTGTTGTTTGCGCCTGCTCATACACTTTTTGGTTGTTCATTCGTGGTTTTATACCCCTCATCGGTTTTTGTATCGATTTAATATATCATAATTGATATATGGAAACTGATTTATTCTATTTGACAGTTATATGGATTCAGAACAATTTGCGGAATGCCGGGGAGGAGCGGCAGCTGTTCCATTTCGCAATTGCGAAATCGGGGTGAGCGCAACGCGGCTTCTTCCTCTGACGGCATGAATTTCATGGTGCACCGCAACATGCGGGCTCCAGAGAAGGGCTCAAGGGAGAGAGTTAATGAAGTCCATTATTTCGCTGATGGCGGCTTGTGCCATCGGTGCTGCTTCTTTCGCAGTGCCGGCTTTTGCACAGGACAAGGGTTCCGTTGGTATCGCCATGCCGACCAAGTCGTCCGCACGCTGGATCGACGACGGCAACAACATCGTGAAGCAGCTTCAGGAAGCCGGTTACACGACCGACCTGCAGTATGCCGATGACGATATTCCGAACCAGCTTTCCCAGATCGAAAACATGGTCACCAAGGGCGTCAAGGTCCTCGTGATCGCATCGATCGACGGCACGACGCTGTCGGACGTCCTGAAGCAGGCTGGCGAGCAGGGCATCAAGGTCATCGCTTATGACCGCCTGATCCGCAACAGCGGCGATGTCAGCTACTACGCAACCTTTGACAACTTCCAGGTTGGCGTTCTGCAGGCGACTTCGATTGTCGACAAGCTTGGCGTGAAGGACGGCAAGGGCCCGTTCAACATCGAGTTGTTCGGCGGCTCTCCTGACGACAACAATGCGTTCTTCTTCTATGACGGCGCAATGTCGGTTCTCCAGCCTTACATCGACAGCGGCAAGCTCGTCGTGAAGTCCGGCCAGACCGGCATGGACAAGGTCGGTACGCTGCGTTGGGATCCGGCAACGGCCCAGGCCCGCATGGACAACCTTCTTTCCGCTTATTACACCGACGCCAAGGTTGACGCTGTTCTGTCGCCTTACGACGGTCTCTCCATCGGCATCATCTCCTCGCTGAAGGGCGTTGGTTATGGCACGAAGGACCAGCCGCTGCCGGTCGTTTCCGGTCAGGACGCTGAAGTTCCCTCCGTCAAGTCGATCATTGCAGGCGAACAGTATTCCACCATCTTCAAGGACACCCGCGAACTCGCCAAGGTGACCGTGAACATGGTCAACGCTGTTCTGCAGGGCAAGGAGCCGGAAGTGAACGACACCAAGACCTATGAAAATGGCGTCAAGGTCGTTCCGTCCTACCTCCTGAAGCCGGTTGCCGTTACCAAGGAGAACTACAAGCAGGTTCTCGTCGATGGCGGTTACTACAAGGAAGACCAGCTGAAATAAGCTGAAGACACATGCGGGGATGACTTGGCGTCATCCCCGTTTTTCCATAAAAATAAAAACGCCGGAATTAATCGGGCGCTGGATTGCGATATGGCCAATACCATTCTCGAAATGCGGAACATCACCAAGACGTTTCCGGGCGTGAAAGCGCTTGAGAACGTCAACCTCAAGGTTAAGGAGGGTGAGATCCACGCACTCGTCGGTGAGAACGGCGCGGGGAAGTCGACCTTGATGAAGGTCCTTTCCGGTGTTTACCCCGCCGGCACCTATGAGGGCGAAATCCACTATGAAGGCGCAGTGCGGAATTTTCGCGCCATCAACGACAGTGAAGATATTGGTATCATCATCATTCACCAGGAGCTGGCGCTCGTGCCGCTTCTGTCGATTGCGGAAAACATCTTCCTTGGTAACGAGGTCGCCTCGAACGGCGTCATCAGCTGGCAGCAGACCTTCAACCGTACCCGCGAACTTCTGAAGAAGGTGGGTCTGAAGGAATCGCCGGAGACGCTGATCACCGATATCGGCGTTGGCAAGCAGCAGCTGGTCGAAATCGCCAAGGCGCTGTCAAAGAGCGTGAAGCTGCTCATCCTCGATGAACCGACGGCTTCGCTCAACGAAAGCGATTCCGAGGCGCTGCTGAACCTGTTGATGGAATTCCGCAAGCAGGGCATGACCTCGATCATCATCACCCACAAGCTCAACGAAGTGCGCAAGGTGGCCGACCAGATCACCGTGCTGCGCGACGGCATGACGGTGAAGACGCTCGACTGTCACGAGGAAGAAATCAGCGAGGATGTCATCATCCGCAACATGGTGGGGCGCGATCTCGAAGATCGTTATCCGCCGCGCGATGTGCCGATCGGCGAGACCATTCTCGAAGTCAAGAACTGGAACGCCTATCACCAGCAGCATCGCGACCGTCAGGTTCTGCATGATATCAATGTCACCGTGCGCAAGGGCGAAGTGGTTGGCATTGCCGGTCTGATGGGGGCAGGGCGAACCGAATTTGCGATGAGCGTTTTCGGCAAGTCCTATGGCCACAAGATCAGCGGCGAAGTGCTGATCGACGGCAAGCCCGTTGACGTCAGCACCGTGCGCAAGGCGATCGATGCCGGTCTCGCCTATGTGACGGAAGACCGCAAGCATCTCGGTCTCGTGCTCAACGACAACATCCTGCACAATACCACGCTCGCCAATCTGGCCGGCGTATCGAATGCCAGCATCATCGACGATATCAAGGAAATGAAGGTGGCGAGCGATTTCCGCACGCGTCTTCGCATCCGGTCTTCAGGCATCTTCCAGGAAACGGTCAATCTTTCGGGCGGCAACCAGCAGAAGGTTGTGCTCTCCAAGTGGCTGTTCTCCAATCCTGACGTGCTGATCCTCGATGAACCGACCCGCGGTATCGATGTCGGCGCGAAATACGAAATCTACACCATCATCAACCAGCTCGCTGCCGACGGCAAAGGCGTTCTGATGATCTCATCGGAAATGCCCGAACTGCTCGGCAATTGCGACCGCATCTACGTCATGAACGAAGGCCGCATCGTCGCTGAATTGCCGAAGGGAGAGGCGAGCCAGGAAAGCATCATGCGCGCTATCATGCGCTCAGGGGAGAAGAACTCATGAGTTCGGCAAACACCACAAACGAAGAAAGCAACGTCATCTCGGTCGGGTCGTATATTCGCTCCAATATCCGCGAATACGGCATGCTGATCGCGCTCGTCGCTATCATGGTTTTCTTCCAGTTCTACACCGGCGGCATCCTGTTCCGCCCTGTGAACCTGACCAACCTCATCCTGCAGAACTCGTTCATCGTCATCATGGCGCTGGGCATGCTGCTCGTCATCGTGGCCGGGCATATCGACCTTTCGGTCGGTTCCATCGTCGCCTTCGTCGGTGCGATCGCGGCCATATTGACCGTGCAATGGGGCATGAACCCGTTTCTTGCGGCGCTGATTTGTCTCGTTATCGGCGGCATCATCGGTGCTGCCCAGGGTTACTGGATCGCCTATCACCGCATTCCGTCTTTCATCGTGACGCTGGCGGGCATGCTGGTGTTCCGCGGCCTGACGCTGTTCGTGCTGGGTGGCAAGAACATTGGCCCGTTCCCCACCGATTTCCAGATCATCAGCACCGGCTTCCTGCCTGATATCGGTGGTATCGAAGGTCTGAACACCACCTCGATGATCCTGACATTGCTGATTACGGTCGTGCTGTTCTATCTGGCCTGGCGCCGTCGCGTGGTGAATGTGAAGCATGGCATCGACGTCGAGCCGTTCGGTTTCTTCATTGTGCAGAATCTGCTGATCTCAGGTGCTATCCTGTTCCTGGGTTACCAGCTGTCCACCTATCGCGGCCTGCCGAACGTTCTGATCGTGATGCTGGTTCTGATTGCGCTCTACAGCTTCGTGACGCGCCGCACGACCATCGGCCGCCGCGTTTACGCCATGGGCGGCAATGAAAAGGCGACTAAACTTTCCGGTATCAACACCGAACGCCTGAGCTTCCTGACCTTCGTCAACATGGGCGTGCTGGCCGGTCTTGCCGGCATGATCATCGCGACACGCCTCAATTCGGCAACGCCGAAGGCTGGCGTGGGCTTCGAGCTCGATGTGATCGCGGCCTGCTTCATCGGCGGTGCTTCGGCTTCCGGCGGCGTTGGCAAGATTACCGGCGCGGTTATCGGCGCTTTCATTATGGGCGTCATGAACAACGGCATGTCGATTGTCGGCCTCGGCATCGATTTCCAGCAGATGGTCAAGGGCCTCGTGCTGCTCGCCGCCGTGTTCTTCGACGTCTACAACAAGAACAAGGGCTGATCGGCCCCAACCCTATCGCAGTCAAAAAAGTGGCCGGTTTCCGGCCACTTTCATAAGATGCAGGCGTTATGCGCCGCGTAGAAGAGACAAGGCGCTTTGCGCCGGAGGAAGGAAATCCCGTGCTCATTTCACAGATCAAAGATGCCAGTGGCAAAATCACCGTAGCGGTTCGCGAAGAGGGCGGGCAGGCGCACGCCGTCAAAGGTGCGGAGTCGGTTTACGCACTCGCCATGGAAGCCGCCAATGGCGGCAAGAGCCTTGCCGATGTCATTTCCGCCCATGGTCTGGGCGATGCTGTCGATCTTGAAAAGGCCTACGCCGAAGGTCGCTTCCTGCCGCCGATCACCCATCCCGATCCGGCGCACCTGCATCTGACCGGTACTGGCCTTACCCATCTCGGTTCGGCTGCGACCCGTGACAGCATGCACAAGAAGACCACGGAAGCCGCCGAGGAAAGCCTGACGGACTCCATGAAGATGTTCCGCATGGGTCTCGAAAACGGCAAGCCCAAGGCCGGCGAAAAGGGCGTTCAGCCCGAATGGTTCTACAAGGGCAACGGCCATGTGGCGGCGGCGCCCGGCGCGGCTCTCACCTCTCCGTCCTTTGCGCTCGATGGCGGCGAAGAGCCGGAAATGGCCGGCATCTACGTGATCTCGGACAAGGGTGAGGCGGTGCGCATCGGCTTTGCCGTCTCGAACGAGTTTTCCGATCACGTCACCGAGCGGATCAACTATCTCTACCTCGCCCATTCCAAGCTGCGCCCGGCAAGCTTCGGCCCGGAAATCCGCGTCGGTGCTCCGCCGTCCGATATTCGCGGCACCTCGCGCATCCGCCGCGGCGACAAGGTGATTTTCGAAAAGCCGTTCGTTTCGGGTGAGGACAACATGTCCCACACCTTCGCGAACCTTGAATATCACCACTTCAAATACGGCCTGTTCCGTGCACCGGGCGATGTGCATGTGCACATGTTCGGCACCGCGACGCTCTCTTTTGCCGAAGGCATCAAGCCGGAAGCGGGCGATGTCTTCGAAATCGAGGCCGCCGGTTTCGGCTTGCCGCTGAAGAACCCGCTTGCGGTTGATGCGGAAGAAGAGATCACTGTTCGGCAGATTTGATCTGCGCGTTACGTGAAGTTGGTCGAGGGGGCGCCTTGCTCTCCCTCGGCGTCATCCTCGGGCTTGACCCGAGGATCCACATCCGATCGATTTTACGCGACGTGGATAGATCCTCGGGTCAAGCCCGAAGATGACACTTGATGAGAGCTTTTTCATAGCATTATCCCGTTCGCAACTTTCAAGCGCTTGCCTTAGCCGAACTCCCACAGCTTGCCTTCAGGTGCGAAACATCCGCTAAAGCAACAACGGAGCGACTTTGCCAGTAGTCGTCTTGTCTTAGGTGCGTAATGCAGCCAGAACGCGCCGGAAAGCTGGCATAGCCGACGCTTTCTATTGGCATCTTGATCCATGCCGCGATGACGAAGGTAAGAGCGAAGCCATGGGTAACGATGACCTGCGTGGGGCATGGCCGCGATATAATGGTGTTTACAGAGCGATACACTCTTTCCGCCACCTCACGTCTCGTTTCGCCATCAGCAATTCCGCCGCGGTGATCCATCCGGTTGTGCTCAGGGGCGGGTATTTGACGGGCGTCGAGCCATTCCTGTGGCATGCCGCCGGCCGAACCGTAGCTGATTTCCCGTAGGTCAGGTGTGGTTTCAAAAGGGCGCTTGAGGTGTTCAGCAAGGATTGCCGCAGTCTGGGAGGCCCGGAGAAGATCGGAACTGAAGATTTCGATTGAGGCGCTGTCGATCAAGGCCACAAGTCTGGCGGCTGTCGCTTCCGCATCGGCCCTGCCCTTGGGTGTCAGTTCGGTATCATACCAGCCCCCGACCTTGTTCTCGACATGGTGGACGGACTGAGTGTGCGTGACGACAAAAATGTTCTTCATAGCGCTTCTTCCGCGTATTAGTTGGGCTCACCCAATCCCCCATAGCTTGCCTTCACCCACCTCCACCGAATTGCCCGCGGGATCGCGGATATAGACGGAATAGCTGTCATTCGGCCAGCGGTGATAGTGCTCGACGGGAATTCCAAGCGCTTCGAAACGAGCCTTCCAGCCGTCCACTTCCGACTTGTCCTTCGCGTAAAAACAGAAATGGCCTTGCCCCACCGCACCGTGGCGGGGGATCGGATTGTCGGGGTCGGCCCGGCGGGATTGCTGCGGGTCGAAGATCAGCAGCATCTGCTGCCCGCATCTGAAGAAGATGAATTGCCCGGGCAGCCTGCGCACCACCTCCAGCCCGAAGACATCCCGATAAAAGGCCTCGGTGGCATCGAGATCATCGGCGTAAATCGCGGTTTCCATAAGGGCGGCTGGTGGGCGCATGGTTTCCTCCGGTAGTCCATGGGCTGTCCGGCGCGGGGACAGACGGCTTTAAATTTTCGCGCTGTAGGTGAGCACCGTCAGATCGTGTTTGCCGACACCACGTTCCAGAACGGTCCAGCCGCAACCGGTGTAATAAGTTTCCAGACCGCGCTGGCAGCAGAGATAGCTGGTCTCGTGGCCGAGTTCGGCGGCCCTTTGTGTTGCCGCCTGCATGAGCGCCCGGGCCACGCCTGAGCGCCGGCGATCTTCCTCCACCCAAAGGGCGGCGACCCAGGGAAGATATTGCGGCCGCTCTTCCAGATCGCAATGGATGAGGAAGGCGGAGCCGACATAGTCGTCGCCGTCATGGGCAACGAAACCGGTGGGCAGCGTATGGGGGTTGGTCATGTCTTTCAGGTGCTCGGCGACGTCGCCCACCTGAAGACCGCTATCCTGCCACCATGCCGTCCAGACCCGCTCGGCGATGACGGGTCCATGCGACTGGCAGTCGCGATAGTCGGAAATGCTGTACAAGGCCGTCTCCTGGCCGGCTTTCCTCCCGCGGGCGGAAGCCGGATCATGCTTTCAAATCGATGCGGAGATTAAACCGGGTAGGAAGGGGTTTCGCAACCGCCAACTTGTCGCGCCGGATCAGGATTTCGTTGCCGTCACATGCAGCCATGCGGTCGGGAGATTGTCGTAACCGCTGCCCTGCCGCGCCTCAATCTCCACCGCCGTCCAGTCAAACTGTCCGTAAACGTCTTTCAGCCAAGGCTTCGAAGGATAATTGTAGTAACGGCCGAACATGTCGCGTCCTTCCGTCTCTCCCGCCTTGAAGCTGGCATAAAAAACGCCGACCTGTTTCAGCGCCGTGTGGATGCGGCCGATAATGCCCGGCAGGGCGGGACGGGGCACATGCAGCAGGCAGGCATTGGCCCAGACACCGTCATATCGCTCACGCTCATCGATATTCTCGAACAGCAATGTCCTGACGGGAATGCCGAGCCGGATTTCCGCCGCTTTCGCGATGTCAGGCGTTCCATCGGTGGGATGAACGTCGAAACCGGCGGCCAGCATGAATTCGCTGTCCTGACCACCGCCGCATCCCAGTTCGAGAATGCTTGCGCCCTCTGGCAAGCGCGCCAGAAATGTCTCCAGATGCGGGCGGTCCGCCGCCTGTCCCCGTGATGTATAGGCCGCGGCGTTATCAGTATAAAAGCCGATTGTATCGTCGTCCTTGCCGGCCATCATCTCAGCTCTGTGACTGGCTCTGCGACTGCTGCACGGTGACCGAAACGCTCAGCGTCTCGCCCGCCGGGCCGATGCGCATGCCTGATATCGGCGCGCAGTCGCGGTAGCAGAGACCGGATGCGATGCGCACATAACGGTCGTCGGGGCAGATATTGTTGGCGGCGTCGAAGCCCACCCAGCCCAGCCCCTGAAGATGCACCTCGGCCCAGGCGTGGGTGGCGGTCTGTTCCTCTACCTCTTCCATCATCAGATAACCGGAAATATAACGCGCGGGCAGGCCCATCAGCCGGGCGGCGGAAATCAGGATATGGGCATGGTCCTGGCAGACGCCCTTGCCCGCTTCCAGCGCCGTTTCCGCCGTGGTTTCGATGTCGGTCGAGCCGGGAACATAGTCCACCTTGTCGTGAATATTCTCCATGAGGTTATGCAGCCGGGCAAGCTCGGTTTCGCCCACGCTCACCTTCACCAGTTCGCGCACAAGCTTTCCCGGTTTCGTGCGCGGTGTTTCCCGCAGGAACAGCCAGAGCGGTGCATTGCCGATGTGGTGCCCGACAACGCCGGCCTTGTCCTGCGTGCTCACCGTGCCGCTTGCCACGACCTTCACCCGCTTTTGCGGGCCTTCGGTTTCCACCAGCGCGACACGGTTGCCGAAATGGTCGTCATAGGTCACTTCGACGGTGGCGCCATCGACCGAGACATCCCAGTCCTCCACCGTCTGGCTCGGGCCGGTCTGCGGTGTCAGGCGCAGCCGCTGCAATGCATAGGGCATCGGCTCGTCATAGACATATTCCGTCGTATGGGTGATTTTCAGACGCATAAGCTGTCCCCGTCCACGCGCTTATTGATAGAAGCGGTAGCCTTCCGTGATTTCCTGTCCCAATTGTCCGTTGCGGTTGACAAATCTCTCCAGAAATTCGTGCAAGCCCTCATCCATCACCCGGCCGATGGTGGTCGTGCGCAGGCTGTCGCGAATGCTCTCGGCCGTGTCATGCGCCTTGTGCCTCTCGCTGTAGTCCTCGGCGATGTAGTTGAGGTTGCTGGCGATCTTTTCATAACAATAGGCAAGCGAGCGCGGCATGCGGCCGTTGAGAATGAGGAAGTCGGCAATATTGGACGGCTTGTATTCCGCGTCATAAACCCAGCCATAGGAGCGGTGCGCCGAGACCGAGCGCAGGATGGATTCCCACTGCGCATTGTCGAGCGAGGAGCCGACATGCGCCACCGCCGGCAGCAGCACGTAATATTTCACGTCCAGAATGCGGGCGGTGTTGTCAGCGCGCTCGATGAAGGTGCCTATACGGGAGAAATTATAGAGATCGTTGCGCAGCATCGAGCCGTGGAAAGCCCCGCGCACCAGACCGGCGCGATGTTTGATGACATCGATGGTCTGCGGCAGCTCGGCGTGGCTGAGCTTGCGGCCGAGGATGTTCTTCAGCTCGATCCAGAATTCGTTGGTGGCTTCCCATGTCTCGCGCGTCAGCGCCGTGCGTACCATGCGAGCATTGTTACGGCCCGCCTCGATGCACGACATGACGCTGGAGGGGTTGGCCTTGTCCCGCAACAGATAATCGATCGCATTCGCCGCCGTCACCTTCTCGCGCGTTTCGAGAAATTCGTCGTGCACGCCGGCGCTTTGCAACACGCCGTCCCAGTCCTCATCGCCGCTGCCGCTGCGCGTCAGTGAAACGCGCAGGCCCGCATCGATCAGCCGGGCGATGTTTTCAGCGCGCTCGATATACCGGAACATCCAGTAGAGCCCGTTTGCCGTTCTGCCCAGCATGGCTTAATCCTCCAGTACCCATGTATCCTTGGTGCCGCCGCCCTGGCTGGAATTGACCACGAGTGAGCCCTGCTTGAGGGCAACACGGGTCAGGCCGCCGGGAATGATCTGAACCTTGTCCGAGACAAGCACATAGGGACGCAGATCGACATGGCGCGGCGCGATGCCGTTTTTCACCATGATCGGCACGGTGGAGAGCGACAGTGTTGGCTGCGCAATGTAATTGGAGGGGCGTGCTTTCAGCTTTTCGGCAAAAAGCGCCCGTTCCTTTTTCGATGCGGTGGGGCCGACGAGCATGCCGTAACCGCCCGAACCGTGGACCTCCTTGACGACGAGATCGGCAAGGTTGTCGAGAACGTATTTCAGGCTGTCCGGCTCCGAACAGCGCCAGGTCGGCACGTTTTCCAGCAGCGGCTTGCGGCCGGTATAGAATTCGACGATCTCGGGCATGTAGGAATAGATAGCCTTGTCATCGGAAATGCCGGTGCCGGGCGCATTGGCGATGGTGATGTTGCCGGCGCGATAGACATCCATGATGCCGGGCACGCCGAGCGCCGAATCCGGCCGGAAGGTCAGCGGATCGAGGAAATCATCATCGACGCGGCGGTAGAGCACGTCGATCGCTTCGTAGCCGCGCGTGGTGCGCATCTTGACCTTGCCGTCCATGACGCGCAGGTCGGAGCCTTCCACCAGTTCCACGCCCATCATGTCGGCGAGGAAGGAGTGCTCGTAATAGGCGGAATTATAGATGCCGGGCGTCAGCACCGCGACGCGCGGCTTGCCGGAACAGCCGGGCGGTGCGAGCGAAGCGAGCGACTGGCGCAGCAGATAGGGGTAATCCTCCACCCGGCGCACGCGGTTTTCGTGGAAGAGTTCCGGGAACATCTGCATCATCGTCTCGCGGTTTTCCAGCATGTAGCTGACACCGGAGGGGGTGCGGGCATTGTCTTCCAGAACGTAGAACTGGTCTTCGCCAGTGCGGACAATGTCAGTGCCGACAATATGGGTGTAGACGCCGCCGGGCGGAGTGAAGCCGATCATTTCCGGCAGGAAGGCTTCGTTTTTCTCGATGATTTCGCGGGGAATGCGCCCGGCGCGGATGATTTCCTGCTTGTGGTAGATATCGTCGAGGAAAGCATTGAGGGCGAGAACGCGCTGTTCGATGCCCTGGGCCAGTTTGCGCCACTCGCGGCCGGAGATGATGCGCGGGATGATATCGAAGGGGATCAGTTTTTCTGAACTATCGGCATGGCCATAGACTGCGAAAGTAATACCGGTTTTCCGAAAGATGTTTTCCGCGTCTTTTGATTTCTGGATCAGGTGAGCCCTGTCCTGTCGGCTGTACCACTCGTTATAGTTTTCATATGGGCTTCGCGGCGTGTCGTCCGCATTTATCATTTCGTCAAATGCCAACTTCGATGTCCCCTTTTTTGCCATATGAATACAACGCCAAATGCAATGCAAGAACTATGCAGGCCTCCCCGAGAAGATTTTTTACCGCCCTAGAGTTTTAAAAAAGAAGCGTTTTTTCGGTTTCAGCCTATAAATGCGGCATCGGCAAATTGGTTGCGCGGTGACGAGGGGTGTAATGGCGTGGTGGCGCTGTGTGCGCCGTGGGCGAATGCATAAATTTTGTTCGTTCGCTTTCGGTTGATGAATATCCGGCATCACATCAGAAAATCTGAAAGATGCGATCACGAAAACACCTTTGACCTTGGGTCGGGATGCGGATACCGCCATGCTGAACACCCGGTTCGATCACTCGCCGGTTTGCGTGAAGCCGCAGAAATATCAATTCGCCGCCTGTCCCGGTTACGGCATCATGCGGCACAGTGGATGTTCCCATGTCGCTCGACCGTCTGGCTCCGGCCATCTTCGTCTTTCTCTGGTCGACCGGCTGGGTCACCGCCAAATATGCGGTCTATTATACCGGGCCGCTGACCTTTCTCTGTCTGCGCTATCTTCTGGCGGGAGCGCTGCTGTGGGCGATCTGCCGTTTTTCCTCCATCCAGTGGCCGCAGCGGCGCGTCGACCTTTTCCGGGCGATCTTGTCCGGCGTCTTCCTGCACGGTCTTTATCTCGGCATGATCTGGTGGGCGATCGGGCAGGGCGTGCCGGCGGCGATCGGCGGCATCATCGCCGGTCTGCAGCCGCTGATGACGGCGGTGGCTGCCCGCTATATGATCGGCGAGAAAATCTCGCCCTTGCAGCGCGCGGGCCTATTGCTTGGATTTGTGGGCATCGCCATTGCCGTGCTGCCGAAGGTCATGGCGACGGGCGCATTTGGCCTCTCCGTGCCGCTTTCTGCCGTGGCGGTGAATGTGCTGGGCATGACGTCGGTTACCTATGGCACCCTCTACCAGAAGAAATATGTCCATGGCGGAAACATCATGGCGGTGGCAACGCTGCAATATGTCGGTGCGCTGCTGGTGACGGTTCCCTTCGCGCTTTTGCTGGAGGATGGGCATGTGGACTGGAGCCTCGGCCTTGCTGCCACGCTCGCCTGGTCCGTGGGTGCGATCTCCATTGGCGCCGTGGCGCTGCTTCTTTATCTGATCCGGCGCGGGCAGGTCTCGCGGGCCGCTTCGCTGATCTATCTCGTGCCGCCGCTTGCGGCCGTGGAAGCCGCGCTGCTTTTCGGCGAAACACTGACACCAGCCATGATTGCCGGCACTGTTTTGGCGGTGACGGGGGTCTATCTCGCCAACCGCAAACCTGCCGCAACGGTTGTTGTACGTTAATTACTACAACCGCATATTAGGGGTTTGTTAACCATAAAATTATACCTCTCGTTAATCCAAAGATTTGGCGGGGGTTACATGTCTATTTCACGTCGTGGTGTTCTGTTCGGATTGCCGCTGTTTCTGGCCGGCTGCGCCAATACGGGTATTGGCCAGCAAAGGCTGAATTATGGGGCAAAGCCGGAAGAGAAATTCCCGCTTCCCGCCATGCATCTCGATAAGGTCAAGCCGGAGCTCCGCCGGCAGGAAGTCACTTACGACACCAGACACCCGGCCGGAACGGTTGTGGTGGATACGCCGGCGCGGCGGCTCTATTACGTTCTGGGCGATGGTCGCGCCATGCGCTACGGCGTCGGTGTCGGTCGTCAGGGCCTTGCGCTGAAGGGCGATGCCTATATCGGCCGCAAGGCGGAATGGCCGTCCTGGACGCCGACCGCCAATATGATGCGCCGTGATCCGCGCAATCTGAAATTCGCCGCCGGCATGCCCGGTGGCCCCAGCAATCCGCTCGGCGCGCGCGCGCTGTACCTCTATCGCGGCGGCAACGACACCATGTTCCGTCTGCATGGCACCAACCAGCCGCAATCCATCGGCCACGCCATGTCGAGCGGCTGCATCCGCATGCTGAACCACGATATCATCGATCTCTACAGCCGCGTGCCGGTGGGTTCGAAGGTCGTCGTCTTGCAGGCGTGACGTAAAGGCGGATTTTTCCGCCTTTTCCACGCAAGAAAATGCCTGTACCCTTGAGTTGATTTTTTCGGCGGAAGGCCAATTTTATGCTGGAAAATCAACCATGTGTAGAATGCCTCCCTTTAGGTATTTAAGGGAGTTCTGCTATATCGGAAACGTGATTTCCGGTGTTCGAGACGTGTATCCATAAAGGCTTAAATGCGCTGTATCGAGCGCGGCATCACTTCAACGGGGACACATGACCATGGCAACTTTCGACTCTCTCTCCCGCTATCGCCCGCAGGCACTCGGGGCGCTGCGCATCATGACGGCGCTGCTTTTCATTGCGCATGGAACGCAGAAGCTGTTCGGTTTTCCGGCATCGCAGATGGATGGCTCCCTGCCGACGATGCTGCTGGTGGCGGCGCTTCTGGAACTCATCGGCGGCATTCTCGTGCTGATCGGCCTGTTCACGCGCCCGGTCGCCTTCATCCTGTCCGGCCAGATGGCGGTCGCCTATTTCATGGCGCACGCGCCGAGCAACTTCTTCCCGGCCCTGAACGGTGGTGATGCCGCCATCTTGTTCTGCTTCATCTTCCTCTATCTGTTTGTTGCCGGTCCGGGTGCTTTCTCGGTGGATGAGCGCCGGGCCTGATCTGCCCGAACTGTCATCGATCTCTTTTGCCGAAGCTCCGCATGGTCACGCCATGCGGAGCTTCTTTTTTTGAAAAGGATTGAAACTTCGGCCGCGGCCGAAGCATCGAAGCTTGTTTTCGGGTTAGAACGCGCCATCCTGAACGCAGTAGGAAAATCGATCCGTGACCCCTCAGAACACCATCACCCGCGAATTGCTGCTTCTCGCCCTGCTGTCCACGCTGTGGGCCGCATCCTACACTTTCATCAAGATCGGGGTGGAGACGATACCGCCCATCACCTTCATCGCATTGCGCACGCTGATTGCCGGTCTGCTGCTCTACGTGGTGATCCGGCTGCGTGGGCTGCGCCTGCCCACGGATTTTGCGACGTGGCGGCTGTTCTTCATTCAGGCCTGCATTAACAGCGTTCTGCCCTTCACGCTGATTGCCTGGGCGGAGCAGAGCATCGATGCCGGTCTCGCCGTCATTCTCAATGCGACGACGCCGATCTTCACCTTTCTTCTCACGGCGCTCGTCATCCGGCATGAGCCGGTCAGCGGGCGCAAGCTGTTTGGCACCATCGCTGGCATGACGGGTGTGTGCCTCATCATCGGCGTAGAGGCCTTAAGCGGTGCGGGGGAGGCGATATGGAGCCAGCTCGCCGTGCTGACGGCCGCTTTTTCCTATGCCTGCGCGGCCATTTTCAGTAAAAATTTCAAAGGGCTTGATCCGATCATGCCAGCCGCCGGCTCGCTTATCTGCGGTGCTGTCCTGCTGTTGCCCGTGAGCCTGATTGTCGACCGGCCCTGGACATTGTCGCCTTCGGCGGCGTCACTGACCGCGCTGGTGTGCCTTAGCGTCTTTTCGACTGCGCTCGCCTTCATGATCTATTTCCGGCTGATGCAAACGCTCGGTTCGGTCGGCACCACCTCGCAGGCCTATCTCAGGGTGCCTGTCGGCGTCGCCATCGGCATGGCGTTTCTGGGGGAAATGCCGACGCCTGCCATGTGGGTGGGTCTTGTCTGCGTCATTGCCGGTGTGCTGGCCATGACCCTGCCGTCAAGGCGTCGTCCGGTCGCGCAGGGCGGGTGAGGGTAAAGCAAAGATCCGCTGGTCGGCTGTGGCTGCGGGGCTAGATTATTGGCGAGTGCGTGCCGCTTGTTTCTTCTCCCCGCCGGGGAGAAGGTCGCGGCAGCGGGATGAGGGGGCAAGGGTGGTGAGATACGGCAACGTTACCCCCTCATCCGACCCTTCGGGCCACCTTCTCCCCGTCGGGGAGAAGAACGCCCGGCAATGCCGCGCGTCCTCAATCCACTCCGTGCAACTTAGCGGTTGCGGCCGCGATGGCCGTTGCCGGAAGCGCGCTTTTCCTGGCCGTTGCCGCCAGCAGGGGCGTGGCGGTTGGCGCCGCTGCCGCCGGGCTTGCGGGCCGGGCGGCGTTGCTTGCGCGGGCCGGCCGGGCGGCCTGCATCGCCTTCGGCCTGCTTTACGCGCTTGAAGTCCGAGGTGACTTCCAGATCGTTGTCGGCATCGCGCGGTGCATGGTGGCGGGACGGGCGGGATTCGCCATTGTGACGTCCGCCTTCACGCGGGCCGCGCTGCTGGCCACCATTGTTGTTGCGGCCGCCGCGGTTGTTGTTGGGGCGCGTCGGGCTGGCGAGACCGGCCGGACGTTCGCCGGATGCGACCGGAATATCGATCTTCATCAGCTTTTCGATGTCATGCAGCAGACGGGTTTCGTCCGGTGCGCAAAATGCGATGGCGATGCCGTCGCGGCCGGCGCGGGCGGTACGGCCGATGCGGTGGACATAGGCGTCAGGCACTTCCGGCAGGTCATAGTTGAAGACATGCGTTACGGCCGGAATGTCGATGCCGCGGGCAGCGACGTCGGTTGCGACCAGTACCTTGATCTCACCATCCTTGAAGCCCTTCAGTGCCCGCTCGCGCTGGCCCTGGCTCTTGTTGCCGTGGATGGAGGCGACCTTGAAGCCGATATGTTCGAGATGCTTGTAGAGCTTCTCGGCGCCGTGCTTGGTGCGCAGGAACACGATGGCGCGGCCATCAGGGTTCTCGTTGAGCGACTTCTTCAGGAGATCGGTCTTGTCGTTCTTGCCGGCCACGAAATGCACGTACTGCTCGACCTTGTCGGCAGCCTTGCCCGGAGGCGTCACTTCGACCTTGACCGGATCGGTCAGGTAGTTATGCGACAGATCGGCGATCGCCTTCGGCATGGTGGCCGAGAACAGAAGCGTCTGGCGCTTGGCCGGGACCATCTTGGAAATCTTGCGCAGGTCGTGGATGAAGCCGAGATCGAGCATCTGGTCCGCTTCATCAAGCACCAGATAGGTGACCTTGGAGAGCGAGATGGCGTTGCGGGCGATGAGATCAAGCAGGCGGCCGGGGGTCGCCACCAGAATGTCCGTGCCCTTTTCGAGCTGGAGCTGCTGCTTGTTGATCGATGCGCCGCCGACCACCTGGTTGATGCGCAGCGGCGTCTTCTTCACGAAGGAGCGCAGGTTTTCACCGATCTGGTTCACCAGCTCGCGCGTCGGGGCGAGGATAAGGGTGCGGCAGGTGCGGTTTGCCGGGCGGTCCGCCTGCTTCATCAGCATTTCGATGATGGGCAGGCCGAAAGCGGCGGTCTTGCCGGTGCCGGTCTGTGCGAGGCCGATCAGGTCGCGGCCTTCGAGCAGCAGCGGAATGGCCTTTGCCTGAATGGGAGTAGGGGTCGTATAGCCAAGCTGGGTAACGCTGGCCACGATCTTTTCGGAGAGGCCGAGTTCGCTAAAACTGGTCAATATAATGCCTTTCGGGGCGCCAAAACAAACTCATCCGGAGCAGGGCTGCTGTCCGGTGGTCTCGGCGTCAAGAACCCCGCGTGAATTGGGAACTTGTGGGTTGGAATAACTTTCTGCGCATCAGTGCGGCACATGCCGTCTTCTGTATTCTTTGCGCTTTTCCTTCATGCGGGCCAGATTCCTTTTTTAAGGAAGTTTTTCTGGTCATACGCTGCAGCTCACGCGGCTGCCAAAGGTGAAAGCTTGAGGGGCATGTGGGCGTTTTGTGCGTCAAAGTCAAGCAATAGTTTTGTAACACGGCCGCAGGAGGGCGCATGGCAGCCATGCATCTCGGTGGCCGGCGAATACCGTGACGGCACAGGCGCAGGCGAAGAATTATGGTTAAAAAAGGGTAACGGCACCGTCGGATACATAGCAAAGATCGATTTTCTCACATAACGTTTTTGCGACGGCGTCCAGAACTATTTGATTCGACAAGAATGGACTGCAGGGTGTGGAGTATCGATTGACCGAAGGCTGCGGGTTGCTGGAAAAGGCTTGCAGGGCTGTGGCCGCCCTGGACCTGCCCGCGTGCATCAAGGACAGCGAGCTGCGCTATGTCGCGGTCAACGCCGCCTATGGCCGGGTCATGGGACGCCCGTCCGGAGCGTTCAAAGGATACACCAGCCTTTCCCTTTCCGCCGATATTCGCGATGCCGAGCGGGAGGACAGGGAGCGCCGCTCGCTGGTCTTCGCCACGGATGAGATGATCGCCTGCCATGGCGCGGATTCGTCCGGGCCATATACGCTTCGTTGCGAACGTTTCACCGGTGACGACGGCAATCTGTTCCTGTTCGAGGTGTTCGAGGACATGCCGTCCGCCGTCGTGGAGATTTTTCCTGACGCCGGCAGCGCTTCGGACCTGCTGTTTGACAGCGGCGTGATCGATCTCGTTGATGCGGGTATCGTCATTTATGACCGCGAAAACCGGCTGGTCTACTGCAACGCCCGGTTCAGGGAGTTCTACAGCGCCCTCGGTGTCGAACTGAAGGCCGGCGTCCCGCTCGAGACGCTGATGAGGGCCATTTATTTTTCGAGCGGCTACCGCGACGCGAAAGAAGACGATCCGGCATTCGAAGGGTGGATGCAGGAGCAGTTGCGGGAGTTTTCCCTGCCCTATCTCGAAAGGGTGGAGCAGTTTGCCGATGGCCGCTGGGTGCGCATGGTCAACAAGCGGCTGGAAAACGGCATGCTTGTCGGGCTGCGGGTGGATGTCACCGAGTTCAAGGCGCATGAGACGCTTCTGAGCACGCAGATTCGCGAGACCTGGCTTCTGCGCGCCGCACTGGAGCAATTGCCGGTCGGCGTGTTCCTGAGGGATCAGGACAGGCGGCTGACCTTTGCCAATGCGGCCTATGAGAAATATCTGGGCGGCAGCCTCGCCGACCATATCGGCAAGACCGAATGCGAGATGTTTCCGGAGGAAGGCCTGCAGTTCCAGCGGGAAAACGAGCATATTCTGCGAACCGGAGAGGCCGTTGAAAAGACGGGAAGCGTTCCGCTTTCGGATGGCAGGGTCGTTCCCGTCATCACAAGGCTCGGCCGGGTGGCGACGCCTGACGATGAATATTATCTGGTGGGCTCGGTCACCGATGCCAGCCTGTTGCAGGACCGGGAAAAGGCGCTGATCGCGGCGCAGGCCGAGGCTGAGGCGCTGCACCGCCAGCTCGAAGCGGTTCTCCATGCCCTGCCGGTGGGCGTGCTGCTGCTTAGCGCCGATCTCGTCATCGAATATGTCAATCCGTTCTTCTATGAGGTCTGGGGCGAGATCGGCGGCGAGAAGTCGCTGGTCGGCAAAAGCTATCGCGAATTCATGGAGATGAATTTCGACAGCGGCCTTTATGACTATGGCGACAGACCTTTCGATGAGGTCTATGGCGAGCGGGTGCAGCGGCTTCTGCAGGAGGAGGTCTTTGCGCCACGTGAGGTGCGCAGCAAAAGCGGCAAGGTTACCGTCATTTCGAAAACCCGGCTCGAAGGCGGGAAAATCCTCAGCACCTATGCCGATGTCACCGATGTGCGCATGCGCGATGTTGAGATCAGCAAGGCAAAGGCCGAACTGGAGCGGGTCGGCGAATATATGCAGGGCGCCACGCGCGCCATGGCGCAGGGGCTGGTGCTGGTCGAGCAGGGCACGATCATCATGTCCAACGAGGCGATGGCGCGCATGTTCGACGTGCCGCCGCATCTCCTGGAAAAGGGCTGCAACTGGTCGGGTTTCTTCGCCCATTGCGCCGGGCGCGGGGATTTCGGCACGGCTGACGAAGCGGCCGGGACGCTTGCCGCCTGGAGGGAGAATATCGCCGCCAACCGGCCGTTTTCTTGGCTCATCCATGTCGCCGGCAAAAGCTGGCTCAATCTGGAAGCCACCAACAGTTCCGGCAATTACTGGCTCATCATCGTTACCGATGTGACCGAGATGAAGCTGCGTGAAGAGGAATTACAGCGGCTGCTGTCACGCGCGGAAGCGGCCGATCGGGCCAAATCGGAATTCCTGGCCAATATGAGCCATGAAATCCGCACGCCGATGAATGGCGTTCTCGGCATGGCGGAGCTTCTGGCCAAGTCCAATCTCGATACGCGGCAGAAGACCTTTACCGATATCATCGTCAAGTCAGGCAATGCGCTTCTGACGATCATCAATGATATTCTCGATTTCTCGAAGATCGAGGCCGGGCAGATGAAGCTGCGCAGCGTGCCTTTCGATCCGGCGGAGGCGGTCGAGGATGTGGTGTCGCTGCTGTCCTCGGCGGCGCTGGAAAAGGACATCGAGCTGATCGTCCGGATCGATGCTTCTGTCTTCGGCAAGGTCATCGGCGATGCCGGACGCTTTCGGCAGATCGTCACCAATATCGTTGGAAACGCCGTCAAGTTTACGGAAACGGGGCATGTGCTGGTCGAGCTTTCGGCGCGGTCGGCGGAAGCGTCCGAGGCCATTCTGTCATTGCGCGTCGAAGACAGCGGCATCGGCATTCCGGCAGACAAGCTCGAAACCATCTTTGACAAGTTCAGCCAGGTTGATGGCTCCGCGACGCGTCGGCACGAAGGAACGGGACTGGGGCTGGCGATCACGGTCGGCCTCGTCGGTCTTTTCGATGGCGCGATCAATGTCGTCAGCGACGTCGGCAAGGGATCGGCCTTCGAGGTCAATATTCCGTTTCAGGTGACCGAGAGACAGCGCGACCTCCCGCTTCTTTCCGTGGCGATCGACGATATCCGTGTGCTCGTCATTGACGACAACGATGTCAATCGCCGTATATTGACGGAGCAGCTGAGAAGCTGGGGCGTAGACGGCCATGCGGTGGAAGACGGGCCTTCCGGCATCGCCGTGCTGCAGGAGGCAGCCTCGCTCGGATTTTCCCTCGACGCCATCATTCTCGATTATCATATGCCCGTCATGAACGGGTTGGATGTGGTGGAGCGCATCCGGGCGGATGCGCGCTTTGACGACATCGCCATTGTTTTCCTGACCTCCATGGATGTTGTCGGTGACGAGACGCTCTTTACCGATCTCAACGTGCAGGCGCATCTGATGAAGCCGGCGCGGGCGCGGCTCCTGCGCTCCACTCTGTTCGATGTGGTGCGGGATGTGCGGCTGAAACGCGCCCGGCAGGCTCCGTCCCCGCGTGAGGCAGGCCGCGGTGAGGGCGCCATCCGGCCGGAAAACGGCGCCGTCGAAAGGAAACAGCGGGCTGATATATCAACGGCGGTGCCGGCGCGGCATCGGCCCAGCCTTGTCGATGTGCTGGTGGCCGAGGACAATGACGTCAACCAGATTGTTTTCACCCAGATATTGCAGCAGGCGGGTCTGCGTTTTCTGATCGTCGGTAATGGCAAGAAAGCCGTACAGGCGTGGCAGGAGAAAAATCCTGCCATCATCCTGATGGATGTCTCGATGCCGGTCATGAACGGGCATCAGGCGACGCAGGCCATCCGCGCGGCCGAACAGACCGCCGCCGACGGCAGGCATGTACCGATCATCGGCGTTACCGCCCATACGCAGGAGGCGGATCGGGAACTATGCCTGGAGGCGGGCATGGATGATTATCTGTCGAAGCCCATCAGCCCGGAAACGCTTGAAGACAAGATCGCGCAATGGCTGGGCGAAAACATGCCGCGCCGCGACGCGCCGGGCGTCTGAGTTTCCGACTAGAATATGCTTCTGCCTGGCGTCAGCCGAAGGGCTTGGTGCCGCAGAGCATCTCGCGCTTCCCGGCAAATCCTTTCCGGCGCTCCAGCTCAAAACCGGCGGCGATGAGGTTGCGGCGAACGAATCCGGCGGCGGCATAGGTGGCGAATGTGCCTCCCGGCGTCGTCTTTGCGAAAAGCGCCTGCATGATCTCCAGCGACCACATGTCCGGATTGCGCGCGGGTGCGAAGCCATCGAGAAACCAGGCGTCGAAACTTTCCGCGCTTGCGGAAATGCCGGCGAGCGCCTCGCCGCAAACCACCGTCAGCTGCGTTTCGTCATCGAGCTGGATCTCGACCCGGCCTTTCGGCTCGGCAGGCCAGAGGGCGGTGAGCGCCTTGCGTTCGGCATCCACTTCCGGCCAGCGGGAAAGCGCCCGGTCGATTTCCTCCGCCTTCATCGGGTAGAGTTCGAAGGAGATGAAATGCAGCCTGGAGCGGCCGTTGCGGGCCTCTTTCCATTGGCGCCATGTCTCGCAGAGGTTAAGCCCGGTGCCGAAGCCGAGTTCGCCGATGCGGAAGACACCCTCCCGTTCGAGCCAACGTTCTGGCAGGCCGTTTCCGGAGAGGAACACATGGCCGCATTCCAGCCTGCCGTCCGTCTGGCAATAAAAATGGTCGTCAAAGGCCAGTGAATAGGGCATATCCCCGTCACGCCAGTCGAGCGCCGTGGGGGTTTCTCCGGCCGGTGAGCCGGTCGCAGCGCCAGTTTCTGGGCCAGTATCTGTGCCAGTATCTGTGCCAGTATCTGTGAAAGTGTCGTTGGAATGTTTCATGGCTAAAGCCGATAATCCCGCTTTCGAACAGGGTCAATCTCCAAGATTGCCGGCTTCCGTGCCGCTCCTCATCGTCGGCGGCGGCATCATGGGGCTGTGGGCCGCCGTCAAGGCGGAAAGGCTCGGCATCGATACATTGCTGGTGGAGGCGGGTCGCCCCGGCGGCGGCGCCAGCGGCGGGCTGCTGGGCGCGTTGATGCCGCATATGCCGGATCGCTGGTCGGACAAGAAGCAGTTCCAGTTCGATGCCCTCGTTGCGCTGGAAAAAGAGATCGCCGGGCTGGAAGCGGAGACCGGGCTTTCCGCCGGCTACCGCCGCTCAGGCCGGATCATTCCACTGCCGAAGCCGCATCTGCGCGCCATTGCCGAGCGGCATGAACTGGATGCGCTGGAGAACTGGGTGTCGGGTGAGCGCCGGTTCCATTGGCATGTCGGCGACAGCCCTTCGGTTGCGGGCTGGGTGGATGACGCGGCGGGTGAGGCGGGTTTCGTGTTCGATACGCTGGCGGCGCGGGTCTCGCCGCGTGCGATGATCGCCCTTCTTTCGGCTTTTCTTGGCAAGACGCGGCATGTGCGGCTGGCGCAGGGTTGCCGCGTCCTTTCGCTTGACGCTGAAGCCGGGCGGGCGGTGCTGTCGTCGGGCGACGAGGTCTCTTTCGGCCATGTCATCGTTGCCAACGGACATGATTCTTTCCCCTTGATCCGCGATGCTCTCGGTCTGGAGGCGGGCGTTACGCTCGGGCAGGCGGTGAAGGGACAGGCAGCGCTTCTCGACGCGGCGGCCGACCCGGCGATGCCGGTCGTGTTTCTGAACGGTCTTTATATCGTGCCGCATGAAGACGGCACCGTTGCGATCGGCAGTACCAGCGAAGATTGTTTTTCCGATCCCTTAAGTACCGATGAAAAGCTTGAAAAACTGCTTGCCGACGCGTCTGCCGTTGTTCCCTCGCTTACCGGCGCGCCGGTGCTGGAACGCTGGGCCGGGCTGCGGCCGAAGGCGGTGGGGAGGGACCCGATGGTGGGCGCGATCCCCGGCCATCCGAGGATCGTTGCGCTGACCGGCGGCTTCAAGGTCAGCTTCGGTCTTGCACATTTTCTTGCCGATGCGGCATTGCAGACCGTGTGTGGTCACACGCCTGTCATCCCCTCGGGCTTTCACCTTCAAGAACACGTGAGTATTGCCGTCGCGGACTTTAGAAAGTTCTGATCAGGCCGCCCACGTCGTTAATCTGTCACGCAAATCACTTATCTGCTGGCCTGCAAAGAGGCCGGTTTGTCCGCATTTGCGGCGAGGTGACAGCGCATGCGATACGCCATTCATTTCACGCCTTCCCCCAATGACCCCCTGACGCAGGCGGCCGCCGCGTGGTTGGGGCGCGATGTCTATTCCGGTCAGGCGGTGGAGCCTCCCGGCACGATCGACCTCGGCATGCAGGAGATTTCCTACCATACGGCCCTGCCGCGCCGGTATGGTTTCCATGGCACGATCAAGGCTCCTTTCCGCCTTGCCGAAGGCCATTCCGAAGCAGCGCTTTTGCGGGACCTGATGTATTTTTCCGGCAGGCAGGATCCTTTCACGTTGCCACAACTGGTGGTGGCAAGGCACGATAATGTCTTCAGTCTTGTTCCCGAGCGTCCCTGCGAAGTGCTGCATTTTTTTGCCGCCCGCGTGGTGCAGGAATTCGACCGCTACCGTGCGCCGCTTTCCGAGGCGGAAATCGAGCGGGCGGATCCGGACCGGCTTTCGGCCTCACAGCTCACCAATCTGCATCGCTGGGGCAGCCCGCATGTGATGGACGAGTTCCGGTTCCAGATGTCGCTGACGGGCGGTGTGGAAGCTTCCAGCAGCCAGAGGATCGAACGGGCCGTGCGCAAGGTTTTCGAGCCGTTGCTGACCCGGTCCCTGCAATTCTCCAGCCTTGCGCTCTTCATCGAGGATGAACCGGGCGCGCCTTTCCGCGTACACTCGCTTCACCCCATGGGCCGCGTTTCCGCCCGGAAGATTGCCTGAAGAGCACATTGCGGTAATCGTATACAAAAAAGCATCGGAATGTCGGCAAGATTGATCTCGACATTCCGGATGCGGATGCTACCGTTCGGATATCGCATATCTGAAGCGTCTGTTGTGCCCTTTCCGGGTCGTCGCGTTTTGGAGGTCTGTTTTATGTCTCCCTAATCGGTTTCCGCTTTGGGAGAGATGTTCTGGGTGGCTGCATGATTTCCGAAAATTACTCCCGTAATCTGGTGGGCTACGGCCGCAATGTTCCCGATCCGAAATGGCCGGGCGGTGCGCGCATCGCCGTGCAGTTCGTCATCAATTACGAGGAGGGCGGCGAGAGCTGCATTCTCGATAATGACAAGGCGTCGGAATCGCTGCTGTCGGAAATCGTCGGTGCGCAGCCCTGGCCCGGCCAGCGCAACCTGAACATGGAATCGATCTATGAATATGGCTCGCGCGCCGGCTTCTGGCGGCTGTGGCGCATGTTCACCGGTCTCGGCGTCACCACCACCGTTTATGGCGTGACGGCAGCCATGGCCCGCAACCCCGAAGCCGTTGCGGCGATGAAGGAAGCGGGATGGGAAATCGCCAGCCACGGTTACCGCTGGCTGGAATACAAGGATTTTTCCGAAGAGGAAGAGCGCAAGCATATAGTCGAGGCCGTGCGTCTGCACACGGAGGTTACCGGCGAGCGTCCCTATGGCATGTATCAGGGCAAGCCCTCGGACAACACGCTGCGTCTTGTCATGGAAGATGGCGGTTTCCTCTATTCGTCGGACTCCTATGCCGACGATCTGCCATATTGGGTGAAGGGCGTGAAGGACGAGCCTTTCCTGATCATTCCCTATACGCTTGAAACCAACGATATGCGTTTCGCCACGCCGCAGGGTTTCAATTCCGGCGACCAGTTCTTCACTTATCTGAAAGATGCTTTCGACGTGCTTTATCAGGAAGGTATTGAAGGCGCGCCGAAGATGATGAGCGTCGGCCTGCATTGCCGTCTTGTCGGCCGCCCCGGCCGTGCGGCGGCGCTTCGCCGTTTCATCGAATATGTGCTCGGCCACGAGAAAGTGTGGATCCCGCAGCGCATCGAGATCGCCCGTCACTGGCACGAACATCATAAGCCGGAGGCGCTCTGATGGTGACCCGTGAGGAATTTGTCGCCCGCTTCGGCGGCGTGTTTGAACATTCGTCCTTCATCGCCGAACGGGCCTACGATGCCGGCGGAGCGGGCCTGGAACTGACGGCGAAGGCGGTTCATGCCGCGCTTTGTGCGCAGTTTCGCGCCGCTTCCGAGGCGGAAAGGCTCGGCGTGTTGCGGGCGCATCCCGATCTGGCCGGCAAGCTGGCGATCGCGGGCGAGTTGACAGCCGACAGCCGCAACGAACAGGCCGGTGCGGGGCTGGACCGTCTTACCCCGGAAGAACATGCCCGTTTTACCGAATTGAACAGCGCCTATACCGAAAAATTCGGCTTTCCCTTCATCATCGCGGTCAAGGGGCTGAACAGGCACGATATTCTCTCGGCGTTCGAGACACGTATCGGCAATGATGCGGCCGAAGAATTTGAGACTGCGACGGCGCAGGTGGAAAAGATCGCCTGGCTGCGTCTTTCCGCGATGCTGCCGGAAGGCTGAATTGGCGAGTTGGGGTCGTTCTGTTAGAATCGCGCTGACTGGAGATGGAGATCATGAGACCTTCCGAGGTGCTGGAAAAGAACAGGGAAGCGATCCGCGAAGCGACGAAGCGCTTCAACGCGGCGAACCCGCGCGTGTTCGGCTCCGTCGCCCGCGGTGAGGACCGGCCGGACAGCGATCTCGATATTCTGGTGGATGCATTGCCGGGTGCCACCTTGTTTGATCTGGGCGGCTTGTTGGAAGAGCTATCAGCCATCATGCGCGGCACAGAAATTCATCTATTGACGCCAGGGGATTTTCCCGAGCGTGTTCGTGTGAAGGTTCTGCAGGAAGCGAAGCCCGTATGAGCGCCGAGCGACTGCATGTTTATCTTCAGGACATCAGACAGATTGCTTCGGAAACCATCGACTTCGTTCGATTGAAGACAAAGGACGAATTTCTGGCTGACCTGGTCCGTCAACGGGCGGTGGCGATGAACCTTCTGATTATCGGCGAAACGACGGCGCGGATAATGGACGAGTTTCCGGCTTTCGTGGCGGATTTTCCGGATATCCCGTGGGTCAAGATGCGCGGCATGCGGAACAGGATCGCGTACGGATATCTGAGCATCAATCTGGAAACCGTTTGGGATACGACACAGACGGCTATACCGGATCTTCTGGACAGACTCTTACTTCTGCAAAACTGGCATGCCCAAGGTGAATGACATTTGACTGATTTTCTCGACATAGAACCTCTCACCAAAGAGGCTTTCGCATCCTTCGGCGATGTGATCGAAATCACGCCTTCCTCCATGCGGGCCATCAATGGCGGCCAGACCGAACGGCATCATGCGCTTGCCGCACCCGAGGCGGCGGGCGAGGGCGCACGCATCATCCTCAACATCTTCCGGGGGCAGCCGCGGGTGTTCCCGCATAACATCGAGATGATGGAGCGGCATCCGCTCGGCAGCCAGAGTTTTTCGCCGCTGTCCAGCAGGCCTTTCCTCGTCGTCGTTGCGGAAGATGACGGAGGCCGTCCGGCGCGGCCGCAGGTGTTTCTGGCGCGGGGCGATCAGGGCGTGAATTACCGCCGCAATGTCTGGCATTATCCGCTGATGCCGTTGCAGGCGGTTTCGGATTTTCTGGTTGCCGACCGCGAGGGACCGGGCAACAATCTGGAAGAGTATTTTTTCGATAAGCCCTATATGATCGCGGAGCCCAGCCTATGACCGGTTTGACAACCCATGTCCTCGATGCCGCCCATGGCACACCCGCCGAAGGGCTGGTGATCGAGCTTTACCGGCTCTCCGGTGATCGCCGCGAGAAGCTGAAGACGGTGAAGACCAATAACGACGGCCGTGTCGATGGCGGGCCGCTGCTTGTCGGCGACAGTTTCAAGGCCGGCGAATATGAACTGCTTTTCCATGCCGGTGATTATCTGCGCGGCAAGGGCATCGCGCTTCCGGAGCCGGCCTTTCTCGATATTATCCCGATCCGTTTCGGCATTGCCGATGAGAGCGGCCATTACCATGTGCCGCTTTTGCTTTCGCCCTATAGCTATTCGACCTATCGAGGAAGCTGATCGCCATGATCTTTGCCGCCATTGCCGATATTCACGGAAACTGCGCCGCACTCGAAGCCGTGCTGGAGGATATCGCCAGGCTTGGCATCAAGGATATCGTCAATCTCGGTGATTGTTTCAGCGGTCCGCTGGAAGCGGGATTTACCGGCGATGTGCTTGTTGGCAACTGGATACCCAGCATTCGCGGCAATCATGATCGCGAGCTGATCGAGCGCGCGCCGGAGGAGATGGGGAGCTGGGAAAGGCCAGCGCACGCGCAGCTGAGCCCAGCCCATATGGACTGGCTGCAAACGCTGCCGTTCAGCATGGTGTTCAAGGACGTCGCCTATTGCTGCCACGGCTCACCGCGCGGCGATCTGGAATATTGGCTCGAGACGCTTTCGCCGGAAGGCGTTTTGAAATTGCGGCCGCTCGCCGAAATCGAAGCCATGGCTGATGGTATCACCCAGCCGCTGATGCTGTGCGGCCACACGCATATTCCCCGTGCCGTGCAGCTTTCCGATGGCCGGCTGATCGTCAATCCCGGCAGCGTCGGCTGCCCCGGCTGGAAGGACGACACGCCTTTCGACCATCACGTCGAGGCCGGTCATCCGCTCGCCACCTATGCCGTGCTGGAAGAGACCGGGCGCGGTTGGCAGGTCTATTTCCGGAATATCCGTTACGACAATCTGGCCATGTCCGAAATGGCGCGGGTCAACGGCATTCCCTATCTGGCTGATGCACTGGAGAACGGCTGGCTGAAGCGCTAGGCATCACCCCTCGCTGGTCATCACCACGCAGGCGTAGGATTGCGCCTTCAGTTCCTTGCAGGCGGAAACGGCCGAAGACTGATCTTCGAAGCCGGTGAACCGGGCGCGGTAGAGCGTCGCCGATCCGCTTTGTACTGCTTCGGTATAGGGAGCGATCCCGGCATAGCTGCCGATGTTGGAACGGGCATTGGCGAGCAGCGAGCGTGCGGCGGCTTCGCTGTCGGTTGCGGCAATCTGCACTTCCCAGCGGCTTCTCTGGCCCGTGGGCTGGCCAATGGCAGCGGCGGGTGCGGGTTTCGGAATGGCGGAGACCTGGATCATGTCGGCCATCTGGTTGTTGGCCGTGGCGATCTGCATGGCGACCGGGTCGGAGCGGCGTTCGGCGAACATGGGGAGCGGCACGGCTGCGGGCGGCACATCGAAGGTGCGGCTGACACTGGCGCTGGCGACGAGCTGTTCGGTATTGCGGCTTCTCGATGCCTGCGGCACGGCCTTGTCGAGAAGGGCGGCCATCTGCGCATCGCGACTGCGCGCGGTCTTGCCGCCCAGCACGACGCCGACGACGCGGCGGCCATTGTGATTGATGGCGCTGACGAGGTTGAAACCTGATGCATTGGTATAACCGGTCTTGATGCCGTCCATGCCCTGATAACGATACATCAGATTGTTGTGGCCACGGATGCGTTTTCCCCGGAAACTGAAGGATTCCATGGCGAAGAGGCCGTATTCCTTGGGAAAGTCGCGCTGCAGCGCAAGGCCGAGCTTGGCCATGTCGCGCGCAGTCGTCACCTGCGATTTGCTGGGCAGGCCGGAGGCGTTGCGGAACACCGTCTTCGTCATGCCGAGCTGGCGGGCCTTGCGGGTCATCATCTCGGCGAACCGCGCTTCGGAGCCGCCGAGGTGATCGCCCATACCTTCGGCCATGTCATTGGCGGATTTGACGATCATACCATAAACGGCCTCGCGCACGGTGAAGGTCTTGCCCTGTCGCACATAGAGCTTCGAGGGGATAACGGCTGCACCATTCTTGGACATCGTTATCTTCTGGTCCCAGCGAAGCCGCCCGGCGTGCAGCGCCTCGAAGGTCATGTAAAGCGTCATCATCTTGGTGAGTGATGCCGGGTGGTTCAGCACATCGGCATTGCGGGCGGCCAGAACCTTGCCGGTATTGGCGTCCATGATGAAATGGGCATAGCCGGCCTGCGCAGGCGATGCCTGCAATGAGAGGATCGCGCAAAAGAAGGTGAGTGCGAAGACCCATGCACCCGCCATTCCCCGTTTGACCGTTCCCGACATAATCCACCCCTTTTGTTCGATCGCCGCAATGAGCGAAGTTCTACTGACACTTTCCGGCAACAAAACCGCTAAAACTTTAGAGATCGCTTTCATGCTTAATTAAGTATGAAATTCAACCCGATGGCTGCCCTCACAATTTTCTTGAAAAGAAACCAACCATCCGGTATGTTTATCGCCATGACAAATGCACATGAACGCAAAAAGCAGCCTGAGATCGTGCGCCGCAATCTTCTCGATTGCGCGGCGAAACTTGCTGCTGACCAAGGTGTTGCGGCGCTTTCCGTGCAGGCGGTGGCGGACGCGGCGGGGGTGACGAAGGGTGGGCTGTTTCACCATTTCGCCTCCAAGCAGGCGTTGCTGGAAGCTGTCATGGCGGACCTTCTTTCGGCGCTGGATGCGGAAATCGACGTGCTCATCTCACAGGATCGTGAAGCCCATGGATGCTTCACCCGGGCCTATGTGAACGCGGTTTTTGCCGATCGCGACCGGGAATCGGGCAGGCAGTGGGCTGCGCTATCGGTATCGATGGTCGGTGAACCGTCGCTTCGGCGCATGTGGACCAGCTGGTACGAAGGACGTCTCATCCGTCACAAGGAAACGGATGAGGGGGTGGTATTGGAGCTCGTAAGGCTTGCAGCTGACGGCATCTGGTTTGCCGATCTTCTGGCCGATGACGGCAGGGCAGGTGGCGACAGGGCGGCTCTCAAGGCCCGGATGATCGCCCAGACGAAGAAGGAAATGGAACGATGAACGCGGCAATCTTCACCTATGGGGCGCTCGTCGCGGCCATTGTCTGCGAGGTCATCGCCACCTCTTTCCTGCAGCAGTCGCAGCAATTCACCCGGTTGCTGCCGACAGTGCTGATGGCGCTGTTTTACGGTGCGGCCTTTTATCTGCTGTCATTCACGCTGCGGGCGCTGCCGGTCGGTGTGGCCTATGCGATCTGGAGCGGGCTCGGCATCGTGCTGATTTCCGGCATCGGGTATTTTGTTTTCCGCCAGACGCTTGATCTCGCCGCCGTGGTCGGCCTCGGCTTCATCATCACCGGCGTGGTGATTGTGAATGTGTTTTCGAAGACGGTGGGGCATTGAGGGTGGTTATTTGCATGTGGGATTGGTGACAGAGGGCGATATACACACTCCGTCACCCCGGACTTGATCCGGGGTCCAGTGCGGTCAAGTCCTTGATCGCGAAAGGCTGATTTCTCACGGCGCAGACGCGCCGTGGCTGGATGCCGGATCAAGTCCGGCATGACGGAAGAGAGACTACCGCCCTCTGTCGCCATCACGCCAGAATACTGCGATCCACATCCGTAATCAGCCGCTTGCCGCAAAGCGCCATGCTGACATCCATCTCCTTGCGGATGATCTCGAGCGCTGTCGTCACGCCCTGTTTGCCATCGGCACCGAGGCCATAAAGGAAAGGCCGGCCGATATAAGTGCCCCTGGCGCCGAGCGCGACCGCTTTCAGCACATCCTGACCCGAGCGGATGCCGCCATCAATATGCACCTCGACCTTATCGCCGACGGCGTCGACGATCTTCGGCAGCATGGCGATGGAGGAGTGTGCGCCGTCGAGCTGGCGGCCGCCATGGTTGGAGACGATGATGGCGTCGGCGCCGGTATCGAGTGAGGCGCGCGCATCTTCCTCGTCAAGAATGCCCTTGAGGATCAGCTTGCCGCCCCAGCGCTGCTTGATCAATTCGACATCCTTCCAGGACAGGCGCGGATCGAACTGTTCCGCCGTCCAGGAGGAGAGCGATGACAGGTCGGAGACATTCTTGGCGTGGCCGACGATGTTGCCGAAGCTGCGGCGCTTGGTGCGCAGCATGTCCATGCACCATTTCGGCCGCGTCGCCATCTGCCAGATGTGTTTCGGGGTGAATTTCGGCGGGGCGGACAGGCCGTTGCGCAGATCCTTATGGCGCTGGCCAAGCACTTGCAGGTCGAGGGTCAGCACCAGCGCAGAGCATCCGGCGGCCTTGGCGCGGTCGATCAGATTGTTGACGAAGTCACGATCCTTCATCACGTAAAGCTGAAACCAGAAGGGTTTCGAGGTGACCGAGGCGACATCCTCTATGGAGCAGATGCTCATGGTGGAGAGCGTGAAGGGCACGCCGAATTCCTCCGCCGCTTGTGCGGCCAGCATTTCGCCATCGGCATGCTGCATGCCCGTGAGGCCGGTGGGGGAGAGTGCTACCGGCATGGACACCTTCTGGCCGACCATTTCGGTCGCCAGCGACCGGTCGGTCATATCCACCAGCACGCGCTGGCGCAGCTTTATCTTAGAAAAATCCTCCTCATTGGCGCGGTAGGTGCCTTCCGTCCAAGCGCCGCTATCGGCGTAATCGAAAAACATTTTTGGCACACGGCGCTGAGCCTGTTGCTTCAGGTCCGCTATGGTCAGGATTTTGCCCATGGATAAAGCCTTCACATTTGAATGATGGCTTCACATAACATGAATGGGATGGCTGCAACATCAAAATCGACGGGGTTGATCACCAGAAAGCCCGTAAAAACAGTTCGGCTCCCAATAAAAGCAGGCAGATGAGGAACCAGCGCCGGAATGTCGCAGGGCTGACGATGTTACGGATCTTCTGGCCAAGCCACATGCCGAGAAGTGCCGGCAGGATGGCGAGCGCGGACAGCGACAGATGCTCGACATGGAAGGCGCCCTGCGAGGCGAGGCCTGTGGCGAGTGCGATGGTGGAAACGGTGAAGGAAAGGCCGAGCGCCTGCACCAGATCATCGCGGCTGAAGCCGAGCGACTGGATATAGGGCACGGCGGGAACAACAAAAATGCCGGTGCCGCCGGTCAGCAGGCCGGTCGCCAGTCCAATGGTGGGGGAGAGCTTCGGCTCCAGCCTCGCAGGAATGGCGAAGGGCTTTGCGAAAAGGCTGTAGGCCGCATAAGCCGCAAGGCACAGGCCGAGCGCCGACGTGGTCCAGATGCCGGCGCCTGCCGTCATCAGCCGGACGCTGAGAAGCGTGCCGGCGGCGATGGCGATCATCATCGGCCAGAGCCGCGCCACGATAGCCCTGAAATCCGGGCCGGCCAGCAATTGCCAGATATTGGTGATGAAGGAAGGGAGGATGAGCAGCCCTGCGGCAACAACCGGCGGCATGAAGAGGCCGAGCACGCCCATGGCGACGGTGGGCAGCCCCATGCCGGTGACGCCCTTGACGATGCCTGCGACGGTGAAGGTGGCAAAAACCATCAGCATGGTGGTTGTGTCTAAATCCGGCACGGGCGCACTCCAGAGGTCATTCGCATTTTGGCCGGGGGTGCCAGCCAGACATAGAAAGCGAGCGGGTGCGGCACGGTTTCTTCTCCCCGCCGGGGAGAAGGTGGCCCGAAGGGTCGGATGAGGGGGCGACGTTGCCGTATCTCACCACCCTTGCCCCCTCATCCCGCTGCCGCGGACTTCTCCCCGGCGGGGAGAAGAAAGACGCGGCACCCGCTCGATTCAATATGTGACTGTGTAAATGAGTTTGTGGCTAAGTGCTTCGGCCCAAGCCGAACTATGCAAGCGTGCTTTTCATCGCCTTGCCGGCCACGTAGGTTTCGACGACGGTGCGGTCGTCGCCCATGGTGAGCATCAGGAACAGTTCTTCCGTCAGGCTTTTCACTACTTCCATCTTCAGCGCCATGGCGGGGGTGGAAGAGGCGTTGAGCACCGTGATGTCGGCGTCCGTGCCGGCTTCCAGGGTGCCGATGCGGTCGACCATGGAAAGCGCCTCGGCATTGCCGCGGGTCATCAGATACCAGCTTTCCAGCGGGTTCAGGCGCTCGCCCAGCAATTGCTGGATCTTGTAGGCCTCATCCATGGTGCGTAGCATGGAATAGCTCGATCCGCCGCCGATATCGGTCGCAACGGCGATCCGCACCGGCTTTTCGCGACGCTGCAGCTCCTTCATCGGGAACAGGCCGGAGCCGATGAAGAGGTTCGAGGTGGGGCAATGCACGGCCACCGCGCCGGTTTCCGACAGCACATCCGCTTCGCGCTCTGAGAGGTGGATGGCGTGGCCGAGCAGGGTCTTTTTGCCCATCAGGCCGTAACGCACATAGATATCGGTATAGTCGGTCGCTTCGGGGTAGAGTTCGCAGGTATATTTGATCTCGTCCAGATTTTCGGAGAGATGCGTCTGGATGAAGAGATCGGGAAATTCCTGCGCCAGCGCCTGGGCGGCTTCCATCTGCTTCGGCGTGGAGGTGATGGCGAAGCGAGGGGTGATGGCGACGTGGTTGCGGCCCTTGCCGTGCCAGTCGGCGATCACTTGCCGGGTCTCGTCGTAGGAGGTCTCGGGCGTGTCCAGCAGGCCCTGCGGGGCGTTGCGGTCCATCATCACCTTGCCGCCAACCATCAGCATGTCGCGCTTCATGGCTTCGGCAAAAAAGGCGTCGGCGGAGGTTTTGTGCACGGAGCAATAGGCGGCGGCAGTGGTGGTGCCGTGGCGCAGGAGTTCGTCGTAAAAATGCGTGGCGATGCGCTGGGCATGCGCGGTTTCAACGAAACGGCATTCTTCCGGGAAGGTATAGGTGTTCAGCCATTCCAGCAGATTGGCAGCGTATGAGCCGATGACCTGCATTTGCGGAAAATGCAGGTGCATGTCGATAAGGCCGGGCACGATGAGATGCGGCCGGTGATCCTTTTCCTCGATGTCATCAGGCGCTTGGCTGCGAATATCGGCATAATCGCCGATGGCGGCAATCTTGCCGTTTTCGAGAAGCAGGCCGCCATCTTCGATATAGAGATAGCTTTGCGTATCGTCGATCGAGAGCGGCGCGCGGCGGAAGCTCAGCAGGCGGCCACGCAGCAGAACCATGCTCATTCAGTCTTTCCTTCGGCTTTTCCTGTCCCGGACACCGCGCTTTCATACCAGGCGGTCAGCACCTTGCGCTCATCCGGGGTGATGGCTGTGATGTTGCCGGGAGGCATGGCATGGCTGCGCCCGGCTTGCAAATAGATTTCACGCGCGTGGGCGGCGATCTGTTCGTCGGTTTCGAGCTTCACGGATTTGGGTGTGAAGGGCACGCCTTCCCACACCGGCTCGGCCGCATGACACATGGAACAGCGGCCCTGAACCACATCACGCGCCTTGGCGAAATGGGCGTCGCTGACGAATTGCTGCTGCATCGGCGAAAGCGTGGCGGCCTTCTGTTCCTCCTCGCCGGTCAGCACTTTCGGCACGGTGGAAAGCCACATGATGACGATGAAGATCAGCGCAGTCAGCAGCCAGGTCCAGGTCGGTTTGCCCTTGCGGGCGTGGGTGGTGTTGAACCAGTGGCGGATGGTGACGCCCATCAGGAAGACGAGTGCGGCGATGATCCAGTTGAACTGCGTGGCAAAAGCCAGCGGATAATGGTTCGACAGCATGAAGAAGATGACGGGCAGCGTCAGATAGTTGTTGTGCAGCGAGCGCTGCTTGGCGATGCGGCCATATTTCGGGTCCGGCGTGCGCCCGGCGATCAGGTCGGCAACCACGATCTTCTGGTTCGGAATGATGATGAAAAACACGTTCGCCGACATGATGGTGGCGGTAAATGCGCCGAGATGCAGGAAGGCGGCGCGGCCGGTGAAGACCTGCGTATAACCCCAGGCCATCGCCACCAGCGCGACATAGAGCACGATCATCAGGCCCCAGGTATTGTTGCCGAGCGGCGATTTGCAGAGGAAATCGTAAAACAGCCAGCCGATGGCAAGCGAAGCGAGCGAAAGACAGATGGCCTGGAACTGGGTGAGCGCCAGCACGGAATGGTCGATGAGGAAAAGATCGGCGCCACCGTAATAAACGATGCAGAGCATGGCGAAGCCGGAAAGCCAGGTGACGTAGCTTTCCCATTTGAACCATGTCAGGTGCTCGGGCATCTGGGCGGGGGCGACCAGATATTTCTGGATGTGATAGAAACCGCCGCCATGTACCTGCCATTCCTCGCCATAGGCCCCCGGCGGCAGATGCGGCCGTTTGACCAGCCCGAGATCGAGCGCGATGAAATAAAAGGATGAGCCGATCCAGGCGATGGCGGTGATGA
Organism: Agrobacterium sp. CFBP2214; assembly: GCF_030209895.1. Lineage (NCBI taxonomy): Bacteria > Pseudomonadati > Pseudomonadota > Alphaproteobacteria > Hyphomicrobiales > Rhizobiaceae > Agrobacterium > Agrobacterium sp. CFBP2214. The sequence goes on along the minus strand of NZ_JARVRC010000003.1, from coordinate 840,151 downwards.
CGTGGAGCCAGCGGACGGCAAAGGCCATCCATTCCCACGCAATGGCGTATTCGTACATTCGGTTCCCCTGATCCTTGTGCAGCGCACCTTGCGAGAAATTTGACCGTTAGGAAAGTGAAAAGCAAAGGTTGGAACATGATTGTTCACAATCCGATGCCTTTGTGTCCGCAATCTTGTTTCGGTTCGCCCATGCACGCGGGGTGACCCGGTAAAGTTGCAGCCGCTCATTCCTGTCGCAGTTTGTGCTTAGCTGGCTAACGCGACTCAGCTATTATCCTTTGTGCAGTCTGCCGATGTGCTAAAATATAAGGCTGCGGAGCCCTCGGGCGCGCTTCGTCGGAAATCCATTCCGGTTTTACGCCGATGCGCAGGGCTTCAATGACATGTTTCGCTGGCGGTTCTTCCGAAAGCGGGCGCTGCGAACCCTGGGCGGGGCAGATCAGGGGGCAGGTATCGCAGTTCCCGGTGCCGTTGTGTCCGGGTGGGTGTTGATGTGAAATTTGAATAAAGGGACGCAATGATCTTCCGGCGGCCGCCGTTGTTTCAACGGAGACCATGCCGATGCGCCTTGTTCTGACGGTCCTGTTCCTGCTTTTGGCATTCAGCGCCACCGCGCTTGCGCATGAATCCCACAAGGGGTTCAAATATGAAAGCTACTGCTGCAATGGTGACGCCGAAACCGGCGACTGCCAGATGATTCCCACGCGAAGTGTTCGTGTGACGCCTGACGGTTACGAGGTCTCGCTCGCACCCGGCGATCACCGCATGGTCACCCGACGCCACGTTTTCAGCTGGTCGCAGCGCGAGGCAAGACGATCAGAAGATGGCGAATATCACCTCTGCCTGTTTCCGGATGAGGATACGCCGCGCTGTTTTTATGCGCCGGATATGGGATTTTGATGTGGTTTCTGCGGGCGGCATTCTTCGGTCCGCTTCAGTATCCAGTCGCGAAACAGCCTTATCTTGCGAATGTTCCTACGGTTTTCAGGGTAGACCAGCCAATAGTTCTTTCCTTCGCTGCTGAGGTGCTCGAAGGGTTGATAAAGTCGACCGAGGGCAATCTCATCGGCGTAGAGTTCAGGGGTGAGCATGGCCACGCCCTGGCTGGCGATTGCCGCGGCGGCTTCGAAGGCCTGCACATTGAGGCGGCTGCGGGGATAACGGTCGAGGCCGGGATTTTCGACGCCCACTTCCTGAAACCACTGGCTCCACCAGACATCGCCGGGATCGATAATGCGCAGGCGCAGCAGGTCTTCCGGTTTTTGCAATCCGCCGATGCTTTCGGCAAGGCTCGGATGCAGCATCGGCGTATAAACACCGCGCAGCAGTTGATGGTAGATCAGCCCTTTGCCGTTATCTTTGCTCCAGCGAATGGCGACATCGCAGTCTGACTGGGAAAAATCGATCAATGTGCTTGATGTGTCGAGCCGCACGGCGATTGATGGGTGTTCCAGCTGGAAAGCACCCAGATGCCGCGAAAGCCAGCGCGACGCAAAAGTCGCGGTGGAATGGATTGTCAGGGTCGTGTCGGAGGTGTCGCGAACATTATCGACGGCCTCCCGCAAAGTGTTGAAGGCTTCCGCAACCTTCGGCGCCAGTTTCTGCCCGGCCTCGGTCAGCACAACCTGCCGCGCTTTTCTGATGAAGAGCGGCTCGCCAACATTCTCCTCCAGCAGTTTCACCTGATAGCTGACCGCCGTCTGCGTCATGCCCAGTTCCTCACCGGCCTTGGTGAAGCTCAGATGCCTTGCTGCGGCTTCGAACACGCGCAGGGCATTCAGGGGGAACTGGCGGGACATTTTCATGGACAAGTTCTCTTTATGCCATCTGCCAAAGGTTTCATTGGTTTTTATTCGGAAAACAGAGCATTTTTAGCTCAATTCATCAACTGAGCTTCTGACATTTTTGAATGGAGACGAACATGCGCACAGCACTTTTGCGCGCGTGGTCCCGCCTGCGTGCGGGTCTGCGGACAGCGGAACGGTTTACCCTTGAAAGCCTTGCGCCAGACAATCTGGCGGATGAAAGTCTGCCGGATGGGCTCAGGCGTGATCTTGGTCTTGAGGATGGCCGCGTTGATTTTCGTTGCGACGGGTTTCGGCAGCGGAAAATGCTTGCAGTAACTCGGCTGCCACAAGGGCCGCTATGATTGCAGGCCGCTTGTCCCTGACGCCATTGCCACCGATGGGCAGGACGAGTTTTTCAAGGCGGGAAGGGGGTTCTCCCTCCCGCTCCAGCCAATGGGCTAAGGTGGCGCGTTTGGTTTTCGAGCCGATCATGCCAACATAAGCGAGATCGTCGCGGGCAAGCGCTTCCTTTGCAATCAGGAAATCGAGTGCGTGATCGTGGGTGACGATGATCGCAGCGCCGTTTGCGGGAATTTTCGCGATCAGCGCTTCCGGCATGGGGGTCAGCACGGATACGACACCGGCTGAAAGATCGCGCAACTCGTTTTCACGGGTTTCCACCACGGTCAGTGTCAAAGGCAGAGGCGACAGAGCATCTGTCAGCGCCTTGCCGACATGGCCCGCCCCGAAAATGAAGACGGCCGGCTGCTGCTCGGTTTCAGCCTTAAGCCTTGCCTCGAGTGCTGCCGTGATGTCCGGCGTTACTAGCCGGAAGCGGAGCAGGGTGCGGCCGCCGCAGCATTGGCCGATTTCGGGGCCGAGCGGAATATCCATGCCGTCTTCGGTCGTACCGTTCTTCAACATGGCACGGGCATGGTCTATCGCCATATATTCGAACTGCCCGCCGCCGATGGTCTCCCACAGCGCCTTCCGGCTTACCAGCATGAAGGTTCCCGCCTCGCGCGGCGATGACCCTTTCACGGCCTCGATTTCCACGAGGATTGCAGGTCCGGAGCTGCCGAGGAAGCGGGAGAGGGACGTCATTATGTCTCCCCTCACACCTTTTTCAGCCGTTCCACCGCCATCAGCACCCGTTCGGGCGTTGCCGGCGCGTCAAGCCGCGGGCAGACCTTGTAATCGGCGACGGAGGCGACGGCCATGGAGAGCGCTTCGAGAACCGAGATCGCCAGCATAAAGGGCGGTTCGCCCACGGCCTTGGAGCGGCCGATGGTGGGTTCGGCATTTTCCGACCATTCCGCCAGCTTGACGTTAAAGCTCTTCGGCCGGTCGGAGGCGAGCGGGATCTTGTAGGTCGAGGGAGCGTGGGTGCGCAGCCGCCCCTTGCCGTCCCACCATAATTCCTCGGTCGTCAGCCAGCCCATGCCCTGCACGAAGGCGCCTTCTATCTGGCCGATATCAATGGCCGGGTTCAGCGACTTGCCGACATCGTGGAGAATATCGGCGCGTTCCATCATATATTCGCCGGTCAGCGTATCGATCGACACTTCGGAACACGCTGCGCCATAGGCGAAATAATAAAACGGCGTACCGCGACCGGCGGCGCGATCCCAGTGGATTTTCGGGGTCTTGTAAAAACCGGCGGCGGAAAGCTGCACCCGGGCGAAATAGGCCTTCTTGATGAAGTCGTTGAAGGCGATTTCCTCAAGCCCGATCCGCACCCGGTTCGGCAGGAAGACGACCTCTTCTTCCGGGACGTTCCAGTTCTCGGCAGCGAATTTGATCAGCCGCTCGCGGATCTGGCGGGCGGCGTCATAGGCGGCCATGCCGTTGAGATCGGAGCCGGAGGAGGCGGCGGTGGCGGAGGTATTCGGCACCTTGCCTGTTGTCGTCGCTGTTATCTTTACCCGGCCGATATCCACCTGGAAGGCATCGGCCACCACCTGCGCCACCTTGGTATAAAGGCCCTGGCCCATTTCCGTGCCGCCATGGTTCAGATGGATGGAGCCGTCATTGTAAATATGCACCAGCGCACCGGCCTGATTGAAGGCGGTCATGGTGAAGGAGATGCCGAATTTGACAGGGGTCAGCGCGATACCCTTGCGGATGATCGGGCTCGTCCTGTTGAACTCGACGATTGCCTGCCGGCGCGCACGGTATTCGCTGGAAGCTTCCAGTTCCTCGACGATGCGGGCGATGATGTTGTCTTCGACCTCCTGATGATAGGGCGTCGTGGTGCGCTCGGAGCCGGTCTCTCCGTAGAAATTCAGCTTGCGGATATCGAGCGGGTCCTTGCCGACGGCATAGGCGATTTCCTCGATGAAACGTTCCGCCCCCAGCATGCCCTGCGGGCCGCCGAAACCACGAAAGGCGGTGTTGGAAACCGTATGGGTTTTCAGCGGCCGGGACGTCAGATGCACATGCGGATAGAAATAGCTGGAGTCGGCATGGAAGAGCGCGCGGTCGGTTACCGGGCCTGACAGATCGGAGGAAAAACCGCAGCGTGCGGCATAGGTGGCGTCGACGGCGTGGATGCGGCCTTCCTCATCGAAGCCCAGTTCGTAATCGACGCGGAAATCATGGCGCTTGCCGGTCGCCGTCATGTCCTCGTCGCGATCGGGGCGAATTTTAACGGCTCGGTTCAGCCTCTTGGCGGCAATGGCGCAGAGGGCGGCAAACTGGTTGCCCTGCGTTTCCTTGCCGCCGAAGCCGCCGCCCATGCGGCGCACCTGCACCGTGACGGCGTTGGACGGCACCTGAAGGATGTGGCTGACGATGTGCTGGATTTCGCTGGGATGCTGGGTGGAGCTCCACAGCGTTACCTCGTCATCCTCACCGGGCACGGCCATGGCAATGTGGCTTTCGAGATAAAAATGCTCCTGCCCGCCGATCCGCATCGTGCCGGTGAGGCGGCGGGGCGCCACATCCATTTCCAGCTTGGCATCGCCGCGCGTCAGCGTCATCGGATCGATGACGAGCGCGCCGCCATTTTCAATCGCCGTGTCGATATCGGTGAAATGCGGCAGGTCCTTATAGGTGATCTTCGCCTTGCGGGCGGCCTTTCTGGCGATATCGCGGGTCTCGGCGAAGACTGCGAAAATCGGCTGGCCGTGGAACTCCACCTTTGTTTCGGCCAGCAGCGGTTCGTCGTGACGGCCGCCGGAAGATATATCGTTTTCGCCGGGCACATCCTTGCCAACCATCACCCAGAGCACACCCGGTGTGGCTTCTACCTCTGACAGGTCCATGGAGACGATTTCAGCATGCGCGCGGTCGGAAAGGCCGAGCGCGCCGTGAACGAGGCCGGCGGGTTCGGGAATATCATCGATATATTCGGCGCTGCCGGTCACATGCTTATGCGCGGAATCGTGCCGGAGCGAGGCATGCATCGGGCCGTCGATTTCGGTCTTCGTCTTGTCGAAGCTTGTGGTGTCCATGGTTCAAGCCTCCTCCAAAGTGAAGCGTGTTAGTTCCTGCTTCTCCCCTGAAGTCTCAAGGAAAAACCGCGTCAGCAGGTTCTTGGCCGTCAGTTGCCGGTATTCGGCCGTGGCGCGCCAGTCCGTCAGTGGCGTGAAATCCTCATCCAGCGCATCGCGCGCCGCATCGATCGTTTCCTGCGACCACTCTTTGCCGAGAAGCGCTGCCTCCAGATGTGCGGCCCGTTTCGGCGTGCCGGCCATGCCGCCGAAGGCGATGCGGATGTCTTTAACCGTGCCGTCGGTATCGAGCGTCAGGTTGAAGGCGGCGCACAGCGCGGAAATATCCTCGTCGCGCCGCTTGGAAATCTTGTAGACGGCGTAACGGCTTTCCGGCTTCCGGAACGGAATGAAGAGTTTTTCGACGAACTCGCCGCTCAGCCGGTCCTGTTTGCCGTAGTCGATGAAATAGCTTTCCAGCGGCAGGCTGCGGTTGCCGGAAGACGAGCGCAGGGTGAGCGTCGTGCCGAGTGCGATCAAGGCGGGGGGCGTGTCGCCAATGGGCGAACCGTTGGCGATATTGCCGCCGATGGTGCCCATATTGCGCACCTGCTCGCCGCCGAGCCGGTCAAACAGCCGGGCAAGCGGCGGAAAATGTTCTGCAATGGTCTTGAAGGCCTGGCTGTAGGTGACACCGGCACCGAGCGTGATACCGTTCTCATCCACAGCGATGGTCTGCAGATCCCCGAGATTGTTGATGAAGATGACAGGGTTCAGCGCCCGCATCTGCTTCGTCACCCATAGGCCGACATCGGTGCAGCCGGCAACGATGGTCGCCTTCGGCTCGGCAGCGTAAATCTCGGTCAGATCGGAAAGCGTTGCCGGAATGATGGTGCGATCCTCGCCTCTGACGACGGTGATCGTCTCGTTTTCGCGGATCGCCCAGAGCCTTGCCATGATGTCGGTGCGGTCGCGCTGCAGCGGGTCGAACAGCGCGCTTGGGCGCGCAGTGGCGATCTTTTCAGCGGCCTTCACGATCGGCTCATAGCCCGTGCATCGACAGAGATTGCCTTGCAGCGCCTTTTCGATATCGGCGCGGCCGGGGTTTTCGCTGGTAAGCCACAGGCCATAAAGCGACATGATGAAACCCGGCGTGCAGAAACCGCATTGCGAGCCGTGAAAATCCACCATGGCCTGCTGCACGGGGTGCAGCGTGCCGTCGCGGGCGGCCAGATGCTCAACGGTCACGATATGGGTGCCGTGCAGCGAGCCCAGAAAGCGGATGCAGGCGTTGACGCTTTCATAACGCAGAGAACCATCAAGCAGCCGCCCGACCAGCACCGTGCAGGCGCCGCAGTCGCCTTCCGCGCAGCCTTCCTTGGTCCCGGTCAACCGCTTGCTGAGGCGGAGGTAATCGAGAAGCGTGTCCGTCGGTCCGAAATCCTTCAACGAAACCGTTTCGTTGTTGAGGATGAAGCTGATCGCGTCCTTCATGCAATGCCCTGCTGTTTTGACCGGCTGCCGAGCCGGTTTCTTGTGATTATCTTGACGTATCTATGCACGCTCTTGCGCGCATATCGATTTCCGTTTTGGCAATTCATTGTTTCCATAACGGAAAGAAAATCTGGCAATTATTGCGCCGTCCAGCCGCCATCCACGGAAATGTGGGTGCCGGTGATATTGCTTGCGGCGTCGCTGGCCAGAAATATGGCGGCGGCGGCGACGTCATCGACGGTGACGAACTGCTTGGTCGCCTGCAGCTCCAGCATCACGTCGTTCTTCACCGCTTCTTCGCTGATGCCGCGCACCTTGGCCATCTCAGGTATCTGCTTTTCGACGAGCGGCGTGAGTACATAACCGGGACAGATGGCGTTGACGGTAACCCCGGTCTGGGCAAGCTCAAGCGCTGCCGTCTTCGTCAGGCCCATGATACCGTGTTTGGCCGCCACATAGGCCGATTTGAACGGTGAGGCGACGAGACCGTGGGCCGAGGAAATGTTGATGATGCGGCCCTTGCCGGCCTTCTTCATCAGCGGTATCGCGGCGCGCATGGTATGGAAGGAACTGGTCAGATTGATGGCGATGATCCAGTCCCATTTTTCCGTCGGAAACTCCTCGATGGGCGCGATATGCTGGATGCCGGCATTGTTGACGAGCACATCCACCGAGCCGAGTTTTTCGTGCGAGGACTGGATGAGGTCGGCGATCTCGTCCGGTTTCGTCATATCCGCGGGGTGGTAAAGCACACGCCCGCCGCTTTCGGCTTCCAGCAACAGCCGCAGTTTTTCGATCTCGTCTTCGTCGCCGAAGCCGTTCAGTACGATATTGGCGCCCTCCCGCGCAAATCTCTGCGCGATGGCAAGACCGATACCGCTTGTAGAGCCTGTCACGATAACTGTCCGATGCATGCTTTCCCCTTTTTGCATTACTTCGCACATGTTTAAGCAGCGTATGCCCAAAGGGGGCGGGCTGGCAATCGCGATTTCGGGTGAGGGTGACAGAGGGGTGAATCCGGCCACGCCCATCCATTTTTTCGAAGCTAAGCATCCAGATTTTGCGCCAGATTTTGCATTTGCCTGCGGGGGCGTCGGCCCCTATCTCTGAGGCAAGCAAACAGAGGTATTGTTTATGGAACTCGGTCTTTACACATTCGCGGATGTCAATCCCAACCCCGCCGATGGTCGCGGGCCGGAAGGCGCGCGCCGTCTCAAACATCTGCTGGAGGAAATCGAGCTTGCCGATCAGGTCGGGCTCGATGTTTTTGGCCTCGGGGAACATCACCGTCCGGATTATGTCGTGTCCTCGCCCTCAACTGTGCTGGCGGCAGCCGCCGTGAAGACGAAGAACATTCGCCTGACGAGCGCCGTTTCGGTGCTGAGTTCGGATGATCCGGTGCGGGTGTTCCAACAATTCTCAACCGTCGATCTCCTGTCGAACGGCCGGGCCGAGATTATGGCCGGGCGTGGTTCCTTCATCGAATCCTATCCGCTGTTCGGTTACGATCTCGAAGATTACGACGTGCTCTTCGCTGAAAAGCTCGATCTGCTCTTGGCGCTGCGCGAACAGGAAATCATCACCTGGTCCGGCACCAAGCACCCGGCCATCAATGGGCGTGGGGTTTATCCGCGTCCGTTGCAGGAGCGTCTGCCGGTGTGGATCGCCGTCGGCGGCACGCCGCAATCGGTGGCGCGGGCTGGCGCGATGGGCCTGCCGGTGGCGCTTGCCATCATCGGCGGTGAATATCGTCGCTTTGCGCCGCTGTTTGATCTTTACCATGAGGCTGCGCGCAGGGCGGGTCAGGAAAAGACCAAGCTGCGCACCAGCATCAACGTGCATGGTTTCATTGCCGACACCACCGACAAGGCGGCCGACCAGTTTTACGGCCCGCAGGCGGAGGTGATGAACCGCATCGGTCGCGAACGCGGCTGGGGGCCGACGAACCGTGCCCATTTCGATGCGGCGCGCGGACCGGAGGGCAATCTCTTCCTCGGCGAACCGGAGCTGGTGGCGGAAAAGATCATCAAGGCGCATGGCGTGTTCAGGAATGATCGCTTCCTGCTACAGATGGCCATCGGCCTGATGCCGCACGACCAGATCATGCGCGGCATCGAGCTTTATGGTACGAAAGTCGCCCCGATCGTCAGAAAAGAATTGACGGGGAGCGCCGATCCGGTGAAAGCCACGGCCTGATTATTACAAGGCGGGCGCTTTCAGACCCGCCAGACAGAACGACGGACAGAGACATGGTCATTTCCACCGAAGAAGAACTGGTTCTGCTCAAGGATATCGGTCGCCTTTGCGCCGTTGCCATGCAGACCATGGCGGACGCGCTGGAACCCGGCATCACCACGGCCGAGCTGGATGCTATCGGCCGCAAGGTGCTGGAGGATAATGGCGCGCAATCGGCGCCGGAGTTCTGCTACAAGTTCCCCGGGGCAACCTGCATCAGCGTTAACGAGGAAGTGGCCCACGGCATTCCGGGACCGCGTATCATCAAGGCGGGTGACCTCGTCAATATCGATGTCTCGGCCGTGAAGAACGGTTTCTTCGGCGATACCGGTTCGTCTTTTGCCGTGCCGCCGGTGAAGAAGGAAATCGAGCGCCTCTGCCGCGATGGCAAACGCGCCATGTGGACGGGTCTTCAGCAGGTGAAGACCGGCAGGCCGTTTGCCGATATCGGCAATGCCATCGGCGCTTTCGCGAAAAAGAACCGCTATACGCTGATCACCAATCTGGCGAGCCACGGCATCGGCCGCTCGCTGCATGAGGAGCCGAAGGAGCTGGCGACCTGGCCGGACAAGGACGAGCGCCGTATCATGCAGGAAGGCATGGTGTTTACCGTCGAGCCCTTCCTGTCGACGGGGGCCTATTGGGCCGAGGATGGCGATGACGATCCATGGACGCTCTATAGCGATCCGAGTGCGCCGACGGTGCAGTATGAGCACACGGTTGTGGCGACGAAGAACGGGCCGCTGGTGCTGACGCTGGCCGAGTGAGGGTGGGGCTGTCGGGTTTCCATCTCCTCATCCCTGTGCTTGTCACAGGGATCCAGCCAGCCCAAGTCCTTGGGCTGAAAAGAGCCCTCTCGTCGCGCGGACGCGCGTCGGCTGGATTCCTGTGACAAGCGCAGGAATGAGGGTTGGAGGGCGCGGTGCCGTATCCTTCACCTGAGATCTCGCACCGATAACGACCGCTTATGACGCCGATCAAAATAACTCGCTTGTCCCTTATCTGCCCCGTTGCGATAAGCCATGCATGAGCATTGACAAGCCACTTTCCACCAAACATCTGACCGCACTCGGATTTTCCGGGGCGCTGATGATGGCCTCCGCCATGGGTTTCGGCCGTTTTTCCTTCACGCCCATCCTGCCCGGCATGATGGCGGATGTTCCGCTTTCGGCGGGGGATGCGGGGATCGTGGCTGCTGGCAACTTCGCCGGTTATCTGACGGGTGCGGTTCTGGCCGCCTATTCATGGGGGTCGGGGCGGGAGCGGCTGGTGGCCCTTTGCGGCCTGTTTTCCACCGCTGTGCTGCTTCTTGCCATGGCCGCTTTCAGTTCCGTCGCGGCTTTCACCGTCATCCGGTTTCTTGCCGGTGTCGCCAGTGCAATGACCATGATCTTCACCTCGCAAATCGTTATCGGCCACGCCATGAAGGCGGGCAGGGACACGATCCAGGCGCTGCATTATGGCGGCGTCGGCGCGGGTATCGCGATTTCTTCGCTTGCGGTCTATCTGATCGGCGTCGTTTTTGACGGCGGTGGTTCCTCGTGGAGAGAGGAATGGATTGCGGGCGCGGTCTTTTCCTTCGTCACATTTCTTCTCGTCTTTCGCGTGCTTCCCGCTGGCCCGCCGCGGCATGCATCCGCGGTGGCGGAGCCGCCGCTTCGCTGGACACGGCCGCTGGTTCTGACGACGCTCGCCTACGGGCTTTTCGGCTTCGGTTACGTCATCACCGCCACCTTCATCGTGGCGATAGCGCGCATGGCCGCCGCCGGTGCTTTCGTTGAGTTTCTCGCCTGGTTCATCACCGGCTGCGCCGCCGCGATTTCTCTTTTCCTCTGGAAACCGGTGCTGAAATCGCAGGGGCTGAAACGCGCTTTCGTGATCGTGCTCGCGCTGGAAGCCGTCGGTGTCTTCGCTTCGGTGATGCTGCCGCCCGTGCCGGGTGTTCTCGCCGGCGGCCTGCTTCTCGGACTGACCTTCATGGTCATCACCGCTTATGGCCTGCAGCTCGGCCGGGAATTTGCCGGGCCGAGCCCGCGCCGCGCCTTTGCGCTGATGACGGCCGCTTTCGGCACGGGCCAGATTGTCGGGCCGCTTGCCGCCGGCTGGATTGCTGAGGTGACGGGAAGTTTTACCGCGCCCAGCATTCTCGCTTCGGCCGTGCTCGTCGTCAGCATTCTCCTGATGCTGCCGGTGCTCGCCACGGAGCGGCGGAGCTAGGCCGCGGGCCGTCTTTTCCTGCCTTTAATCTGGTGTTTCCCTTGGGGATTGTCCGCCGCGCACGCCTTACATCTTGTTAAGGTCAGCGCTTCTTCATTGCTGTGCACAAATTTCTGCCCTAGGTTCGGGCCATCTAGTGCTTCGCCAATAATGGCTGATTTCAAACGCGCGTGAGTTCGAAACGTGTTTCATTCTTTCTTTCCCAAACCGAAAATCTTCTTCACGTCGGCCATTATCTGGGCTTTTTTCGCCATTCTTGGATGGTACTTCATCGTTGAAGGGTTAGGTCGGTCTTGGGGCTATGTAATGCCTGAACAGGAACCCTACGATCTCAGCTACTTCCTGGTCCCGGCTAACCTGTTCTTTTACGGCTATCTCGCATTGTGCCTGGCGGCGTTCGGCGGCGTGTGGACCGTTATCGCCAAGGATCATCCCTGGAAATACTGGTCCATCTGGGGATCGTTGCTGATTATCGCGGTGACCTATTTCGGCGTTCAGATTTCCGTCGTGATCAACAATTTCCGGCGGCCTTTCGGCGATCTTCTGCAAAATGCCCTTTCGAAACAGCCGGGTATCGAGGTCTGGGATTTCTACAGTCTTCAAATCGTCTTCGCCAAGATCGCTTTTCTCAGCATGGCCGTTTCGATCCTGACGGATTTCTTCACCAGCCATTATATCTTCCGCTGGCGAACCGCGATGAACGACTTCTACATGTCGAAATGGGAAAAGCTGCGTCACATCGAAGGTGCGTCCCAGCGCGTTCAGGAAGATACGATGCGGTTCTCCTCGACGCTCGAAGGGTTGGGCATCACGCTCATCAACTCGGTGATGACGCTCGTCGTCTTCTTGCCGATCCTGTTTGCGCTGTCGTCCTATGTCTCGGAACTGCCGATCCTCGGTGAAGTGCCGCATGCGCTGTTCTGGCTGGCGATTGTCTGGTCGGTATTTGGTACGGTGCTTCTGGCGACAGTCGGCATCAAGCTGCCCGGCCTGAACTTCCGCAATCAGCGTGTGGAAGCCGCCTATCGCAAGGAACTCGTCTATGGCGAGGACCACGCCGACCGCGCCCAGCCGCCGACAGTCAAGGAACTCTACTCCAATGTGCGGAAAAACTATTTCCGCATGTACTGGCACTATCTCTATTTCAACGTCGCACGATATTTCTACATTCAGGCCGATGCGGTGTTCCTGCTTCTGATGCTCGTTCCGACCATCGTGGCGGGCAAGATCACCTATGGTATCTACCAGCAGATCGCCACGGCCTTCGGTCAGGTCAGCAATTCGTTCCAGTATCTCGTCAATTCCTGGACGACGATCATCGAGCTGCTTTCAATCCACAAGCGTCTTGTGGCCTTTGAGGCTGCGATTGACGACAAGCCCCTGCCGGATATCGATGAGCGTTATCTGAAGCGGGAAGCGGAAGCCGGTGAACTGGCGGCCAACAAGCCCTGAGTAAGAAAAGGCGGCCCCTCGGCCGCCTTTTGCACCTGTTGCTTCGGTCCAAGGAAGAAGCCCGAGGATGATCCGCGGTCGGGTTTAACCTTCGGTCTTCTGCTTCTTGCGCGCCTCGATCATCGGCATGGCTTCGGCATAGCTCACACAGGCGACATCGGTCTTGTGGCAGACCTCGCGCAGCAGCCGCTCATAGGCATTCCAATAGGCGCCGCCATTCATCTTCACGAAGTGAAAGCCCATCTGCAGGGGAATGCGCTCGCCATTATACTGCCTGTCAAAAGCGGTGCGGAAGGCGGCATAGGCGCGTTCCTCGAATTCTTTCGAACGATCCGGCGTCTCGATGCCGATGGAGTGGCGGATGAAGAGATTGTAGTCCATGGCGATGATCGGGCGGTTGCCCGGTCCTTCGGGAACGAGGGGCAGGCCGAAATGTTCGATGCCTTCGCGCTCCACCGGCCATTCCGGTCCCTTGGTGATGCTGGTGGCGTCATAAACGAAGCCGTGTTTTTTCTGCGCGGCGGTCAGCGCCGGGCCCTGTGAGAGATAGGGCGCACGGAAACCGTTGATGTTCTTGACCATCTCGCGCCAGCCTTCGGGCTCTTCGCCCTTCTTGCCGATCATCTGCCAGGCGTTTTCCAGCGTGCTTGTGAAGGTGGTGAATTCGCCATCCCATTGTTCCGCGGTCCACTGGCCGCCATCGAAATGGCCGCAGGTGTGGTTGCCGATCTCGTGACCTTCGCGATAGGCGGCCCAGATGTTTCTAAGCCTTGTCTCCACCTCTTCCGGCGACTGGCCGAAACCGACATTGGAACGGCCGGCCTTCTGGCCGGGACCCTGATAGGTCTTGGCGCTGGTCTTCCTGTCCATCACCAGCGTGCAGGCGAGGAAATAGGTGAAATGCGCGCCGACCTCCTTCGCCGTCGCCCGGCTTCTTTCCCACAGCGTATTGTCGCCCGCACCGTCGAAGGACACGATGACGAGTTGCTTCGGCTTCTGCGCCTCTTCGGCAAATGCGGGAAGGGCGGCGAGAAACGACAGGGAAAAAGCGGTAAATGGGCGAAACATCAGTTATCCGTCATATGAAACACCGTGGCCTTTTGCGGGTGGAATAAGGCGAAGCTTTGAATAGTCTGGCGTTTTCATGACTTTCGGCCTAATTCCTGTTCTCACTTGCGGTGATAGGGCCGCTTCGTTCCACCGGGGGACCGTGTTCCATGCTTTTTCTCGCACTCTGTCTTGCCTTGTTCCTGCTGACGCATCTTTTGAAGGTGGTCGCACCGCAATTTCGCGCCCGCATGATCGCGACGATGGGCGAAGGCCCTTTCAAGGGCGTCTATTCCGTTGTCAGCCTCGTCACGCTCGGCCTTGTCATCTATGCCTTCGGCGAAGCAAGGCAGGAGACGGGCATGTTGTGGTATCCGCCGGTCTGGATGAGCCACATCGCCGTCACCCTGATGCTGCCCGCGATGATCTGTCTTATCGCCAGCCTCATACCGGCTGGCCACATTGCGACGAAGACCAAGCATCCGATGGTCCTTTCCGTCAAGATCTGGGCGCTCGCCCATCTTCTGGCCAATGGCGAGACGTCTTCGATCCTCCTCTTCGCATCGTTTCTCGCCTGGGGCGTGGTGATGCGGATTTCGCTGAAGCGCCGAGAACGCGCGGGTGAAAAAGTGGTCCGCGACTTCGTTTCAAGCCGCTATGATCTGGTGGCCGTTGTCGGCGGCGTCGTTCTGTGGGGTGCTTTCATCCTGAAACTGCACGAATGGTTGATCGGCGTTCAGCCCATCGCCATGTAGGAAATCAACGTTTCCCCCTTACATATCAGGCAAAATAGGCTAGAAGGCCGACCATGACCCGGTTGGCATGACTTTCGCTGACCCGGGTAAGCGGCTTGGTATGTCCGCGAACGGATGGATCGGCGACGATCTCCGCGCGGGTAACGGAGAATTTGATGGCAAACGAAAATGATACCTTTATCCGCGAAGTGAACGAGCAGATCCGTTCCGAGCAGCTGTCGCGCTTCTGGGGCCGTTACGGTATCGTCGTCGTCGGCGCCGCCATTCTCGTGGTTGTGGGCGCCGCCGGCGCCGGTATCTACGAATACTGGAACACCAGCCGCGCTTCCAACTCCGGCGACCAGTTCCTCGTGGCGCTGAAACTTGCCTCGGAAAACAAGACGGATGAGGCGCTGAAGGCCTTCGCCGATCTCGAAACTTCCGGTCACGGCAATTACCCTGTTCTGGCGAAGTTCCGCTCGGCCACGCTGCTTTCGCAGAAGGGCGACGCGGCCGGCGCCATCGCCGCCTTCACCGCCATCGGCAACGACACCTCCGCACCGCAGGTCTTCCGCGATACCGCCAAGGTGCGTGCGGCATGGCTGCTGGTGGACAACGGCACCTATGATCAGGTCGTCGCCCTTGCGGAGCCCTTGAGCACCGACGGCCAGACCATGCGGGCGTCTGCCCGCGAGGCGCTCGGTCTCGCCGCCTATAAGGCTGGCGATTTCGCCAAGGCCAAACAATGGTTCGAGCAGATCATCAGCGACACGCAGGCGCCGCGCAACGTGACGAACCGCGCGCAGATCATGCTCGACAACATCACTGCTTCGGGCAAGGCTGCTTAACGCCGCTTCGCCACGCAAGATCGCTCCGGCATTTCTTCGCATTGCCAAAGCGATCTAACTCTTTATTTTACGCATGTCTTTTGCCCAAAACAGGTAACGTTTTGGGCAGACTTGCTCTAGGGAACCAAGATCAATGAGCTTCACCGTCGCCATAGTCGGGCGCCCCAATGTCGGCAAGTCCACGCTTTTCAACCGTCTGGTCGGAAAGAAACTGGCGCTGGTGGACGACACGCCGGGTGTCACCCGCGACCGCCGCCCCGGCGAGGCGAAGCTGGTCGATCTGCGTTTCACCATCATCGATACCGCCGGTCTGGAGCAATCCGGGCCGGAAACGCTTCAGGGCCGCATGTGGGCGCAGACGGAAGCGGCGATTGACGAAGCCGATGTGACGCTGTTTGTCGTGGACGCCAAGGCGGGCCTGACGCCGGCCGACGAGACGCTGGCCGAAATGCTGCGCCGTCGCGGCAAGCCGGTGGTGCTGGTGGCCAACAAGTCTGAAGCGCGCGGTTCCGATGCCGGTTTCTACGACGCCTTTACCCTCGGCCTTGGTGACCCTTGCCCGATCTCCGCCGAACATGGCCAGGGCATGATCGACCTGCGTGACGCCATTGTCGAGGCAATCGGCGAAGACGCCGCTTTCCCGCCTGAGGTGGATGAGGCGGAGACGGATATCGTTCTGCCGCGCAGCGAGCCGGGCAGCGAAGACGAAGAAGACGAAGAGCCGGTTTATGACGAGACCAAGCCGCTGCGCGTCGCCATCATTGGCCGCCCGAATGCGGGCAAGTCGACGCTCATCAACCGCTTCCTCGGTGAAGACCGCCTGTTGACCGGTCCGGAAGCCGGCATCACCCGCGACAGCATCTCGGTCGAATGGGACTGGCGCGGCCGCACCATCAAGATGTTCGATACGGCCGGCATGCGCCGCAAGGCCAAGGTGACGGAGAAGCTGGAAAAGCTCTCGGTCGCGGATTCGCTGCGCTCCATCCGCTTTGCGGAAACCGTCGTCATCGTGTTCGACAGCACCATCCCGTTCGAAAAGCAGGATCTGCAGCTGGTCGACCTCGTCATCCGCGAAGGCCGCGCCGCTGTGCTTGCCTTCAACAAATGGGATCTGGTCGAAGACCCGCAGGCCTATCTGGCCGATCTGCGCGAAAAGACCGAGCGGCTTCTGCCGCAGGCGCGCGGCATCCGCGCCGTGCCGATTTCCGGCCAGACGGGCTATGGCCTCGACCGGCTGATGCAGAATATCATCGATACCGACAAGATCTGGAACCGCCGCATCTCGACCGCCAAGCTCAACCGCTGGCTGGATTCGCAGACGACGCAGCATCCGCCGCCGGCCGTTTCCGGCCGTCGCCTGAAGCTGAAATATATGACGCAGGTAAAGGCCCGCCCGCCGGCCTTCATGATTTCCTGCACGAGGCCGGAAGCTATTCCCGAGAGCTATACGCGTTACCTCGTCAACGGTCTGCGCAAGGATTTCGACATGCCGGGCGTGCCGATCCGGGTGCATTATCGTGGGTCGGACAATCCGTTTGAGAGCAAGGCGAAGAAGAGGCGGTAATCTTCCGCGCGGCGTCGCGGCGCATTTCTTCTCCCCGTGGGGGAGAAGGTGGCCCGAAGGGTCGGATGAGGGGGCAAGCTCTCCGAATATTCCGACCGTCGCCCCTCATCCCGCTGCCGCGGACTTCTCCCCGACGGGGAGAAGAAACAAGGGGCACCAGCTCGCTCCAATTTCACTGTCCGGTTTTGAAGAGTAAAAACCATGCTGATCAAGCAGACCGACTATTTCAGGATTTACCGGGTCATCAACAGCCTGCTCCTCAGCCAGAATGCCGATCCCGCTTCGGCTTCCATGTATTTCAGCACCTTCGGCGCGTTCATTTTGCAGCAGCATTACAAGGTGAAGGCGGTGCCGAAAGGCGGGCTCGCGGCCTATAATCTCGGCGGAACGGTTTTGCTGTTCGCCGATCATCGCGAAGACGGTTATGTGACGGGCGCGGGCGAGAATTTCCACTGCTGGGTGGAGGCGGATGGATGGGCGATCGATTTCATGGCGCCCGCTTTTTCGCAAGGGGCCGATACGCTTGCGGTACCGGCAAAGATGTTCCAGCGGCCGCTCGCGGCCATGGCGGCCTCCATCAACGATCTCGGGCAATCCGGCGATTTCTTTTACCGCTCCGAGCCGGAAGCCACGGCCAAGCGCTTCGCCGACTGGCACAAACAGGCGATGATCGGCGATATGGCGAGCGTTGCCGCCAGCTGGTTCCGCAAATCGCCGAAGCAGATGGCGGCCTCGCTTTCGGTAACGGATCGGGATGGCAAGGCGCGGACCGTGCCGCTTTCCGGCCAAATGCTTGCCGGAGCATGGTGAAGGCAGGTTACGCGGTGCGGCGTCGATCCCGAAGGTTTGGTAGGGAAAGGCCTTTTGATTTATAAGGGCGCCGGTGCTACGCAGACTGAGCTGCAACAGGAACGGGATCGACGTGCTCCTATGGCCGATGACACCATTTCAATAAGCTTCACGCCCGACCCGAAACATGTCCCTTCCTATGTCTACGGCTATCAAAATCAGGCTTATGAAAATTACAGCATGATTTTCGACAAGTCCTGGGCTCGCCATTTTTCCTGGGCACGAGTCAAGCTGTCGATATTTGCGGGGCTGGCTGCGGCTTTCATCTATTCCATAAGCCTGCCGTGGTTTCCAGGCGTCTGGCCGGTGGTCGGTTATTGGGTGTTCGCCCCCGCACCGATCGTGGCTCTCGCCATCTGGTTTATTATCTGGCAGGGCGCGAGACGGGAGGCGAAATCCTATTATGAGGTTCTCGCTCACTGGAATATCGCCCACGAGCGAATGTATTCGCCTCACACCCAAGTCGAGATCGGGCCTCAGGGCTACAAGCAGGTCACACGGCTGGACACCGTGCAGCTGAGCTGGGCGCGCTATCATCTCGCAATCACGCCACCGGATAGTCTGGTGCTGGTTTTCCATGGGACGGTGGTCGTGATACCCAGCAGTGCCTTGCCGATCGCGCCAAAGGATGTTGTCGAGAAGATCAATCACTGGTGCGCTGCCCAGCAAAAAGAGCTTCTGCCCTTATCCTGAAGCGGCATCTCGAGGGATGTGGCGGGGTATCATCCGCAAAAAGGACGGCCAGCGTGTTCTCGCGGCAGCCGCCTGACGTCAATCAGCAGCCCGACCCCGTTCTAAAGATAACGGCAGTCGCGTCCTGATCGCCTTGTGACATTCCCGCTCGGTTTCGTCCACTGTTCCCAAAGAAAATCTCGGGGATTGCCTTCATGCAAGTTGGGAACGGGATAACAGCGGCAGCGATTTCCCGGCGGCGTGGATGACATTGTCGAGAAATTGCCTTGAAGCCTTTTCCCAGCTGTAGCTTTTGGAGAGCGCCAGCGCCGCCTGTGGCGAACAATGAAGCGCCGCCAGGCAGGCATCGCGAAGATTGTCGTCCAGCGCGCCGGCAGCGGGGTTGCCGCCGAGAATGTCGATCGGTCCGGTAACGGGGAAGGCGGCCACGGGCACGCCGCTTGCCAGCGCTTCCAGAATGGTATTGCCGAATGTGTCGGTCTTCGAGGGGAAAACGAAGACATCGGCCTGCGCATAGGCATCGGCGAGGTCCTCACCGGTCTTGACGCCAGTGAACAGCACATCAGGATATTTTTCCTGCAATTCATGGCGGGCCGGGCCGTCACCGATGACGATCTTCGAGCCCGGCAGGTCGAGGTCGAGAAATTCCGGCAGGTTCTTCTCCACCGCCACACGTCCCACCGTCATGAAGATCGGCCTCGGCAGGTCGAAAGGCAGCTTTGCCTTCGGGCGGGGATGGAAAAGCTCGGCGTCGATGCCGCGGCTCCAGCGCTTCAGGTTGCGCACGCCGCGCGCTTCCAGCTCGGTCTCAAGGCTCGGGGTGGCCACCATGCAGGTGTTGCCGCCATTGTGGAACCAGCGCACGAAGGCATAAAGCCAGCTTTCCGGGACGGGGAAACGCGCCGCCACATATTCGGGAAAGCGTGTGTGATAGCTGGTGGAAAAACGCATGCGGTTCTTCACGCACCAGCGCCGCGCCATGAAGCCCAGCGGCCCTTCCGTCGCGATATGCACGAAGGAGGGCTGGCTTTTTTCGATCTCCGCCGCCACACGGCGATAGCCGGCGACGGAGAGGCGAATTTCCGGATAGGTGGGGCAGGGGATGCTGTAAAAACTCTGCGGCGTGACCATGCGCACATCCACACCCAGCCGCGCCAGTTCGGTGTTGGTATTTTCTATCGAGCGAACCACGCCGTTGACCTGCGGGTGCCAGGCATCTGTGACAATCGTGATTCTCGTCATGAAACACTGATCCTGCTCATCTGCGCGCGGGCGAATCCCCATTGCCCGGCTTCTGTCCGTATATGCGGCGTGCGTGTTACAGGATCATGTCAGGGCTTTTGACAGCGGGGAAGCGGCTGAGAGGAGGCTCTCCGCCGCGTAGACGCACGTCGGCCGGTTTCCGGTGACAAGCACAGGAATGAGGGGCAGATAGGGGGCTATCCCACCAGCGGAAGCAGCTCGGGGCTGATCAGCGCGCCGTGGTGACCGATGACGGTTGCCGCCGCCCTTGCGGCGAAGGTGGCCGCTTCCTCCGGGGAACTGCCGGTCACATAACGGGCGAGGAACGCGCCGTTGAAGCTGTCACCGGCGCTTGTCGTATCCACCACGTCCACGGCCTTTTCCGCCGGGGCGTGGCTGCGGCTGCCGCCGAAATCGAGCGTCGCACCCTTGGCGCCGTCCTTGACCACGATGTTTTCGACGCCGAGTGAACGATAGCGGTCGATGGTCGCTTCAACGGAAGCATCGCCGAAATGGCTCGCCTCGTCATCGAAGCTCGGCATGACAAGCTTGGCGGCGCGCGCACCGTTGGAAATGGTCTCGAGCATGTTGTCCTTGTCCGCCCACAGGCGCGGGCGGATGTTGGGGTCGAACACCACGAGCTTGCCCGCCGCCTTGGCGCGGCGCAGTTCCGCCAGAAACGTATCGACATCATGCGCGGAGGCGAGAATGGCGAGCGTGATGCCGGAGAAATAGACAACATCGGCGCTTTCGACCGTTTTGCGCAGATGATCCGCGTCCGCGGCCAGCTGTCTTGCCGCGGCGGCGTTGCGCCAGTAGCTGAAGGTGCGCTCGCCATCCTTCAGGTTGATGAGGTAAAGGCCGGGTGTGCCGCCCTTGATACGGCGGATTTTTTCGGTGCCGATGCCGGCATCGGCAATGAAGGCCAGCATGTCTTCCGAAAGCGGATCGTCGCCGAGTGCGGTGAAATAATCGACCGACCAGTCTTCCGGCAGGCAGGCGCGGGCATACCAGGCGGTATTGAACGTATCGCCCGCAAAACCCTTGCGCAGCAGCCCGTCGCCGGCCTGCGACAGTTCCACCATGCATTCGCCAATCGACAGAAACCGTCCGCCCACGCTGTCATCCTCCCGTTTTTTCCAGCCATGCGGCTTACGACGAGTGCGCGCCGCTGACAAGGGCGGTTTTGGCCGTTTGTGCATGTGCGAAGTTCCGGTTTACGCGGCCGCGTCGGCTTTATATTCTCCGCTCAAACCATCAGGAGATCGCCCATGCCGCTAACCCATGCCCCGGTCCACAAACCCCAAGCGCAATCGGACTGGTGGAAGGGAGCGGTGATCTATCAGGTTTATCCGCGCTCGTTTCAGGATACGACCGGTGACGGATATGGCGATCTTGCCGGGGTGACGAAACGTCTGCCCTATATCGCCTCGCTCGGTGTCGATGCCATCTGGCTCTCGCCTTTCTTCACCTCGCCCATGGCCGATATGGGTTATGACGTTTCCGATTATTGCAATGTCGATCCGATGTTCGGCACGCTTGCCGATTTCGACGCCCTGATGGCCGAGGCGCACCGGCTGGGCTTGAAGGTCATCATCGATCAGGTTATTTCGCACACGTCAGATCAGCATCCCTGGTTCGTGGACAGCCGTGCCAGCCGCACCAACAGCAAGGCCGACTGGTATGTCTGGGCCAATCCCAAGCCGGATGGCACGGCGCCGACAAACTGGCTTTCCGTGTTCGGCGGACCGGCCTGGGAATGGGACGGCGTGCGCAAGCAATATTACATGCACAGCTTCCTCGCCTCGCAGCCGGACCTGAATTTTCACAATCCCGAGGTTCAGGATGCTCTTCTCGAAACCGTGCGCTTCTGGCTGGATCGCGGCGTGGACGGTTTCCGGCTCGATACCGTCAACCACTATTTCCACGACAAGCTTTTGCGCGACAACCCGCCGCTTTTCGACGAGGAAAGTTTTGGTCTCGATGCGTCCGACGTCAATCCCTATGGCATGCAGGATCATCTTTACGACAAGACCCGGCCGGAAAACGTGGCTTTCCTGAAGCGCTTCCGCGCGCTGCTCGATGAATATGAGGGCCGTGCAACGGTGGGTGAGGTGGGTGACGGGGCTCGGTCGCTGAAAACCGTGGCGGCCTATACGTCCGGCAACGACAAGCTCAACATGTGCTACACCTTCGATCTGCTGGGGCCGGATTTCAGCGCCAAACATTTACGCGGTTCGGTCGAGACCTTCGGCAAGGTGGTAACGGATGGCTGGGTTTGCTGGGCCTTTTCCAACCATGACGTGGTGCGACACCTCAGCCGGTTTTCCGAAGGCGCTGAAGAGCAGACACGGGTTGCGAAGCTCGCCATCTGTGTCCTCGCCAGCCTGCGCGGCTCCATCTGCCTTTATCAGGGCGAGGAGCTGGGTTTGACCGAGGCCGAACTTGCCTTCGAGGATTTGCGCGATCCCTACGGCATCCGCTTCTGGCCCGCCTTTAAGGGCCGTGACGGGTGCCGCACGCCGATGGTGTGGGAGACCGGCAAGCCGAATGCCGGCTTTTCAAGCGCTGAAAAGCCCTGGTTGCCGGTGCCCTATGTCCATGCCATGCAGGCCGTGGATTCGCAGGAGCGCAAGCCGGATTCGGTTCTGAACCACTATCGTGCGGTTTTGTCTTTCCGCAAAGGTCACGGCGCGCTGCGCGATGGGGACATGCACTTCATCAAGACCAATCTCGATGTGCTGGCCTTCACGCGCCAGAAGGGCGACGAAAAACTGCTGTTCGTTTTCAACCTGACGCGCGAGGCCCTGGAATTTCCGATACCGAAAGGCATGCGGGTCACGGATATCCTGCCGATGCCGGGTTTCGCGCCGCTGTTCGATGCGGGGATTGTCAAGCTCGATGGGCTGGATGTGTTTTGCGGGACAGTTGTATGAGCGGTCCATTCGTCATCGGAAACGCTGCCGACTATCGGGATGACTGGTGTCTTTTGCGACACCGCCTGTGGCCGGATACCACGCCTGACGAACATAGGGCGGAGTTACAGGACGTCTCCGACGCCGGGGCTGGATTTATTGTCCACGATCCGGCCGGGGTGGCCATTGGTTTTGCCGAGGTCAGTCTGCGGCGGGATTACGTCAACGGCTGCGGCACGTCGCCCGTGGCGTTTCTCGAGGGAATTTATGTCGAGGAGGCGTTTCGCAGACAGGGCGTTGCCGCAGCGCTCGTGGCCGAAGTGACCCGCTGGGCCATCAGCCAGGGCGTCACCGAACTCGCATCCGATGCCGATATTGCAAATGTCGATTCCCATCGCATGCATGCGGCGCTGGGATTTGAGGAAACGGAGCGGGTGGTTTATTTCCGCAAGCTTCTGCCTTCGGATTGAGGGGCAGAGGCACAGCAGATGCTTCCCTCATTCCTGTGCTTGTCACAGGAATCTAGCCAGCCCAAGTCTTTGGGCGGAAAAGACTCTCTCGCCGCGCAGACGCGCGTCGACTGGATTCCTGCGACAAGCACAGGAATGAGGAGGTCGGCGTTTCATGCGCGTTTCCCGTCTTCCGCCGAGGCATTTTCCGCCAATCAGATCAGCATAAACCGATCCACATCCACCATGCCCATATCCGAAATCTTCAAATGCGGAATGACGGGCAGCGGCAGGAAGGCCACTTGCAGGAAGGGTTCTTCCAGCGTCGTGCCGAGCGCATAGGCTGCTTTTCTGAGTGTGTGCAGCGTATCGCGAACGGTCTCATAGGGTTCGAGGCTCATCAGCCCGGCCACGGGCAAAGCGATCTCGCCGGTGACCCTGCCGTCTTCCACCACCACGAAACCGCCCTTGATTTCGCCGAGCCGGTTGGCGGCCAGCGCCATGTCGTCCTCGTTGACGCCGACGACGCAGATATTGTGGCTGTCATGGCCGACGGTTGAGGCGATCGCGCCCTTCTTCAGGCCGAAGCCCTGAACGAAACCATTGGCGTGGTTGCCGTTCCTGCCATGGCGTTCGATGACGGCAACCTTGATGATGTCGTTCTCAAGATCGACGGTGGTCTGGTTGCCGTCTGTCGGCAGCCTGTAGCGGCGGTGCTCGGTAATGATCTTGCCGGGAAGCACGCCCATGACCGGGCTTTCGCCTTCCGTGACCGGCACGCCGAAATGGGCCGCCAGCACCGGCCTTGCCTTGACGCTGTCGAGACCCACGGGTGCAACCGGTTTGCGGGTGGCAAACAGGGCGTCATCGACGATCCGGCCACCGGAAAGCACCATGCTGGCCTTGCAGTTCTGCAGGCTGTCGACGACCACGAGATCGGCGCGCCAGCCCGGTGCAACGAGACCACGATCGCGCAGGCCGAAGGCCTTGGCGGCGGAAATCGAGGCGGCGCGGTAGATGGCGAGCGGCTCGACGCCGCTGGCGATCGCCGTGCGGATCATATAGTCGAGATGGCCCTGTTCGGCGATATCGAGCGGGTTGCGGTCATCGGTGCAGAGCGCCAGATAGGGCGACAGTCGCTCGGTTATGATTGGCATCAGGGCGTGCAGGTCCTTCGAGACCGAGCCTTCGCGCACCAGAATATGCATGCCCTTGCGGATTTTCTCCAGCGCCTCCGGCGCGCTGGTGCATTCATGTTCGGTGCGGATGCCGGCGGCGAGATAACCGTTCAGCGCCGTTCCGGACAGAAGTGGCGCGTGCCCGTCGATATGCTGGCCCTGGAAGGCCTCGAGCTTTGCCATGCACACCGGGTCCTTGTGGATGACGCCGGGAAAATTCATGAATTCGGCAAGGCCGATGACCTTCGGATGATCGCGGAATGGCAGCAGCTTTTCGATCGGCAGATCGGCGCCTGATGTTTCCAGATGGGTCGCGGGCACGCAGGAGGAGAGCTGCACGCGAATGTCCATGATGGTTTCCATGGCGCTGTCGAGGAAGAACTGAAGCCCCTCAACACCGAGAACATTGGCGATCTCGTGCGGGTCGCAGATGGCGGTGGTAACGCCATAGGGCAGAACGCAGCGGTCGAATTCGTGCGGTGTCACCAGTGACGATTCGATGTGGAGATGCGTATCGATGAAACCCGGAACGACGATTTTTCCGGAAATGTCGATTTCCTGTCGGCCCTTGTAGTTCTCGCAGGTGCCGACGATGGTGTCGCCACATATGGCGATATCCGACGCGACGAGTTCTCCGGTAACGAGGTCGAAGAAGCGTCCGCCCTTGAGAACCATGTCCGCCGGTTCACGGCCCGTACCCTGGTCGATACGCGTTTCAAGTCTGGAATTCATGCGGGTTTCTTCGGCTCCTGATTTGCGTCGTATGCGATAGTTTTCACTATTTACATTCTAAGGTTGTTTCTTGGTCTATTTGGATTGATTCTTTGAGTTTTAAATATATCCGGAGTAAAAAATTTTCATATTTGTGTTATCTAATCTTTCAAGGCCCAGGTTTAGGCAAGTTGGGAAGGCTTGACTTCACCTTTATAGTTTAGCCGGTTGCGCGCCGACATTTTTTTTGAATTGCGGTTTCAGGTTATCATTCCCGGGAAGGAAAATAAAAGCATCTGATGCTCAAACGAATTTCCACCCAGCAACTGACGCTTGGCATGTTTATCGAAGCGGTCGAAGGAACGCTTTCGAACCAGGGATTTTTAAAGCGGCACCGCTTTCTTTTGCGGCATGAGGAATTAATGCGTCAATTGAAATTGAGCGGCGCCGAAAGCATCGTCATCAACACGGCCAAGGGGCACGACACCGAAGGCAGCAAGCGTTCGGCAGCCGTTTCACCGCCATTGTGCAATTGCCCGGAAACCGTGGCTGCCGTTACCCATGCCGTACGCTCGGCCGCCGATACCATTGCCGAAACCTTTGCCTCCGCTGAAGCCGGCGGCAGTGTCTCGCTGAAGGGCATGGCTGCGGCGGCGGGCAAGATTTCCGATGCCGTGCAGTCGAACCCGGCGATTTTCATCGGCGTCACCCGCCTGAAATCGAAAGACGAAACAACGTTTGTGCACTCGGTCTCCGTCAGTGGCCTGATGATTCTTTTCGGTAATTATCTCGGGCTCGACAGGGGAACGGTCAATCTGCTCGGCATCAGCGGGTTGCTGCATGATATCGGCAAGGTGGAAATCCCCTCATCGATCCTCAACAAGGCGGAAGGATTGAGCGCCAGCGAGCGGGAGATCATCAATCTTCACCCGGCATTCGGCCGGGATATATTGTCACGCAACGCGCAGATGCCATCAATGGTGCTTGATGTCTGCTTCAATCATCATGAGCGGATGGATGGCGGCGGTTATCCGAGTGGCCGTGCGGGCGGCGAGATCAGCCTTTACGCCCGTATCGCGGCGGTCTGCGATGTCTATGACGCCGTGACCTCGGTCAGGCCCTACAAGAAGCCGTGGACGGCGAATGAAGCGCTGACATGGATGCTGCGCCGGGAGGGGCATTTCGACATGCAGCTTCTGAAAAAGTTTGCCCTGTGTATTTCGGCGTCGCTGCCGAGGGGTTAGCTGCCGAAGATGATCGCCATGTTGAGGCTGTCGATGTGACGCCCGTCGATCAGGACGGCGTCGCGCGCTCGGCCTTCATGCACAAAACCGATCTTTTCATAAAGCGCAATTGCTCTCGCATTGTCCGCATGTACGCTTAGCTCGACACGATGCAGCCCGCATTGACGGGCGGCATCGAGTGACCGCCGCATCAGCCGCGCGCCAAGTCCCTTGTCACGATAGGCGGGCAGGATGCCCATGCCGAGCGTGCCGCAATGGGCGCGGGTTGCTCTGCTCTGGCGGCGAATATCGCACCAGCCGGCCACCTCGCCATCCGCAATCGCCACGAATTGCGGATGGTCGTTTTCGATCATGTCGAGAACGAAGGCGCGAACCGAATCGAGCGGCGGCGCCTCCAGGAAGCTCAGATATTTCCGCTCGCGCGATACCGTATCGAGAGCACGGTGAAAGCTTTCAACGTGCTCCGCCCGGATGGGTTCGATGCTGATGGCGTCGGTAGCCACCATCATGCCGCCTTCGTCTTCGCCTTGCGGGTCAGATGCACCACGACATTCTCGATCATCCGCATGCCGGCGTCCTGGCCGAGCGTCATGATCGATTCCGGGTGGAACTGAACGGCGGCCACCGGTTCCTTGGCGTGTTCGATGCCCATGATCGTGCCGTCCTCGCTTTCCGCGGTGATGATGAAATCACGCGGCAGGGTGGCGGGGTCGGCGAAGATCGAGTGGTAACGGCCGACGGTTACTTCCTTGCCGAGACCGGAGAAGACGAGGCCAGGTTCCAGCACGCGGATGCGCGAGGGTTTGCCGTGCATCGGCACCGCAAGCTGGCGAAGCTCGCCGCCATAGGCTTCCGCCAACGCCTGAAGGCCGAGGCAGACACCGAAGATCGGCAGGTCACGGGCGCGGGCGGCCTTGATCGTCGCCTTGCAGTCGAAATCCGTCGGGCTGCCCGGTCCGGGCGAAAGTACGACCAGATCTGGCTGGAAGCGATCGAACACGTCTGCGGCGACAGGCGTTCTGACGGTGGAAACCGTGGCACCCGTCTGGCGGAAATAATTCGCCAGCGTGTGCACGAAACTGTCCTCGTGATCGACGAGCAGGATCTTGACGCCGTTGCCAACCTTGGCGGCATCGCGCTTGGTGGCAGCGGAGTTGGTGCCCTTGGCATCGCGAATGGCTGATATCATGGCGGAGGCCTTGAGTTCGGTTTCTGCTTCTTCTTCCTGCGGATTGGAATCGTTGAGCAGCGTCGCACCGGCGCGCACTTCTGCGATGCCGTCCTTGATGCGGATGGTGCGCAGCGTCAGGCCGGTATTCATGTCGCCGTTGAAGCCGACCATGCCGATCGCGCCGCCATACCAGGCGCGCGGGCTCTTTTCATGGCCTTCGATGAAGCGCATGGCCCACAGCTTGGGTGCACCGGTGACGGTGACGGCCCATGCGTGGCTGAGGAAGCCGTCAAAGGCGTCCATATCGTCGCGCAGACGGCCCTCGATGTGGTCGACCGTGTGGATGAGGCGCGAATACATCTCGATCTGGCGGCGGCCGATGACCTTCACCGAACCCGGCTCGCAGACGCGGCTCTTGTCGTTGCGGTCCACATCCGAGCACATGGTCAGCTCGGATTCGTCCTTTTTCGAGTTGAGCAGTTTCAGGATCTGCTCGCTATCAGCAATCGGGTCGTCACCGCGCTTGATGGTGCCTGAGATCGGGCAGGTCTCGATGCGGCGGCCGGAGACGCGCACGAACATTTCCGGCGAAGCGCCGACCAGATATTCCTGATGGCCGAGATTGATGAAGAAGGAATAGGGCGAGGGATTGATCGCCTTCAGGCGGCGCGAAATCGCTGATGGATTGCTTTCGCAGCGTTCCATGAACTTCTGGCCGGGAACGACCTCGAACAGATCGCCGCGGCGGAAGCTTTCCTTGGCCTTCACGACAAGTTCGGAATATTCGCCGGGACGGTGATCGCCCTTGGGCGGGATCGTGTCGGTGGTCTTGAACGGCTCGGGTGTGATTTCGGAGGACTTGCCGTCCGTCGTCGCGCCGGCCTTTTCGAAATCGTAACGGTCGATCCAGGCCTTGGCGGAATAATGGTCAACGACGAGGATTTCATCGGGCAGGAACAGCACCATGTCGCGCTGGTCTTCCGGCCGCGCCAGCGACAGCTTGATGGCGTCGAACTGGAAAGCGAGATCGTAACCGAAAGCGCCGAACAGGCCGATTGCCGAATCCGCATTCGAATAGAAAAGGTCGACGATGGCGCGCAGCGCAGTGAAGACGGTCGGGATTTTCGAACGTTCTTCCTCAGTGAAGACGCGGTCCGGTTCGTTGACGGTGAGATCGAGGCGGCGTGTGGTGGAAGCGCCAAGCGTGAGATCGGGCGTCGCCTTCAGCTTTTCGGTGATGAAGCCAAGCAGCACTTCGCCACGGCCATTATAGGCCTCGATCCACATCTTGCGGCCAAAACAGGAGATACCGAGCGGCGGATCGATGATGGCCGTATCCCAGCGGGTGTAACGGCCGGGATATTCATAGTTGGACGAGAAGACCGCGCCGCGATGGGAATCGAGCTTTTCGATATAATTATCGATGGCGTTGGCATAGTCGGCGGGCCGGCGTTTTCGGCTGACCTTGATGCCGCCTTTCGTCTCGTAGGTTTCCGCTCCGTCATCCTGAATGATCGTTACCATTTCTTTCGTACTTCCTGTTGTTCAGGCCCGATGACAGGCGGCAAAATAACAAAAAAGCCGCCTGAAAATTCGGGCGGCTTGGACTTTGTCTGAAGACATGACTGGTCAAGGCCGCGAAAAGCTGCCCCACCACCAGTTAGCAATGTTCTTAGACACGATATTCATGGGAAAATTGTTAGCGTGCACGATCCGCCTTGGCAAGCGGATTTCGGCAAGGGAGTGAACCTTACCGGCCGCCGCTGCGTTGCTCTCCTGCCGAAACGGTCAGGAGTGCCCCGAAAAATGCTTCATCGTCTGTGTCTTCTGGTAGCCACCCTCGCATTGATTTCCGCCTCTGAACCGCCGGCGCAGGTACCGGTGCCGCAGCCAAAACCGGGCGAGGGGCAATCCTCCACCCCCTCTGAAAAACCATCGGACGAGATGCCGCAAAGCCCGGCGGAAGCGCCGAAACCGGCCCCTAAACCGCAGCGCCCGGAAGAGCAGAAACCGGACGCGAAGCCGCAGGCTTCGGAGGAGCAGAAATCGGATGATGAAAAGACACCCGCTGA
Organism: Agrobacterium sp. CFBP2214; assembly: GCF_030209895.1. Lineage (NCBI taxonomy): Bacteria > Pseudomonadati > Pseudomonadota > Alphaproteobacteria > Hyphomicrobiales > Rhizobiaceae > Agrobacterium > Agrobacterium sp. CFBP2214. Next base: position 810,815 of record NZ_JARVRC010000003.1, on the reverse strand, counting down.
TAAAGGTTCCGATGACGCCAGAAAGGAAGGCGAGGGCAAGGACGACGGGGAGCGTAAGAAGCCCGGTGACGAGGCGGCCAAACCCGACGAGAAACCACCGGAGCCGGTGAAACCGGAAGATCCGGCCGCACTTCAGACATGCCTTGGCGCGTTGAAGGAGATCGGCGCTGAGTTCAAGCAGCTTGAGCCGATCCGCGATGCCGAGCAGGGGTGCGGCATCGAAGCGCCTGTCGAGCTTTCCGTGGTTCTGCCCGGTATCAAGCTGGAACCATCGGGCACCATGCGTTGCGAAACCGCGCTTGCGCTTTCCCGCTGGACAAAGGAGATGATGTTGCCGGCGGCGGCTCTCGCTTTGCCGGAGAAAAAGGTGACGGCCATTGCCAATGCCTCGACCTATATCTGCCGCAACCGCAACAGCGCGGAAAACGGCAAGATTTCCGAACATGCCAAGGGCAATGCCGTGGATATTTCCACCATTTCCTTCGACAAGGGTGAGCCGCTGGTGATGAAGCCGCGGGTCGAGGACGGGACGCCGGAAGGCGCTTTCCAGCGCACCATCACCGCCGCCGCCTGCCTGTTCTTCCGCACGGTTCTTTCGCCCGGCAGCGACGCCACCCATCAGGATCACCTGCATCTCGACGTGCTGGAACGCAAGGGCAGCTATCTCTATTGCCGCTGACAAAAAAGGGGCGACCCGAAGGCCGCCCCGACTGGAGATGATATTTCCGCCCGGATTTAGAATTTCTGGGTCAGGGAGATTTTGAAGGTGCGGCCTGCTTCCGTATAGAAATCGACCGGCTGGTTGACGGTGCTGACGGAATTCGGGTTCACGTCGCGGACGCCGACCCCATTCCAGTATTTCCTGTCAAACAGATTGTAGATACCGGCCTGGATGCGCAGGCCCTTGGTCTGTTCCGGCTCCCACCAGCCGGTCAGGTTGAAGACGCCGTAGCCGGGGGCATCGAAGGTGTTGGCCACCCTGTCGTCACGCATGCCGGACGAGAAGACGCCGGTCAGTTCCGTACCCCAGACATCCTGCGCATAACCGACGCCGAGGACGGACTTGAACGGCGCGACCGTGCGAATGAACTCGTTGGTATCGGTGTCCTTGCCATAGGCGTAGGCAAGCGAGGCATGGGCGAAGAAGCCGTTTGCGAGATCCTTGCGGACCTTGGCTTCGACACCGGAGATTTCGACATTGTTGCGGTTGCGATAGGTGAAGAGCGATCCGTTGCCCCTGCCGCCGAAGCCGGGGAACAGGGTGGTCGAGGTCGTGTATTGCTCGATGAAGTTCTTGTACTTGTTGTGGAACAGCGTCAGGCTTCCCGTCAGGTCGCCGGAGGCATAGTTCGCGCCGATTTCGAAACCATTGCTGGTCTCGGGGTTGAGGGCGGAATTGCCGACAACAGCGTAGCCGGAGCTTATGTTGGAGAAGTTCAGGTACAGTTCGTTGATCGTCGGGGCACGATAGGCCATCGACCATTGTGCGAAGAGCTGCAGTTCCGGGGTGACGTCGTAAGTTGCAAGAAGCTTCGGCGAAAAGCGTGAGCCGCTGTTGCCGCTCGGCAGGCCGAAGGTTCTGTAGCCGCCATTGCTGGAAACCGAACCGTCAGGGTCGTAGTCGTAGGAATCGAAGCGCAGGCCAGGGGTAAGACGGAAGCCGTTGCCGAAGGCGATTTCGTCATCGAGATAAAGGCCGAGGCTCTTGCCGCTCACGTCAGGCATGTCCGATTGCGAAGACGAGGTCGATCCGGCCGTGTTGGCGAACAGTTCCTGGCTGAAATCGGTCGTCATGGCGTTGCCGCCGAAGCGGACTGTGTGCTGCACGCCGCCAAGCTCGAAACCGGATTCGAGGCCGCCGACGATGCCGAATGCGCTATTGCGCATGCTGTCTTCGCGAATATAGAGCGAATTGTTGGTCAGGCGGTCGCCCGCGCCGGACTCCTTGGAAAGGCGCGTCCAGTAAAGCGAGAGATTGGCGGCGTCGATCACGCCGTCGGTCGAGGGCGCCTCGTATTCATAATCGAGCGATACGCGGTCACGCTCGGTATCCTCGTAACCCCGGTAGTCGCCGATCCGGTAGGTCGATCCCGATACGCTGACGCCCTGCAGGGTCTTCATGTCACTGCGGTCTCTCAGCGAATAACGCTCGGCCGTCAGCCCGATGCGGTGGCCACCTTCAAGATCCTGGCGGATCTTGAACATCAGGTTGCTTTCATAGGTATCGGCGGGGTTGGGCTTGGTGCGGCGCGTTCCGTAGACGTCGGCCGTACCCTTGTTGTCCGTCTCGTTGCCGCGCTTGTAGGAACCCTGGAACAGGACCGAGGTGTTCTCGATCTTCTTGGCGACGGCGATCGATCCGCCGACACTTCTGTCTTCGCTGTCATAGGTGGTCTTGGCCACACCACCCCAGTCCCTGCCTTCGCCGATCAGGTCTTCCGGCTCGAGCGTGCGCAGCACGAGCGCGCCGCCGAGAGCACCGGAGCCGATGCGGCTGGAATCGGCGCCGCGCACCACGTCAACAGTCGAAAGCGAGGAGAAATCGAAGCTCGAATTCGTATCACTGAGAGTGGTGGTGGCCTGGCCCTGGCGGGCGAAATTGTTGAAGTAGGGAACAGGAATATTATCGATCAAAGTGACGACGCGCGCGCCGCCGAGGCCGCGAATGAACAATCCGCCGGGCCTGCCGGGCTTGGCATCCACGTAATCGACGCCCGGTTCCGTGCTGTTGCCGAGGTCCTTGATGCTGGCGATGTCCTTCTTGCGGATGTCTTCCGCTGTGGTCTGGCTTGCCAGCGGCGTGTCGGCGACGGCATTGGCGCTTTTGACACGCTTGCCCTTGACCACGATCTTTTCAAGCGTGGTGGTGCCGTCCGCCTGCGAAGCGGCATCCTGTGCCCGTGCGGGGCCGGCAAGCGGCAGGAGAGAGATGGCAGTGCACAGAAGCAACGCGGATTGCGTGCGCGAAATGGACATGAAGTACCCCCAGGTAGGCGCGCGAATGGGCCACGGCGTGCCAAAGCACGCCGCGTTTGCCGCCGCGGCTGAAACTGTTTTGATTGTTACGGGCGAGCCGATAATCGAGGACTAAAAAACATGACGATAACTGTCAACATATTATATATGACTTTTTACATCATGTTTTAAAGCATAACGGTATGTTGCAAAAATACGACGCTTATCCCCCAGCGGAGTCCGGCTGGTGAATGGGTGCGAAAACGCCGCGATACGGTCAAAGTCCCGACATTGCCGCTTGCTAGGATATTCGCAGCCAGTTTACATGGCGAAACAATAAACAGATTATTAATCGGATACGGAAATGAAGTCTCTTGAACTGCTCGTCGAGCGGATCATTCTCTCCAGCCGCTGGCTGCTTGTGGTCTTTTATCTCGGGCTCGTCGCGGCGCTCGCGGTTTATGCATTTTCCTTCATGCTCAAGTTTCTGAAGGTTGCAAAAAACGTCTTCACTTACGACGAAGCGGATATGATCCTTGCCATGCTCGGGCTGATCGATGCGGCGCTGGTCGCCAGCCTGATCGTCATGGTGATGATCTCCGGTTACGAGAACTTCGTCAGCCGCTTCGACGAGTCGGATGCCGAGGTTTCGTTTCTGGGCAAGCTCGACTCGGGCAGCCTCAAAATCAAGGTCGCGTCGTCGATCGTGGCGATTTCATCGATCCACCTGCTGCAGATATTCCTCAACGCCAGCCAGTATACGGACAGCCAGCTGATGTGGTTCACCATCATTCATCTGGCTTTTGTCGTCTCGGCGGTCATGCTCGGTTTCCTCGAAAAACTGATGGCAAAGCCGAAGGACAAATCCGAAAAGCCGGTGCTTTGATCAGGATGGTCCAGCCGATATGAAGGTCGCAATCCCGTCCTGGCCATGCTGCATGTTTCTCGCTCCGGGCAGTGCGTCCCGGCGCGGCGAGGGCGCGTGAATGGCGAAGACGGAGCGCCAGGCCAGACTTTGTGACGATCTGTCGGCGGCAGCCGACAAATCCCAATGGCTGGAGGCGCTGCGGGAGGTGATGCGCGCCTTCGGCTACGCTTATGTGACCCTGCTGCGCTTGCCCGGCGGCCAAAATGTCTATGCCCTGCCCACGGTCGTTGAAAGCAGCCTGCCGATCTGGGTTGTGAATGCGATGACCAAGGATGGCGCACTTGGGGATTGTCCCGTCATCAAGCGCGGCGCGTCATCGATGATGCCGCAATATTGGTCGCTGCAGGACCCGGATATTGCCGGTGGACCGCTGCTGCATGCGGCGGCCTCGCTAAGCAGCATGGGCATTACCTCCGGTCTCATGGTGCCGGTGCACGGCATGTACGGCAACCGGCATCTGATGAATTTCGCAGGCGATCGCGATGTCCTGCCGCAAGCCTCGCTGAACGAGCTGAGCATGATCGTGCTGCATGCGCTGGAGGTTTATGACCGCCTTTGTCGCGCCAATTCCAGGGGTCCCTCGCCACTGACGAAACGGGAACTCGACGTCGTGCGCTGGACGGCGCAGGGAAAGACCTCCGTGGAGATCGCCGAGCTTCTCTCCATCTCGGAACATACCGTCAATGCCTATATGAACAACGCCATCCGCAAGCTCGACTGCGTCAACCGCACCCAGCTCGTGGCCAAGGCTATACGCCTTGGCCTGATAGACTGATCGAACCTGTCGTCCGGGGGAGGCCTCTGCCTTACCGGTCGAGAACCGAGCGAAGCTCGACGAGATTCGAGCGCACTCGCAAAACGTAAAATCCCATGGTGGCGAGGTGCGACGGCATGATCCAGCCGCTTTCCTCACCATTGGAAATGATCGCCGGCTGGATGCGCAGCGCCGCGCGGGTTTGCAACAGCGTGTCGTTCCACAGGTTTGTCAGGTTACGCTCGCGGATGACCTGCGCGAAGTCCGATCCTGCGGCGGAAAGCACGCCATAATAACCGTAGAGCTGGCCATAAGCGAACCAGAAACGGTCATCGGCGCGGGTGTCGAACCAGCCGCCATTATAGTTTTCCGAACGCTCGCGAAGGATCGCCGAAGTCGAACCGATGTCGCCTGCGATACGATCGATGAACTGGATCAGGTTGTCGGCGCGGGTGTCAAAAACCGCCTTGCAGGCCGTGAGTTCGCCGTTGAAGGCCTGGAAGCTGCGGATGGCGGCGCGGTAATAGCTGGGGGTCGGCGTCTTCGGGCCGAAGGGATCGAGGCCGAAATACCAGGAATATTCGCTGAACTGCATGTTGCCGCGCGCTTCCTGGAGATTGTTGTTGATGCCGGAGGTTCCGCGTACGCGGCCGAGCGTATCCACCAGTTCAACCGAGGTGCGGCGCACGGCCTGATTTACACCGCGCTGGAAGGAGGCCTTGTTGTCCAGAAACGGCGTGCTGTCCCAGTCCATGCCGAAGAGGCCGAGACGATAGAGCAGCATGGAGGAAATCCAGGCGTTCTGGCTGACGTTGAAATCGGTAAGATCGGCGGCGGCGTCGACGATGGCCGAACGCTGGCAAACAGGCGCGGATGTGTTGGCGGCGGCACCCGTTGCGCCGGCGGGCGAAGTCGGGCTGGCAGCCGGCAATTCCTGTCCGGGCGGCACGGTACGTTCGGCAAGCTTGTAACGGGAAATGTAATCCGGATCGAAATTGCTCCAGACCTGCGTTTGCCAGACGAAATATCCGTAAAAGCCGGCAAGCAGGATGAGAACCAGAGCGATTGGGCCCTTGATGATCCAGTTGCGGCCTTGATACCAGCCATGGGCGGCCATGAAGGGCCACAAAAGCCAGGCGACGAGAAGACCGGCGGCCCTGCCGATGGCGCTGAAGGCTGCCTGAATCCAGGCGGTGATCCGGTCGATCATGTCGTCATAGTCTCCTCTGCCCGTGGGGCTGGACGCCGGAAGAAAGAACCTCGGTCCGGCCGAACCCTTCGGCGCTTCGTATAAACCGCGGTCATTTACTGTCTTCCAGATATGTCCCGGTCAACCGGGATACAACATGATTGCGAAACTTTTCTCAACCTGCGGTCCGCGCCGGCCGTTATGGCTTTCCACACCGATTGTGGAACAACGGCCGCCGCGGAACCGAAGGGATATGCGGTTAGAGGCCGAGCTTGGCGATCTCGTCATTCAGCCGGTCGCGCGCCTTTTTCGGCAGTTTGCCGTTCTTGACGGCGTCCAGATTGGCCGGAGCCGCATCGCCAACGACGACGAGCGCGATCATGCCCATGCCGAGATGCGGTGTGCATTTGACGACGTAGGCGCCTTCCTTCTCGACAGTCACCTTCACCGTCTCGTTCATCTTGCCCTTGAAGTCGGCGACACCCTCAGGGATCATGTCCTTCACGGCTGCCGCATCATGACCCTTATCGACCGGGACGAAGGTGATGACGTCGCCGACGGCGGCCTTGACGGTCGCGGGTTCGAAGACCATCGCCTGGCCGTCGCTGCCCTTGTTGAGCATCTTCACTTCGATTTCGGCAGAAAGGGCGGGAAAGGCGAAAAGACCTGCGAGAATGGCGAGGCCGGCGAATTTGGCAGTTCTGTTCTGCATAATTTTGCTCCTGAGAGAAAGCACATCCACGCGAATGTGTCGCTGTCGTCTTAGCCCGGGAGCAGGGCAGCCATCTTTGCGGAAAATCAAATGCGGCAACCGGACGCAGATGCTCACTCGCCCTTGAACGTCTCCACCCAGTGGCGGCGGCAGAAGGAAACGTATTTCTCGTTGCCGCCGACATCGATCTGTGCGCCTTCCGTCACGACCTTTCCTTCATTGTCGAAGCGGGCCACCATCGTTGCCTTGCGGCCGCAATGGCAGATGGTGCGGATTTCGCGAAGCTCGTCGGCAATGGCGAGGAGTTCTTTCGAGGCCGGAAAAAGCTTTCCCTGGAAATCCGTGCGCAGGCCGTAGGTCATGACCGGAATGTTCAGTTGGTCGACAATCTCGGCAAGCTGCCAGACATGGTGTTCGGAGAGGAAATTGGCCTCATCGACGAAAACGCAGGCGACCGGCCCTTCGGCATTGTGGGCCGATACCTCGGCGAACAGGTCGGTATTTTCATCGAAGGTCAGGGCGTCGGAGGAGAGGCCGATGCGCGAGGCAACGCGGCCGACACCCGCCCGGTCGTCAAAGGCCGCCGTGAAGATCAGCGTGCGCATGCCGCGTTCGTGATAATTATAGGACGCCTGCAGCAGCATGGTCGATTTGCCGGCATTCATCGTCGAATAATTGAAATAGAGTTTTGCCATTATCCACTCCCGGAGCACCCGCGTATGAATGCCCCAATCTCTTCAATCGGCACACCATGCCTCACAAACCGGTCCCGGTTCTCCAGCCGATGTTGCATCCTGCGTCTTTTGACGAGGAAGACGCGGATTGAAAAGTATGGCCGTGGGAAAAACACAGATTTCTACGGCCTGCCCTTTTTCGACATTGCACCGCTGAATACCGACATTTTCACCATTTTGTCGCAAACGGTGGGCCAAAGCACGCAAATGCACGCGAGTTGATTGTGTCCGGCAGATATTGATAATGGCAAGGGAACGAAAAAACAGGGAGCAAGCGATGTTTGCAAATAGAAGTCGCTGTCTGGTCTTGGCCGCAGCAATCTCCTCCATGACGTTCAGCGCGGCCAGCGCCGCCGAACCGGCAAGTTGCGGCACGGTGCGTTTTTCCGATGTGGGCTGGACCGACATCACCGCCACAACGGCGACAGCCACCGTCCTTCTGAAAAGCCTTGGCTATGAAACGGACGTCAAGCTTCTCTCCGTCCCCGTTACCTACACATCCCTCAAAAACAAGGACATTGACGTCTTCCTCGGCAACTGGATGCCGACCATGGAAGGCGATATTGCGCCTTATCGCGAAGACAAGTCTGTCGAGACGCTTCGGGAAAACCTGACCGGCGCCAAATACACGCTGGCGACCAACGCCAAGGGCGCCGAACTCGGCATCAAGGATTTCAAGGATATCGCCGCCCACAGTGCTGATCTTGGCGGCAAGATCTATGGCATCGAACCCGGCAATGACGGCAACCGCCTGATTCTCGACATGGTGACCAAGGACAGTTTCGGACTGAAATCATTCGAGGTGGTCGAATCGTCCGAGCAGGGCATGCTCTCCCAGGTGGCCCGCGCGGAAAAATCCGGCGAGCCGATCGTCTTTCTCGGCTGGGAACCGCATCCGATGAATGCGAATTTCAAGCTGACCTATCTGACCGGCGGCGACGAGGTCTTCGGCCCCAACCTCGGCGGCGCGACGATCCATACCAATGTCCGCAAGGGTTACGTCGAGGAATGCCCGAATGTCGGCGCTTTCCTCAAGAACCTGCAATTTTCCCTGCCCATGGAAAACGAGATCATGGGCAAGATCCTGAATGACGGCCTTGAGGGCGAGGCGGCTGCAACCGCCTGGCTGAAGGCCAACCCGGCGGCGATCGAACCCTGGCTCGCCAACGTCAAGACCAAGGACGGCAGCGCCGACGCCCTGCCCACCGTAAAGAAGGCTCTCGGCCTTTAAACCGCAAGACTATGCATGACTGCATCCGGCCTGCATGGCAGGCCGGATCAGCGGGAAATAACGATGCCCATGCATGACCTTGCCTGTGAATTTTCAGACATTGAAGGTCATGCGCCAGCACCGCGTCCGGCAGTTTTATTGCCGGCCGTCATTTCTGCATTGGAGCAATTCCGGTAAAACGGGATGACGATGCTCCATTCCTTTGTTGTCTGCGCAATTCCGGACGCAAAACCGCTACGCATTTTTGCTGGAATTGTTTTAATTCACGAAAGGTCTTTTCTTACCGTGGAATGGCTCAGCGCTCCTGAAAACCGCCTGCCCGTCGGCCGATATGCCAAGGAGGCCATTGACTGGCTGACCGGCAATCTCGCTTTTTTCTTCGATTGGCTTTCCTTCATTTTCCAAAGCGTCATCAACGCCCTGCTTTATGTGCTGCAGGCGCCGCATCCGCTGGTCATCGTCGTGATCTTGACGGCGCTTTCGGCCTGGACGCGCCGCTCCGTCGGCATGCCCATCTTTACCGCGCTCGGGCTGCTGCTCATCATCAATCTCGGCTACTGGAAAGCGACGACGGAAACGCTGGCGCTGGTCATCGCCGCCAGCGCCGTGTGCATGATCATCGGTATACCGCTCGGCATATTGGCGGCCCGACGCAAGTGGATCTATGCCGGCATGCGCCCGGCGCTGGATCTGATGCAGACCATCCCCACTTTCGTCTATCTCATTCCGGCGCTGGTGCTGTTCGGTCTCGGCATGGTTCCGGGCCTCATCGCCACCGTCATCTTCGCCATTCCGGCTCCCGTGCGCCTCACCCGCCTCGGCATCGTCTCGACGCCGCCGTCGCTGGTCGAGGCGGCCGTCGCCTTTGGTGCGACGCCTTCGCAAGTATTGCGCAAGGTGGAGCTTCCCTTCGCCGCACCGCAGATCATGGCCGGCCTCACCCAGACGATCATGCTGTCGCTGTCGATGGTGGTCATTTCCGCGCTGGTGGGCGCCAATGGTCTCGGGGTGCCTGTCGTGCGCGCCTTGAACACCGTCAATATCGCCATGGGCTTCGAAGCGGGACTGTGCATCGTCATCCTGGCGATCGTTCTCGACCGGCTTTTCCGCCTTCCCGGCGCGGAGGATGATCTATGAGTGACGCCATCATCTTCGGAAATGTCGATATCGTTTTCGGCGACCGGCCCGATGCGGCGCTGCCGCTGATCGACAAGGGCAGCACGCGGGACGAGATCAATACCGAAACCGGACTGGTTCTCGGTGTCGCCAATGCCTCGCTCTCGGTCAGCGAAGGCGAGATACTCGTGCTGATGGGGCTTTCCGGCTCCGGCAAATCGACCCTGCTCAGGGCCGTCAACGGGCTTGCGCCCGTGGTGCGCGGCAATGTCGGCGTGAAGACCAAGTCCAGCTATGTCGATCCCTATCGCTGCCCGGCGAAATCGCTGCGCGATCTGCGCATGCACACGGTTTCCATGGTCTTCCAGCAGTTCGGTCTTCTGCCCTGGCGCAATGTGGCCGACAATGTCGGCTTCGGGCTTGAGCTTTCCGGCGTGCCGGAAGCCGAGCGCAAGCGCATGGTGGCCGAGCAGCTGGAACTGGTCAATCTCTCCGCCTGGGCCGACCGCAAGGTGGGAGAGCTTTCCGGCGGCATGCAGCAGCGTGTGGGGCTGGCGAGAGCGTTTGCCACCGGCGCGCCGATCCTGTTGATGGACGAGCCGTTCTCGGCGCTTGACCCCCTCATCAGAAGCCGCCTGCAGGACGAGCTTCTGGAATTCCAGAGCCGGCTGAAGAAAACTATCCTCTTCGTCAGCCACGATCTGGACGAGGCCTTCCGTATCGGCAACCGTATCGCCATGATGGAAGGCGGACGCATCATCCAGTGCGGAACGCCGCAGCAGATCGTCAAGCAGCCGGCCACGCAATATGTCGCGGATTTCGTGCAGAACATGAACCCGATTTCCATGCTGACTGCTGCCGATGTGATGAAGCGGGGCGTGGACGAACGCAACGGCCAGATGAACGTCGCCGCCACCGCCCGTCCATCATCGCCGCTGATCGATATTCTCGATGCGCTGTCAAAAAACTCCGGAGCGATCGGCGTCGTCGACAATGGCGCGATCATAGGCACGATTTCCGCAGATGAAGTCGTGGCAGGGCTGACGCGTCACCGCAAAAAATAGTGATTCGCCCGTCTGAAAAAAGAAAGGGCCTTCATGGAGGGCCCTTTTTCTGTTTCTACAAGATCTTTGCAGCGCAAGTTATACCTTCCCACGGTAGCAAAGAATATTTTTGATATCACAAGTTATGCATGAAAATAATTACTAATAAAAATCATATTGCAAACTTAGAGAAAATTGCGCAAAGTTAATCTAGATTCTTTAGCTCGCTGCTAAATTTAAGGTGGTAATAGATTGTCACCCCAAAATCCGGCGCCGGGTGTTAAGATTGAAGCGCTCAAATTTTGATCGTTTATTGCTTATAAATACTGCTGCTAATACATGTTTTTATCCTTAGACTGTGAAAAAACGAGCAAAAAGCTGATAATTTTATCACAATATCTTAAGTAAATAACCGATGAAGAATAGTCTTTGAAAGGGACACGATATAAGCAAGATTTAGGTATATACAACGTATCAACTGAATTATAAAAACACCTTTTGGAACACCTATAATAGCCACCATGACCGTCTTTTTCGACTGTCATCAGGAGACTTGAGCGTATGGATAACCAATCTCTGTCGGAACATAGCATCGCCGCTGCAGACTTGCTCTCAGCTATGGCGAATCCAAAGCGCCTGATGATCTTGTGCACGCTGGTGGATACGGAAGTGCCGGTTGGTGTTCTCGCTTCACAGGTTGGTCTCAGCCAGTCCGCTCTCTCGCAGCATCTTTCGAAGTTGCGTGCTCAGCGACTAGTGAAGACACGACGCGATGCGCAGACCATCTACTATTCCAGCAACTCCGAATCCGTGAAAAAAATCCTCGCCTCCCTCGAGGAAATTTACTGCCAGGCGCAGAAGAGCAGCAAGACCGCAGCCTGATCCCACGGCCGTGTTAAGGTCCGGCAGCATCACTCCATTGAAACCGGCGCACGACGCCGGTTTTTTCTTTTCGTCGGCTTTCGCTGTAGTGCATCCAGGCACAGAGATTGAGGGCTGGTATCGGCGTGGTATTCAGCCCGTCGCAGCAGATTGTATCTGCTGCTTGAGGCGGCTTGCCGCAGCCGCATATCCGCCGTCCGCGCCATCCACGAAATGCATATGGTCCCTGGAAAGCGGGGACGGCACGATACAGGTCATCAAGGCGGCATCCTGTTCGTGCAGGCCGTAATAACAGCTTCCCGATAGGCGACCCTGTTCAAGCCGCGTGCGGATTTTTTCGAGCCGTGAGGCGTCGATATCCACCGTCATCTTCAGTCCGTCATCGAACTTTCTGAAATCAGTATTGCTTGCGACCGAGCGCCGATAGCGCACCGCGTTGAACGGTCCGAACGACAGCCCCGTCACGCTGAGAAGATTGACGAGCAGGGACTCGCCGAGAATGCGAAACGAGCGGCGCATCTTGCCCCAGACATCGTGATAGGCAGCCCCGGCCCGGGCTTCCAGACCGAGACCTTCACCCACGAAACCGAGTTTCGGGCCATCCTCCGGCACGGGGTGGCCGTGTCTTGCATCCTGCTCGGCGAGATCGACGAGATCGATGACCAGCTGGCGGAATGCAGGCATGTCCCGCGACGGCCCCGGCACAGCAATGATCGACACCACCTTGCCGCGGGTGGCGGGGATGGGGTTCCAGCGACAGGAAAGTCCCGTCAGGTCCGGGCGCTCGCCTGCTTCGGCTGCGGGCAGGGCATATTGTCCCTCCTTCATCCGGGCTTCCGCCCAGCTGTTACCGCCGCCCGAAAACATGGCGTAGGAAACATCCTCGCTTGCCTGAAAGCGGGCGACGCGAATATCGAAACCGTTGCTGCGGATATCTTCGACGGGGACCAGGGCCACGCGCATGGCAAGATCGAGGTCATCCTTCACCCAGCGCTGCACATTCGAAAGTGCTGCGCGCGCCACAGGCAGCCCCTGGGGCGGCACGGCAACGGCGGCGCCGTCGCCGCCGAAAACGAAGGGCAGGTCGTGACGTCCGAGACTATTCGAAACGCCTGAAATGACCGCCGCACCCGCCATGTTGACGGCCTTGTATCGGCCGGTGCCGATCGCCGCGGTCGAATCAATGATATCGGCGATGGCCAGCCCCCATCCCGGCGGCAGGGCGCGATAAAGCGCCGGGTCGGCCACGTCTTCAAAATGCCGAAAGACGGGCAGGCCCGCCAGAAATTCTTCATCTGCTGCGATCATGGCGTATTATCCTCCAGCAGCGGCCAAACGCCAAGCGTTTACGGAAGGTCGATTTGTCCGTTCATACGGCGCAATCACGGCCGATCCGGCGAATGATTTACCGCTAATAGACCTAATCCAGCAAAGGTGACTTGCATAAATCATCAAACCTTCCGTATGAGTTGAGTGGAAGGCTCGGAATTCAAAAATGGAACGAGTTTTCGCCGGGAGGCGTCCGATAGTTTCATTCGGTCGGCGCCCATGGCGCTCACCGGGTCCGCGACCCCCTTTAAGGAGACACCAGGATGAAACTGAAGACATTGACCAGCGTGACGCTCGCAGCGTCCTTCGCATTCGCACCCCTTGCTCATGCCGAAATCGTCATCGGCCTGATTGCGCCGCTCACCGGTCCTGTCGCCGCCTATGGCGACCAGGTCAAGAACGGCGCCCAGACGGCAGTCAATGAAATCAACAAAAAGGGCGGCATCCTCGGCGAACAGGTCGTGCTGAAGCTCGCTGATGATGGCGGCGAGCCCAAGCAGGGCGTTTCCGCTGCCAACCAGCTTGTTGCCGAAGGCATCCACTTCGTCGTCGGTCCGGTGACGTCGGGCGTCGCCATTCCGGCATCGGATGTCTTTGCCGAAAACGGCGTGCTGATGGTGACGCCGACGGCGACCGCGCCGGGCCTGACCAACCGCGGCCTTGCCAACGTCTTCCGCACCTGCGGTCGTGACGACCAGCAGGCCGAGGTTGCGGCGAAATATGTTCTTTCCAACCTCAAGGACAAGAAGATCGCCATCATTCACGACAAGGGCGCTTACGGCAAAGGTCTGGCGGACTCCTTCAAGGCGACGCTGAATGCCGGTGGCGTGACCGAAGTTCTCTATGATGCGCTGACACCAGGCGAAAAGGATCTCGGCGCGCTGACGGCTCGTCTGAAGTCCGACAATGCCGACATCGTCTATTTCGGCGGTTACCACCCGGAAGCAGGTCTTCTGGTGCGCCAGCTGAAGGACATTGGTTCCAAGGCTGCCGTTATCGGCGGTGACGGCCTGTCCAACAGCGAGTTCTGGAACATCGGTTCGCAGGCTGGCGAAGGCACGATCTTCACCAACGCTTCCGACGCGCTGAAGAACGACGACTCCAAGGCTGCTGCCGAAGCGCTGAAGGCCGCCAACATTCCGGCGGAAGCCTTCACGCTCAACGCTTACGCTGCCGTTGAAGTCCTGAAGGCCGGCATCGAGAAGGCCGGAAGCGCCAAGGATTCCGAAGCGGTCGCCACGGCCCTGAAGAGCGGCGACGCTTTCCCGACGGCAATCGGCAAGGTCACCTATGGCGAGAACGGCGACCTGACGTCGCAGGCCTTCTCGCTGTTCAAGTGGCAGGACGGCAAGATCGTCGCAGCCGAATAAGCTGACTGTACCGGCCGCACCTGTTGCGGCCGGTTTCATTTTATGGGTCCGAAAAGAGGTTGAGGCAGCATGGGTGATGCCGGGACACAAAACGCTGGCGACATTGGCTTCGAGCGGATATTCCCGATCGTCAGGATATTCGACGAAGCCAAGGCGCGGGAGTTCTATGTCGATTTTCTCGGTTTCGAGGTCGATTGGGAACACCGCTTCGGCGATAATTTCCCGCTCTACATGCAGGTTTCACGGGCCGGAATGGGCCTTCATCTCAGCGGTCATCACGGTGATGCGACGCCGGGCTCCAACATTTTCGCTACCATGCGCGGCGTTCACACCTATCAACAGGAACTGGCGGCGAAGGATTATCGCTTCCTGAAACCGGGTGTTGAAGAACTGCCCTGGGGCGATGTGATGGAAGTGACCGATCCATTCGGCAACCGCATTCGTTTCTGCGAGCAGAAGAGCGAAGAGTGATGCTTTTGGCGTGAGCGCAATGCCCTTGACCTTGTGCTCCGTTTGAACGATAGAACGCTCAAATAGCGAACCGCGCGCACGGAGACCCCGTGCGCGCGGTTCGTGCGTTTTGGCAGTCGGTCATGCAATTCGTTCGCATCCGCACGGGGGCAAAAATGAACAGTGAAGGCAATGCGCTGGTAAGGAAGCTCGCATTCTGGAGCATTCCGCTTTCTTTCGGTGTGCTGGGCCTCAAACTCGTGGCCTGGTGGGTCACGGGCTCGGTCGCGCTTTTATCTGACGGTCTGGAATCGACCGTCAATGTGGTCGCGGCCTTCATCGCCTATTTCGTCATTCGCTATGCGCAGAAGCCCGCGGATGACGACCACCAGTTCGGCCACCACAAGGCGGAGTATATTTCCGCCGTCGTGGAGGGTGTGCTGATCGTGGTTGCAGCGCTCCTGATCGTACAGGAGGCCTGGGGTGCTCTTTTCAATCCGAGGCTGCCGGAAGCGCCGGTTCTCGGTCTGGTCATCAATGCGGCGGCGGGTGCGATCAATGCTGTCTGGGCGACGATCCTCATCCGTGTCGGCAAGAAATATGCCTCACCGGCGCTCGCGGCTGACGGCCATCACATCATGTCTGACGTCGTGACGTCGGCAGGCGTTCTCGTCGGCCTCGTTCTGGCGCTTTTTACGGGTTACGCCATTCTCGATCCGCTGCTCGCCATTCTCGTGGCCGTCAACATCCTCTTCCAGGGCTCGAAAGTCATTCTGCATTCGCTTGGCGGCTTGATGGACCGGGCGGTGGAGCCGGAAGAGGACGAGGCGATCAAGAAGGCGATTGCGGAAAATTCCGGCGGCGTCATCGGGGTGCATGATCTCAGAACCCGCCGCGCCGGTTCGGCGGCCTTCATCGATTTTCACGTCGTTGTTCCGGCCGTCATGACGGTGCGGGAGGCGCATGATATTTGCGACCGCCTTGAAGATGCCATAAGGGACGTCATACCGGGCGCCAGCCTTGCCATTCACGTCGAGCCGGAAGGCGAAAAGGCGCATGGCGTCAAAGTGATTGTTTAAATAAACAGGAGTTTTCCATGTCCGTGACGGATGTTTCCGGCCTGTCGCAGCTGGGCACGAAGGTCGATACGCCAGAGAGCCCGGAAAAGGCCGTTCTCGAAAAAGTGCCGAACGGCAATGCCGGCACCGATTATGTCGTGCGCTTCACTGCGCCCGAATTCACCTCGCTTTGCCCGATGACCGGCCAGCCGGATTTCGCCCATATCGTCATCGACTACATTCCGGGTGATTTCCTGGTGGAATCGAAGTCGCTGAAGCTGTTTTTGCAGTCCTTCCGCAACCACGGCGCATTCCACGAGGATTGCTCGGTCTATATCGCCAAGCGGCTGGTAGAACTGATGCAGCCGAAATGGCTGCGAATTGGTGCTTACTGGTATCCGCGCGGCGGCATTCCGATCGACGTGTTCTGGCAGACCGGACCGGCGCCTGAAGGCGTGTGGCTCCCGGATCAGGGCGTTGCCACCTATCGCGGCCGCGGCTGATCCGGCTGTTTATGTGATGCAAGGTTCAGGCGAACGAACCGTCGTCGCCTGAATCAGCATCCGCATCATCGGCGTTGTCGTCGTAATCGGCCTGCTGGATATCGTCATCGTCGTTATTCTGCGGGTTGGCGCTGTCGCCATAATAATTGTTGATGACGGTTTCCTCGACAGGTGCGTTACCAGCGGCATTGCCGCCGCCGAAGGGCGAACCAAGGCCGAGCGACGACATGTGGCTGCCGAAAATGCCGCTCAGCGAATTGGCTAGCAGCATGCCGCCCGCGACACCGGCAGCGGTGCCGAGCGCGCCCTGCAGAAAACCACCGCCTGAACGTCCACCTGCGGCGGCCTGGCTCCATGGGCCACCGGGCTGCTGCTGATTGGCTGCCGCTCCCCAAGGGCCGGCCGTCTGGCCGGCGGTATCGTTGCGCCATGAGCTCGGCGCGGCCGCAGGGGCTGGTGCCGGTGCGGGTGGTTGCGGCTGGCCGGTGCCGAAGATGGAGCTGAGGAAACCGCCCTGCGCCGCCGCCTGAGGGGCGCTATTACCGCTTTCCAGTGCGTGGATGCGGTCTTCGAGCTGTTTGATATGGGCTGCTGCCGCTTCCAGACCTTTTTCCTGAACGATCACCGCCTGGGCGAGATAATAGGGGGCTGCGGGTTGATCGCGCACGGCGTCTGCGATCAAAGTTTCCGCCTCGCGGTCACGCGGGGTGGCGGATGCGGTTTTGGTCCTGTCGAACAGGGCCTTGAGAAGCTGGCTTTCTTCCGGTGACATATGCTGCCTCCTTACCGTGAAGCGTAAATCCACGATAAGGAGGTAGGCCAGAATTCAGGCTTTTCAAAGCGGTCCAAATTTTAAATTTCGGTAATGATCTTCAGCCGCCAAAGGCGAGCGAGAGACCCGCAATCGCCGTCAGCGCGCCGACGGTGCGGCTTGCGGCCGAGCCAAAACGGGCAATGCCGAGGCCGAGCGCGATGCCGGCCGCATGCAGGATGGCGGTGGCGATCATGAAGCCGATGCCGAATTGAAGCGCGCCCGCGCTGCCGAGTTCACCGCCATGGGCATGGCCGTGGAAAAGCGCGAAAGCGCCGACAACGGCCGCTGCCGCTGCCGTGGGAAGCCTCGCCGCCATCGCAACCAGCAGGCCAAGGCCGATGACGGAGGCGAGAATGGCGGGTTCGACGAAGGGAAGGTCAATGCCGTAAACCGCCATCAGGAAGCCTGCGGCCATGGTGCCGACGAAAGCGGCGGGCACGATCCACAGCGCCTTGCGGTCGTTTCGGGCAAAGGCGATCTGCGAGGCCCAGATGCCGACGGCCACCATCGCCAGAATATGGTCCGCACCGAAGAAGGGGTGGGAGACGCCGGCCATGAAGGAACCGTGTTCTTCCGGGTTCAGATGGGCGAAAGCGGGCAGGGTGGTGAGGCCGAGCGCGGCGGCGGCGAGGCTTAGTCTTTTCAGCATGGTTCCCTCTTGAAATTGTTGCCGTCAGCGGCGGGATCTTGGGCTTCCCGCGGCGGGCGGCGCTGCAATGAGGCGCTGACGATATCGCGAAGGCCAAGAGGCTGTCCATGCGTCATCTGCCGGGGGTGGTGTTTATTGTTGGCGGGCAAACCTTGCCTTTTTCGCTCATTGCCTTACGTAACAAGTCGCACTATGTCCGAAGGGCATGCATGAATTACGCTGGAGAGCCGTTGATGAACGAAGACGAAGACGACAAGAGCAAGGAACTGCCGATCGGCAAGGAAACGGAAGCGAATCTTTTCAAGTCGCGTTCGATCTTCATCTATGGCGGCATCACGCAGGAACTGGCGCAGAAGGTCTGCACGCAGCTCGTGGCTCTTGCCGCCGCCAGTGACGACGACATTCGCGTTTACGTCAATTCGCCGGGCGGTCATGTCGAATCGGGTGATTCCATCCACGACATGATCAAGTTCATCAAGCCGAAGGTCTACATCATCGGCACGGGCTGGGTCGCCTCCGCCGGTGCGCTGATTTACGTCTCGGTGCCGAAGGAACGTCGCCTTTGCCTGCCGAACACCCGCTTCCTGCTGCATCAACCCTCCGGCGGCACGCGCGGTATGGCATCCGACATCGAAATCCAGGCCCGCGAAATCATCAAGATGAACCAGCGCCTGATCAAGATCTTCTCCAAGGCCACCGGCCAGAGCGAAGAAAAGATCGCCAAGGACATCGATCGCGATTACTGGCTCGGCGCGGAAGAGGCCAAGGATTACGGCCTCGTCGGCAAGATCGTCGAAAGCCAGTCGGAACTCTGAGTTTTCGATTTTCATTTGAGAAAGCCCGCATCGGTCAAAACCGGTGCGGGCTTTTTTCGTTCAGGCCGGCCTTACTTCATCGTGTCGCAGGCCTTCATCATGTCGGCCTTTTTCATCTTGTCCATTTCCATACCGGCCTTGTCCATGCAGTCCTTCTTGCTGGCCATGGACATGCCATCCTTTTTCATGGTCTCGGCCTTCATGGCGTCGCTATGCATGGTGTCCTTCTTCATCGTATCGGTTTTCATGCTGTCGGCATGGGCGATGCCTGCGAAGGAAAGAGCGGAGAACAGGGAAGCGGCGGCAATGGCGGTAAGAATGCGGGTCATGAAGGGTCTCCTCTGGACGTCGTTGCATGTCCGCCGGCATTGTGCCGGGGCTCACGATTGTCCATTCGGGCGCGACCCGCCGCCCGTTACATCTTCACGCGCTTGTGACGACAAGTTCGGGCGAGATTTTTTTAAAGCCACTATGTAACAATATCCTGCCGACTGCGAATAACCCGATAGTGACGATGACAGGCAGCCCTTCGGAAGAGACATTAAAAATGCTGATGCTGCGTTCCCTCGATGGGGACGAAGGCGCCTACCGGCATTTGCTTCATGCCCTGAGGCGGCTGCTGATCGCCTATTTCAGCCGGCGCATGGCGGCCGCCTCCAGAGGCGATGTCGAAGATCTTGTGCAGGAAACCCTGTTGTCGCTTCACGCCAAGCGGGAGACCTATGACCGTGCAAGACCTTTCACGGCGTGGTTCTTCTCGATAGCGCGCTACAAGCTCATCGATCATTATCGGGGCAGGGGCGCCCGAATGCTGGCGGAAGTCGAACTCGATGAGACGCTGGAGGCGGAACCCTCCGTCGATGCGGTCATGGCCCGCATGGATGTGGAGCGGCTGCTCGACGACCTGCCGGAGCGGCAACGCGATCTCATTCGAAGAGTGAAACTCGAAGGCCAGTCAATTGCCGAAGCGGCCGAAAAATCCGGCCAGACCGAGCTTGCGGCAAGGGTCGGCATTCACAGAACGCTGAAAGTCCTGGCGGCGAAGTTGCGGGGGGACAGGTGAGGAAAACGGAAGACATCATCGAACAACTGGCGGGTGATCTGAAACCTGTCCACGCTTTCGCGCTGGAGCGCAGGCTGGCATTCGCAGCATTGCCCGCGCTCGGCCTTTCGCTCGTGCTGATGGTCGTCATTCTGGGGCTTCGCGTCGACATGAGCGAGGCCATGACCGAGCCGGGTTTCTGGGTCAAATCCGCCTATAATGCCCTACTGGCCCTCATTGCATTTTTTGCCGTCATGCGTCTTGCGCGGCCGGAAGGCGAGAGGGGTTGCCTGTTTGTGTGGCTTGCGCTGATTTTTGCCGCCATGGCGCTGATCGCGCTCGTCCAGCTTGGATTTGCCGTGCCCAGCACCTACAGCACCCTCATTCTCGGATCGTCGGCGTCGCATTGCCCGTTTTTGATCGTTGCTTTCGCGCTGCCGCTGTTTCTGGCGAATTTCGCGGTTCTCAGGCGGTCGGCCCCCGCTGATCCCACGCTTGCGGGTTTTGCCGCTGGCATCGCCGCAGGTGCGGCCGGGGCGTGGGTCTATTCGTGGTTCTGCACCGAAAACGGCATGGCTTTCGTGTTGATCTGGTATTCCCTGGGCATTCTCTTGACCGGTATCATCGGCGCTTTCGCCGGTTCACGTCTGCTCCGCTGGTAAGGCAGGCATCCGTCTCGGTTGCCGATGCCGGCCCGGACATTGTCCAGAGCCGGCATTCTGTTTCGGTGGATTTCACTGACCCAGATTGGCGGGAATTGCGAATGCCGCAAACTGGGTGAACTGCTTGCCCGTGTTGAAATTGTCGTCGGAGGCGATGACAAAAAGCTGCTTGCCATCCACCACAGGGCCGAAGGCGAAGCTCTCGATATTGTCGATATCGAGGCCGAAATCGCCTTCGTTGATTTCAAACCAGGGTGATTTCGATACGGCAGCCACGGAAGCCGGATCGATCTTGTCCTTCCCGAGAATATTGTCGGCGCGGGACATGTCGACGATGAAGAAGCGGATGTGGTTGCCGACGCCGGAGGCGAAATTGCGCTCGACGGCGACGAAACGGCCATCCGGCAGGGCTGCAATGGCGGAAAGGCCGTTGTCGTTATATTTCGGCTCGGCGGCGGTTGGGGTCTTGGAGATCGCCTCGGTGACATAGACATGCTCGGCGACCGGCTTCAGCGTCGCCGTGTCGATGACGAGGATACGGGCCGGGCTGCCCGCCTGCGGCGTTGCCTTGGGGCCGTCCTGGATGAGAGCGTTTTCGGTGGCGGCGATCAGCTGGCCGGGCATCAGCGTCAGGCCTTCGAAAGCGAGGTTGTTCTGTACGCCCTTGGTCTTCGCATCGTCGACGAGATAGGCGTCCGGCAGTTCCAGCCGCTTCACATTGCCGCCGTCGATGTCCGAGACGTAAAGCGCCGGCTGGTTCTTCAGGTCGCGTTCGGAGGACCAATAGAGCTTGCCGCCCTTGCGGTCGAGCGCGATGCCTTCCGCATCGATGCTCTTCGGCGCAAAGGCCGCGCCGGTCTCGTCTTTCAATTCATGGGTGGCGGCGATGTTGAGCGTGGTGGCGCCTTCCGTTATGGCCAGCTCCAGCTCGTAATAGCGGGCCGGACCTTTTTCCACGCGATCATCGGAAATTGCGAAATAACGGCCCGTTTCGCTGTCGAAGGCGAGATCGGAAATGCCGCCGAAGGTAACGCCATTGATGGAGAGGCCCGAAGGCACGACGATCTGGCCGAGGAAGGCCGGCGCAGGCGGGGTCTGGGCAGCGGCGGGAAGAGCCGCAAAACAGCAGGCGGCAATGGTGACGATGCGGAGCATGGCGAGGGTCCCTCTCGTGGCGGATGACCTGTTGTGATGCGGGCAGGATTAGCGCCTCGCTGCTAAACTTTGATGACGTTTTCCCTGCCGCCGTACCTGAAGTCTGGTGGCCCATCTTGCCAAGTCGCGTCTTTTTTGATCCTGAATATAACCACGCTTCATCCAAGGCGTGTCGCCATCCCCGGATTCGCGCATCACGCTTCAATTTTTCTGCCTGTCGCCAATGCGGCCCGCTGCGGTTGTTTGCGACAGGCCGCAGGCCGCAGAGTGCTTCATGCTGAAAGATTTTTCCGTCCAGAGCCTGTTCATGGGCTGCCTTACCGCCTTTGTCGGTTTCGCCAGCTCCTTCGCCGTTGTGTTGCAGGGGCTGAAAGCCGTCGGTGCGACGGATTTCGAAGCGGCGTCGGCGCTGATGGCGCTTTCGGTGGCGATGGGGCTTTGCGCCATCGCTCTTTCCGTCACAACCCGGCTTCCCATCAGCATCGCGTGGTCGACGCCGGGCGCCGCGCTGCTTGCCACCACCGGCGTCATTGAGGGTGGCTTTCCGGCAGCCGTTGGCGGGTTCGTCATCTGCGCCATTTTGATCATCATCGCAGGCCTGTTCAGGCCACTTGGAAAGGCGGTCGCCTCCATTCCCGCGCCGCTTGCCAATGCCATGCTGTCAGGCGTCATCATCGGCCTGTGTTTCGCGCCGATCAAGGCAATCGGCTTCAACCCGGCGCTTGGATTACCCATCATTCTCGCCTGGATCGTTGTTGGAGCCTTCAAGCGGCTGTTCGCCGTGCCCGCGGCCCTTGCCGCCTTCGTGCTTGTCATGATCTTCGGTGTCGATATTCCTGATGCCGCGCTCGATAGCGTGGCGCAATCGCTGACACCGCCGATTGAGTGGGTAACGCCCGTCTTCAGCCTGCACGCCGTCGTCTCCATCGCGCTGCCGCTCTTCATCGTCACCATGGCCTCGCAGAATATTCCCGGCATCGCGGTGCTGAAGGTCAATCACTACGACCCACAGCCCGGACCACTTTTCGCGGCGACCGGCTTTTTCTCGCTGCTTTCCGCGCCCTTTGGCGGCCATGCAGTCAATCTTGCCGCAATCACGGCTGCGATGTGCGCGGGCGAGGATGCTCATCCTGATCCAAAGCGGCGTTACTGGGCGGCGATCATCGCCGGTATCGGCTATATCATCTTCGGCCTGTTGGCCGGCGTGGTCACGGCCTTCGTGGCGCTGGCGCCGCCCATCCTCATTCAGGCGGTGGCGGGGCTGGCACTGGTCGGCGCCTTTTCCGGTTCCGCAGTGGCGGCCTTCAAGGAGCCGGAAACCCGCGAGGCGGCGGCCATCACTTTCCTCATCACGGCCTCCGGCCT
Organism: Agrobacterium sp. CFBP2214; assembly: GCF_030209895.1. NCBI lineage: Bacteria > Pseudomonadati > Pseudomonadota > Alphaproteobacteria > Hyphomicrobiales > Rhizobiaceae > Agrobacterium > Agrobacterium sp. CFBP2214. Next base: position 788,059 of record NZ_JARVRC010000003.1, on the reverse strand, counting down.
CTCCTTCGGCGGCGTTTCCGGTGCCTTCTGGGGGCTGATCGGCGGCGGGCTGATGATGGCGTTGCAGCGGGTGGTAAAGCGTGGTTAGGCAGAAAGGCTTGAGAGCGGCAGGCAGGGAAAATAACCAGCGCGCAGCACAAGATCACTTGTCAGACCGCCAGCCGCTGTTTATACACGACGCCATGAGCAACAGCATCGCAACCATTTACGGCATGAGCGCGCAGATTTCTGCGAACGCCTCTCCGCGCGGTGCACTCTCGCTTCTTAGCCTCGACCTTACACGCGGTTGCCGGGTCCAGTGAGGAGCGCCCGGCGGCCGAAAGCCCGCTGGTGCAAACGCTCCTCATCTCGAAATCTCATTTTATACTGGATTTAGGCTCTAAAGGGCCGCGCATCCGCCGATGGCTGAAGACGCCCGCGGACTGCGCAAGGAGGAAGCGAAATGGACGGCAAGATCACTAATATTTCCAAGGGTATGTCGGACGCGAGCGTGAAGTATCGCCCTTACCCCACCATCAATATCCCTGACCGCACATGGCCGGGCAAGACCATCGACAAGGCGCCGATCTGGTGTTCGGTGGACCTGCGTGACGGCAACCAGTCGCTGGTCAACCCCATGGGTCACGACCGCAAGGCCCGCATGTTCAAGCTGCTGCTCGAAATGGGCTTCAAGGAAATCGAGATCGGTTTTCCTTCCGCTTCGCAGACGGACTTCGATTTTGCCCGCTGGTGCGTGGAGCAGGGCAATGTGCCTGAGGACGTTTCCCTGCAGGTGCTGGTGCAGTGCCGTCCGGAACTGATCACCCGCACCTTCGAAGCGCTGCAGGGCGCCAACAAGCCGATCATCCACTTCTACAATTCCACCTCGGAATTGCAGCGTCGCGTGGTGTTCGGCAAGGATGTGCATGGCATCAAGCAGATTGCTGTCGATGCCGCCAAGATGATCACCGACATGGCCGCCAAGGCCGGCGGCGGTTTCCGCTTCGAATATTCGCCTGAGAGCTTTACCGGCACCGAGCTGGAAGTGGCGCTGGAAATCTGCAACGCCGTGGTCGAGGTGGTGAAGCCGACGGCGGACAACAAGCTGATCCTGAACCTGCCCTCGACGGTGGAAATGGCGACGCCGAACATCTATGCCGACCAGATCGAATGGATGTGCCGCAATATCGACAATCGCGAAAACGTCATCATCTCGCTGCATCCGCATAACGACCGCGGCACGGGCATTGCGGCGACCGAGTTGGGCCTGATGGCCGGTGCGGACCGCGTCGAAGGCACGCTGTTCGGCAATGGCGAGCGCACGGGTAACGTCGACGTCGTGACGCTGGCGCTGAACATGTATACGCAGGGTGTCGACCCCGAGCTGGATTGCCGCGATATCGAGCGTATCAAGGCCGTGTACGAATATTCCAACGAGATGACGATCCCCGAGCGTCACCCTTATGTCGGCGAACTGGTCTACACGGCGTTTTCCGGCTCGCATCAGGATGCGATCAACAAGGGCATGAAAGCGATCAAGGTCGCCAATCATCCGGTCTGGGAAGTGCCCTATCTGCCGATCGACCCGAAGGATGTCGGCCGCTCCTATGAGGCGATCATCCGCATCAACTCGCAATCCGGCAAGGGCGGCATCGCCTATATTCTCCAGCAGGATTACGGCATCAACCTGCCGCGCAACCTGCAGGTGGAGTTCCGCGAGGATATCCAGCGCATCACCGATGAAGAGGGTGTCGAGCTGCCGGCCAAGCGCATCTATGAGCGCTTTATCGAGCGTTATGTGACGCAGCCGAATGCGCGCATCAAGTTCGTCGATCACCACACCTATCCGGCCGGCGATTTCAAGGGCGTGCGCATTGTCGCTGCCGAGATCACCGATAATGGCGAGGTGAAGCGTATCGAGGGCAAGGGCACCGGTCCGATCGACGGGTTCATCAATGCGCTGTCGGTTTATCTCGGCATCGATCTCTCTGTGAATGATTATTCCGAGCATTCGTTGCAGCATGGCTCCAACGCATCTGCCATCGCTTATGTCGAGATGGAGCATCCGGGCGGCAAGCTGTTCGGGGCAGGCGTCAACACCAATATTGTTGGCGCGTCGCTGGAAGCGATCGTGTCGGCGGCCAACCGGGTGCTGGAAGAGCGGGCTAAGTAAGTGGGGTTTGAGGGTGGGGTTTACCCCCCTCTGCCCTGCCGGGCATCTCCCCCTCAAGGGGGGAGATCGGCAAGACGCTTTCCCGCAGCTTCATTCTCGGGCTTTGATATGGGCAAGACCTAGCCTCAGGTCGATCTCCCCCCTTGAGGGGGAGATGCCCGGCAGGGCAGAGGGGGGTAAAGCCCTCCTCCGCTCCACGCCCGCGGGTTTTATTCCCTCGGTAGAGAAAACCCCAGCGGTCGCCCGTTTTCATAAAACACCCGCACATCTTCCAGCGCCACACCCGTCGCCGTCTCATCGAGGCTATGGCGTTCGCAGGCGACATTCCATGTGCCGGGCCCACCGGAAATATGGAAGAGATTATAGGCCGCGCGCGGTTTTTCACCGCCCGGCCCCTGGCTGGCCGAGGAAATGCCGACGACCGGGATGTGGTCCTCTCCGTGGTGGGTATTCAACCAGTAAACCGTGTTGAGATGGGTATGACCGTGCAGCACGAGTTCCGCACCGCCGACGCCGAGTGCGGCCGCGAAACGGCGAATGCCGATCATGCGTTTGTGGGTGGGGGAAGCGCCCCGGATGGGCGGATGATGGATCATCACCACGCGGAACAGCCCCTGTTCACCGGCTTTTTTTAAGAGTTCCGCCGTGGCGCGCGCCTGCCGGTTGCCGAAATAGCCGGTGGCCGAAAAGGGTGGTGTCGCAATCGAGGTGGAGCAGCCGATCAGCGCCACGGGGCCGCGCACGCGCATATAGGGGAAAATCTTGCGGTCGTCGTCCCATTCCGCCGGGTCGCCATCGCCACGCACGTATGGATACCAGGCCTGCATGGCCTTGTCGTGCGCGCCGGAAACATAGGCGTCGTGATTGCCTGGGACCACCGAGGTTCTCTCAGGGTCGCCCACTTCCTCAAGCCAGTCGGCGGCGGCGCGGATTTCGATGCCCGTCGCAAGATTGACGAGATCGCCGGTAATAGCCAGATGATCCGGTGATTTTGCCTCGAGATCGTCGAGCAGTTTTTCCAGTGTATCGGTAAAGAGATGCTTGCGGCGGTTGCGGTGCCAGTTGACGAAACCGGTAATCCGTTTCGATGCAAGTTCCCGGAAAGTGAGTTTTGGCAGTGGCCCTAAATGGACGTCTGAAATATGGGCAAGTTTGAACATGGCGGCAGAGATAACCTATGATATGCCGCGCGTCCAATAAAAGCCGGCAGGCGGGGAGAAACCAGGGTGAATGACGAAACAACCGGGCGGCAGGCCCGTCCGTTCCATATGCGTGTCTTCATCCGCTTTCTGCATTTCGTTTTTCTGTTCACGCGCGGCGCAACTCTTGGTGTGCGTGCGGCTTGCTACGATGAAAAGGGCAGGATTTTTCTCGTGCGGCACACCTATCTTCCGGGCTGGTATCTTCCGGGCGGCGGGGTGGAGCGCGGCGAAACCCTGCGCGCGGCGCTGCACAAGGAAATCCGCGAGGAAGGCAATCTCGAAGCTGCCTCAAAGCCGGAGCTTTTCCACGTTTACCTTAATCTGGAAGGCAGCAATCGCGACCATGTCGCGCTTTATCGGCTTGATGTCACCCAGACCAAACCGAAAAAGCCGGATCATGAGATTGCCGAGAGCGGCTTTTTCGATCTTTCAAATCTGCCCGAAGGGGTGACGGCGGCAACCCGCCGCCGCCTTGCCGAACTTGCCGGCGAAGCGGCGATTGCCGACTACTGGTAGCGGCGTATTTCGTCAGACCAGCGTCTCGCGTCCATGCGCCATGGTCAGGTCCAGCTCCGGACCGACGGGCACGATGCCGGTCGGGTTGATGGTGCGGTGGCTGCGGTAATAATGTTCCTTGATGTGGCGCATGTCGACCGTGTCAGGCAGGCCCGGCGTCTGGTAGAGATCGCGCAGGTAACCCGTCAGGTGCGGATAGTCGTGGATGCGGCGGATATTGCACTTGAAATGGCCGACATAAACGGGATCGAACCGCACCAGAGTGGTGAACAGACGCCAGTCCGCTTCCGTCTGCTCCGCGCCGAACAGGAAACGGCGGTCCTTCAGGCGATCTTCCAGCATATCGAGCGTTTCGAAGACCTTCACGGCATTCTGCTGATAGGCGTCCTGTGTCGTGGCGAAGCCGGCCTTGTAGACGCCGTTATTGACGGTGTCATAGATCACGTCGTTCAGCGCATCGATCTCGGCGCGCAACGCTTCGGGATAATAATCCTCCTGCGAGCCGGTGAGATCATTGAAGGCGGAGTTGAACATGCGGATGATTTCCGCCGATTCATTGGAAACGATGGTGCCGCGCTTTTTGTCCCAGAGCACCGGCACGGTGACGCGCCCGGAATATTTGGGGTCCGCTTTGGTATAGATCTGCCAGAGCGTGGAGGAGCCGAACAGGTGATCCTCGGTCGCGCCCGGCGTGCGTTCGCCCTGCGGCTTGAATTCCCAGCCGTTTTCCAGCATCAGCGGATCAACGACGGAGACCGAGATCAGGTCGTCCAGCTTTTTCAGCTTGCGGAAGATCAGGGTGCGATGCGCCCAGGGGCAGGCGAAGGAAACATAGAGGTGGTAACGATCTTTCTCCGCCTCGAAACCGCCTTCTCCGGAAGGGCCGGGTGCGCCATCCACTGTGATCCAGTTGCGGAATTGCGAGGCGCTGCGCTTGAAATGCCCCTTGGTTTCCTTGGTGTCGTACCAGACGTCCTTCCACACACCTTCCACCAGCATGCCCATGATGATCTCCTTGATTGTTTCCTTGACGGCGATACTACCCGTTTCGCTCAATCCCGCGAACCCGCAAGGCATTGAACAATGCGTTTCCGGTCCCGCACAGGCTGAAAGGAGGAGCGTCGAGATTTGTTCTGGACGGGGGGTGATTTTCCTGATAATTGCGATTTTCACAAATCTGAGGAAATTGCAGGCTATGATCGAACCACGGATGCTCCGACGACGCTGACGCTCCTGAACGCCCTTACCGGCGCAGCCGTCATCTATTGTCGCATCCGCATTCTGGAAGTTTCGGTCTCTTCATGTCCAAGCACGATCTTGTCTACCTCACCGAGGACGCGTCGCACGACGCCATCATCGAAGTCATCAACGAAGAAGCATTTGGTCCCGGCCGGCACACCCGTGCGGCGGCGCGCATCCGTGAGCAGGGTCCGCATGACCGGTCGCTGTCCTTCGTCTGCGCTGATGATGGTGAGACGATCGCTTCGGTGCGCATGACGCCCGTCCTGGCCGGCGGGGTGAAGGGCCATATGCTTGGCCCGCTTGCGGTTCGGCCCTCGCACAAGAACAAGGGCATTGGCCGGGAACTCGTCCGCATCGCCATTGCGGCCGCAAGGCGGAAGGGCTCCGAAGCCGTCATCCTGATCGGCGATCCGCCCTATTACATGCCGCTCGGTTTCGAAAAGGTCGCTTATGCGGCGCTCGATTTTCCGGGGCCGGTTGATCCGAACCGGGTGCTGGTGGCGCCGCTTGGCAATGACGTTCATCAGCGGCTGAAGGGCAAGATCGGCTGGCGCAACTGCGAGGCGGTGATGCCTGCCGCAGCGGCTGAAGATGAGGGTTTTGAGGAGCCTCTTCGGGTTTACGGCTAAGGGTCTTTCTGCAAGGCAGCTTTGCCTTTTCCCGCCAGCGCTTCTGTCTTCCCTCATTCCTGTGCTTGTCACAGGGATGAGAGTGGAGGCGCAAGGGTTCGCCTATCGTTGCGCCGAGCCTTTCGTACCAACCGTGCGCACCCTTCCTCAGAATTCAATTCCGTTTCCTCCCCCCATGCGATAGCAAGTGAAAGTCGATTTCTGCAGAGGGACGGGGCATGACGGCAATCACCATGAATGATGCGCTGGAGCGCGCAGGCGCAGGCGCCTATCAGCGCAGGCTGATGGGTATTTTCGGCCTCGTCTGGGCGGCGGATGCCATGCAGGTTCTGGCCGTCGGCTTCACAGCCGCCTCGATTGCCGCAACCTTTGGCCTGACGGTGCCGCAGGCGCTGCAGACCGGAACGGCGTTCTTTTTCGGCATGCTTCTCGGCGCTGCCGGTTTCGGGCGGCTGGCGGATCGTTACGGGCGTCGCCGGGTGCTGATCGTCACCGTGGCCTGTGATGCACTGTTCGGTGTGCTTTCGATATTCTCGCCTGATTTCACCATTCTGCTCGTTCTGCGCTTTCTTACCGGGGCTGCCGTGGGCGGCACGCTGCCGGTGGATTATGCGATGATGGCGGAATTCCTGCCCGCCAAAAATCGCGGGCGTTGGCTCGTCTTTCTGGAAGGCTTCTGGGCTGTCGGAACGCTGATCGTGGCGCTGGCCGCTTGGGGCGCCAGCCTTGCCGGTGTCGCTGATGCATGGCGTTATATTTTTGCCGTGACGGCCTTTCCGGCCGTCCTCGGTCTCGGCCTGCGCTTTCTGGTGCCGGAATCGCCGCTTTACCTCTTGCGCAGCGGTCGGTCAGAGGAAGCAAAGGCTGTCGTCAACCGCATGCTGGTGACGAATGGCCGCGCGCCGCTCGATGCCGGAACCGGGCTTTTCCAGCCTGACGTGGCCAAGGGGCAGGGGATATTTTCACCGGCGCTCCGGCAGCGCAGCATCATGATCCTAGCCATCTGGTTCCTCGTTTCGGTCTCCTATTACGGTGTCTTCACCTGGATGCCGGCGAAACTGGCCGGAGACGGTTTCGGCTTCGTGCGCGGTTACGGTTTTCTAGTGCTGGTGGCGCTGGCGCAGATCCCCGGTTATGCGCTTGCCGCCTATGGCGTTGAAAAATGGGGCCGCAAGCCGACACTGATCGGCTTCTGCCTGCTCTCCGCGCTCGGATGCCTGCTCTTCACGCTCGCTTCGGCCGGCGCAATGATTGCCGCTTCACTGCTTATTATGAGCTTTGCGCTGCTCGGCACCTGGGGAGCGCTTTATGCCTATACGCCGGAGCTTTATCCAACCGAATCCCGGGCGACCGGCATGGGGGCCGCGGGCGCCATGGCGCGGCTTGGCGGCCTGCTTGCGCCGTCTCTGCTTGGTTATGCCATTGCGCAGGGTTTTGGTGTCGCAATCGGCATATTTGCCGGGCTGCTGGTGCTGGCCGCCATTGCGGCCACGATGATCAATGCGGAAACGCGGCAGGTAGCGCTGACCTGATTGCCGCTCAGGGGTGATGGCCTGATCCGATCCACGATCAGGCCATTCCGCTCTGCAGTTAAAGCGTCGTGTAATTGACCGGAAGCCAATCGTAATTGGTGCTGTCGGTGCGCACATGGCCTATGCCGGGGAAGGCGATATGGGCGCCTGCCACCAGATATTTGCCTTCCACCGCCTGCCGGAATGCCAGATCGCGGGCGGCGACGGCAGCCTCTTGGTCGACGTCAAATTCGATCGCGACATCAGGTTCATCGAACTGGAGGATATCGCCATGGATGATATCGCCCCAGAAGACGATTTTCTGGCCGTCGCTTTCCAGAACGATGCCGCTGTGGCCCGGCGTATGGCCGGCATAAAGGATAGAGCCGAGGCCGGGAACCGGCGCGGCACTATCACCGAATGTCTCGAACTTGCCGGCATCGATATAGGGCTGGATGCTTTCCTTCGCTTCGGCATAACCCTTCTTCAGCGCTTCGGGCGCCGCCTTGGCCTTTGCCTCATCAAGCCAGAAAGCGGCTTCGCGCTTGTTGACGTGCAGGGTCGCATTGGCAAAGACGCGTTTGCCATCCGCAGACAGCCCGCCGGAGTGGTCGGTATGGATATGGGTGAGGATAACATCGTCTATCTCCCCCGCCTTGTAGCCTGAGGCCTCGATATTGGCGACGAGCCGGCCGAGGCTTGGGCCGAGATAGGTGCCGGTGCCGGCATCAATCAGCACCAGCCTGTCGCCGGTGTTGACGAGAAACGCGTTGACCGAGGTGGGCGTTTCTTCCGGCAGGAAGGCATCCTGCAGCACCTTTGTCGCATGTTCCGGTGTGGTGTTGGTGTAGATTTTGGCAAGCGGCAGCGCGATGACGCCGTCCGAAAGCGCGGTGACTTCCACCTTGCCGACCATCAGCCGGTAAAAGCCGGGTGCCTGTGTGGCGGCGAGCGGCGCCTTAGCTAAGGCGAGGGAGGGTGCAACGAAGGGGGCGGCGATGATGGCGCTGGCGGCGCCTTTGAGAAGTGAGCGACGTGACGGCATTGAGGGCTCCTGGGTTGGGGAACGTCTTGAAACTTTCCGTACTCCAGCTAAGTGTAGAGAGGTCAGCAATCAAATCGATGTGACTTATGCAAACTATCGATCATTTCAATCTCCGTTCTTTCGACCTCAACCTTCTCATCGCCTTCGATGCGATGATGGAGGAAATGAATGTCACGCGCGCCGCGCGGCGGCTGAAAATCCAGCAGCCGGCCATGAGCCATAATCTCTCCACCCTGCGGACCCTGTTTCAGGACGAGCTTTTTATCCGCGTGGGGCAGGAGATGAAGCCGACGGCGCGGGCGCTCAATCTGGCCGGGCCGGTGAGACAGGCGCTCAGGCAGGCGCAGGCGGCGGTGCTGACGGCGGATGTGTTCGATCCGGCAACGGAGCGCCGCACATTCCGGCTGGGCATGTCGAGCGAGGTGGAACTGTTGCTTTTGCCGGATCTGACGGCGCGGCTGCGGGAGATTGCGCCCGGTATCCGTATTCTCGCCCGCAACGGGCAGGAGCAGGAAATCACGGCGATGCTGGATACGGGTGTGATCGACATGGCTGTCGGATGCACCTATTCGAAAGAGCAGCGCCACCATTGCGAACCGCTCTATTCTTCCAGCGTATTCTGCTGTTTCAACCCGGCTTTACTCGATCTGCCCAATCCCGTGGGACTGGACGCCTATGTGGCGGCCAAACATGCGGTCATATCGCAGACGGACAGCCTGCACGGCTGCATCAAGGATGCGCTGGAGCTGAGCGGATTGGAAATCGACGTCGTTGCCGCGGCGCCGGATTTTCTTTCGGTACTGGCAACGGCGCGATCTTCGGCGGTGCTGGCCACCGTGTCCTCGCGTATCGCGCTGCGTTATGCGCCGCTGCTGGGGCTGGAAATAAGCCCGGTGCCGGTGGCGTTGAACTTCCCACCCGTCGCCATGGTCTGGGCCCTGCAGACCGATGCGGATGCCGGGGCCGTGTGGCTTCGCCAGCAGATTCGCGAGGCTATGGGCCGGACGGTGGATGGTGAGGTATCGGGGATCGCGGCTTAGCAGCTTTATGCAATTTAGAACCGCTTCTCCAGCCAGGTGATCGACTGGCCGCTGGAAAGGGGGCCAAGCGAGCCGATTTTGGTGAAGCCGTAGCGTTCATAGGTTCTCAGGGCATCCGGGTTCATCGTGTCTATATAGGCGCCCATGCAGCCGCGTTTTCTGGCTTCTTCCTCGGCCATTGCAAGTAGCTTGGGGCCCGTGCCCCGACCGCGCATGGTTTCCGGTATGAAAAGAAGTTGCACGTAAAGCCAGCCGCGGGCGGTATGGCCAACCAGACCGCCGGTAACAATGTTTTCGTCGTCACGGATGGTGATGATGAGTTCGCGTTTGTCGCTTTCGCCGAAACGGGCGAGATTATAGGCCACCAGCGGATCGCGGATGGCCTTTTCGGCTTCTGGATCCGCGACGTCGCTCATAATGAAATTCATGGTTTCTCTCCAGACGCCGTGGTGGCGACCGCTTTCGATTTCCAATCGGAGACGGAAACGCCCGGCGCTGCCGCCGGGCCGAAACGCCCTTACCGGCCCTCACGCCACCAGAGCGCGGAGAAGGCGAGCAGCAGGGCGGCAAGCCCGGCAAAACCGGCAAAGAGCGGCAGGGTGTTGACGCCTTTCAGCACCGTCTCGTCGGTCATGCGTATCAGCATGCGATCCTCATCGGCAACCCTGATATCGCCGCGGACGGGCAATATATCGGGCAGCGCGATACGGCCGGAATTATCGGCGACACGGTGCACGCTGCCCTTGGTGGCGTCTGCCAGCGGTTTCAGCGTTTCGGTCGTCGAAATCATCGCCTTGAATTCCGGTGCATCCACCGCGCCGACATGGACGAGGGTGGTGAAATCGCCGTTCTTGATTTCGAACAGGCCGGTTTCATCCATGGGGCGCTCGATCCTGTAAAGACCGGGCTCGGCGCTGGTGAAGGCCATGTTTTCCGTTTTGCCGGAAGGGAAACGCACGCTCGCCTGACCGGGATCGTCGCCAATGGTCTGGCGGGTGATCTGCAGGGTGCGGCCGTTGGCGCGCGCCGTCAGCGCCTCTTCTTCAAGCTCCGGCTCCTTCATCAGCCAGTGGGCGATGCGGCGGTAAAGCGCCACATGCGGGCCACCACCTTCGTAACCGCGCGCCCACAGCCAGCCCTGATCCGACAGCAGCATGGCGACACGGCCTTCGCCCTGCCGGTTCAGCACCAGCAGCGGGTCCTGTCCGTCGCCCAGCATCACGGTCTGGCCCTGCGGCGGGTCGACACTGATGGTGCGGAACCAGCGGCCCCATTGCGGCGGCTCGTTGCCGGAGCCTTCCAGCCCGCGGGTGACGGGGTGTTTCTTGCCCGCTTCCGAAAGACGGGGGTAAAAAGCGGCCTGATGCACCTGACCCGTCGGCTGCGCCGGTAGCACGGAGGCCAAAGGCGTCATGGCGATCGAATCCTGACCGGCATGTTCCGGCCCGGCGGCGATCAAAAGCGCGCCGCCCTTTTCGACATATTGGGCGATGTAATCGTAATAAAGGATCGGCAGCACGCCGCGATGCTGGTAGCGGTCGAAGATGATGAGGTCGAAATCATTGATCTTCTCAACGAACAGTTCGCGGGTCGGGAAGGCGATCAGCGAGAGTTCGTTGATGGGCGTGCCGTCCTGTTTTTCGGGCGGGCGCAGAATGGTGAAATGCACCAGATCGACCGAGGCGTCGGATTTCAGGAGGTTGCGCCAGGCGCGTTCACCGGCATGGGGTTCGCCGGAAACGAGCAGCACGCGCAGGTTTTGGCGGATGCCTTCGATCAGGTGAACGGCGCGATTATTGGCGGCCGTTACTTCGCCCGGAAGCTCGGCGACGGAAAACTCCATGACATTGTTGCCGCCGCGCGGAACCTTGAAGCTGAACGGCGTCGGCTGGCCGGGCGTGGCCTGCAGCGTGGCGATTTCTTCGCCATTCATCTTCACGGTCACTTCCGCGGAACCGCCGCCGGCGGGGCGGCCGTCATCGAAGACGCGCAGTGTCAGCTGCTGCTCTTCGTTGACGATGCCGAAGCGCGGAGCGCGGACTATTTCGATACGGCGGTCGAACTCATCGGCCTTGCCGGTGATTAACCCATGGACCGGCGCGCGGAAGCCCAGCGCCTGTTCGGCATTGGGCAAAGCGTTGGGAATATCGTGAATCTGGCCGTCGCTGAGGAAGATCGCGCCGCCGACGCGGGATGGTGAGACATCCGAGACGGCAGAGGAAAGCGCCGAGAAAAGCTGTGTCGAGGGGGAATCGCTCTCACCATTGTCGCGGACTTCCACGATGCGCGGCTCAATGCGCGGGAAGCGCGAGAGCCGGTCTTTCAGCGTCTCCAGCGCGGTATCGGTCATCTGCGGCCGCTCCTGCACGTCCTGGCTCTGCGAGCGGTCGACGATGACGGGCACGATGGTGGAGAGCGGCTCGCGCTCTTCCTGCGTCAGAAGCGGATTGGCGATGGCGGCAAGCAGGGCGGCAAGCGCCAGCCCGCGCAGCCATGCACCGCGCACGCCGCGCCACAGGCCGATGAAGGAAAGGGCGAGGGCTGCGACTGCCAGAACGGCGATTACGATCCACGGCAGGAAGGGGGCGAAGGTCAATGTCATGTCACTGCCCCAACCGTTCGAGAAGTGCGGGAACGTGGACCTGATCGGCCTTGTAGTTGCCGGTCAGCATATACATCATGATGTTGACGCCGGAGCGGAAGGCGTGTTCGCGCTGCATCTCGTCTGGTGGCACGGTGGGCAGAACCGGCGCGCCCTGCGCATCGACGGCCCATGCGCCGGCAAAGTCATTGCCTGTTATCATGATCGGCGTCACGCCATCACCGGAGGAGGAAAGGCCCGACGTGGTCTTGGCCGCGCCCTGCCGCGATTCCACCCAGAGCGGCGAGCCGTTGTAACGACCGGGGAAATTGGTGAGCAGGTAGAAAGAGCGCGTCAGAACATGGTCTTCCGGCACGGGCTCCAAGGGCGGAATATCGATATTGGCGAGGATCGCCTGCAGGCGTTCGCCGTTAGGGCTGGTCGCGCCGGTATCGAGCGAAGAGAACTGGTCGCGCGTATCGAACAGTACGGTGCCGCCGGCGCGCATGTAGGCGTCGATACGCGAGATGGCGGCGCTTGAGGGCATCGGTGCCGTGGCGGAAACCGGCCAGTAGATGATGGGATAGAAGGACAATTCATCCTTGGAAATATCGAGACCGACCGGCTGGCCGGGCTCCAGCGTCGTGCGCCAGGTCAGGAATTCACTGAGACCCTGCAGGCCCTGCTCGGAAATGCGGTCGACATCGTCTTCACCGGTGCGGACATAGGCGAGATGCGTAGTGTCCAGCCGCTCGAATATCTGCTCGTCGCCGGGTTTCGGATCGTCGGCGCGCGCGTCCGTTGGCGACATGGTGGCAAAGGCGCCAAGCGCCAGAAGCAGGGTGGCGGCGGTGGCGCTGCGGGCTTTTGGCAGGCGGGCGAATGCGCCGTTCATGAAGAGCACGATCAGGCTATCGGCAATCAGCATGAGGAAGGCGGCGATGAAGAGGGCGGGGCGCAGGGATTTTGCCGTTTCGCCGATCAGCGCTTCGCTTGACGTGCTGATACCGGCGGCCGACGTGTCGAGGGGGCGCAGCGTCGCACCAGCGGCTAAGAGATTGAGAGCCACGAAACCATCCTCTGTGCCGTAAAGGCCGGGGGGATTGTCGAAACCGGTGCGGGGCGGCTGGCCGGCGCGCATTTCGAGCGGCCGGGCAGTGCCGATTTCGGCCGACAGTGCGCCTTCGGCCGTGAGCAGCCGGAAGGGCGGCAGGGCGGCCGCCGGGGCATTGGCGTTGGCGGAAGCGCCGCCCGCCTTCGACAATTGCACGATACGGCGCAGCATATCGACGAAATGGCCTGAGATCGGCAGGTCGGACCAGCTTGCTTCGGCGCTGACATGGAAGAGCACGATGCGGCCTGCCTCGACGTTACGGGTGGTGACGAGCGGCGTGCCATCGGCAAGGCTGGCCCAGGTGCGCTCAGCCAGATCCGGTGTCGGTTCGGCCAGAACCTGGCGTTTGACGAGAATGCCATCGGCCTTCGGCATGCCGGCGAAGGCGCCAAAACTCGGGAAATCGGCAAGCGGCTGCGGCTCGGCCCAGGAGAGTGCGCCGCCGAGCGCACGCTCGCCCTGCCTGAGTGTTACCGGCACCAGCGGATCGTCGGCTGGGGCCGCGGCAAGGCGCGGTCCGGCAAAACGGATCAGCGTGCCGCCGCCGGCCAGCCACCGTTGCATCGGCTCATAGGTTTCCTGCGGCAGGCGGCCGATATCAGCCATGACGATGACGGAGGGGTTGGATTGCAGGATTTCCGGGATCGCCTGCGCCAGATCGGCCTGCCGCTGCGGAATGAGATCGGCAAAAGGCTGCAGGGCGCGGCTGATATAATAAAGCGGCTGCAGCAGCGGCTGGAAATCATTGCCGGTTTCGCCGGCCAGCAGCGCCACGCGGCGGCGGCGGAAGCCGTCATCGAGAAGATGCACCGCACCCGCCGTCGAGACACCTTCGAGGGAAAGGCGGGCGAAATCGTTGCGCAGTTCGAAGGGCGCTTCCACCGTCGCCGTCGTCTCGGCCTCGCCGGGCGCGAAGCTGGCGGTGCCATTGGCGAGGATGCGGCCCTGGCTGTCCTGCGCATTCACGGTCAGCCGCGCGGCTTCGGCGGTATCCAGCCGTGAAAGCGTGACGCTCATGGCGTCGGCATTGTTGGTGGCGCCTGATATGGCGGTGATCGCCTTGCCATCGCCCTTCACGATGCGGAATTCGGCGGGCGAGAGGCTGGCAAGCGTTCTCATCGCGCTTTCATCCTGCGCACTCTGCACGCCATCGGTGATATAGGCGAGCGTGCCGGGGGGCGTACCGTTCAGCGCTTCGGTGATGGCCTCTGCCGTGCGGATACGATCGGGAACCAGCGGCTTCGGTTTTGCTGCGGCGAGCTTGTCCAGCGCCACGGCTGTCGTTCCCGGCACGGCGTCATGTTCGGCGTCGGCGGTGAAAACGATGGAAACCGGGCGTTCAGCCCGTTCGGCATCTCCGATCAGAGCTTGCGCGGTTGCCACGCGCCGCTCCCAGTCGGGCGCGGAGGCCCAGCTATTATCGACCACGAGCACCAGGGGGCCGCTGCCGGCGATGCTACTGTTGCGCGGGTTTACCACCGGGTCCGCCAGAGCGAAAATCACGGCGGCGGCGAGCGCCATGCGCAGAAGGGTCAGCCACCACGGGCTTTTCGACGGCGTTTCCTCGCGTTTCAGCACCGTCGCCAGAATCTTCAGCGGCGGAAAGACCTCCGCCTTGGGGCGCGGCGGTGTGAGCCGCAGCAGCCACCAGATGGCGGGCAGCGCCAGAAGGCCGAAGAGGATGTAGGGGCTGGTAAACACGAAAGGCAACGCGCTCATCGATGGCCACCGCCTTGCGCGGGCGCGCCGGAAAGATACATGTGAACGGCGACGAGCGCCTCGGAAGCGAGATGATCGGTGCGGTGGAACACGAAGTTCCAGCCGAGACGGCGCAGCGATGAGGACAAGGCCTCGCGCCTTGCGAGATAGGCGCGGGTGTAGTCCTCGCGAATGGTTTCGGCGCGGCCGGACACGAGTTTTTCGCCGGTTTCCGGATCAGTGAATTCGGTGCGGCCGGAATAAGGGAAGGTTTCCTCGGCCGGATCGGCGATTTCCACCACATGGCCACGTAAGCCCCGCCGCGCGAGCGGCGAAATCCGCTCCATCACATTTTTCGCATCATCGAGAAAATCGCCGATGAGGACGATGTCGCTCGCGCCGCGGATCATGCCCGTTTCCGGCATGCCTGTTGTCAGCGGCGCATGCATGATGGCGGCGGCCAGCCGTTCGGCGGCGTTTCTGGCCGAGACCGGCTCCATGATGCCGGGGCAGCCGATGCGCTCGCCCGAGCGCGCAAGGATTTCCGCCAGCGCCAGCATCAGCACCAGCGCCCGGCTTTCCTTGGAAACGGAGCCGAGGGTGGATTTGAACATCATCGACGGCGACATGTCGGCCCAGAGCCAGATGGTGTGGGCGGCTTCCCATTCCCGGTCACGCACATAGGTATGATCGTCGCGGGCCGAGCGCCGCCAGTCGATGCGCGACAGGCTCTCGCCTTCGGCATAGGGGCGGAATTGCCAGAAATTCTCACCGATGCCGCGCTTGCGGCGGCCGTGCCAGCCGGCGGTGATGGTGTTGGCGATGCGTTTTGCCTCGACCATGCAGTCCGGCACCAGTGCGGCGCGCTGGCGCGCACGCGCCAGAACTTCGCTACCCGGCGTCTTGTCTACGATCTGGCCGATGGATGCCACATGCAGTCCTTTCGCGAACGTGCGTTCAGTTCTTCGCCTGCTCCACGAGTGCTGCGATGACATCGCGCACCGACATGCCTTCGGCGCGGGCCGCAAACGTCAGCGCCATGCGGTGTTCCAGCACCGGCTCGGCGAGCGCATAGACATCGTCCAGCGACGGTGCGAGCCTGCCTTCATAGAGCGCACGGGCGCGGGCGGTCAGCATCAGCGACTGTCCTGCGCGCGGGCCCGGGCCCCAGACAACGTGTTTGTCGGTCAATTTGTTGCCATGGCCGGGGCGGGCGGAACGGACGAGCGAAAGGATCGCGTCCACGACCTTGTCGCTGACCGGCATCTGGCGGATGAGGGCCTGAACTTCCATCAGGCGTTCGGCATCGATCACGCCGCGTGCTTCGCCAGAGGCGGTGCCTGTCGTATCGAGCAGGATCTGGCGCTCCGCGGCAAGTTCGGGATAACCGACATCCACCTGAAGCAGGAAGCGGTCGAGCTGGGCTTCGGGCAGCGGATAGGTGCCTTCCTGTTCCAGCGGGTTCTGGGTGGCCAGGACGTGGAACGGCTTCGGCAGCTCATAGGTCTGGCCGGCCATGGTGATGTGATATTCCTGCATGGCCTGCAGAAGAGCGGACTGCGTGCGCGGGCTGGCGCGGTTGATTTCATCGGCCATCAGCAATTGCGCGAAAACCGGGCCCTTGATGAAACGGAAGGAACGGCGGCCGTTTTCGTCCTGATCCATGACTTCGGAGCCGAGAATATCCGACGGCATGAGATCAGGCGTGAACTGGATGCGGTTGGCGTCGAGGCCGAGCACGGTGCCGAGCGTGGTGACGAGCTTGGTCTTGGCAAGGCCGGGAACACCGACGAGCAATGCGTGGCCGCCCGAGAGGATGGCGAGAAGCGTGTTCTGCACCACTTTTTCCTGGCCGAAAATGACCTTGGAGACTTCCGTGCGGATGGCCGCAATGTCGGAAAGCGCCTTTTCGGCCGAGGCGACGATGGCCTTTTCATCGAGGGTTTCGCCGGTATTCATCACGCCCATGTCGCTCTCCTCATACCTTCGCCGCTGTCACAGTCGCATCCCGGTTTTGCTGGCCGCTGGCCGGGACGGATTTTGCGCTGCATATAGCTTATTGCTCTCTTGGCCGCTGACAAGCGCCATTCGAATGACTATGTCGTGACTTAGTATTTCCTTATCGGCAAAGCGAGACTCGAATATGGCAGCGGAGACGATAAATTCGGCAGGTGATGCGGCGGGGCTGGCGGCGATGATTTCCCGCGCCGCCGAACAGACTGGCGATGCCAAACGCGGGCCGGCCCCGGTGGAACGCTGGAATCCGCCCTTTTGCGGCGATCTCGACATGGAAATCCGCGCCGACGGCACATGGTTCTACCTCGGCACGCCCATTGGTAGGGCGCCGCTGGTGCGGCTGTTTTCCACCGTTCTGCGCAAGGATGAGGACGGCAAAACCTATCTCGTAACTCCTGTGGAAAAAGTCGGCATCCGGGTCGTCGATGCGCCTTTCGTCGCCGTCGAAATGAAGGTGACCGCGGGTGAGAAGGATGGCGAGCCGCTGCTCACCTTCCGCACCAATGTCGGTGATGTGGTGGAGGCGGGGCCGGAGTATCCGCTGCGGTTTGAAATTTTCGGTGAGAACCGCGAATTGAAACCCTATCTTCTGGTGCGCGGCCGGCTGGAGGCACTGATCTCGCGGGCGGTGATGTATGATCTCGTTGCGCTCGGTGAAGTGATCGACGTTGATGGTATCGACATGTTCGCCGTACGCTCGGGCGGGGTCGTCTTTCCGGTGATGCCCGCCAATGAATTGGAACGGCTTTCGCAATGACTATGACGACAACGGGCCTCAAGGCTTTTACCGCTAGCGATTTCCGCCGCCGGGTGTTGCAGGAAGGCGAGGGCGTGGCCGAGCGCGAAAATGGCGACCATGTGCTCAATCCGGGCGTGGTTCTCTCTGGGAACGGCATCAGGCTGAAGGATGCCGCCGTGCTGGTGCCCGTTATCGATGACGGCAACGATGCGCGGGTGATCTTCACCCAGCGCACCTCCACTTTGCGCAAACATTCCGGCCAGATTTCCTTTCCGGGCGGCGGCATCGATGCCGAAGACCGCACGCCGGAGGAGGCGGCCCTGCGCGAAACGGAAGAGGAAATCGGCCTTTCCAGGTCTTTCGTGGAAACGGTGGGGCGCCTGCCGGACTATATTTCCGGGACGGGTTTTCGCATCAAGCCGGTGCTGTCGGTCGTCCGTCCCGGCTTTGACCTGACGCTTAATCCAACGGAAGTGGATGAGGTTTTCGAGGTGCCGCTATCCTTCCTGATGGACCCGGCCAATCACGGGCGCGGCAGCCGCATCTTTCAGGGGAAGGAGCGGTTTTTCTATGAAATGCCCTATGGCGAACGCTACATTTGGGGCATTACGGCGGGCATCGTCAGGACGATTTACGAGAGGTTTTATTCATGAGCAGCCTTGCCGGGCGGGACTGGTTCGAAAAACCGGCGCTGAAGCGCATCTTTGCGCTTCTGAATGCCGATGGCGGCGAGGTGCGGATCGTCGGCGGCGCGGTGCGCAATGCGCTGATGGACCTGCCGGTCGTCGATGTCGACCTGGCGACGACGCTCACCCCCGATGTGGTGGTGGCGCGGGCGAAGGCTGCGGGCATCAAGGCGGTTCCAACCGGCATCGAGCACGGCACGGTGACACTGGTGATCGATGGCGAAGGTTTCGAGGTAACGACGCTGCGTCGTGATGTCGAGACCAATGGGCGTCATGCACAGGTGGCTTTCGGCACCGACTGGCAGACCGACGCCGAGCGGCGCGATCTCACCATCAATGCTCTTTATGCCGATGAAAAGGGCGAGATCATCGATCTTATCGATGGGCTACCCGATATCGAAACCGGAACCGTGCGCTTCATCGGCGATGCGGCGATGCGGATTTCGGAAGATTACCTGCGGATTCTGCGCTTTTTCCGCTTTTTCGCCCACTACGGCTCCGGCCGTCCTGATGCCGATGGCTTGCGGGCCAGCGCGCGGGCCAAGGACAAGCTGGGCACCCTTTCGGCTGAGCGGGTATGGAGCGAGCTGAAAAAGCTGCTTTCCGCGCGCGATCCCTCCCGCGCTCTTTTATGGATGCGGCAATCGGGTGTGCTGACGGAAATTCTTCCCGAGACCGAGAAATGGGGTATCGACGCCATTCACGGGCTGGTGGCGACGGAACAGGCTCTTGGCTGGGCGGTGGACCCGATGCTGCGGCTTTCCGCCATCCTGCCGCCCGATAGGGACAGGCTGGTCGCCCTTGCCGCGCGCCTCCGGCTGTCAAAGGCCGAAGCTGCCTATCTTACCCATTGGGCTTCGGCACCGGCGGCTGACCCCGAACTGAAGGAGACGGCGCTTGACCGGCTGCTTTACCGTCAGGGTGTCGAAGGTGTGAAGACACGGCTGAAGCTTGCGCTTGCCGCCGCCCGTGCCGATGTTTCGGCTGGCGACACGGCCATGCAGAAGGTGGCGCGGCTTTCGACCCTGCTGGCGCGGGCGGAAAAATTCCACAGGCCCGGATTCCCCCTGAGCGGCGTGGATGTGATGGCGGCAGGCGTCGAGGCTGGCCCGAAGGTGGGCGAAGTGCTGAAAAGCCTTGAGGAAAAGTGGATCGACGTCAATTTCTCCCTTGACCGGGCAGCGCTGACCGCCCGGCTGAAGGATATGCTGGAGAATTGAAGTCGCAGCAACGAAGGCGTTGCGGCTTACGCCGCATTCGCTTCGTCGCGGATGCGGGATTTGATGTTCTCGATCATGTTTTCGCGGATGACGGTTTCGCCGTGGGCCGAGCGCATGTGCTCCACCGTGCGGCGGACGACTTCAGCGTCGTCATCTGCGCGCGTATGCCAGGCACAGCCGGGCACGAGCGTTCCGCATTCAAAAAGTCTCATGGTCTTGCCTCCCTGTTTCAGCGAAGGACAGCATTGAAGTGACATGCTGTCCTTCGGTCATGAAACGAAAGTTCGCCGCTTATGTTCCAGAGCGGCGTCCTTCAACCCTGTTCGGGCCCCTGTTCGGGCCCCCTATTCGGGCATTGCCCAGCACTGGAACACAGAGGATGTGCCAGCTGCCGGAATTTTTGTACGAGGCATTTCGTCATTGTCTGCCCGCCGTGCCGTTTTTTGTCCGGCAAGGGAGCGTTTCACCTGTTCGACATAAAAGGAATGGGGCAGTTCACGATCACCCGTGGCGCGCATTTCCGCTGCCAGGCGGTCGATCAGATCAGGGGTATCGATGGAATGCAGCGCTTCCTCGACGGAAGCAGAGATAGGCATGCTGTTCGAAGTAATCATGACGATAGCTCCTCCAGTACGTCTGCGGGAGGAGACTACCACTGCCTTGATTTTTCCATAAGTCCTAATTTGCGCTATTTGCGACAAAATGGCTGATGAGCGTCAAATTTGCGTGAGGTTTTTTAAGGCCAGCGCACCACCGGCGGCAGCGAGGACAGAATCGATTCAACGTTGCCGCCCGTCTTCAGGCCGAAGATCGTGCCGCGGTCATAAAGCAGGTTGAATTCCACATAGCGACCGCGGCGGATAAGCTGCTCGTCGCGGTCCTCTTCCGTCCAGTTCTGGTTGAAATTGGCGCGGACGATTTTCGGATAAACGAGATTGAAGGCGCGGCCGACATCCTGCACGAAGGTGAAATTGGCGTCCCAGCCGCCTTTTTCCTCATCAGGGTGCAGCCAGTCGAAAAAGATGCCGCCGGTGCCGCGTGGTTCATTGCGGTGCTTCAGGAAGAAATACTCGTCGCACCACGTTTTGTATCGCGGGTAATCGGCAACCGGATGGCGGTTGCAGGTGATTTCGAAGGCGCGATGGAAAAGCTGGGTGTCCGGGTCCTGTTCCGTCCGCCGACGACCGAGAACCGGCGTCAGGTCCGCGCCGCCGCCGAACCAGTGGCTGGTGGTGACGACCATGCGGGTATTCATATGTACCGCGGGCACATTGGGATTGACCGGATGGGCGATGAGCGAAAGGCCGGAGGCCCAGAAGCGCGGGTCTTCTTCCGCACCCGGTATCTGCTTGCGGAACTCGGGCGAAAACTCGCCATGGACGGTGGAGGTGTGCACGCCGACCTTCTCGAAGACGCGGCCTTCCATCATCGACATCTTGCCGCCGCCGCCTTCGCCATTGTCGCGCAGCCAGTCTTTCTGCACGAAACGGCCGGGCTCCTGATCGGAAAGAGGGCCGGTAAGATCGTTTTCCAGGGTTTCGAAGGAGGCGACGATGGTGTCGCGCAGATGCTGGAACCAGGCTTCGGCTGTGGCCTTCTTGTCTTCGATGTCCTCGGGCAAGCCCTTCGGCAAGATTGGCCGTTCCATATCTTCTTTCTCCTGCGGTGAAGTCTGTTCCCGCCGCCTCTAGCAGGTGTTTGCGCCGCGCACAAATACGACTCGCCAAGGCGGCGCGCCGACACTATCTTTATCGATGTAGGTGCCAGAGGTGAATATCATGACGAAATTTGCCGGACCGCCGCCCCTTGATGGGCTGAAGCGCAGGATCGCCAATCATCGCAAGGAACGCGAAAGCGCCGGCGGTGAACAAAAGCGTGACGGCATGTTCGTGCGCCAGACCTTCTGTCTCGGCCGCGAGGAAGCCCGCGCCAAGGCGCGCGAATGGTTCGACAGCTTTCCCAAAGCGGCCTATTGGACGGAAGTGGAAAGCTGGCGGCAGCTTGAAGGCGACCGCATCGAATTCACCATGCGGCGGCTTCCCTCGGCCGATTGAGTTAGGCGCGGGGTTCGGCGTAACGCAGGCGGCTTTCGATCAGCACACCGCTTTCATCCAGAATGGGATGGGCCACCGAAACGATATGGGCGTTGATCCGTTTCAGGTCGCGCAGCATGTCGAGATGCAGCGAGCTGGTCTGCATGCTTTCCGTCAGTCCGTCGCGCAGCCGCTCCAGATGCCGGTTGGAGGACTGTTTTTCGAGGCGGCGTATATCCACCTTGCTTTCCATCAGCCGGCGGGCGAGATCGAAATCGCCGGTCACCAGAATGCTCTGGGCGGCGCGCAGGTTCTCGATGGTCATGTCGAACAGGGTTTTCAGCTCCTCATAACCGTCATCGGAAAATTTGAAGCTGTTCAGCACCTTCTTGCGAATCTGCTCGCAGATGCCCTTTTCGATGATATCGCCGATATGTTCGAGATTGATCGCGTAGTCGATGATGGCGATAGAACGGCGGGCTTCCTCGTCGGAAAGCCCCTTGCGCCCCAGTTGCGACAGATAGACTTTCACCTCCTGCTGGCGGCGGTCGACCTTCTTTTCGAGCAGGGAGACTTCCTGAAGCGGTGCCAGATCATTGTGCTTGAAGGCGTTTTCGGCGCGGATCAGCATCCGCTCGATGCTGTCGCCGACGCTCAGGACCTCACGGGTAGCATTGGCAAGCGCGACAACCGGCATATCCAGCGCTTGCTGGTCGAGGAAATTCGGGCCGTCTTCAGCCTTGGGATCGCCCGGCACCAGTTTCGCCATCAGGTCGGATATCAGGCCGGAGAAGGGCCAGGCCAGCGCCGCCAGAATGACGTTGAAGATGAGGTGGGCATCGACAGGCAATTTTGCGGGCGAAAGCGGTAATTGCTGCAGGAGTTCCGCCCCATAGGAGGCGAGCGGCATGGCAATGAGGCAGCCGATGGTGCGCACAACAAGATTGCCGATGGTGATGCGCCGCGCCGAGGCGGGGCCGGAAAGCGTGGCGATAACAGGCGGAATGGCGCCGCCGAGATTGGCGCCCAGAATGAGAACGATGATGAGGCCGGTGGAAAGCGTGCCGGTGGCGGCCAGCGACAGGATGAGCACCACGACCGCGAGGCTGGAAGAGGAGACGAAGGCGAGCACGGCCGAGAAGATCAGCGCGACGGGCCATGCTCCATCAAGGAGCCCGATAAAGACGCCGAGCGCCGGCGAGGCCCGCATCGGCTCGGTCGCGCCGCTCAGAAGATGCAGCGACAGAAGCATCAGGCCGATGCCGATCAGCGCTGTCCCGCCGCCCTGTCTGGCGTTGGAACTGCCCTTTTTCAGTACGATGCCGGCAAGGATCAGCAGCGGCGACAGCCATTCCACCCCGGCCGCCACGATCCATGCGGTAACGGCGGTGCCGACATTGGCGCCGAGCAGCACCACCTGCGCCATGCGCGGCTTGATGAGGTCACGCTCGGCAAAGGAGGCGACGGTGAGCGCGGTTGCCGTCGAGCTTTGCAGCGCTACCGTCGCAAAAAATCCGGAAAAGAAGGAACGTGGACCGTTCTGGGTGCCGGTGGCCAGCACGCTTCGGAGTTTCATGCCGAAAGCGCGGGTAACGCCGTCCTTGACCTGGGACAGACCGAACAGCAGCAGTGCGACTGCGCCGAGAAGGTTGACGATGACAATGGTGGATTGCATGCGACGTCTCCTCACACCCGCCGGGGCATGGTTCCGGCGAGGGCGATTTTTATTGTCCGGCTAAAGAGTATAGGAGCCTCAACGCCCACGGTACAGGCCGGGTTGCGACAGTTTTGAAGGAAAAACGGTCAAATTTTGTATTTGCCCGAAAAATTGGCGTTAAAAATGGCGCTTACGCCCATGCCGTCTGGCGCAAAGCCTCGCCGGTGATCATCGCCGCCGACATGGCGACGTTGATGGAGCGCTGGCCCTCGACCATGGGGATGATGATTCGCTCATCGGCCTTTTCATGCACATGGTCCGGTACACCTGCACTTTCGCGACCGAAAAGCAGGATATCATCCGTGCGGTAAGTGATGTCAGTATAGGGCAGGGCGGCCTTGGTGGAGGCGAGAACGAGCCGGCGGCCGGTGGTTGCCCGCCATTGCTCGAAACGGTCCCAGCTGACATGGCGCGTGAGCGCCGCCGCTGCAATATAATCCATGCCCGCCCGTTTCAGATTGCGGTCGGAAATATCGAAACCGGCCGGCTCGATGATGTCCACGCCGAGGCCTAGACACGCGGCCAGCCGCAGGATGGTGCCGGTATTGCCGGGAATATCGGGCTGGTAAAGGGCAATCCTGATGTCGGGCATGGACTTCTCACTGCGGTTGGAGCGTCCGTCCGATTATCACGGGCGCGGGGCGAGCGACAGGTGCGTTGGGAAAAGTCCCTCCCAGGCGTTGTTCCCGAGCGGATATTCATTCGCGTGACACACAGCGCAGCTACCCATTCACCAACACATTGTCAGGTCTGTCCGGACGATCATGAATGGTCGGGACAGGCCATTTCGAGTCGGATTTTCTGCACGCGACAACAGGAGGATTCCATGTCCGAACGGGTGAATTTCGTCCATCTGACCGATCTGCATATTGGCAATCCGCAGGTGCAGGATGATGATCTTTATTCCGAGACCTCGGCCACGCTTTCCGCGACGCTCGCGCAGATCAAGGCGCTGGTGCCGGCACCCGAATTCATCGTCGTCAGCGGTGATTTGACCAATAGAGGCGATGCCGGCAGCTATGAAGAACTCAAGCGCCTGATGGCGCAAGCCGAACTGGATGTGCCGGTGCTCTTCGCGCTCGGCAATCATGACCGCCGTGATGGGTTTTATCCGGTCATGCTCGGCCGCCACGAAAATCTGGATGAACCTTACGATCATGCGGAAGTCATTGCCGGCATCCACATCATCGTCATGGACACCAGCGTTCCCGGCAAGGTCGGCGGGGCTTTCGAGCCCGGGCAGATCGAATGGCTTGAGGATGAACTCGAAAACCACCCCGAACTGCCGAAGCTGCTGGTGATGCACCATGCGCCGGCGCTTGATTTTGACCGTCCCGATGCGGAGTGGAAATCCCTCTCCTTTGACGATACCGAGATTCTGGACGAGCTGCTGTTCGAGCATGATGTCGTCGGTATTCTGGCGGGCCACATCCATTACGACCGCATGTCGCACTGGCAGGGCATTCCCGTCGTGGTCGGCATCGGCCAGCATTTCGCCACTGACCCGCTGTGGCTGCATGAGGGCGTGCGCATGTTGTCCGGCGCCTCTTTCGCCATTGGCACGATAAGGGATACGGGCCTCACCGTGACTTTTGCGCCCCAGCCCAGCGATCGCCGGGAATTGAAGCGTCATACGCAGGCCGGAATGGCCGAGCTGATTGCCGACTATGAAAGCGGCGAAGCGCAGGACGCAGCCGAATAAGGCGACGTCGGCATCGTTTAACGGGCGGAGACCCTGCGGGTCATCTCCGCCCGCTCGCCGTATTGGACGCCTTGCGTGTTTTCTCGCGTATTCGGTGTCTTTCCGGCTGGTCATTGCTTAATTTTTGCGCTACAAGGCCATGTCTTCAACACCAGCCAAGGGAGGTTCTCATGCCAAATGACATTCGTATTCGCCTCCCGGCCCCAGTAGTTCCGCTGCTGGCCTAGGTGTTACTCTGCGGCCCGGCCGCGTTTCCCATATTTCGACTCACCATGTGGCTGTTGCGGCCATGTTCAAAGACTTTTCCGTTCCGTCGTGAGCCATATTTGTGTCCGCTCACCATGTCACGATGGAGCGATTGATTGCCGGAGCTTGGCCTATGTTTGGCTGGTTTGAAAAACGCCTCGATCCCTTTCCCGCTTCGGCGCCCTCCGTGGCGCCAAAGAAGCTTTTGCCGTTCCTGTGGCACTATGTGAAGCCCGCATGGCCATGGCTGCTGCTGCTTGGCCTGATGTCCATGGGCATCGCCATTGCCGAAGCCATGCTCTATAAATTCCTCGGCAATATCGTCGACTGGCTTTCCACGGCCAATCGCGAGACGTTTTTTGCCGACGAGGGGTGGCATCTGATCGTCATGGCCGGGCTGGTGCTCTTCCTCCTGCCGCTGATGGGCGCGATCCACACCATGACGATGCACCAGACGCTTGCCGGCAATTTCGGCATGATCGCGCGCTGGAAGATGCATCGTTTCCTGCTGCGCCACTCCATGAACTTCTTCGCCAACGAGTTTGCCGGCCGGGTTTCGACCAAGGTGATGCAGACGGCGCTGGCGATCCGCGAAGTGGCGCTGAAGGTGATCGACGTGTTCGTCTACGCGATCAGCTTTGTCGTTTCGATGCTGTTCATGGTTGCAGCGGCGGACTGGCGGCTGGTCATTCCGCTGCTGGTCTGGCTCGGCATCTATATGGGAATTCTTGCTTATTTCGTGCCGAAACTCGGCCGGCTGGCGCAGGAACAGGCCGATGCGCGCTCGATGATGACGGGACGGATCGTCGACAGCTACACCAACATCTCGACGATCAAGCTGTTTTCCCATGCGGGCCGCGAGGAAAGATATGCGCGTGAGGGCATGAACGTGTTTCTTGGAACCGTTCACCGCCAGATGCGCAAGATTTCCGGCTTCAACATCCTGATCGACCTCAACAATGCGGTCGTGCTGTTTTCCACTGCAACGCTCGGTCTTTATTTCTGGATGCAGGGTTCGGTCACGGCCGGTTCGGTCGCCATCGCCATCAGCCTTGCCATGCGCGTCAACGGCATGTCGCAATGGATCATGTGGGAAGTCACCTCGCTGTTCGAAAATATCGGCACGGTCTATGACGGCATGTCGATGATGACGAAGCCGCACGATATCGTAGATGTTCCCAAGGCGTCTGAGCTTGCCGCCCCGCAGGGCGCCATCCGTTACGACAACGTCCGCTTCCACTACGGCAAGAACAAGGGCGTGATCGACGGGCTGACGCTCGATATCAAGCCGGGCGAGAAGGTCGGTCTGGTCGGGCGCTCGGGTGCGGGCAAGACGACGCTGATGAACCTGCTTCTGCGCTTCTACGATCTGGAAGGCGGCAGGATCACCATCGACGGCCAGGACATCTCGAAGGTGTCGCAGGACAGCCTGCGCGAGCTGATCGGGGTGGTGACGCAGGATACCTCGCTGCTGCACCGCTCGATCCGCGACAACATCGCCTACGGCCACCCCGAGGCCACCGACGAACAGGTGATTGCGGCGGCGAAGCGGGCAAATGCCTGGGACTTCATCGAGACGCTTGTCGACATGCACGGTCGTCAGGGCCTCGATGCCCAGGTGGGTGAACGTGGTGTCAAGCTCTCCGGCGGTCAGCGCCAGCGTATCGCGATCGCCCGCGTCTTCCTCAAGAATGCCCCGATCCTGGTGCTGGACGAGGCGACATCGGCGCTCGACTCCGAAGTCGAGGCGGCGATCCAGGAGAACCTGTTCTCGCTGATGGAAGGCAAGACGGTGATTGCGATCGCCCACCGCCTTTCGACGCTGACCGAGATGGACCGGCTCATCATTCTCGACAAGGGCCGGATCGTGGAAGCGGGCAGCCATGCGGAACTGGCGGCAATGGGCGGCATTTATGCCGACCTGTGGCGGCGCCAGTCCGGCGGCTTCATCGCCGACCATGAGGCGGAAGTGGCCGCTGAGTGAGGAAAAGCGAAAGGGCGGGGAACATTCCCCGCTCTTTTTCATTTGGGCAATGTTACCGAAATATAATCTCTTCCCGCAGCCTCCGCGGCTGTTCCCGCTCCGGGAATCCGCCTATATCCGCATCATGGTTATTACCCGCATCTTCGAGTTTTTCGAGAACTGGATAAAGCCCTTCGCCCGCAAGGACGATTTGCGGCCGCCTGAAAGCACGTTCGCCTTCATCTGGTTCTATATCTCGCAGGCCAAGGCGCCCTTTTTCGCCATGCTGGTGCTGGGCGGGCTGACGGCGGCCATCGAGGCGGCGCTTTTCTGGTTCGTCGGACGTCTCGTCGATATTCTCGCCACCGTGAAGCCGGAAGAGGGTTGGGCAGGGCTGCTTGCGGCCCATGGCGGCGAACTGGTCGGCATGCTGGTACTGATCGGCATCGTGCGTTTTATCGTCACCATGGTGACGGCTTTGGTGGACCAGCAGATCATCACGCCCGGCTTTTACAATCTGGTGCGCTGGCAATCCTATATGCACGTGGCGCGGCAATCGCTGACCTTCTTCCAGAATGATTTTTCAGGCCGCATCGTCACCAAGGTCTGGTCGGGCGGGCAGGCGGCGGGCGATCTCGTCACTTCGCTGATGGAAAGCGTCTGGTTCGTCGGCATTTATTCGGTCTCCATGCTGTTCCTGATTGGTGGGCTGGACTGGCGGCTTGCGGTCGTCGTCCTCGTCTGGGTGGCGATCTTCTCGCTGCTGGCGCGTTATTTCGTGCCACGCATCCGCTACCATTCCAAAGAAACGGCGGAAGCCGCCTCCATGCTTTCCGGCCGCATGGTGGATGCCTATAGCAATATCCAGACGCTCCGGCTGTTCGGGCGTGATGATGCCAATGACCGCTACATGCGGCAGGGCTTCGATATTTTCCAGCATGCGACCATGACGTTCACGCGCTTCATCACCGGCGTGCGCGCTTCCATGGCGCTGCTGTCTGGCGTGATGATCACTTCCATGGCGGCGCTCTGTATCGATCTGTGGCTTTCCGGCAGGATCAGTTCGGGTGCGGTCGCCTTCACGCTGGCGCTGGTGCTGCGCCTCAACTTCCTGCTCGGACGGTTGATGACGCAGTTCAACGGCATCATGCGCAATTTCGGCACGGTGCAGAATGCCGCCGAGCTGATTTCGCAGCCGATTGGTCTCGTCGATAGGCCTGACGCGAAGGCGCTGGAGGTCAAGAAGCCGAGCATCCGCTTCGAAAATGTCAGCTTCCATTACGGGCGGGCGAATGGCGTAATCGACCATCTTAATCTCGATATCAGGGCGGGTGAAAAGGTGGGCATCGTCGGGCGCTCCGGCGCTGGAAAATCCACCCTCGTCAATCTCATCCTGCGTTTCTACGATGTCGAAAAAGGCCGTATCCTGATCGACGGTCAGGATATCGCCGGGGTGACACAGGAATCGCTGCGCGCCCATATCGGCATGGTCACGCAGGATACGTCGCTGCTGCACCGTTCTATCAGAGACAACATCATGTTCGGCCGTACCGACGCCACCGAAGCGCAGTTGCAGGAGGCGACGCGCCGCGCCAAGGCGGACGACTTCATCGCAAGGCTCGAGGATCAACGTGGGCGCAAAGGGTTCGACGCGCATGTGGGCGAACGCGGCGTGAAACTTTCCGGCGGCCAGCGCCAGCGCATCGCCATTGCCCGCGTGATGCTGAAGGACGCGCCGATCCTCGTGCTCGATGAGGCGACGTCGGCCCTCGATTCGGAGGTGGAAGCGGCGATCCAGAGCAATCTGGATGAGCTGATGCAGGGCAAGACGGTTCTGGCCATCGCCCACCGCCTGTCGACCATTGCTGCTCTCGACCGACTGATCGTGATGGATCAGGGGCGCATCGTGGAACAGGGCAGCCATTCCGATCTGGTCACGCAGGGCGGTCTTTATTCGGAACTCTGGGCGCGGCAGTCGGGTGGTTTTCTCGCTGCGGACGAGGCGGCGCAGTAAGGCCTTCGACTATTTCCCGATCATGAAATCCGCCATCAGGCCATAATGATTGGAACCGAGGCTATCGGGCAGGCGGGTGATTTTCATGAGCGTTGCCGGTTCGCGGGCGAAGATGTGGTCGATGGCGATCCCGAAGCGACCCGCCTCCGTCGGCCATGTGGCGGGTTCGAAGGTGGCTTTCTTCAGGTCGTTGGCGGCGAGAAAGGCGCGCATATCGGGCGCTATGCTGGACGAGTTGAAATCTCCGGCGAGAATGAGCGGGCCGGTGACGCGAAAGAGGATTTCGCTGACTTCATCCAGTTCATCGCGATGATAATCGTCGAAATAGGGCTTGGTGATGTGGCCTGCGGCGAGCGTCAGTTCCGTGCCGTCGAGGTCGATATGGGCGATGGCAAACCGGTCGCGACGCAGATCGCTGAGACTGTGGAAACGGCCTTCCTGCAATGGTCTTTTTGACAGGATGACCAGATCGCATCCGGATGTGCCTGTGTAACAGCCCAGCCTGTGCGGGTAGGTTTGCTGCAGACGGGGCAGAACCGATTGCAATGCCGCCGCCTCGAAGAGATAGACGGCATCCGCGCCCGATTCGAGAATTTTGTTGGCAATCGCATCCGCATTGGCGGCATTGTCCATCAAGACGTTGAAGGATAGCAGCCGAAACGGCTTTGCATCAGGCGCAGCGGTGGCGGATGTGGAAAATTCCATCAGCATCGCCACGGCATGGATGGCGAGTGCCAGCGACCAGACCACAAGCAGAGCCGAAACCGCATCGCGCGTCAGCCAGAAGACGAGGCATGACAGCAGGATACAGGCGAGTGCGATGTGAAGCTGGAAGCTGGTGACGAAGGCGAGAAGCCAGAAATCGGTGACGTAGCGCAGGCTGGCGATAAACAGAACGGCAGCCACTGCCGTGGAGACCATGCAAGAGAGCTTCGCCGTCATCCGAATCCCTGCTTTCCGAGCTCTCCCTTGAAGTCTCCTAACATGGGGCATGGATGCGCACAATGTTGCCCGCCTGCCAAGGGCGGCGAAAAAATGCGAGCCAAATCGGCCCCCTCCGGCAGAATTACGGCAGCTTTGTGTGCTTTGCTCTTGCCAAGTCGGTCAATATTTTGCGATCAAACAGAGTGACGCGGTTTCTTAATGCCGCAGTTGTGTCCAGGACGATGGGACGGAGTTTGTCCTGGATCAAATCATAGCGGGAGGACTCATGCGATTTACGGCAAAAACAGCGCAGAGGATGGTGTAGCGGTGAGCGAGCACGTAACCAATCACGACGCTTCGGGTGAACCGACCCGTCGCGATTTTCTTTACCTAGTGACGGGAATGGCGGGCGCCGTCGGTGCCGCCGCAGTTGCATGGCCTTTTATTGACCAGATGCGTCCCGATGCATCGACGCTGGCGCTCGCCTCCATCGAGGTGGATGTCACGGCGGTCGAGCCGGGCATGTCGCTCACCGTCAAGTGGCGCGGCAAGCCGATTTTCATCCGCAACCGCACGGAAAAGGAAATCGAGGAAGCCAAGGCCGTCGCTCTCGGCGATCTGAAGGATCCCGTGGCGCGCAATGCCAATGTTGCCCCCGATGCGCAGGCGACGGATATCGACCGTTCCGCCGGCGAGGGTAAGGAAAACTGGATCGTCATGATCGGTTCCTGCACCCATCTCGGTTGCGTTCCGCTCGGCCAGGCCGGCGATTTCGGCGGGTGGTTCTGTCCCTGCCATGGCTCGCACTACGATACGGCGGGCCGCATACGTAAGGGTCCGGCGCCGGAAAACCTCGCCATCCCGACATTTGCATTCACATCCGATACCGTGATCAAGATCGGATAAGGGGACAGTTATTCATGAGTGGTCATTCCAGTTATCAGCCGTCCACCGGCATCGAAAGGTGGATCGATTCGCGGCTTCCCTTGCCGCGCTTGATCTATGACAGCTTCGTTGCCTATCCTGTCCCGCGTAACCTGAACTACGCCTACACCTTCGGCGCGATGCTTTCCGTGATGCTGATCGTTCAGATCCTCACCGGTGTCGTGCTGGCCATGCATTATGCGGCCGAAACGACGGTTGCCTTCAATTCCGTCGAAAAGATCATGCGTGACGTCAACCACGGCTGGCTGCTGCGCTACATGCATGCCAATGGCGCGTCGTTCTTCTTCATCGCAGTTTACCTGCACATTGCCCGCGGCCTTTATTACGGCTCCTACAAGGCGCCGCGCGAAATCCTCTGGATTCTCGGCTGTGTGATCTATCTCCTGATGATGGCGACGGGCTTCATGGGCTACGTTCTGCCCTGGGGCCAGATGTCCTTCTGGGGCGCGACCGTCATCACCGGCTTCTTCACGGCTTTCCCGCTCGTGGGTGAATGGATCCAGCAGTT
The DNA here is from genome assembly GCF_030209895.1 of Agrobacterium sp. CFBP2214. NCBI lineage: Bacteria > Pseudomonadati > Pseudomonadota > Alphaproteobacteria > Hyphomicrobiales > Rhizobiaceae > Agrobacterium > Agrobacterium sp. CFBP2214. The sequence continues at coordinate 756,616 of NZ_JARVRC010000003.1, read as the reverse complement.
CCTGCTCGGCGGCTTTGCCGTGGATAATCCGACGCTGAACCGCTTCTTCGCGCTGCATTACCTACTGCCCTTCATGATCGCGGGTGTCGTCGTCCTGCACATCTGGGCGCTGCATGTGACCGGCCAGACCAACCCGACCGGTGTGGAGGTGAAGAGCAAGACCGACACGGTTCCCTTCACGCCCTATGCGACGCTCAAGGATGCGCTCGGCGTTTCGGTGTTCCTCATCGCTTATGCGTGGTTCATCTTCTATATGCCGAACTTCCTCGGCCACCCTGATAACTACATCATGGCGGACCCGCTGAAGACGCCGGCGCATATCGTGCCGGAATGGTATTATCTGCCGTTCTACGCCATGCTGCGCGCCATCACCTTCAACATCTGGATCATCGATTCCAAGCTCGGCGGCGTTCTCGTCATGTTCGGCGCGATCATCGTGCTGTTCTTCCTGCCCTGGCTCGATACGTCGAAGGTTCGTTCCGCCGTCTATCGTCCCTGGTACAAGATGTTCTTCTGGCTGTTCGTGGTGAATGCCATCATGCTCGGCTGGCTGGGCTCGCGCCCGGCGGAAGGCATCTACGTCATCATGTCGCAGATCGGCACGCTTTATTACTTCGGTTTCTTCCTCGTCATCATGCCGATCCTCGGTCTGGTCGAAACGCCGCGGCGTATTCCGAATTCGATTACCGAGGCCGTTCTTGCAAAGAACGCCGCCAAGACGGGTGCCGCGCCTGCGGCCACAGAAGTCTGAGCGCGAAGGAAGGATGACGACAATGAAGAAGCTTGTAACAAGCATCGCGCTTTTCGCCGCCATCGGCTGTTCCGTCACCGTCGCCTCGGCGGCGGAGGAGAGCCATGATCTCGCCACCAAGACGGAACATGCGATTGCCGGGGGCCACTTCCCGGTGATCAAGCCCGAAGAGCAGAGCTGGTCCTTTGCCGGACCCTTCGGCAAATATGACAAGGGCCAGCTGCAGCGCGGCCTGAAGGTCTATAAGGAAGTCTGCTCCGCCTGCCATTCCATGAGCCTCGTTTCCTTCCGCACGCTGGGGGATCTCGGTTATTCGGACGAGCAGGTGAAGGCTTTCGCCGCGGAATATGAAGTCCAGGACGGGCCGAACGCCGACGGCGAAATGTATAATCGCAAGGCCGTGCCATCAGATCATTTCCCTTCGCCTTTCCCGAACCATGAGGCGGCCGCTGCCGCCAATGGTGGCGCTGCGCCGCCCGACATGTCGCTGCTCGCCAAGGCGCGCGGGGTGGAGCGCGGCTTCCCGCAATTCGTCATCGACATGATCCCGATCATCGGTGGTTATCAGGAAGGCGGCCCGGACTATATCCACGCGCTGCTGACCGGATATCAGGACCCGCCGGCCGGTGTTGAAGTGTCGGAAGGCACGCATTTCAACCCGTATTTCGTCAGCGCGGCGTCGCTGAAGATGGCGCCACCGATCAGTGCCGATCAGGTGACCTATGACGATGGCGCGCCGCAGACCGTGGACCAATATTCCAAGGATGTCTCCGCCTTCCTGATGTGGGCCGCAGAGCCGCATCTGGAACAGCGCAAGCGCACCGGTTTCATGGTCATGGTGTTCCTGTTCATCTTCACGGCGCTGATCTATCTCACCAAGAAATCGGTCTACGCCAACAAGGAACATTGATCGGCATTCAGATGCCTGCCAATCATCGGCCCCTGCGGTCTTCCGCGGGGGCCTTTTCATGTGTTCAGGGGAGATGGTGGAAATGACGAAAATTCGCAGCGGCGGTTGCCTGTGTGGCTCCATCCGTTTTGAAGTCACGGGCGAGCCCGGCAATCCGCACACCTGCTCCTGCGATATCTGCCAGCGGCATTCCGGCGCCCCCAGCCTTGCCTGGGTGGAGTTCGAGAGGGATGCGGTGACATGGACGGGAGAGGGCGGCGCGCCCTCGACTTTCCGATCCTCCGATTATTCCAGCCGGGCTTTCTGCCCGGTCTGCGGCAGCACGCTCGGCGCCATTGATGACGCACCGACCGTCGCGCTGGTCTCGGGAAGCTTCGATGACAGAGATGATGAGGCGTTGCGGCCCCTGTCGCATTCCTTCGAGGATGTCTGCCCGGCCTGGGCGCGGATCAAGGGAATGTCACCGGCGGAGTGAGCGCCGGTCCTTTTTAGTTGGTCCGCAGCCGTCAAGTTGATAGGGTAATCCGAACCTTCTGATCCACTTCCCTTGTCTTAACTGGAAATACCATGACCGTTATCGCTTCGGAGCTTTCCGCTGCCATCCGTTCCATTCCCGACTATCCGAAGCCGGGCATCATCTTCAGGGACATCACGACACTGCTCGGCAATCCACGGGCTTTCCGCCGCGCGGTGGACGAACTCGTGCAGCCCTATGCGGGAACGAAGATCGACAAGATTGCCGGCATGGAAGCACGCGGCTTCATTCTGGGCGGGGCGGTGGCGCATCAGCTGTCGGCCGGTTTCGTGCCGATCCGCAAGAAGGGCAAGCTGCCGCACACCACCGTCCGTGTCGCCTACAGCCTTGAATACGGCGTCGACGAAATGGAAATGCATGTGGACGCGGTACAGCCGGGCGAAAAGGTCATTCTGGTTGACGACCTGATTGCCACCGGCGGCACCGCTGAAGGCGCGGTCAAGCTTTTGCGGCAGATGGGTGCGGAGATCGTTTCCGCCTGCTTCGTCATTGATCTGCCTGATCTCGGAGGCCGCAAGAAGCTGGAAGACCTGGGTGTCGAGGTCCGGACGCTGGTGGAATTTTCCGGCCATTAAGGTGAAAGACTGATCAGGGCTGCTGCGGCAGCCCGCTCTTTTCATCCCGTCTTCCGTAAGGCAATCCAAGTCCAGCGGACGCCCAGAGCGCGGTTTCCTGCCTGAATGGAGGCGACTTCTGCCTGGCGGATCAGCGTGAAACCGAGACGGGTGGCTTCGCCTGTCGTTTCCGCCGGTGAAATGGCAAAGGCGCGGCGACCTTCGGGGGCGGGGCCGTGGCGCAGCGACATGATCAGCGAGCCGCCCGTCGCCGTCATTTCCGCAAGGCTCTCCATCGCGGCTTGCCTTGCCTCGTAGTCGACGTGGTGCCAGACGCCGCACAGGACGACCAGATCGAAGACGCCGTGCAGACGGGCTTTCGCGAGGCCGGGTAAACTGTCGTCCAGCCACGTAATCTTATCCGATGGATGTAATTGCATGCCGGGTTCGCGAAGCTCGCTGACCGGCTCGACTGCCAGAACATCGTGACCCTGCGCTGCGAACCATGCGGCGTCGCGGCCGGTGCCGCTGCCGATATCTGCGATCCGGCACGGTGTCGACGGCAGCAGGTCGATGACGGGCGTGTAAATCTCCCGGCAGTCGAGATTATCGAATCTGGAAATCAGCTCCGGCGTTGCCGCCTCGGCATAACCCTTGAGAATATCATCCATATTGACCTGCCCGCCGTGATGCCTGCTTTGAAGCTATCGCGGCGGGGTGATATGGGCCAGCCCCTATTCGAACTCCAGCACGCCGCTGCGGAAGGTCAGCACCGTGTCTCCAGACTGGTTCACGCCCTCATTGAAGGTCGTGTTCAACCAGATGCCGGCCCTTGATTCCAATGGGCGGGTGTCGAGCAGGGTGACGAAGTAGGTGACATCGTCTCCGGCGAAGACCGGTTTTTTCCATTTGAGTTCGCGAAAGCCGGGGGAGGGGCCGAGTTTTGGCGGCTCCAGGCCCTGTTGCTTCAACCTTTTTACCTCTTTCATCCAGTGAGAGAGAAAACATTTCATCCAGCCTGCACCGGTGTGCCAGCCGGAAGCACAAAGCCCACCGAAAACGCTGTTCTTGGCTGCTTCGGCATCGAGGTGAAAAGGCTGCGGATCGAAATCGCGGGCGAAGCGAATAATGTCTTCGGCGGAAAAATGCAGCGTATCGAGGGTGACGCGTTCGCCGATCGGGGAAAGTTCTGCCAGTTTCATGCCGTAACGCCTCCATTACCGCGCATCAGGAACATGACGGTGTTTTCCCCGTGCGACACCAGAACGCCGCGCTGGTTATAAAGCTCGTGGCGTAATTTCACGAGGCCGATGCCGGGGCGCGAAGCGGAAGGGCGCTGCTCCAGCACGATGGATTTTCCCGAAAGCGTATCACCAGCCAGAACCGGTTTCTTCCAGTCGACGTAGTCGATGCCGGGGCTGCCCTGTGAGGTCGAGTCCGAGATATAGCTGTCGGCCATCATCCGCATCAGCAGGCTGCAGGTGTGCCAGCCGGAAGCGGCGAGCCCGCCGAGAATGCTCTGGCGCCCGGCCTCTTCGGACAGGTGCATGGGTTGGGGATCGAATTCACTGGCGAAAGCAACGATCTGCTCTGCGGAAATCGATTGCGGTCCAAGGGGAAATTCCTGCCCTACGGGAAAATCCTCATAGGCATAAGTCGCGACCGGCGTCATGGCGTCCTCCCTTCGCACAGTGAAGGTCGGCGCATCTAAGATGATTTTTCCTTTTACGTAAAGGTCAAATCTAGGGTGCGGTCATATTCGTGAAGAGGCGTTTGGGCGAGCGGGTGCGCCTTTCGCCTTCTCCCCGAGGGGGAGAAGGTCGCGGCAGCGGGATGAGGGGGCAAGGGTCGTGATAATCAGGAGAGCTAGCCCCCTCATCGGACCCTCCGGGCCACCTTCTCCCCGGCGGGAAGAAGAAACAAGCCGCGATGTCCGGGCGACTACGCCCCGACCGTCCCCCATTTCAACCCAGATCAGGTATTAAAGCGGAAGTGGATGACGTCGCCATCCTGAACCACATATTCCTTGCCTTCATCGCGGGCCTTGCCGGCTTCCTTCGCGCCGACTTCGCCCTTGAAGGCGACATAGTCGTTGTAAGCGATGGTGTTGGCGCGGATGAAGCCGCGTTCGAAATCGGAGTGGATGACGCCGGCGGCCTGCGGGGCCTTGGTGCCGCGCTCGATGGTCCAGGCGCGGCATTCCTTCGGGCCAACGGTGAAATAGGTAATGAGGTCGAGCAGCTTGTAGCCGGCGCGGATCAGGCGGTCGAGGCCCGCTTCTTCGAGGCCGAGGGCGGAGAGGAATTCCTTCGACTCTTCATCGGGAAGCTGTGCGACTTCGGATTCGATCGCCGCGGAGATGACGACGGATTCTGCGCCCTGGGCTTTCGCCATTTCGGCAACGGCCTTGGTGTGTTCGTTGCCGTCGACGGCGTCGCTTTCCGCGACGTTACAGACGTAGAGAACCGGGTGCGCAGTCAGGAGGTTGAGGCCCTGAAGGATGCGCAGTTCTTCGGCATCGAGCGTGGAGAGCAGGGTGCGGACCGGCTTGCCTTCGTTCAGAAGCTTCAGCGAAGCTTCCATCAGCGGCAGCTGCGCCAGCGATTCCTTGTCCTTGCCGGTGGCGCGCTTGCGGGTCTGTTCCGTGCGGCGCTCAAGGCTTTCGAGATCGGAGAGCATCAGCTCGGTCTCGATGGTTTCGGCATCGGCCACGGGGTTGATGCGGCCTTCGACGTGGGTGATGTCATCATCCTCGAAGCAGCGCAGAACGTGAACCACGGCGTCCACTTCACGGATATTGGCGAGGAACTGGTTGCCGAGGCCTTCGCCCTTCGATGCACCACGCACCAGACCGGCGATGTCGACGAAGGAGATGCGGGTAGGGATGATTTCCTTCGAGCCGGCAATGTCGGCGAGGATTTTCATGCGCGCATCCGGAACCGCCACTTCGCCGGTATTCGGCTCGATGGTGCAGAAGGGATAGTTGGCGGCTTGTGCCGCTGCCGTTTTCGTCAGCGCGTTGAAGAGAGTGGACTTGCCGACATTTGGCAATCCAACGATACCGCATTTGAAGCCCATGGCTTGAAACCTGTCCGTTTGAAAGAATTCGTTGAGGAGCCTTTTGCGGAAAGGGCAGGGCAAGGTCAAGCCCGCGGGCCGATTTGGGTGGGCAAAGCTCCTTTAATGGTGAGGAATTTCGGGCAGGCTTGCCGATGGCGTGGTTGCGGCGCAATATAAGCGGGTCAAGCGATCGATCTTTCGTCATCAACGGGGTTTCCCATGAACAACCGCGATGAGCGACAGGCACGAGCGGCCGTGATGAGTGACAGTCCTGTCGATCTCAAGCCAAAACCGAAAGTCAAACCAAAGCTGGAGCGGCCGAAGCTCTACAAGGTCATTCTGCTGAATGACGACTATACGCCGCGCGATTTCGTAACCGTGGTCCTGAAGGCCATCTTCCGTATGAGCGAGGAGACCGGCCACCGGGTGATGATGACGGCGCATCGCTTCGGCAGCGCGGTTGTCGTCGTCTGCGAACGCGATATTGCCGAGACCAAGGCCAAGGAAGCGACCGATCTCGGCAAGGAAGCGGGATTTCCGCTGATGTTCACCACCGAGCCCGAGGAGTGAGCGTTAATCCTGCCTTATCTGGAAACCCGTCTTGTTCTGCACGAAGCCGCAGCTTTCGTAAAATGCATGGACCTCCGGGCGCTGCCGGCCGGTCAGCAGCATCACCTTGTAGCAATTCGCCGCAAAAGCGACCTCGACGGCATGGCGCACGACCGCCCGGCCATATCCGAGGCCGCGACGGGTTTCCAGCGTCACCACGTTTTCGATAAGGGCATAGGGACGTGCGGCGCGCGTCAGGTTCGGAACAATCTGCAGCGTGGCGGTGGCGACCGCTTCTCCGCCTTCGGTCGCAAGAAACACGGTCAGGCCCGGCTGGGCGAGCATGGTCGCGAAAGCGGTATCTGCTTCTTCTGTCGTCATTTCCGGATCGGACGGATTGAGCGCCCGGTAAAGTTCAAGCAGTCCAGCCAGATCGCCGGCTTGGGCTTCGCGCAGGACGATGGTCTCCGAAGACATTGGTGATCTAGTCCTTCTTGCCGAACATACGCTTCAACATTTCGGCCATCGGGCCGGTTTCCGGCAGTTTTTTCGGCTGGGCGCTGTTGCGTGCCTGATGGATATGGGATTGCGCGGCGGGTTTGGCTGCCTTGGCCGGCTTCTCGGCTTCCGGCTTGCTGCCCGTGGCCAGCGCCAGCTTGTTCATCAGCTGTGAATCCTCTGCTTTCACCAGCATGGCGGCATTGTCGGTAATGGCGTCCAGAAGCGGATCGAGCCAGACGCGGTCGGCCTTGGCGAAGTCCCCGAGGACGTGACCGTGCACCCGCTCCTTGTCGCCGGGATGGCCGACGCCGAGGCGCAGGCGGCGGTATTCCTTGCCGCAATGGGCGTCGAGCGATTTCAGGCCGTTGTGGCCGCCATGACCGCCGCCGGTCTTGATGCGGGCGCGGCCGGCCGGCAAATCCAGCTCGTCATGAATGGCGATGATGTCTGCGGGTGCAAGCTTGAAAAAGCGCATGGCTTCGCCGACGGATTCACCCGAAAGGTTCATGTAGGTCAGCGGCTTCATCAACAGGACCTTTTCGCCGCCGATCTCGCCTTCGGAAATCTCCGCCTTGAATTTCTTCGACCAGGGCGCAAAGGAGGGCAAGCGCTGCAGCGCATCAACGGCCATGAAGCCGATATTGTGGCGGTTTCCCGCATATTGCGCGCCGGGATTGCCGAGTCCTGCGATGATCTTCATGGGGCATGTCCGCATGTTGCCAGATGATGCTGTTGTCACCACCCCGAAATCCGCCGGCTGTCAATCTTTTTATGGATTTAGGGCTTTTTATGCAGTTTGGATGGGTCAGGGGCTGACGAGATTGTAGCGGTCGAATATCCGCTGCTGCGTTCCATCGGCGATCAGCCGATCCAGCCGGGCCTGTAATTTTGCGATGACCTCGTCGGGCACGCTTTTGTTGCAGGCAAGCCCAAGCTGTTGCCGCGTAAACGTTATCACCTCCCTGAACGTATCGGCGGGCAGGCTTTTGAAAGTGCTTTCAGACATGGGCATCAGGTCGATGCGGCCGGCTTCCAGCTTGTGAAGCGTGATCTCGAAATCCGCACCGACATCCACCTGCGGGAAACCGAGCTTTTGCAGCAGCGCTTCAGTGTAGTCGCCACGCTGGGTTCCCACCCGATATTTCCTGGCCTCATCAAGACTGGAGGCTTCGACATTCGCCTTGCGGCGCGCCACGAGGATATTGCGGTCGATATGGATCGGCGTGACCCATTTGAACTGCTTTTCCCGCTCCGGTGTTCTCGCAGCGGCAAAGACGCAATGCATGGCCTGTGTGCTGGCCAACGCAATGGCTCGCGCCCAGGGCATGACGGCGACCTCGTAACTGGTGCCGGTATCCTCGAGCACGATCTTGAGCTGGTCGAAATAGACGCCGCGCACGCTGCCGTCGCTCGCCTGCAGATTATAGGGTGGGTAGACCTCGGTCGTCAGGAAGAGCTTGGCCGCGCTGGCCGGAGCGGCGAGAGCAAGAAAGATCAGGCAAAAGCGGATCAATCCCATTGCGGCCCCCTGCCGGTTCACGCTTGCCGCGCCGCAATGCGGCTTTTCCCGGACGCGATGTCGAGGGAGGTGATCAGCCTTTCGACCGGCTGCGGGCGTGCGAAGAAATAACCCTGCCCGAAATCCGCGCCTATATCGGTCAGAAGTTCCTTCTGCTCCTCTGTCTCGACGCCCTCTGCAATGACGACGCAATTCATCTTGTGCGAGATGGCCGCGATGCCTTCGACCAGCATGCGGTTGCGCTGCCTGATTTCCATCGTGTCATCACAGATCGAGCGGGTGAAGGACTGGTCGATCTTGACGATATCGACCGGGAAACGGCTGAGATAGCTGAGCGAGGAATAACCCGTGCCGAAATCATCCAGCGCGATGCGGCAACCGAGCTGGTGGATGGCATTAAGGATCGCCCGGATTTGCGGATCGTCCTTCATGATGACGGCTTCGGTGATCTCGACCACCAGCCGTCTGGGAAGAATGCCGTGGCGGTGCAGAACACCGGCGATGCGCGTCGGCAATCCCGGCTCGAACTGCAGCGGCGAAAAATTCACGGCTACATAGGTCTGTTCCATGCCCGGCAGGCGCGACAGTCTGGCGAGATTGGCGATCGACTGATCGAGAATGACATTGCCGATGCGCTGGATGGTGCCGTTTTCTTCCGCGAGGCTGACAATGGCGGCCGGAGAAAGCAGGCCCTTATCCGGGTGGTTGAGGCGCAGCAGCGCCTCGAAACCAGCCGTCTGGCCGGTTGAGAGATCTTGAATCGGCTGGAAATAGGCCTCGAACCAGTCCTCGGAAAGCGCCTGTGCGATATCCCGCTCCAGTTCTGCATGTTCCCGGGCCCGGTCCATGATCGAGCTGTCGAAGACCTGCGAGCCGTTCTTGCCCGTCCGCTTGCGGGTATACATCGCCATGTCGGCATTCTGCAAAAGCTCTGACGCACTGGAGGCGTGCAGGGGATAGACCGCCATGCCGATGCTGGCGCTGAGACGTATGCTGTTGTTCTCGATCTCGAAGGGCGTATCCAACATGGTGCAGATACGCTCGCAGAATTGCAGGGCGCGCTCTTCCACCTTGTCGCCGGCCAGAAGAATGGCAAATTCGTCGCCGCCAAGACGCGATGCGCTGTCCAGCGGCGTCAGCAGCGGCTCGAGCTTCAGCGTGAATTGTTTGAGAACAGCGTCGCCTGCGGCATGGCCAAGATTGTCATTGATCGCCTTGAACCGGTCGAGGTCGATGAAGAGGCAGGCGAGTTCGCTGCCGTTGCGGTCCGCATCGCGGATCTGCAGATCGAGAATGGCCTCGAAGCCCTGACGGTTGAAGAGGCCGGTCAGATGGTCGGAAATGGCCTGCTGGCGATTGCGCTTTTCCGACTGGCGCAATTCGGTCACGTCGGTCATGACGCAGAGGCATGTGCTCTGATGCGCCGCATCGCTGGAATCAAGGGCCTTTTCGAGGATGAGTGCGTCCATGACGCTGCCATCCATGCAATGGAAACGCACGGTGATGCCGCTATGCGAGGTATCGGGCAAGGGGTGCGCTGTCTTGCGCTGCTGAAACAGAAGCCGGTCATCGGGGTGGATGAGATCGGCAAAATTCAGCCCGAGTATCCGGGTACGGTCGTAGCCCGTCGCCTGCACCCAATAGTCACTGACGGCGGCGATGCGGTCGTGCCTGTCGAGTGAGAACAGCATGGCGGGCGTGCGGTTGTAGATTTCCGTCTTTCGCTCATGCGCGTTCTTGATCTCCAGCTCTTCCTTTTCGAGCTGTGTCTGCATTTCGTTGAAGCTTTTCGCCAGCCGGCCGATTTCGTCCTTCGAGCGCCAGTCGACGTGATGGCGCGAACCGAGACGCCGCGTTGCCTCTATCGCGGCCGCCAGCCGCATCAGCGGGCGGATGACCATGAAGCGGTTGCCGGCGATGGCGGCAAGAACGATGGCGAGGACGGCGAGGATGAAAATCGTGATGAAGGCCAGTTCGTTGCGGCTGAGAGAGGTCAGAAGGCTGATATCGTCATAATAGACCGTGAGTTGCCCGACCGTGACGGAGCCTTTCGTGGTCTTGTAGGTCACCTCACGCGTCGTCGAGGCGGCATCCTGAATGATGTCGCTGCCGGCGGTCTGGACGATATCGAGCTGGCCGGATGTGTCCTTGACCTCGACCATGCGGATCACGGGGTCGGAAACGAGGGTGCCGGTAATCTGGTTTATGGTGTCGTCATCAAGGTCCCACAGGGGGCGGGCAAGCGCCTGTGCATTGGTCGACAGCAGAATTTCAAGGTGGTTACGCTGGCTGCGAATGGCTTCGTGGTAGGAAAGCGTCAGCAAAAGCGTGAAGAGCGGGGCGACCACTGTAAGAAGTGCGCCGGAAACAATCGCGATAAAGCGACTTTCGACGGAATGAGCCATGTTCGATTGCAGCTACCCTTTGCCCCAGACTTGCTGCGCCCGTTTCGTCTGTCCGGAGAGGTTTTGCGAAGGTTTTCGGCAAGAGCCTGTTTTCCCATCCCATTTCCTCAGCCCGGCCGGTGTTCCACGACAGCGCAAGGGTATCGTTTCATGGAAGTGTTAATCGACGCTGAAACGGGTTCCGTATCATGCGTGGGTGGCAAGCTTTCTGGTTTTAAAGTTCATAAAAACTAAAAGGCCCGTTCCGAAAACGGAACGGGCCTCATTCTTCAAAGCTATCGGGCCTTGCGGTCGCCGATTATTCCTCGGAAGCTTCTTCAGTCGTTTCTTCTGCAACGCCGCCAGCCGGAGCAACGATCGTTGCGATCGTGAAGTCACGGTCGGCAATAACCGGCGTGATGTTCTTCGGCAGCTTCACATTCGAAATGTGAACGTTGTCGCCGATCTTCAGACCAGCGAGATCAACGGTGATGAATTCCGGAATGTCGTTGGCCGGGCAGTGGAATTCCACCGTGTGGCGAACGATGTTCAGAACGCCGCCGATCTTGATGTCCGACTTTTCTTCGTTGACGAAGTGAACCGGAACTTCGACGTTGACGAGCGTGTTGCCCGAAACGCGCAGGAAGTCGACGTGCATGGTGAAGTCGCGGACCGGATCAAGCTGGTAATCCTTCGGGAGAACCTTGATCTTCTTGCCGTCGACGTCGATGATCGCAACCGTCGTCATGAAACCGCCAGCGTGGATACGCTTGGTGACTTCGTTGGTCGACAGGGCGATGGAAATGGGGGCCTGCTTGTCACCATAGATGACAGCGGGAATCAAACCGTTGCGGCGAAGTTCACGAGAGGACCCCTTACCAACTCGTTCGCGCGCCTCGGCCTTGAGCTCATACGATTCTTTGCTCATGGCAATTCCTTTCGAGGTTATATGGAGAGTTCATGCCGAACGAAGCGACCTGAACCGGAGAGGCCAAAGGCCATCCCGCCCGCGTTGCCTCCAAGGGTGTCTACACGGGTGCGGGCGCTATAATACAAACGGAAGCCAAAGACAAGAGTGGCCCCGTTTTCACGGGTGCCGCTTTATAATTTTATTAGTATTCACTAATTCATCCGTGTGTTGCAACTTTTAATATACGCTTATCCATGCACATAAACCGGGTGAAAACTTGGCGAATGATATGGCTGCGCAGAATTCCAATTGCGTAGATGACAATGCTCAAAGTTCTCCAGTGCCTCACCATCGATCACGACTATCGATACACCGTCGCAGCGGTCTTCGTCTGCATGCTGGGTAGTTTCGTTTCGATGCGCCTTTTTTCAAAAGCACGCTTGGCAACGGGGGTGCAGAAGGTCAACTGGCTGTTTCTGGCGGGCGTCAATGGCGGGGCGGCGATATGGACCACCCATTTCGTGGCGATGCTGGGCTATGTCGCCGCGGGTGACGTGGGATACGATCCCTATTTGACCGGGCTATCGCTTCTGATCGCCATTACCACAACGACTGCCGGCTTCGGCATTTCCGCCTATGGCGGGCGCAGCGTGCTGGTGGAAGCTGGCGGCATGATCCTCGGCCTCGGCATTGCGGCCATGCATTACACCGGCATGGCGGCCTATAATGTTCAGGGCATGATTTTCTGGGATCAGGCCTATGTCATCGCCTCGCTGGTGCTAGGGGCGGTGTTCGGCGCCATTGCGGTCAATCGCATTGCCCGGCCTCTCAACCGTTTCTGCCAATATAGCGCGGTGGCGTTTCTCATCCTCGCCATTGCCTCGATGCATTATACCGGCATGGCCTCGATGTCCTTCGCGTTTGACCCGCGCATCATCATTCCGGAAAATCTGCTGCCGCCGGCCATCATGGGCGGAGGCGCCATTGCGGTGACGCTGCTGCTTCTGGCGCTCGGGCTTTCCACCTATGTCATCGACGCCCAGTCCACCCAGCAGGCGGTTGCCCGCTATCGTCATCTTTCGCTGCACGATCCGCTGACGGGCATTCCCAACCGGGCGGCATTCATCGAGCATCTCAATCGTCGCACGCGCCATGTCTCGCTGGGCGCGCATACCGCGCTTCTGTCCATCGATCTCGACCGTTTCAAGGAAATCAATGACGTGCATGGCCATGCGGCGGGCGACGCGGTGCTGCGCGCCATCGCCGACCGTGCGAGTTCCGTGCTGAAAGCCGGGGAGTTCCTGGCCCGCATGGGCGGCGATGAATTCGTGGCGATGACCCATTCCTATTATACCCGCGCCGACGGTGCGGAGTTCGCCCAGCGATTGATCGAGCAGATCAGCAAGCCGGTGGAATGGAACGGGCAGACATTTTCGGTCGGCGCAAGTGTCGGCATATCGGTTCGCAATACCGGCTCCATCGATGCCGATACGCTGATGGCCCAGGCTGACGTCGCCATGTACCGGGCAAAAAGCGGTACTTCCGATACGATCTGCTTTTACGACAAATCCATGGACGAGGCCGCGCGTGAGCGTAACGTGCTTGCCGTCGCCATGCGCAGCGGCCTCGCCAATAACGAGTTCGAGCTTTATTACCAGCAGCAGAACGACACCAAAAGCGGCAGCATTGTTGGTTTCGAAGCGCTTTTGCGCTGGAACCATCCGGAACGCGGCATGGTCTCCCCGACCGAATTCATTCCGATCGCGGAACAGACCGGCTTTATCGTCGAACTGGGCGAATGGGTTCTGCGAGAAGCCTGCGTGCAGGCCGCTCAGTGGAAAAAATCGCTTGCCATCGCCGTAAACGTCGCGCCGCAGCAGCTTGCGGATAATGATTTCCCTGACAAGGTTGAGAAAATTATTGCCGAGACGGGGCTTGCGCCGGAAAGGCTCGAGCTGGAAATCACCGAAGGCAGCATTATCGCCGACCATCGCCACGCGCTCCTTACCATTCGCAAACTCAAGTCGCTCGGCGTCAAGATCGCGATGGACGACTACGGCACGGGTTATTCCTCGCTTTCGACCCTGCAGAGTTTCCCCTTCGACAAGATCAAGATCGACCGCGCCTTCATTGATGGCCTGTCGACCAACGTGCAGTCGGAGGCGATCGTTCGCTCGACGCTCATTCTGGCGCACAGCCTCAACATTCCGGTGCTTGCGGAAGGGGTCGAGACCAAGGCCCATATCGAGTTCCTGCGGCGTGAAGGCTGCCTGCAGGTGCAGGGCTTCTTTTTCGGAAAGCCCGGACCGTTGACCTCCATCGCCAATCTCGTGGACGATACGTTTCTCTCGGCCGAAGATGAAACGGAAGCGAGCGCCGGCCGGCGTTATTTCAAGGCGGTCCGATAGTCTGGCGCAGCCCGCGGTTGCGCCCGGCAATGGTGGTCGCGAAATTTTTTGTTGAAACGTGAACGCTTCCAGCGCACCATCGCCGAAAAGCTTTGGGAGGAGCGTATGCCGACAGACATCGCCCATGCGGAACGCGTGTATGAAACCGCGCGCCACCGTTCCGCCGCCGCAAGTTCTCCGATTGTCGCCTCCTGGCGTCGCTGCATGGTCAAACATCATCTTGCACCGGAGGAAAACCGCAAGCCGATCTTTCTCAGCGAGTATGAATTCCGCCGCGCCCGTGAAAGTGCGGCCGGCCTGATTGCCGAAAGCACGGATGAACTTGACCGCATTTTCCAAAGTGTCGGCAAATCCGGCTGCTGCCTGCTTTTGACCGATGCGCAGGGTGTTGCCCTGGAAAGACGCGGTGCGGCCGGCGATGACCGAGAGTTCCGAGCGCTTGGTCTCTGGTCCGGCGCTGTCTGGAGCGAGGCGAGCGTGGGCACCAACGGCATCGGCACGGCGCTCGTCGATGAGCGTTCGGTGGTGGTTTATCGCGACCAGCATTTCTTCACGTCGAATACCGAACTCTGCTGCACCACGGCGCCCATTCGTGACCATACCGGCCGGGTGACGGGCGCACTCGATATTTCCACCTGCCGCGATGACATCAACGAGATGACCTTCTCTTTCGTCACCCAGGCGGTGAAGGATGCGGCGCAGCGCATCGAGGGCAATCTTTTCCGTCGCGCCTTTCCGGGCGCGCGCATCGTTGTCGTGCCGAGTGGTTTTGGCGCTGCGATTTCTTTGCTTGCGGTTGATCAGGACGATCTTGTGCTGGGTGCAACCCGCGCCGCACGCCTTGCGCTGAAGCTTGATGATACCCTTATCGCGCAGGGCCTGCCCGCTGCGGATATTCTGCAGGAGCAGCGCCACGACAGCGGTTCCGACCTTGCGGAAGCGGAACGCTCGGCGCTTCGGCGTGTGTTGTCTCGCACCAACGGCAACGTCACGCAAGCGGCTTCGCTGCTCGGCATCAGCCGCGCCACGCTTCATCGCAAGATGAAGAAATTCGACGTGCATTGAGGTCCAGGCGGTTGCGATCCGGCCAATCATGCCGGATCGGAGCGCCTTTGTCGCAGATGTGAGACAATGTGCGCTGCGGAACAGCGCCGCCCCTCTACCGAACCGCGCCATCTAGGCTCACCTTTCTCCCATGCGGTCCGTCGCGGATCGTTTTCATCAGGGAGGATGAAATCATGAATATTCAGGTTCAGCAGAAAGCGGGCGAAGCGCCCTTCAAGCTGAAATATGGCAATTACATCGGCGGCAAATGGGTGGAGCCGAAATCCGGCCGCTACATGGATAATCTTTCGCCGGTCACCGGCCACAAGATCTGCGAAGTTCCCCGCTCGGATGCGGCTGATATCGAGTTCGCACTGGATGCCGCCCACAAGGCAAGAGAGAAGTGGGGCAAGACCAGCGTAACCGAACGCTCCAACATCCTGCTCAGGATCGCCCAGCGTATCGAGGACAATCTCGATCTCATCGCACGGGCCGAAACCTGGGATAATGGCAAGCCGCTGCGCGAGACGACCAATGCGGATATTCCGCTGACGATCGACCATTTCCGTTATTTCGCGGGCTGCATCCGTGCACAGGAAGGCACGATCGGCGAAATCGACAATGACACAGTCGCCTATCACTTCCATGAACCACTCGGTGTCGTCGGCCAGATCATTCCGTGGAACTTCCCGATCCTGATGGCCGCGTGGAAACTTGCGCCGGCGCTTGCCGCCGGCAATTGCGTGGTGCTGAAGCCGGCCGAACAGACGCCGGCCTCCATTCTTGTCGTGATGGAACTGATCGAAGATCTGTTGCCGCCCGGCGTCCTCAACATCGTCAACGGCACGGGCCTGGAAGCCGGCAAGCCGCTGGCGCAAAGCAACCGCATCGCCAAGATCGCGTTCACCGGCTCCACCTCGGTCGGTAAGGAAATCATGCGTTATGCGGCCGATAACGTCACCAACATCACGCTGGAGCTGGGCGGCAAGTCGCCGAACATCTTCTTTGCCGATGTGATGAACGAGGACGATGCCTTCCTCGACAAGGCGCTCGAAGGTTTCGCTTTCTTCGCGCTTAACCAGGGTGAGGTCTGCACATGCCCCTCACGCGCGCTGGTTCATGAATCGATCTATGACCGCTTCATGGAAAAGGCGATCAAGCGCGTTCAGGCCATCAGCCAGGACGATCCGCTCAATCCGTCGACCATGCTGGGCGCGCAGGCGTCGCAGGAACAGTTCGACAAGATCATGAGCTATCTGGAGATCGGCAAGAAGGAAGGCGCCAAGGTTCTGACCGGCGGTGACCGCAAGACGCTCACGGGTGATCTGAAGGATGGCTATTACATTCAGCCAACCGTCTTTGAAGGCAACAACAAGATGCGGATTTTCCAGGAGGAAATCTTCGGTCCCGTTGTCTCCGTTACCACCTTCAAGACGGTGGAAGAAGCGCTCGAAATCGCCAATGACACGGTTTACGGTCTGGGCGCGGGCGTGTGGAGCCGCGATACGAACATTGCCTACCGGGCCGGCCGGGGCATCGAGGCGGGCCGTGTGTGGACGAACTGCTATCACGTCTATCCGGCAGGTGCCGCCTTCGGCGGTTACAAGCAGTCGGGCATCGGTCGCGAGACCCACAAGATGATGCTCGATCATTATCAGCAGACCAAGAACCTGCTCGTGTCCTATAGCCCGAACAAGGTCGGCTTCTTCTGAGTTCCTCCCCGGAAGCCGGCGACGGATCATCACGATCAAGCCGGCGTGTTCCCAGGGGCTCCGGCCCCTGGGAGCCCGGATCGGGTTTTCAGGCAAAATAAAAGGCCGGAGGTTTTGCCTCCGGCCTTTTTCGTTGCGACTTATGCCGCGTAACGCTGATCCCGCTGCCTTACGGCGGCGACGGAGAATTGCCCCACCTGTTCGGTCAGACCGTCCGCCTCGCTGGATAGCGAGAAGGCTGCGGCTGTCGTTTCCTCCACCATGGCCGCGTTCTGTTGCGTCACATGGTCGAGTTCGTTGACGGAGGCATTGATTTCGCTGAGGCGGCCGGACTGTTCGCGCGATGCGGTGGCGATTTCACCGATCTGGTCGTTGACCGACTGGATGCGCTTCTGGATCTGCTCCAGGCTTTCCCCGGTCTTCAGCACCAACGCCACGCCACTTTCCACATCACCCGCAGAGGTGGCGATGAGCGTCGTGATGTCACGGGCGGCGGCTGCCGATTTCTGGGCGAGTTCGCGCACTTCCTGCGCCACAACGGCAAAGCCCTTTCCGGCTTCTCCGGCGCGCGCGGCTTCCACGCCGGCATTCAGCGCCAGCAGATTGGTCTGGAAGGCGATCTGGTCGATGACGTCGATGATCTGGCGGATCTTGGCCGACGAGGTCTCGATGCGTTCCATCGCAACGATCGCCTCTTTGACGACCGCCGTGGATTTATGGGCGTCCTGCATCGTGCCCGCCGTCGCCTCGACGGCGACATTGCAGCGCGACAAGGACAGATTGACAGCCTGCGTCATGTCTCCGAGAGCAGCGGCCGCTTCCTCAAGGGCTGCGGCCTGGCGTTCCGTGCGCCGCGACAGGTCTTCCGATGCGCTTTTCAGTTCGCCGGAGCCCGAGCGGATGGCGTTTGCGCTTTCGCCAATATTGGAGATCGTCGCTTCCAGGCCCGCCATGGAGTTGTTGAAGTCGACGCGCAGGTGATCGAGCGAAGGCACGAAGGATTTCTCGATGCGAAGATCGAGCCTGCCGGCCGCAAGATTGGCAAGACCGGTGGCAAGGGCATCGACGGCTTCTTCCAGTTCCCTGGCGCTTCTTGCCTTTTCCATCTCCCGCTGGGCGCGTTCCTCGTCCAGTTCCTCGCCTTTGCGATGGGCTTCCGTTTCCATGCGCTGCTTGTCCAGAATGCCCTGCCGGAAGGATTCCAGCGCGCGCGCCATGGTGCCTATCTCATCGCCGCGCGAAACGGCCTTGATCTCGATATTGTTCTCGCCGCCGTTCAGGCGCTCCATCAGCCCGGCAAGGCCGGTCAGCGGTTTTGTGAGACCAGCGGAAACGAAAATGCCGATCAGCGTCATGATCGCAAGCACGGCCAGTGTCGCAAGCGTCGCCCAGAAGGCGAGATCGTTGGCGGCGGCGAGAACCTTGCTCTCCTGCTGACCAATGGCCAGAAGATGTTTCTGTCCGAAGACGGAGACCGGGCGATAGGCATAGAAGATGTTGCCCGCAGGCGTCTGCGCCATCACCGTTCCGGCCTCGTTTGCGTTGGAAAGAGCCGCGAGGCTTTCGGAAACGGCGGCATCCGCGCCGCCCGAAAGAACGCCAGCCCGGCGTTTGCCGTCGGCGTTCAGAAGAACGGCGTCATCGATGGTCTTGCCGGTTTCCTCGGGCGTCACGACTGCGCCGATGCGATCGGCGGCGATGCGCATGATGACGGCGCCCTTGCGCTGCAGCTGGCCCCAGTTGGAAACGGCGAGCGGCATGCCGATCATGGCCGAATCATTTTCCCCACCGCTGAAGCCGGTGGTGCTGACGACACCGTCCTTGCCGGCCTCGATGCGGTCGAACAGCTCCTTGATCGCGGCGTTCTGCGGTTCCGTCACGCTGGTCAGGAAGTTTTTCCCCTTGGTCACGGTGTATATAATGAGGCCGCTCTTATCGATGACATAGATGTCGCTGACGCGGGTGTTGCGCCAGACGCTGGCGATGGTGGAATTGATCGTGGCATGGCGAATGGCATAAAGCAGTCGCAACCCTTCGCCGTTGAAGGAGGCGCGCTCCTCCTCGGAGACGCCGTCGCGGCGGAAAGCCTGGAGGATCGCATCCCTTTCCGTCGGCACAACTGTGGTCATCGTCTCCAGTGCCTGCGCGACCGCGGCGTTTTGCGACAGTTCGGAAATGCTCTGTTCGACGCGCAAAGTATAGGCGTCAAGCTGTTTGGACTGGTTGCTTGCAACCGTCTCGAGCCTGATTTCGCTGGCGTCGATCAGGCCCGACTTGCCCATCTCGTAGGACAACAACCCCACGGACAGGCATGAAACCAGCGTTGCACCCGTGACGAGCGCAGCAAATTTGGCTTTTATCGACAATGATTTAGCTTTTACAGCAGTCGGATTCCCACCCGGCATCCTGTTTCCTCCCCCAAAAAAACGTGAGCGCACGGTGACAAAAATTGCTTACGGCCGCGTTAAAAGCACTGCGAATTGTACGATTATTTCCCGCATACCGTGAAAAAATAACCGGCCGCCACTGAGGCGTTTCCCGTAATAAAACTGCAATAGAACGGGCGCATATCGGGTGAAGTTCAACGGCTGTTCATGTTCATGCAAGCTTTTCGCGCTCCTTCTCTCGCCACTATCAATGATGTCTGCGGACTGAATGCAGACGGATATGACGGAGCCAGCGTGAGACCGAGGCCGGATTTCGCCGTTGTCGTGCCGATGCACAATGAGGAAGCGAGCGTCGAAACGCTCGTGGCGGAGATCGTTGCTGCCTGCCAGCCGGTTGGCGACTTCGAGATCGTGGTGGTGGACGACGCATCTGCCGACGGCACGGTCCAGGCGGTGCTTGCGCTCGGTGACCGTTATCCGATGTTGCGGCTCGTGCGGCATGACCGCCAGGGCGGGCAATCGGCGGCGATCCATAGCGGTGTGCAGGCGGCGCGTGCGCCTGTTATCTGTATGCTTGATGGAGACGGGCAAAACCCGCCGGACAATCTGCCGGCACTTCTCGCGCCGCTTCTGTCCGCCAGCGCCCCGAGCCGGCTCGGCCTCGTCGCCGGCCAGCGTGTCGGCCGGCGTGATACGCTTGGAAAACGCCTTTCCTCCCGCTTCGCCAACGGGCTTCGGGCGCGGATATTGAAGGATGGCACGCGCGATACAGGCTGCGGTCTCAAGGCCTTCCGCCGCGACGCCTATCTCGCCTTGCCCTATTTCGATCATCACCACCGCTATTTTCCGGCGCTGTTCAGTCGTGACGGCTGGCAGGTTGCCCATGTCGACGTCACGCACCGGGCGCGGCTGCATGGAAATTCCCATTACACCAATATCGGCCGCGCGCTTGTCGGCATCCACGATCTGATCGGTGTCGCCTGGCTTTTGCGCCGGCGCAAGCGGTCAAGCTGGGCTGAAACTTTCAAAACGGAGACATTGCCGTGAATGCACCGGCTTTATGGTCCATGCTGCATGTGAACAGCTGGAAGGAATTTCTGTGGGTCTGCACCGGCTTCATGGGCCAGATGCTGTTTACCATGCGTTTTCTTGTTCAATGGATTTCTTCGGAACGGGCCAACCGCTCGGTCATTCCCGTGGCCTTCTGGTATTTTTCCGTTATCGGCGGTCTGGTGCTTTTGTCCTACGCCATCTGGCGGCGCGATCCGGTCTTTATCATCGGGCAGGCCTCCGGCCTCTTCATCTATGCCCGAAATCTCTGGTTGATTCATGCAGAACGCCGCCAGCATGCATGAGGCGGCGACGATGCCTTATGCGCAGGCAGGCGATGAGCGCCGATGGCTGACATTTGCGTTTTCAGCGATTGTCCTCGTAACCGCCCTGCGCGTCCTTGGTCTGGCCTTCAACCGCACCGACCTTTTTGTCGATGAGGCGCAATATTGGCTCTGGGGCCGCGAGATGGCGCTCGGCGCCTATTCCAAGCCGCCGCTGATCGGCTGGCTCATTCGCGCGGCAACCATTCTGGGCGGCGGCGAGGGCACTTTTCAGGTGCGGCTGGCCGCACCCGTGGTGCATGGCGTGGCGGCGGCGGCGATCCTTGTGCTGGGCCGTATGATCTACGATGTCAGGCTGGGCTCGCTGGCTGCGGTGATCTATCTGACCTTGCCGGCCGTGACGCTCGGCAGCCTGCTGATCTCGACCGATACGCCGATGATGCTGTTCATCGTGCTGTCGATGATCTCGGTGCGGAAGCTTGCGCTCGCCCGTAGCGAGGGCAGGGCGGCGTTTGGCTGGAGCATCGCTCTCGGTCTCTGCTTCGGCCTCGGGCTGATGTCGAAATATGCGATGATCTATTTTCTGCCCTGCTTCATTGCAGCCGGTTGG
This sequence comes from Agrobacterium sp. CFBP2214, assembly GCF_030209895.1. NCBI lineage: Bacteria > Pseudomonadati > Pseudomonadota > Alphaproteobacteria > Hyphomicrobiales > Rhizobiaceae > Agrobacterium > Agrobacterium sp. CFBP2214. The sequence goes on along the minus strand of NZ_JARVRC010000003.1, from coordinate 735,448 downwards.
CTTTGCGAGGCATGGCGCATCCGGCTGCGTGACGCGGCGATTGCGGCACTGGTCTGCGTTGCCGTCATCGCGCCCAATCTGTGGTGGAACGCTGCGCATGATTTCATGACCGCACGCCACACGGCCGACAATGCGAACTGGCATGGCGTCCAGTTGAAGATCGGCTCCGCGCTGGAGTTCTTCTTCTCGCAGGCGGGCGTGGTCGGACCATTCGTTTTCGCTGGCATGATCGTCGCGACAATCCGCGCCAGGACCGGTGAAGCCCGGGCGCTGGTCGCGCTTTCGGTGCCGATCGTTCTGCTGATCACCGCGCAGGGTTTGATGTCGCGGGCGCTCGCCAACTGGGCGGTCGGAGCCTATGCGGCCGGCGTGCTTCTGGCGGTGCCGGTGCTGGCGTCGCGGCGCTGGTTCACCGTGTCCACCCTGGTGCTTGGTGGCATCGTGGCCGTCGTGCTGCCGCTGATGACCATTGCCGGAACGCAATTGCGCCTGCCGAAAGGTGAACTGGCGATGGCGCGGTATCTCGGGCGCGCCGAGCTGGTGTCGACCGGCCTGTCACGGGCGCGCGAGGCGGGGGCGGATGCCATCGTCGCCAATGATCGTTCGATACTGGCCGAGCTTTTTTATCAATTGCGGGACGAAAAACAGGTGCTGGCGCGGGCATTGCCCGAAACAGGCGTGCCCTCCAGTCACTATGCTCTTCTTTATCCGCTGAAAGCTGGCGAGGCGAAAAATCCCCTGTTCCTGGCAAGCGCGGATGGTCTGCCGGCCTGCCTTGTCGGCGAAGCGCCGGTTGCGCGCTGGACCGCCGGGCCGGGTTTCCTCGAGGGCAGGGAAATCGGCCTCTGGCGCCTGCTACCGCAATGCATGCCGGAGGGCAGCAATGGATAATGATCTTTCGCATATGCGGATCACGATCTGGCTGACACTCGCCACATTGGCGCTCGTCATCCTGTTTGCGACTTTCCCCTCCATCGATCTCAGGTTCTCCGCGCTGTTTTTCTCTCCCGTCGAGCAGCCATGGTCCGGCCGTGAACCGTTTCCCGAATGGCTGCGAGATACGCTGCGCGAAGGTACGGAGCTTGCCACTCTTCTGGTCTTCGTGATCCTTGTCGGCAATCTGCGGCTGGGTCCGCTGCAGAGAACCGGATGGCGCGTCTGGGCCTTCCTGTGCGGACCCGTGATCCTCTGCGCCGGTCTTCTCGTCAATGGCGTGCTGAAGGCGACCATCGGTCGTGCGCGCCCGTTCAGCATTACCGAATTCGGCGGGCAGCAACTTTTCACGCCGCCTTTCCAGTTCAGCACGCAATGTTATTCAAACTGCTCGTTTTCCTCAGGTGAAACCGCCCTGATCGCCAGTTTCTTTCTGCCGCTCTGCGTGCTCGTCTGGCCCCGGCTGCAATGGCGCGGACGGTTCGTGATGGGAAGCACTGCCGCCGGCATGATCATCCTCATGTCCGGCTTGCGCATCGCGGCCGGTGGGCATTTCCTCAGCGATGTGGTGATGTCCATCCTGTTTTCCGCCCTGACGACCCTGTTTCTCTACCGGGTGCTGGCGGTAAACCGCCACCGTCACCTGTTCACGGGTAATGCCGTCTCGGCCGATACGGTCAGCATCTGGCGCAATGGTCGCCATGCCGTCCTGACCCGGGTTCGGCGCTGGTGGCCGAAAATCAAGGCCGCCGCCTCCCGTCTGCAGCGGCCGCCGGATGCGGGTGCGGCCTCGTCTTAAGCGGAAGGTCGGGCGCTGCATCCATGCGATGAATGGCGAAGAACGCCAGACGCTCCTGCGTCACCCTCGGGCTTGTCCCGAGGATTTGCAACCTAATGATTTTATTCAACGTGACTGAAACCTCGGCACAGGGCTGAGGATGACGCCGAGAGAATGTTAGCCCGATCGGCAGCCTGCCCGGAAATTAAACCGGACAGCAGTTGGCAGCGCTAAGGGCGATTGGCGAAGTTCTTTAGTCGAACAGGCCGGAAACCGACTGTTCCTGTGCGGTGCGGTTGATTGCCTCGCCGAGCAGGCCTGCGGTGCTGACCACGCGGATATTATGCGCGGACTGGACACCGGTGGTCGGCTGGATGCTATCGGTGATGACGAGTTCGCGCAGCTTCGAGGAAGCCACACGGGCAACCGCGCCGCCGGAAAGCACGCCGTGGGTGATATAGGCGGTGACGCTCGTCGCGCCCTTTTTCAGCAGCGCTTCAGCGGCGTTGCAGAGCGTGCCGCCGGAATCGACGATATCGTCGATGAGGATGCAATCCTTGCCGGAGACATCGCCGATGACGTTCATGACTTCGGATTCGCCCGGACGGTCACGGCGCTTGTCAACGATGGCCAGAAGACAGTCGAGACGTTTGGCGAGTGCGCGGGCGCGGACCACGCCGCCGACATCAGGCGAAACGACCATGACATTGTTGGTGTCGTAATGGTCCTTCACGTCGCGGGCGAGAATTGGTGCTGCGAAGAGATTGTCGGTGGGGATATCGAAGAAGCCCTGGATCTGGCCGGCATGAAGATCGAGGGTGAGAACGCGGTCGGCGCCGGCTTCGGTAATCAGATTGGCAACGAGCTTGGCGGAAATCGGGGTGCGGGGGCCGGCCTTGCGGTCCTGGCGGGCGTAACCGAAATAGGGCAGCACCGCCGTGATGCGCTTGGCCGAGGAGCGACGCATGGCATCGATCATGATGAGAAGTTCCATCAGGTGATCATTTGCCGGGAAAGAGGTGGACTGGACGATAAAAACGTCCTCACCACGCACATTTTCGCTGATTTCTACGAATATTTCCTGGTCAGCAAACCGCTTTACAGTGGCATTTCCGAGAGGAACATTAAGATACTTGCAGATCGCTTCGGCAAGGTGCCGGTTCGAATTGCCTGCGAAAACCTTCATTGCGGCCGCCTGTTTCCATGCCATCGCCTTGCGCCACGGGGCTCAATCCACCGTAACCAAGCGTCGTTCAAGGGGAGGAACATCCGGCTGAAAAGCCTTTGCCGGATACGCCTTGTTGCCATGCGCGCCTTAATAGCGCTGTTGCTTCCGATTGCAAGAGGACTCCGCGCTTTCGCAATGATTTTCGTGAAATCTCTGTGACTTCTCCCGTCGATTCACCTCATCCGCGTTGAGATTGCTTCCATGACGAATAATCGTTGAGTGTTTTTGCAGCGATATCCTGCATGACCCTGTCGGTCACGGCGGCCCATGGATCGCTGCCTTTTGCCGCCACCGCCTCCTGTCCCTGCAGGCGATGCAGCCGCACGCCATTGGCGTCGAGAATGTCCCAGACGTAAACGATATTGACCTTGCCGCCATCGGCAAAGGCGGAGAAATATCCTTTCAGGATATTTTCGGCCGAATTGTCGTTTGAGGCGCGGATGGTCAACCCCTTCGCCCGCGCTTCGGCCCCGAGCTGACGCGATAGCGGGGTCACCGCCTGAACGGGTGCGCCGATGATGGGCAGGAAGCGGATCGAGTTTGCCGAGGAGGCGGGCGCAAGTGACGCCGTCTGCTGCGAGGGGGCGGATTGCGCGGTTGCGGCGGGCTGGGCTGCGGTCTGGTTCTGGCGAAGCGGTTCGCCATACTGGCTGCCATTGGACAGCGCCTGTGCCTGCGCCTGCAGCGAGTTTTGCGGTGCATAGGCGGGAACGGATGTCGCGGTTGCCGGGGCGCCCGTGGGGGCGCGGTCGGCGGCGGCCGCCATCTGGTCGAGATCGCCCTGCGTTACCGGCGTCGATTGCGAGGCGTTATGGCCGACATCCACCTGCGGTGTCAGCGCTTCCGTCGTGTTGCAGCCTGACAGGGCCAGGACAAGCGCTGGAACAATGACGGCCAGACAAAGGGGGGTGTACCCCGTCCGGCTCATGCGATTTTCCCTCTCATGTTCCGCTCCTTCTTGCCCAAGGTGGCGCAATGTAAGGGCGGTTTTCCCGCTCTGTCAAACCCGGTGGCGATTTAAGCTGTGAGAAGATCGAGGTTGTGTCGCGAGAGTGGCTCCGGCGCGCCGTCGGTGGTCAGATAGGTCTGGCCAAGTGTCATGGCCGTGCCGGAATCGGAATCCATCACGATCATATGCACGAACAGCGTCATGTCGGCGGTGATTTCCTGCGGATTGCCGGCGTGGAACATCTGATGCTCCATCCAGGAGGGCGAGAAACGCGCACCCAGCGAATAACCGCAGGAGTTCAGCCGGTGGCGGGTCAATCCTCGTTCGTCCATGACGCGGGCATGGACGTCGAAGACATCGCCAAAAGTCTTGCCGGGATGGAGTACTTCTTCGATGGCGGTGAGGTTTTGCAAGCAGGCGCTGTAAAGCTCCTTCTGGCGGAAATCCTGTTCGCCGATCACCACCGTGCGCATCATGGCGGCATGGTAGTGGGCGCTGACGCCAGCCCATTCGAGCGTCAGCTGATCCTTGGCGTCGAGCCTGCGACGGCCTGCCTTGTAACGGCACAGCAGCGCATCCGCGCCGGAGCCGATGATGAATTCATTGGCGGGATAATCGCCGCCGCCGGCCAGCACCGCGCCCTGCATCGCCGCCAGGATCGCGGCTTCGTCCGCGCCGGGCTTGATCAGCGGTAAAGCCGCGTCCAGCGCATCGTCGGCCAGTTGGCCTGCCTTGCGCGCATAGACGATCTCGGCGGGGCTTTTGACGAGCCTGAGCGTGCTGACGAGATAGGAGGCGTCGCTCATCTGGCAGAAGCTGGCGAGCTGGTTGTCCAGTAGCCGGGCGACACGGCCGGTCATGCCATGGGTGTCGTACTCCACCCCGATCTTTGCGCCGAGCAGGTCGAGATCGCTCAGCAGGTTCTTCAGGTCGAGTGTCGGGTCGGCATTTGGCCGATCGACCCAGATGAGGATATTTTCGACGATGGAGGTATTGCGGGCCTGCCGCAGATCCGCTGAACGGGTCAGCAGCGTCATGGAGCCGTCCGACTTGACGACCAGCGTCTGGAAAAAGCAGTAGCCGAAAGTGTCATAGCCGGTCAGCCAATACATGCTTTCCTGCGCGAAAAGCAGCAGCGCGTCCAGCTTCTCTTCGGCCATTTTCGCGAGCAGCCGCTCGCGACGGGCATCGAATTCCGAAAGCTCGAAATGCAGGGCCATATCAGTCCTCCAGAATTGCGATTGCGGAAATCTGCCGGCCATAATCGGGTTCGGCGCGGTGGGTCGTGCGGCGATAGGAATAGAACCGCTCTTCGTCCGGATAAGTGCAGAGGCCGAGATTTTCCGCCTTCACGCCGGCGTTGGTCAGGCGGTCGATGGTGAATTGCTTGAGGTCGAACAGGGCGTGGCCCTGTTTCTCCGTCTCGGCGAAATAATCCGCATAGGCCGGATCGATATCGGTGAAGCGCGCCACATATTCCGGCCCGACCTCATAATTGCTCTGGCTGATGGAAGGCCCGAGCGAGGCAGCGATGCGCTCGCGGCTGGCGCCGAGCTTCGTCATGGTCTCGATGGTATTTTCAAGCACGCCGAAGAGCGCGCCCTTCCAGCCGGCATGGGCGGCACCCACGACACCCGCTTCCACGTCGGCAAACAGGATCGGGCCGCAATCGGCGCTCAGCACGCCCAGCACGAAACCCGGCGTTGCCGTCACCATGGCGTCCGCCTGCGGGCGGCTGCCGTCATAGGTGTCATCGACCACGAGGACATCGGGGGAATGGACCTGATGCACGGTGGCGAGGCGGCCTGAGGGCAGGCCGAACCATTGCGTCACGCGCCGGCGGTTTTCCTGCACCTTTTCGGGTTCATCCTGGGAGCCGAGGCCGACATTGAGGCCCTGATAAAGCCCTTCCGAGACGCCGCCCTGCCGTGTGAAGAAACCGTGGCGGACACGGTTTTCACCTGACGCGGCGAGCAGGGGGGACTGGAGCGGGAGCGGCAGCGTTGCGTTCTGCATGGTGCGGGAGTTCCTTGGAGAATATCGCTGTTGGCCAGTGAGCTACGGTTAAGCGAGATGTTTCCGGTTGCCGCGGCGTTGCGCGGCGCGTGTGATGCAGTGTGCCTGCTTCGTGTGTCGCGGCGATGTTGGCCCAGAGGTTGTTGCGCTGTCAATCCACCGCGCGAAACGGCAGAAGATGAAGCGCGGGACTTGAAACGGCGATGACCTTGAAAAGTTCCCCCATCTTGCCGGCGCCTTCACCGGCGAGGCGATTGACCGCTTCGGCAATTTCAAGCGTCTGGTCGGGCGTCGCCTTCGCCGCAAGCGCGCCTGCTCTTTCCTTGAGGCCGAGGCCATACAGAAAATCGCCCTGTCGCAGCGCGCCGTTGACATGCACGCCGGTCGCTTCGGCTGTTTTCACAAGGCTTTCGAAATCGACATGGCTGGTGAGATCGGCTTCGCCGGGATGCGCAAGCGCCGGGTCGAAGGCGTGGTTGCGCATGGCCTGCAGCGTGTCGCCATAACCGGCGACCAGATGGCCGTAATCAATGGCGAGCGCCGTGCCGCCATGGGCGGACAGGCGCTGGCAGATTGCGGTCATCACGGCTTCGCGGGCCGGTGCAATCTCGAATATGGCGCCGAGCGGCTGCTGTTCGGGCTGCGGCGGCAGCAGGGACGGGTCTATGCTGGCAAGACCCGTCGAGAAGACGAGTTCGTCATTGGCATCGAGGCTGACCACGCGCTCGCGGAAACCCTGCGGCGTCCTGACGAATTGCCGGATCGGAATGGCATCAAAGAGTTCGTTGGCGACAAGCAGCAGGAAACCATCCGGCACGTCGTCGAAACTGTCATGCCATGTCAGCCTGTCCGCATGTTCGGCCAGCGTTTCTTTCTGGATGGTGGAAAGGCGGGGGCTGGTTTCGACCAGATGCACCCGCATCGTCTCATAAAGCGGCGGCGCGATGCGGCGGATGACGCGCAGCATATCCGACATCATGGTGCCGCGGCCGGGGCCGATTTCCACCAGTTGCGTTTGTGCGGGCGCGCCATGCCGTTGCCAGGCATGCACCACGAAGACCCCGAGCATTTCGCCGAAAAGCTGGCTGACCTCTGGCGCGGTGATGAAATCACCCGAACGGCCGAAGGGTTCGCGACTCTTGTAATAACCGTGTTCAGGATCGGCGAGGCAGAGCGAAAAATAGTCGGTAACGCTGAGCGGACCATTGAGCCGGATAAGTGATTTGATACGTTGCGCAAGCGGTGTCGTCATGGGCAATCATACCGCTTAGGCGCTTTTTGTCGCGCTGCGCGCCCGCAGGACCGCCCAGAGGCCGAGAGCGAACATCGGGGTGGAGAGCACCATGCCCATGGTCAGCCAGTTGCCGGCGAGATAACCGATCTGGGCGTCCGGCTCGCGGAAAAATTCCACGAAGATGCGTGACAGCGCGTAACCGCAGACGAAGATGCCGGTGACGGTGCCGGGCGTCTTCAGCGCCCTGAAGGCGTAGATGGCGATTGCCAGGATGATGACGAGCACGAGCCCTTCGAGGCCCGCTTCATAAAGCTGGCTCGGGTGCCGCGCAAAGGGGCCGCCCGTCGGGAACACGACCGCCCATGGCACGTCGGCAATGCGGCCCCACAATTCGCCATTGATGAAATTGGCGATGCGCCCGAACAGCAGGCCGATGGGCGCGACGGCGGCGACGACGTCGAACATGCTCCAGACCGGAATGCCGTTCTTGCGGGCGAAGAGGATCATGGCGATCGTCGTGCCGATCAGGCCGCCATGGAACGACATGCCGCCGTTCCAGATCTCGATCGCCCTGATGGGGTTGGCGGCCACGGCTGCCATATCGTAAAACAGGATGTAACCGATGCGCCCGCCGAGTACGATGCCGCCGGCCGCCCAGAGGATGAAATCATCAAGATGCTGCGCCGAGACGGGCGACACATCGTTCGGCCACAGGCGATCCGTGCGGGCGAGGCGGCGGGCGTAAAACCAGCCGAGCATGATGCCGGCAACATAGGCAATGCCGTACCAGTGGATCGAGAGCGGGCCGAGGGACAGCGCCACCGGATCGATATTGGGGAAGGGCATGATGGCGAGTTGGGTGGGAGCGGCTAACAATCCGTATATTCCGTCATCGTTGCTGGGCGGACAACGGAACGATCCATTGCCTCAGGAGGGGCCGGGCGATGATGCTCACCGGTCTCCCTGACGCCAAGGAAAATGGCGATTGCGGTGGCGGCGGTCAAGGTGATTCTTCAAGCTGCTGCTTAAGATACCGAAGGCCACGCAAGCTCTTGCGATTTTTCGATTTCGCTTGCAAGGCGGCGGTGGAGTGCCTACCTGAAGACTATCAACAGCGGGCAAGACGATGCCCCTGAACCGACGAAGGACAAGCGCCATGAGCACGACAGGCACCAATCGTTTTCTGGATGAATTCGCCAAGCTGATGACCGACGCGGCCGGCGCGGCGCAGGGCGTGCGCAAGGAAGCCGAAGCGGCTTTTCATGCCCAGGCGGATCGCTGGCTGAACAGTCTGGACGTTGTCCGCCGCGAGGAATTCGATGCGGTTCGCGAAATGGCCATTCAGGCGCGTGATGAAAACGATGCGCTGCGCGCCCGTATCGAGGCCCTGGAAGCGAAGCTTTCGGCCGCCAAGGACTGATTTTCTAGCGCCTTTTCTGACGGGTCCCGGATCGCTTGCGATTCCGGGACTTTTTATTTGCGGCTCATAGCGTCCGAAATGACTCCCGGTTGTTAAAAAAACGGGCCTCGGACGCGAATTTTTTGGGCCTGTGGACACTTCCAAAAAACGCAGTCGGCAGAGTCGCTTATGTATCTCGCCTGAGGTGATGGGGGAGAAGATATCCACTGTTCAAAAAGCAAAAATGGCGGGGAAGGGGTGGCAGCAGGACTCGGCCATTATACACTGATTTTAAATGATGATTCGAAAAGACCTGGTAAGCTCCAGACAGGGTGAATGCGTAATTCTGGTGGTGTCGGGCAATCGTCTCAAATGTTTATCCCGGTTTGTATGTGCGTTTTGTGCCCGGCGTTCAAAACAGGACATCCCTACCGGCTGAGAAGGTGCCGCATGAGTCTGATAGAATTTGAAATTGAGCGTCAGTCCAATCCCGTGGACATGATCGAGATTGTCGCTGCCTCGAACGACTGGTCTTTCGAGCGCTCCGGTGAAGACGAGATCGCCATGACTGTCGCTGGTCACTGGGCGGACTATCACGTCTCCTTTTCATGGATGGAAGAATTCGAGGCGCTGCATCTGGCCTGCGCCTTCGATATCAAGGTGCCGGACCAGCGCGTCAACGAAGTCATTCGTCTGCTCTCGCAGGTCAATGGTCAGGTGCTGATGGGTCATTTCGATCTGTGGCGGCAGGAAGACGTGGTGATCTTCCGCCAGTCCCTGCTTCTGGCCGGCGGCGCCGAACCGAACAACCAGCAGGTTGAAGTGCTGCTTTCCAGCGCGCTTGAGGCCTGCGAGCAATATTACCAGGCATTCCAGTTCGTCGTCTGGTCGGGGCTGGATGCGAAAAGTGCAATCGAAGCGGTCATGTTTGAGACCGTGGGAGAAGCGTAACATGGTGTACAAGGCTTCCGGGCCTCTCGTCCTCGTTGGCGCCGGCAATATGGGCGGCGCCATGCTTTCAGGCTGGCTGAAAAAGGGTGTGCCGGGATCGCAGGTCATCGTCATCGACCCGCGCCCTTCCGACGCCATGCGCACGACGATTGCGGAAGCCGGCGCCACCCATGCCGAAAGCGTGCCTGGGGGCGTGAAGGCCGGCATTCTTTTCGTGGCGGTGAAGCCGCAGATGATGGAAGCCGTGCTGCCGTCGCTGAAGCCTCTGCTGGGCCCGGAAACGGTTGTGGTCTCCATCGCGGCGGGCACCACCATTGCCACCTTCGTTTCGCATTTCGGTTCGGTTGCCGCTGTGCGGGCCATGCCCAACACGCCGGCCATGGTCGGCCGCGGCGTGACGGGGGCCTATGCCAACGACCTGGTGACGCCCGAGCTTAAAACCGTTGTGGACGGGTTGCTGAAGGTCAGCGGTCCGGTTGAATGGGTGGATGCCGAAAGCGATATCGACGCGGTGACTGCGGTTTCGGGTAGTGGCCCTGCCTATGTCTTTTATCTCGTGGAATGCATGGCCGAGGCTGGGCGCAAGGCCGGCCTGCCGGCGGATGTCGCCATGCGTCTGGCGCGTGAAACCGTGGCCGGTGCTGGCGAACTCCTGCACCAGTCTTCCGACGAGGCGGCGCGCCTGCGCCAGAATGTGACCTCGCCGGGCGGCACAACAGCTGCGGCGCTGTCCGTGCTGATGGCTGAGGACGGCATGCAGCCCCTGTTCGACAGGGCGGTCGCTGCCGCGAAAACGCGCGCCGAAGAGCTGGCGGGCTGAAGGGGCGAGCCATGAGCGGTGAAATTTCCTATGCCGATTTCGAGAAGGTCGATATCCGCGTCGGCACCATTGTCGAAGCAGAACCTTTTCCCGAAGCGCGCAAGCCGGCCTTCAAAGTGAAGATCGATTTCGGGCCGGACATCGGCATCAAGAAATCCTCGGCGCAGATCACGGTGCATTATACGCCGGAAAGTCTTGTCGGGCGGCAGGTTCTGGGCGTAGTGAATTTTCCGCCGCGCCAGATCGGCCCTTTCCGGTCCGAAGTGCTGACGCTAGGTTTTGCCGATGCCAATGGCGATATCGTGCTTGCCGCGGTTGAGCGGCCGGTGCCGAACGGCGAGAAGATGTGCTGACCGGCGCTATGCCGCTAAGCCGGAATTTTGACGATTACCCGCAATCCGCCCATCGGGCTTTCATCCAGCGATACGTCGCCGCCATGGCTGCGGGCGATGTCGCGGACGATGGAGAGGCCAAGGCCCGTGCCCGAGGCATTGAGGTTGCGCGCCTCGTCCAGCCGGAAGAACGGCTTGAACACATCCTCGCGTGAGATTTCCGGAATGCCGGGGCCATCATCGTCAAAGGTCATGATGATGGAGCGTGGCGCCTTGCGGATATCGACGTGGAGATTGCCGGCGTAACGCCGCGCATTTTCGGCGAGATTGGCGACGAGCCGTGAAAGCGCGTTCGGTCGCGCGATGATCCGCTCGATATTATAGAGCTCGTAGCTGAATTTCTTGCCGTGCAGTTCGAAATCATGGCCGATTTTTTCGAGAAGGGCTGGAAGCTCCAGCGTGCCGACATCCTCTTCGACATCGGTGCGGGCAAAGGTCAGATAGGCCTCCAGCATAGACTGCATGTCCTCGACATCCTTGTCGAGCCCCTCGAGATCGGGATTGTCGCCAGCGAGCGCCAGTTGCAGCTTGAAGCGGGTGAGGATGGTGCGCAGGTCATGGCTGACGCCGTTCAGCATGGCGGTGCGTTGCTCCATCTGCCGCTCGATACGCTCGCGCATCAATATGAAGGCGAGGCCCGCGCGCCGCACTTCGTCCGCGCCGCGCGGGGAATAGGCGGTGATCTTCTGGCCTCTGCCAAAGTTTTCAGCCGCCTTGGCAAGCGCTTCGATGGGCTTGATCTGGCCGCGCAGGAACAGAATGGAGATGGCGATCAGCACCAGCGATGCACCCACCATCCAGACAAGGAAGATATGAGTGTTGGAGGCATAGGCCGCGCTGCGGCTGGTAAAGACGCGCAGCGTCTTGTCTTCCAGCTGGACGCGGATTTCGACCAGCGAGCCGTTACCATAGGTATCGATCCAGAACGGCCGGCCGATCTGCTGGGTTAGTTGATCTGCCAGAATCCTGTCGAGGATGGAAAACAGCGGCTCAGGTCTCGGAGCAGGCAGATCCGCCTTCGGTTCGATATAGACGCTCAGAGCCAGCTTGTCGCGGGCGATGCGGATGACGCGCTGATAGTCATCTTCCTCGGGGTCCGTCTGCAGAAGCTCGATGATTGCGGCGATATCGCGCGTCACGGCGGAGGAGAGGCGTTCGGTCACCAACTGCCAATGGCGTTCCATGAAGACCGCCGCGACCACGCCCTGAAGCAGTATCATCGGAAGAATGATGATGAGCAACGAGCGTGTGTAAAGGCCGGTGGGCAGCCAGTGGCGCAACCATCTACCGGAAAGGCGCCAGGCCTTGGCCACGCCGCTTTTTTTGACCGTGCTCAGAAAATCGAGGCTCGCCATGGCCGTGCGTTCGCCTTTCCTTTGGTGCTCGTCAGTCCACGCTCAGGCGGTAACCGATGCCGCGCACCGTTTGCAGATAGACAGGATTGGCAGGGTCGTCCTCGATCTTGCGGCGAAGACGGTTGATCTGCACGTCGATGGTTCTTTCACCCACTTCCGATTCCGCTTCCACCAGTTCGTGGCGTGGAATGGTGTCGCCGGCGCGCAGTGCAAAAAGCAGCATGATCTCCTGTTCGCGATCCGTCAGGCGGATCGTTTCTGGGCCGCGCCGCAATTCCTTCTTCGGAATGGAGAAGCTGTAGGGACCAAACATGATCTGTTCGATCTTGGGCGTATCTGGCGAGGTGTTGCGCCGCAGGATGTTGTTGATGCGCAGGACGAGTTCGCGCGGATCGAAGGGCTTGGCGAGATAGTCGTCCGCGCCCGCTTCCAGCCCGGCAATGCGCGAATCCGCCTCCGAACGGGCGGTCAGAAGAATGACCGGCACGGATTTGTCCTCGTTCAGCGAGCGGGTCAGCGAAAGCCCGTTTTCGCCCGGCATCATCACGTCGAGGATGAGCAGATCGAAGCGGATGCCTATCATTTTACGCCGTGCTTCGGCCGCATCGGCTGCCACGGAGATGCGGTAACCCTTGTCGCCAAGGAAGCGCTGCAGGAGATCGCGAATGCGGGCGTCGTCGTCGACGATCAGGAGATGGGCCGCATCGTCATCCGCTGGCGGTCGTTTTGTCGGAGCTTGCGCCATCGTCACTCGCCTTCCACGGTTGTCGGGCTGCGCATCTGCGCCAGAAACTTGCGCACGCAGGCGCGGGCGTCAGGCCCGAGCCCTTCCAGCGCCCGGTCGATGCGGCGCGATTGCGGCTCGCTCAGCGCCAGCGCCAGTTCGCGGCCCGTCAGCGTCGGATAAAGCCTGCGCTGGCGACGGTCTTCCGGGCCTGCCATCTGACGGATGTAACCATCGTCGATCAGTTGTTTGAGCACGCGGGCAAGGCTCTGCTTGGTGATCTGTAACGTGTCGAGCAAATCCGCCACCGTCATGCCCGGCTGCCGGCTGACGAAATAGACCACCCGATGATGCGCCCGGCCATATTCCAGCTTCGACAGAATGACATCGGGATCGGAGACGAAATCGCGATAGGCGAAAAACAGCGCCTCGATCGTGTCGAAGTCGATCTTGCCGTCGTCCACCTTCGGAAGTGCCGGTGTCTGTCTGGCGGCTGCGGTTTTGAGCGATTGCGGTGGCACTGCGGTTCCTTCATATTCTGCGGCTGACATACGTCGATGCGCCAATATTCTGTAAACATAGCCGAAAATGCGTCCGCTCGGGAGAATGCCGCGATCATTTTCTGTTGCGGTGGATAATATGCTGCGGGTGCGGGTGCAACTGGAATTCTGGGTGACCTTTACCGGAAATAGAAAAGAGCGCGGAAAGCCCGCGCTCTTCATTGGTTTCATGTCGCCCGATGGACGATTTGTTCGGCAGAAGCCTCTACTGGTAAACGTAGACGATCCGCCGTGTTGAAGGTTCGACGAGAACCGGCACATCGTTCACCCGGACATAACGATACTGATAGTCGGGGATTTCGACGAGACGTGTATCTGACGGCAATACACTCCCGATGGCTATGTCGCCATCATAGGTAACGGTGTCGGCGGGATGTTCGTCAATATAGGTTATCACCGATTGCGGCGGGTCCACCTCGCCAACCCGGCCGAGGTTTGGATCGCCGGGATTGGGTTCGGCCTGCACGCTCGAGGTCTTTTCATAGGTGACCACCGGAACGCTGAGGTCCGAGCGGCGCTGTTCGAGAATGACCGGAGAACCCTCATACATGACATTCAGATAATCCGCATGAGCCCAGCCGCGCAGACCGTTGACTTCGATGCGGCACCAGCTGCTGCCTTCCATGCAGCCATCCAGAACCGCATTGCTGCCGCGGGTGGCCAGCCCCACTTCGGGATAGTCTTCACCGGGGCCCGAGCGAACGGAAATATCCGATGCTGTCGTGGCGACCATGGCGGCGTTCGCGTAACCAGCCATCAGGGCGAAGGCGCCGCCAGCCATGAGCATTTTAAGCGTCTTGTCCATGTGTCTCACTCCTTTTCAAGACTGGAGCTAGAACGTCGCAACCATCAGGGCGTTCCACATTTTTCGCCGGCAATTCCCGCGATATGCGGAGGACTTCTTGTTATCATGCTGTATTTCATGGTTATTTTTAAAATGGGTGGGTCGCTGAAAGCGGGTGTCATTTCCGCCGCCATTGTGCCGCAGGCGGTCGCGGGCTATAGGAGGCGCAACCTTTCAGACAGGAGATGCAGGATATGGGAAAGTTGCAGGCGGGTATTATTCCGGTCACGCCATTCGAGCAGAACTGCACCATCCTGTTCGATCAGGACACCAAGGAGGGCGTCATCGTTGATCCCGGCGGGGATGTGGACGTCATTCTTCAGGTCGTGGCTGAAAACGGCATCGCGCTGAAGGAAATCTGGCTGACGCACGGGCATCTCGACCATGCCGGCGGCGCCGACGAACTGCGCGAAAAGCTCTCTTTGCCGGTGATCGGGCCGCATGAGGATGACCGGCCGCTGCTGGAGAGGATCGAGGTGCAGGCCGAAAAATACGGTATCAGCGGTTTGAAGAATGTCGTGCCCGACAAATGGCTGAAGGATGGCGACAAGGTATCCTTCGGAGACCATGTCTTCGAGGTCTATCATTGCCCGGGCCACGCACCCGGCCATGTCATTTACTACAACCGCGACCAGCAGTTCGCCCATGTCGGCGACGTCTTGTTTTCTGGATCGGTTGGGCGCACGGACCTGCCTGGCGGAAACCACGAACAATTAATGGCGTCCATTCGCGACAAGCTGCTGCCGCTCGGCGATGAAGTCGGCTTCATCTGCGGCCATGGCCCCGGTGGGCGGCTGGGCGAAGAGCGGCGCAACAATCCCTATCTCAAGGGTATCTGAGGTCCCGGCGATTTACGCCTATGGACGGCACAAAAAAACCCGGCATTCCTGCCGGGCTTCAACTAGAAAAGAAAGCCGTTTTAGGGTCAGCCAGCAATCTGCAGATTGACTGCCTTCGGGCCCTTGCCGCGACGATCCGGTTCCGTGTCGAAGCTCACTTTCTGATTTTCTGAAAGTCCGGACAGGCCGGAAGCCTGTACAGCAGAGATGTGAACAAAGATATCAGCGCCACCATTGTCTGGCTTGATGAAGCCGAAGCCTTTGTCTGTATTGAAGAATTTTACGGTGCCAGTTTCGGCCATGCATCAGGTCCTTTTCGCTCTGCCCGCGTTCAGCTACAGGCAGCATTACAGTTTTGCCCCGCGTGGGCGTTGGCAGGCAGTTTTTGACTATTGAGAAAATGGACCTTCGCAGCGGGAAGTAATGGCGTTTTCATCCAACGTTTTTCGTCCCACCGCCCGAGGTTTATAGCGTCCCCAGTGCGCAAATTTATAGGCCTTCCCATGCTCGCAAATTGCCCGAACCGCGGTAGAGTGATGCGTTTATCAAAAATTGGCAAGCAAAAGTTTTCACGGGCTTTTTGTCAGATAAAAAACCTGCGGTAGAATAACATCGCGCAATCGCATATTTTTTCTGCAGGGGCGACAATTGATGAAATAATTGCCGTTTGCCGCAGGATTTCACGGCAAAATTTGAATGCCGTACCCCGCATTTATGGCGGAATAAGAAAAATAAGTTCTTTTTGCGTCAGGCCGCTCCGGCCATGGGTTTTTGCCGTTTGCGCGTCAGTTCCGGCACCAGTTCGACGATCAGGATCGCGACGAATATGATCAGGCAGCCGATGTAGCCGGCGCCCGAAATAGTTTCTTTGAGGAAAATCGAGGCCAGCAAAGCGCCGAAAAGCGCCTCCGAAGACAGGAATATCGCAGCCTGCGGGGCCGTGGTGTAACGCTGGCCGATGACCTGCAGCACGAAGGCGAGGCCGGAGGAGACGAGGCCGACATAGAGGATTTCCGCGAGCGAAGCCTCGATGGAGGCCATGCTGATCGGTTCGAACACGACACCGATCATGCAACTAAGAAGGGAGCAAACGGCGAACTGGGTGCAGGAAAGCGCCAGCGGCCTTCCGCTTTCGGAAACGAAGCGTCCGGCCAGCGTGATCTGGATCGCCCAGAAGAAGGCGCAGATGATGCTGAGAATATCACCCGTTGTCAGCGTCTCGAAGGCGCCGCCGGAGAGCAGGAATATGCCGCCCAGCATCATCAGCGCGCATGGCCAGACGATCCAGTGGGGATGACGCCGGTAAAGCACGACGGCAATCACGGGCACGAAGATGACGTAGAGCCCGGTCAGGAAGCTGGAATTGGTGACGGTCGTGGTCAGGAGCCCGACCTGCTGGGTAGTGGCGCCGCCGAACAGGGCGAGGCCCACGAGAATGAAACTGCCGATTTCGCGCCGGCGCGGCGGCGATTTCAGCGACCGTGTTTCCATGAGCGCGAAAGGCAGCACGGCGATGGCGGCAATGGCGAAACGCAGACCGACGAACCAGAACGGGCCGATCGAGGCCATGGCGGAGGATTGCGCGACAAAGCCGCCTCCCCAGATTGCTGCGGCGAGCAGAAGCAGCATATTGGCCTGAATACGCGTCATTGTTGGCACCAGCAGAGCAGGGCCGAGAGATCATTCAGTCACGGCCGTGGCAAACAGGGGATTTCTGGAATGTCGATCCGGCGACGCGGACGACTGTTCCCGGGTGCTTTAGCAGCAACATGCCGAGGCCGCAAGTCGAGGGGGGGGAGGCCGCTTATTTGTAGCGGCGGGCCTCGTCCTTCAGGCTGCGCCGGGTGAGCGTCAGGCCGCCAATGCCGAGGCCGATGAAGGCTGCGGCTGACAGGACGATGAGCAGGATGTGAGGGCCGGCCTTCGTGGTTGCCGCTACCTGAGGGATGGCGGAGGTGTGCAGGGTGTCGATCGCCTGAGCAGCCGCATTGGCCGAGGTTGCGATGCCGGCGGCCATGGTGACGATGACAAGAAAAGCCGCAACGGCCATCC
The DNA here is from genome assembly GCF_030209895.1 of Agrobacterium sp. CFBP2214. NCBI lineage: Bacteria > Pseudomonadati > Pseudomonadota > Alphaproteobacteria > Hyphomicrobiales > Rhizobiaceae > Agrobacterium > Agrobacterium sp. CFBP2214. The sequence goes on along the minus strand of NZ_JARVRC010000003.1, from coordinate 718,374 downwards.
AGAGGGAAAACAGCGTTCTCTGCGCCCTTAACCTTTCAACGGAAGTCCGATCGTTGGTAAACATGGCTGTCGCCTCTTGTCCCTGTTCTTAAAGGATAAAAGAGGCTTCGAAATGGACGGCTTAGAGACCGAATTCTGGCGTTCCGCAGCATTTATTGCGGCAATATTGTGGCAAAGCCTGATATGGCGTCCTTTTGGCCGGATATGACGTCAGAGGCCGCGTTTTCCGAAGGTCCTGACCTGGCGCAGAGGATGCGGATCGACCGGGCGGTCTTCCCTTGAAAATGTGGGTGGTGCAGCGTTTCTCTCCGCCCTTGACGGGGCGAAATATTCACTGCCGAGTTCCGGGAAACGTGCGTCGAAACTGGTCGGGGCAAGTTCGGGCTTCGCCAGCACGTAACCCTGCATGAGCAGGACGCCGAGTTCCTCGCAGAGATCGACTTGCCAGCCTGTTTCCAGCCCTTCGAAGACCGGCTCAATCCCATCGTCGCGGAACTGGTGGACGATGACGCGCAGAAGGGCGGCGCCCGCCGAATTCTGCATGAAATCGCGCACCCAGCCCGCTTCGAATTTCACATAATCCGGCTTGATGAGTTTTACCCGGTCGATGTCGGAATCGCCGGCGCCATAGTCATCAAGCGCCACGCGAAAGCCGATATCGTGCATGTGGTAAGCGAAGTCCGCGACCATCTGTGTGTCGGAGGCCTTTTTCTCGGAGATTTCGCAGACGATGCGATCCGCCGTCATGCCGGCCTCGTGGGCGGCAAGCCGCATGCGCTCTACTTCCTGGCGCATCTTGGCCGGCGTCTGGAACAGGCCCGGATGGAAGTTGACGAAGATGCGGGCGCGGGAACGGTTGAGCCTGCCGGTGTTGAGAATATGGATCGTGCGCAGGATGCTGTCGATATTTTCGATGTCTTCCGGCGCGACCAGCGAGAAAAATTCGCCCGGCGTCACCGGCTCGCCATTGCGGTGGGGACGCACCAGACCCTCGAAGGAATCGATGTCGAGCACCCCGCTCATCGTGCGGCGGAAAATGGGCTGCAGTGCCGATTTCAGGTTAAAGGTGCGATAGGCCGTGGACCATGTGCCATCGACCTCGCGGACAAGACTGGAAAAGATGCTTTTGAGCGCCATTTTTCAACCAGCTATAGAGACACGACCTCTAGGCTCGCGAATGTAGCGTATCAAGCGTTACTTCCGGGTTAAGGAAGGTTAAATTCTCTGCAGCGGCACATAAGCCGGCTTTTGACCTTGAAAGAAGGCCTGTCTTTCGACATAGAAAATGCCGCAGATGACAAGTTTTCCAACCTCTGCTGATGTCAACCCCAATAGGACCGATTAAAAATGGCCTTCCTTGCCGACATTCTCTCCCGCGTAAAGCCATCCGCCACCATCGCTGTTACCCAGAAAGCCCGTGAGCTGAAAGCGAAGGGCCGCGATGTGATCAGCCTTGGCGCCGGCGAGCCGGATTTCGATACGCCCGAAAATATCAAGGAAGCGGCCATCGACGCCATCAAGCGCGGTGAAACGAAATACACGCCTGTTTCCGGCATTCCGGAACTGCGCAAGGCCATTGCCGACAAGTTCAAGCGTGAAAACGGCCTGGACTACAAGCCGGAGCAGACGATTGTCGGCACGGGCGGCAAGCAGATCCTTTTCAACGCCTTCATGGCCACGCTGAACCCGGGTGATGAAGTTGTCATTCCCGCGCCTTACTGGGTGAGCTACCCGGAAATGGTGGCGATTTGCGGTGGTACGCCGGTTTTTGTCGACACGACGCTCGAAGACAATTTCAAGCTGAAGCCGGAAGCGCTGGAAAAGGCGATCACGCCGAAGACCAAGTGGTTCGTCTTCAATTCGCCGTCCAACCCCTCGGGCGCTGCCTATTCGCATGACGAGCTGAAGGCGCTGACGGACGTGCTGGTCAAGCATCCGCATGTCTGGGTGCTGACTGACGACATGTATGAGCACCTGACCTATGGCGATTTCAAATTCGTCACCCCGGTGGAAGTAGAGCCTTCGCTTTATGACCGTACGCTGACGATGAACGGCGTCTCCAAGGCCTATGCCATGACCGGCTGGCGTATCGGCTACGCAGCCGGCCCGCTGCCGCTGATCAAGGCCATGGACATGATCCAGGGCCAGCAGACCTCGGGCGCGAGCTCCATCGCACAGTGGGCAGCTGTCGAAGCGCTGAACGGCACGCAGGATTTCATTCCGACCAACAAGAAGATTTTCGAAGGTCGTCGTGATCTCGTCGTCTCCATGCTCAACCAGGCCAAGGGCATCAATTGCCCGGCTCCGGAAGGCGCGTTCTACGTCTATCCGTCCTGCGCCGGCATGATCGGCAAGACCGCGCCGTCGGGCAAGGTCATCGAGTCGGATGTGGATTTCGTCTCCGAGCTTCTGGAAGCCGAAGGCGTCGCCGTCGTGCAGGGATCGGCTTTCGGCCTCGGCCCGAACTTCCGCATTTCCTACGCCACGTCGGAAGCGCTCTTGGAAGAAGCCTGCAAGCGCATCCAGCGCTTCTGCGCCGATTGCCGCTGATCGGTTGATACAGTCTTGAAAGAAGCCCGGCAGCGATGCCGGGCTTTTTTGTTCGATGGGGCTTCCGCACGCTAGACGTCATCCTTAGGCTTGATCCGAGGATGACGGAGGAGAGGTTTCTACGCCTTGTCAGATGCCTGAAATCCAGGCGCGACGCCCGTTTTTAAAGCCCAAGAAACAGCAGCATGATGAAAGTGGCGAAAAGGATGAAATGCGTCATTCCCTCGATCGCGTTGGTTTCACCGTCATTGAGGTTGATGGCGGCGGCGATGAGGGTGATGAAGACCATGACGGTCTGAACCGGCGTCATGGCCATAATGAAGGGCTGGCCGGTATAGAGCGCGATGCCCTCCATGACAGGCACGGTCAGGATAACAGTCGAGAGCGATGCGCCCATGGCGATATTGACCACGGCCTGCATGCGGTTGCGCAATGCGGAGCGGAGCGCGGTGAGGATTTCCGGTGATGCCGAGATTGTTGCCACCACGACCGCCATCAGTGCGGGCGGTGCGCTGGTGCCCTCGAGGCTTTCGCTCAGGAAGGTCGACATGAATTCCGCCAGCACGCCGATCAGCACCACGCCGGCGATGATGAGGCCGATGGAAAGCGGAACGCTGCCTTCGTCTTCCTCCTCGGCATGACCGTGTGACGGCTGGCCGGCCGGATGCGCCTTGCGGGGATAGGCGTAGCTGAAGAAATAGCTGTGAGGGCCAACCTGCATTTTGAGGAAGAGCGCATAAAGCGCGATCATCGCGACGATGGTGAAGGCGGAATAGACGTGCCAGCTCCGCTCTGGAATGAACTCCGGCACGATCATCGAAATACCCATGGCCGTGAGGATCATCACGCCATAGGTCTTGCCGGAATCGTCATTATAGGGCTGCTCGCCATGGCGGAGGCCACCGAGCAGGGCGGCGAGGCCCAGAATGCCGTTGATGTCGATCATGACGGCGGAATAGATCGTATCGCGCACGAGGGTGGGTGAACTGGATTCGCTCATGATGATGGCGAGGATCAGCACTTCCACGGCGACCGCCGAGAGGGTGAGGATCATCGTTCCATAGGGATCGCCGACCTTGGCGGCGAGGATTTCGGCGTGGTGGGCGACCCGCATCGAGATGAGAACGATCAGTCCGATCAGCAAGATTGCGGCAATGAGCGCCGCCGTTTTTCCGGCTTCGAATATGGCATGCTCGGTCATATAGGCGATGATTGCCGCCGGTATCGCGAGAAGCAGCAGCCGCTCCTGTTTCAGAATAGAACCCGCCATTGATTTCCCTTCCCCTGTCAGACCCAGGCTGTGACGTATCGTCCGTGAGATCAAGCAGGATTTGCGCTTGAATGCTTTTGGTAGGATAGTGGTGTTGCAGGACATGCTGCTCATGCCGCGCTGTCCCATTGGGTGCAATGCTTGAAACGCGGTTGTGGTTGCCATGTCGCCTACCGAGACAGGAGGACCATGCATGACCAAAGTGGTGTATGAAATCGTCGAACATGACGGAGGCTTCGCCTACCGCATGAACGGCGCTTATTCCGAAACATTTCCTACCTATGCCGATGCGGTCGAGGCCGCGCGCATCGTTGCCGCCGAACAACAGGTGGGAGGCGATGACGAGGAAATCAGCTATCAGGATGAGAGCGGCCACTGGCATGAGGAATATAGCCAGGGCGGCGACCGGCCGGAAGCCGAGGTGGTCGACAAGACGTCACAGCCGGCCAGACCGTTTTGATGAGCGAGTTTTGCGGTATCGATGCTGGACTGGCGCTAGCGCCGTTTCGGCGGAGCACCCGGATCGGTTTCTTTGAGATGACCCTTGAGGCCTTCCACGAGGGCGCTGAAGACGGCACGGCATCGCGGTGAAGTCTTGAGATTTTCATGCATCGCGACCCAGGTGTGGAGCGGGATGTCGATTTTCGGAAGCACCTGCACAAGCCGAGGGTCCTTGCGCGCCAGACCGATCTGACAGACGCCGATGCCCGCGCTGGCGCGGATCATGGCAAGCTGGGCGAGGTTGCTGTCGGCGCGGATTTCGAAGGAAATTTCCTCAATATCGGGTATTTCAGGATCGAGCGAGCGCATCCGCTGGATGGCCGCCCGGATGAAAGGCGTCTTGCGGTCGAAGCCGACCATGCGGTGATGGTTCAAATCTTCCATGCTCTTCGGAGCGCCGGCTCTCGCGAGATAGTCGCGCGTCGCGTGAAATCCCAGACGGAAATTACCGATGTAACGCATGACGATCGCATCCTGCTGCGGTTCGGTCATGCGAATGGCGATATCGGCCTCACGCCTCAAGAGGTCTTCCAGCGTATCGGAGAGCGAAAGCTCGATTTCAAGCCGGGGGTGAATTTCCTGCATGGCCGTGATGATCGGCGGCAGCATTTCCACGCCGATGATGTCAGAGGCGCTGATGCGCACGGTGCCTTCGATCTTGCCGACCTCGCCGGAGGCCGCGCGCATGAGGGCCGCGGTCGTCGCCGCCAGATTTTCCGCATAGGGACGGAGCGCAAGCGCTGCTTCCGTCGGCATCAATCCATGGGGCGAACGAATGAACAGCGGAAAACCGACGGCTTCTTCCAGAGCGCCGATGTGGCGTCCCGCCGTCGGCTGGGTGATGCCGAGTTCGCGCGCGGCGGCGGAAAGCGAACCGTCGCTCAGCACGCTGAGGAAGGTGCGATAAAAATCCCAGCTGATGTCACGGCTTCTGGTCATAAGATTTTGTATAGCTGCTCCACTTATTTCGATAATTTCGTATATCGCAGAACGGGACGATACTCCAGCCCACAACATGGAGTACGGCGATGATATATGAAAACAACGCAGATACAGCGGCGAATGATCGGCCTCTGGCCCTGATTTTGGGGGTGAATGGCGGTGTCGGCAGCCAGGTCTCCAGGATGCTGCAGCAACGCGGATGGCGGGTGAGGGCAATGACGCGCCAGCAAACAGGGTCCCGGACCACTGGTGATATCGAGTTGGTGACCGGCGACGCCATGAACCGGCAGGACGTTCTGGACGCGGCAAAGGATGCGCGGCTGATCGTCCATGCGGTCAACCCTCCCGGATATCGCAACTGGGACAGGCAGGTATTGCCGATGCTGGACAATACCATCGCCGCCGCCGAGGCCTGCGGGGCGAGGATCGTCTTTCCGGGCAGCGTCTATAATTTCGGCCCGGATGCTTTTCCCCTCCTGACGGAAGAGAGCCCGCAAAAGCCCTTTACCCGCAAGGGCACGCTGCGTGTGGAAATGGAGCGGCGGCTGAAAATGGCGTCGATGCGTGGCGTGCCGGTACTGATCGTCCGGGCGGGGGATTTCTTTGGGCCGGATGCGAGAAATAACTGGTTTTCGCAGATGCTGGTAAGGCCGGGAAAGCCGGTCCGCAGCGTCCAGAATCCCGCCGCCCCTCATGCGGGGCATCAATGGGCCTATCTGCCTGACGTGGCGGAGACGATTGGCCGGCTGCTGGCCCGGGCAGGCGAGCTTCCGGCTTTCGCCGTCTATCACATGGAAGGTTTCTGGGATTTCGATGGGCTGCAGCTGATTGACGCGATCGAGCGGGTTGTGGGGCATCCGGTCAAGCGGCGGCGGCTATTCTGGCCGGGGATCAAATTGGCCGCGCCTTTCGTTCCCCTGTTCCGCGAAGTGCTTGAAATGCAATATCTCTGGCAGATGCCGATCCGGATGAGCAATCGCAAGCTGACGGATTTCCTTGGAACGGAACCCAAAACACCAATCGATGTCGCGGTATCGACGACATTGGCGAGCCTCGGCTGCCTTGAGCAGAGGCAGGACCCGACGAGCCTTCCTCATCCGGCGGATGCCGGGGGCAGGGTGTGATGGCGACGGCTGCGAATGGAATGTCGGCTCGGCGTCGCCTGTTTGCCGTAATTTCGGCAAGCGTGCCGGTGCTGATCTTCGCGCAGGTGCTGCTGGCCGGGCTGTCGCTCTATTATGATGGATCGCTGCTTTCGCTGCACAAGGGGCTCGGTTTCCTGATCGCCGTTCCGATCCTGTCGCTGATGGTCCTCGCTCTGCGATATGACGAGCTGCGGCCTAACCTTGCCCGCGCGCTGGTCCTGCTCGGTCTTTATTGTCTTCAGGTGGCGCTGATGAGCATCGGCCGGGAAACGGGCAATGGCTTTCTGCAGGCGCTGCATGTGCCCAACGCCTTCGTCATGGGCGCGTTTTCCGATTTTGCCGCACGGCAGGCGCGAAGCCTGCGCTGAAACAAAAACGCCGCACCGCTCTTGAGCAATGCGGCGTCTTTGCTTGATCCTTTATCAGGCGAGCGCCGGATAGTCGGTATAACCCTCGGCTCCGCCGCCATAGAAGGTCGGCTGGTTCGGCTCGTTGAGCGGCGCATCGTTTTTCAGGCGGCGCACCAGATCCGGATTGGCGATGAAAGCCTTGCCAAAGGCTACGGCATCGACTTTGCCGCTTTCGACGGCTTCGATGGCGCTCTCGCGGTTGTAGCCATTATTGGCGATCCACAGGCCCTTGCCGCCGGCATTGCGATAGGCGGCCTTGAAGGCTGCGTAATCGAAAGGCTTGTCGCCCTGCTTGAAATCGCGCGGACCGCCGGTTGCGCCTTCAACCACGTGGATGAAGGCGAGATTGCGCTTGCCGAGCTGATCCGCCACGTAATTGTAGAGCGGCTGCGGGTCGGCCTCGAAAATATCGTTGGCGGGGGTAACGGGGGAAAGGCGGATGCCGGTGCGGCCCGCGCCAATCTCTTCCGCCACCGCATCGACAACTTCCAGCAGGAAGCGGGCGCGGTTTTCGATCGAGCCGCCATACTCATCCGTGCGCTGGTTGGTGCTGGATTTCAGGAACTGCTCGATCAGGTAGCCATTGGCGGCATGGATTTCGACGCCGTCGAAACCGGCCTCCAGAGCCGCGCGTGCGCCGCTGCGGTAATCCTCGAGGATGAGGCCGATATCGTCGATGGTGAGCGCGCGGGGCTCTGAGGTTTCGGCAAAGGCGCCGGTGCCGTCATCATTGATGATATAGGTCTTCGACTTGGCGGGAATGGCGGAAGGAGCAACCGGCTGACCGCCATGCGGCTGCAGCGAGGTGTGGGAAATGCGGCCCACATGCCAGATCTGCGCGACGATCTTGCCGCCGGCTGAATGCACGCCATCGGTGACCTGTTTCCAGCCTTCGATCGCTTCCCGCTTGTAGAGACCCGGAACGTCCGCATAACCCTGACCCTGCTGGGAAATCGGGGTGCCTTCGGTGACGATCAGCCCGGCTGTGGCGCGCTGCTCGTAATAGGTGGCGTTGAGATTGTTGGGAATTGCGCCCGGCGAGCGGTTGCGGGTGAGGGGGGCCATGACGATACGGTTGGCGAGTGCGATATCGCCGGCCTGTGCCGGTTCGAAAAGACTGGTCATGCGACTTCACTTTCTGGTCGGTTGGCGAAATTGCGCGGCAGGCGCGCTATCTGGTTCGGGTGCCGGATCGAAACCTGCGTTGCAGTTCCCATCCGGCACCGCGGGGCTCAAAGCTTGGGAGGCTCAGAGATTGGCGTGCAGATAATTGCGGAAGGCGTCGATGGTTTCCTCGTTGCGCTCAAAAAACACCCATTGCCCAACCTTTTTCGACCTGATGAGGCCAGCCGCCTGCAACACCGCCAGATGCGACGAGACGGTGGATTGCGACAGGCCGCTGATCTGAAACTGGTTGGCGCACACCCCCATGCTGAGCGGGTGCTCCTGACAGAAGTGACTTTCCGGGCGCTTCAGCCATTCCAGAAATTTCAGCCTTGCAGGGTGCGAAAGGGCCTTGAGGATTTCCTCCGGGTTCATCTGGGTTTCTTTAATATCTGACATGAGCGATATTTATATCGGTCATTTCCGATATACAAGTCACGTCTCTGTGAGGACCGTGGGGAGTGGGCAGGCGGTTCCAAAAAAGAAGGCCGCTGGATGTCTCCGCGGCCTGACAAGTTTGAAGGTCAAAACCTCCAGAGGGGAACAGCTGTCGCGTGCCTTGGGCGAGCGTGACAGCCAACTAAAATATGGGAGCGGCAATAATGCAAAACAAGGTTGCATCATGCGATATTTCGCCAATTTGGAGAAAATTCTTGCGGGTAAAAAAAGAGGGCCGCCGGATAGATCCAGGGCCCTTTAAGTGTGAAGGTCAAAAACCTCCAGAGGGGAACAGCTGATGCGGTGGAACTGGGAGGAAAAGCCACCGTGTGCATCAGCTGAGAGCGATATGGTGCTTTTTTGTGCACGAAACAACTCTTTTTTGTGCAGGTCAGGCATGCGTACCACGCAGCCCTCGATATTTCCGGTATATTTTATGTGCAATGCTGCCGGAGAGCGCAAGCATTCCGCTCACGCAACGCTTTGCGTAAGCTGTTGAAATTAAAGCGCGATAGCCAAGCACCGTCTATTTTAACGTCAGAAGTTCCAGTTCCGCGCCTTGGCGACGATGAAGTCGCGGAAGGCTTTCAGCTTTGCAGCGTTTTTCATCTCGTCGGGATAACAGAAGTAGGTATCGAATGACGGAATATCTGCGGCGAGCGACAGCTGGATGAGGCCGGGATCGCGCCCGACGATATAGTCAGGCAAACAGGCGATGCCGATTCCCAACAGGCAGGCGCGCTTGATCGATGTCTGGCTGTTGATCTGCAGATGCGGCGTGCGCGTATTGTCGGAAGACCGTCCGGCATTTTCCAGCCAGTTGACATCAAGGAGATAGTTGGGCGCCGGCTCGCCGAAAGAGATGATGCGGTGGTTGTCGAGATCCTCGATCGACTGCGGCTCTCCGTGACGGTTGATGTAGGACGGCGCGGCATAGACGTGCATATGCACCGTGAACAGCTTGCGCTGGATGAGGTCCGACTGCTGCGGCTGGCGCAGGCGGATGGCGCAATCGGCGTGGCGCATGTTCACGTCCAGCTCCTCATTGTCGAGGATGAGCTGGATCGACATTTCCGGGTAGAGCTGCAGGAACTCCTGCACCTTGTCCGTCAGCCAGCCCTGGCCGAGACCGACGGTCGTCGTCACGCGCAGCTTGCCGCTCGGCTTCTCCGTCGTCTCCGTCAGTTGCATCTTGACGGTTTCGAGCTTCAGCAGCACGTCATGGGCGGTGCGATAAAGCAGCTCGCCCTGTTCGGTGAGGATCAGGCCTCGGGCGTGGCGATGGAACAGCTTGACGCCGACATCCTGTTCCAGCGCGCTGACCTGACGGCTGATGGCCGACTGGGACAAATGCAGCTTGTCGGCAGCATGGGTGAAAGACCCTGCTTCGGCTGCGGCATGAAAAATGCGCAGTTTATCCCAGTCCAATGGCATTGCCATGCCTATCCTGCCTTTCGGTTATTCCGCTGCTACCGCGAGCGGTTGTTGCGCGGTGAGGTACCGTTCTGCTTCGAGGGCGGCCATGCAGCCCATGCCGGCGGCGGTGATTGCCTGGCGGTAGATGTCGTCGGTGACGTCGCCGGCGGCGAAAATGCCCTCAACATCGGTTGCGGTGGAATCGGGTGCGGTCCACATATAGCCGTTGTCCTTGAGCTTCACCTTGCCTTTGAACAGTTCAACCGCCGGCGCGTGGCCGATGGCGACGAAGACGCCGTCGATCGGCGTGTCGCTGATCGCGCCGGTCTTGGTGTCACGCAACCTCACGCCCGAGACGGAGGGCGGCATTGGCGGCTTGGCGGGAGCGCCGGTGATTTCGGCGATTTCCGTGTTCCACAGGATCTTGACGTTTTCCTTCGCGAACAGCCGTTCCTGAAGGATTTTTTCCGAGCGGAAGCTGTCGCGGCGGTGCACGACGGTCACAGATTTAGCGATATGGGCGAGATAGAGCGCTTCCTCCACGGCGGAGTTACCGCCGCCGACCACGATCACATCCTTGTTGCGATAGAAGAAGCCGTCGCAGGTGGCGCAGGCGGAAACGCCGAAGCCCTGGAAATGCTGTTCGCTCTCGATACCCAGCCACTTGGCCTTGGCGCCGGTTGCGATGATCAGCGTGTCGGCGGTCCAGACCTGACCGGAATCGGTCTTGACCACGAAAGGCCGTACATTGGTTTCAACTTCGGTGACGAGGTCACTGACGATTTCCGCACCCACATGGGTCGCCTGCTTCAGCATCTGATCCATCAGCCAAGGGCCCTGGATCGGATCGGCAAAGCCCGGATAGTTCTCGACATCGGTGGTGATCATCAGCTGGCCGCCCTGTTCCATGCCGGCAATCAGCACGGGTTTCAGCATTGCGCGGGCCGCGTAGATCGCCGCGGTATAACCGGCGGGACCAGAGCCAATGATCAATACCTTGGTATGGCGGGCAGACATGGAAACATTCCTTTTTACGGTAGCGGGGCCTTTCAGCAGCAAGACCTTCCAGCCGCAACACGGCGGACAGGCCACAACCCCTTCATTGCCCGGTATTTAAGGTTGTCTAGTGTCTTTATTCAAGGGCAGCCTTGCGTTACCAACAAGGCAGTTGTGGATGCGCGCGCAATTTTGTGACCGGGAGGTGGCATAATGTTGCGAATCCCGCGCCGAATAGTACAAGGAAGTTCTCCAGCTTAACGAGGTACTCCTCCGTGACCAGCGTCGAACTCGATGCCATCGATCTGAAAATCCTGCGCGAATTGCAGCGCGACGGGCGTATGACCAATGTGGAACTGGCCGAAAGGGTCGGTATTTCCGCGCCGCCCTGCCTGAGGCGGGTCCGCAAGTTGGAGGAGGCGGGCGTGATCGAGGGTTATCACGCCATGTTGAACGCCCCGAAGCTCGGTTTCGACCTCGTCGCCTTCTGCATGATCGGTCTCAAGCGCCAGTCGGACAGCAATCTGAAGGCTTTTGCGGCGGCAACTGCCGGCTGGTCGCTGGTGCGGCAGGCCTGGATGGTGTCGGGCGAAAGCGACTTTCTGCTGCATTGCGTCGCCAAGAACCTGACGGAATTTCAGGATTTCGTCATCGAGGTTCTGACGGCGGACGAAAATGTCGATACGGTGCGCACCATGCTCACCATCCGTCAGGTCAAGCGCGTCGGTCTGGTGGAAATCTGATCGGCCGGCTTTTTGTCGGCTTCGGGGGGCATTACCCCCGCCGCAACGCCTCATAGACTTCGCCGAGACTTGTCGCTTCTTTTTCCAGCGGAAAAGTGCTGCGCACATGCGCAAGTCCGGCACTTGCGTGGGCTTTGGCCAGAGCAGGATCGGCGAGATAGGTCTTTATCGCGTCTCTCAGCGAGGCATAGTCACCCGCATCGACAACCGCCCCGGTCTCGCCCGTGACAATCATTTCCTCGTAAGCGCCGGCATTACTGGCGACAACGGCCGTCTCGGAGGCCATGGCTTCGAGCGGTGTCAGGCCGAAACCTTCATTGCGGGATGGGGCGACATAGAGCGTCAGCCGCCGGTACCAGGGCTTGATGTCGTCAACTTCGCCCTGAAATACGATGCGGTCGGCAAGGCCGGCTGCGGCGACATCGGCCTTGAGCGCATCACCGAAGGCCTTGTGTTCCGCCGTGACGCGGCCGGACACTACGGCTGTCCATTGCGGATGGTTGGGCAGAAGTTCGATCATGGCGCGCACGAATAGATCGGTGCCCTTCTGGTGGCGCACGCGTCCGAAACAGCCGATCAGATATTGGCCCGGCAGGCCGGTTGCCGCGATCGTATCTTCCGGACCGGTGGCCGGGTGGAAAAGGTCGGTATCGACGCCATGCATGACGACGCGATGGGGCACTTCCAGGAACGAGCCGGAGCGGGCGTTGGTCGCAACCACGGCATCCATCTTCGAAATCAGAAAACGGGTATAGGCGGAATGCCGCCTCTGTGCCGCGGAGGTAAAGAGCAGCTTCACCTTCATGCGCAGCACATCACGCATCAGAAGACCCGGCAACATTTCGAGATTGCGGCGGGCATGCCAGATGCGCGGGCTGCCGACAGGGCCATTCTGCCAGAGCCGCCACAGATCGCGGAAGCGCACATGCGGCAGATGCGGTGGCAGGCCGGGGCCGATGGTGGCCACCTTCTGTCTCAGCCGGTTCTGCACCGGTATCAGCTGGACGATGGTGGAGGTGACGCCGGAGAGCCTGCGCTTGAAGTTCGGCGCAAGCACCTGCACATCTTTCAGACTGACGTGGGACAAGATGGGCTTCCGTCTCTGCGGCTGGTTTGGAGATTCAATACGTCAAAAAACAATGCGCCCGCGTGGGGCGCATTGCACGTCGGGGCAATCAGCCCCACTGTACCGCGAGAATCTCGTAGCCCTTGGCGCCGCCGGGCGCGTTGACCTCGATGCTGTCGCCGACTTCCTTGCCGATCAGGGCGCGGGCAATCGGCGAGGAGATGGAGATGCGGCCAGCCTTCACATCGGCTTCCTGGTCGCCGACGATCTGGTAGGTTCGTTCCTCGTCGCTATCTTCGTCGATCAGCTTGACGGTGGCGCCGAACTTGATCTTGGAACCGGACATCTTGGACAGGTCGATGACTTCCGCGCGTGCGGTCAGGTCTTCGAGTTCGGTGATGCGGCCTTCATTGTGGCTCTGGGCTTCCTTGGCAGCATGGTACTCGGCGTTTTCCGAAAGGTCGCCATGGGCGCGCGCTTCCGCAATTGCCTCGATGATACGGGGACGCTCCTCCTGCTGGCGAAAGCGCAGCTCCTCCTGCAGCTTTACGAATCCACCCTGAGTCATCGGTACTTTTTCTACCATTTTTTTATCCTTCGCATTCCGGTCGCTTTACTTGCAGACACAAAAAGAAACAGGTTCCGGAGAGGAACTCCGGAACCATGCCAAAATCATAACTGAGCCGACTATATCAGAAGACGACAGCGAAATGCCAGCAAATTTGAGGTGTGAGTATTTCCTCATTCAATCAAAGGCTTGACTGCCATTATTGACATTCTTCAATGGAACATATAGTGAACATAGCTATGAAGAAGTCGATCAGGCAACGGCTGGCCATTCTCTCCGACGCGGCGAAATATGATGCCTCCTGCGCATCGAGCGGCACGACAAAACGCAACTCCGCAGCGTCAGGCGGTCTGGGCTCCACGGAAGGGTCGGGCATCTGCCATGCCTATGCGCCGGACGGGCGCTGCATTTCGCTCCTGAAAATTCTGCTGACCAATTTCTGCATCTATGATTGCGCCTATTGCATTAACCGCTCTTCCAGCAATGTCGAGCGAGCGCGGTTTACGCCAGAAGAAGTGGTTTGGCTGACGCTGGAGTTTTATCGGCGCAACTATATCGAGGGGCTGTTCCTGTCCTCCGGCATCATCCGCTCCTCCGATCACACGATGGAAGAGATGGTGCGCGTGGCGCGTGAACTGCGCGTTACCCATGGTTTTCGCGGCTATATCCACCTGAAATCCATTCCCGAAGCGTCGCCCAGGCTGATCGAGGAGGCGGGGCTTTATGCGGATCGTCTTTCGATCAATATCGAATTGCCGACCGATAGCGGCATTGGCCGTTTCGCGCCGGAAAAGCAGCCCGCCAATATTCGCCGCTCCATGGCCGATATCCGTTTGAAGATCGAGGAGGCGGGGGAGCCGACCGTCCGGACACGCAAGACCAGGCGCTTTGCGCCGGCCGGTCAGAGCACGCAGATGATCGTGGGGGCCGATGGCGCAGACGATAGCACCATTCTCTCCACCAGCGCCCGGCTTTATGGCAGCTACGGTTTGCGGCGCGTTTATTATTCGGCCTTCAGCCCCATTCCGGATTCGTCGAAGAACCTGCCGCTCATCAAGCCGCCGCTCATGCGTGAACACCGGCTTTATCAGGCCGACTGGCTGTATCGCTTTTATGGCTTCGACATCGGTGAGATAACCGCGATCGGGGGCGATGGCATGCTCGATCTCGATATCGACCCGAAGCTCGCCTGGGCGCTGAAGCATCGCGAGCGTTTCCCTGTGGACGTCAACGTGGCGGATCGGGAAATGCTGCTGCGCGTGCCCGGTTTCGGCACGAAGACGGTCGCATCCATCCTGTCGTCGCGACGGTTCCGGCGGTTGCGGCTGGAGGATATTGCCCGCTTTGGTGTTTCCCTGAAAAAGGTGAAGGCCTTCATCGTCGCAGAGGGCTGGACGCCGGGCAAGCTGACCGAGCGGCCGGATTTGCGGGCGATGTTTGCGCCGCAGCCCGAGCAATTATCGCTCCTGTGATGTACGGCCCGGTTCTGGAAGGGCGGGGTGATTTCGGCGAGTGGCGCGATGCCGCCCGCGCGGCGCTTGCCGCCGATATTCGACCCGAGATGATTGACTGGCGGTTGCGGGATGACGGGGCAGGGCTGTTGGATTTTGCCGGCGAGCCCTTGCCGGCGGCCGGTTCTGGGTCCGGGCAGGTTTCCGTTCCAGCCTCGTTCGTGGCGCTGGCGCAGGCCGTCATCTGTCATGGCGATCCCGGGCGTTTTGCACTGCTTTACCGGCTGTTGTGGCGGCTGAGGCAGGATCGCGCACTGTTGCAGTTCAAGTCCGATCCGGATGTTTCAGAGGTCCGGCTGCTTGAGAAATCCGTCAGACGCGATTGTCACAAGATGACTGCTTTTGTCCGTTTCAAGGAAGTGCCCTTGCCTCAGGGGCAGGGCGGGCGGCGGCGGTTTATTGCCTGGTTTGAGCCTGACCATTTCATCGTCGAGCGCACGGCCGCGTTTTTCCAGCGGCGGTTTACCGACATGGACTGGCTGATCGCCACGCCGAAGGGCTCTGCACGGTGGGACGGAAACGCGCTGGAGACATCGCGGGAAGCGGCGGAAAAGCCTGATCTGACGGACGAGACGGATGAACTCTGGCGGACCTATTATGCCAATATATTCAATCCGGCCCGCCTGAAGATCAAAGCCATGACGGCGGAGATGCCAAAGAAATACTGGAAGAACCTGCCGGAAGCCGATCTCATTCCCGGTCTGGTTCTCGGAGCAGAGGCGCGGGTGCTGGAGATGGCCGCCAAAGCGGCAAGCCAGCCGCAGCCGTTTCACCACCGCCTGCAGGCTGCGGCCGCTGCACGGGAGACGCCGCAACCGGCGCCGGATGGTACGCTCGCGTCGCTGGCGCGGGAGGCGGGCCATTGCACCCGCTGCCCCCTGCATTGCAACGCCACGCAGACGGTTTTCGGCTCTGGCCCAGAGGATGCGAACATCATGATCGTGGGCGAGCAGCCGGGCGATCACGAGGATCTCGCCGGCAAACCTTTCGTCGGCCCGGCCGGCCAGCTCTTTGACCGGACTCTCGCCCAAATCGGCATCGAACGCAAAAAGCTTTACGTCACCAATGCCGTCAAGCACTTCAAATACGAAACGCGCGGCAAACGGCGCATTCATCAGCGTCCGAATGCGGGCGAAGTGGAGCAATGCCGCTGGTGGCTCAATCAGGAAATCGCGCTTGTTCGGCCAAAACTGATCGTTGCCATGGGCGCAACGGCGCTTTATGCGCTGACCGGCGGCAAGGAAAAGGTCACGGAGATACGGGGGCGTCCTTTACCAATGGAGGAGGGCCGGACGCTTTTTGTCACCGTGCACCCGTCCTATCTACTGCGCCTTGTCGATACGCAGGCGAAAGAGGCGGAAATGGCAAAATTCACAAAGGATATGCAGTTTATTAGAGCGTTCGAATAGATTTCTATCTGCGATTGGAGATTTATTTCAATAGGCGAATATTAACTTACAGTAGTATAATTTATGGATTATTTATATGTTATTTTTATTAAAATTTTATACTTAATATTATAATTAAGTCCTCCGAATTTATATGGACAAATCATGTTGGGTGAGCTCGACCTTACGACAGTCATATTGATGCAAAAGTGTTCCTACATCGTTGGGCTTTTGAGTTTTATCTACCTGAAAATGACCAATCGCGATTTGCGCGGTCCCATTCCTCTCGCGGCGGGTTTTGCGACGATGACGATTGGCTCCACGCTTGCCGGTTACGGAGAATGGGGAATATTGTCGCCGGCCTTGTGGCAACTCGGCAGTGTCGTTTTTGGTATTGTGGGCTATGCGCTGATCTGGCTCGGCTTGAAAACGTTGAGCGATGGACGCGCCGTCGACCGGCGAATCCTACTCTTTGTGTGTTTTATCACCGTGCTGGCGATGGTTGTCGCGTATCAGGTGGCGGACAATAATGCGCTTCGCGCGGCGCTCTTTAATGGCTGCGCGTCGCTGGCCTATCTCGCCGGGGCATTGGTGCTTCTTGAAGGATGGCGCAGGGAGCCGCTGCTTTCCCGTCTGGCGCTGGGTGCGATTACCGGCGTCTCCGGTCTCATTTCGCTGGCGGTGATGAAAAGCGTGCTTTTCCCGGCTTATGCCGCCCTCAATCTGGTCAATGCGTTTTTCTTCATCATCATGCTGAACTTTGCCATCGCCCTGTTCGTGATGATGCTGGTTGCCGAGCGGTCGGAACGGAAACTGCTGGTTCTTGCCAATACGGACCCCCTGACCGGCGTCAAGAACCGACGCTTCTTCTTCCAGGCCATGCCTGCGACGCCTCATCCCACTGACGCGGCCATGTTGCTGGATATCGACCACTTCAAGTCGATCAATGACCGTTTCGGCCACGCCGTCGGCGATAGCGTGCTGCAGGAAGTGGCGAAGCGCATCGGCGGCAGCATTCGCGGTGGGGACGTGCTGGCGCGCTACGGTGGTGAGGAATTCATCATCTACCTGCCGGGCGCCGGCGTTCACAAAGCCTGCATGATCGGCGAACGCATTCGCGATGCGATTGCGGTCAGCGAGGTCGACTGCGGCGGTCTGCGTGTCGGCGTGACGATCAGCATCGGCGTTGCCGCCACCGGCGACATGCGCTGCGATCTCCAGACGCTCGCCGAAATGGCGGATCGTGCGCTTTACCGGGCAAAGACCGAAGGGCGCAACTGTGTCCGCGAGGCGCTGGCGGCCTAGGGGCATCCTCGTTTCTGCGGCTGGCAGCTTGCGGCTCAGCCGCTCGGCGCACTCGCATCCATCGCGGCGCGATGCCGTAGGGCCTCTTTCAACAATATCTCGATCTGGGCATTGATGCTGCGCAGTTCATCGCTCGCGGTGTGGCGGATTTCATTCAAGATTGCGGGTTCGATCCGCAGCGGAAAAGCCACGCGCTCCGGGCCTGGCGGACGTCCAGCCATGATTTAACCCTGCAGCTTCAAGTTCAGGGAAATCATGCGACCGCTGGCGGGAGCGGATTTTTCAGGTGTAGGAAAAGACATCATGGGCCTCGCGTGGGAATGATGTCTTTTTGATACCCGCAACGGATTGCAGCGGGATTACGAGATGCAAAACGCCGCGGACATGGCGATCCGCGGCGTTTTGTTTTCAATCTTGCGGACTTTTTCCGCAGAAACTTAGTTGAAGTAGCTCTGCAGCGGCTTCACTTCCAGATTGCCGGCCTTCAGCGCCTTGATGGCGAGGGCTGCGGCTTCCGCACCGGCCATCGTCGTGTAGTAAGGCACCTTCTGCATCAGCGTCGCGCGGCGCAGCGACTTCGAGTCAGAGATCGCCTTGTTGCTGTCGGTGGTGTTGATGACCAGCTGGACCTGACGGTTGCGGATGGCGTCTTCGATATGCGGACGGCCTTCCTGCACCTTGTTGATCTTTTCGGCGTTGATGCCCTGTTCAGCGAGGAAACGCTGGGTGCCGCCGGTTGCCAGCACCTTGAAGCCGCTTTCCACCAGAATGCGGATGGCCGGCAGAACGCCTTCCTTGTCGTCGTCACGCACGGAAACGAAGACCGTGCCGGAGCGCGGCAGGTCGACGCCGGCGCCAAGCTGGCTCTTGGCGAAGGCAAGCGCGAAATCCGTGTCGAGGCCGATGACTTCGCCGGTCGAGCGCATTTCTGGTCCGAGCAGAATGTCGACGCCGGGGAAGCGGGCGAAGGGGAAGACCGCTTCCTTGACGGCAATGTGCTTCAGGTTGCGCGGATCAGGCTTTTGGCCATAGGCGGCAATCGCCGCATCGAGCTTTTCACCGGCCATGACGCGGGCGGCGATCTTGGCGATCGGCGCGCCGATGGTCTTCGCCACGAAAGGCACGGTACGCGAGGCGCGCGGGTTGACTTCGAGAACGTAGATCGTGCCGTCCTTGATGGCGTACTGAACGTTCATCAGGCCGCCGACGTTGAGCGCCTTGGCAAGAGCCGTCGTCTGGCGTTCCAGTTCGTCGAGCGTTTCCTTGCTCAGCGAACGCGAAGGCAGCGAGCAGGCCGAGTCGCCTGAGTGGATGCCGGCTTCTTCGATGTGTTCCATGATACCGGAGACGAAGACGTTTTCGCCATCGCACAGTGCATCGACGTCCACTTCGACGGCGTTGGTCAGGTAGCTATCGAACAGAAGCGGGTTCTTGCCGAGCAGGGTGTTGATCTGGCCGGTCTTGTCGTTCGGGTAACGCTGCTTGATGTCCTCAGGCACGAGGCCCGGAACCGTATCGAGCAGGTAGGTCTGCAGCTGGCCTTCCGAATGGATGATCTGCATGGCGCGGCCACCCAGAACGTAGGACGGACGCACGACCAGCGGGAAGCCGATTTCGGAGGCGACGAGGCGTGCCTGCTCGACCGAATAGGCAATACCATTGTTTGGCTGGGCGAGATCGAGCTTCATCAGCAGCTTCTGGAAGCGGTCGCGGTCTTCGGCAAGATCGATCATGTCAGGCGCGGTGCCGAGGATCGGGATACCGTTCTTTTCCAGCGCTTCGGCAAGCTTCAGCGGAGTCTGGCCACCGAACTGCACGATGACGCCGACCAGCTCGCCGCGTTCCTGCTCGGCGCGCATGATCTCGATCACGTCTTCGGCCGTCAGAGGCTCGAAATAGAGGCGATCGGAGGTGTCGTAGTCGGTGGAAACCGTTTCCGGGTTGCAGTTGATCATGATCGCTTCGAAGCCGGCATCCTTCAACGCGAAGGCGGCATGGCAGCAGCAATAATCGAACTCGATACCCTGGCCGATACGGTTCGGGCCACCGCCGAGAATGACGACCTTCTTGCGGTCGGAAACCTGCGCTTCAGAGCGGGCAGCACCGACGAAGGGAATTTCGTAGGTCGAATACATATAGGCGGTGGGCGAAGCGAACTCGGCCGCGCAGGTATCGATGCGCTTGAAGACCGGACGGACGTTGAGGCTGTTGCGCAGCTCCGCCACTTCCTTCGGGCGCTTGCCCGTCAGAATTGCGAGACGGGCGTCGGAAAAGCCCATGGCCTTCAGCATGCGCAGGTTCTCAGCGTCTTGCGGCAGGCCCTGCTCGCGGATACGGGCTTCCATATCCACGATGGCTTTGAACTGGGCGATGAACCAGGGGTCGATCTTCGAGTTTTCGTGAACTTCTTCCGCCGTCATGCCCATGCGAAGCGCCTGTGCGACCATGCGCAGGCGATCCGGCGTCGGCGTGCCAATGGCGGCGCGGATGGCGTTCTTGGAGCCTTCACCTTCTTCAAAGCCCGGGATTTCGATTTCGTCGAGACCCGTGAGACCGGTTTCCATGCCGCGCAGCGCCTTCTGCAGCGATTCTGCGAAGGTGCGGCCGATGGCCATGACTTCACCGACCGACTTCATGGCGGTGGTGAGGATCGGCGAGGCGCCGGGGAATTTCTCGAAGGCGAAACGCGGGATCTTGGTGACGACGTAGTCGATCGACGGTTCGAACGAGGCAGGCGTCGCGCCGCCGGTGATGTCGTTTTCCAGCTCGTCCAGCGTATAGCCGATGGCGAGCTTGGCGGCGATCTTGGCGATCGGGAAGCCGGTCGCCTTGGAAGCGAGAGCCGAAGAGCGCGAGACGCGCGGGTTCATTTCGATGACGACGAGGCGGCCGTCCTTCGGGTTGACGGCGAACTGCACGTTCGAGCCGCCGGTTTCCACGCCGATCTCGCGCAGCACCGCGATGGAGGCGTTGCGCATGATCTGGTATTCCTTGTCGGTCAGCGTCAGCGCTGGCGCAACCGTGATCGAGTCGCCGGTGTGGACGCCCATCGGATCGATGTTTTCGATGGAGCAGATGATGATGCAATTGTCCGCGGTGTCGCGGACCACTTCCATCTCATATTCCTTCCAGCCGAGAACAGACTCTTCCACCAGCACTTCGGTGGTCGGCGAAGCGTCGAGGCCGCCGGAGACGATGTCGAAGAATTCCGAGCGGTTATAGGCAATGCCGCCGCCGGTGCCGCCGAGCGTGAAGGACGGGCGAATGATGGCGGGCAGGCCGACATGGTCGATGGCCTGGGCGGCGATTGCCATTGCATGGGCCATGTAACGCTGCTTGCGATCGGTTTCGCCGAGGTTCCACTGGTTTTCGAGGTCGTCCAGCGCCTTGTCGAGATCGGGGCCGGAAAGCTTGCCCTTCAGTTCAGTGCGGGCGGCTTCGTGCTTCTTTCGGTCGGCGTCCTTGATTTCGGTCGCATTGGCGAGCATGGACTTCGGCGTTTCGAGGCCGATGCGTGCCATCGCTTCGCGGAAGAGGGCGCGGTCTTCAGCCATGTCGATGGCTTCGGGCTTCGCGCCGATCATTTCCACATTGTAGCGGTCGAGAACGCCCATGCGCTTGAGAGAAAGCGCGGTGTTGAGCGCGGTCTGGCCGCCCATGGTCGGCAGAAGCGCGTCCGGGCGCTCCTTGGCGATGATCTTGGCGACGACTTCAGGCGTGATCGGCTCAACGTAAGTGGCGTCGGCAAGGCCCGGATCTGTCATGATGGTGGCCGGGTTGGAGTTGACCAGAATGACCCGGTAACCCTCTTCCTTAAGCGCCTTGCAGGCCTGCGTGCCGGAATAGTCGAATTCACATGCCTGGCCGATGACAATCGGTCCCGCGCCGATGATGAGGATGGACTTGATATCTTGGCGCTTCGGCATGGGCTCTCTCGTTCCGCTTTTTGGTTGCGCAAAACACCAGCCAGGGTGAAGGATCACCGGCCGGGGCGCGCAATTCAAAGTTTTCAGGCTAGAAGCGGCTTATAGGCAAATGTTTTTGAGAACGGAACCCCATAAATTCCGGAATCGACAGAAACTCTTAACGGGCTGGGGCAAGGGCCGCAAAACGGGCCTGCACCGCTGCATTATAAGAGCGGCTGACGGGGATTTCCGAACCGTCCCTTGTCATGAGAAGCAGACGGCCCGCCTGTTTACGCAGCGCGACGACATCGGCATCGGCGATCCAGTGCGACCGGTGTACCTGCAAGCCCTGCGTCTCGCCAATCTCTTTCAGAGCATCGGCAAAACGCAGCAGAACGAGCTGACGCCCGCGCGTGGTGACGATCTGCGTATAATGGTCCTGCACCGAAAGCCGCAGCAATTCTCCGCGCTTTTGCGGTGGCAGCCGCTCCAGCAGCGGCGCGACGCCTTTCACCTCACGCTTGGTATCATCGTCTGTGTCCGTAACGGCGTTGGCCGTTGTTTCGAGCGACTGGCCGGTGGTGAGATAACTCAGCAGGCAGAAGATGGCACAGAGAGGCAGGGCCGACAGGCTGCTTTCTAAAAAGGGGCCGAAACCCATTTCCTTACCTGAAAATACCCGGTTCGTGACGGTAAGCATGAGCCCGATCGGCAGGGTGGCCGTCAGCGAACCGATCATCATGCGCGTCAGCATGTTTTCGATGCTGCCGGCAAGGATGCTGTTGGCGATGATGGAAAAGGATATCGCGAATGTCCAGGCGCCGGCCTGAATGATTGTCCAGTAAAGCAGCCGGTCGGCGAAACTCATGGTTTCGCTCGTGCCGAAAGGCCCGGTCACGATGAAGATCGACAGCACGGCGAGAAATGTCAGCCACAGCCTGCGCGATTGCAGGACGGCGTGCATTTCACGAAGCGTGGATTGCAGATACGGGTGATCCACGAAGTTTTCCTGCGGTTGGCGTCAATCCGTTTTTCTTGAGCGCATGTTTTGCCGAAATTGCCGGTGATTTCAACCGAGCCGAAACAGCAACCATGTCATTCCAGCCTTTGTTAGACGCACCGCTCGCCGTGCAATTCCATGTCGCCACCGTCGTGCCCGCAGCCATTCTCGGCGCCTTCATCTTCCTGCGCCCCAAGGGAACCACCATCCACCGGCTGCTCGGCAAGATCTGGGTGATGCTGATGGTCACGACTTCCGTTTCGACGTTCTTCATCCATGAATTAAGGGTGTTTTACGGTTTCAGCCCGATCCATCTGCTCTCCGCCTTCACCCTCTATGGCTGTCTGCAATCGGTCTATTTCGCCCGGCGCGGCGATATCAGACGCCATATGCGCATCATGCAGAGCGTTTATCTCGGCGGCATCGTTGTTGCCGGAGGTTTCACCTTCGTTCCCGGTCGCCTCATGCATGAGGTTGCTTTTGGTGATGGCAAAGCCGGTTTTGCGGCCCTTTCCGCCGGCGCTCTCGTGTTTGCCTTCCTGTTTCTGACCGTATTGAAACAAAGACGCAGAGCCGCTTGAGAGACTCCGTTCGCCGCCTCTGCTTTCTTCCGGAACAAGATGTATTATAGTGCCGTTATATGGCAGCTTGTTAAGGCGGTATCCGCCGGGAGAATAGCATGGAATGGAGAGGGCGCCGCCAGTCGGACAATATCGAGGATCGGCGTGGCATGTCGGCGGGATCGGGGCCAGGCGGTAACGATCCTTTTTCCCGTGGCGGAATGCGCGTGCCGATCGGGCGTCGCGGTGGCGGCATCGGTATTGGCGGTATTGTTGTCATCCTGCTGATCAGCTGGGTGCTTGGCATCAACCCGCTGACGCTGCTTACGGGCGGCGACATCTCGATGGATGGCGGTGGCACGACGCAACAATCCGGCACCCAGCAATCCGGCACACGCCCGCAGGGCGAATCGTCGGACGAGACGACGGCTTTCGTGCGCACCGTGCTGGCTGAGACGGAAGATACCTGGAGCGGCATCTTCCAGTCCGCCGGGGAGACCTATCAGAAACCGACGCTGGTTCTGTTCTCCGGGCAGGTGTCTTCTGCCTGTGGTTATGCCTCTGCCGCCAGCGGCCCGTTCTATTGCCCGGGTGACCGCAAGGTCTATCTCGACACCAGTTTCTTCAATGAACTGGACAAGCGTTTCGGTGCGGCCGGCGATTTCGCACAGGCTTACGTGATTGCGCATGAGGTGGGCCACCACATCCAGAACCTGACCGGCGTTCTGCCGGAATTCAACCGCCGCCGCCAGTCCATGAGCCAGGTGGACGCGAACAAGATGTCGGTGCGAGTCGAGCTTCAGGCTGATTGTTATGCCGGCATCTGGGGCAAGTTTACCGAACAGAAGGGCATTCTCGAAACCGGCGACCTCGAGGAAGCGCTGAATGCCGCCCACCAGATTGGCGACGATACGCTGCAGAAGCAGACTCAAGGCTATGTTGTGCCTGATAGTTTCAACCACGGCACCTCGGCACAGCGCGCGGAATGGTTCAAGCGCGGTTTCCAGAGCGGCCGTGTCGAGGATTGCGATACGTTCTCGGCGAATATCTAAGGAGAGGGGGCTTTTCAGCCCCCTTTTCATTCAACGCATCAAAAGCGCTACGGCATACATGCCGAGGGCGAAGATGGTATGGGCCACGAGGTTGAGGACGCGAACCTTCGTGGGGTTCGGCGTTTTCGATGCGGCCCAGCCAATGCCGAGACCCGGCTGCAGCAGGAACCAGCCCGCGCCCACCGTTATGATGCCGATGATCCACGGCTCAATGAAGGACGGGTTTGCAAACCACGCGGCCGGGACCACCAGCGCAAGAATGATGCCATAGAGAATGCCGACGGCGTAATGCGAAATCCAGCCGAGCGCGAGCTCATGCTCGTAAGGTGCCGCCGTGGCGATGCTGTCGTGAAATATCCTGCCCTTCGGCACATGCCAGAACCAGCGGCCGACCGGCGCCCAGTTGGGGGCGGACTGGCCAAAAAACCGGTGCAGTATGATTGCCCATATATCCATAAACACGGTACCGCCAATGCCCATGGCAATGCCGCGCCAAATCAAATCCAGCATAGATCCCTCCGCAAATCATGATCGATCAAGCTCTAGCGGATCGGGCCGGTAGAGAGAACCGGGTATCGTTCGCGCGGCAAATAAAAATGGCCGGATCGCTCCGGCCATGAAAGAGGTTGAAACCTCTCCTCCGTCATGCCGGTCCCCGGAACAAGCCCGAGGATGATCCGGCATCCAGCCACGGCGCGTCTGCGCCGTGGGGAATGAGTCTTTCGCGATCAAGGACTTGATCGCGCTGGACCCCGGATCAAGTCCGGGGTGACGGCGTTTGTATGCTTTGCCTCCGCCAAACGATCAGGCGGTTCCTTAAGCAGCACGCCCATATTCCGCCTGCCGCCGCGTGGCCGTGGCGAGCTGGAACTGTGCGAGCAGATCGTTAAGCGCCGCCGCTTCGGACGCCAGCCCATGACTTGCCGCCGTCTGTTCCTCGACCATCGCGGCATTCTGCTGCGTGCCCTGATCGATGGTGTTGATGGCGGTGTTGATTTCCTGAAGCCCGGTCGACTGCTCGCGCGACGAGGTCACGATGGCGTCGATATGACGGTTGATCTCCTGCACTTCGCGGACGATGGTTTCCAGCGCCTTGCCGGCATTGCCGACGAGATCGACGCCGGACTGCACCTGCGATGTCGAGGCGTTGATCAGCGTCTTGATTTCCTTCGCGGCATTGGCGGAGCGCTGGGCAAGCTCGCGCACTTCCTGTGCGACGACGGCAAAACCCTTGCCCGCCTCACCGGCGCGGGCGGCTTCCACACCGGCATTCAGCGCAAGCAGGTTGGTCTGGAAGGCGATCTCGTCGATCACGCCGATGATGTTGCTGATCTCCGACGATGACTTTTCAATGCCTTCCATGGCGCGCACGGCATCTTCCACGATGACGCCTGATTGTTCGGCATTGTTGCGGGCGCGATCGACCAGACGGCCGACTTCTTCCGCACGGCGGGCGGAATCCTTCACCGTCGTGGTGATTTCCTCAAGCGCCGCCGCCGTTTCTTCCACGGAGGCTGCCTGCTGTTCGGTGCGCCGTGCGAGATCATCCGCCGACTGGCGAATTTCTCCGGCGCCGGCATCGATGGCGCGGGCATTCTGGCCGACGGTGCTGAGCGCTGCGTTCAGCTTGGCGACGGAATTGTTGAAATCGTCGCGCAGGCGGTCGATGCGGGTCACGAAGGGCGTGTCGATGCGATAGTTGAGATCGCCGTTCGAAAGATGAGCCAGTCCCTTGGCAAGCGAATCGACCGCGAACTGGATGTCCGCCGCGTCTTTTGCCGCCAGTCTCTCGCGGTCGCTGCGTTCCTGTTCGGAAAGCGTGCGGTTCTGCTCGGCATCGCCTTCGAGGCGCAGACGTTCCATGGCGTTCGACCGGAACACGGCAACCGCTGCCGCCATCGAGCCGATCTGGTCGGTGCGCTCCTGACCGGGAATGGCGACATCGAGATTGCCGGCTGCAAGGCCTTCCATGGCCGAGGTCATCTGCGTGACGGGGCGGACGATGAAGCGTGAAAGGACGGTTGCGAGAAGTCCGATCATGATCGTGGCTGCGAGGATCGTGGCGATGGTTGCCGCCAACCGGAACTGGCCGATTGCGCTGTAGGCAACATCGGAATCGACGACGAAACCGAGATACCAGTCAACTGAGGGCAGGCCGGCGACCGGAATGAAGCTGGTGATCTTGCCCTTGCCGTCGATCTCGGTCTGGGAAATGGCGGAGGAAATAGCCGGTGTGTCGACCTTGAAGAGGTCGGCCAGCGGCTTGTCGACGAATTTCGGATCGGGATGGATGAGGATCTTGCCATCCTTGCTGACGAGGAAAGCGTATCCATCCGTGCCGGCATCCACCGACTTGATCATCTTCACCAGCGAATCCAGCGAGAAGTCACTGCCCGTCACGCCGGCAAGCTTGCCATCGATGGAAACGGGAATGGCGGCGGTGATGATGAGGCCGCCGGTCGATGCATCATTATAGGGTTCGGTCAGGACGGTCTTACCGGCTTTCACCGCATCCAGATACCACGGGCGTTTGCGAGGATCATAACCCTCAGGCAGTGGTGTTTTCGGGAAGGTGGTGAAGCTGCCGGTGTCGGCATTGCCGAAATAGGTCGACATGAACTGGGCGGTGAGAACGTCGTTTTCCAGAAACCGCAGCTTGGCCTCGTCATCAGGCAGCTTGGCGAGCGTCTTTGCCACCGTTTCGGTCAGCATGATGCGGCCATTCAGCCAGTTGGCGATGCTTTGCGCGGCCTGCTTGCCGGAAGAATCGATATTCTCCGCCACCGCTTCCGTCGTGACCCGGTGCTGAAGACTGTCGATGTAGAAAGAGAAACCGGCAAAGGCGGCGACGACAAGTGACGACGCAGCAACGAGAATGCGCGTCATGAGATTGGTTTTTTTGGGCAAGCTACACGTCCTTGAAACCGGGTGAACCCGTTCGGCTCATCTTGGAAAATGGTGGGAAAGACATGCCTCAAAGGCGGGAATATTCTGCGTCATGCAGCTTGTGGTTTAGAAGAACTACGCGATATTCTAATAAGTAAAGCGAAATGGTAAAATTCAGCTAAATTTGTCTTATGTCAGTCGGGCTCGGCCGCGGCGCGCCAGATTGCCGTTTTGCGTAAATTTTGATCATCGTTCTGCAAAGGTTGCGTGCAGGAAGGGAATATTTTATTCATCACCATGCTGCCGTTGCGCAATTCGCGGGCAACGGCCAAGGTTCAGGTGAATTACAATGTCTTCGTCGGTTGTTGCAGGAACCGTTCCGTCCGGATCGGGGTCGTGGTTTTCGCATTTCAAGGCTACGCTTGTGCTGGGAATTCCGCTCATCGGCGCTCAGCTCGCGCAGCTTGGCATCCACACCACTGACATGATCATCGTCGGCCAGCTTGGCGCCGAAAAACTGGCGGCCATGGTGCTGGCCGGGCAGTTCTTCTTTGTCGTCTTCATTTTCGGCTCTGGTTTTTCCGTCGCCGTGGTGCCGATGGTGGCGCAGGCCTACGGGCAGGGTGATGCGACGGCGGCCCGTCGCTCACTTCGCATGGGCATGTGGGTGGCGATCGCCTACTGGCTGCTTGCCCTGCCGATCTTCTTTAATGCGGAGCGCATTCTCGTTTCGCTCGGGCAGAACCCCAATGTTGCGGCGCTGACCGGGCATTATCTCGCCATCGCCAAGTTCGGCCTCCTGCCGGCACTGTTGTTTTACGTGCTGCGCAGTCTCGTCAGCGCCATCGGGCGTGCGGGCATCATTCTTTATGTCACCATCATCATGCTCGTGATGAACGGCGTGCTGGCCTATATGCTGGTATTCGGCCATTTCGGATTGCCGGCGATGGGCATGAACGGCGCGGCCGTCGTTGCCGTCATCGTCAATGCCTTCAGCTTCATTTTCATCGTCGCCTATGTGCAGACGCGCGAGGAAACGAGGAAATACGAGCTGTTCGTGCGCTTCTGGCGGCCGGACTGGCACGCGCTTTTTGAAGTGCTGCGGCTTGGTCTGCCGATCAGCATCACCATTCTCGCCGAAGTGACGCTGTTTGCCGCCGCCTCGATCCTGATGGGGCAAATCGGCACCGTGCAGCTTGCGGCGCATGGCATCGCCTTGCAGCTTGCTTCCATCGCCTTCATGATCCCGCTCGGCCTGTCGCAGGCGGCGACCGTGCGGGTGGGCATCGCCCGCGGTCAGGGCGATTTCAAGAATCTCATCCGCGCCGCCATCATGATTTATGCGATCGCCTGCGGTATTGCGATTTGCGGTGGCATCCTGTTTGCGGCCGTGCCGGAATTTCTGGCGAAGTGGTTCCTGGATGCGAAATTGCCCGAGGCGGCGGAAGTGCTTGCCTATGCCAGCAGCCTCGTGGTGATCGCCGGTATATTCCAGCTGGTCGACGGCATTCAGGCTGTGACGGCAGGTCTGCTGCGCGGATTGAAGGATGCGCGCATTCCGGCGATGCTGGCGCTGATTTCCTATTGGCCGATCGGGTTGGCGCTTGCCTGGATCATGGCTTTTCCGCTCGGCTTTGGCGGACGCGGCGTCTGGTTCGGTTTCGTGATCGGCCTTTCAACGGCGGCCGTTTTGCTCACCATTCGCTTCGTGCTTCTGGTGAAGCGTGAAATGCAAACGGCCCGCTGAAAGCGGGCCGCATAATCTTTCCTGATCTCCGGAGGTATCAGCGCTCGGCGAGCGCTGCCTCACCCTTGTTCTCGCGCAGCAGGTTGACGAAGCGGCGGAAGAGGTAATGGCTGTCCTGCGGGCCGGGCGATGCTTCCGGATGGTGCTGGACGGAAAAGACCGGCTTGCCGACGATGCGCAGGCCGCAATTGGTGCCGTCGAACAGCGAGATATGGGTCTCTTCGACGCCTTCGGGCAGCGACTTGGTATCGACCGCAAAGCCGTGGTTCATGGAGACGATTTCCACTTTGCCTGTCGTGAAGTCCTTGACCGGATGGTTCGCGCCGTGGTGGCCCTGATGCATCTTTTCGGTCTTGGCGCCGACGGCGAGGCCGAGCATCTGGTGACCAAGGCAGATGCCGAAGATCGGCAGATCGCTTTTGATGAGGTTCTGGATAACAGGCACGGCATATTCGCCCGTCGCGGCCGGGTCTCCCGGGCCGTTGGACAGGAACACGCCATCCGGCTTCAGCGCCAGGATGTCTTCGGCCGAAGTCTGGGCAGGAACGACGGTGACCTTGCAATCCAGACCGGCAAAGAGGCGCAGGATGTTGCGCTTGACGCCGAAATCGACGCAGACGACGTGATACTTGGCATCGGCTTCACCGAGCGTGCCGTAACCCTTGTTCCAGACCCAGGGGGTTTCAGTCCAGGTAGAGGACTGGCCCGAGGTCGCTTCGATGGCGAGATCGAGACCAACGAGGCCGCTCCACGCCTTGGCTTCCGCCTTCAGCGCTTCGATATCGAAGACGCCGTTCGGGTCATGGGCGATGACCGCGTTCGGCGCGCCGTTTTCGCGAATCCATGCCGTCAGCGCGCGCGTGTCGATGCCGCAAAGGCCGATGACGCCGCGGGCCTTCAGCCAGGCATCCAGATGCTTGGCGGCGCGGAAGTTCGAGGGATCGGTGATGTCGGCCTTGAAGATGACGCCGACAGCGCCGCGGCGGGCGGCAGGCGTCAGGTCTTCAATGTCTTCCTCATTGGTGCCGACATTGCCGATATGCGGGAAGGTGAAGGTGACGATCTGGCCGAGATAGGAAGGGTCGGTGAGGATTTCCTCGTAACCCGTGAGCGCCGTGTTGAAGCAGACTTCGGCCTGAACCTTGCCGGTTGCGCCGATGCCTGTTCCCTCGATCACTGTGCCATCGGCAAGAACAAGCATTGCGGTCGGTTTGCGGGTAGTCCAGGGCGCTGTCTCGGTCATCTCGTTCCGTTTCTGCCGCTTCGCACCCCGCCTCTTGAAAGGCAGGGGGTAAGGGGCCATTTTTGTCGCAGGCTTCGTGACATAAAGGGGCGCGCGATAAAGCTCGCGTTCCGACCCTTCGTTAAAATCTCGTGCAGGTGCCGGAAAATAACGAAAGCAGCCCAAGCGGTCAACCGCAGGTCCAAGATTTACGCGGATTTAAGCTGTCGTAGATTCAAGGGCTTATGCAATTGATTTGCTTGAGCGTGTTTGCTCGTTTATGTCGTTGCGAAAAATAAGGCGGAAAGTTTGCCGATCAGGAAGCTGCGGAACGGGCTTTCCCAAGGAGAAGAAAAATGCTGCGCGACGTGTTCGCTAATACTTTGAAAGATGCACTGAAGGCTCGTGACGCCCGACGTACATCGACCGTGCGTCTCATCCAGACGGCCATCAAGGATCGCGATATCGCCAATCGCGGCGTGGGCAAGGACCCCGTCAGCGATGAAGATATCATGCAGATCCTGACCAAGATGGTAAAGCAGCGGGAAGAATCCGCCACCATCTACGAAGGTGCCGGCCGTCCCGAGCTTGCCGCTCAGGAGCGCGAGGAAATCGTCATCATCAAGGAATTCATGCCGGAAGAAATCCCGGCCGAGAAGGTGCGCGAACTCTGCCAGGCCGTCATCACGGAGACCGGCGCTTCCGGCCTGCGCGACATGGGCAAGTGCATGAATGCGCTGAAAGAGCGTTATCCGGGCCAGATCGACTTCGCGAAGGCCTCCGGTGTTGTGAAGGATTTGTTGAAGTAGGTTTTGCCGATTCAGAAAAACCAAAAGCAGGGCAGCCTTGGCTGCCCTGCTTTTTTTGTCGACGAAGTTCCACTCCGATGGACCGAAGTGTTGTCATGCGCAGGTATCAAGGGCGGCGTAAAAGCCCGCTCGGCTGCGGCATAAAAATCGGGCAGTCCGGGTAAAACAAAAGGGGCGATCGCAATTGCCCATTTGTTTTGTCACATCCAAAGGCTTGTTCGCCGGCGGGACATTAACAACGGAGTAGCTTGTGAATTTCAGTCTCGATGCAGCATCGGTAGCCGATATATCTGCTCTTCAAAATATGATGCAATTATATACGCATGACTTCTCCGAATTTTGGGCGGGGACGTCGCGAGGAGAGCTTGGCCAAAATGGCAGATTTCCCGATTATCCGCTCGAACCGTATTTTGAGCGCCCCCGGTGGTCAGCTTTCCTGTTCAATGCAGACCATAGGCCTGTTGGATCTGCACTCATAAATGATGAGAGCCACTCGACGTTACCGACCGAATATTCCGTCGGAGAGTTTTTCATCGTGCGGAAGTATCGTGGACAGGGGCTTGGTCTGATTGCGGCGCAGAGACTCTTTCAGCAGCATCCGGGAGCCTGGGAAGTTGCCGTCGCCAGAAAAAACACCAAGGCGCTGAGATTCTGGCAAGGAGCGATCTGCAAATGTGCCTCTGCGGGCAGCGTTTCCGAGCTGGACTGGGACCGCCCCGAATGGAATGGTGCCATCATCCGGTTTCATGTCTCCGCATAGGAAGGCGTCTGAAGCTGCTTTTTAAAGAGGCGATGGCGAATGCAGCCCACTCTACGGTAGCACCGTGTCTCGCCAGAGCAGAAGTATAGCAAAAAGTAAAGGCAGGGCAGATGTGGGCTGCCCTGCCTTTTTTCTGTCGACGAAAACGCATTCCGGCGGATCAGAATGCTCTCAAGCGCAGGCTTTTTTCGGGGGACGTGCCTGCGGGCGTCGGCAGATTTCTGCGAAAATTCATCGCTCTGTCTGTAAGTATGTTTTTACATCGCCGCTGCGTGGCACTCAAATTACAAAAACATAATTTTTGGTGATGTTGCGGCGCCACAAATTTGCCCGAAGCAGGCGCAAAGGGCATTGCCACGCTTAGCCCTGCCGCTTTTTCTGCTCATGCACATAGTGGCGCAGGACGGCATTCATGCGGGTCTGATAACCTTTCCCGGTGGCCTTGAAGAAATCCACGACATCCTGATCGACGCGAATGGAAATTGACTGTTTGGGAGTAGGGAAAACCACTTCGGCCTTCGACCAGTCGATATCCTCAAAGCCGGCCCAATCTGGATCGTCGCGTGTGGCGCGGTCGATATCCTCGTCGGTCAGGGCATCGACGCGTTTCCAGTCCGTTCGGTCGTCGCCCTTGGCGATCTTCTTTTGGATTTCATCCAGGGAATAGCTGACAGTACGTTCTTCGCTCATTTTGTCTCGCCGCTCTTGCCGATATTATCCGGCACACGTCTCCACGCATCGTATACACAATTGCGATCAATGTGTCCGTTTCCGGACATATGGCCAGAACCCGGCTCTCTCCGTTTTGGTCAGATCTCTTTTCCAGATGGGGCATCGACAGAACTTTTGCCGCTCTCAGAAAGTCGATCCCGTGTTTCTCGATATTGATCAACCGCTTGTTTTCATCCCATTCAAAGGAGATGAAATCCTTCATCACGATTTCCATGCGCTACCTACAACTGATGTCAGTTCATAGGCACTCATGCGCCGAGTATGTATATACACTCGTATATTCTTCTGTATATACACCAATGTCAATGCCGCCTGTGAATAGTGGGTATTGTTTGTCTCTCCATTTTGTATTGCCGCTGTTATGCGCTTATATGAAAGACTGGCCTCGAACAGGTAACCCATGCGTTTTTCCAATTCTTTCCTCGATGAGATACGCGACCGCGTGCACATCTCCGATGTGATCGGCCGACGTGTGTCCTGGGACAAGAAGAAGACCAACACGTCGCGTGGGGATTATTGGGCCTGCTGCCCGTTCCATGGCGAGAAAAGCCCGAGCTTTCACTGCGAGGACCGTAAGGGCCGCTACCATTGCTTTGGCTGTGGTGTTTCGGGCGACCATTTCCGTTTTTTGACGGAGCTTGAGGGCTTAAGTTTCCCGGAGGCCGTGCAGCAGATCGCTGATATGGCAGGCATTTCAATGCCGCAGCCCGATCCGCAGGCGGAAAAGCGCGAGCGCGAGCGGACCTCGCTGCAGGACGTCATGGAAATGGCGACGCTGTTCTTTCAGGACCAGTTGCAGACGGCGCTTGGCGCGCGGGCGCGGGCTTACCTGCGCGATCGCGGGTTGACCGGGCGCACCATCGAGACGTTCCGGCTGGGTTATGCGCCTGATAGCCGTAATGCGCTGAAGGAGCACCTGGCAAGCAAGGGCGTGTCGAAGGAGCAGATGGAAGCCTGCGGACTGGTGGTGCATGAAAACGTGCCGGTCTCCTATGACCGGTTTCGCGACCGCATCATGTTCCCGATCCTGTCCTCGCGGGAAAAGGTGATCGCTTTCGGCGGTCGCGCGATGGCTTCGGATGCGGTGGCGAAATATCTGAACTCCAACGAGACCGAGCTCTTTCACAAGGGCAATGTCCTCTACAATTTTGCCCGCGCCCGCCGCGCGTCGCAGGCGGCAGGCGGTTCTGTCATTGCCGTCGAAGGTTATATGGACGTCATCGCGCTTTATCAGGCGGGTGTCGAAAATGCCGTCGCGCCGCTCGGCACGGCGCTGACGGAAAGCCAGCTCGATCTCCTCTGGAAGATGTCGCCGCAGCCTGTTCTCTGCTTCGATGGCGATGGCGCCGGCATTCGCGCCGCCAACCGTGCAGCCGATCTCGCCTTGCCGCATATCAAGCCGGATCGGTCGGTCAGCTTTGCGCTGCTGCCCGATGGCAAGGATCCGGACGATCTCGTGCGGCTGGAGGGGCGCGCGCCGTTCGACCGGGTGCTTTCGGAAGCCAAGCCGCTTGCCGCGATGATCTGGAGCCGGGAGACCTCGGGCGTCACGTTCGATACGCCTGAAAAACGGGCGCAGCTTGAAAGCCGTCTGCGCCAGATCGTTGCCGTGATTGCCGACGAGACGGTGCGCCGCTTTTACCAGCAGGATATGCGCGACAGGCTGAATGGC
Source organism: Agrobacterium sp. CFBP2214 (assembly GCF_030209895.1). NCBI lineage: Bacteria > Pseudomonadati > Pseudomonadota > Alphaproteobacteria > Hyphomicrobiales > Rhizobiaceae > Agrobacterium > Agrobacterium sp. CFBP2214. The sequence goes on along the minus strand of NZ_JARVRC010000003.1, from coordinate 684,616 downwards.
TTTTTCCAGCCCCGTTTTCAGTCTGGCGGCTCGCAGGGCGGGAATTTCCGCCGCGAAGGCGGTCAGGGCACTGGTCGCGGTTTCCAGCGCAATGCGCCGGGGCGGAGCGGGGCGATGGCCGCACCGGCCAGCAGCATTTCCGACCGGCTGACGCAATCCGGTCTTGTCAGGGGGCATCAGACCAAGCCGTCTCTCAGGGAAAGCGTTCTCGCCATCACCATCGTCAATCACCCCGAGCTGCTGCTGGAGGAATATGACGAGATCGCTGCTATCGATTACGAGAACCGCGATCTGCAGCGGCTGTGGTCGACGGTGTTGACCTACGCGGCCGAGAGTGCGGCGGATATATCGCGGGCAGGGCTGATCGACCGGTTGTCGCAGCAGGGTTTCGAGCCGCTTTTGAAAACCATGGATCAGCAGGTGCGTAATGCCCGCCTGTGGACGGCGACCGAACAGGCGGCGATGGAGGATGCGCGCGAAGGCTATGTGCAGGCTCTTTCACTGCACAAGAGAACCAAATCCCTGCTCTGGCAGAAACGGGAGCTGGAGCGGGAAATCGCCGAGGCGACCGATGATGAGCGTGGCACGCTTCTGGTGCGGGCGATTGCCGAGGTCCAGCTGGAAATCGGCCGCATGGAAAACCAGGAAGCGATCATCGATGGTTTCGGGGTCATGTCCGGCCGGGTGAAGGGGCCGGCTGTTGGCCATGGCTGATGATGGTCGGCAGAATTGAAAGGTGTTTGGGGTTGCCTTTTGCGGCAAGCGTCCTAAATAGGGGATAGTTTGGTGATAACCCGCAAAATGCGGCTCTTTTTAAGAATTTCCGTGTCTGTCTCGCCCGCAAAGGCTTGACGGGGCGGGAAATAGCGGGAATCACCATTTCAGGAAAAGTAAGGTGGAATGAGCCTTGGCGGATAGAAATTGCATGAGCAAGCATTTCCGGGTGCACTGTCTTTGCATTCTGCCTGAGGCTGCCGTGGTTAATCGGCAATTAAAGATCACTCCGTTAGGTGTCTGACAGTGATTCGCGGCAAACCGCTGGATGCTCAAGGGGCGGACGGCGATGCGGCGGAACAGGTGTTAGCGTCAGGGAAAGCGACGAGATAGATGGCAACCAAAGTCAAAGAAAACGAAGAAGCAGAAAACGAACGCGACGGTGCGACGGACGGCCCGCTTCTCGACCTTTCGGATGACGCGGTCAAGAAAATGATCAAGGCCGCCAAGAAGCGCGGCTATGTGACGATGGACGAGCTGAATTCCGTCCTGCCGTCCGAAGAGGTGACTTCCGAGCAGATCGAAGACACGATGGCGATGCTGTCCGACATGGGCATCAATGTCATCGAGGACGAGGATGCCGAAGAGGCAACCGCGAGCGACGACGACAGCGATTCCGACGGCGAAGAGTCCGAAGGTGGCGAACTCGCTCCCTCCGGCGGCACCGCACTTGCGACCGCGAAGAAGAAAGAACCGACCGACCGTACCGATGACCCGGTGCGCATGTATCTGCGCGAAATGGGTTCCGTCGAGCTTCTGTCGCGCGAGGGCGAAATCGCCATCGCCAAGCGTATCGAGGCTGGCCGCGAAACGATGATTTCGGGCCTTTGCGAAAGCCCGCTGACGTTCCAGGCGCTGATCATCTGGCGCGACGAACTGAATGAGGGCACGACGCTTCTGCGCGAGATCATCGATCTCGAAACGACCTATTCCGGTCCGGAAGCCAAGGCGGCTCCCCAGTTCCAGAGCCCGGAAAAGATCGAGGCTGACCGCAAGGCCGCCGAAGAGAAGGAAAAGACCCGCAAGCTGCGTGCGCCGACCGGTGACGAAGATGTGACTGATGTGGGCGGCGATGGTCTTCCGCCGGAAGAGGAAGAAGAGGACGACGACGAGTCCAATCTTTCGCTTGCCGCGATGGAAGCCGAACTGCGTCCGCAGGTCATGGAAACGCTCGACACCATTGCCGATACCTACAAGAAGCTGCGCAAGCTTCAGGATCAGCAGGTCGAGGCGCGTCTTGCCTGCACCGGCACCCTGTCTTCCGGTCAGGAGCGTCGTTACAAGGAACTGAAGGATCAGCTGATCACGGCCGTCAAGTCGCTGTCGTTGAACCAGAACCGTATCGACAGCCTTGTCGAGCAGCTCTACGACATTTCGAAGCGCCTGATGCAGAACGAAGGCCGTCTGCTGCGCCTTGCCGAATCCTACGGCGTCAAGCGCGACAGCTTCCTCGAGCAGTATCACGGTGCGGAACTCGATCCGAACTGGATGAAGTCGATCGCCAATCTGGCCGCCCGCGGCTGGAAGGAATTTGCCCGCGAGGAAAGCAACACGATCCGGGAAATCCGCCAGGAAATCCAGAACCTCTCCACGGAAACCGGCATTTCCATCGCCGAATTCCGCCGCATCGTTTCGATGGTGCAGAAGGGTGAGCGCGAAGCGCGTATCGCCAAGAAGGAGATGGTCGAGGCCAACCTGCGTCTCGTGATCTCGATTGCGAAGAAATACACTAACCGTGGTCTTCAGTTCCTCGATCTCATTCAGGAAGGCAATATCGGCCTGATGAAGGCGGTCGACAAATTCGAATATCGCCGCGGTTACAAGTTCTCGACCTATGCGACCTGGTGGATCAGGCAGGCGATCACCCGCTCGATCGCCGACCAGGCGCGCACCATCCGTATTCCGGTGCACATGATCGAGACGATCAACAAGATCGTTCGTACCTCGCGCCAGATGCTGCACGAGATCGGCCGCGAGCCGACCCCGGAGGAACTGGCCGAGAAGCTGGCCATGCCGCTTGAGAAGGTGCGCAAGGTTCTCAAGATCGCCAAGGAGCCGATTTCGCTCGAAACCCCCGTGGGTGACGAAGAGGATTCGCATCTCGGTGACTTCATCGAGGACAAGAATGCGCTGCTGCCGATCGACGCCGCCATTCAGGCGAACCTGCGCGAAACGACGACCCGCGTATTGGCCTCGCTGACGCCGCGTGAAGAACGTGTTCTGCGCATGCGCTTCGGCATTGGCATGAACACCGACCATACGCTGGAAGAAGTCGGCCAGCAGTTCTCGGTTACCCGCGAACGTATCCGTCAGATCGAAGCGAAGGCGCTGCGCAAGCTGAAGCATCCGAGCCGCTCCAGAAAGCTCCGCAGCTTCCTCGACAGCTAAGCTTTTGCTTCCTTTAAAATTGAACCCGGTCAGTCACCTCTGGCCGGGTTTTTTGTTTCCCGCACTGGCGAACTCTGCGACAAGCCTTATGTGTGAAAACAGGCATTCCGCTTTTATTGGAAATGCTCCGGTTCGATTTGGTTCGATGAGATGCAACAGGTTTCGGCAGGCAGATGGCGGTGGAAGGGATGGGCTGTGCCCGTCTCCGTTCTCCTGCATCTTGCCGTTGTTGCGATCTTCCTTTTCGAACTGCCCGAGCGGATAGTCGAACCGCAGGAGCCGGAGAGCATCAGCGTCGATCTGGTGCCGCCGCCCGAGGAGAAAAAGGCGGAAGAGGCGCCGCCACCGGGTGAAGAGAAGGCGAAAGAGGAAAAGCCGCAACCTCCGCCACCACCGCCGGCCCCACCGGCGGAAGAGGCAAAACCTTTGCCGCAGCCGCAGGCGACGTTGCCGGCCATCGCCATGAGGCCTGAGGAAATGCAGGCGGATCGCGAGGACAAGCCGGGAAAGGCGGAAGAAGCGGAAAAGACCGAGCCTTCCGAGGAGCCCGCAAGCCAGCCTGAAAAGGCGGCCGAGGAAAAGCCCGCGCCGCCCGCCGCCAACCGCGATCTTCAGGCTTCCGCCGCGCAGGGGGAAATCGCGGTTTCACCTATCAAGGAAGAATCGCAGCCGGATCAGCCGCCAGTGCCGCAGGCAAAGCCGGTTGAGGAAAAGCCTGCGGAGGTGGCGGAAGAGAAGCCCGCGAAACTTCCGGCGGCCAAAAGCTTATTGTCGTCTGCTGTGTTAACTCCAGCGCAGCGACGGCAGATTTTTGGCGATCTACCGCCCCGTCGTCGCATCGTGCAACTTTGTCAGGCGGAAGCATTGGCCCAAATAAGAGAGGTTTATACGGCCACCCGAGGCATGTACGGCTTTTCCGACACCGGTGGACGCATATCCGGCAATCTACTTGACGCTACCGGAGGTGCATTCAACGTCGGCGACGTCTGGCGCGATGTCACGTTTCAATGTGAGGTGGATGTCGAGAATTACGCGGTGACGGCCTTCAGATTTAAAATAGGTGATGTCATTACGGCGGCTGAAGCAAAGAAACGAGGTTTCACGGGGCGGTAGCAGACCATTTGTCCCTCGCGAGGGTAAGTGAAACAAAGGTTCCATTCGTCGATTCCATCCCTTCTCCCTCATTCCTGTGCTTGTCACAGGAATCCAGCCGGCGCGCGTCCGCGCGGCGAAGAACGTCCTTTCAGCCCAAGGACTTGGGCTGGCTGGATCTCTGTGACAAGCACAGAGATGAGGGAGGGAAGTGCGCTGCAAAACGGCCTCCCTATACACCAGCCGGGAAGCATCGTGTCGTACTCCATGTGGCTGCAAGGGGTGCGTGCTTAGAGAGCTACCTCACACCCGCTCCGTATCACCCACCAGTAGCCCAATGCCCGCCATCAGCGCATCCTCATCATAGGGCTTGCGGATAACCGGCACATTGCCGAATTCATCCGGCACCATGCTGCCATCCGCATAGCCGGTGGCGAAGAGGAACGGGACGCCGCGGCGGTGAAGTTCTCTCGCGACCGGGATCGAGGTGTCTGAGCCGAGATTGATGTCGAGAATGGCCACGTCAGGCACATAGCTCTTCAGCTTTTCAATCGCCATTGCCGACGAGGTTGCCGTTTCTATGGTCTTGATGCCGTTATCCTCCAGCATGTTCTCGACATCCATGGCGATCAGCATCTGATCTTCGACGAGTAATACTTTCAACGGCTCCTCCCGGTTATAGCGTCTGGGCTGCGGTGCGGTTTCATCCTCGGTTTGCGCGCTGGAGGCAACCGTCGCCGATGAGACGTGACGGGAGGGCAGGAAAATTTCCGCCTCCAGCCCGTCAGGCAAATAGCGCATCGTGCTGCGCCCGCCGAGATCGTAGGGGATGCTGCGGCTGATGAGCGCCGTGCCGAAACCGGCGCGCGACGGGGTGGGCAGTTTGGTGGGCAGGATTTCGCGCCACCCAATCTCGCAATCGCGGTTTTCGCTGATCTGCCAGCGCACATGCAATTGCCCGCCATTTTGCGAAAGCGCGCCGTATTTGGCGGCATTCGTCGCCAGTTCATGCAGAACCAGCGCCATCACCGAGAAGGCGCGTGAATCGAGCGTGACCTGAGGCCCCTCAAGTTTTACCGTCGTTTCCGGCGAGCGATGGGGCGACAATTCGGCGTCCAGAAGATCGCGAAGCGCGCCGCCGCCTTCACCGCGGATGATCTGGTCATGGGCAAAGGACAGAGCCTGAATGCGGCCCTTCAGCGCGGTGACATATTCCTGCAGGGTCTTGCCCTCCTGCGAGGGATTGCCGACCAGCGATTTGATGATGGCCAGAACATTCTTGACGCGGTGGTTGAGTTCCTCGTTCAGCATGCGCTGGCGTACTTCGGCGCGTTCCCTTTCGCCAGCCATCAGCTCGCTGTGATGGAATGCAACCTCGACCAGCGCAATTCTGGCGGCTTCGGCGATTTCACGATCGGCTTCCGACCAGGGTTGCGCCTGCAGACGCACCGTCTCTTTCCAGATCGCAAAGCTTTTGCGCGGCGTGAGACGATCCCCCATCGGGCCGGTCTCATAGGATTTTTCCGGATTGCCGGCCCAGTTCAGGTTCTGCACGATCTCCTTGCGGAAAAACAGGAGATAGTCGTTCTTTACCTGCGAGAGTGGAATGGCGAGCATTCCGGCCGCGGTGCCGGCGTAGATTTCCGCTTCCGGTATCGCCTGCGACAGCGCATGGGTCGCCCAGACCTTGCCTTCGGAAGCCGAGGCGACGAAACGCGCCAGCCTTGGAATGGCGTCATGCGGCGGCGTTGCGCCATGGCAGTGCCAGTTGTTTCCCACCCACAGGCCAACGCCGTCACACGGCATCAGATCGGCAAAATCCTGGAAACTGTCGATCAGCAGTTCTTCAATATTGGCGTGATGCGCGGCAAGCCGCAGGAAACGGTCGAGCGCGGCATGGGCGTGGTTGACGGTATCGAGCCTGCGCTTCTGTTTCAGGACCTGCAGATGCATGGAGAAAAATTCCCCGAACATTTCCGCGGCGATCCGGACCGGCATGGTCAGCACGCGCGGGGAATAGTGATGACAGGCGATGAGGCCCCACAGGCCCCCGTCGACAATCACCGAAATGGACATGGAAGCGCCGACACCCATGTTGCGGAGATATTCGCAATGGATGGGCGAGACGCTGCGCAGATGCGCGAAGGACAGATCGAGCGGCTCGCCGGATGCATCGACGGCCGGCAGGACGGGAACGCGGGCGCCGCTGGCATCGGAGATAATGCGAAGCGTGTTCTTGAGATAGAGCGCACGGGCCTGCTGCGGGATGTCGCTGGCGGGGAAATATTGCCCGAGAAAGCTTTCCAGTTCCGGCTGCTTCGCCTCCGACACGACCTTGCCGGCGCCATCTTCCTCGAAACGGTAGATCATCACCCGGTCGTAACCGAGCGTCGCCTTTACCAGCCGCGTCGTTCTGGAAATCAGGCTTTCGACGCTGTCCGCCTCGCGGATGCGGTCCACCATCTTGCGCGCCGTGCCGAGCGGCTGCGTTTCGCTGCCGGAGGGCTCGAATTCGATGATCGTGGTGGACTTGTAGCGGTGAAGCGAAATATCGAAGCTGCGACCGTCGCTCATTTCCATGGCCGGCAGCATGGCGGGACGCGTGGTTCTGCCGGTGACGGTCAGCGCATTGCGAAGATCGTGGACGAGTTTTTTGCCGAGCACGTCCTCGGCGGTTTTGCCATTGATATCGCCGTCAATGCCCAGCAGTTCGCGGCAGTTTTCGGAATGCCGCACCACCATGCGCATGGCGTTATCGCAGGCGATGAGACAGCCATGCGGTTGAATATAGCCTGGGATGTGGATGGGTTCGCGGTCGCAATTGGTCAGGTCGACTTGATAGTCACTGGGTGCCATGAATCAGTCTTTCGCACCCTGTGTCTGTCTGTGCCGAAGATAATCTGGTTGTCGTGAGATGGGAAAGCCTGAATAGTCCATTCTGATAGTGCCAACCCTTCCCCGATTTTTGCAACTGTGACGCCGGTTTTCCGTTGTGCTTTTATGAGCCGCCGTCATGCGATTGTCGTATCCGTGGTGTCATCGGATACAATTTGACATGTTGCAACGTTGGCAGCGTCGATTTTGTTCCAAATTATTTGAAGGAAAAATTGTGCCGCAGAAGAAGATGATCGTCCCCACCCATGGACAGGGCCTTTACGAGTTCACATCCGAGGCCAGGGCATTCGTCAATCATGCCGGGGTGGAGGAAGGCCTGCTGACAATCTTCGTTAGGCACACATCCTGCTCGCTGCTCATTCAGGAAAATGCCGATCCCGATGTGCGGCGTGATCTCACGGTGTTTTTCTCCCGGCTCGTGCCGCCTTCCGATGATCCTTCCATGCGATGGATCATCCACACCCTTGAAGGCTCCGACGATATGCCCGCCCATATCAAATCGGCGCTGACCACGGTTTCCATCGGTGTGCCGATCAGCGACGGCAGGCTTGTGCTCGGCACCTGGCAGGGCCTTTATCTTTTCGAACATCGCGACCAGCCGCATCGGCGGGAAATCGTGCTGCATATCTCGCCGTGATGTCTGGATCCGGATTGATGTATTGCGCGTTAACCTCTCTGAACGCCTGCTGAACATTCGGTTCTGCTGATATTCAGACGGGCGGGTCTAGGGTCTCGTCAATCGCCGGGGGATGTTCCCCTGTCGGCAAAGAAACAAACGGAGTGAAGTTCATGTTCAGCACCTTTGCAAAAGCCGGCCTGGCTACCCTCATAGCCCTCGGTGGAATTTCCTTTACGGCGCCAGCGGCTTCCGCAGGCTCGGATGTCCAGTTCAGAGTTCAGGTTCAGGACGGCTATGGTCATCGTCCCGGCTGGGGCCGTCCGGACCGCCCGCGCCGCGGCTGCTCGGTTTCGCTTGCGGAAGAAAAGGCAAGCCGCATGGGTCTTCGCCGTGCCCGCGTGGTTGATGTATCGCCGCGCCGTGTCGTGGTGGCAGGCTTTGACCGTCGCGGCCGTGATCGTATCGTTTTCGCCAATGAGCGCGGTTGCCCGGTGATCCGGCGCTAACAGCGGCCAGTCTTATCGATCTGCTGATATCCCCGTCGGGCAGAACGATTAAAAAATGCCCCTCGCTTGTCCGGAAAGGCAGGCGAGGGGCATTTCGTTTTGCATCATGCCAATGGCTGAATTCAGGATGGGGGAAGAGCGGCACAGGAGTGCCGCCCGCCGCCGATCTTACTGCTCGAGAGCGAAGGTGACGTTGACCACCACGCTGTAGCTGTTCTCACCCGACGCGATCGGCACGCTGTCGGCTTCCTTCATCATCGAAGCACGCATCACGCCCGCCGGTACCGGCATCGGGCGCTGCGAGTTTTCGCTGATCTGAATGACACGGCCAAGCTTCACGCCCGCCGCTTCCGTCAGCGTCTTCGCCTTGGCCAGCGCATCGGCGACGGCCTGCTTGCGGGCCTCGGTCACCGTCGCTTCGGGCTTGTCATTGGTGAAGGTGATGTCGCCGCCCTGGTTGATGCCGAGCTTGACGGAGGTATCGAGGATCGTGCCGAGCTTCTTCAGGTCGCGCACCCGCACGGTCAGGCCGTTGGATACCTGATAGCCGGTGATCTCGGGCGCAACATAGACGCCGTCCTTAGGCTCATAGTGCTTGTAGAGCGGCTGCACGGAGAAATTGCTGGTCTGCAGGTCGCGGTCTTCAATGGCGGCCTCTTTCAGCGCTTTCAGAACGTCGGCGAGCGCCTTGGAATTTTCGGTAAGAGCCGCAGCCGCAGTCTCCGCCTGCTTGACGACGCTGAAGGACAGGATCGCCATATCAGGGGCAATGGCCGCCTGGCCTTCACCGGAAACACTGATGGTGGCTTCGCGCGGGGAAGCCTCCTGCGCAGACACCTGGGCGGCAAGCGGCATCATGGCAGCTGCGGTCATTGCGGTGAGTGCGAAAAGGCGGGCCGTTTTTGTCTTCATGGTGTTTCCTCGTTGATTGAGTCCCTTTGAAGGGTATTGCCTTAGATTGTGTAGCTAATACGGCGGCGCTGTTTTGGGAAAGCATCAATGGCTTGTCGGGCTCAAAAAATTACGTTAGAGCGTGACCACCGGATTCGAACCATTGCGAAGCCGGTGTTTCGGATCGGTTTTCCGAAAGGGCCTGTAGCTCAATGGTTAGAGCCGGCGGCTCATAACCGCTTGGTTGGGAGTTCGAGTCTCTCCGGGCCCACCATTTTTCTCATATTTTAGACAAAATAGCGAGATTCCAGGCAGCGGATCCCTATTTCCATCGATCATTGCCCTCTTCTGGATTTTTTGTTCCATCCAACAAAAAATCCGACCAGCCGGTTAGGCTGATCGGATCATCAAGATTAAATTTTCGGCTATCGGGTCAGTTACAAACCCGCATACTCTCCGTATGCCAGCCGCCATCATAAGAATTGGGAATGCGGCGGTCTTCGAACCAGCAGCGCGGCGGGGGCGGCGGTGGCGGTTCGTAGTAGCGGGGGCCGCCGTTGCCGTTGGCGATGGCGCCGCCGATCAGGCCGCCGATGACGCCTGCGGCGAGGCCGCCGGCAATCGCTGCGCCATCATTGTGGCGGCGATGTTCGCGGTAGGGCGGCGGGGGTGGGCCGCCACGGTCATAACCCCGGTCGTAGCGCGGGCGATAGGGATAGTCCTGCGCGGCAGCGGTGCCATAGGATGCAAAAATGCTGCCGGTGGCGACCAGCGCGGCAATAGTGGAAAGAATTATCTTTTTCATCGGGGGCTACTCCATAAGCCTGCTTCGGGAGATAGAGGCTCATTATGCCCGGATGATGGCACGGGACGGGTGAACGGCCTGTGAATATCTCATTTTTAAGCGGTTCATATTTTCCTGATTTCCGACTGCAGGATCGCGGAAGATGCACGCTTTCCGCAATAAAAAAGCCCGGCGGACGGCCGGGCTTCTTGTCGAAATCCTTCGGTCGCGATCAGAACTTCACGCCGAGACCCACTTTAACCGTGTGCTGGTCGACATCGGTGTTGATACCGAAGATGTCCTTGTCGCTATAGTCGTTGTATCGATATTCCAGCCTGCCGAACACGTTGTCGGTGAAGGCATAGTCCAGACCCGCGCCGACGGTATAGCCGTTGAACGTGGTGCTGTCCTTGCCGGCTCCGGGCGTTTCGATGAAGCCGCGTGTCGCGGTCCAGCCAGCGGTGGCATAGAGCAGGGCGTGGTCGAAGGCATAGCCGACGCGGCCGCGAACGGAACCCTGCCAGTCGGTACCGATCTGCACGCCGGCATAGTCATTGTCGTTCCAGTTATAATCGACATCACCTTCGATGCCGAGCACCAGATTATTGTCGAACTGGTAATTGTAACCAACGAAGGCGCCGAGAATGCCGCCATCGAAATTATCCGAGGCGACCGGGCCGCCGGCCGAAAAATCGCCATTTGCCCAGCCCGCGCCGCCTTGAATACCAAGATAGGGGCCAGACCAGGTGAAGACCGGCAGGGTTTCCTGCGCGACCGGAGGTGCGGGCGTTTCGTAGACGGCATCCGCGGCCATTGCGGTGCTGGCCGACAGGGCCAGGAGTGACGTTACGATCAGCGTTTTCATCGTTTTTCTCCCTGAGCTGACTGACATCCATAGCATAGATTAGCTGCTTTTAATATGGGGCGGGGTTCGGCGGTTCCAAGAGGCGCTCGTGTCCTCCCGGCCTTGCTGCCGCCTTTGCCCCGGTTCGCGGCGTTTTATCGCCCCGCCATGCTGTTCTGATGCTGCGAACGCCTTCAGCCGCGTTTGGTTCCCTTTGGTGTTTCGTCAAAGGTTCGGAAAAGTGGTGGGCGGGTGTCACGCTTGGTTGTCTTGACAGCGGGGGACGCGACCATAGAGTTGTGGTTGACCACGGCGGGCCGGTGCTTTGCGCTGCGCCAGAAGCGGCATAAGCTGCGGCTGAGAGTACACCGTCGCGACCTCCCGGTGAGGAGGATCGTTGCGGGCGGAAAGGGCATGGGAGGATGAGTTCACATGAGGCTTTATTTTAGCGGAGGAGGGACGACGTGATTGTCGGAGCCGTTCTCAGCGCCATTCTTCTCCTCACCCTCATTGCGTTTCCGCGGCATCTCAAATCCGTTGTCATCTGCCTGTTGCTGATCTGGACGACCACCGCCGCCTTTGTGATTTATGACTGGCGACGCGGCAACCAGCGGCTCGACCATATCGTCGCGACCGCCGGCTTCGACGCGGCCTGCCCGGATGCGGCATTGCCAATCCGCCTCAGCTTCCGCAACGACAACAATGTCGCGGTGCAGCGGCTGACCTATACGCTCGAAGGGTTCGAACCGGCCTTCCGCGCCTCGGTCACCTTCGATCCCTATCAGGTGAGCGAAAGACGGATCGAGGCCGGGGAGACGTTCGCGGCCTGCCGGTCCTTCCGGCTGCGCAACAATGAAAGGGTAGAGCCGCAACGTCTGGAATGGCGCGTTACCGTCATATCCGCAGAATTCGACTGAACGGTTCGACTGCTTCCGGCGATCACGGTATTTTGAGAATTTTCACTCCGGTGAGCGGCCGTCGTAAAACCCTTGCATCACAGTTGCTTCGGGCGGAAAGGTCAACTTCTATCGTCCGCGCCGGAACGGGTCGGGATGGTCGCTGACTTGTTTTCGTCCATTTGCGATGCCACTTCCCCCTTCATTCGATTGATGTCGCGGGTTGATGTTTTGCGTATTGTTTTGAAGTTTCTGAAAATAACGGCCATTGGCCTTGTCGCCCTGCCGGTTCTGGCGGGTGCGCATATGGGCATCGGCCAGCTGACCGGAAATTTCCACGAAGTCATTCCCGGCGAACTCTATCGTTCGGCCCAGCCGAGCGGCAAGGACATCGCGGCCTATGCCAAGGCCTATGGCATCAAGACGATCATCAACCTGCGCGATGAAAAGCGTGAAGGCTGGTATGAAGCCGAAAGCCGCGCGGCGAAAAACAATGGCATCCGGCTTGTCGATTATCCGCTGAGTTCAAGCGAAAAGGTCTCGGTGGAGGATTCGGAAACGCTGGCGGCCGTGCTGCGCAATGCGGAAAAGCCTGTTCTCATCCACTGTGAACATGGCGCCAACCGCACCGGGCTTGCCTCCGCCATCTATGTGGCTGCTGTGGCTGGCAAGGGCGAAGCGGCAGCCGAGTTTCAGCTTTCGCCCTATTACGGGCATGTGCCGATCCCCGGAATCGGGCGCTATGAAATGTACCAGTCCTGGGATGATTTCGAGGAAACCATCGGGTTTTGAGGGTTGCTTTATGCTCGACGTCATCCTCGGCCCTGTGCCGAGGATCCAGCCACTTTGCGTCCGATACATAGGCCGCAGATGCTCGGGACAAGCCCGAGCATGACGGCAGAGGGGCTATTGGCCGCAGAGCGCCTTAATAATCCCCGCCGCTTTCCTTGATCACCTTCGTCAGGCTGCCCGTCGCCGGGAAAAGCGGGATGAGGCAGGCCTGGAGCGCATGATAGATATCGCCCTTGCCTGGGAATAGCGTGTGGGCGGGAACCAGATCTTCCGTCAGTTCTTCATGCCAGCCGCCATTGGCATGGTCGATGAAGTTGTTGGCGATGGTGCTCCAGATGCGACGATAGCTGTCTTCGTAGAAGCCATCCGCCGGCAGGTTCTCGTTGAGGAAATGGGCCGCACCCGCCGCCTCGGACATGGGCCACCAGAGCTTTGCCCGCTTGTCGGGATTGTCATTCCAGTCCAGCGTATAAAAGAAGCCGCCCTTTTCCCGGTCCCAGCCCAGCGCCATGGACTGCACGAAGAGGGATTTGGCCGCGACCGGCATCCAGTCGTGGCGGCGTTCGCCCAGTATCCACAATTGCAGGATGAGGCGCGCCCATTCCAGCCAGTGGCCGGGGGTGGAGCCGGAGGGGCGGAACATTTCGTTGCCGCGATAGTCCTTGTCCAGCGTCCAGTTGTCGTCGAAATGCTCGGGCACGCGGAAATCCAGCTCGCCGGCGCGGCGACGGATGACGAGATCGGCGATGCGTTCGGCCTTGCTGAGATAGTTATTGTCGCCGGTCACCTCATAGGCGGCCATCAGCGCTTCGGTGAGGTGCATATTGGAGTTCTGGCCGCGATAATTGTCGATGGGCGACCAGTCGCGATTGAATTCCTCGGCGATGGCGCCATGTTTTTCTTCCCAGAAACGACTTTCCAGCACTTCGGTAATATCAGCCAGCATCCGGTCGGCCAGCGGGTGGCCGACGGTCTTGGCGGAAGAGGCGGCCAGAAGCACGAAGGCGTGGCCATAACCCTGCTTGGTGGCGTCCACTGGGCCGGCATCGTTCACCTGCCAGAAATAACCGCCATGTTCGCCATCGCGGTGTTTGTTCCAGAGATAGGTCATGCCGTGGTCGACGATATCGCCGCAGCCCGGCCGGCCGAGCAGGTGGCCGATGGAGAAGCAATGCACCATGCGCGCAGAGGCATGGATGCCGCGCACGGGATCGTTTGCCTGCAGCGGCGCGCCCTTGGCGTCGAGATCGAAGAAACCGCCGGCGGGATTGAGGGCGCGATACTGGAAGAAGTCGAAAAGTCCCTCGGCCTGTTTCACCAGCCACTGGCGGTGCCAGGGCAGGGTATTCCAGTTGCGGCTGTTGTGATCGTCTTCGGGCATTGCGTCCTCCATGCGTTTGCTGCTTCGGCTTATATCCTTGCCGTATAAACCTGTCATCTGTCAGCGATATTTCGTAACGTGACGCAACGACGCAAAGCCATGCCTGTCCCTTGAAGATATATTGACATAAACATATCTTTATGTGACTTGACGACTTGCGATCTTGCAAATCGAAATGAGGAGTGTGCCCGTGTTTGACGATCTGTTTGGCCCTGAAGGGGCAAAGCGCGACGGCGCGGAAATTTTCAAGGCGCTGCGCGAGGCTGCCAGCGAACGCATCCTCATTCTCGACGGTGCCATGGGCACGCAGATCCAGGGTCTGGGTTTTGACGAAGACCATTTTCGCGGCGACCGTTTCATCGGCTGCGCCTGTCACCAGAAGGGCAATAACGACCTTCTGATCCTGACCCAGCCCGACGCCATCGAAGAAATTCACTACCGCTACGCCATGGCGGGTGCGGATATTCTCGAGACCAACACGTTTTCGTCCACACGCATCGCGCAGGCCGATTACGAGATGGAAAATGCGGTCTACGATCTCAACCGCGAAGGGGCGCAGATTGTCCGCCGCGCCGCCCAGCGCGCCGAGCGGGAAGACGGCCGCCGCCGTTTCGTGGCCGGCGCCATCGGCCCGACCAACCGCACGGCCTCTATTTCGCCTGACGTGAACAATCCCGGTTACCGCGCCGTCACCTTCGACGATCTGCGCATTGCCTATGGCGAGCAGATCGACGGCCTGATCGACGGCGGTGCCGATATCATCCTCATCGAGACGATTTTCGATACGCTGAACGCCAAGGCGGCGATATTCGCCTGCGAGGAGCGTTTCGAGGCCAAGGGCATCCGCCTGCCGGTGATGATCTCAGGCACGATTACCGACCTCTCCGGCCGCACGCTTTCCGGTCAGACGCCTTCGGCGTTCTGGAATTCGGTGCGTCACGCCAACCCCTTCACCATCGGCCTGAACTGTGCGCTTGGTGCGGATGCGATGCGTCCGCATCTGCAGGAACTGTCTGACGTCGCCGATACCTTCGTCTGCGCCTATCCCAATGCCGGCCTGCCGAACGAATTCGGTCAGTATGACGAAACGCCTGAGATGATGGCGCGGCAGGTGGAAGGCTTCGTGCGCGACGGTCTCGTCAACATCGTCGGCGGCTGCTGCGGTTCGACGCCCGAGCATATCCGGGCGATTGCCGAAGCGGTCAAGGATTACAAGCCGCGCCCGATTCCCGAGCACAAGCCCTTCATGTCGCTTTCCGGCCTTGAGCCCTTCGTGCTGACCAAGGACATTCCCTTCGTCAATGTCGGCGAACGCACCAACGTCACCGGCTCGGCCAAGTTCCGTAAGCTCATCACCGCTGGCGACTATACGGCGGCTCTCGCCGTTGCCCGTGACCAGGTGGAAAACGGTGCACAGATCATCGACATCAACATGGATGAAGGCCTGATCGATTCCGAAAAGGCGATGGTGGAGTTTTTGAACCTCATCGCCGCCGAGCCTGACATCGCCCGCGTGCCTGTCATGATCGATAGCTCGAAGTTCGAGATCATCGAAGCCGGCCTGAAATGCGTTCAGGGCAAGCCCATCGTCAACTCGATTTCGCTGAAGGAAGGCGAGGAGAAGTTTCTCCAGCAGGCGCGGCTCGTTCACAATTACGGTGCGGCGGTCGTCGTCATGGCCTTTGACGAGGTCGGACAGGCCGATACCTATCAGCGCAAGGTGGAAATCTGCTCGCGCGCCTATAAGCTGCTGACCGAAAAGGCCGGCCTGTCGCCTGAGGACATCATCTTCGATCCGAACGTTTTTGCGGTGGCGACGGGTATCGAAGAGCACAATAATTACGGCGTTGATTTCATCGAGGCCACCAAGACCATCCGCGAAACCATGCCGCTCACGCATATTTCCGGCGGTGTTTCCAACCTGTCCTTCTCCTTCCGCGGCAACGAGCCGGTGCGTGAGGCGATGCATGCCGTGTTCCTCTACCACGCCATTCAGGTCGGCATGGATATGGGCATCGTCAATGCCGGGCAGCTTGCGGTTTACGACAATATCGATGCGGAACTGCGCGAGGCCTGCGAGGACGTGGTGCTGAACCGCCGCGACGACGCGACGGAGCGTCTGCTCGAGGTGGCTGAGCGTTTCCGCGGCACAGGCGCCAAGGACACCAAGGTGCAGGACCTCTCCTGGCGCGAACTTCCCGTCGAGAAGCGTCTGGAACATGCGCTGGTCAACGGTATCACCGATTTCATCGAGGCCGATACGGAAGAGGCGCGCCAGAAGGCGGAGCGTCCGCTGCACGTCATCGAAGGGCCGCTGATGGCCGGCATGAATGTGGTCGGCGACCTCTTCGGTTCGGGCAAGATGTTCCTGCCGCAGGTGGTGAAATCCGCCCGCGTGATGAAACAGGCCGTGGCCGTGCTGCTTCCTTACATGGAAGAGGAAAAACGCCTCAATGGCGGGTCTGAGCGTAGTGCTGCCGGCAAGGTGCTGATGGCAACCGTGAAGGGCGACGTGCACGATATCGGCAAGAACATCGTCGGCGTCGTCCTCGCCTGCAACAATTACGAGATCATCGATCTTGGCGTGATGGTGCCGACGACGAAAATCCTTGAAACGGCTATTGCCGAAAAGGTTGACGTGATCGGCCTTTCGGGCCTCATCACGCCATCGCTGGATGAGATGGTGCATGTGGCGGCCGAAATGGAGCGGCAGGGTTTCGACATTCCGCTTCTGATCGGCGGCGCAACGACGAGCCGCGTGCATACGGCCGTGAAAATTCATCCGCGCTACGAGCAGGGTCAGGCGATCTACGTCACCGATGCTTCGCGCGCGGTCGGCGTCGTGTCGGCACTTCTCTCCGCCGAGCAGAAGCCCGCTTATATCGATGGCATTCGCAGCGAATATGCCAAGGTGGCGGAGGCCCATGCCCGCAACGAGCGCGAAAAGCTGCGCCTGCCGCTTTCCCGTGCCCGGGAGAATGCGCACAAGATCGACTGGTCGAGCTATAGCGCCGTCAAGCCGCAGTTCTTCGGCACCAAGGTGTTCGAAACCTACGATCTTGAGGAGCTTTCCCGTTACATCGACTGGACGCCGTTCTTCCAGACCTGGGAGTTGAAGGGCCGTTTCCCGGCGATCCTCGAGGATGAAAAGCAGGGTGAAGCGGCGCGTCAGCTTTATAGCGATGCGCAGGCCATGCTGAAGAAGATCATCGAGGAGAACTGGTTCCGGCCACGCGCGGTAATCGGGTTCTGGCCCGCCAATGCGGTGGGCGACGATATCAGGCTGTTCACGGATGAGAGCCGCAAGGAAGAGCTTGCGACCTTCTTCACGCTGCGCCAGCAGCTTTCCAAGCGCGACGGTCGTCCCAATGTGGCGCTGTCCGACTTCGTGGCGCCTGTCGATAGCGGCGTTGCCGATTATGTCGGTGGTTTCGTGGTGACGGCGGGTATCGAGGAAGTGGCGATTGCCGAGCGTTTCGAGCGGGCGAATGACGATTATTCGTCCATCCTCGTCAAGGCGCTGGCCGACCGCTTTGCGGAAGCTTTTGCCGAGCGCATGCATGAGCGCGTCCGCAAGGAGTTCTGGGGTTATGCGCCGGACGAAGCGTTTGCCGGCGACGAGCTGATCGGCGAGGCCTATGCCGGTATCCGCCCCGCGCCCGGCTATCCGGCCCAGCCCGATCACACCGAAAAGAAGACGCTGTTTGCCCTGCTCGACGCCACCAATGCGGCGGGCGTGGAACTGACGGAGAGCTATGCCATGTGGCCCGGCTCGTCGGTGTCAGGCCTCTATATCGGCCACCCCGAGAGCTATTATTTCGGTGTCGCCAAGGTGGAGCGCGACCAGGTGCTGGATTATGCCCGCCGCAAGGATATGCCGGTGGAAGAGGTGGAGCGCTGGCTCGGGCCTGTTCTCAACTACGTGCCGACGAATGCTGCCGAGGAAATCGACAGCGCTGCGTGAGGTTTCACTCATCGTCGTTGAAATAAAAAAGCGCGGGTTTTGCCCGCGCTTTTTTTGTTAACTGTTGAACTTACGACCTTAACGCCGCCAGTTCCTCGATGCCGACATGGCTCTCGATCTCGCTGCCGCGCAGATAGAGGTAGAGGCCGATCGCGAAGGCGAGGATGGCGATGAAGACCAGATACCAGGCATGGGCCATCGGATTGATCGCAAGCGCCGTCGTCACGCCGATCGGCGTCAGCCCGCCAAAGACGGCATAGGAGACGTTGTAGGCGAAGGAGAGGCCAGAGAACCGGACCGATGCCGGGAAGGCGCGAACCATGACATAGGGCACCGCACCCGCCATGCCGACCGAGAGGCCCATCACGCCATAAAGCACGAACATGGTCTGAAGCGAGGTGCCGGCGTAGCTGTAGAAGGTGAAGGTGGCGATGCCGAAAAAGATGCTCGCGCCCATGAAGAAGAGGCCGGAGCCGATACGGTCGATCAGGGCGCCGGCGATGATGACGCCGAAGATCAGGAACAGCGTGCCGAAGCTGGTGCCGGCGAGCGCCTGCGTCGGGGTGTAGCCATAGAGCTTCTGCAGGAAGGTGGCGGTCATCAGCGTCGTGACGACGATGGCGGCCGACAGAACCCATGTCAGCAGAGCGGAGATGATCACGCCACGCATATGGTGCTTCAGTACCAGCCCGAGCGGCAGCTTGTCCGTCAGCGATTTTGACTTCTTCATCTCCATGAAGATCGGCGTTTCTTCCAGCCAGCGGCGCAGATAAACAGCGATCAGGCCGAAAATGCCGCCGAGCAGGAAGGGAATGCGCCAGGCGTAACCGGCCACGTCTTCCGGTGTGAAGAGCGAGTTGATGGCGAAAGCGATTAGCGAGCCCAGCATGATGCCGAAAGAGAGGCCGGATGTGAGAAAACCGCAGGCAAGCCCGACGCGGCGGAACGGCACGTGTTCGGCAACGAAGGTCCAGGCCCCCGGTACTTCACCGCCGATGGCAGCACCCTGCAGCATGCGCAGGATGATGAGCAGGATGGGGGCGGCGACGCCGATGGTGGCGTAGGTCGGCATCAGCGCCATGCCCAGCGTGGAGAGGGCCATCAGCAGGATCGAGAAGGCAAAGACGCGCTTGCGGCCATAACGGTCGCCATAATGCGCGAGAACGATGCCGCCCAGCGGCCGCACCAGATAACCGGCGGCGAAGATGCCGAAGGTCTGGATCATCACCAGCCAGTCGGGCATTTCCGGCGGGAAAAACAGATGGCCGATGACAGTCGCGAAAAATACGAAAATGATGAAGTCGTAAAATTCGAGCGCACCGCCCAGGGCCGAAAGACCGAGAGTTTTGTAATCCTGGCTGTTGAGTGGCCGGGCTGCTGCCGGTGTGGTGGTGGGAGACATGAAGCTGCTTCTTTTCTAAATTACGTATTACTTATGGGCATGCGGCAAGCGCAGCGCGATTTCAAGCCTTATCGATGTTCAATCGCTCAGGTATTTCGAGGGACGGTCGAGGAAGCGTCGCAGGAAGCTGATGTTCTCCAGCTCGTCATAGAGGCGCTCGGTGACGCCATCCTCATCGAAACAATAAATCGTCGCCTCGGGAATGGCCAAGAGCACCGGTGAATGGGTGGCGATGATCAACTGGCCGCCACTATCGGCGGCGTCACGGATGAGGGCCGCCAGTTCGAGCTGTTTTTGCGGCGAAAGCGGGCTTTCCGATTCGTCGAGAAAATAGAGGCCGGCGCCATGGACCCGCCGGTGCAGAATGTCGAGAAAACCCTCGCCATGCGACCGCCGGTCTATGGCATTGTTCCTGATGATCCCGCGAAACGTCTCCGGAGTTTCCTCGGGAAAGTCTTCGCCTTTTTTCAGAGCCTTCTCCCGCTCCCAGCGAAAATCGTCCAGCGCCTCCTCATTCTGGCGACGGACATAACCGAGGACATCTTCCGCGCGCAGGAACATGCGAATCTTCGGATATTTCTTACGGGCGAAATAGAAAGACTTCGCCACGGTCTCGGCATGCTGGAGATAGAGGTCGCCGGCCACCTGGCCGTGATTGCCGATGGCATAAGCCGTCATCCCCGCCGCCAGCCCCTCCAGCAGCGTCGATTTGCCGGAGCCGTTATTGCCGGCAAAAAAGGTGATTGGCGTCTTGAATTCGAGGCGTTCCAGATGGCGCAGCGCCGGAACCGAGAAAGGGTAATCATCCCTCCCGCCCGTGCTTTCCTTCATGGTTACGCTGTCGAGAAACAGCATGTCGCAGTCCTTGCCAATATCCATCCTGTGCGGAGGTGGTGAGCCTCGGCGCGTCTTGGAGACCCGAGGTGTGTCAGTAGGACTGCAGTTTAACGTGGTCTGCGGCCTGCGCCAATGGCGCCGGACTGTTCGGTCTCAATTCGGCTTTGCAGGGCTATATTTCTTAGTGTATTATAAAATAATAATTCATAACTTGTAATATAGTATGATTTCGTATATACGATTGGACATAATAACTATTGTGTAATTAAAAGACTAAACCAGATATATACTCCGTATTAATACAGTGATGTCAATCGTCATGCATTCTCATTGCTGTTGTGGGGAATGGATGAATTACATTGCACTATTTTCCGCCGTGACCCTTTTTTCCGCGATATTCGCGAGTGGGGCAGAGGCGCGGAAGGTTCGATTATTTGCCATACCCGGATTTGGCGGCGGTGAGACGATCGATCTCGTCTATGATCTGCCGAACACTCCAGCTTTCCTTCGGGACGGGAATGCCCTCGATCTCGGTTATCTGAACGGTAGCACGAGCGGCTATGTTCTGTATAACGGCGACCGTTATACCAAGCTCAGCCATGCGGATATTGCGAGCCTGAAGGCGACGCTTGGTTTTGATCCAACGACCAAACACCGCATGGAACGGGCAGCCCGTGACGAGCAGAACAGCCGCTGGGGCTTCGTGATTTTCATCGCCGTGCTCGTGGTCGGCTTTTTTGTGTTCATCCACAAGGGGCTACAGATCATACGGTGGTTTGCGCGGTCACTGACGACACCAGCCGTCACTGACAGTGGCTCGGCGGACGCCGTGTCCGACCCGCTGGAAATTCGCAAGAAACAACTGTTGAACCGCCAATGGAGCGACAGCGAGGCGAATCCCGGCGCACGTGTGCCTGCACCTTCTTCAGGGCAGGCGCCTTCCCGGGCCAGCGCTCCTGTCCGGGCTTTCGGGCGCAGGAACGCCTGAGACTGACCCGGCTCCGACCGCGAACTGCCGCAGGACCCGGACTATTCGAACCGGTCTATGATGCTGATGCCGCTTTCCCTGAAGCTATCCATGGCGGGCAGGGCGGTTGCGGCCTCTGAAAGCGTGATGTGGCGGCCGATCAGTTTTTCCGGCGCGAGCTTGCCACTTTCGATCATGGCCAGCATGTCCTCGTAACGCCACGCCTGCATGCCGTGGCTGCCGTAGATTTCCAGCTCATGGGCGATCACCCGGGCCATGGGAATGGCGGGCATGGCATGGTCAGCGAGCATGAGGCCCACCTGTACATGACGTCCACGCCGGCGCAGGTTGCTGATGGAGTTGCAGCAGGTCTGCGGGTGGCCAAGGGCATCGACCGAGACATGCGCACCGCCGCCTGTCACCTCGCGCACGGCTTCGGCAACATCGGCAACCGTGCGGCTGTTGATTGTCGCGGTCGCGCCGAGCTGCCGGGCCATCTCAAGCTTGTCTTCGGCGATGTCGATGGCGACGACCTGCGCGCCAAGACCAGCGCCGATCATGATGGCGGAGAGGCCGACGCCGCCGCAGCCATGAACCGCCAGCCATTCGCCGCCCTTCAGGCGTCCCTGATCGGTCACGGCACGGAAGGAGGTGGCGAAACGGCAGCCGAGGCCGGCGGCGGTGGCGTAGCTCATCGATTGAGGCAGGTGCACGAGGTTCTGGTCGGCATAATCGATCGCGACATATTCGGCGAAGGAACCCCAATGGGTGAAGCCGGGCTGGAACTGCGCTTCGCAGACCTGCTGGTTGCCGGAACGGCATTCATGGCAATGGCCGCAGCCGGAGACGAAAGGAACGGTAACGCGGTCGCCGGTCTTGAAGCGGGTGACGTGTCTGCCGACCGCGGCGATGACGCCGGCAAATTCGTGGCCGGGAACGTGCGGCAGGCGAATATCCGGGTCATGCCCCATCCAGCCGTGCCAGTCGCTCCGGCACAGGCCCGTCGCTTTCACCGCGATGACGACGCCGCCATCGGTCGGTTCCGGATCGGGCAGGGATGCGACTACCGGGGTTTCGCCGAATCGTTCGTAATAAAGCGCGCGCATCATGGCCTCACATCGTTGGTATGCAGGTTCGAAGTGATACCTGCTCTACCATTTCCAGCAAGGGGGCGGAGCGGTTTTGCATCCGGAAAGGTGGTTCAGTCCTTGATGACCATCAGGTCGCCGGCCGCGAATTTCAGCGTCACCGGCTCACCGACGGCGGGGGGCGCTGTGCCGGGATCGTTGAACATGTCGAAAGACAGGGTCGAGCCGCCAAGATCGAGGCGGGTGCGGATGACGGAGCCGAGGAACTGGCTGGAGGTGACCGTGCCGGAAATGGCGACATCGCCTTTCGCATCACTGCCGAGCGAGCCCGCTTCCGGTCGCAGGGCAAGAGTAATTTTTTCGCCGTTCGCCGCATCGACCGGCTTGTGGAGGGTGATCTGCTGCTCTCCGACACGGATGGTGTTGGAGGAGGAATCCACGATGGTCGCGTCGATGAGGTTGAGCGTACCGACGAAGGAGGCGACGAAGCGGGTCGCGGGCTTGTTGTAAATATCGAAGGGCGAGCCGATCTGGTCGGCGCGGCCGCCATTCATGACAACGATCCGGTCGGAAATCGACAGGGCCTCTTCCTGATCGTGGGTCACGAAAATGGTGGTGATGCCGAGTTTCTGCTGGATCTGGCGGATTTCCTCCCGCAGCGAGACGCGGATCTTGGCGTCGAGCGCCGAAAGCGGTTCGTCGAGCAGAAGGACTTCCGGCTTCGGGGCCAGAGCGCGGGCAAGCGCCACGCGCTGCTGCTGGCCGCCCGACATCTGATAGGGGTAGCGGTCCGCCAGATGTTCCAGATGGATAAGCTGGAGCATTTCCTTCACGCGCGCATCGATCTCGGCTTTCGGCTTGCCGGCGACTTTGAGCCCGAAGGCGACGTTTTCATAGACGTTCATGTTGGGGAAAAGCGCGTAGGCCTGGAACACCATGCCGATATTGCGCTGATTGGGGCGGAGCGCCGTCTGGTCCTTCCCGTTGATGACGATCGATCCGCCGGTCGGAATTTCAAAACCGGCGATCATGCGCAGCACGGTGGTCTTGCCGCAGCCCGATGGTCCGAGAAAGGAGACGAATTCGCCCTTTTCGATGGCCATGTTGAAATCATGCACGACTTGCACGGAGCCGAAGGATTTCTTGATATTGCTAAGTGTCAAAAAGCTCATGAAAATCTTGTCCTCAGGCCTTGGGAGGCGCGCCCTTCTGGTAGCGTGAAACGAGTTGGATCAGACCCAGGCAACCCCAGGTGATGCCGAAGGAAATCACGGCAAGGGCCGCCGGTTCATAGGCGCGGTTGGCGCCGAGCAGCTGCATATAGGGGCCGAAGGCCGGGCGGTTCAAAAGGGCCGCCATGGTGAATTCACCGATGACGATGGCGAAGGTCAAGAACGCGCCCGAGAGCACGGCGACCAGAACATTGGGCAGGATGATGCGCGACAGGATCGTCGTCCAGCCCGCGCCAAGGCTTTGGGCTGCTTCCGTCAGCGTCGAGACGTCGATGGTTCTGAGGCCGGTGTCGACGGCGCGGTACATATAGGGCAGGGCAAGCGTGGCATATCCGAACATCAGAAGAAGGTTTGTGCCGAAGGTCGTGCCGGTCAGCGGCAGCCAGCTCGAGGTGTTGTAGAGACGGATGTAACCGAACACGATGACGATGGCCGGGATAACCAGCGGCAGAAGAGTAATGAATTCGATATAGGGCCGCAGGCCCGGCAGTTTCAGCCGCACCCAATAGGCGGTGGGCACAACAAGCAGAACGCCGAAGACGATGGTGAACAGCGCCATCACGACGGAATAGCTGAAGGTTTCCTGAAAACGCGGATCGGTAAGCACCTTGGCATAGGCGTCGAAGGAATATTCGCCGCGCCGCATTTTCAGCGAGAAGTTGGTCATGCCGATCAGCGGCAGGGCGAAATAGAGCAGGCCGAAAATCAGCGCGCCCCAGGCGAAGAAACGCTTCATTTCAGCCACCTTTCGCTGCGGGCGCGCAGCCAGATATAAAGTGCATTGGCGATGCCTGTGACGACGATCATGCCGAAGGCAAGCGCATAACCGAGATGCGGATTGCCGAGAACGTCGCCACGGATCTGCGCGAAAAGCAGGATCGGAACGATATTGAGCGAGGAACCGGTGAGCGCGATCGCGGTTGCCACCGCGCCGAAGGCGTTGGCAAACAGCAGCGACATGGTGCCAAGCAACGACGGCAAAAGGATGGGGAAGGCAACCATGCGCCAATATTGCAGGCCGGTTGCACCGAGAATTTCCGCCGCTTCGCGCCATTCGCGCTTCAGGCCATCAAGTGCCGGCGTGATGATGAGGATCATCAGCGGTATCTGGAAGAACAGATAGGTGACGGTGAGGCCCCAGAAAGACAGGATGTTGAAGCCCAAAAGCCTGAGATCAACGCCGACCTGCGTCTTCAGAAAAACGGTAAGCAGGCCGACCGGACCGAGCGTGGCGATGAAGGCAAAGGCGAGCGGCACGCCGGCAAATTGCGAAGCGACGCCGGAAAAGGTGAGAAGCGGGCCACGAATGCGCTGCGGCAGGCCACCCAGCACCACGGCTGCGGCCACGGCAAAGCCGATCAGGCAGCCGAGCGCTGCCGAGGCAAGGCTGATCTTGATCGAAATCCAGTAAGCGGCAAGGATCGATGAGGTGAAAAGCCCGGCAATGTTTTCCAGCGTGAAGCTGCCATCCGTCTGCTGAAACGCGCCGATGACGATCTTCATCGTCGGCAGGATCAGAAACAGCAGAACAAAAACGGCAAAAGGTACGATCCCTATCCAGTGAAGAGGCAGTTTCCTGCCCGCATCGGATGGTCCGCCGGTGTTGGTCGATGACATGCCTTGTCCCCAAACGCCGCTTTCAAAACGGTCTGTCTATTAAGGTATTCATTATAAAAGAAGCACCCCGGCTTTGATCGGCCGGGGTGCTTTTTCAACAGTTTACTTCACGTTCGCGCCGACGACTTTGTCCCAGCCGCCTGTGACGGCAGCCTTGTTGGCGTCCACTTCCTCGAGCGTCGGGAAGATCGCCTTTTCATAGGCTGCTGCCGGCGGCAGGCTGTCGATCAGTTCCTGCGGAACCTTGCCGGCCTTGACCATGGCGTTGAAGCGGATCGGGTGGCAATAGCCCTTCAGCCAGCCAAGCTGACCGTCGTCGGAGTAGAGATGCTCCATCCAGAGCTTTGCAGCGTTCGGATGCGGTGCGTAGGCGGAAATGCCCTGAACGTACACGCCGGCGAGAACGCCCTTCTCAGGAACGACAACTTCCGTCGGCGGGTTGTCGTTCAGCGTCTTCTTCCAGGAAAGGGCGTTATAGTCCCAGGCGATGATGATAGGGGTCGCACCCTGGGCCAGCGTGCCGGCCTTGCCGATGACCGGAAGGAAATTGCCCGCCTTGTTGAGGTCGGCGAAATACTTCAGGCCGGCTTCACCGGCTTCCTTGCCAGACTTCGCACCGGTGGAAAGACCGGCGGCGAGAACGCCGAGGATCGCCTGGTTGGAGGCGCGCGGATCGCCGGCAAGCGCTACCTGACCGGAATATTCCGGCTTCTGCAGGTCTGCCCAGTCCTTCGGCGTGTTCTTGACGAGGTCCTTGTTCACGAACATCGACATGACGCCGTAATAGTCGCCGTACCAGTAGCCTTCCGGATCCTTCACATTGTCAGGAATTTCGTCCCAGGTGGAGACCTTGTAAGGCTGCAGAAGGCCTTCGGCCTTCATCTGCGGGCCGAAGGCGAGACCGACGTCAACGACGTCAGGAGCCTGCGGGCCCTTGTTGTCCTTGTTCGCCTTGATGGCTTCGACTTCATCGGCGGAGCCGGCGTCGGGGTTCAGCTCGTTGACGGTGATTTCCGGGTATTTTGCCTTGAAAGCGGCAATCACGTCGCCGTAACCACACCAGTCGTGCGGCAGCGCGACGGTGGTCAACATGCCTTCCTTCTTGGCGGCGGCGATCAGTTCGGCGCTCGGTTCAGCGGCGGCAATCGCGGTGGAGGCGATGACCAGCGCGGTGGTCGTAGCAAGCAGTCGGCGGCAGTGAGAGATCACTTTTTTCTCCTCTTCGTGTTCTCATATTGCGGACGCTGATACGGATTCTCGATGAAGCTAATGTGACGGCCAGATTACAAATTATTTATCCGGATTCCGCCACTTTACACTCGTTTTCCGCCATTATCAGGATTGTATGCCTGTAATTGCGGGAGTTGCCCGTTGTCGTCCGTTAGACCAGATGCGTTCCCCAGCTTGGTGTTTTCCCCTGTTTTATCGTGCTGGTGGTGATGACAGGTATCCAATCAGCGTGCGGCATCCGCGTCAAGTCGTATGCCGGCTATGCAAATTCATGTTCTTTCCGGCCTGCGGAACAGCCGTGTCTGTTCAAACAGGCCTTCCAGCGCGTTCATGCGTTCCTTGGTTTCATCCCAGGTGCCGCTCTGCACCGCCTCGATCAGGGCTTCGACCACGAACAGGGTCACCACGGAGGAATCCCATGCCGAGGGAGCCTCGATCCTGACGCGGAAAATGTGCAGCGCATGGCGCGCCACCGGCGATGTCCATTGATCGGTGAAGAGGATGATCTGCACGCCGTTGGCCTTGGCCACCTCGGCGAGCGTCGTCATGTCGTGCTCGTAACGGCGGATGTCGAATATGACGAGCACGTCGCCGGCGCTCATGTTCAGCATATATTGCGGCCAGGCGCTGGAATTGGACGACATCAGCGTCGTCTTCGGGCGGATCACCTGCATATGGGTGAAGAAATATTCTGCAATCGCGCCGGTGATGCGCCCACCCACGAAATAGATGCTGCGCTTGCGGTCGGAAAGCAGCGCGGCGGCATTGTCGAAGACAGCGGTGTCGAGGTCACTCAGCGTATCGCGCAGATTGCCGGTAATGGCGTCGGCGAAGCGGTTGAGAATGTGCAGGCCGGGCGCATTGGTGGCCCAGCGGTCGTGTTTGGCGACGGGTCCGGAGATCGTTGCTTCCAGTTCCTGATGCAGATGCGCCTGAAATTCCGGATAGCCCTTATAACCGAGTTTCTGCACCATGCGCGCCACCGTTGGCGTCGAAACGCCGGCATTTTCCGCGATCGTGGTGATGCTGCCGAGGCCGGAGACGGGGTAGTTGCCGAGCAGGCTTTCCGCCAGCCGTTTTTCCGAACGGGTCAGCGCGCCGTAATGGGCATGGATGACATCCGACACGGTCGCCGTCGTGCTGCGCAAATTTTTCCCCTTTCCGGTCTTCTGCCGGTGCATGGCTAAAATAAACATCTGTGCCAGCTATCGAGTCAATGGGGAAAATGAAGAGAAAATTTCAAAATTCCATTTGACACTCGCAATAATGTGAAGAATTCTTTTCGTCATTGGCGGAACACGGGGTTTCCGGGTGGGGTTCGTGCATGACGGTGCGTTCACGGTTTTTCACAGAAGCGGAAGGGCAGGCCGTCGGCGTTGAGAATGCGGCGGCGAAAGGCGATGTCCTTCTCGTCTGCGAGCATGCCTCCGCCACCATCCCGCAGAAATACGGCACGTTGGGTCTTTCGCCGGAGGTGCTTTCGAGCCATGCGGCCTGGGATCCGGGCGCTCTCGCCGTTGCCCGGCTGCTTTCTGAAAAATTTGACGCCACGCTCGTCTACCAGCGGTTTTCGCGTCTCGTTTATGATTGCAACCGGCCGCCCGAATCGCCTTCCGCCATGCCGGTGAAAAGCGAGATTTACGATATTCCCGGCAATTTCGAGCTCAGCGAAGCGGAGCGGTTCGCCCGCACGTCAGCGCTTTATGTGCCGTTTCATGATCGGGTGAGCGAGATCATCGCTAAGCGGCAGGCGGATGGCCGCAAGGCGGTTGTGGTAACCATTCACAGTTTCACGCCCGTTTATCACGGCCGGTTCCGCGAGGTTGAGATCGGCATCCTGCACGATAGCGACAGCCGCCTGGCGGATGCGATGCTGGCGGGCGCCGAAGGATCTTCGCTCAGGGTCAATCGCAATGATCCTTATGGCCCGGAAGACGGTGTGACGCATACGCTACGGCTGCATGCGCTGCCGGACGGGCTTTTGAACGTCATGATCGAAATCCGCAACGATCTCATCGCCAATGAAGGAGATCAGGCGGCCATTGCCGGTTTTCTCCATGAGCTCATGGAGAAGGCGCTCTCATCGATTGACGGGTGAGGGAGCAAGGGCTGGCCGATGGTGAAAGCACCGGGGCCGGCCATTGAGACGAGACTGCCGCCATTCAATAAAGCCGGAAAGGCGCGAAGCGGCAAGGGAACAGCAAGTGCGTGCGGCAGAGCGAGGGAAGCACCCGCGTGAAGCCGGAAACTGGGGCACAATCGGCCAATAACGGCTGACTGGCTTGTTTTTTTCTTATCAGGAGAGAAGGGCATGGACAGTTCATCATCAGGCGTCAGCTACAAGAAGGCTGATGCATCCTATTTCGAAAAACGCGGACTATCCCGTTATGCGGGCGTGTGGTCGCTGTGGTCACTCGGCGTCGGCGCGGTCATATCAGGGCATTTTTCCGGATGGAATTTCGGCTTTTCCACCGGCGGCTGGGGCGGCATGCTGGTGGCGGGCATCATCATCGCCATCATGTATCTCGGGCTGACATTTTCGATCGCGGAAATGAGCCCGGCCTTGCCGCATACGGGTGCGGCCTATTCCTTCGCCCGCACGGCAATGGGTCCATGGGGCGGGTTCATCACCGGACTTTGCGAGAATGTCGAATATGTGCTGACGCCGGCGGTCGTCGTCACCTTCATCACGGCCTATGTGAACTCCATTCTCGGCCTTGATCCGGCCTATTCACCCTTCGTGTGGATAGCGTTCTATCTGATCTTCCTCGCGCTTAATGTTTTCGGACTTGAGCTTTCCTTCAAGGTCACCCTTGTTATCACGCTGATTTCGCTCGCCGTTCTGGTGTTCTTCTGGATCAGCGCCATTCCCAATATCGATTTTTCGCGTTTCGCGCTCAATATCGGTGTCGGACCTGATGGCAAGGCGGTGGAGCTGCCGGAAGGTGGCGGTTCCTTCTTCCCCTTCGGTTTCTCGGGCGTTCTCGCCACGCTGCCTTTCGCGGTCTGGCTGTTCCTCGCCATCGAGCAGCTGCCGCTGGCGGCTGAAGAATCGGTCGATCCCAAACGAGACATGCCCAAGGGCATCATTCTCGGCATGGTGACGCTGATGGTCTCGGCCTTCATGATCGTGCTGCTCAACCCATCCCTGCCGGGCGTTGGCGCTTTCCATCTCAGCTCCTCGCTCGAGCCGCTGCTTGATGGTTTCAAGGCGATCTACGGCGATGGCGGCGTGGTGGTACTGGGTCTCGTTGCCTTGACCGGCCTGATCGCCAGCTTCCATACGATCCTTTATGCGCAGGGCCGGCAGATCTATTCGCTGTCGCGTGCGGGTTATTTCCCGACCGTTCTGTCGATCACACACTCCAAATACCGCACACCGTATGTTGCCAATATCTCCGGCGCAATTGTCGGCCTCGCTGTCATGCTTGTCATCTGGTTCTCGCTGGGTGCGGAACAGGGTGGCAGCATCATCGGCAGCGTGCTTTTGAACATGGCAGTGTTCGGCGCGATGTTCTCCTACATCATGCAGGCGATTTCCTTCATTCTGCTGCGGAAAAACCTGCCGCATATCGAGCGGCCGTTCCGCTCGCCCTTCGGCATTCCGGGCGCGGTGCTGACTGTTATCATCGCCATCGTCACGCTGCTTTACCAGATCCAGGATCCAAACTTCACCAAGGGCGTGCTCTGGGTCGCCGTCTGGTTTGCCGTGGCGATCGCCTATTTTGCCTTTGTCGGACGCCATCGCCTCATCCTGTCGCCGGAAGAGGAATTCGCGATGGAGCACAAGCAGGCTGCGGTTACCGCAGCGGCTGCAAAGGCCTGATGCACAAACAAACGGGCGGCCGCATCCCGGCCGCCCGATCGCCACAATAAAAGGGAACGGACAAAAATGACGAGCTACACATTCGACGCGCTTAAAATGGATGTCGCCGAGGGGCGCATCGACACGGTTCTGGCCTGCCTTGTCGACATGCAGGGGCGTCTGATGGGCAAGCGGTTCCAGGCGGAGTTCTTCGTCGAAAGCGCCTTTGAGGAAACCCATAGCTGCAACTATGTGCTTGCCACCGACATGGAGATGGAAACCGTTCCCGGTTACAAATCCTCAAGCTGGGAAAAGGGATACGGCGATTATGTGCTGAAGCCCGATCTTTCGACGCTGAGGCGTGTGCCCTGGCTGGAAGGCACGGCGCTGGTGCTGTGCGACGTGCTTGACCATCACACCCATGAGGAAGTGCCGCATTCGCCGCGCGCGCTTCTCAAAAAGCAGGTGGCGCGGCTGGAGGCCATGGGGCTGAAAGCCTATATGGCGACCGAGCTGGAATTCTTCCTGTTCGACCAGACCTTCGATGCGGCGCGTGCCAACGGCTACAAGGGGCTGAACCTCGCCAGCGGTTATAATGAAGACTATCATATCTTCCAGACGACCAAGGAAGAGGACGTCATGCGGGCGCTGCGCAAGGGCCTGCAGGGTGCGGGTATTCCGGTCGAAAATTCCAAGGGTGAGGCATCCGCCGGCCAGGCGGAAATCAACGTTCGTTACGCCGATGCGCTGACCATGGCCGACCGGCACGCCATCATCAAGAACGCCACCAAGGAGATCGCCTGGTCGAAGGGCAAGGCTGTGACCTTCCTTGCGAAGTGGAACTACAATGCCGCCGGCAGTTCCTCGCATATTCATCAGTCGCTGTGGAGCGTCGACGGCAAGACGCCTGCTTTCCTCGACAAGGACGCCAAGCACGGCATGTCGGAGCTGATGCGGCATTATGTTGCCGGGCTTCTCGCTCATGCCAGCGAGATCACCTATTTCCTCGCCCCCTATATCAATTCCTACAAGCGGTTCATGGCCGGCACGTTTGCGCCCACCAAGGCGATCTGGAGCCTCGACAACCGCACGGCGGGATATCGCCTCTGCGGCGAAGGCACCAAGGGCATCCGCATCGAATGCCGCGTCGGCGGCTCCGATCTCAATCCCTATCTCGCCATGGCGGCTTTGCTTGCGGCAGGCATTGACGGCATCGAAAATAAACTCGAACTTGAGCCCGCTTTTGTCGGCGATGCCTATGGCGGCAAGGACGTGCGCGAGATACCCAAGACCCTGCGTGACGCCACCGCGTTTCTGGACGGATCGAAAATGCTGCGAAAGGCCTTCGGCGACGACGTGATCGACCATTATGTCCATGCCGGACGGTGGGAACAGGAAGAATACGACCGCCGCGTGACCGACTGGGAAGTGGCGCGCGGTTTCGAACGAGCCTAATCATTACGGGAAAACATCATGACCATGATCCAGAATATCTCGCCCATCGACGGCTCGGTTTATGCCGAGCGGGAGGCGATGTCGCTGGAAGCGGCGCGCGCCGCCGTTTCGAAGGCGCGCAAGGCGCAAAAGGATTGGGCGCGACGTCCGCTTGAGGACCGCGTTCAGCTGGTTCTGAAGGGTGTTGCGCGCCTCAATGAAATGGTGGCGGAAGTCGTGCCGGAACTGGCGCATATGATGGGCCGTCCGGTTCGTTATGGCGGCGAGTTCAAGGGTTTCAACGAGCGCTCCAACTATGTCGCTTCCATCGCGGCAGATGCACTGGCACCGCTCGTCATCGAGGAGAGCGGCAATTTCGAACGCCGCATCGAGCGTGAGGCGCATGGCGTGGTCTTCGTCATCGCGCCGTGGAACTATCCTTACATGACGGCGATCAACACCGTTGCCCCCGCCCTGATGGCCGGAAATACGGTTGTCATCAAACATGCGGCGCAGACGCTGCTGGTGGGCGAGCGGATGGTGCGGGCCTTCGTAGAGGCCGGCGTGCCGGAAGATGTCTTCATCAACGTCTTCCTCGACCACGGCACGACTTCGGCGCTGATTTCCGAAGGTCTGTTCAATTTCGTCAACTTCACCGGTTCGGTGGAAGGCGGTCGTGCCATCGAGCGCGCCGCCGCCGGCACTTTCACCGGCCTCGGGCTTGAACTCGGCGGCAAGGACCCCGGCTATGTGATGGAGGATGCCGATCTCGACGCCGCCGTCGATACGCTGATGGACGGCGCGACCTATAATTCCGGGCAATGCTGCTGCGGCATCGAGCGCATCTACGTCAACGAAAACCTCTATGACGAATTCGTCGAGAAGTCCGTCGCCTGGGTGTCCAACTACAAGCTCGGCAATCCGCTGGAACAGGAAACGACGCTCGGGCCGATGGCCAACAAACGTTTCGCCAAGGTGGTGCGCGCGCAGATCGCAGACGCCGTCGCAAAGGGTGCCAAGGCTCTGGTCGATCCGAAGCTGTTCCCTGCCGATGACGGCGAGAGCGCGTATGTCGCGCCGCAAATCCTCGTTAATGTCGATCATTCCATGGAATTCATGACCGAAGAAACTTTCGGCCCAGCTCTTGGCATCATGAAAGTCAAGAATGACGATGAAGCCATCACACTGATGAATGACAGCAAATATGGGCTGACCGCTTCGCTCTGGACGCAGGATGCGGCACGCGCCGGGCGCATCGGCCGCGAAATCGAAACCGGCACCGTGTTCATGAACCGCGCCGATTATCTCGACCCCGCCCTTTGCTGGACCGGCGTGAAGGAAACCGGCCGTGGCGGCTCGCTTTCCGTGCTTGGTTTCCAGAACCTGACCCGACCGAAATCCTACCATCTGAAGAAAGTCACGAAATGAATATCGTCGCCAACTGGAGCTATCCCACCGCCGTCAAGCTTGGACGTGGCCGGATCAAGGAACTGGCGGAAGCCTGCAAGACGCTTGGCATCAGGAAACCGCTGCTCGTCACGGATCGCGGCCTAGCAAATATGGCGATCACCGCCCACGCGCTCGACGTGTTGGAAGAGGCTGGCCTCGGCCGGGCGATCTTCGCCGATGTCGATCCGAACCCCAACGAGATAAACATGGAAGCGGGCGTCAAAGCCTATCGCGATGGCGGCCATGACGGCGTTGTCGCCTTTGGCGGCGGTTCAGGTCTCGATCTCGGCAAGACCATCGCCTTCATGGCCGGGCAGACGCGCCCGGTCTGGGATTTCGAGGATATCGGTGACTGGTGGACGCGGGCGGACGCCTCGAAGATCGCCCCAATCGTCGCCGTTCCGACGACTGCCGGCACCGGTTCGGAAGTTGGCCGCGCCAGCGTCATCACCAATTCGCAGACCCATGTGAAGAAGATCATCTTCCATCCGAAGCTCTTGCCCGGCGTCGTCATCTGCGATCCGGAGCTGACGGTCGGCATGCCGAAGGTCATCACGGCGGGAACGGGCATGGATGCCTTCGCCCATTGCCTGGAGGCCTATTCGTCGCCGTTCTTCCATCCGATGAGCGCCGGCGTGGCGCTTGAGGGTCTGCGTCTTGTCAAGGAATTCCTCCCGCGCGCCTATAAGGATGGCACGGATATCGAGGCACGCACCAATATGATGGCGGCGGCGGCGATGGGCGCGGTTGCCTTCCAGAAGGGCCTCGGCGCCATTCACTCGCTCTCGCATCCGATCGGCGCGGTCTACAACACCCATCACGGCATGACCAATGCCGTCGTGATGCCGGCAGTACTGCGCTTCAACCGCCCGGCCATCGAAGACAAGATTGCGCGTGCGGCCGCCTATCTCGGCATTTCCGGCGGCTTTGACGGCTTTTATGACTATGTGCTGGAGCTTCGCAAGGAGCTCGGCGTGCCTGATAACCTGACCGCCATGGGCATCAAGCCTGATCGCATCGATGAGCTGGCGGCGGAAGCGATCAAGGATCCGAGCTGCGGTGGCAATCCGGTGCCGATGACGCTTGAGAATACCAGGAAGCTGTTCGAGGACTGCTTTTAGAGATAACCTTTATTCGTCAGGCTTGTGAGAGGTCGAGAGGCTTCTCCCCGGCGGGGAGAAGAAACATGCCGCGCCTTCACGCCGTGCGAGGTAAGCTCGAAGAGGACGCCGCTATTTATCGACAGCCCGCAATACTCCATCGCGGGCTTTTCGTTACGCGGCATAACCGTTCTTAGCCTTTTATTAACCCTGTTCGTTAAGATTACGGAAAGCACCATGAATTGCTTCGGTGCGTGAATGAGCATGAAACGGCTCTGATCAATCGGGGATATCATGCCTGTCATTACTTTTGCCAACACCAAGGGCGGCGCGGGAAAAACCACCGCCGTACTGCTTCTGGCAACCGAACTGGCCCGCAGCGGCCACCGTGTGACGGTGCTGGATGCCGATCCGCAATTGTGGATTTCCCGCTGGCACGAATTATCAGGCGAGATCGAAAATCTTTCGGTGATTTCGCATGTGACGATGGCCTCGCTCGAGGGCCATATTCGCGAAAACAAGGCCAACACCGACTGTTTCATCATCGACCTTCCGGGAGCGAAAACGCCGCTTCTGACGATGGCGCTCGGTATTTCCGATCATGTACTGATCCCGGTACAGGGCTCAGCCATGGATGCGCGCGGCGCCGCCGAGGTTCTCGATCATATCGAATTCCTGAACCGCAAGATGGGCAAGGCGATAGCCCATTCCATCGTGCTGACGCGGGTCAATGCCATGGTGGCGACACGCTCCCTACTGCTCGTCAAGATGCTGCTCGCGGAAAAGAACGTCTCGGTTCTCAATACACCGATTGTCGAGAGAGCGGCCTATCGCGATATTTTCGATTACGGCGGCACGCTTCTCTGTCTCGACAAGGACAAGGTCAGCAATATCGACAAGGCCGTGGAGAATGCGAAAGCCTTCGCGACGGAGGTCGTCGGCCTTCTGCCGCAACGGCTTCTGCGGCTCGGCACGCAACCTGCGCGCCTTTTCACCCACCAGGCCGCCTGAGAGCTGCCCCCAGGGCAGGGCGGCTCCATCCGCCTGCTTAAGGCCAGAGGACATTTTCCGGCTCGTTAAGGCGCATAGCCGCGCAGCTTGTTGTAACGTGCGATCTGTTCCTTGGTCAGCAGCTTCACCGTTTCGAGATGAGCGGCAAGGTGGATGTATCTCAGCCTGGCGCGGCTTTCTTCAATACGGTCGAGCT
The DNA here is from genome assembly GCF_030209895.1 of Agrobacterium sp. CFBP2214. Lineage (NCBI taxonomy): Bacteria > Pseudomonadati > Pseudomonadota > Alphaproteobacteria > Hyphomicrobiales > Rhizobiaceae > Agrobacterium > Agrobacterium sp. CFBP2214. Next base: position 649,422 of record NZ_JARVRC010000003.1, on the reverse strand, counting down.
GCGCGCGCAGTTGATCCGCATCGATTGCGCCGTTACGGAAGCTCGCATCCAGCGCCGCTTCGCCGGCGATCATTTGCCTGCCTTCTGTCGCGGCATCTTTTCGCATGGTTTGAAACAGCTGCTCGACGGCGGTGTTCTGCTCCACCGTCAGCGCCAGTTCGGTCGCCATCTTTCCGACATGTGAGGGACCCGGCATGCCGTTGAGATCGGCGGCCTTCGCAAAGCCCCATCCGCCTCCCTGTTCCAGTTCGGCCATATCCTCGGCCGACAGGCTTTTGATGGTTCGGCTCTGCTGGCCCGCATAGGGAGACTGGTGGCGATGCTGCTCTTCCGCCATGGCGGAGAGGGGGATAAGGGCGGTGAGGAATACAGGAACCGTGAATTTCATGGGTGCTGTCCGAGCTGTTGCGATCCCCTGAGCTTGCCAGCCGGCCGGTTTGCCGGACATGATAGAAATCATGTCGAGTTCGATTTTTGACCAGCTTCGCCCGAGGGCGTCCATCTCCCGATCCTTTGAAAAAGGTGAATACCTTTTTCATCAGGGCGATCCCATTCACATGCTGGCGCTGGTCGCCAAGGGTTACGTCCACCTGATGCGGTTTCAGGCGGATGGACATAGTGCAGTGTTGCAGCGCGCGGGACCCCTGACGATTCTTGCCGAAGCCTCGGTCTTCTCGAAGCAATATCACTGCGACGCCATCGCGATGACAGCAGGGCGCGCATTGTTCGTGCCAATCGGCACGCTGCGGCAATTGCTTGAACGCGAGCCAGCATTCGCGCTGGAATGGATAAGTCACATTTCCGTCGAGTTGAAAAATGTCAGAACGCGTGCGGAAATATTGGCGCTGCGCTCGGTCAGCGCGCGGCTCGATGCATGGATCACCGTCAACGAAGGCAGGCTTCCGCCCAAGGGTCAATGGAAGGGCCTCGCAGCTGAAATAGGCGTTTCTGCCGAGGCGTTGTATCGGGAAATAGCGAGACGCCCGGCTTCATCCGACTAACCGGGCGCAGGCGACAAATTATCTGCTTGATTTGGAAATGATCGTTTCCTATATTGCGGCCATGACCAATATCGCCCAACCCAATTCTCAGGAACAGCGCCATCGCGGCAGGCCACGCGAGTTCGATCTCGATCATGCGCTTGATGGCGCGATCCGTGTCTTTTCCAGACGCGGTTACCACGCCACCTCCGTTGGCGATCTCACCGATGCGATGGAACTGGCGCAGGGCAGTCTTTACAAGGCCTTCAAGGACAAGAAGGCCGTGTTCATCGCCACGATGGAGCGCTACAGGACCGTACAGACCGAGCGTTTCGAGGCAGCGGTGGCCGGTTTCGATACCGGTTACGAGCGCCTTAGGGCAGGCCTGATGTTCTATGCGGAACGGTCGCATGGCGGTGTCGGTTCTGACGGATGTCTGGTGGTTGGTGCTGCTGCCGATCTGGCGGCTCTGGATGACGACATTGCAGTTGTGGTCGAGCGGGCTGTGAAGGCGAGGGAGCGCATCGTCGCCCGTCTCGTTGCCGAAGGGCAGAAGGATGGTTCCGTAGGTTCAAAGGCTGATCCCGATGATCTCGCCCGGGCGATGTTGTGCATGATGTACGGCATGCGCGTGGTGGGAAAGACGGGGCGCAGCCTCAAAGACATGGTGGCCGTGGTGGATATCGCCATGAAGCTTGCCGAGTGATTTTTGTGATTATTTAGGAAACGATTGTTTCCATATTGGAGAAAATGATGACGACGCGTGTAATTGAAGGGGATGATGTTGAGGCAACATCCATTTCCCCGGCTTTGACTTTCCTCCTGGCGACAGCCTGCGGACTGATTGCCGCCAATCTTTATTATGGCCAGCCGCTTGCCGGCATTATCGGGGCGGAACTTGGTCTTTCCGTCGGCGCTACCGGCCTTATCGTAACCCTGACTCAGATCGGTTACGGTATCGGTCTGCTGTTTGTCGTGCCGCTTGGCGATCTCGTTGAAAACCGCAAGCTGGTCGTCAGTTCCGTCGCGATGGCGGTGCTTTCCCTCGTGGGAGCGGCATTCGCGCCGCATGCGGCCCCGTTTCTGATTGCGGCCTTCCTGGTCGGCGTCAGTTCGGTCGCGGTACAGGTCATCGTTCCCTATGCCGCCCATATGGCGCCGCACGCCATTCGCGGCAGGGTCGTCGGCAATGTCATGAGCGGGCTGATGGCCGGCATCATGCTGGCGCGGCCGGTATCCAGCCTCCTGTCGGAAGTGGTGTCATGGCGCGGTGTTTTTCTGACGTCTGCGGCAGTCATGGCGCTTCTTGCCGTGGTGCTTTTCCGGCTTCTGCCCACCCGCATGCCCGATGCGCGGCTGAGCTATGGGGCCTTGATGGCCTCGATGGGCCGGCTGGCGCTTCACACGCCGATCCTGCGGCGGCGGGCGATCTATCACGCCTTCCTGTTTGCGGCTTTCAGCCTGTTCTGGACCACGACGCCGCTTTATCTGAGCGGGCCGCATTTTAATCTGAGTCAGGGCGAGATTGCGCTCTTTGCACTGGCCGGTGCGGCCGGCACCGTGGCCGCCCCGATTGCCGGGCGGATGGCCGATCGCGGCTGGACGCGTGCGGCCACCTTCTTTGCACTGGTGGCGGTGGCGCTCTCCTTCGTCGTCACCCATCTGGCGCCTGAAGGCTCACATCTGGCGCTCGCCATTCTGGTCGTCGCGGCCATCGTTCTGGATTTCGGCGTCACCACCAATCTGGTGCTCGGCCAGCGGGCGATCTTTACGCTCGGAGCGGAATTCCGCAGCCGCCTGAACGGCATCTACATGGCGACGTTCTTCATGGGCGGTGCGATCGGTTCCGCCGTGGGCGGCTGGGCCTATGCTGTCGGCGAATGGCAGGCCGCCTCGTGGATCGGCTTCGCCTTGCCGGTGGCGGCCCTTCTATATTTCCTGACGGAAAAGCGCGACTGAAACTCCATCAACGAAAAAAGCCCGGCGGACCAAACCGCCGGGCTTTTTCTTTTTTTGTTCCAGTCAATCTATTCCGCGAATTCGACCACCACGCCGGGACGGACCATTTTCGCCAGTTCGGTCGCATCCCAGTTGGTCAGGCGGATACAGCCGTGGCTGTTGGTCTTGCCGATCTTGGACGGTTCCGGCGTGCCGTGAATGCCGTAGGTCGGCTTCGACAGGGCAATCCAGACCGTGCCGACCGGGCCGTTCGGACCCGGCGGGATCTGCAGGATCTTGTCGTTCTGGCCCTGCTTGAAGTTGATCTTCGGATTATAGGTGTAGCCCGGATTGAGCGCGATGCGCTCCACCGTATGCGTGCCGCTCGGCGACGGCGTATCCGTGGAGCCGATGGTGGCGGGGTAGGCGGCGATCAGATTGCCGTCCTGACCATAAGCGAAGACCTGTTTGATGCCCTTGTGCGCAACGATACGGGCGACCTGCCCCTTCTTCGTCTCGCCGGGATTAACCACCTTGATGATGGTGCCGGGCACGGAGAAATCGATGCCGGGGTTCAGTTCCTTCAGGTAGTTCTCATCCATGTGGAAGCGTTCGGCCAGCGCCTCGGACGTGGAGGTGAAGGAGAGGGCCGGCAATTGTGATTTTGCGGCATAGTCGTCCGGAATGGAGGCGACATAGGGACCGGCGGCGTCGGCGGCGGTAATCGTATAATCCACGATCGGCATGCCGCCGGAGGCGCGCAGCCGCTCCAGAATATCATCGGAATTGTTCGGATCGAGCTTTTCACCTGTCATGTCCTGCCAGGCGGCAATCGCCTTGTTGACGTTGTCGCCCATCTTGCCGTCGATAACGCCGGGCGAGATGCCCTCGCGATCGAGGAAGGTCTGCAGCGCGACGATTTCCTGACGCGAGCGGTTGACCGGTGTGGTCACCGGCGTATGCCGCTCAATCAGGTGATCCGGCTGCGGAACGGCGGCCGTGGTGCTCTCGCCGGGCATCGGTTGACCGAGTGGGCCGCTTTCAACCGCGCCGGGCGCGGGAACAGAACCGGTATAGAAATTGTCGTCGGAGCCGTCGCCGCGATATTCGCGGTAATCGCGCACGCTGCCATTGTCCTGATAGCCATAGTCGCGCTGCGGCTCGCGATACTGGCCGCCGGGGGCGGGCGGATAATAGGTGGTGTCGCGCTGGCGTGCCTGCTGACGCTGCTGATAACCGGAGGGCATTTCGGTGGCCAGGAGATTGCCGTACTGGTCGTAAAACACCGTGCGACCCATCGCATCACGGCTGATGACGATATCACCGCGCTCCGGCATGAAGTCGAGCACACGACCGTCCGGAGTGACCAGCATTGTCTGCTGTTGGTCGCCATAACGCTGCTGCGCACCAGCCTGCAGCGGGGCGAAAACCGCCACCAGCGCGACCGTCAGACCCAGAGCTGCGTTAAGAAACTGTTTCACGATTCTGCTATCCCTTGCTTGTTCACCGATAAACACACCGCAATCTTGACCCTATTGTGAAAAAGGTGAATTCGCGGTTAATGCAATCTTAATTTCCGTCACGGTTAGTAGCGTTTCCGTGAACCATGCGTTTTTAGTGCCACAGGGAGGTTATCTTGCGTTCGTTTCAGGCTGGCAGGTCGCCACGCATTTTCCTCGATGAAACCTCCGTTTTCGATATCGGCGCCTGCGTCGTCGATGGCATTGATATCGCGCCCGGCCGCGCCATTCCCGATGATGGCGATGCGCGTATCGACCATTCGCTGGAAGGCTTTCTGTTCACCTGCGGTCCCGACCATATCCGCCATCCCGAACCGATCGATGGCGACGGTGAGGGGCGTCGATATCCGCTGCATGGCTCCATCTCCTCGCATCCCGCGACGATCATCGTCTTCGATGTTCAAGAGTCCAATGCGCTGGCGCGTGTCGAGGTTCCCGTGAAGCTTGCCGATGGCGGCACAGCGCTGCTGGAACGGACATGGAGCATCGATGGCGAAAGCGGCGAAGTCAGCCTTGATGACAGGATCGTCAATACGTCAGACCGGCCGATCCCGGTGTTCCTGATGTATCACATGAATGTCGGCGCCCGCCTGTTTGATGATGCCGTGCGGCTCGAAGGCGCGATGCTGGAGGGCGGCGGCCATGGCTGGCGTTTTGGCGAGGAGCCGGGCAATGTTTTCTGTGTTTCCGCCGGCAAGGACGAATGGGCGGAATTGAAGCTTGGCCCGATTGCGGCCATCGGCGGGAAGACGCTGACCGTGCGTTTTCGCACGGAGACGCTGCCCTATCTGCAAATGTGGCGTAACCAGCAGGAGCCTGCCAATGTGCTCGGCATCGAGCCGGTTTCGCATCGCTGGGTGGGGCGTAGCGAGCTTGAGGCGGCGGGCGAGTTCAATATTCTTCAGCCGGGCGAAAGCCGTTCCTTCGGCCTGCGCTTTTCCATCCTCTGAGCCGTACCGAATGAAGGCCGCGCATCATTGACGCATGGGGTTTGACCGCTTACATCGGATGCGGATTTAAGGATGACAGCCAGCGGCGCGGACGCCGGTTTCAGCGGAGGTATGACATGGATATCAGGCGCATAGACGACGAATATTCGGTAACGGGACAGATCAGCGTTGCTGATCTGGACGAGATCAAGGCGCTCGGCTTCAAGTCGATTGTCTGCCACCGCCCTGACGGCGAAGAAGAGGGCCAGCCGCTTTTTGCCGATATTGCCGAGCGTGCCGAGCAGCTTGGCCTCACCATCATGCATGTGCCGGTTGGACGTTACGGCGTCGACGCCGATGCCGTTACGGGCATGGTGGATGCGCTGGACGAATTGCAGCGCCCGATGCTTGGTTATTGCCGCTCCGGCGCGCGCTCAACGGCCATCTACGAAAAGACCCATCACCTGCGCGGCTGATTTTCCGCGCATCTAGATTTTTAATGCCAATCAACAGGAGTTTTTCATGACCATCAAGCGTATCGAGCCGGGCAAGCGCATGAGCGGCGCCGTCGTTCACGGCAACATCGTTTATCTGGCCGGCCAGGTTGGCGAAGGCACGAGCGTTACGGAACAGAGCAAGTCTGCTCTCGCTGAAGTCGACCGCCTGCTGGCCGCTGCCGGTTCCGACAAGTCGAAGATCCTGCAGACGATCATCTATCTCTCCGACATGTCCACCTTCGGCGAAATGAACGCCGTCTGGGAAGGCTGGATCGACCCGGCAAACCCGCCGGCCCGCGCCACCAGCGGTGCACCATTGGCAACGCCGGACTACAAGGTCGAGTTCATCGTGACCGCTGCTCTCTGAGCAACGGTTTGATTTCTGAGAAAAGGCCGGGTTGCGGATTGCAGCCCGGCCTTTTTTGATGGGATGGGGTCAAAAAACTCTCCCCGTCATACCGGGCTTGACCCGGCATCCAGCCACGCCGCGCCTGCGCCGTAAAAAGAGTCTTTTGCGATCAAAGACTTGATCGCGCTGGACCCGGATCCAGTCCGGGGCGACGGGGCGACATGGCCACAAAATGCCAAGTAGAAGCAATTTCATGGTTTTTGAATCGCTTGCGCCTGTCACCTCACCGGCTAAGCAAGCGCCTTCTCAAATTGCTTCAACGTCGTCACCCGCTCAGCAAACCACAGCCGCGCCAGATCGCTGGCCGAGGCGAGATCGATGCCATCCGGGTCGATGGAGGTGATCGTCCAGCGGCCTGATTTTGCGCCGGCCAGAACGGCAAGCCGGGCCGCTTCGCCCTTGATGGCGTTGAGGCGGGTCGCTTCGCTTTCCGCCGCCGCCATCAACTCTTCCGCACCTGATAGATCGGTGCGCAGATCGGCTGGCGTGATGTTGCTGGCGTTGCGGGCCGGGCCGCCATTGATCTGCACGCCCTCTGTCCGCAGCCGGTAAAGCCGCGTATCGGGCAGGGAGAGATAGAGCTTGGCCTTGGGATAACGGGCAATGTAGCGCCCGATGGCGAGTGGAACTTCATCCGGGCCGATTTGTTCCGCCTTGCCCACCAGTGTCAGCCGTGGCAGCGTCAGCGCATCGCCTTTGCCGAAGGGGGCGAGTGTCAGCGAGATGCGCGGGTCGGCCTCCATGTTGCGGGCGTGCAGCGTCAGCCCGGCCGCGAAGAAGAACGGCGTGCCATCCGGCTCGATGCCGATATTGGTTGCGGTCGTATAGGGATAACCGCTGACGGGATCGAGAGTGGCGAGCGCTGCCGTGCGGGATGTGTGCAGCACGTCGCGGGCTACGCGCACCGCCTCGAAAGGCGCGCCGGCCGAGGGTTCGATCTTCGCGCCGCGTGGAGTAATGACGGGAGGGGCTGCGTCCGGCATGTCGTATCCTAAGCTGTGAGTCTCAGTCAGGATTTACACCATGCCGGAGCCGTGTCTATCACCAATATCGGAGGGCAATGTCAGGTGCGGGTCCTGATCTGCGTCAGGGTACGTGTCGGCGTGATCGCTTCCGCATCCAGCTTTACTTCGATGATGGCCGGCTTGCCGCTTGCACGGGCCCGTTCGAAGGCGGCGGCGAAGTCTTCGGTCTTTTCCACCGTTTCGCCGTGGCCGCCATAGGCCTTGGCAAAGGCGTTGAAATCCGGATTGACGAGATCGGTGCCGCTGACACGGCCGGGATATTCCCGCTCCTGATGCATGCGGATGGTGCCATAGGTGCCGTTATTGACCAGCACGGTGATGATCGGCAGCCCGTAACGCACGGCGGTGATGAATTCCTGTCCGTGCATCATGAAACAGCCGTCACCTGCAAAGCAGATCACCTCACGCTCGGGGAACAGATGCTTGGCGGCAACCGCCGCTGGCAGACCGTAACCCATCGAGCCTGATGTTGGCGCCGATTGCGTGTTGTAGCGACGGAAGCGGTGGAAGCGATGCACCCAGGTAGCATAGTTGCCCGCGCCATTGGTGAAGATCGCATCCTCGGGCACATTGGCCTCGATCCAGTCCATGATCGGACCCATCTGCACCGCGCCGGGGCCGGTCTGCGGTGGCGTGGACCAATTCAGATAGGCCGCATGCATGGCGGCGGTGCGGTCCGCCCATGCGGCATTTGCAGAAAGCGTGAGTGAGGAGAGGGCGCTAACGAAATCATCCGGCGCGGCGCAGATTGCCAGATCCGGTCGATAGACGCGGCCAAGTTCTTCCGCTTCCGGATAGATATGGACGAGTTTCTGCGACGGGTAGGGGATGTCGAGCAGCGTATAGCCGGAAGACGGCATTTCGGAGAGGCGGCCGCCGAGCAGAACCACGAGGTCGGATTCCTTGATCTCCTTGGCCAGCGCCGGGTTGATGCCGATGCCGACATCGCCCGCATAGGAGGGGCTCAGATGATCGAACAGCATCTGGCGGCGGAAGGAACAGCCGACGGGAAGTTTGTGCTTTTCCGCAAAAGCCTTGAAGCCTGCGACGCTTTCCTCGGACCAGCGCGTACCGCCGATGATGAAGACCGGGCGCTTTGCCTCATCAAGCATTTTTGCGAAGGCGGCCATCTGCGACGGGCCAGGATGTGCCTCGACGGGTGTGTAGGGCTTCGCCTGGGGCGCTTCGACCTCTTCCACCAGCATGTCTTCGGGCAGCGTCAGCACCACCGGGCCGGGACGGCCGGAGGTTGCTACGGCAAAGGCGCGGGTGACGAATTCGGGAATGCGGCGGGCGTCGTCGATCTCGCCCACCCATTTGGCGAATTCGGTGAAGGCGCGGCGATATTCCACTTCCTGAAAGGCCTCGCGCTCACGCGCTTCGCGCTGCACCTGGCCGATGAAGAGGATCATCGGAATGGAATCCTGCCTTGCGATATGCAGGCCGGCCGAGGCGTTGGTTGCGCCCGGACCACGGGTCACCATGCAGATGCCTGGTTCGCCGGTCAGCCGGCCCCAGGTGTCGGCCATCATGGCGGCACCGCCTTCCTGGCGGCAGACCACGGTTTCGATGCCGCTTTCATAAAGCGCATCCAGCACGGCGAGATAGCTTTCCCCCGGAACGCAGGAAACGCGGGAGACGCCATTGGCCTTCAGCGCTTCGACGATCAATTGCCCGCCTGTTCTTTTCATTCCGGCTGCAGTCATGGCGTCGTGGTCCTTTCGATGTTTTCCAGTTCGGCCAGCACCTGCGCCTGATGTTCGCCGAGCTTCGGGCTCGGGCGTTCATAGCGCAGCGGCGTTTGCGACATGATAATCGGTGTGCGGACACCGGGGATGACGGTGCCGTCTTCGGCCTCCAGATCGATGCGAAGGCCACGTGCCTGAACCTGTGGATCGGCGAACATTTCCTCGATGGAGTTGATCGGCCCGGCCGGGACGGCGTTCTTTTCGCAGGCGGTCAGAAGATCGCGCTTCTGCCATTTCAAGGTTTCCGTGGACACGATCTGCCGCACCTCGACCTTATGGGCCACGCGGGCCTTGTTCGTCGCGTAACGCTCGTCATCGGCAATCGCACCGATGCCGAGAATATTGCAGAGGCGGCGGAACTGGCCGTCATTGCCGACCGCAAGGATGAGGAAGCCATCGGCCGTCGGCACCACCTCATAGGGGGAAATATTCGGGTGGGCGTTGCCGAGTCGGACGGGAGGCTTGCCGGAAATCAGGTAATTCATGTTCTGGTTGGCGAGCACGGCCGATTGCACATCGAGAAGCGCCATGTCGATATGCTGGCCTTCGCCTGATCGAATGGCGTGGATCAGGGCCGCCTGAATGGCTGACACGGAATAGATGCCGGTAAAGATATCGGCCACCGCAACACCCGCCTTCATCGGCTGGCCATCCGCTTCGCCCGTGATCGACATGAAGCCGGACATGCCCTGCACGATATAGTCGTATCCGGCGAGATCGGCATAAGGCCCGGTCTGGCCGAAGCCGGTGATGGAGCAATAGATCAGCTTCGGATTGAGCGCCCGCAGGCTCTCGTAGTCGAGGCCATATTTGGCAAGCCCGCCGCGCTTGAAATTCTCGATGACGACATCGGCGGTGCGCACCAGCCGGCGCACCAGCTCGCAACCCTCGGGCGTCTTCAGATCGGCAACGATGGAGCGTTTGCCGCGATTGGTGGCGTGATAGTAGGCGGCGGAGAGGTTTTCTCCATCGGCATCTTCGACGAAGGGCGGGCCCCATGCGCGGGTATCGTCGCCGCCCTCGGGGTTTTCCACCTTGATGACATCAGCGCCCATATCGGCCAGCATCTGCCCCGCCCAGGGACCGGCCAGAACACGCGCCAGCTCGATGACGCGAATGCCTGATAGCGGCGGTTTCCTGTTCGGCATGTCGGTCATCTGTCCCCCGGTATTTGTGTCTGCCGGTTTATAGACCGCTGCTTGCCGCGTCGCATGTGATTTTATCTCATGGACTTATTCCGTTTCGGCAAAGGCCGCCTCAATCGCCGACGACGCGCCCGCACCAGGCGGCGAAATCCACCGCCACGGCCTGCCAGCCGATCTCGTTCAAGGTCTCGTGCCGCATGCCCTTGTAGATCGTGTGCTCGACATGGCTGAAGCCTGCCTCCCGGAAATGCTCCGCCAGCCAGACGATCTCTTGGCCGTCATTGGTGGCGGCGTCCTGATCGCCGCTGACAAGCAGAAGCGGCAAGGCTTTTGGCAGGCGCTCGATGAGTTTCGGTGCGCGATAGGACATTTGGAAAACATCCTGCCACAGGGAAACACTGGCCTCGAACTGGCAGAGCGGGTCTTCCACATAGGCGTCCACCGCCGCCCTGTCGTGGCTCAGCCAGTCGGCATGGGTGCGCCTTTCCGGCATTCGGGCATTCCATGCGCGGAAGGTTGCCTTCGGCAGAATGGCGCTCGGCACATCAGAGCCTTTCAGCATTTTTTCCAGCCGCAGCAGAACCTGTGCGACACGGCCCATGAGGCCGGGATTGAGATTGGAATTCCAGATCGACAGGCCGTCGAAGGCATCCGGATGGCTGACGGCGGTGTTAAGCGCCACGAGGCCACCCATGGAATGGCCGAACAGGATCACCGGCAGGCCGGGGTGCCTTTCGCCAACCATCCGGCGCATCGCCATGACATCGGCAACGACCTTTTCCGCGCCGTCCTTCCAGCCAAAACGGCCGAGAGGCGCATCTGCCGCTCTCGTGCGGCCATGGCCGCGATGGTCGTGTGCATAGACTTCGAAACCCTGCTTCGACATCACATCCGCGAACCGGCGATAGCGGCCTGCATGGTCAACCAGCCCGTGGCAGATCATCAGCACGCCGCGCGCCGGGGAAAGGGCGGAGGGCTGGTGGCGAAAGGCGATGGATGCGCCGGAGGGGGCTTCCAGTCTCTCAATACGGCTGAAGGCCAAGTCGTCGGTCGTTTCATTCATGATCGCGCCTGTCCTGCCATAACATCCCTTGTCATAATCATGGGGTCATAATCGTGCCAGAGGTTGCCCCAAGGTCCTAATTACCCTACATAGCGGCAAATTTCCCGATACGTACTCTTAAAAATCCGATGTGGAGCATTCGCTACAATGGCACGTCAATTCATCTATCACATGGCCGGGCTGAACAAGGCCTATGGCGCGAAGAAGGTTCTGGAGAACGTTCATCTCTCCTTCTACCCCGACGCCAAGATCGGTATCCTCGGCCCGAACGGCGCCGGTAAGTCGACTGTTTTGAAGATCATGGCCGGTCTCGACAAGGAATATACCGGCGAGGCATGGCTGGCCGAAGGCGCGACGCTTGGTTATCTCGAGCAGGAGCCGAAGCTCGACGAAAACAAGACCGTGATGGAAAACGTCATGGAAGGCGTGGCGAGCAAGACGGCAATCGTCGACCGCTACAACGAATTGATGATGAACTATTCCGACGAAACGGCGGATGAGGGCGCGAAGCTCCAGGACATCATCGACAGCCAGAACCTGTGGGACCTCGAAAACCAGGTCGAAATGGCGATGGACGCCCTGCGTTGCCCGCCCGGTGACTCAGCCGTAACAGGCCTTTCCGGTGGTGAACGCCGCCGCGTGGCGCTGTGCCGCCTGCTGCTGTCGCAGCCGGACCTGCTGCTGCTCGACGAACCGACCAACCACCTTGATGCGGAAACCATTGCGTGGCTTGAAAAGCACCTGCGCGACTATCCCGGCGCCGTGATGATGATCACCCACGACCGCTACTTCCTCGACAACGTCACGGGCTGGATTCTCGAGCTCGACCGTGGCCGCGGCATTCCCTATGAAGGCAACTACTCCGCTTACCTGCAGGCGAAAGCCAAGCGCATGCAGCAGGAAGCCCGCGAAGATGCATCGCGCCAGAAGGCCATCAGCCGCGAAAGCGAGTGGATCGCCTCCAGCCCCAAGGCACGCCAGACGAAATCCAAGGCCCGTATCAAGGCCTATGACGAACTGGTGGAAGCAGCTGAAAACCGCCGTCCCGGCGACGCGCAGATCGTTATTCCGGTTGCCGAGCGTCTTGGCCGCGTTGTCATCGAGGCCGAGAACCTCACCAAGTCCTATGGCGACCGCGTGCTGATCGAAAACCTTTCCTTCAAGCTGCCGCCCGGCGGCATCGTCGGCGTCATCGGTCCGAACGGTGCGGGTAAGTCCACGCTGTTCAAGATGATCACCGGTCAGGAACAGCCGGATAGCGGTTCGGTAACTGTCGGCGAGACGGTTCAGCTCGGTTATGTCGACCAGAGCCGCGATACGCTGGCGGGTGACAAGACCGTCTGGGAGGAAATCTCCGGCGGCAACGACATCATCAAGCTCGGCAAGTTCGAAGTGAACTCGCGCGCCTATTGCGGCGCCTTCAACTTCAAGGGCGGCGATCAGCAGCAGAAGGTCGGTAACCTCTCGGGTGGTCAGCGTAACCGCGTGCACCTCGCCAAGATGCTGAAGGCCGGCGGCAACGTGCTGCTGCTCGACGAACCGACCAACGACCTTGATACGGAAACGCTGGCAGCGCTCGAAGAAGCGCTGGAAGCCTTCGCCGGCTGCGCCGTTATCATCAGCCACGACCGCATGTTCCTCGACCGCCTGGCCACACACATCCTCGCTTTCGAGGGTGACAGCCACGTGGAATGGTTCGAAGGCAACTTCGAAGACTACGAAAAGGATAAGGTCCGCCGCCTCGGCCCGGAAAGCATCAAGCCCGGCCGCGTGAGCTACAAGCGCCTGACACGCTGATCCTTTCATCATCTCTTCAAGAAAGGCCCGCCGTAAAGCGGGCCTTTTTCCGTGCAATAAGTGGACATGATCGTCTCGCACGACACTTTACGCTTGCATCGAACGCCACATCGACATAAAGATATCTTTATATCTTGATTAGCTTGCGAGGCACGGCAGAGTGACGTTCGGTCTGGACAAATTGGTGGATCTGTTGAAAGCGGCGGGTGAGACGACACGCTTTCGCTTGCTTGCGCTTCTGGCGGCAGGCGATCTGACGGTTACCGATCTTACCGAAATCCTCGGCCAGTCGCAGCCGCGTATCTCCCGTCACCTCAAGCTTTTGACGGAAGAGGGGCTGATCGAGCGTTATCAGGAAGGCGCATGGGCCTATTTCCGTTTGCGGCAGGATGGCGAGCCCGCAGGCGTCGTTCGGCAGCTGCTTGGCGCCGCGTCGCCGTCTGACGCCGTTCTCCAGCGTGACAGTGAACGGCTTGCCACTGTCAAGCGGGTGCGGGCGGAGCGGGCGCAGGATTATTTCAGCCGCAATGCTTCCGCCTGGGACGAGCTGCGTCGCCTGCATGTCAGTGACGAGGCCGTGGAAGGCGCGCTCCTGAAGCTGGTGGGCACCACGCCTGTCGATTCGCTTCTCGATCTGGGCACCGGCACCGGCCGTATCCTGCAGCTTCTGAGCGGCATCTATCGCCGCGCGATCGGCGTCGATGCCAGCCGTGACATGCTGTCGGTGGCGCGTGCCAATCTCGACAAGGCGGGCGTGGTCAATGCCTCGGTCCGTCATGGCGATATTCTCAATCTGCCGCTGGAGGGACAGGATTTCGATCTGATTGTTATCCATCAGGTCCTGCATTTCCTCGACCAGCCGGAAATCGCGCTTTCGGAAGCCGCGCGCATGCTGCGTCCCGGTGGGCGGCTGATCGTCATCGACCTTGCGCCGCATTCCTTCGAATATCTGCGCGATGAACATGCGCATGTGCGGCTCGGTTTCTCGCATCCGCTGATGGAAGAATGGCTGAAAAAGGCCGGACTTGCTCCGGACCGCGCCGTCGATCTTCATTCTGAAAAAGCGTCCGACGAAGCTCTGGACGTGACGATCTGGGTTGCCCGAGACCAGCGGCTGCTGATGGCAGACGATGTGGTGCAAGAGGCCGTTTTACTTGCTGCCGGGAGGGCATGATATGTTGAGGTCGGAAACCGCACGCCGTGATGGCGATATCCGGTTGTCTTTCGAATTTTTCCCGCCCAAGAATGCCGAGATGGAAACCCAGCTCTGGGAAACGGTTGCCGAGCTGAAGAAGTGGAATCCGGATTTCGTGTCCGTCACCTATGGCGCCGGTGGATCCACCAAAGCGCCGACGCTGGATGCGGTGCGCCGCATGATCGGTGACAGCCATCTGTCGACCGCAGCACATCTGACCTGCGTGGATGCCAGCCGTGAGGACGTGCATCAGGTCATAGAAGAGTTCCGTAACGCCGGCGTTCGCCATTTCGTGGCGCTGCGTGGCGATCCCTCCACCGGCATCGGCACGGCTTACCAGCCGCATCCGGAAGGTTACGAGAACGCGGCGGCTCTGGTGAAAGGACTGCGCGAGATCGGCGATTTCGAGATTTCCGTTTCGGCCTATCCGGAAAAACATCCCGAGAGCGCGAGCGATGCCGTTGATATCGATATGCTGAAGCGCAAGGCGGATAATGGCGCGACGCGTGCGCTGACGCAGTTCTTCTTCGATAACGACGTGTTCGAGTGCTATATGGAGCGGGTGACGGCGGCGGGGATCACCATACCGGTGGTTCCGGGCATCATGCCGATCCAGAACCTCACCCAGCTCAAGCGTTTCGCCGGCCGTTGCGGCACCAGCGTTCCCGGTTTCCTGGATGAGCGTTTTGAAGGCTATGACGACGATCTGGAAGGTCGTGCCCGCGTGGCTGCAGAGGTTGCCGCCGAACAGATCGCCGATCTTCAGCGGCGCGGCGTCAATGAGTTCCACCTCTACACCATGAACCGCGCCCCGCTGGTCGACGCGGTGCTTGAAAATCTCGGGCTGGAGCGTCTGCGCCGCAGCGCCGCCTGATTTAAAGCAGCAGATTACCGACATGAAAAAAGCGCAGGTCCCTCGGGGCCTGCGCTTTTTAAACTCGTGTCATCTACGGTTCTTATCTGCGTTTGGTCTTCACGTCGCGTCAGATGAAAAGCATCATCGCTACGAACAAAAACGCCAAACCGACTGCCAAGGCATTGAGAGATTTTGTAAGTCCCATGGGTGCCTCCTCTTGTTGACAGGTTCGATAATATGACCGTTTTGTGGCAGTTGAAAAGCGGTTTTTGTGATGCAGTGCAGCACGTCGCCAGGCGATATAAAAAGGGATTTTCTGTAATTAATTGAAAATAAAAGATTATTTTCCTATCACGCAGTGCTTCATATGTTTAAAAAAAGTAAATGACCGGGGTGTTATCCCCAGTCATCAGGTCGAGATTAACACTTTATGCCTTGATTCCGGCCGATAGATTAAAGGCCGGAAGGCGCCGTTAAGATTGCTTAAAGCGCCTGCAGAAGTGCGGTAGACGGCCAGCCATCGGCGGGCAGTCCGAGACGCTGCTGCTCCTTCTGGATGGCGACGCGGGTGCCGGAACCGAGAATGCCATCCACCTTGCCGACATTGTGTCCGCGCGCTTCGAGCTTGGTCTGAAGCTCCTTCATCGTCGCGTCATCGAAACCGGGCTCCGGATTGCCCTTGTTGTAAACGGGGGAGCCCATCAGGCGGGTGGCGAAATACGCGGCCGAGGTCGTGTAGATGAACGACTGGTTCCATTCCAGATAGATGTTGAAGTTCGGATAGGTGATGAAGGTTGGTCCCTTGCGCCCCTGCGGCATGATGAGGGCCGCGGGCAGGGTGGCGAAGTTCTTGTTGCCGTCGCGCGGGGTCACGCCCAGCGCGAACCAGTCACCGGCGGTCAGCGGGCCGCCAAGGCCGGACTTTTCCCAAGGCAGGTTTTCCGGCAGCGACACTTCCTGGATCCAGGGTTCGCCCTTCTTGAAACCGAGATGCTGGATGAATTTCGCAGCCGTCAGGATCGCATCCGGAGCGCTGCTCTTGACGTTGATGTGGCCGTCGCCATCACCATCGACGCCGAAGGCGATGATGTCCTTGGGCAGCATCTGCACCTGGCCGATTTCACCGGCCCACGCACCGGTGTTGGCAGCGGGATCGAGATCGCCATGCTGGACCATTTCGATCAATGCCAGCAGCTGCGGGCGGAAGAGTTCCGGGCGGCGGCAATCATGCGAAAGGGTCACCAGCGCGTTACGGGTGTTGAAATCACCCTGAACGGCGCCAAAATCCGTCTCCATGGCCCAGAAGGCGGCGATGACGCCGGCCGGTACACCATATTCACCTTCGGCGCGGGCGAAGGTGGAGGAGAGTTCCTGCAGCTTCTTGCGGCCGATATCCAGACGGGCCTGGCTGACGGTGCGCTGGGAGAATTCCAGGAAGGTCTGGCGGAAGACGCCCTGGGCGCGGTCACGCGAGAGCACTTTCGGATCGATCTGCGCGCCCGCAAGCGCCTTCTGAATAGCATCGGCCGGAATGCCCTTGGCGAGCGCATCGGCTTTCACGCCTTCAAGGAATGCGCCGAGATCGCCGCCGCAGGCAACCTGCTTGGGATCCTCAGGCGAGGCAACGGGCGGGGTGGCAAAGGCGGAGGCGGTGGAAAGAAGCGACAAAGCGGCGGCAAAAACGATGCTGCGCGACCGGAACGTGGGCATGGGAATTTCCTCGATAGGTTGTTAGCCCGCTTTACCCATATGTTTGCGACAAAAAAACGGACCGTGCGATCTGACGTTGCAGAACAACGCCGATTTTTCGAAAGTGTTGCTTCTTGGCCGTCTTATTTGGCCGAAGCAATCCATTTCCGCCAGTTTTTCTCCGTGCCGGCAAAGACATTGATGTCGGTTGGACCGTTTACGCCGGGCACGACGCCGGTTGCCGTATATTGCCAGAAGGCCCATTTGCGATCTTCGTAGATCTTGGCCGGATGGGCGGCAACGGAACGCACCCAGAAATGGTAATCCTTGAACTGACCGACGAGGTTGTCGCGGTGGAAATCAACGGAGGTATAGATGATCGGGCGCTTGCCATAATGGGCCTCGATACGATCAAGGAAACGCTGCATCTCGGTGCGAACGACGCCCGGCGCCGGGCGCGTCTTGCAGGTGGGCGAGGAGGGGTTCCACTCCACGTCGAGAACCGGCGGCAGGGTGACGGCATCCTTTGGCACGTTGCGAATGAACCAGTCCGCCTGGGCATCCGCTGTCGAGCAGAAATAATAGAAATGATAGGGCGCGTGCAGAATATCCGCAGCTGCCGCGCTGCGCCAATGGTCGCCGAACTTCGGATCGATGCGGTCCGATCCCTCTGTCGCCTTGATGAAGACGAAGGAAACACCTGACTTGCGGACGGTCTGCCAGTCGACATCACCATTCCATTTGGACACGTCGATGCCGTGCACCTCATGACGGTGCGGGTTGTTCATGCCGAAATCCTGCGGATCGGTATCGGAAAATTTCGGTTTGGAAACGGATGCGGTTTCCAGCAGGTCATAGCTGGTGGAGGTGCAGCCGCCGATCAACAGCAAAGCCGACAATAGTGCCGATAAACGCAGCCGCATTGGAATCCTGATGAAAATGTTGCCCATCCCACGGCCGCAAAATGGTGCGCCGTATCTCCCGATTTACGCATAACATGGTAAACAAACTGATATGGCAAGGGGCAACGTGCTTTTTGCACCCCGCAAGTCGCTGGATTCGAAGCGGTTTGCGGTTTTAACGCCGAAATCTGGCCCGGCAGGAGCCTTGAGGTCGACCCCCCTTTGGCCCCCAAAGATTCGCACCGCCCCCGGGAATCAGGCGTCGGCCAATATGCGGTGGATTTTCGGCTGCTGCGCTTCAACGACCGGAAGTGTGATGACAGCCCGCCACGCATAGCCCCGGGCGATTTCCTCGAATTCGAGGTTACCGTCAAAACGGCCGGCCATATTGGCCAGAACATAGCGGAGATTGGCGCGGGGCGTAACGTGAAAGCGGGTGAGCCAGGCTTGCAGAAGCGTGCGGAACCAATTCGGCAACTGTTCCTGCTGGCCGAAATCGACAATATGCAGCGAACCGCCTGGTTTTA
Source organism: Agrobacterium sp. CFBP2214 (assembly GCF_030209895.1). Lineage (NCBI taxonomy): Bacteria > Pseudomonadati > Pseudomonadota > Alphaproteobacteria > Hyphomicrobiales > Rhizobiaceae > Agrobacterium > Agrobacterium sp. CFBP2214. The sequence goes on along the minus strand of NZ_JARVRC010000003.1, from coordinate 631,202 downwards.
CCGCCGTGAGCGCCTGTTCGATCGCCTTTTCCCAGTCCGGTATCATCGACAGCGCATAGGGGATCATGACGCGGTCGAAGCCCTCGGACTGGCCGAATTCCGAAGCACGGAAGGCGGTGGCATCGGCCACGCGCAGAATGGGGCGTTCCGCCTTGCCGGCGAAATTCTCGGATGCGGTCAGCAGCATTTCGGCGGAAATGTCGAGGCCAAACAGTTTCGCGTCCGGAAACTTGCGGCTGGCCAGCAGCAGGTTGCGGCCGGTGCCGCAGCCGACTTCCAGCAAGGTGCCGCCCTTCGGCACGTTGAGGCCGGAAATGGTTCTGTCGCGACCGAGAAGGTAATATTTGCGGGTAATATCGTAGATATGCCGCTGGTGGCGATACATGCGGTCCATCAGGCTCGCATGCGCGCTGTCTGCAAGACCCACATTTTCGCCGATGGTTTTCATGCCATAGCCCTCTCGTAAATATGGAAGCCGCCGTAGATGGCCGAGCGGTCCATGGCGTTGAGCTCGTTGGAGCGCTCTTCGAGATAGACCCACTGGTTGCGGATATCAGGGGAAAGCCGACCTTCGATGACGCTCTTTTCGGCGGCAGTACGGAAGATGATGCGTGCGCCCGAGGCGGCGGTGCGGCTGATCTGCGACCACAATTCGTTGAGCTGCACGTCCGTCATCCAGTCCTGTGCGTCGAGGAGGATGTAGCGGTCGACGGCGCTTGCCGGCTTGCGCGAGAGAAGCTCGGTATAGGTGGCGTGGTGCACTGCGACGCGCGCCGTGTTGTTGCGGATCGTCTCATAATATTCCGGCTTGAGATAGGCAGGCAGTGCGCCTTCATGCGGCTCGGGGTAACGGCGCGCGAAGGCCTGCCAGGCGAAATAATTGTCGCTGAGCGGGAAGTTGCAGGCGAGCTTTTCCAGGCGCTGCTTGAGAACCGAGGCAACCGTGCCGTTATCGGAAAGGCTGGCCAGCTCGTCATATTGGCGCGGCGGAATACCGAGGCCGAAAAGCGAGCTTTTGCGCTTCGTCAGCCAGCGCACCACCGGCTTGTCGAACAGCGGTGCGACCTTGCTGTCGAAGAACTGGCGCTGTTCATCCAGCGTCCGGGTCTTGGCCATTTCGGTGAGTTTCACGCCGTGCAGCCGGGCCATGAGATGGCCGGCGCCGATGAAGCGGCCGAGCAGGCCGGTGCGGTAGATGTTCCTGTCGAACACCGAGATGCGGCGGCGGCCGGAAAGGGTGCGCTTCGACCAGTAAGCCTTGGTCGTGGCGTCAAGGTGCTCGGCGATGAAGCGGTCGTAACCGTGGCTGTTGCTGCGGGTGTTGGCGCGGCCGAAATGGCGCACCACATCCTGATGGGCCGGCAGATGGCGGAACGCGGCAAGCTTCAGCTTGTTCAGCGCAATGTGATGCGGGTTGAGATCAACCACATCGATGCTGGCAGGGTTGCGGGAGAGATAGGCCAGCATGTTGCAGCCGCCTGAGCCGATGGTGACGATGCGGTGGCCTTCGCCAAGCTCCATCGCTTCCATGTCGATCTCAGGGTCTTCCCAGATCTGTGGATAGACGAGGCCGGAAAAGAGGACGCCGAAGAAGCGCTCGGACAATCCGCTTTTTGAGAGCGCCTTGTGCTGGAGCAATGCGGACTTCAGTTTTGTGTTCTTGCTGAAGCCGGTCTTGGGTGCCGCACTCGTCATATGTTCACCTCTCAGTCGATTGAGAGGCGTCTACAGCCGTGACACTACAATTTGATGACAGGGGCTGTGGGCAAAGACGGGGAATAAAGGAGACGGTGGAAAACCAGCCCGTATCTCGGATTGCCGATAAGCTTCCATTGGATACGGCGTCATCCTCGGGCTGGTCCCGAGGATGACGAAAAAAACGTCGCGGCGTTTATTTGGAAAGGCTGCTTAGCTGCACGGCGCTCCCAGCGCCGCCAGAGGCCATCACTTGCGCAGAACGTGCAGCATGCCCTTGCGCTTGGCATCGTAATAATAACCGCGTGCGTAAAGCCGGACGGCATTGTCGCGGTCGTTACCAGCCACAACCCATGCGCCGCGCAGATATTTCACGGCGTATTTGAGATTGGTTTCGGCATCGAAGAGGCCGGAGGCGGGGCCATCGAAGCCCATGGAGCGGGCCGTGGCGTGCCGGATCTGCATCAGGCCGAAATTGCCGCTGCTATAGGCGCCGGGATTGTATCGGCTCTCGCGCTGCACCACGCGGTGAACCAGATCTTCCGGCACATCATACATGGTGGCGTATTTGGTAATAAGGCCGCTCAGCTTTTCGCGTCCAGCCGGCGCGGAATTGAGCGGCGCCGTCATTGATTCGTTCTGCCGGATGGCGGCAAGTGCGGCATTGGTGGGGCCGGCGGCATAGGCCAGAACCGTGCTGTCCGGCTTCGGTAGCGGAATGACTTTGCGTTCCGCCGTCAGTTCGGTGCCGATGGAGGGCGAGCCGGGCGGCGGCGGTGCGGGAGGGAAGCTGCCCTTGATGGCAACCACCTGCGGCAGATCGGCGGCGGCATTGTGGGCAGCCGGCTTGGCCGCCGTTTCGATGGCTGCTGCCGCGGGAGCGGCGCCTGTCGGCGCGAGTGCTGCAACGGCGGTGGGTGCGGATGTCGCCCCTGCGGCCTGAGCCACTTCCGTCTGGTGCGGCTGCATCTGGGCGGTGATGGCTGCGGCGGCTGCGATTTCGGACGCCGGCGGCAGGGCCACGCGTCCGCCCTTGACGGCGACGGCAGTGGGAAGTGCTGCTGGCTGGGAAGAGGTTGCGGTTTCGGCGGTCTGCACCGCTGATGCTGCCGAGGTTGCGCCCGCTGCGGCTTCGGCCGTTGCCGGCTGCGTCGATGTTTGCGCAGGAGTGGTCGCGGGATTGACCGTCGCGATCTTCGGGCCGTTAGGCCCTTCCTTCGCAGTATATTCGACGCTTGTGCATGCGCTCAATGCCAGTGCCAGACCCACGGTGGAAGACAGAAGAAGTGCACTTCTTCCGCGGAATTTGCCCGAATTTCGCATGTTGCCGCCTTCGTTATGCCTGTCTTTCGATACCCCCGCGTCGAGCGAAGCAGGCAGTGTCCCGTCGAGCCTTCATTAACCTATTGTAAGGATAGCGGCAAGCCGGGACGTGGCGGCCCGGTTTTTCAGGCTGCGATGCGCCTGTATCCGGCGCTGACAGCGCGGCCGGAAATGAAGTGAGTGCGGTATTTCGGCCGGATTTTCTTGTCGCCCGACATGCGGCGCACCAGCGCGAGCGTCGGGCCGGCAAACAGCGCCTGCGCGGTCAGAATCACAAGCGCCAGAAGCAGGATGGCGGCCTGCGCCATGGCGAGCGTTTCAATTGTGTTGCCTGACGTGGAAACGAATTGTGGCAACAGCGCCAGAAAGAAAGTGAAGTAGCGCGGGCGCAAAGCGGCAATGGCGTAACAATCGCGGAAAATGCCGCTCCAGGATTTGCCCGGCAGATTGTCATTATCGGCATTGGCCGCCTGGGCGGCCGGCGTGGCGAAGGTCCACAACAGAAACAGCATCAGCCAGCCGATGCCGGCCCATTGCACGATTTCCACGAAGGATTGCGGCAGGTAGGCGAGACCGGCCACCGGAATGGCCGAAATCGTCATGGCCGTGACGATGCCGAGCGCGCCGCCGACAGCGGAGGCGAAGACCGTCTTTTTGCCGCGGATGGCGGCATAGGAGGCAACAGAGAATACAAGGGGAGAGGGGAGTGCGAACACAACGGCACATGCTGCACAAAAAATCAGCCAGGCCTGTCCAGACATTCTCTTCCTCCTTGCCCTCCCTGTCGCCGTCTTATTTTAGACTATCGTAAAATCAGGCCGCTGTGAACGGCTGACCGACGTGTTCCATCACTTCGGTAAACCATTTTGCAGAGAGGTCGAAATGCTTTCCGCCCTTGATACGCGGAAACTCGATCGTCCGCAATTTGCCATTCTGGTCTTCGTCATGGCCGGTGACGCCGGAGACCTTGTTGAGCGCGCTTTCGACCGCGAGATCGACCATGCCCTGGATGAGGCGCAGATCGTCCCCATTGGCGGCGGCGGAGCGGGCGAAATAGCCTGATTTCTGCACCATGGAGCGTTCAGCACCGATGAGGCTGGCGAACTGCTTCTGGAACCAGCCGCCAACATTGATGGTGTCGATCTTGACGTGACCAAAGGCGTCGCGCTTGACGGCCTCTCCGGACGCTTCGCGTTCGGCAACGATCGAATCAAGGCCGGCGCCTTCCGAGACGAACAGCGTGACGTAGCCGTTTTTGTCCATGATTTCCTTCAGGCGCTCGGCTTCCGCCTCGATGTCGAAGGCCATTTCCGGCAGGTAGATGCCGTCGATGTTCTTCATCTGCGTGTTCATCATCAGGCCTTCGACATATTCATTGCCGCTGGTCTTCTGGATATAGGCGCGGGCGGTGGCGGCCGTCAGCCAGCCGCAATGGCGGCCCATGACTTCGTGGATGACGAAGGTCTTCGGTGCCGCACTCTGCTCGTTGCTGACATTGTCAAAGAAGGAGGCGCCGACTTCGGCGGCCGTCCAGGCGCCGAGCGACTGCTTGATCGGCACCACGTCATTATCCACCGTCTTCGGCAGGCCGACGACGGTGAGGTTATAGCCGTTCGCGCCGAGATAGGCGGCAAGGTCCGCAGCCGTCGTGTTGGTGTCGTCACCGCCGATGGTGTGGAGAATGGTGATGCCGTCGGCCGCCAGCCGGTCAGCGGCGACGCGCAGCGGATTGTCGCCTTCCTTGACCAGACCGCGCTTGGCGCAATCGGCGGCATTGGTGAGCTTGACGCGGCTGTTGCCGATCGGCGAGCCGCCGTAACGGTGCAGCAGATGCGCCTTTTCCCGCATGTCTTTGTTGATTTCGATACGGTCACCCAGAAGCACGCCCTGATAACCCGAGCGGTAAGCGATGATGTCGATCTCGGGCGCAATGTCGCTGTAACGCTCGATCAGGCCGCCCACGGCCGAAGAGAGACAGGGCGCAAGGCCACCCGCGGTCAGCATTGCGACTTTCTGTTTGGCCATCATGGCTCTCCTTTTCACATATACCCAAAGACATGTCTGGCAAATGGATGCGACAGCCGCGTGTAGGTGTAAAGTGAATTTATGAAGAAAAACGCGGATTTCTCGCGGTTTTTCAGCGGCTTGAGCAAAGTGGTGGAATATAATCGTTTCAATCGGCATAGCCGGTGGCCGGCTATCCGCCGTCTGTGGAAAACCGTGGTCCCATCGTCTGCCGCACTCTTGTTCCTGAAGCAAAACTGTCGCAAAGATGAATAAAAGTTAATGCCGCCGGACCGCTGGACATATTGCATTCGCGGCAATATCCCGTCATGCTTGTCGCATGATGTTCGATTTCGCGTGTCTGCAAATTTCATCCCTGTGGGAACGGCTGCTCGGCGCAATCGGCGACGCGGCAGGCGGTGCACTCGGGCGCGTGGTGGAAGCCATCCGCACCCTTTTCGAAGGTGATCCGGAAACCCGCCGCAAGGTTTCCTTTTCCGTGGCCATCATTGCACTTTCCGCCAAGATGGCGAAGGCCGATGGGGTCGTCAACGATGCCGAGGTTCGCGCTTTCCGGCAGATTTTCGATTTCCCGGAAGAAGAAGCCAAGAACGTCGCTCGTCTTTATAACCTCGCGCGTCAGGACGTTGCCGGTTACGAAGCCTATGCGGAGCGGCTGGCGGGTCTTTGTGGTTCCGGGCACGCCAATTGCGAGATGCTGGAAAGTGTCATCGACGGCCTGTTCCACATCGCCAAGGCCGACGGGCTGATCCACGAGCGGGAGTTGGCCTTCCTCGGCCGGATCGCGGAAATCTTCCGTATCACCGAAGATCATTTCGAAACGATCATGGCGCGGCACGTCCACATGGACGGGCGCGACCCTTACCGCGTACTCGGTGTTTCACCTTCGGACGATTTTCTGGATATCCGCAAGCGGTACCGCACGCTGGTTGCCGAACACCATCCCGACAAGCTCATCGCCCGCGGCGTTCCCATGGAATTGCATGCGGCCGCGAATGAGCGTATGGCGGCTCTCAACGCCGCTTATGCGGCCATTGAGAAAGAACGCCGCGTCGCATGAGTGAATGTCTGCCGGATTTTACCCCGGATTTCGGGGGCGCGGCCGTTGCGCCTTCGCCTAATCATGGCGAAAGGCTGGGTGTAGCCGGTCCTGATATCATTCTTCTGCACTATACCGGCATGACGACGGCCGATGGTGCGCTGTCATGGCTCTGCAATCCCGAAAGCCAGGTCTCCAGCCATTATTTCGTCTTCGAGGACGGGCGCGTCATCCAGCTCGTGCCGGAAACCCGCCGTGCCTGGCATGCGGGCAAAAGTACCTGGGCGGGGGACGAAGACATCAATTCCCGCTCTATTGGTATCGAGATCGCCAACCAGGGCCATCCAGGCGGCCTGCCGGAATTTCCGAAAAAGCAGATCGAAGCCGTCATCGAATTGTGTCGCGATTGCGGCCAGCGCTGGAATATCGCCCCTGAAAGGGTGTTGGCGCATTCGGATGTCGCCCCGATCCGCAAGGTCGATCCGGGTGAAAAATTCCCGTGGGACATCCTGTCGCAGCAGGGTGTCGGCCATTGGGTGGAGCCTGCGCCGATCCGTGGCGGGCGCTTTTTTCAGCGCGGGGACCATGGCCAGCCGGTCGAAGCGCTGCAGTCGATGCTGTCCATTTATGGTTATGGCGTTGAAATAACAGGCGCTTATTGCGAAAAAACCGAAGGCGCCGTGGCTGCTTTCCAGCGGCATTTCCGCCCCGCTCTGGTGGATGGCATCGCGGATTTCTCCACCATTGACACGCTGCACCGGCTGATCGCCAGCCTGCCGAGATTTTCGGGCGCTTAACCGCCGATTCTGGAAAAGCATTCCCGCTTTTCCAGCGTGTTCAAGTCGCTTTTTTTCTTGTGCCACAGTTAATCCGCATTGAGGAAGTTTAAGAACGTCACTGCATGCGGTGTCGTTCTTCAGGGGAACTTACCGTCAATATCAATCAAGGAGACTGGACAGCGGAAGGTCGTTATCGACTTTCCGGGCGCAGACTATTTGTGTCGCTTCATTGTTTCGGTCATCCGATCTGGAGAATTTTTCTACATATGAACAGGGTTGTTGTTGCTGTCGTGGCGGGCGTTGTTATGCTCGCTTCGCAGGCGGGGATTGCTTTTGCCAAAGACGAGGACGTCAAGACCAAAACCGTGACGCTGGAGACCTTCTTCCGCAAGCCCGGTTATCCCATCCCCGAAAAGAGCCTGCCTTCCTCGCTCAGGAACGATTATTCCGATCTGATCGTCAAATATGCCAAGCGTTACGGCGTTCCCACCAATCTGGCGCATGCCGTGGTTTCGGTCGAAAGCAAGTTCAATCCGAAGGCCCGCGGCAGCGCAGGCGAGGTCGGGCTGATGCAGATCAAGCCGGCAACGGCGCGGATGATGGGCTATCGCGGCACCACCAAGGCGCTCTACGATCCCGAGACCAATATTCGCTGGGGCATGCAATATCTGGCGACGGCGCATCAGCTGGGCGGGGGCCAGGTCTGCAGCACGATCCTGCGTTACAATGCCGGCCACGGCGCCACCCGCATGAACCCGGTCTCCAAGCGTTATTGCGGCAAGGTGCAGGCGCTGCTGGCCGGCTGAGGCCGGTTTGTATTGTCTGTTAAATTGCGAAAAGCGATTCCGGTTCGGCCTAGCATGCTGTAGTCAGAAGCAAAGCTGATACGGAGCATGACATGCCGGATTTCAAATATATCGTCGTCGGGGCCGGGATGATGGGAGCCGCCGCGGCGCGGCATCTCTCAGCACAAACGGATGGCGTGGCGCTGATCGGACCGGGCGAGCCCGCCGATCGCAAGACCCATCGAGGTGTGTTTTCAAGTCATTACGATGAGGCGCGCATCACCCGTGGGTTTGACGGCGATCCGGTCTGGGCGGATCTGGCGCAGCGCTCCATCCGCCGTTATGGGGAAATTGAGGCCAAAAGCGGCATCCGCTTTTTCACCGAAGCAGGCTGCCTCTTCACCGGCAACGGCAAGGGTCTTGCGGGAGATTATGTCTCGCGCGCCCTTTCCTCGGCCGACCGTCTTGGTCTCGGCGTAGAGACGCTGGGCCGTGATGTGCTGGTAGACCGGTTTCCGATGTTCTCCCTGCCGGCCGATCACGACGGTTATTTCGAGGCGCAGAATGCCGGTCACGTCAATCCACGCGCCCTGGTGAAAGCGCAGTGCGCCGTTGCCGAGGTGCAGGGCGCGAAACTGCTGCGTGAGACGGCGGCGCATATTCGCGACACCTCCCATGGCGTGGAGGTTTCGACCCGCGAAGGGGCCGTCCATACCGCCGAAAAGGTCATTGTCGCGGCGGGCGGTTTTACCAACATGGCGGAACTTCTTCCATCGCCGGTCGATATGGCGGCAACGGGCCGCACCATCGTGTTTTTCGAGCTGGATGAGGCGAGGCAGGCCCTGTTCGGTGCGATGCCTTCCACCATCGTGCTCGCGGAAACCGAGGACGACATCGTCTATATCCTGCCGCCGGTGCGTTATCCCGATGGCAAGGTCTATCTGAAGATCGGCGGAGAAAGCGAGAAGGGCAGGCTTGAAACGCTCACCGAAGCGGTAGACTGGTTCCACTCGGACGGTACGCCGGGTGAGGTGGAATTTTTGAAAAAGCGGGCGCTATCCCTGATGCCGGCGCTTGCCGGCTGCCCCGTGACCTCCGGCTCCTGTGTCGCCTCCATTACCCGTAGCGGCTATCCCTATATCGGCTCTACGCAATCCTCCAATATCGCGGTTCTGACCGGCGGCAATTTCGTCTCCGCCAAGTCTTCGGACGAGATCGGACGGCTGGGTGCTGTGCTGCTTCTGAACGGCCAGCTGACCGAGGATGAATTCGCCGCTGAAATGTCGCCGGTTTTCGTCTGACATTTACGGACGAAGCGGCTAAAAGGTTGCGACGGAAGTGAGCGGGTAAAGAGGGCGGCATGTCGGAGCATTTCAAATATATCGTCGTGGGTCGCGGCATGATGGGTGCGGCCGCCGCCCGCCATCTGGCGGAAACGGTGGATGGCGTCGCGCTGATCGGTCCCGGTGAACCTGCCGACATCGAATCGCATCAGGGTGTTTTCGCCAGCCACTATGACGAAGCGCGGATTACCCGCACCATCGATGGTGACGCAGACTGGGCGCTGCTCGCCAACCGCTCGATCGCGCGTTATGCCGATATTGCGGCCAGAAGCGGCGTTGAATTTTATGCTCCGGTCGGCTGCCTGATGGTGGGGCCTCAGCGGGGCGGTGACAATTCCTTTGTTGACGATGTCCGCAAGGCGGCGGCGCGGCTCGACGTTTCGACGGAACTGCTGGACGGTCAAAGCCTCGAAAACCGCTTTCCCTATTTCTCCTTCGAGCCGGGTTGCGAGGGAGTATTCGAGAGGAAGAATGCCGGATACGTCAATCCACGTGCGCTGGTGAAGGCGCAGGCTATTCTCGCTGAAAAGGCAGGTGTCTCGCTTATCGACGATATCGTCGTCTCGACGCGGGAAGAGGATGGCCGGGCATCGGTTCAGACGGCTTCAGGTGCGGTTTATACCGCAGACCGGGTGCTGGTGGCGGCCGGCGGCTTCTCGATCACCAAAGATCTGCTGCCGCAGCCGGTGGCTCTTGATGTCTATGCACGCACCGTCGCTTTCTTCGAGATAGGCGAGGGTGACCTTGGGCAATATGCGGACATGCCGTCGCTGATCTATGAGCCGCGAGAGCCGACAAAACATATCTATCTGCTGCCGCCGGTGCGCTATCCCGATGGCAAATTCTACCTGAAGATCGGCGGCGATCCCGATGACAAGAGGCTCGGCAGTGATCCGGAAATCCGGGAATGGTTTCGCTCCGGTGGACGCGAAAGCGTGCGGGATCATCTCTCTGACATCGTCGGAACGCTCGTGCCTTCCATTGATCTCTCGCGTGTCTCGATGGCCGCCTGCGTCGTCTCCAAAACGCGGAGCAGTTATCCGGCCATCGGTTTCACCGCCTCGTCGCGCATCGCGGTTCTGACCGGCGGTAACGGCACGGCGGCCAAGAGCTCCGATGAGATCGGTCGGCTTGGCGCTGTGCTGCTGCGGGACGGAGAAATCGCCGACGGGGCCTTCTCAACGGATTTCAAACCCGCATTTCTTTAGTCCTTGCCTGCGCTTTTCGGTGGCTTTCGCCCCGGAACATGGTTATGGAGCCCATGCCAGTTGGCCGGGCAGCCGCGCTTTACCAATGTCGAAAGACGGTAAGGTGAGGAAAGTCCGGGCTCCACGGAAATACGGTGCCGGATAACGTCCGGCGGGGGCGACCCCAGGGAAAGTGCCACAGAGAGCAAACCGCCATGCATCGCATGGTAAGGGTGAAAGGGTGGGGTAAGAGCCCACCGCGCTTCTGGTAACAGCGGCGGCAAGGTAAACCCCACCGGGAGCAAGACCGAATAGGGATGACACGGGATGGGCGAAAGCCCGTTCACAGCCGGTTTCCAGGCCCGTCATCCGGGTGGGTTGCGCGAGGCGGCATGCAAATGCCGTCCCAGATGAATGGCTGCCACGTTCCGGGTCAAACCGGGGCCATACAGAACCCGGCTTACAGGCCAACTGGCGAATTTTCCTGCCGACTTTTTCGGCGGGGATCAGCCCTCGATGATATGGGGAACGTAGCGGGAGAGATTTGCCGTGATGGGCGACACGTCCTCGCGAATGCCTAGCCCGCAGGGTCGGTCGGCGACGATCCAGCTTCCGAGCACGGCGTATCCGAACTCGCTCTTGAACAATGGCGCGTAGGCCTGAAAAACATACCCCTCTTTGCCGTAACTGCCCGGGGCCGATAAAATCTCGCGCCGGTTTCGGTAAAGGCTGACATTTTCGCCCTCACGCGAGAGAAGCGGCTTCACCACGTAATCGCGTAATTCATATATTGCCGGATCGTCGGGAAAGAAACTCGGCAGCAGATTCGGGTGATTGGGATGCCGCTGCCAAAGCATGGGCAGTAGGCCCTTGTTCGATAGTACGGCTTTCCAGGCCGGCTCCACGAAAATGCTGTCCTGCGCAGGCAGATGGGCGGCAAAGGATTCCCGTAACATGAATTCCCACGGATAAAGCTTGAAGCAGCGCTCGATGACGCGACTTTGGAGGTCAGCATAACGCCCGCTCGCATCGATGCCGATGTCTCTGATATCGAGAAATTGGGCGCGGTGGCCAGCCTGAATGGCACAGTCCATGAGGTAAATCGTCGTGCCGCAATCTTCGGCGCTGTCGCTGACCGCCGCGAAATGGAAAATCCTGTCTCGCGAGAATTGCCCAAAGGCTTCGATCAAGGCTTCCTGAACCGAGTTGAATTGGTCGGTTTGCGCCGGGAGCGTCCCAAGGGCGACCTGATCCGTCAGCCAGTTATATTGGAAATATCCCGTTTCGAAGACGGAAGTGGGCGTGTCGGCGTTATATTCGAGCAGCTTTGCGGGGCCATGTCCGTCATAGGCAAGATCGAAGCGGCCATACAGGTGGCGGTCGCCCCGCTGCCAGGAATTTCGGATCACGTTGTGATAATCGCGCGGGATGGCAAGACGGGTTAGCGCCTCCTCGCTGTTTACGATGTCGGAGACGAGATCCATGCACATGTCGTGCAGGATTTGGCTCGGTTCTTCGATATCGCGTTCGATTTCATCAAGGCTGAAGCAATAGGCCGCATCGTCCACCCAGTAAGGTTCGCCGTGCATTTCATGGAAGGAGAAACCGACAGCATTGGCCTTCTCACGCCAATCTGGACGCGGTGGGACTGTGATGCGGCGCATGTCAGCTTCCGGAAAAGGAGTGGCCGCCGAATCCGCCACGGCCCTTGACGTTCGTTTTGGCGTTGAGCGTCTTCACGTCACTCACCAGCGCGCCGCCTGGGCCGCCTCCGAATGAGCCGCCGTTCTGTTCGCTGGCACTCACATCCGGTGTGACGAGGTCACCGTTGCGTTTTCGATAGGCGGACATCGCGCCAGAGGAGCCCGACTTGCTGTTTTGCTGACGGCGACGATATTCGCTATAGTCTGCAAAGTTTTCGATGGACCGAGGCATGACAAATCCTGCCGGTGAAGGTGCGAATACGCTCGTGCCGGTGGCGTTATTGGAATTGAGATTTTGCCTTAGCTCAGAACAGTTTCCCGCGCCGTATTCCATTTCACATGCGACCATGTTGCGAAATTTCGGTGCAGTGGCAAGGTGGTGCTGGCTGGCGTCTTCGGATGCCGCCTGGCAAGCCTTGGGATAGACACCGGAGGCGAGGCATTTGTCAACCGAGGTGTAAAGGACCTCTTCCTCCGGTGAAAAAGCTATAAAAAGGCCTATTGCGGCAATCGTACCGAGGGCGAGACGCGGATGTTCTGTCACGTCCAAATACATGTCTGTTCCTCAATACGCCATGCAGGCGGCGTTCAGAATCCCGATGACCACAGCGATGCCGCCGCTCCAGAGCCCGGCCGCGACATTATCCTCGATGATTTTCAGGTGCAGGTCGGTCATGCTGAGTTTGGCGAGGTAGAATGCAAAAATCTGAACCAGCAGGCCGATTACCGCCCAGACCACATAATCGGGAAGGCTTACGGAGTTGGCCGCAGCCGAGGCCAGAGGCAGGCTGAAGCCGATCAACGCCCCTAAAAAAGCGACGACGGCGGCGATGTTGCCGGCCTTGATCAACTCCCCTTCGCTGTGGGGAGTAAGGCGGGTGTAGATGGCGGAAAAAGCTGCCAGGCAGACCAGGCCAATCAAAAAATAACTTAAGAAGGCAGGTAAGCCCGCCACGTAATTCGGCATTATTATCTCACAATGAAAAACACAACTTCAGAAATCAAAATCAATTGAAAGTTTAAAAAGTCAAGCCGTGGCGGCGTTGTTGTTTGCTGAGAATGACGGTTCTGGCTGAGACGCAAGATGTGCAGTGCTTCGGCATCACATCGAGCCGCTGCAACTGGTCTATCGCTAAATCATACAGATGGCCGTGATACCAGCCAGGCTGCCGTTGCCGCGGCGGCATCAGAGCGCCTTTTGCGATTTAAATGGCGCGTGTCCGACGAGGATCGGCAAGCGTCTGTTTCTCAAGCGAAAAATAGGCATGTCGGCCCAAGCTTTAATTGTTTTTGCTGGCACATGAGTTCGCAAAGTAAACCATTCGTTAAACTTAACGGCTTATGAATTTCCGATGCGAAGTCGGTATCGTGCCGGCTTCTCCCATTGACGCCCATAGTGTCCCATGATATCCCAAATGCACACCACATTGGGTCGTGTTTTTGACCCGCAATCGCTGAAACGAGTGAGGAGCCTACGAGGGGCTGCTGCAGGGCATGTTGCCCTGGCGCTTGGCGATGTGTCGTGCGTACCGGTGTCGGCTGCGGAGCGGATGGATCGCTTTGCGGCATGCGGTTTTGGCGAGTTGAGTAATGGACCGCTTTTTATCGAACGTGACGAACAGGATCGACGCCAAGGGGCGCGTCTCGGTTCCGTCTCCGTTTCGTTCGGTGCTGGCGAAGCGCGGCATTCAGGAGCTTTATTGTCTCCAGGATTTTGCGTTTCCGGCAATCAGTGTCGGCGGTCCGGATTTGCTGGAGCGCTACGAGCGGCAGATTGCGTCCATGGATGCTTTCTCGCCAGAGGCGAACGCAATGTCGCTGCTGGTTCACGGCGGCGGCGTTTTCATGAAGCTCGACCAGGAAGGTCGATTGATGGTGACGGATTTTGTGCGGGAATTCACCGGCATATCCACCGAGGTCACCTTCGTTGGGCGGGCGGATCATTTTCAGCTTTGGCAACCGGATGCGTTTTTGGCGGCGCAGGCGGAAGCAAGAGCGGGGCGCGGTTTTTCGGCTGCTCGCCCCGCCTAGGACGGGGACACGGGATGGCGGCGAATTCTGGCGGACGATCTTCTGATGCCGATGGCGGACCTCAGCGTCACATCCCTGTCCTGCTTCGCGAAGTCATTGCCGCGCTGGAGCCTGCGCCCGGCAAGATCATTCTCGATGGTACTTTCGGCGCCGGCGGTTATAGCCAGGCAATTCTCGATCAGGGCGCCAATGTCATCGCACTCGACCGCGATCCGACTGCGATCGCCGGCGGCCAGGCCATGGTTGCCGCCAATGGCGGCCGGCTCTCGCTTATTCAGTCTCAGTTTTCCGAGCTCGCGAAGCATGCGCCTGAAGGCGGGCTTGATGGCGTCGTTCTTGATATCGGCGTGTCTTCCATGCAGATCGACGAGGCCGAGCGCGGTTTTTCCTTCCAGAAGAACGGCCCCCTCGATATGCGCATGTCCGCTTCCGGCGTCTCGGCGGCCGATGTCGTCAATCGCGCCAAAGTCAGCGATCTGATCCGCATCTTCGGGTTTCTCGGTGAAGAGAAGCAGCCCGGCCGCATTGCCCGCGCCATTGAAAAGAAGAGGGCGGAAGAGCCGTTCCGAACCACCCGTGATCTGGCGGGCCTTATCGAGATCGTCACGCCGCGCAAGGCGAAGGACAAGATCCATCCCGCAACGCGCGTGTTTCAGGCGCTGCGCGTTTTCGTCAATGATGAGCTGGGCGAGCTGGCGCAGGCTTTGTTTGCCGCCGAGCAGGTTTTGAAGCCCGGCGGAAGGCTGGTCGTCGTCACGTTCCATTCGCTGGAAGACCGTATCGTCAAGAAATTCTTCTCCGACCGTTCGGGCAAGGCCGCCGGTTCCCGGCATCTGCCGATGGTGGAGGATAAGCCGGCCATTTTCGAGAACATCGGCAAGCCAATGATCGCCGCCAGCGACGAGGAGGCGGAACTTAATCCGCGGGCTCGCTCGGCCAAGCTTCGCGCTGGCCTGCGCACCACAGCCCCGGCGCGCGCTGCAGATTTCTCGATTTTCGAGCTTCCTGATCTCGCCAGCCTTGAAAAGATGGGAGGCTGATATGCTGCGCACTTTCGATGTCATCTTGATGGGGGTCATGGTCGCTGCGGCTGTGGTTACCTATTCGATCAAGCACAAGGCCGATCTGAAGCTTGAGGAAGTCCGCAAGCTGGAGGCCGAGATCAAGCTTGAAAAGGATACGATCGATCTTTTGAGGGCCGACTGGGCTCTCTTGACGCAGCCGAACCGTCTGCACCGGCTGGTGAATGCCTATCAAACGGAGCTTGGTCTTTCACCGACGCTGCCGACGCAGCTGGCGCAGCCGCGCGAGTTGCCCATGCTGCGCTCGCAATTGCCGCAGCCGCCCGAGCCTGAAGGCATGAGCGTCGAGGATGTCATCGCCGCTGCCGTTAATGGCTCCAAGCCGGGGGCTACCCTCGGTGGCGCTTCGAAGCCCAAATCGCCGCCTGCGGGCCAGATCGCTGTCAACGGCGTTCCGGTTCCCACGCCACGTGCGCGCGTTTCACGTCCGGCACCGGCGCCTGTACCGGTCGCCTCCGCCGCCGCTGGTGATGAAACCGGCGATATGGATGAAACCATAACAGGATCGGTGAACCGCTGATGTCTTTTCTCTCCCGCGTCATGGTTTTGAAGAGTAAGGCTCACTTTTCCGCCAGCACCACCGGTGTTTATACCGACCATGCGGCGTTTGAGGGCGCCCGCAAGAAGCGGGCCGCCCAGGCGAAAAGCCGCGTCGGCCTTCTGATTTTCGGTTTTGTCGCCTTTTATGCCGTCGTGGGCGGCCGTCTCGTGCAATATGGCATGGCGGAACAGGAAACAGTGTCGAGCATCGCGCCCGCAGACCGGCTGATGGCGTCGCGCCCCGATCTTCTTGATCGCAACGGCGAGGTTCTGGCCACCGATATCCGCACCGTCTCGCTGTTTGCCGAACCGCATCGCATCGTTGATATCGACGAGGCCATTGAGAAGCTGCGTACTGTCCTGCCGGATCTCGACCAGCGCGGCACCTATCAGAAGCTTTCTTCCAATTCGCGCTTTCAGTGGCTGCGCCGTCAGCTGACGCCGAAGCAGCAGAGCCAGATTCTTGCGCTCGGTATTCCCGGCGTCGGCTTCCGTCCGGAAAAGCGCCGCTTTTATCCCGGCGGGCCGACCGCTGCGCATGTCGTCGGCCACGTCAACATCGACAACCGTGGCGTTGCCGGCATGGAACGTTACGTCGACAGCCAGGGCCTTGCCGATCTGACGGCGCTCGGCATGACCAGCGACCAGCCGCTGGAACCGGTGAAGCTATCCATCGATCTGCGCGTGCAGTCCATTGTCCGTGAAGTCGTGACCTCGGCCATCACCAAGTTCCAGGCGATTGGCGCCGGCGCGGTGGTTCTGGATGTGCATACCGGCGAAGTGCTCGCCATGGCCTCCGTGCCGGATTACGACCCGAACAACCCGGCTGAAGGTGCCAAGGAAGGCTGGCTCAACCGCATGTCGAACGGCACGTTCGAAATGGGTTCCACCTTCAAGTCCTTCACGATTGCCATGGGTCTCGATTCGGGCCGCGTCCGTCTCGGCGATACTTTCGATGCGCGTTATCCGATCCGCATCGGCGGTTTCACCATCAAGGACTTCCACGGCAAGGGCCGAATGCTTTCGGTGCCGGAAATCTTTCAGTTTTCGTCCAACATCGGTACGGCCAAGATCGCCGACACCGTGGGAACGGAAGGCCACAAGGAATTCCTGACGCGGCTTGGCCTTTTGACCCGCATGCAGACCGAATTGCCTGAAGTGGCGCTGCCGTCGCAGCCGCGCGAATGGAAGAAGATCAACTCCATCACCATTTCCTTCGGCCACGGCGTTTCCACGACGCCGCTGCAGACGGCGGTCGCCGGTGCAGCACTCGTCAATGGCGGCAAACTGATCGAACCGACTTTCCTGCCGCGTACCCGCGAACAGGCCGATCAGGTGGCGAAGCAGGTTCTGAAGCCCGGCGCCAGCAAGGACATGCGTTTCCTCTTCGAGTGGAACGGCGTCAACGGTTCGGGCCGCAATGCGCGCGTCGACGGTTTCAACGTCGGGGGCAAGACCGGTACGGCCGACAAGGTCGTCAACGGACGTTACGTGCACGACAAGAACTTCAACGCCTTCCTCTCGGCCTTTCCGATGGATGACCCGCAATATGTCGTGCTGTCTTTCATCGATGAGCCGAAGACGGACAAGGGCAACGGCGCAGCGCTTGCCGGCACGTCTGCGGCGCCGATGGTGCGCGATATCATCACCCGCACGGCGGCGGTGCTGGGCGTGAAGCCGAAGTTCGGCAAGGATGGCTCGGCCTTGCTCGTGTCTTATTGATTGTTAGCTTATGATATTCCGGCGATTCGCGCCGGGGGGACAAGACGGACACAGTCGATGAATTTGCGAGATATATCCGGAAATGCGTTTCCGGAATTGAAAGAATTGCTCCTGTCTGAGATCGGGGCGATCGAAATCGGGGGGATCACCGCAGACAGCCGCAAGGCTGCGCCCGGCAGCCTGTTCGTGGCGGTTGCGGGCACCAGGGCGGATGGCGCGGCCTATGTGAAGGACGCGGTTGCCAAGGGTGCGGTCGCAGTCGTTTCCGGACACGCGCTGGAGGCTGATGTGCCGGTGCTTTCCGTCACGGATCCACGCCTTTATCTCTCCCTTGCCGCTTCCCGTTTTTACGGAAAACAGCCGGAAACCATGGTCGCCGTCACCGGCACTGCGGGAAAGACGTCCGTCGCCTCCTTCGTGCGGCAGATATGGGCTTTCGCCGGCCACGCCGCCGCACAGATCGGCACCACGGGTGTCATCGCTCCCGGCCGCGAGGATTATGGCGCGCTCACCACGCCCGATCCCGTGACGCTGCATGCGCTTCTGGCCGAACTTGCGGCCGAAGGCGTGACCCACGCGGCGATGGAGGCATCCAGCCATGGTCTCGACCAGCGCCGTCTCGATGGAGTGAAGCTGGCAGCCGCCGGTTTCACCAATCTTGGCCGCGACCACATGGATTATCATCCGACCGTCGAGGACTATATGGCCGCGAAGATGCGGCTCTTCGATACGCTGATGGAGAAGGGCTCTCCCGCAGTGATCTTTGCTGACGATCCGTGGTCGGACCAGGCAATCCGGGCGGCGCGCGAAGCGGGTCTCGATGTGCGCACCGTCGGCCGCAAGGGTGATTATTTGACCTTGAAACGGGTGGAGCACTTCCGTCACAAGCAGATGATCGAAGTGCATCATGACGGCGTGATCCATGAAGTCGACATCCCGCTGGCGGGTGATTTTCAGGTTGCGAATGCTCTCGTCGCTGCAGGTCTCGCCATGTCCACCGGCGTTGCCGCGACAACGGCGCTGAAGGCGCTTGAGAAGCTGATCGGTGCTGCCGGACGTCTGGAGCTTGTCGGCCAGACGGGGAACGGTGCGCTCGCCTATGTCGATTACGCCCACAAGCCGGATGCGCTGGAGAACGTGCTGACCTCGGTCCGGCCTTTCACCTCTGGCCGCATCGTCACCGTCTTCGGCTGTGGCGGCGACCGTGACAAGGGCAAACGCCCGATCATGGGCGAGGTTGCGACGCGGCTTTCCGACATCGTCATCGTCACCGACGACAATCCGCGCTCGGAAGACGCCGCGACGATCCGTTCGGAAGTCATGGCGGCGGCACCCGGCGCATTGGAAATCGGCGACAGGGCGGAGGCGATCCGGCATGCGGTGTCGATGCTGTCGCATGGCGATACGCTGATCGTTGCGGGCAAGGGGCATGAGGAGGGGCAGATCGTCGGTTCCGTGACGCTGCCGTTTTCCGATCATGAACAGGTGCGCGCTGCACTGGCAGGGCTGGAAGGATCGAAAATTTGAGCTGGTTATGGACAGTCGCCGACATGATCGCCATTACGGCAGGACGCCCCGTGGGCAACCTGTCGACCGGAATCACCGGCATTTCCATCGACAGCCGGACTGTCAAAGCCGGCGAAGCCTTTTTCGCCATCAAGGGTGACCGGGTCGACGGCCATGACTATGCGAGTTTTGCCGTCGCCAACGGGGCCAGTCTGCTCGTCGTGGCCGAAGGCAAACTGCCGGCTCTTGGCCGTCTGACGGTGCCGATGATCGTCGTGGAAGATGTTCTTACCGCACTCGGTAAACTCGCCATCGCGGCGCGTGAAAGAACGTCAGCGCGCATCATCGCGGTGACCGGCTCGGTCGGCAAGACGACGACCAAGGAAATGCTGCGGCAGGCCTTGGCCCCATCCGGCCGGGTGCATGCGGCAGTGGCTTCCTTTAACAACCATTGGGGTGTGCCGCTGACGCTGGCGCGCATGCCCGCCGATACGGAATTCGGCGTGTTCGAAATCGGCATGAACCATTCCGGCGAAATCCGGCCGCTGGTGAAGATGGTCCGCCCGCATGTGGCGATCATCACCACGATTGCGCCTGCCCATCTCGGCAATTTCAAGAATATCGAAGAGATCGCCGCAGCCAAGGCCGAGATTTTCGAAGGTTTGGAGGAGGGTGGTTCCGTCATCCTCAACCGCGATAATGCCCAGTTCGAGCAGCTTGAAGAGGCGGCGCAGGAACAGGGCATCGAACATATCCTCACCTTCGGGCAGCACGCCAAGGCGGATTTCCGCCTCGCGGATTTCGAGAGCACGGCGACGGGCTCGACGATCTGGGCGATACTGAACGGCGAAACCAGCGAGTTGCACATCAATATTCCCGGCCGGCACATCGCCGATAACGCCATGGCGGTCCTTGGCGCGGTTGCCGTAACGGGCGCCAATCTCGACCGCGCCTTTGAGGCGCTGGGATCGCTCGAGGCGGTGAAGGGGCGTGGCCAGCGCCACCATCTCTCCATCAATGGCGGCTCCTTCCTGCTGATTGATGAAAGCTACAATGCCAATCCGGCCTCCATGCGCGCCGCGATTGCCGTGCTGGCGGAAACGGAAACGCAGGGTCACGGCCGGCGCGTCGCCGTTCTCGGCGATATGCTGGAGATGGGTGAGTTTTCCGCGCAGCTGCATGAGGAACTGGCCGGGCCGTTGCTCGCGGCCGGTATCGAACATGTGTGGCTTGCGGGCGAGGCAATGGCGGCGCTGCGCGATGCGCTGCCTGATAGCGTGACCGTCATCTGGTTCCCGACGACGGCGGAACTCACCGATTTCGCCCTGCAATGGGTGCAACCGGGAGACGCGCTGATGGTAAAATCGTCACTTGGCCTCGGTTTCGGCAAGATTGTCGCCGCGCTGCTTGACAAGTATCCGGCATTCCCCGAGACGGAACGCCAAGTCTGAAATAGCCTTTTGAAAGGGCAATTATGCTGATCTGGCTCGTCGAACTGTCGGATAAAATTCAAGTCTTCAACCTCTTCCGGTACATCACCTTCCGGGCGGGGGCGGCGATGTTCACCTCTGCGTTGATCGTCTTCCTGTTTGGACCGGCCATCATCAACTCGCTGCGCGTGCGTCAGGGCAAGGGCCAGCCGATCCGTGCCGATGGGCCGCAGACGCATTTCAAGAAGGCCGGCACGCCGACCATGGGCGGGCTGATGATCCTTGCCGGTATCCTCGGCGGTTCGCTGCTCTGGGGCGACCTCTCGAATGTCTATGTCGTCGCCGTTTTGATGGTGACGCTCGGTTTCGGGGCAATCGGCTTTTACGACGATTATCTCAAGGTCACGAAACAGAGCGACAAGGGCTTTTCCGGTAAGGCCCGTCTCGGCATCGAATTCCTGATTGCGGCGATTGCCGTGTTCTTCATGATGAAGATGGCGCTAGCTTCAGCACCGCATGGCGGCACGCTCGGCAGCTCCATCGCCTTTCCCTTCTTCAAGGAACTCGTGATCAATCTCGGTTATTTCTTCGTGCTGTTCGGTGCTTTCGTCATCGTCGGCGCGGGCAATGCGGTAAACCTGACGGATGGTCTCGATGGGCTTGCCATCGTGCCCGTCATGATCGCTGCCGCTACCTTCGGCGTGATCGCCTATCTCGCCGGCAACGCGGTTTTTGCCAATTACCTGCAGATCAATTTCGTGCCCGGCACGGGTGAGCTTGCCGTTATCGTCGGCGCGGTCATCGGCGCGGGCCTTGGCTTCCTGTGGTTCAACGCGCCGCCTGCCGCCATCTTCATGGGCGATACGGGTTCGCTGGCGCTCGGCGGCCTGATCGGCTCGATCGCTGTCGCCACCAAGCACGAGATCGTCATGGTCATCGTCGGTGGTCTCTTCGTGATGGAAACGCTGTCGGTCATCATCCAGGTCTTCTGGTTCAAGCGCACCGGCAGGCGCGTTTTCCTGATGGCGCCGATCCATCACCACTTCGAGAAAAAAGGCTGGACGGAAAGCCAGGTGGTGATCCGTTTCTGGATCATCTCCGTGGGCCTTGCGCTGCTCGGCCTCGCCACCCTGAAGCTGAGGTGAGCGATGATCCCGGTCACGTCGTTTAGGGGTAAGAAAGTCGCTCTCTTCGGGCTCGGCGGTTCGGGTCTCGTTACCGCCCGGGCGCTGGTTGCCGGCGGTGCTGATGTCGTGGCTTTCGACGACAATCCCGACAGCGTCGCGAAGGCTGAGGCCGAAGGCATCACCACGGCGGACCTGCACACGATAGACTGGGCCTCGTTTTCTTCCTTTGTGCTGGCGCCCGGCGTGCCGTTGACACATCCGAAGCCGCACTGGTCGGTCGACCTTGCGAAGGCAGCGGGCGTGGAGATCATCGGTGATATCGAGCTTTTCATCCGCGAGCGCCGCGCCCATGCCCCGGATTGCCCTTTCATCGCCATCACCGGCACCAACGGCAAGTCGACGACGACGGCGCTGATCGCGCATATTCTCAAGGCATCGGGCCGCGATACGCAGCTCGGCGGCAATATCGGCACGGCGGTGCTGAGCCTCGATCCACCGAAGGCGCAGCGCTTTTACGTGGTCGAGTGCTCGTCCTACCAGATCGATCTGGCGCCGACGATCAATCCGACTGCCGGCATTCTGCTTAACCTCACGCCTGACCATCTCGATCGGCATGGCACGATGCAGCATTATGCCGACGTCAAAGAACGGCTGGTGGCGGGCAGCGGCACGGCTATCGTCGGTGTGGATGACAGCCATTCGACGCTGATTGCCGACCGCATCGAGCGTGCCGGCGTGAAGGTCGCGCGCATTTCGAAACGCAATGTTGTTTCCGAAGGTCTTTATGCCGAAGGCAGCCACATCCTGCGGGCGCATGGCGGCACCTTCTCACTGCTGGTCGATCTCGACGGTATCCAGACTCTTCGTGGAAGCCACAATGCGCAGAATGCGGCGGCCGCAATTGCCGCCTGCCTTGCCGTGGGTGTTTCGGAAGAGGAAATCCGCGCCGGTCTCAAATCCTTCCCCGGCCTCAAACATCGCATGCAGCCGGTCGGCCGGCGCGGCAATGTCACTTTCGTCAACGACAGCAAGGCGACCAATGCCGATGCGGCAGCGCCAGCGCTTTCGAGTTTCGACCGTATCTACTGGATCGCCGGCGGTCTGCCGAAAGCGGGCGGCATTACCAGTCTTTCGCCGCTGTTTCCGCGCATCGCCAAGGCCTATCTGATCGGCGAGGCTGCGGCGGAATTTGCCGCAACGCTCGGCGAGGCGGTGCCATACGAAATATCCGGCACGCTGGACAAAGCCGTGCAGCATGCGGCGGCGGATGCGGAAAAAGATGCGACGGCCGGCAATATCGTGATGTTGTCCCCGGCTTGCGCAAGCTTCGATCAATATAAGAACTTTGAAATCAGAGGTGATTCGTTCGTCGCGCAGGTCGCGGCGCTCGATGGCATGACGATGCTGGTTGACTCTGGAAAAGGGGGCTGAAGGCCATGGTAAGCCGAGTTGATCGAGGTCCGGTCGCGGAATGGTTCTGGACCATCGACCGTTTCTTTCTGGCGGCGTTCATCGCGCTGATGGGCATAGGCCTGATGTTGTCCTTTGCGGCATCGCCCGCGGTTGCCGAGCGCATCGGCCTCAACAGCTTCTTTTTCGTCGAGCGTCAGGCGATGTTCATGGTGCCGTCGCTGGCGATCATGGTCGGCCTGTCCTTCCTGTCGCCGCGCCAGGTGCGCCGCGTGGCGGTCATCATGCTGATCGCCTCGCTGCTGATGATGATCTTCGCGCTGTTCTTCGGTATCGAGGTCAAGGGTGCGCGGCGCTGGATTTCCATCGGCACCTTCTCGATCCAGCCGTCGGAATTCATGAAGCCGGCTTTCGTCATCGTCTGCGCATGGCTTTTTGCCGAGCGGGCGCGCCATCCGGAAATTCCGGGCAATCTCTTTGCCATCATCACTTTCGGTATCGTGGCCGCACTCCTGATCGCCCAGCCGGACTTCGGCCAGACCATTCTGACCTCCGTGGTCTGGGGCGGCATGTTCTTCATGGCCGGCGTACCATGGTTCTGGATCATCATGCTCGGTGGCCTTGGCGTCGGCGGCATTGTGACCGCCTATCTCATGTTGCCGCACGTCGCCGGTCGTATCGACCGGTTCTGGACGGGTGAGGGCGATACGTTTCAGGTCGATACCGCACGCGAAGCGATCATTCGTGGTGACTGGTTCGGTCGCGGACCGGGCGAGGGCATCGTCAAGCGGATCATTCCCGACAGCCATACCGACTTCATCTTCTCGGTGGCGGCGGAAGAATTCGGCATCGTTTTCTGCATGTTCCTCGTTGCGATCTTCGCCTTCATCGTGCTGCGCGGCCTGTCGCACGCCTTCAAGGAGAAGGACGATTTCTGCCGCTTTGCCGTCGCCGGTCTCGTGCTGCAGATCGGTATGCAGTCGATGATCAATATCGGCGTTAATCTCGAGCTGATGCCCGCCAAGGGCATGACGCTACCGCTGATTTCTTATGGTGGTTCGTCGATGATGGCGATCTGCGTGACCGCCGGCTTCCTTCTGGCGCTGACACGCCACAGACCCGAAAAGCGGGCGCAGGAGCGGAGTTTCTTCCGCGTCGGTTCCGGCGTTCCCGCGGAGTAAACGATCATGAGCAAGGGTATTGTTCTTCTTGCCGCTGGGGGAACCGGCGGCCATGTTTTTCCGGCGGAGGCGCTCGCGCATACGCTGAAGGCGCGCGGTTATCAGGTGCATCTCGTCACCGACAGCCGCGCCGAGCGTTATGCCGGCAAGTTCCCGGCGGATGAAATCCATGTGGTGCCGTCTGCCACCATCGGCTCGAAAAACCCGATTTCCGTGGCGCGTTCGCTCTGGAAGCTCTGGGTTGGCCTGCGCGCGGCGCGCCGGCTGGTGGCGAAACTGAAGCCGGTCGCGGTTGTCGGTTTCGGTGGTTATCCCACCGTGCCGCCGCTTCTGGCTTCCACCGGCCTTGGCGTGCCTTCCATCATTCATGAGCAGAATGCTGTGATGGGTCGCGCTAACAAGGCGCTGGCAGGCCGTGTGAAGGCGATCGCCGGCGGCTTCCTGCCGCCCGCCAATGGCCAATATTCCGACAAGACGGTGGCGACCGGCAATCCGGTGCGCCCGGCGGTGCTGGCGGCATCTGAAATTCCCTATACCCCGTCGCAGACGGGTGAAACTTTTCAGCTTGTCGTGTTCGGCGGCAGCCAGGGCGCGCAGTTCTTTTCGAGCGCGGTGCCTGCGGCTATCTGCCTGCTGAAAGACGAGCAGCGCAAGCGCATCGTCGTCACCCAGCAGGCGCGTCCTGAAGACAAGGACAGCGTCATCGCCTCCTACCAGAAGCTTGG
This sequence comes from Agrobacterium sp. CFBP2214, assembly GCF_030209895.1. Lineage (NCBI taxonomy): Bacteria > Pseudomonadati > Pseudomonadota > Alphaproteobacteria > Hyphomicrobiales > Rhizobiaceae > Agrobacterium > Agrobacterium sp. CFBP2214. Next base: position 606,569 of record NZ_JARVRC010000003.1, on the reverse strand, counting down.
CGTAAAGGCTGACGTTTCGCCCTTCTTCGGCGACATGGCGTCGCGCATCGGCGAGGCCGATCTGGTGATCAGCCGTTCGGGCGCTTCGACGGTATCGGAGCTTTCGGTGATCGGCCGCCCGTCCATTCTCGTGCCTTATCCGCATGCGCTGGATCACGATCAGGCCGCCAATGCGGCAGCACTTTCGGCGGCGGGCGGGGCCAGCGTCATCAAGCAGGCGGAACTGTCGCCGCAGAAGCTCTCCGGCCTCCTGTCCTCGGCGCTTTCGGAACCGGATCGTCTTTCGGCAACGGCAGCGGCGGCCAAGGCAACGGGTAAACCGCATGCGGCGGATGTGCTGGCCGATTTGGTGGAGGCCATTGCTTCCGGCCAGTCCGTACAGGAATTCAAGAAGAAGAATGAAGGAGTTGGGGCATGAAGATGCCGAAAGCCATAGGCCTTGTCCATTTCATCGGCATAGGCGGGATCGGCATGAGCGGCATTGCCGAAGTGCTTCACAATCTCGGCCACCGCGTTCAGGGGTCGGATCAGGCCGACAGCGCCAATGTGCAGCGTCTGCGCGACAAGGGCATCGAGGTGTTCGTCGGCCATACGGCGGACAATCTCGGTGACGCCGAGGTCGTGGTCGTTTCCACCGCCATCAAGAAGAACAATCCGGAACTCATCGCCGCGCGGGAAAAACACCTGCCGATCGTTCGCCGTGCCGAAATGCTGGCCGAGCTGATGCGTTTCCGTAACGCCATCGCCATTGGCGGCACCCACGGCAAGACGACGACCACCTCGATGGTCGCGACCCTGCTGGAAGCCGGCAATCTCGACCCGACCGTCATCAATGGCGGCATCATCAATGCCTATGGCACCAATGCGCGTATGGGCGAGGGCGAGTGGATGGTGGTGGAAGCCGACGAATCCGACGGCACCTTCCTGAAGCTGCCGGCCGACGTGGCCGTCATTACCAATATCGATCCGGAGCATCTGGACCATTACGGCAATTTTGATGCTGTGCGCGCGGCGTTCCGCCAGTTCGTCGAGAACGTGCCGTTCTACGGCTTCGGCGTCATGTGCCTTGACCACCCGGAAGTGCAGGCGCTGGTCGGCCGCATCGAGGATCGCAAGGTCATCACATACGGTGAAAACCCGCAGGCCGACGTGCGTTTTTCGAATGTGCGCATCGATGGCACACGCTCGGTTTTCGACGTGGAAATCCGCCGTCGTCGTACCGGCAAGATATTCTCCTTCAAGGATCTCGTCCTGCCGATGCCCGGCCGACACAATGTTTCGAACGCGACGGCCGCGATTGCCGTCGCCAATCGTCTCGGTATTTCGGAAGCTGACATCAAGAAGGGTCTCGCCTCCTTCGCAGGCGTCAAGCGGCGTTTCACGCTGACGGGCGAAGCCAATGGCGTACAGGTCTTCGACGATTACGGTCATCACCCGGTCGAGATCAAGGCTGTGCTGGCGGCGGCGCGGGAAGCCTGCAATGGCCGTATCATCGCGGTGCATCAGCCGCACCGCTACAGCCGCCTTTCCAGCCTGTTTGACGATTTCGCGCATTGTTTCAACGATGCGGATACGATTCTTCTTGCCCCGGTTTATGCTGCGGGCGAAGATCCGATCGAAGGCGCAAGTTCGGAAGCGCTGGTTTCGGCCATCAAGGCCGCCGGCCATCGTGACGCCCGTTTTCTTGAGAAACGGGAAGATCTCGCCTCAGTGGTTGCAGGCATTGCGAATCCGGGTGATTTCGTGGTTCTCTTGGGGGCTGGAAATATCACGCAATGGGCAGCAGCGCTGCCTTCGGAATTGAAGAGCATATCAGGAAAGTCTGAATGAGACAGGTCGATGGGGTTAAATTGCTGGGGAGGCTCGGCGACGGGGTAAACGAACTGAGGGGACGTCTGACACCGGATGCGCCCATGGACCGCGTGACGTGGTTCAGAGCCGGCGGTCTGGCGGAAGTCATGTTCCAGCCGCACGATACCGATGATCTGATTGCCTTCCTGAAAATTCTGCCGGAAGACGTGCCGCTGACGGTGGTCGGCGTCGGCTCCAACCTTCTGGTGCGCGATGGCGGCATTCCGGGCGTTGTCGTCCGTCTGTCGGCCAAAGGTTTCGGCCAGGTGGAGCTTGCCGGCGAAAACCGCATCAAGGCCGGTGCGATCTGCCCGGACAAGCATATTGCGGCCATGGCCATGGATAACGGCATTGGCGGCTTCCATTTCTATTACGGCATTCCCGGCTCCATCGGCGGTGCGCTGCGTATGAATGCGGGCGCAAACGGCGGTGAGACGCGCGAGCGCGTGGTGGAAGTCTATGCGGTTGATCGTCAGGGTAAGCAGCATGTGCTTTCCAATGCCGATATGGGCTACAGCTACCGCCATTCCGGCGCGGACAAAGGCCTGATCTTCACCGGCGCATTGTTCGAGGGTTATCCGGAAGACAAGGCGAAAATCCGCGCCGATATGGACGCCGTGCGTCACCATCGCGAAACAGTTCAGCCGATCCGTGAGCAGACTGGTGGTTCGACCTTCAAGAATCCCGAAGGTCATTCCGCATGGGAACTCATCGATGAGGCGGGCGGCCGCGGTCTGGTCATCGGCGGCGCGCAGATGTCATCGCTGCATTGCAATTTCATGATCAATACCGGCCATGCGACCGGCTACGATCTGGAATATCTGGGTGAGACCATCCGCAAGCGCGTGTTCGAGAAGTCGGGCATCCGGCTGGAGTGGGAAATCAAGCGGCTAGGGCTTTTCATGCCGGGCCGTGAGGTGGAACCGTTTCTAGGGAGCTGATGCTTCCTTTTCGGCCGGGTGTTTATGGTAACGCCCGGTCAATACTTATGTTTTATTATTAGGTGACAAGAATAGCTGGGTTCATTATCCAGCTTTTTGGTATTTTAGGCAATTTTAATTCACGCGACATCCAAACCCGTTGGGGGTTAAGTTGGGTCTCTGGCATAAACTGATCCAAAGCATAAGTTTTTCGGTTGCGACGCCTGAAGGCCGCCAGCGGCTGGAACCGCTCGATTTTGCGCTGCGTGTGGCGGTTCTGGTCACCATTATCGCCGTCGTGATCGATACGGCTGGGCTCTTCATTCTTTCGCTGTTAGGGCTGGTGACCGACCTTGCGAATGGGCTGATGCTCGGCACGACCCTGTCGGCAACGATCGCGTTTACCCTGGCTCTGATCATCGGCTGGATCAATGCGCGCGAAGTGAAGCTGCTTGCCCAGTCGCATGAGCGGTTTCTGCATCTCAGCCACACCGACGCGCTGACCGGCCTCAACAACAGGCTGGGGCTTTACGCCAACTGCGCCCGTCTCGATACGCAATATTGCGTCGCCTTCGTTGATATCGACCGCTTCAAATCGGTGAATGACAGATACGGCCATCTGGCTGGCGATATGGTTATTTCCAGTGTCGCCGCCATGATCCGCGATTGTTTCGATGAAACCGCCTATATCGCGCGCCTGGGTGGAGAAGAATTCGTCGTTGTGCAGGAGCTGGCTCCGCAGGATTTTCTGGAGCTCTGCGAAAAGGCGCGTGCGAGGATCGCGGCGACACCGGTGGATTTCCAGGGCATGCGGATCAGGACCGCCGTCTCTATGGGTGTGGCTTTCCGGGCGAATTGGGAGATTTTCGAGAAAGTCATGCACAATGCCGATATGGCGCTTTACGACGCGAAACGATCGGGGCGCAATCGCATCTGTTTTGCCGGCCAGAAGGTCAGCCGCCAGACCGTCGCATAGGATTTGCCATTGTAGAATGGAAAAAGCCGCGAAACCCGGTTTCGCGGCTTTTCCTGTTGGGCTGCGCTTGGCTCAGACTTCGTCCTTGCGGGAAAGCAGAATGCAGGCCAGCGTGATGAGGGCGGAGACGCACAGGTAGTAGCCGACATAACCCATGCCGTAATTCACCTGCAGCCATGTGGCGATGTAAGGCGCCAGCGATGCGCCGAAGATGCCGGCCATGTTGAAGGTGATCGACGAGCCGGTGTAGCGCACCCGGGTCGGGAAGGGGGCTGCGAGCGCCGTGCCGATCAGGCCGTAGGTCATGCCCATCAGCATCATGGCAAGGGCCGCGAAGACGAAGATGGAGCCTTCGCTACCGGTCATCAGGCCGGGCAGCAGGAAGGAGAACAGGCCGATCAGCACCGTCGTAATGATCAGAATTTCACGACGGCCGAATTTTTCGGCGAGCTTGCCGGCGATCGGGATGAAGATGCCGAAAACGATGGAGCCGAGAATCTGCACTTCCAGCGCGTCAAGGAACGGGATTTTCAGGACCTTGACGTTATAGGACAGCAGATAGGCGGTGCCGATGTAGAAGAGCACAAAGGTGGCCAGCGCCACGAAGGTGCCGAGCACGAGGCTGCGCTTGTGGTTGCGGAACAGTTCCGCGACCGGAACGGCCACACGTTCTTCCTTTTCGATCGCCTTCTGGAAGTCGGGCGTCTCGGTGATCGACAGGCGAACCCACATGCCGACCGCGATCAGAATGATCGAAGCGACGAAGGGAATGCGCCAGCCCCAGCTGAGCAACGCTTCCTGCGACATGAAGTGCAGCAGGATCCAGAACACGCCGGAGGAGAGGAACAGGCCGACAGGGGCGCCGAGCTGCGGGAACATGCCGTACCAGCTGCGCTTGCCGGGAGGCGCGTTTTCCGTGGCGAGCAGGACGGCGCCGCCCCATTCGCCGCCAAGGCCAAAGCCCTGGCCGAAGCGGCACAGCGCCAGCAACAGCGGTGCAAGGACGCCGGCGGTCTCATAGGAGGGCAGGAGGCCGATCACGACGGTCGATACACCCATGGTCAGCAGCGCGGCGACAAGTGTCGTCTTGCGGCCGACGCGGTCACCATAGTGACCGAAGACCACAGCACCCAGCGGACGGGCAAAAAAGGCGATGGAGAAGGTGGCGAAGGACGCCAGAAGCGCCGTCATCGGGTCATTGTTCGGAAAGAACAAGGCGGGGAACACGAGCACTGCGGCCGTGGCGTAAACGTAAAAATCGAAAAACTCGATGGTCGTGCCGACCAGGCTGGCAGTGAGAACTCGTGCAGGCGAATTTGTCTTTACAACGTTCGAATTGTCAGCGGTCGGCGATACCGGAGATATCGCGTCGGTCATGGTATTGGTTCCATTTTGGATGATTGCAATGTCATGCCTTGGGAGGCGATGTCTGCGTTAACGCAATTTTTGTTCCTATGGAATGCTAAAAAAGAAATAATGCAAATAATGTGATTGATGAATGCGACAGGCTCGGCTGCGTGCTGCCGGATGCGCTTCGGCGATTGAGAGACTGATTCAGGCTGCGGTTTTAAAACGCTGAAACGCCAGATAATTTTCCCTGGGGAATAATCCCGTCCGTTAACGTTTCGATCTTGCCTTTATCGCGGAGCAGCAGGTGCGCTCGTGCGATTTTATTTCCGATCATTGAAAACCTGCATGTTGCAATCCATGCAACTCTCTGATTCCAAGGAGGGAATCCGGATCGGTGCTGATTCTTTAACGGAACTCGGCACGTTGGGCGCGGTGGTTAACGAAAGTAAACGATTCATTAACCTTAATGGCGTTTAACTGATCTCAAGGGTCATGTGCCAGAATCACCGTTCTTCAAATTCGGTCGGTTCGGGGCGTGGTTCGTAACGGAGAGTTGGTGTCAGAGGTATCGATGGGCGGCAAGCACGTAGCTGTTCTTTTGGGTGGGTTTTCGTCGGAGCGGCCAGTCAGCCTGTCGTCGGGCAATGCCTGCGCGCTCGCGCTTGAGGGCGAGGGCTACAAGGTTACCCGGGTCGATGTGGGGCGCGATGTCGCGGCCGTACTCGATGAGCTGCGCCCGGATGTCGCCTTTAATGCGCTGCACGGTCCTTTCGGTGAAGACGGCACCATTCAGGGTATTCTCGAATATCTGGCCATTCCCTATACACATTCGGGCGTGCTGGCTTCCGCACTTGCCATGGACAAGGCGCAGGCGAAGAAAGTCGCTGCGGCTGCCGGGGTGCCGGTTGCCGCCGAGCGCGTCATGAACCGCTTCGATTTCACCAGCGAACATCCGCTTGCTCCACCCTATGTGGTGAAGCCGGTGCGTGAAGGTTCGAGCTTCGGCGTTGTCATCGTCAAGGAAGACCAGTCGCATCCGCCGCAAATCCTCACTTCGTCGGAATGGCGTTATGGCGATCAGGTGATGGTCGAACGCTACATCCATGGCCGCGAATTGACCTGCGGTGTGCTTGACGGCGAGGCGCTTGGCGTCACCGAAGTGGTGCCGCTCGGTCACAATTTCTATGATTTTGACGCTAAATACGCTGCTGGTGGCTCGAAACATGTCATTCCGGCAGAAATTTCACCGAAAATTTACCAAAAAATTCAAACACTGGCGGTTATGGCGCATCGGGCGATCGGGTGCCGTGGCGTAAGCCGTTCAGACTTTCGTTACGACGACCGCTTCTCAGAAGATGGCGAAGTTATCTGGCTTGAAGTGAATACGCAGCCGGGCATGACGCCGACCTCCCTGGTGCCGGAAATGGCGGCCCATGCTGGCCGCTCCTTTGGTAACCTTGTCAGCTGGATGGTGGAGGACGCTTCGTGTTTGCGGTGACCGGCAAAAAGTCGACGGCAAAAAAGCGCGAGCAATTCGCAGCGACGGCAAATGCCGACGACCGCATGGTGCTGCCGCGCCCGCTGCGTCGTGTCGTGCGCTTCTGCGTCAGCCTTGCGACCGGACGCATCCACATTCCCGCCCATACCGGCACGATTTCGGCCGTCGCCTTCTACGCGGTGACTGGCCTTTATGGCATGTCGCTCGGCGGCCACACGAATATCGTTACGCAGGCGACGACCTCTGCTGCGGGTTTCGCCGTTGAGGACGTGAAGGTCTCCGGCAATCTGCAGACCTCCGAAATCGATGTCTTCCAGCTTCTCGGCCTTGATGGCAGCACCTCGCTGATTGCACTCGACATCGATGCGGCGCGCCGCAAGCTCGTGCAGCTTCCGTGGGTGGAAGACGTGGATATCCGTAAGGTCTACCCGAAGACGATCGAGGTTCGCCTGAAAGAACGCCAGGCCTTCGGCATCTGGCAGCATGGCTCGGAACTGTCGCTGATCGAAAAGAGCGGCAGCGTCATCGCGCCGCTGCGTGACAATAAATTCGCTTCCCTGCCGCTGTTCGTTGGACGCGACGCGGAAACGGGCGCTGCCGGTTTCGTCGAGCAGCTGGCCGACTGGCCGGAAATCCGCAACCGCGTCCGCGCCTATGTGCGCATTGCCGGCCGCCGCTGGGATCTGCACCTCGACAACGGCATCGTCGTCAAGCTGCCGGAAGAAAACCTGCCGCAGGCGCTGCAATTGCTGGCGCGGCTTGATCTCGAAGAAAAGGTCCTGTCGCGAGATGTCGCCGCAGTCGATCTCAGACTGGCGGATCGCACCACGATCCAGCTGACCGAAGGTGCGACGGAGCGCCGTCAGACCGCTGTCGACGCACGCACCAAGGCTCTCAAGAAGGCGGAGAAGAACACATGAGCTTTTTCGGTTCTTCCCATTTCGGTCTGCCTCGTTTGAAGCCGCTTTCTTCCAAGCGCAGCCACATCGTCTCGGTGCTCGACATCGGCTCGACCAAGGTCGTGTGCATGATCGGACGGCTGACGCCGCGTCAAGAGAGTGAAATCCTGCCTGGCCGTACCCACAAGGTCGAAATCATCGGCATTGGCCACCAGCGTTCGCGCGGCGTGAAGTCCGGCGTGATCGCCGATCTCGATGCACTCGAAGGTGTGATCCGTCTTTCGGTCGATGCGGCCGAGCGCATGGCGGGCCTTACCGTCGACAGCCTGATCGTCAATGTTTCGGCAGGACGGTTGGCTAGCGATATCTATACCGCGAGCATTGATCTCGGCGGTCAGGAAGTGGAAGCAAGTGACCTGCGCAAGGTTCTGGTGGCGGCAAGCCAGCAGTCCATGCGTCAGGACCGGGCGATCCTGCATTCTCTGCCGACGGGCTATTCGCTGGATGGCGAGCGCGGCATTCGTGATCCGCTGTCGATGTATGGCGATCTTCTCGGCGTCGATATGCATGTCGTGACTGTCGAACGCACGGCGCTGAAGAACCTCGAGCTTTGCGTCAACCGCGCGCATCTTTCCGTCGAAGGCATGGTGGCGACGCCCTATGCCAGCGGTCTTGCCGCTCTGGTGGACGATGAAGTCGAGCTTGGCTGCGCGGCCATCGACATGGGTGGCGGCACCACGACGATCTCTGTTTTTGCCGAAGGCCGTCTCATTCATACCGACGCGATCGGCCTTGGCGGTCATCACGTTACGACAGATCTTGCACGAGGCCTCTCGACACGAATCGAAGATGCGGAGAGACTGAAGGTGGTGCATGGTTCGGCTTTGCTGAATGGCGCGGATGAGCGCGACATGATTTCGATCCCGCCGATTGGCGAAGATGATCGCGATCAACCATCGCAAGTTTCAAGAGCACTTGTAACCCGCATCGTGCGGGCGCGTATCGAAGAGACGCTGGAATTGATCCGTGATCGTATCCAGAAGTCCGGCTTCAGTCCCATCGTCGGCAAGCGCGTTGTCCTGACCGGCGGCGCAAGCCAGCTGACGGGGCTGCCGGAAACGGCACGGCGCATTCTCGCCCGCAACGTTCGCATCGGCCGCCCCATGGGGGTTGCCGGTCTTCCGGTGGCGGCGAAGGGACCGGCATTTTCAACCGCCTGCGGACTGATGATCTACCCGCAGGTGGCGGACATCGAAATTCATGCGGCGCAAGGCGGAATGTTCTCGCCGTTTGGGAACGGTAGCGGCCGGATAGCCCGGGTGGGGCAATGGCTGAAAGAGAGTTTTTGAGTGGCCTCGTGGCGCAAGCCGGAGGTTTCAGAGTTGAGTTTCAAGAATCGGCCAGCGGGGCGATGCGGCCAGAGAAAGAAGGAATGTTAAAATGACGATACAGCTGCAGAAGCCTGATATCACAGAGCTGAAGCCACGCATCACCGTCTTCGGTGTCGGTGGCGGTGGTGGTAACGCTGTCAACAACATGATCACGGCCGGCCTCCAGGGCGTCGACTTCGTCGTCGCCAACACGGATGCTCAGGCGTTGACCATGACGAAGGCAGACAGGGTCATTCAGCTCGGCGTCAACGTCACCGAAGGCCTCGGCGCCGGTTCCCAGCCGGAAGTCGGCCGCGCGGCTGCTGAAGAGTGCATCGACGAGATCATCGATCACCTGAACGGCACCCACATGTGCTTCGTCACCGCCGGCATGGGCGGCGGCACCGGCACGGGTGCTGCCCCGGTCGTCGCACAGGCTGCACGCAACAAGGGCATCCTGACGGTCGGCGTCGTCACAAAGCCTTTCCACTTCGAAGGCGGCCGCCGCATGCGTCTTGCCGAACAGGGCATCGAGGAACTGCAGAAGTCCGTCGATACGCTGATCGTCATTCCGAACCAGAACCTTTTCCGTATTGCCAATGACAAGACGACCTTTGCGGACGCCTTCGCCATGGCCGACCAGGTTCTTTACTCCGGCGTTGCCTGCATTACCGATCTGATGGTGAAGGAAGGTCTTATCAACCTCGACTTCGCCGACGTCCGTTCGGTCATGCGCGAAATGGGCCGCGCAATGATGGGTACCGGCGAAGCTTCCGGTCCGGGCCGCGCAATGCAGGCTGCGGAAGCGGCGATCGCCAACCCGCTGCTCGACGAAACCTCGATGAAGGGCGCGCAGGGCCTCCTGATCTCCATCACCGGTGGTCGCGACCTCACCCTGTTCGAAGTCGACGAGGCTGCAACCCGTATCCGCGAAGAAGTTGATCCGGATGCCAACATCATCCTCGGCGCAACCTTCGACGAGGCTCTGGAAGGTCTCATCCGCGTCTCCGTCGTGGCAACCGGCATCGACCGCGTTGCTGGCGTTGGCGAACAGAACATTGCCGATATGCGCGCCGCAGCTGCTGTTGCCAAGCCGCTTATCCGTCCTTCCGCGGCCGTTGCTCCCGCTCCGGCCGCAGTACAGCCTGCAGCAGTCTCGCAGGCACAGAAGGCCGTAGACCCGATCGCCCAGACCATCCGTTCGGCGGAAGCCGAGATGGAACGTGAACTCGGTTTCGCCGCACACCAGCAGCCCGCCCAGGATTTCCGTCCGCAGAGCAAGCTGTTCGCATCTTCCCCGGCTGAAGCACCGGCTGCCCTCCGTCCGGCCCAGCCGGTTCAGCAGGCCGCTCCGGCACCGGTTGCGCAGGCGCCGGTCTATCACGCTCCGGAACAGGTTGCCGCTCAGGCTCCGCGGATGCAGCAGCCGCAGGCTCCTGTCTACCAGGAACCCGCGCCGGTTGCCCGTCAGCCCGAGCCGGTTCGCATGCCGAAGGTCGAAGACTTCCCGCCGGTCGTGAAGGCCGAGCTGGACCACCGCACCCATGCCGCTCCTGCCGCACAGGAAGAGCGCGGCCCGATGGGTCTTCTGAAGCGCATCACCAACTCGCTTGGCCGCCGTGAAGAGGAAGAAGTTCCTTCCGACATGATGGATGCGCCGAGCATGGCACCGCAGCAGCGCCGCGCCCCGCTTTCGCCGGAAGCAAGCCTCTACGCACCGCGTCGTGGCCAGCTTGACGACCACGGCCGTACAACGCCTGCTTCGTCCAGCCATCACGACGATGACCAGCTGGAAATCCCGGCCTTCCTGCGCCGCCAGTCCAACTAAAGGCGATTCCATAAGCCCCTTGAAACGCCCGGATCACACGATCCGGGCGTTTTGTTTATTTTACGTTATTAACACTAAATTAATTCGCGTTTTCAATGGCTTGCGCATGTAACAATCCGAAACGAACAGTGATTTGTCGTGGCACCTACATGTGCGTATGTATGAGGCTGGGTGAAGGAACAGATTGACTTTTCCGGTCGTTAAAAACCGGCTTGAAAAACTTGAACGGCGCTGGCTGAAGCAGCGCGGTTTGCAAAACAAGGCATAGACGCATGACTATCGGACTGCTCGGATTTCAGACAACTATCGCACATGCTGTTCAGCTTAAAGGCATTGGCGTGCATTCCGGCAATCCGGTCTCGATGACCTTCCAGCCTGCAGAAGCCGGAACGGGCGTCGTCTTCCACCGCCTTCACGATAATGGCAGTGTTACAGAGCTTAAGGCGGTTTCGGCCAATGTCGGCAATACCGATCTGTGCACCGTGCTCGGCCGTTCGCTCTCCCAGTCGGTAGCGACGATCGAGCACGTCATGGCCGCCATCTACGCCGTGGGTCTTGATAACCTTGTCGTCGAGGTCGATGGTCCTGAAGCGCCGATCATGGACGGCAGCTCGGCACCTTTCATCGAGGCGATCGAATCTGTTGGCATCAAGAACCTGGGCGTGAAGCGCCGTTACATCCGCGTCACCAAGCCGGTGCGCATCGATTCGGGTGCCTCCTGGGCGGAGTTCCGTCCCTATGACGGCACGCGTTTTGAAGTCGACATCGATTTCGACACGCCGCTGATCGGCAAGCAGTCCTGGAAGGGCGACCTGACGGCGGATACGTTCAAGAATGAACTGTCGCGCGCCCGCACCTTCGGCTTCATGCGTGACGTGGAGCGTCTGTGGGCCGCCGGTTATGCGCTCGGTTCCTCGCTTGAGAACTCGGTCGTCATCTCCGACGACAACAGCGTCATCAACATGGAAGGCCTGCGTTACGCCAAGGACGAATTCGTCCGTCACAAGACGCTGGACGCCGTGGGCGACCTGGCGCTTGCCGGCGCGCAGTTCATCGGCTGTTACCGCTCTTATCGCGGCGGCCACAAGGTTAATGCGAATGCGCTGAAGGCCCTGCTGAGCGACCGCACCGCTTACGAGATCGTCGAGGCTCCGGCTGCCCGCAACCAGATGGTGCGCGCCCGCGAATTCGTTGCGGTTAACATGCCGGAATTTGCACCCTGGTCAGCTTGAGTTCTTTCGCAGGCTATCAATTGACAGAAAAAGCCGCTCCCTTTGGGGCGGCTTTTTCGTGATGAGAACAAGAAGTTGCGTTATATCGTCTGATATTCGTGCGATTGCACGGGTCGATGCCATAAAAATGCGTTAATGCGTCATCATTGCGTTGCCCTGCGGATGCTTTTATGGCTAGAACGCCAGTGCAAAGCCGATGCTTATGTATTTGCGCGGGAAGTGGGAACTGTCGAATGAAGCATGTAGGGTCTGGTGCAATGAAGGGTACGATGCGGGGGATCGCCGTTTCGTTGATGTTGGTCGGCGCGAGTGTCGTCGTCACGGCCTGCCAGTCCGATCCGGATATCGACATTACCAAGCTCGGCGTCGAGACCGATCCGCCTGACGTTCTGTACAAGCAGGGGCTTGCCAACATGAACGCCGGCAACATGACGGAGGCCTCACGCAAGTTCGAGGCGATCGACAAGCAATATCCCTTTACCGAATGGGGCCAGAAGGCGCTTGTCATGCAGACCTTCATTGCCACGCGCACCAACAAGAACGATGTGGCGATCACGAATGGCAGCCGCTTCCTGCGGCAATATCCGCGCTCGAAGGACGCCGCTTATGTTCAGTACATGATCGGCCTTGCCTATTCGAAGCAGATTTCCGACGTGACGCAGGATCAGCGCGCAGCACAGCGCACCGTCGAGGCGATGAACAAGGTCGTCAATGACTATCCCGATTCGGAATATGTCGCTGACGCGCAGGCCAAGATCCGTTTCGCCCGCGACCAGCTCGCCGGCCGTGAAATGCAGGTCGGTCGTTATTACCTTGAGCGCAAGGAATATCTCGCCGCCGTTTCGCGTTTCCGCATCGTCGTCGAGCAGTACCAGAACACCAACCAGATCGAGGAAGCGCTGGCGCGTCTGACCGAAGCCTATTACGCTATGGGCCTGGTGGACGAAGCGCAGACGGCGGCCGCCGTTCTCGGCAACAACTATCCTGATAGCCAATGGTATGCGGATTCCTACAAGCTGCTGAAGGGTCAGGGGCTGGAGCCGCGTGAAAACAAGGGGTCCTGGATTTCGCGCGCCGGCAAGAAGCTTATCGGCGCCTGAGACCGGGGCATAGGCCATGCTGGTCCAGCTCTCGATTCGCGATATCGTTCTGATCGAAAGGCTTGACCTCGGTTTCGAGGCAGGCCTTTCCGTGTTGACGGGCGAGACGGGTGCGGGCAAATCCATTCTTCTCGATAGTCTCTCGCTGGCGCTTGGCGGCCGTGGCGACGGCGGCCTTGTGCGCCACGGTGAAGAAAAGGGGCAGGTTACTGCCACTTTCGAAGTCCCGAACAATCACCCGACCCGGCTTCTCCTGCGCGAAAACGGTCTCGATGACGATGGCGACCTGATTTTCCGCCGGGTGCAATCCTCTGACGGGCGCACCAAGGCCTATATCAATGATCAGGCCATCAGCGTGCAGATGATGCGCCAGCTCGGTCAATTCCTGGTCGAAATCCACGGCCAGCATGATGATCGCGCGCTTGTCGACACCGATGCACACCGGACGCTGCTGGATGCCTTTGCCGGGCTGAGCGATGAGGCTCGCGCTGTTCAGGGCCTCTACCGCACCTGGAAAGATGCTGACCGGGCTCTGAAGACGCACCGCGCCAAGGTGGAGGCGGCGGCGCGCGAGGCGGATTACCTGCGCTCTTCCGTTGAGGAACTGGAAACGCTCTCGCCGCGTGACGGAGAAGAGGAAGAACTGGCCGAGCGCCGGGCGGTGATGCAGAAATCCGAACGCATTGCCGGCGATATCGCTGAGGCCAGCGAGTTTCTGAACGGCAATGCCTCGCCCGTGCCTGTCATTGCATCGATGATGCGCCGGCTCGAGCGCAAGAGCCACGAGGCTCCCGGCCTGCTTGAAGACACCGTGCAATTGCTGGATGCCGCGCTGGACAGCCTTTCCAATGCGCAGATGGAAGTGGAGGCGGCATTGCGCCGCACCGAATTCGATCCGCGTGAGCTGGAGCGGGTGGAAGAGCGGCTTTTTGCGCTGCGCGCCGCGGGCCGCAAATATAATGTCGCCGTGCCTGACCTTCCGGCTCTCGCCGAAAAAATGGTGGCCGATCTCGCCGATCTCGATGCCGGTGAAGAAAAACTCGGCAAGCTCGAGGCCAATCTCGGCGTCGTAAAGGCCGATTTTGACCGTGCCGCCCAATCGCTTTCCGACAAACGCCGCAATGCGGCGGAAGCGCTTTCCAACGCTGTCATGGCCGAGCTTCCGGCGCTGAAGCTGGAGCGGGCGCGGTTTACCGTCGAGGTGACCTCCGATCCCGAGCAGGCGACGGCTGACGGTATCGATACGGTGGAGTTTCACGTCCAGACCAATCCGGGCACGCGCCCCGGTCCGATCATGAAGGTGGCCTCGGGCGGCGAACTGTCCCGTTTCCTGCTGGCGTTGAAAGTGGCGCTCGCCGATCGCGGATCGGCGCCGACGCTGGTGTTCGACGAAATCGATACGGGCGTTGGCGGCGCTGTGGCGGATGCCATCGGCCAGCGGCTGCGCCGCCTGTCGAAAACCGTGCAGGTCCTGTCCGTCACCCATGCGCCGCAGGTGGCCGCACGGGCTGCCACTCATCTCCTCATTTCCAAAGGCCCATCCGGCGACGGCAGCGAGCGCATCGCCACGCGCGTGGCCACCATGGAGCCGAAACACCGCACCGAAGAGATCGCCCGCATGCTCGCCGGCGCATCGGTAACGGACGAGGCGAGGGCTGCGGCCGCTCGTCTGCTTGCCGCCAAGGACTGATCGTTCGCGACAATGCCGTTGGAGCGCCTTTCGGCGTTGTGAGTCCAGCGGCAAAACTGTTTTTAATGTCTGTTATTTCGGCTAAAAGCGTTCGGTAATTCCGAAAAGAGGCCGTCATGTCGAAAGACCAGAAATCCGTCGAAAACCTCACCGAGCTTGAAGCCTCTTCCGAGCTCGCATTTCTGGCGGCCGAGCTTGCTCGCCATGACGCCCTTTATCACGGCAAGGACGCGCCGGAGATTTCGGACGCCGATTATGATGCGCTGAAGCGGCGCAACGATGCCATCGAGACGGCTTTTCCAGCGCTGGTGCGGGCCGATAGCCCATCGAAGAAAGTCGGCTTCGCGCCGCTTCCGACCTTTGCGCCAATCGTGCATGCGCGGCCGATGCTGTCGCTCGACAATACGTTTTCGGAAGAGGATCTGCGGGATTTCGTGAGTTCTGTCTATCGCTTCCTCGGGCATCTGCCTGATGATTCCATCGCCTTTACCGCCGAGCCGAAGATCGACGGGCTTTCCATGTCGATCCGCTACGAGAACCGCAGGCTGAAGACCGCGGCGACGCGTGGTGACGGCACGGCGGGCGAAAACGTCACCGCCAATATCAGGACCATCAAGGAAATCCCGAACGAGCTGCCTTCGGACGCGCCCGATGTGGTGGAGGTTCGTGGTGAGGTCTATATGGCGAAGAGCGACTTCATGGCGCTCAACGCCCAGATGGAGGCCGAAGGCAAGCAGACCTATGTGAACCCGCGCAACACGGCATCCGGTTCGCTGCGCCAGCTCGACGCCAATGTGACAGCGAAACGCAAACTCAGGTTCTTTGCCTATGCCCTGGGTGAGGTTTCGAATGGCGGCCAGCCGACGCGGATTGCCGATACGCAATACGGCATCGTCGAGAAGTTCAGGGAATGGGGCTTCCCGGTCAATCCGCTGATGAAGCGATTCACCTCCGCCCAGCAATTGCTTGAACATTATAATGAAATCGGCGTTGCGCGGCCTGATCTCGATTATGATATCGACGGTGTGGTCTATAAGGTCGACCGGCTCGACCTTCAGGAGAGACTGGGCTTCCGCTCGCGCAGCCCGCGCTGGGCGACCGCGCACAAGTTTCCGGCCGAACAGGCCTTCACCACGGTTGAGAACATTGAAATTCAGGTGGGACGTACCGGCGCCTTGACGCCGGTCGCGCGTCTCACCCCGATCACCGTCGGCGGTGTCGTTGTCACCAATGCGACGCTGCATAATGCCGATTATATCGAAGGTATCGGCAATAGCGGCGAGCGCATCCGCCCGGAGGATCACGATATCCGCATTGGCGACACGGTCATTGTGCAGCGCGCCGGTGATGTCATTCCGCAGGTTCTGGATGTACTGTTGGAAAAGCGCCCGGCCGAGGCGGCGAAATATGCATTCCCGGAGAAATGTCCGGTCTGCGGCAGCCATGCGGTGCGGGAGCGCAATGAAAAGACCGGCAAGCTCGACTCGGTCACACGTTGCACCGGCGGTTTTGTGTGCCGGGCGCAGGCGGTGGAGCACCTGAAACATTTCGTCTCGCGCAATGCCTTCGATATCGAAGGGCTCGGCACCAAGCAGATAGACTTCTTCTTCGAAAGCGACGATCCGGCGCTCTCGATCAAGACCGCGCCTGATATTTTCACGCTGAAGGCGCGGCAGGAAGGCTCTCACCTCACCAAGCTCGAGAATATCGACGGCTTCGGCAAGGTCAGCGTCAGGAAGCTGTTCGATGCCATCGACGCCCGCCGCGAGATCGATCTGCACCGGCTGATCTTCGCGCTCGGTATTCGTCATGTGGGCGAGACCACGGCGAAGCTTCTGGCGCGATCCTATGGCACTTACGAACATTTCGAAGAGAGCATGAAGGCGGCGGCCGATCCGGCGAGCGATGCCTGGGCCGAACTCAACAGCATCGACGGCATTGGCGAGGTGGTGGCCCGCGCGATCATCGAGTTCTACAAGGAACCACGCAATCTGGATGTCATCGACCGGCTGATACGGGAGCTTCGCCCGAAGGAGGCCGAGAAGCCCTCGACGGAAGGCAGCCCGGTGGCAGGCAAGACGGTCGTGTTTACGGGCTCGCTGGAAAAGTTCACCCGCGATGAGGCTAAGGCCCGGGCCGAAAGCCTCGGCGCCAAGGTGGTCGGTTCCGTCTCGAAAAAGACCGATATTCTGGTGGCAGGGCCGGGGGCCGGTTCCAAGCTTGCCAAGGCGGCTGAACTGGGCGTGCAGACCATGGACGAGGACGAGTGGCTGGCGCTGATCGGCGGCTGATGCGCCGTCATGGCGATGTTGTCCTTTGCCGCTAAAGCTTTGCGCCTGAGACGGAGAGCACAGTATGGATGACCGTATTGTCGTCACCCCACAGCAGGTCCGGGCGCTGGTCACCAGCCAGTTTCCGCAATGGGCTGATCTCGAGGTCCGGCCGGTGGAACTGAGCGGCTGGGACAATCGCAGCTTTCGCCTTGGTGGCGACATGCTGATCCGCATGCCAAGTGCCGCCCGGTATGTTGCGCAGGTGGAAAAGGAGCACCGGTGGCTGCCGGCGCTTACACCGCTCCTGCCTTTTCCGATCCCTGCACCATTGGCGCTGGGGCAGCCGGGAGAAGGCTATCCGTTCTGCTGGTCCGTCTATCGCTGGCTTGAGGGCGAACCTCTCGCACGGCATCTGGAGCGCGTCGATCTTTCGACTGTCGCTATTGATATTGCCGCGTTTTTGAAAACATTGCACGGCGTGGATGCTTCGGATGGCCCACGCGCGGGCGCGCATAACTTTCATCGCGGCGGGTCCCTCTCGGTCTATGACGGGGAGGCGCGGGCCTCGGCAGCACGCCTTGCCGATGAGGTGGATCATGCGCTGGCCATGGAGATCTGGCAGCTGGCGCTTTCCAGCCGCTGGCAGGGGCAGGGTGTCTGGGTGCATGGCGACATTGCCGAGGGCAATCTGCTGGTGCAGAACGGCCGCCTTTCAGCCGTCATCGATTTTGGCAGTTCCGGCGTCGGCGATCCATCTTCCGATCTCATTCTCGCCTGGAATGTGCTCAATGCCGAAAGCCGTGCCGTTTTTCGTCAGGCGCTGGAGCTTGATGATACCACATGGCAGCGCGGGCGCGGCTGGGCGCTGTGGAAGGCGTTGATCGTGCTGGATGCCGAGCGCGGGCGGAACGAAAGAATGGCCGAATGGTCGCGGCGGACCATTCGGGAAGTGTTTGCGGATCACCTTCTACGCTGAAAG
Source organism: Agrobacterium sp. CFBP2214 (assembly GCF_030209895.1). Lineage (NCBI taxonomy): Bacteria > Pseudomonadati > Pseudomonadota > Alphaproteobacteria > Hyphomicrobiales > Rhizobiaceae > Agrobacterium > Agrobacterium sp. CFBP2214. Next base: position 588,603 of record NZ_JARVRC010000003.1, on the reverse strand, counting down.
CGCCTATCGAAGTCGTGCCATCACATGGGCATCGACGTATTTTCCATCACGATAGGCATCGTTGCGCAGGGTGCCCTCGCGCTCGAAACCGAATTTCTCGTAGAGCCGGATTGCCGGGAGATTGTCCGTGAAGACGTTGAGCTCGATGCGGCGGATATCGTGCCAGTTATCCGCTGTGTCGATCAGCGCCCCAAGAAGGTGCGACCCCACCCCTTTTCCCGCGAGATCGTCGTGAACGCTGATCGCCAGGTCGGCGATATGGGCCTGTCGTCCTGCCCTGCGAAACAACCCGCCATTGGCGACGATCTTTCCGCGCCATTCGCCTATGATCGAAATGTCGTTCGGACCGCGGTTCTCCATTGCCTTTCTGGTCTTTTCCACAGACTGGAAAGGTTGCCGTAGCGTGCCGTGACGGACGCCCGGCAGGTTGAACAGTTCGGTCAGGGCTTCGGCATCATCCAGGCGCGGTGCGCGCAGGAGGATGTCGCGTAACTGGAACTGATCATCTTCATTATCGGCAAATTTCACGTTCTGCATGCCTGTCTCCTTGGGGCGTATGGGAGCAGGCTTGCGAACCCTGCTCTAATGGCAGGGTGGAAATGGATCGCTTAACGCGACGACATACCTTTCCCTGCCGGGTGGCCGGTGATGGTATGGCGACGGGTGGTGTTCTGTTTCGCGATCATGCGCGCAGAATGCTTTTGCCGTGTAGCTCTGTCAAGCCGGGGCGTTGCGCAGCAGGCTTCTGAGTTTTGCCGGCAACCTGCCGTCAATCGCTGCAAGACCGGCGGCGATCATTGCCATGCCGGCGAAGTGCTTCATTTCCAGTTGCTCGCCGAGCAGCAGCGAACCGAGCAGGATGGCGCTGACCGGGATGAGGAAAGTGACGAGGGCAAGGTTGGTGGCGCCGGCGCTGGCAAGAATACGGAAGAAGATGAGATAGGCGAGCGCCGTCGACAGCAGGGCGATGCCGATCAGCGCGCCCCAGGTGCCAAGGCTCGGCATGGCGAGTGTCCAAGGCTTATCGATGAGAAGGGCGGCCGGGATCAGCATCAGTGTTGAAGAGGAAATCTGGCCGGTGGCGGTCATCAGCGGCGGCACGCCCATGGCCTTGAAGCGGCGGCCGAAAATGCCGGCAAAGGCATAGGAGACGGCGGCGCCAAGAATGGCGATCTGGCCCCAGAGACCAGATGAGCCGGTAAAGGCGGCCGGGCCGATCATGGTAGCCACGCCGGCAAAGCCGATCAGCACGCCAGTGAGCTTGTTGCCGGTCATCTTCTCGTCGGCGGTCAGAAAGTGCGCGACGATGACGGTGAAGAGGGGCGTCGTGGCATTGAGGATCGAGGCAAGCCCGCTGGCAATATGGGTCTGGCCCCAGACAATCAGGCAGAAGGGAATGATGTTATTCAGCAGGCCCATGCCGAAAAACGCACGCCACACCGCCCCTTCGCGCGGCAGGCGAAGGCCCATGATGCGGCAGACGATTAGAAGCGCTGTGGCGGCAAGGGTGACCCGCAGCGTAACGATGGTGACCGGCGGCAATTCCTTGACCGCGACACCGATGAAAAAGAACGATCCGCCCCACAGGAGCGAAAGCGCGACAAGCATCGCCCATTCGCGGGCATCCATCTGTTTCTGTATCGCCATCATCATCTCCCAAAGCATGAGCACCGACATGATCGCAGACGGGACCGCCGCCATCCACCCGATATCGGTTGAGTTTAGCTCAAATCGAAGTTGGATGGCTTTCACTGCATTTCAGGTCTTGTTGCGTCTATTTACTCCCTGTTTTATGGTGTTTTCAAACGATTGTTTCTCGTGCGATAATTGAGGTGAGCTAAATCATGGCAGCCGAACTTCCTTCTCTGAAAGGACTGCAGGCCTTCGAGGCCGCAGCGCGGTATCGCAGCGTCACGCTTGCCTCCAATGAGCTGAATGTCACACCCGGCGCGGTTAGCCTGCAAATCCGGGAGCTGGAGGCGCGGCTTGGTGTGCAGCTTTTTTCCCGCAAACCGCGCAGCATCCAGCTGACGCGTGAAGGGGAACGTTATTACGGCGCGCTTCGCACTGCCTTCCGGATGATGCGCGAGGCGACGGCGGAACTGACGGCGCGATCTGAGATCACCGTTCTGACGCTCAGCTGCACCCCGACTTTCGCCGTGCAATGGCTGATGCCGCGATTGCCGGCCTTCCAGCAGCGACACCCGCATGTGGATGTCCGCATCAGCGTGACGAACCGGTTGGTGGATTTTTCAAGGGACGACGTCGATCTGGCGGTGCGGCATGGTTTTGGCCGGTATGAAGGGCTTGAGAGTATCCGCTTCATCGATGACAGCACGCTGCCGGTCTGCTCGCCGCAGCTTCTTGAAAAATACGGGCCGCTTCAGGAGGCGGGTGATCTGAAGTCCGTTCCCCTGCTGCATGATGAAAACCGCAATGAATGGCGGCGCTGGCTGGAGGCGGCGGGGGCATCTGATGTCGATGCCACCGGCGGCACCGTCTTCATCGACAGCAACGGCGCGCTGGATGCGGCCAAGGCCGGGCACGGCATTGCGCTGACCCGGCGTTCGCTTGTTTCCCGCGAGCTTGCGGAAGGCGCATTGATCGCCCCCTTCGGCAAGGACATGGCCAGCACGCTTGCCTATTTCCTCGTTTATCCCAGGCGTATGCTCGATAATCCCGATCTGGTGACGCTCATCGACTGGATGCTTTCGGAGGCGCGTTCAGCCGAGGCCGGTTCTCTTTGAGGCCAATCCGGTTTATGCCGGAATGAAACAACGGGAATCACTCTTGAAAACCATCGCCATCGATTTCGAGACCGCCAATGAGGAGCGGGGCAGCGCCTGCTCCGTCGGACTTGCGTGGATAGAGGGCGGCGAGATCGTTCGCGTCGAGGAGCGTCTCATCCGGCCGAAGGACATGCGATTTTCGCCCTTCAACATCGCCGTACACGGGATTCGCCCTGCCGATGTCGAGGACGCGCCGGAATTCCCTGAGGTGATGGAGGAGTTCATCGACGACTTCCACGGTGCGACGATGATCGCCCATAATGCCGCCTTCGATTTCAGCGTCATGCGGGCGTCGTTCGACAAGTACCGGCAGTCCTATCCGGATCTTTCTTATCTGTGCAGCGTCAAGATCGCCCGGCACGTCTGGCCGCAGCTGGAATCGCATAAGCTGAATGTCATTGCCCATCACCTCCAGCTGCGTTTCGTGCACCATAATGCCGCCGAAGATGCCGTTGTCTGCGCGGCAGCGTCGATTGCGGCGGCCAAGGCGCTGCGCGTCACCCATGTTCGCGACTTGCCGGAGAAGATCGGCATGGTCGCAGGCCGTCTCACCTCCACCGGTTACCAGCCCTGCAGCATGAAAAAACGCGCCGTCTCCCGGGTTGCGTAACCGTTCCGCGCACTTATGTTTGAAGCAGCGTAACGGAGAAGATGCGATGACGATGAAAACTCTGTCGGGTTTGTTTGCGGGCTTTCTGGCATTGCTTCCGGTCACTGCCGCGCATTCGCAGGTCGTGGGTGAGGTTGGCGTCGACTGGATCGGCAACGACATCGTCATCGAGGCGATTGCCGATCCGAAGATCAAGGGCGTGACCTGCCACGTCACCTATTTCGAGCGCGGCGTCATCGACCGGCTGAAGAACGGCAACTGGTTTGAAGACCCATCCAACAACGCCATTTCCTGCAGCCAGACGGGGCCGGTGGAGATCGGCGATATCGATCTCTCGAAGGGCGGGGAAGAAGTATTCCGGCAGGGCATGTCGCTGGTCTGGAAGAAGCTGGTCGTCAGCCGCGTCTATGACAAGGCCAATGACACGCTTATCTATCTGGTGCATGCACGGGAGCTGACTGACGGTTCGGCCAAGATGGCGATTTCCACGGTGCCGCTCTATAACCAGCAGGTCACATGGCAAAAGGGCAAGCCGTAAGGCTCGCCCCCCGCAATTGCGTTATAGATGCCTGGATCAGGCTGCTTCGCGCGCCAGCTCGTCGGCAATGACCGTGTCGAGGTTGAGGAAGCAGACCATGCTCTTTTCCAGCGCGACGATGCCGCGGCAGAAGCTGCGCTGCTCTTCCGGAATGATGTCGGGCGCGGGCTGCAGGTCTTCGGAGCGGATGGTCATCATGTCGGAGACCTGCTCCACCAGAAGGCCGACCAGCTTGCCGCCGATATCGGTGACGATGATGGCGGAGCGTTCGGAGGGCTCGGTCATTTTCATGCCAAGGCGGCCGGCCATGTCGATGACGGGAATGACGGCGCCGCGCAGGTTGATGAGGCCGAGAACATAGGGCGGGGTGTGCGGCATCGGGGTAACCGGCGCCCAGCCGCGGATTTCGCGGATCGCCATGATGTCGATGCAGAATTCCTGATCGCTCAGATGGAAGGAAACGATTTCGAGATATGCGCCGGATTGCTTGATGGCGTTGGACATGACGGCAGGTTTCCTCTGATGGCTCTCTAACAGGCCCGCGCAGGATTGAGCTTTATGCGGTGGCCGGAGAATGGACCGGGAGACATCATGTCGAGGCTTAAAAACCGCTATGGTCATAATGCACAGCAAGATTTTAAACTTTCCCTAACAATTGCCCCGCGCCTGCCGGCAAAACCCAGTATTTTGGCGGTTTTCGCGCTCACGCAAACAGGTTATGATAGGCATATGAACGCGCTCGTTTCCCATCCGCTGAAGTTTATTCTGGCAAGTCTTGCGGCTGTGGCCTCGCTTGCCATCGTGCTTCTTGCCTTTGACGGCTGGGTGCGGCACGGCACGGATATTTTCCTGTCTACGGTGCAGAGCGGCATCGCCTGGTGCCTCTGACGTTTTTTCGGCTGCGGATTTGTGACAAATCAGCGCGGTCGGCTCAAATACGCCCAGTTGATTTGCCGTCGCCACCTCCTTTCGTTATCTGTCTGCCAGAGCCTGCGATATGCCGCCGGCTTTCGGGGTAGGATTGGAAAATGAGAAATATTCGCATCGTATTGTGGGCCGTCGTGCTCGTTCTCGCCGGTGTCGTCAGCTGGTTGACGATCGAAATGACGAAAACCCGGGAGCAGATGGTGGAGACGGCCTATGGCGTGCCGTTCGAACTGACGGCGCAAACCGGCCAGCCGATTACCGAAAAAGCCTTTCAGGGCAAGCCTACTGCGCTGTTCTTTGGTTTCACCCATTGCCCGGAGGTCTGCCCCACAACCCTGTTCGAGCTGAACGGCTGGATGGAGAAGGTGGACCCGGCCGGCGACAAGCTTCAGGCCTATTTCGTCTCCGTCGATCCCGAGCGCGATACGCCTGAGATCATGCAGCAATATGTCTCCAACGTCTCGAAGCGGATCACCGGCATCACCGGCCCGGCCGACAAGATTGCCGAGACGCTGAAGGGCTACCGCATCTATGCCAAGAAGGTGCCGGTGGACGAGAAGGATCCGAATGGCGATTACACCATGGATCACACGGCGTCCGTCATCCTGCTCGATGCCAATGGCCGCTTTGCGGGGACGATTGCCTATGGTGAGAATCCCGATGTCGCCGAGCAGAAACTTCAGAATCTTCTGAAGGGTACGAAGGTTTAATTACGCGCGGCTTATTGGACTGACTGCGGTTTTGTGGCAAAGGCAGACACAGAACTATTAGCCAGAGAAAGCAGCCCGCCGTGAGCGAAATCCGACTTTACGTCACCACGACCGAAATCCAGGCGGGTGAAATCCTCGATCTCATGTCGGACTATTTCGGCGAGGAGGATGTCGCGATTGCCACCACCGAGGTGGATGAAAAGCGCGATATCTGGGAAGCCTCGGTCTATCTGATGGCTGAACAGGAAGAAGAGTTCCGCGAGCGGGTCAGCGCGCTGCTTGCTCCTGCCTTTCCCGGTCTCGTCATCGAGAAGGAGACCGTTCCTGACGTTGACTGGATCGCCAAGTCGCTCGAGGGGCTGAAGCCGGTCAGGGCAGGGCGCTTCATCGTGTATGGCGCCCATGATCGCGATAAGGTGCAGGCGAACGATCTGGCAATCGAAATCGAGGCGGGGCAGGCTTTCGGCACGGGCCATCATGGCACGACGGCAGGTTGCCTTGAGATGATCGAGGAAGTTCTGCGGGCGAGGACGGTGCGCAATGCGCTGGATCTCGGTACCGGCAGCGGCGTTCTGGCGATTGCTGTACGCAAGATGCGTCCTATTCCCGTGCTTGCGACAGACATCGATCCCATCGCCGTGAAGGTGGCGAAGGAGAATGTGCGGCTGAACGGTATCGTCTCCGGGCTTGCGCTGGAGACCGCGCCGGGTTTCCACTCGGACGCTTTCCGCAAGCATGGCCCGTTCGATCTCATCATTGCCAATATTCTGGCGCGGCCGCTCATCAAGATGGCGCCGCAGCTCGTCACGCATCTGGCGCCCGGCGGCACCGTCATCCTGTCCGGCATTCTGGCGTCGCAGCGCTGGAAAGTGCTTTCCGCCTATAATGGCGCCCGACTTTCCCATGTCCGCACGATCTGGCGTAATGGCTGGGTGACGCTGCACCTGCGCAAGGACTGAAGCTTCCCCAGCATCCCTTTCGGGGTAAAAGAAAAGGCGGCGCTTTCGCGCCGCCTGGAAACCCGCGAGCAGATGGGAGGAGTTTGCTCAAGCGGGTCGACGTATTCCTGTTCGGCGCGGCGGAGGGAGGATCTCCGCACCGGACACTATCAGAATACGTAGCTGGACTTTGCCTTGCGACGCAGATCGGCGCGGTTCATGCCGAGCGCTTCCAGCGACTTGTCGTCGAGGTTCAGAAGGGCGGCGTTGACGTGGCGGCTGACCTGACGCTCGCGTGCTTCAACGACGCGATCGAAGGCGGTGCGGAGGAAAGATTTTGCCATTGCTTCAAATCCTTGTTTGCCATGAGAGTGTCTCTCTCGCTGTGTTGCCCTGAAGATAAGCGATGTGTTTTTGTTTGGTTAGAGGGGATATCTCAGGGTAGATATGCGTTTTTCGCATGACATATTGCCTTGAGTATTACTTATTTCGCGAAACATGCACAATTTATCGTCGCAATCCCATCTGTCATATATGGCTTGAAACCGGCTTTGTCCGCATGGCATTGTCGTTGCGCGCCAATGATTTGATGGCGCGACCGTCCAGTTTTTCTCATGACAGTTCCCGAAAGACGCTCATGTTCCAGACCTTCGAAAACAAATCCGCGCCGCAATTCGGCAAGGCCCGTGTCGAGGCACTGCGCGCCGGTTTCGACGCCCTCGGCATCGACGGTTTTCTGGTGCCGCGCGCCGATGAATATCAGGGAGAATATGTGCCTGAGTGCGCCGAGCGCCTCTCATGGCTGACCGGCTTTACCGGTTCCGCCGGCATTGCGCTGGTGACACGCACGCAGGCAGTGGTTTTTGTCGATGGCCGTTATACGACGCAGCTGAAGTCGCAGGTCGATCAATCGGTCTTCAGCGGCGGCGATCTGGTTGGCGCGCCGCCCTCCGTCTGGCTTGCCGAACATGCCCCACAGGGTTTCCGGCTCGGCATCGATCCGTGGCTGCACACCGGCGCGGAGTTGAAGCGGCTGGAAAAGGTGCTTGCCGGCAAAGGCGGTTCGGTCGTTCTCCTGGAAAAGAACCCGCTTGATGCCCTGTGGCAGGACCGTCCATCCGAGCCGCTGGAGCCCGTCGTTATCCAGCCCGAGGCCTTTACCGGCAAGCTGGCGAAGGAAAAGATCGCCTCGCTGGCGGAAACGGTCTCGGCAAAGGGCGCAGATGCCCTGCTGGTTACCGATCCGTCGTCCATTGCCTGGATTTTCAACGTTCGCGGCAACGACGTGCCGCATACGCCGCATCCGCTCGCGCGCGCCATCATCTATGCGGATGGCAGGGCGGATATTTTTCTCGACAAGCGCAAGACCGGCATTGAGGTCGAGGCTTATCTGGCGCAGCTCGCGACACAATTGCCGCCGTCGAAGATCGCCGACCGCCTGCACGCCATTGCCAGCGCTAAAGGTCGCGTCATGGTGGATGCCGATCTGACGCCGGTGGCGCTGACCGGCGCGATTACCGCGGCGGGCGGCACCCTGATCGAGGAGGCTGATCCTGTCCGCTTGCCGCGCGCGCGCAAGAACAAGGCGGAGCTGGCCGGCTCGGCAGCCGCTCATGTGCAGGATGGGGCGGCCATGGTCGAATATCTCTGCTGGCTGGACCGCCAGCAGCCCGGCAGCGTCACCGAAATTGCCGCCGTCAGGGCGCTCGAGGCCGCTCGGGTCAAGGTGGGGCAGGGGCTGCAAAACCCGCTCAAGGACGTATCTTTCGACACGATTTCAGGTGCCGGCGAACATGCCGCCATCATCCATTACCGCGTCACGACAGATACGGACCGCACACTTGCGGATGGGGAGATGTTCCTCGTCGATTCCGGTGCGCAATATGTCAACGGCACCACTGACATCACCCGCACGATTGCGATCGGCGCCGTTCCGGAAGAGCAGAAGCGTTTCTTCACACTGGTGCTGAAAGGCATGATCGGCATCAGTACCGCACGGTTTCCCAAGGGAACGCGCGGTTGCGATCTCGATCCGCTGGCGCGCATCGCGCTCTGGAAGGCGGGAGCGGATTACGCCCATGGCACCGGCCACGGCGTCGGCTCCTATCTTTCGGTGCATGAGGGGCCGCAGCGTATCTCCAGGCTTTCGACGCAGGAACTGCTGTCCGGCATGATCCTGTCGAACGAGCCGGGCTATTACCGGCCCGGCGCTTTTGGCATCCGCATCGAGAACCTCATCTATGTGCGCGAGGCGGAAGAGGTCTCCGGCGGCGACCAGCCGATGTTCTCCTTCGAGACGCTGACATGGTGCCCTATCGACCGCAGGCTGGTGGTCACCGCTCTCCTGACCGACGAAGAACTCGACTGGTTGAACACCTATCACGCCGGGGTTCTGGAGAAGCTTTCTCCCTTGATCACCGACGAGGAGGTTAAGGCGTGGCTCGTTGCCGCAACGAAGCCATTGGAGCGGGTCGCTTAAAGCAGCCCGAAATGCCTGATGGCGATGACGATGGCCCAGCCGACGGCCAGCATCGTGAGGCCGGGAAACCGCAGGCAGACCAGCAGGGCGGCCACCATGCCGATCTTGACCTCGTATCCGCCTTCAAAAAAGGCGGGTGCGACGAGCGTGGTCAAAACCGCCACGGGAACGGCGTTCAGCCCCGCCTCCATGCGTGGCGGGATGGATTTCATCCGCGTCATCAGAACATAGCCGCCGATGCGGGTGAGGTAGGTGGCGATGGCGGCGAGCGCGATCAGGATCAGCGTATCGGCGTGCAGCATGTCGCTCATGGCGTTTCCACCCCGTTTTCAGAATTCGACGTGCCGTTCGGTTTTGGCGGATAAAGGACCGCAACGAGAATTCCGGCGACCGCGCCGAGGCTCACATGCCACGGGGAGCCGACGATGTGATAGGCAACCGTTGCGCCAACCGCGCTTGCCAGCATGACAGGGTAGAAATTCTCCCGCTGGCGGAAGCTTAGCACCATGCCCATGAAATAGATCGGCAGCAGCACATCGAGGCCAATTGCTTTCGGATCGCCGACCATATTGCCGAGCGATGCGCCGAGAATGGTCATGGCCAGCCACAGCACATAAACGGGCGCGGCAAAGCCCATGTACCAGGAAAAGCCGACCGTGCCGGTATTTTCGTATTTCCTGACCGACTCGGCGAATTGCGGATCAACCAGCACGAAGAAACCAGCGGCTTTTTGCAGGAATGACCAGTTCGAGATCATCCGGGCAATGGCGGCCGAATAGAGGATATGGCGAAAATTGACGGCGAAGACGGAAAGAACGATCAGCCAGGGGGCAACCTTCTGGCCGAACAGTTCGATACCAACGAGCTGGCTTGCACCCGCATAGACGGTGCCGCTCATGATCGTGGCTTCGGTGACGCTCAGCCCGTTATCGACTGCGACGGCGCCGAACAGCGCACCGAAGGGGGCGGCGGAGAGGGCGATCGGGAAACCGCTCTTCAATCCCTCGCGAAAATCTGCATTGAACATGTCTGGAAACTCCTTGCCGCCGCTCTATCGCCGTCCCGTCCGGCTGGCAAACGAATTGCATGAATGGATCGATTGATTAACTTGAAGCTTCCGTTACGGTATCGCCCCATATGGCCGGTGCCGGGCCGGCTTCACCGCCGTCTTCTCGTGCACCTCAACAGTCAGACGATGGAAGATCGATGCTGGAAAAGCAGGAAAAGGCCGCGCTGGCCGCACGTATCAGGGATTATCTTGCCCGTGAGACCGAAACCGAGATCGGCCATCTGCAGGCGGAGATCTTCGTCGACTTTCTGGCAGAGGAGCTGGGGCATGTTTTTTATAATGAGGGGCTCAGGGATGCGCATGCCGCGATCCTGAGACGCCTTGAGGATGCAGCAGGCGATATCGACGTTCTGGAGAAACCGAAGCCGCGGTAACGGCACTCTCCTTCCTCATCCCTGTGCTCGTCACAGGGATCCAGCCAGCCCAAGTCCTTGGGCTGGAAAGACTCTCTCGCCGCGCAGACGCGCGTCGGCTGGATTCCTGTGACGGGCACAGGGATGAGGAGAGTGGTAAGCCCAGTGTTCTTCAGTCCCGCAGAATGTCGCGGCTTTTGAGAACGATTGCGCCCTTTTCCCGCATGGTGGTAATCGCGGCCTTGATGCCCTGCGGATCGATGCCGCGGCTGGCATCCTCGATGAAACGCACCTGCACATCAGGCAGCATGTCGAGGGCATCGAGCACCGAAAAGCTGACGCAGTAATCGGTGGCGAGGCCGCAGACGTCAAGTTGCGTGATACCCTGGCGGTTCAGATAGTCGGCCAGTCCCGTCGTCGCGCCCTGATCATTGTCGCGAAAGGCGGAATAGCTGTCGACGGCGGGGTTTTCGCCCTTCTGCTGGATGTAATCGAAGGTTTCCGTCTTGAGATCAGGGTGGAATTCCGCATCCGGTGTACCCTGCACGCAATGGTCCGGCCACATCATCTGCGGTTTGCCGGAGAGTTCGCCCATGTCGAAAGGTTTCTTGCCGGGATGCTGCGAGGCGAAGCTGCCATGATTTTCCGGGTGCCAGTCCTGCGAGGCGACGATGAGATCGTAGCCGCCATTGTCGATCAGGGCATTGGCGATGGGCACGACCCTGTCGCCATCGGCAACGGCCAGATTGCCGCCCGGGCAAAACCCGTTCTGGATATCGATGAGCAGCAGCGCCTTCATGATGTGCCTCCCTTTTGAGGGCAGGATGCCAAGCCGGCTTTGGCGGATCAAGCCCCTTTCGATTTCTCCGGTAAGCATGGGTGTTTCCGGCAGGGACTTGCCCTGTCGCAGTCCTGCCGCATTTGCAGCAAATTTCCGGCCAAGTCGGAATTTACCTGACAATGCGGCGACGGAAATTTTTAGGCCGATGACGCTCCTTTAAGGGGTATTTCCCGGGACGATGCAGTGCGGATGCACGCAGTACCCGCGCAAGTCATTGTTTTGCCTTCACCTTACAATGCGCAGACCTTAACGAAATATTTTTGCAGGGACTCGTAAACACTTTGGTTACCATAATTCGTCATGCTTCGAGCCAGTCAATTCCGAAACCGGCGTGGTGTCTGCCCGCTCTTCGGATGTCCCAAAATCCCTCCGGCGTCGGCCGGGTATGCGTGAACGGTTCGAGTAACGAGTATCATGGCGTTTTCTGCTGCGGCCTATAATGGTGCCGGCTTTACCGGTTCGTCTTCCGCCAAGAGAGGCAAATCCTCTTCGCTCGGACGGATGTCCGCGCTTCTCGGCGGCGGCGTTTTTGCCAGCCTTTTCGCAGTCGCAGCCTTTGCCTCGCTGCATAGCATGGCCGCTGCCTCGCATGGTGTCGGACAGTTTGAAAAGACCCTGGTGACGAGGCTCGATTCGGCTGAGACGGCGATTGTTCGCACGGCCGCGCGAGATATTCACATCCGCAAGTTTTCCCGTTTGAGCGACCATAGCCACGGCCAGCAGAAGGCTGTTCGCCTTGCCGGCATCATGCCCGAGATTGGTGCGAAGGAATTCGGCGAGCGCTTCGGCGCGGCAGCGAACGCGAAAGGGCAGGCGACCGTTAAGGAACTCGCCGCGCTCAAGCCTTCGGCAATCGTCGATTCGGCGCTTGGACGCACCTCCGAGGTCGCCTATCAGAGCGCCGTTCCGCAGCATCCGGCATTTGAAGTGGCACTGGCGCGGCCGCAGATCGAGGAAGAAGCAAGCAGCCTGCTGCCCGATGATGTGCCGCTGCCGAGTTTCCGGCCTGAAGTCGCGACGGCTCAGGCGGTCGAGCCGTCACCGCGTCCTGCCACACCGTCCAGGGCCGAGGTTGCTTCGGCGCCTGCTTTTGATGCGCCGGTTCCCCTGCGCGCACCTGCGCCGCCCAAGCAGAGCACCGGCGCCATGCTCGCCTTTGCAAAGCCTGATAATCCGATACGCGAGCCGAGCAAGATGGATGCGGTTCCGTGGCCGGATCGCGGCAACGGAACGGCGATCTATGATATTTCCTCCGGTGTCGTGCATATGCCGAACGGCGAGAAGCTGGAGGCGCATTCCGGCATCGGCAAGATGCGCGACAACCCCGATTATGTGCATGTGAGAATGCGCGGTTCGACGCCGCCCTCCAGCTATCGTCTGACGATGCGCGAGGCGCGGTTCCACGGAGTCGAAGCCATTCGTCTGACGCCGGAAAGCGGCGTCAACCCGCACGGCCGCGACGGTCTTCTGGCGCACACCTACATGCTGGCAAAACGCGGTGAATCGAACGGCTGCGTGGTGTTCCGCGATTATTCGCGCTTCCTTGCGGCCTTCAAACGCGGCGAAGTCAAGCGCATGGTGGTGGTGCCGAAACTGAACGGTAACCGGCCGACACTTGCCAGCAGCGGCGGTAAAAGCGGCGGCAAGACCCTGATCGGCATGTTCTCGCGCGGCAGCGACTCCTGAGCTTTCTTAAGTTCTACGCATTTTCCGGACGTAAAACCGCTGCGCATTTTTACTGAAAATGCTTTAGCGACCGCGCCGCTGTGTCAGCACCATGCCGGCCAGGATCAGCAGAATCCCAAGTGCGCTTGCCCAGATTTTCGGCGGATGATCGCTGAAAAGATCAAGAACCACGCCTGAAACCATCTGGCCGCTGATGACCAGAAGGGCGGTATTGACCGCACCGATGCGCGGTATGAGCCAGCTTCCCGAAGCGATGAAGACGACGCCGATCGGGCCGCCGATAAAGGCGAGCCATGGCGCATCGGCCGCGCCCGGCGGAATGAGGCCGCCGACGATAAGGCCGATGACGGTCAGCACACCAAAACCGACGATATGGTTCCAGAAGGAGGCGATGAGCGGCGAGTTCGACAGGCTGAGGCGGCCGTTGATCTGGCGGCTCAGCGCCACGAAGACGCCGCCGGTAAAGGCCATGGCGATCCAGAGTATCATGCCGTTCTCCCCACAAGGATGATAAGCGCGCTGCCGCACAGGATCAGCGCCACCGCTGCCATGTCCCGCAGGTCCGGCTTCCTTCTGGGCAGGCCGAAGAGGCCGAAAAGATCAGCCAGGAGGCTGAAGATCACCTGTCCGCCAAGCCCGAGCGCAATGGTGCCGGAAAGCGCCAGCGGCGAATTGACGGCGGTGGAGGTGAGGATGACGATGGCGGCACCCACCACCCCGCCGCAATAGGCCCAGAGCGGCGCTTTCGGTTTTGCCGGTGCTGCTGGATCTTTCTTCGGGCGCATGATGGCGAGATAAATCAGGGCGGCCACCGTGCCGGTTCCATGCGCTGTCCAGGAGGAAAACAGCGCATTGCCGTAATGGGCAAGCTGACCGTTGAAATGCACCATCAATGTCAAAAGGCAACCGCTGGCGAAGGCGGCGGCAAGATGCAGCGGGTTGAGGCGTGGATGCGTCGTGTCTGTCATGGCGGGCCGGAAAGCTGAAGAGGAACCCGAGCTTTAGCCGATATGTGCCTGAAGCGGAATCGAATTGCGCCGCTTTGCTGCTTCACGCGACATTATCCTGTGCGTTGCGGAACAAGCCACCCTGCCGCGCATTATTGCAGCATGAAGAAAACGACGCGCAAACCATTGAACCGGATGACGATTTTCGTCGTTTCGATTTTCCTTCTCGCAGCCGTGGTCGCGGCCGTCTATCTTGTCGGATTCACGCCCGGCGAAGTGTAAGAAAGATAATTCAATGACTGGCTGGAGCGGTCTTGCCCTTGCCGCCTCCCATAGCCACCTTCGCCTTCGCCATGACGAAGCGGATGCCGCGCAGCAGGAAACGACTGGTTTCCAGAAAGGCGCGATAGGGCAGTACGGTGAAATAACGCCAGCGCGGGAGGCGGTAGATGCGCAGATTGTTCTGGATCTGGCTTTCTCCGTCCGCATCTTGCGTGGCGCAAAGCGGGTAGATGAACGCCGCCTTGAGGCCCGCGAGATATTCCAGATCGAATGCGATGTCATAGGCGAGCCGCATGGGGATCAGTTTCGATATCCATTTTCCGGCGCGGCGGTTGACGAGATAGGCTCCCGACCCTTTTTCCCGCGTGATTGCAATGGCGAGCGAACGACCATTGGAAAGCGGGCGGAACGGAAATTTCCGGCCATTGCTGACCGTTGTCAGCCTCAGCAGATCCCAGTCGCCGCCGTTCAGCACCGCCTCATCGATGGCGTTGAGAAAATCATCATCGAAGACCACGTCATCCTCAAGGATGAGTGCTATATCGGCGTCGCCTTCCGTGAATTTTTGGGCGCAGGCGACATGGCTGAGATAACAGCCGATTTCCGGCGGCGAGGTGCGGCGGCCATGCATGAGCATGTAGGAAATCTCGCTGAATTCCGGGATCGGGTAATTCAGTTCCCTGCCATTGACGCCGGGGACGCGCTCCGCCTTCAGCCCCATGGCGTCAAGGCGGGCGTTCATATCCGCGAGGCGTTTGGTGGCGCTGTCCATGTTGATCAGGAAAACCGCAAGCTTGCGCTGGCTTTTCGGTAATATATGCAAAGCAGTCCTCACCCGGTTTTCACATCCCCATTGCAACTCCTTTATTGCAACGGCATGACGTGGGCTACGGAAAAAGCGGTCTGCGGGCACTCATAGTTGTCGAATCAAACCTTTTCCACAAATCCATCCAGCACGCGCTTCTGTCCGGCGCGATCGAAGTCGATCGTCAGCTTGTTACCTTCGATGGCGGAAACATTGCCGTTGCCGAATTTGAGGTGGAAAACGCGGTCGCCGACAAAGAATTTCGACGGCTTGTCCGCGACGGATTTCGCCACCAGCTCGCCCTCTATCGTACGGGTGCGCGGGCCACTCTCGCCATAACCGATTCGTTCCACCGCATGGCCGGAGCGGGTGCCCCAATTGTCGCGGGTGGCGTCGCTGCGGTTCTGCTGCGCGCGCTTCCAGCCGGGGGTGGAATAGTTGTTGGTGAAGGGGTCGGCCTTGTCGAAGCGCGACTGGCCGTAGCCGCCGCGTCCGCCATAACCGCCGTAATTGCTGTCGGATGCCGCGACATCCACATGGGCCGACGGCAGTTCATCAAGGAACCGCGAGGGCAGGGTGGATTGCCACAGCCCGTGAATGCGCCGGTTCGAGACGAACCAGATATGGCAGAGCTTCTTGGCGCGGGTGATGCCGACATAGGCGAGGCGGCGTTCTTCCTCCAGACCGGAGCGACCGCCTTCGTCCAGAGCCCGCTGGTGCGGGAACAGGCCTTCCTCCCAGCCGGGCAGGAAGACGGTGTCGAATTCCAGGCCCTTGGCGGAATGCAGCGTCATGATGGAGACGGCATCGAGATTTTCGTTCTGCTCGGCATCCATGACGAGCGCCACATGCTCGAGGAAGCCGCGCATGCTCTCGAAGGCCTCCATCGAGCGGATGAGTTCCTTGAGGTTTTCCAGCCGGCCTGGCGCTTCGGCCGTCTTGTCGGCCTGCCACATGGCGGTATAGCCGCTTTCGTCGAGAATCTGCTCGGCAAGCGTGGTGTGCTCGGTATTTTCCAGGAGACCCTGCCAGCGGCGGAAATCCTGCACCACATCGAACAGCGCCTTGCGGGCCTTCGGTTTCAGCTCGTCGGTCTCGATGATATCGGCGGCTGCCGCCAGCATCGGAATATCACGGGCACGGGCATAGTCGTGCAGGTTGCGGATGGTCGTATCGCCGAGGCCGCGCTTCGGCGTATTGACGATCCGCTCGAAGGCGAGATCGTCGGCCGGTTGGCAGACGAGGCGGAAATAGGCCATGGCGTCGCGGATTTCGAGGCGCTCATAAAAGCGTGGGCCGCCGATGACGCGGTAATTGAGGCCGAGCGTCACGAAACGGTCTTCGAATTCGCGCATCTGGAAGGAGGCGCGAACGAGGATCGCCATGTCGTTCAGCTTGTGGTTCTTGCGCTGAAGCTGTTCGATTTCCTCGCCGACCGCGCGGGCTTCCTCCTCGGAATCCCAGGCGGCATGCACCACGACCTTTTCATCGTCAGGGCTGCTGCGTTCGGTGAACAGCGTCTTGCCGAGACGGCCCTCATTATGGGCGATCAGATGCCCGGCTGCGCCGAGAATATGCTCGGTGGAGCGGTAGTTGCGTTCAAGCTTGATGACCTTGGCGCCGGGAAAATCCTTGTCGAAGCGGAGGATATTGTCCACTTCCGCGCCGCGCCAGCCATAGATCGACTGGTCATCGTCACCCACGCAGCAGACGTTCTGCGGCTCGTCCTTGGCGCGCTGCGCGAGAAGCCGCAGCCACATATATTGCGCCGTATTGGTGTCCTGATATTCGTCCACCAGAATGTAACGGAACTTCTGGTGATACTCCTTCAGAATATCCGTGTGGCGGCGGAAGATGCTGATCGGGTGCATCAGAAGATCGCCGAAGTCGCAGGCGTTCAGTGTTTTCAGGCGGTTCTGATAGGCGGTGTAAAGTTCGCGACCCTTGCCATTGGCGAAAGCGCGGCTGTCGCCCTCCGGAATATCCGGCGGCGTCAGCCCCTTGTTCTTCCAGCCGTCGATCATGCCGGCAAACTGCTTTGCCGGCCAGCGCTTGTCATCGAGACCTTCGGCCTGAATGAGCTGCTTGATCAGCCGCACCACGTCGTCCGTATCGAGAATGGTGAAATCCGATTTCAGGCCGACGAGTTCGGCATGGCGGCGCAGAAGCTTGACGCCGATGGAGTGGAAGGTGCCAAGCCAGGGCATGCCCTCGACGGCGCCGCCGACCAGAACGCCGATACGTTCCTTCATCTCGCGGGCCGCCTTGTTGGTGAAGGTCACGGCAAGGATCTGGCTGGGATAAGCACGGCCGGTTGCGAGAATATGGGCGATGCGGGTCGTCAGAACGCGGGTCTTGCCGGTGCCGGCGCCCGCAAGGACAAGAACGGGTCCGTCAAGCGTTTCCACGGCGTCGCGCTGTTCCGGGTTGAGGCCGGAAAGATAATCGGGCGCGGCACGCGTCTGATCGCGCGCAGCCATCGCGCGGGCGGCAATGCCGAGCCCGCCGGCGCTTTCCGCGCCTGCATTATTCGTCGCCCTGCGCGGCGTCACGGGTTCTTCATCGAAGAACGGCATATCGTCGAAACTGTTGCTCATGCGGCCCAATGTAGTGATTCGGGATATAAAGGCCAGAACCGCGTTCTGCTTTTATTCCGGTATCATCGGTCAAAACGCCTATTCCAAGGCATTTTTTGCATCATGCCTGCCTGTCGGCATCAAAAGCGGCATCCACCGGGACTTGCAGCGCCACCGCAAGCTGGTTGGTCTTGGCGGCAAGCGCGATGACCCGCAGGAGATCGGCGTGCTGCTCGCCGGTCATGCCCTTGGCTTTGGCGGCGGCCGTGTGGGAATGGGCGCAATAGGAGCAGCCATTGGTGACGGACACCGCGATGTAAAGCATTTCCTTGACCACGGGGTCGAGCGCGGAAGGTGTCGCCATCACCGCCTTGACCTCGGCCCATGTCTTTTCCAGAAGATCAGGATCGAAGGCGAGGTAGAGCCACATATTATTGATGAAGTCCGACTTGCGGGTGGTGCGGATGTCGTCAAATACCGCCTTGACGCGCGGATCGGCTTCGGGATTTTGTACTTTCGTTACGGTGCTCATGGCTTCCTCCGGCTCTTTTCCTGGGGGCAGATTACCGCGCTGAAGAATATTTGCGATAAAAATGGCCTTCGTCGTGTGCTCGACGAGAATCCATCACAAATTACAATTACGTAAGAAACGGATTTGTGCGTTGCCTCGTTTTAAACGAGGGGGAATACTGCTGATGTCCCGAAGCCTGCGCTTCAGGGGCTGCTTTATGCTGCGATGATCAACCGGAGAACTATATGCGGGTCTGGAAACAGGTGGGTGTCAGTCTGGCCGTGGTGGGGGCAGGGCTCTGTCTCTGGGGCTTTTATTCGCCCGAAGCCCGCAATGTGCTCGCCAGCATGGGGCTCGGCAAAACGCCGGCAGGCGCGGTAGAAGTCGCAGCGGCCGGCTCGCCCGCAGGCCAGAATGGTGGTTCGCGGCGCAACGGCAACGCCACCCTGGTGGTGACGGCTCCGGTGAAAAAGGGCACGGTCAATGACCGGCTGAACGCCATCGGCAACGGCCAGGCGATCCAGTCGGTCGTCGTCATGCCGCAGACATCGGGCACGCTTTCAGAAATCCGCACGGCCGCCGGCGCACGCGTCGTGAAGGGGCAGGTGCTTGCGCGGCTCGATGACGAAGAGCAGGTGATCGAACGCGACAAGGCGCAGGTCGCGCTGCGCAGCGCGATTGAAAAATCCAGTTCCTACAAGAACCTGAAATCCGTTTCCCGCCTCGATGTGATGGATGCGCAGATTGCCGAAGAATCCGCCAAGCTGGCGCTCAGCACCGCCGAACTCAATCTCAGGCGCCGCGACATCGTCGCGCCGATTGAGGGTGTGGCCGGTATCGTCGCCGCCAATATCGGCGACAACGTCACCACGCAGTCAACCATCGTCAGCATCGACGACCGGTCGGAAATTCTCGTCAATTTCTGGGCACCCGAGCGGTTTGCAACCGTGATCAAGGTCGGAATGCCGGTGGAGGCGACCTCCATTTCGCGTCCCGGCGAAACCTTCAAGGGTGAAATCGAAGCTGTAGACAACCGTGTCGATGAAGCAAGCCGCACGATCCGCATCCGGGCGAAGTTCGGTAACGAGAAGGACGAACTGAGGGCCGGCATGTCCTTCGGCGTTACCATGCGTTTTGCCGGGGAGACCTATGCTTCGGTCGATCCTCTGGCCGTGCAGTGGGATGCGGAAGGCTCCTATGTCTGGCGCGTCACCGACAACAAATCGAACAAGGTGCGGGTGCAGATCGTGCAGCGCAACCCTGATGCGGTTCTCGTCAAGGCGGAACTGGCGGAAGGCGAGCCAGTCGTGATCGAGGGCCTTCAGCGCGTGCGTGAAGGCGGTGCCGTCCGCGTCGGCGAACAGCCGAAGCCGGAGGAGGTCGCCAGCCAATGACGCAGTCGCCTTCCGGTCAGGATTCCAAGCTCGCTTTCACCGCATTGTTCGTGCGCCGGCCTATCCTGGCGGCGGTCCTCAACACGCTGCTGGTCGTGGCTGGCCTCGCCGCTCTGGTTGGCGTCGAGGTGCGCGAATTGCCTGACGTCGACCGGCCGTCGATCAGCGTCAGGACCACCTATGAAGGTGCTGCGCCTGAGACGATCGACCAGGAAGTGACGCAGACCATCGAAGGTGCGGTGGCGCGTGTCAGCGGCATCAAATCCATCGCTTCCAACTCGCAATTCGGCACCAGCCGCGTGACGATGGAATTTGGCGACAATGTCGACATGGCCGTTGCGGCCAACGATGTGCGTGACGCCATTGGCCGCGTCACCAATCAGCTGCCCGACGATGCCGACGAGCCGCAGATCATCAAGGCGGATTCCGACAGCCAGCCGATCATGCGCCTTGCCGTCACCTCGTCGACGCTCAGCATGGAAGATCTGACCAAGCTGGTGGATGACGAGATTATCGACCGTCTGGCTGCTGTCGACGGCGTTGCCGATGTCGAGCTTTATGGCGATCAGGAAAAGGTTTTTCGCGTCGATCTCAATCAGGCAGCACTCGCCAGCCGTGGTCTGACCGTGACCGATGTTTCCAACGCGCTCGCCAGCGCGGCACTCGACGTGCCGGCGGGATCGCTGAAAAGCACGACGCAGGACATCGTCGTGCGCGCCACGGCGAGCCTGACGAAGCCGGAGGACTTTTCCAACCTTCTCATCAAGAACAATATCCGCCTTCGCGACGTGGCAACCGTCATGCTCGGTGCGGATGACGAATCCACCTCGCTGCGCTCCAATGGCGTGCAGGGTGTCGGTCTTGGCGTCATCCGTCAGGCGCAGTCCAACACGCTCAATATTTCCACCGGCGTGAAGGCCGCCGTCGATGCCATGTCGGCCAATCTGCCAGAAGGCACACGCATCGTCGTCACCAGTGATGACGCCGTCTTCATCGAAGGCGCGCTGCACGAGGTCGAACTGGCGCTCGGTCTTTCGGCGATCATCGTCGTCGTCGTGCTTTATCTCTTCCTGCGCGACTGGCGCGCCACCCTCATTCCGGCGATCACCATGCCGGTGGCGCTGATCGGCACCATTGTCGCCATCTACATGGTCGGCTTTTCGGTCAATATTCTGACGCTGCTCGCCATCGTTCTGGCGACCGGCCTGGTGGTCGATGACGCCATCGTGGTGCTGGAAAATATCGTGCGCCGCCGGGCGGAAGGCATGGGGCCGCGGGCCGCTGCCGTTCTCGGCACGCAGGAAGTCTTCTTCGCGGTCATCGCAACGACGGCGACGCTTGCGGCCGTCTTCATTCCGCTCTCCTTCCTGCCGGGCCAGCTTGGCGGCCTGTTCCGCGAATTCGGTTTCGTGCTGGCCTTCGCCGTGGGTCTGTCCTCCATCGTCGCGTTGACGCTCTGCCCGATGCTGGCTTCCCGCATGTTGAAGGAGGGGTTGAAGGAACAGACGGGACCGCTCGCCTGGTTTGGCAATGTCTTTGCCTCCACCTACAAGTCGACGCTTTCCGCCTGCCTGAACAATCCGCTGATCGTGATTATCGTGGCGCTGATCTTTTCAGGCCTGTCGTGGATTGCCTTCGGCATGATCCAGAACGAGCTGACGCCGCGCGAGGACCGTGCCTCGATCATGATGCGGGTTACCGCGCCGCAGGGCGTCAGCCTTGAATATACCCGCGACCAGCTGCAGCGTATCGAGGAAAATCTGCAGCCGCTGCGCGACAGCGAGGAAATCCGCAATATCTATTCCATCACGGGCATGAACGGTTCGTCCAATACCGGTTTCATGGTGCTGACGCTCGCCCCTTGGGCCGATCGCGAGCGCACCCAGAATCAGATCGCCGCTGACGTCACTTCCGCCGCCAACAAGGTGCCGGCGCTGCGCGGCAGTGCAATGCAGCCGAACAGCCTGCGTATTCGTGGCGCCGGTAACGGTTTGCAGATGGCGATGGTTGGCAGCAACTATGCGGCGCTGACGGCGGCGACGCAGAAACTGCTGCTTTCCATGGAAGAAAGCGGCCTGTTCGATACGCCGCGTTTCGACAATGAGCCCAATCAGGCGCAGCTTTCCGTTTCCATCGATCGCGAGCGCGCTTCCGATCTCGGCATCGATATCACCGGGCTGTCGCGCGCCATGCAGTCGCTGCTGGAAGGACGCTCGGTCGTTGACGTTTTCGTGGATGGCGATGCAATCCCGGTGCGGCTCCTGTCCTCCACCCGGCCGATCAATGATCCGACCGATCTTGAAAATGTCTTCCTGAAAACGGGCGACGGCAAGATCGTGCCGATGTCGGTCATCGCTTCGCTGAAGGAAAATGCGGTTGCGCCGCAGCTCAACCGTGAGCAGCAGCTTCCCTCCGTCGGCTTCACGGCCAATCTGAAGGACGGTGTTTCGCTCGGTCAGGCGCTGGAGAAGGTGAACGAGCTTTCGCAATCCATCCTGCCGCCCGGCGCCCGCCTGCTGCCGCTCGGTGAGGCGGCGACGCTTGAGGAGAACTCCAGCGGCATGTTGCTGACCTTCGGTTTCGCCATCGCCATCATCTTCCTCGTGCTGGCCGCGCAGTTCGAAAGTGTCCTGAGCTCAGTCATCATCATGACGACAGTGCCGCTCGGCCTTGCCTGCGCCGTTATCGCGCTGCTCGTCACCGGCTCAAGCCTCAACGTCTATAGTCAGATCGGTCTCGTGCTGCTTGTTGGCGTGATGGCCAAGAACGGCATCCTGATCGTGGAATTCGCCAATCATCTGCGCGATCAGGGCGCGACCGTGCGGGAAGCCATCGAAAAGGCCACCAGCATCCGCCTGCGCCCTGTCATGATGACGATGATCGCCACCATTCTTGGCGGCGTGCCGCTGGTGCTGGCGCAGGGCGCGGGCGCGGAAGCGCGCATCGCGCTCGGCTGGGTCATCGTCGGCGGTCTCGGTTTCGCGACGCTGGTGACGCTTTACATCACGCCGGTCTCCTATCTGCTCATCGCCCGTTTTGCCAAGCCGCAGGCGGATGAGGAAATCCGCCTCCATCGCGAGCTTGAACTTGCCGCCCGCCGCAAGGCGCTGGAGGAGGACAAGCCGTTGCTCGCAGCGGAATAGGACGGGGTTGTCGCCAAACCGCATGCGGCGCAATCGCGATGCTGGACAAAGCGTTAACCTTATCCCATACCACCTGACGGAATTTCGTAACGGATCGAATCCGTTACGGGCAGATGTTGCGGTGGAGACGGATGATGGCGCTGAAAGACGTTGTGGCGGGTGAGCGGAATGAAGAGGGCATTGCGTCTGCGCTCGCGGTGCTGAAGCAGCAGTTGGGTGACAAGGTCCAGACGGGCCAGGCGTTCCGCGAGCAGCATGGCCACACCACCACCTATCTGACCCTGCAGGCGCCTGACGGAGTGGTTTTTGCCGAAAGCGCCGATGATGTGAAGGCCGTGGTGACGGCTTGCACCCAATACAAGGTTCCGGTCATTCCCTTCGGAACGGGGTCTTCGCTTGAAGGGCAGGTCAATGCGCCCAACGGCGGAATCTGCATCGATTTCAGCCGGATGAATCGCATCATTGAGGTGAATGCCGAAGATCTTGACGTGACGGTGGAGCCGGGCGTGACGCGTGAGGACCTCAACGTCTATCTGCGCGATACCGGCCTGTTCTTCCCGATCGATCCGGGCGCCAATGCCTCGATCGGCGGCATGGCCTCGACGCGGGCCTCAGGCACCAATGCCGTTCGTTATGGCACGATGAAAGACAATGTGCTTGCCGTTACGGCTGTTGTCGCCAATGGCGAGGAAATCCGCACCGCTCGCCGCGCCCGCAAGTCCTCCGCCGGTTACGACCTGA
This sequence comes from Agrobacterium sp. CFBP2214, assembly GCF_030209895.1. Taxonomy (NCBI): domain Bacteria; kingdom Pseudomonadati; phylum Pseudomonadota; class Alphaproteobacteria; order Hyphomicrobiales; family Rhizobiaceae; genus Agrobacterium; species Agrobacterium sp. CFBP2214. Next base: position 565,264 of record NZ_JARVRC010000003.1, on the reverse strand, counting down.
CGCGGCTTTTCGTGGGGGCCGAGGGGACGCTCGGCGTCATCACGTCCGTGACGCTGCGGCTTCAGGGCATTCCGGAAAAGATCGCCGGCGGTGTCTGCATCTTCGACACGATCAAGGCGGCCTGCGATGCCGTCATCATGACGATCCAGATGGGCGTTCCGGTTGCCCGCATCGAATTGCTTGACGAGGTGCAGGTGCGGGCTTGCAACGCCTATTCCGGCCTGAACTACGCGGAGAAGCCGACGCTTTTCGTGGAGTTCCATGGCACCGAGGAGACGGCGGCGCTGCAATCGCAGCAGTTTGCCGAGATCGCGGCGGAATGCGGCGGCGTCGACTTCCGCTGGACGAGCGATGCCGCCGAGCGCAACAAGCTCTGGAAAGCGCGTCATGACGCCTATTGGGCGTCGCGTGCGCTCGCACCGCATCTCGATGGGCTGTCCACCGATGTCTGCGTGCCGATTTCGCGCCTCGCTGACTGCGTGGTGGAAACGCAGCGGGATATTGAGGAGAACGGTTTTCTCGCGCCGATCGTCGGTCATGCGGGTGACGGGAACTTCCACGTCCTTATTCTGTTTGATGGCAAGGATGCCGAAAGCGTCGCGAAGACCGAAGCCTTTGTCGCCCGTCTCAACCGCCGCGCCATCGCCATGGACGGCACCTGCACCGGCGAACACGGCATCGGCCAGGGCAAGATGAGTTTTCTTGCCGAAGAGGCCGGCAATGCACTGGATGTGATGCGCGCCATCAAAACGTCGCTCGATCCGGATAATATCTTCAATCCGGGCAAGTTGTTCCGGCTTGTCTGATCATCCTCACAATTGATTGGTACAAAAGGCTGCTTGCCGTTAAGGCAGAAAAGAATAGGTTTGCAGCGTTCGCGAAGGGAGATGCAGGTCAGTGCTCGGGCGTATTCTGGTTTTTCTGGGCGGACTGCTGGCCGTGGTGCTGTTCTCGGCGCTGCTTATTCCCTATTTCGTCGACTGGACGGATTTCCGCCGCGATTTTGAAGACCAGGCGAGCCGTATTCTCGGCAAGAAGGTGGTTGTGCATGGCCGCGTTGAGGCCCGCATCCTGCCTTTCCCCTCGGTAACGCTGCATGATGTGCGCGCCGGAACGGATGCGGATGGATCGCCGCTCATTCAGGTCGCGCGTTTTTCCATGGATGCCGAGCTTGCGCCTTTCCTTTCGGGCGAGGCCCGCATCTTCGACATGCGCATCGAGGAGCCCAAGGCGAAGATCAGGCTGCTGAAAGATGGCACGCTGGACTGGATGCGCGGCAGCCGGGCGGAAATTCCCGCCCGCACCGTGGTTCTGGAAAGCGTGCAGATCGAAGGCGGGCAGATCGAATTCATCGACGAGCAATCCGGCCGCAATCGCGTGGTGACCGGTCTCAACGCCGACATGTCCGCCAATTCGCTGGCCGGGCCGTGGAAGGCCGAAGGGCGCGCCGCCATTGACGGGCATCCGGGGTCGTTCTCGCTCTCCAGCAGCGAGCCGGATTATGCCGCCGGCCGCATGGGCCTCAGGGTCCGCGTGGTGCCTGACGAACATCCGGTCGAGGTCGATCTCGATGGTGCGATTGCTGCAACGGCGGGAAAGCCCGCTTATAGCGGTTCTTTCTCCTTCAGTTTCCGTGAGGATGAAAAGCAGAAGCAGCAGGCGGGCCAATCGCTGTTTTCTTCGCCGCGCACCCGCGGCAGTTTTGAACTGACCAATGAAAGCGTGCGTATCCCGAGTTACCGCATGGAACTCGGCGGCAGCGAAAATCCCTATGTCGTGACGGGCGAGGCGACGCTCGATACCGGCGCCAAGCCGGAATTCCTGCTGACGGCCGATGGCCAGCAGATAGATGTCGCCCGCTTCGCGCCGCCTGTCGTGCAAACGGGCAAGACCTCACGCCAGCCCACCGCCTCGGTTCGCCAGCGCATTGAAGCCTTTGCGGCCATGGTGGCCCGCATCCCGGTTCCGCCGGTGCCGGGCAAAGCGAGCATCAGCCTTCCCGCACTCGTTTCCGACGATACGACCATCCGCGACATCCGGCTGGATGTGCGCCCGGAAGGCAGCGGCTGGCAGGTGGTGAATGCCGTGGCGACGCTGCCGGGCAGGACCCAGCTTGAAGCCAAGGGATCGCTGACGCTGCTTGGCGGCCCCGCTTTCAACGGCAATCTGCTGCTCGCCTCCAACCAGCCTTCGGGGCTGGCGAACTGGCTTTCCGGTTCCGTCGATCCGGCGATCCGCCAGCTCAATGCCGCCGGTTTTTCCGCCGATGTTTCACTGACGACGCTCAATCAGCGTTTCGACAATCTGGAGCTTGCGATCGGCGATGCCTCGCTGAAGGGCGAGCTGGAGCGGCGTTCCGACGGCAAGACCTCCAATCTCTCCATCGATCTCTCGGGCAACGAAATCGATCTCGATGCGCTGAGGGCGCTCGGCAGTCTGGCGCTTGGCGATCAGGTCGGCAGTTCCGTCCTCGACCACCGCATTACCGCAAAATTCAAGGCCGACCGGTTCAACATGGCCGGTGTGACCGCCAATCACGTCGAAACCGCCTTCACCATGGCCGGCGGGGTTCTCTCGCTTGAAAACATGACGGCCGGCGATATTGCCGGCGCGGAGGTGAAGGCCAGAGGGCAATTGCAGGGTTCGCTGCTGAAATATGCCGGCAAGGGCACGGTGAACCTGCATGCCGCGGATATGCAGCCGTTCTTCACCATGCTGCAGCAGAAATTGCCAAACCATCCATTCCTCAGCCGTCTGGCGGCGAGTTCGCCATGGTACGCCAATTCCGACCTTGCCATGGATGTTTCGGTCAATAGCGAAAACGGCGGGGCCAACGTCGCCGTCTCCGGCACCGTCAATGGCAGCCGGCTCTCGGCCGTTGCCAAGATGCCGGATTTCCTGTCGATCACCGATGATACGGCCATGTCGCTGGAAGCCGTCCTGAAGAACCAGTCGACCGCAATCCTGTTCGGGCAGGCGGGGCTCGATCCGCTGCCCTTTGATGCGGATGGCGAAGGACTTCTCTCGGTCAAGCTCAACGGCACCCTCGGCTCGCCCGCCCAGACGGAACTGCGCTTCTCGACGGAACGGACGCATTTTTCGATGAACGGTTCCTTTGCTGTCTCGGCCGCCAATTTCGGCGAGGGCAGCGCCGATGTGGCGCTCGAAAGCGCTGACATCGAGCCATACCTCATCATGAACGCTGTCGGCCTGCCGCAGCTTGGCGGCGGCATGGCGCTGAAGGCCAATGCGAAAGTGGCGGTGGACGGGCAAAAGATCGCACTCTCCTCGATCGGCGGGCAGGCGGGCGGAAATCCTTTCTCGGGCAATCTGACATTCCAGCGTGCCGCCCCCCATCCTGTAGACGGTGATCTCTCCGTCAGAACCGTCGATCTCGCCTGGCTGGGGGATGCGATCTATGGGCCGGTGATTGATCCGGAAACCGGAGCGCTCAATGCCAAGCCTCTGGCCATGCCAGCCTTCCCGCAGCTCAAGGCTTCGCTCGCCTTGAAAGCGGAAAGCTTCGAGGCCGGTCCCTTTGGTACAGTCACCGGTGTTTCGGCAAGGGTCACGCATGATGCGGGCAGTCTGTCGCTCGATGATGTTGCCGGCACCTTCATGGGCGGTAAGCTGACGGGGCGGCTTGCCATGTCGACTGGCGAAGGTGCGGGCATTTTCCGCACCAAGATCGCGGTGACCGATGCCAATCCGGAGCCGATCTTGTGGGCCAATGCCAACGGGCCGGTTGCGACAGGCCGGGTGGCCGTTGACCTCACGGCCGAATCGACGGGCAAAAGTGTCGGTGAAATGCTGAAATCAGCGGGTGGATCGGGTGAAATTAGGGCCAGCGGGCTTGTGCTGAAGGGGCTTAATCCCGGCGCCTTCCCGCCGATCCTGCAGGCGGCTGATGGTTTGCAGCAGCCGATCGACGCGCCCAAGGTGCGGCCGCTGGTGGACCAGAGCCTGTGGCAGGGTGAAATCGGGCTTGGCGATGTGGCCTTGCCGTTCTCGCTGAATGGCGGCGCGCTTCATTTCCAGAATCTGCGTGCGGGGATCGATCCCGTAACGCTGACGGCCGACGCGACGGTTGATCTTGCGGCTTCGACCGTGAATGGCGACCTCGATCTTCTGTTCAATCCCGGTACCGAAACGGTCGCAGGGGCCGAGCCATCGGTGCGTCTCAACTATAACGGTCCGCTTGCCGCGCCGGCTTTGACGACCGATGTTTCAGCGCTCAGCAATTACCTTTCGCTCAGGGCTTTCGAAAAGGAACGTCGCCGGGTGGAGGCCATGCAGGCGAGTGTTCTTGAAAAGCAGCGCCTGCGCCGCGAAGTCGCGCTTTATCGCTCTCAGGCGGCCGAGCGGCAGGCCGAGAAGGAGCGGGCGGAGGCGGAAGCCAAGGCCAGGGCTGACGAAGAGGCGCGTCTGAAGGCGGCAGCCGAAGAACGTCTGCGCCAGGAAAAGGAACAGCAGGAGCGGTTGCAACAACAGCAGCAGGAACAGGGGCAACAGCCGGTACCCGAGCGGCAATCCGCGCCGGTTCTGGTGGTGCCTCCGACGGAAAACGCCATCCGGCAACTGGCGCCGGAAAACGCTCCTGCCACGCCGTAAGCTTGCGGGCAGGGTAAGGCTGATCGGCCTTCATATTGCGAAAGTGCGGAAACCTGTCCCGGAACGTTGCATCATCCTCGAGCATGAGCCGAGAATCTCACGGCAAACTCGTTCCCTAACGGGGGGAGCCCCGGAACGCCTCGTGGTGGATGGGAAAGGTCTGGAAACAGTATTTGAAAGCAAGGCTACGCAATACGGGAAATGCCTTGCAGCGCAGACTAGGCCGCCAATGTTTAATGAATGCTTTCACGGCGTTACGAGTTTTCGGCAGTATTTTTTGTAGTCCGGGGGACAAATCCGGATAGAGGCGTCGCAGGTCGTGATCGATTGCGTGTCTTTACTGAACGCCGGAAAATCTCAGCGGTTTTTCAGCCAGTTCAGCACATAAACCCGCAGCGACGAGGACAGATTGCTGTCGGCGGCGCGGTTGTCATCTATTTCGGCAAGCAGGGCCGCGAAACTGATCTTGCGTCTGTCCGCAATGATTTTCAACTCGTCCCAGAAGGCATCCTCGAGTGAAATGCTGGTGCGGTGGCCGTGCAACGTCGCGGAGTGCTTGCGGATCATCAGATCGGTCTCCGGTGGATCCGGTTGGAGGTCTGAATCATATCTCCCCGGCAAGTCCCTGTTTTGCGATTCTTTTCCGATAGTCCCGAAATCCGCGGCGGTCCGTCGGCTTGTCAGTCTTTGCCGACCCCGTCATCGGGTTTTTCGAGCCGCCCCTGATCGAGCGCCTTTTCGGCTTTTTCGTTCAGGGCTGATGTGAGATTTTTTTCCGCCTTGGCGCGGCCGAAGGACAGGCGGTTCTGCTCCGCCTGCTTTTCTTTTTCGCTACGGGCTTTCTGTTTCCGAAACTGACGTAGATTGACGATATCGGCCGCCATGGGGATATGTCTCCTCGGGTTTCGTACGCTCGGGGTAAGCCGTTATTGCTTCTTGCGGAAGGCATCCAGCGAAACGACAGAGCCTTCCTTCTTTTCCTCGCCGGCCTTGGGCGTTTCGGAAGCAGCAGCCGGCTTTGCCTCGTGGGAAACGGGATAAGCGGTGATTTCGGCTTCTTCCATCTCTTCTTCTTCGGCCAGAGGCACGTCGAATTCGAGTTCGAAATTGACGGAAGGATCGTAGAAACCTCTGATGGCATTATAGGGAATGACCAGCTTTTCCGGCGTATCGGAGAAGGAGAGGCCGATTTCAAAGCCGGTTTCGGTTACTTTGAGGTCCCAGAACTGGTGCTGGATGACGATGGTCATCTGTTCGGCATATTTCGCCTTGAGGTGCTGGGAAATCCGCACGCCCGGCGCGCCGGTCAGGAATGTGATGAAGAAATGGTGGTCGCCGGGCAGGCGGCTGGTTGCGGCCACTTCACCCAAAACCTTACGAATAACGCCGCGAAGGGCATCCTGTGCGAGAATGTCGTAACGGATATGATCCTGCCCCATGCGGTCCTGTCTTTCCCTTATTCGAACGTCTTTTCATGTGCGGCGCGGCTCGCGCGCCAAGGACGCTGTAACACTTTGAATCTTCGCGTAATCCTTGAGCCGGGATCATTTCCGATCCTGACGCTCACGCGTTGCCCAAGTATACGCAATGTCCTGAACGGCAGCAACGGAAAAGCCTACGCCGTTCGCAAGTCAGCTATCATATAATCAATTCAGGCAAAATGGAGAAGGTGGAGGTTTCTGTTGCCAGGTACCTCCGAACCCCGCCTCACGGGGCTAACCGTGAGGACTTAGAGCGGAATTCCCGCACCGCCATTAGGCAGCGAGAGCATATTCCTTAGCGTTGTTGTCATTTGCAACTACACTTGTGACCCGATAACGGCGGTATCATGCCGAGCAAAAGTTCGATCTTTACGCCCTTGTCGATCCTATTTCGCCCCCATCAAAAGCCGGCCTTCATCTTGAAAAGCCCGCCGGTTTTTGGTGGAGGCGCCGGGTACCGCCCCCGGGTCCAATAGGTTTATTACACCGACCGTTTATCGCCATAGCCGGGTTGCCCCGGCAAGGCTCATATAGGCGTTTCGCCCGCCCGAGAAAAGGGGGGTGATGACAATTCCATGAAAAGGTTTCGTGATTGCGGCCCGCACTTTAGACAATTCTTGACGACGAGGGATTGCTGTCCCATTCTCCCTGCAACCGGTCACCAGAAGCAACACCGGGCCGGGGACACACGAAGGAGTGGACATGACTGACTATCTCGCAGATGTGAAGAAATACGACGCAGCAGCCGACGAAGCCATTGTCGGCAAGATCGTCAAGCATCTCGGCATTGCCCTGCGCAACCGGGATTCCTCGCTGGTGTCCGCTTCCGATCCGGAAGAGCTTGCGCGCGTGAAGGCGAGCTGGTGCGGCAAGAAGCTCGGCGTTACCGACGGTGCGGCCGATCAGGCGATCGATGCCGTCGCCAAGGCCATGGCCGCCGACCGCTCCAAGTCGCGTGTGACTTTCTATTACCTGGTCGCCAAGGAACTGGGTAAGCTTCAGTCGCTTTGATTTGATCCGGGGATAAGCCCGCATTAGGTGATTGGTTCTGCCGCCCTGTGCTATTATATTCCCTCGATATCAGGGAATCGGCGGCAGAACGCATGAAACAATATCTCGATCTTCTCCGGCATGTCATGGAAACCGGCTCCGACCGCGGGGACCGCACCGGCACGGGCACGCGCTCGGTTTTCGGTTACCAGATGCGTTTCGACCTTGCGCAAGGTTTTCCGGTTCTCACCACCAAGAAGCTGCATCTGCGCTCGATCATCCATGAACTCCTGTGGTTCCTGAAGGGCGATACCAATATTGCCTATCTCAAGGAAAATGGCGTTTCCATCTGGGATGAATGGGCTGACGAAAACGGCGATCTCGGCCCCGTCTATGGCGCACAGTGGCGCTCCTGGCCGGCGCCTGACGGACGCCATATCGACCAGATCGCGCTTCTGATCGAGGCCCTGAAAACCAATCCCAATTCCCGCCGCCACATCGTTTCGGCCTGGAACCCCGCGCTGGTGGACGAGATGGCGCTTCCGCCCTGCCATTGCCTGTTCCAGTTCTATGTTTCCGACGGCAAGCTCTCCTGCCAGCTTTACCAGCGCTCGGCGGATATTTTCCTCGGCGTGCCGTTCAATATCGCCTCCTATGCGCTCCTGACGCTGATGGTGGCGCAGGTGACGGGGCTGAAGCCCGGCGATTTCGTCCATACGCTCGGCGATGCGCATATCTATGCCAACCATTTCGAACAGGCGCAGCTGCAGATGACGCGCACACCCAAGGCCTTGCCGACGATGCGCCTCAACCCTGATGTGAAGGACCTTTTCGGCTTTAAGTTCGAAGACTTTACGCTTGAGAACTACGAGGCCGATTCAAGCATCAAGGCGCCGATCGCGGTATGAGTGAGCCGCGCGTCACCATCATCGTCGCGGTGTCCGAAAACGGCGTCATCGGCCGCGACCTCGACATGCCGTGGAAGCTTTCCACTGACCTCAAGCGCTTCAAGGCGATGACGATGGGCAAGCCGCTCATCATGGGCCGCAAGACATTTTTATCCGTCGGCGAGCGCCCCCTGCCGGGCCGTCCGCATATCATCGTCAGCCGCAATGCCGACTACCGGCCTGAAGGTGTGGATGTCGTCTCGTCGCTGGACGAGGCCATGAAGCTTGCAAAAACCAAGGCTGCGGAACTGGGTGTGGATGAGGTTTTCGTGGCCGGCGGCGGCGAGATTTACCGTCAGGCCATGCCCTTTGCCGATCAACTTTCCGTCACCCATGTGGCGGTAAAGCTGGATGGAGACACTTTTTTTCCGGAAATCGATCCCGGCGTTTTTGAGAAAACCGAGGAAACCCCCGCTCCCGCAGGGGAAAGGGACAATTATCCCGTTCTGTTCACCACTTATGTGCGCAGAGCCGCGTCAAAGTGAACTATTTACCCCGATTGGGTATTTAGTTACCACCTCTGCGTTGAAACGGACGCTTCTCCTTCTTATAACGGGTCGATATTCCCGCCGCACGCGAGCAATCGCTTTCGAACGGAATCGGGAGAGGCTTTTATAAAGAGGTATTGATGCCCTGGAGCAATCAGAATGGCGGCGGCGGCCCTTGGGGCGGCGGCGGTGGAGGAAACAATCAGGGCGGCGGTGGCGGCCCATGGGGGCAGGGGCCTAACCGGCCTCGCGGCGGTGGCGGCGGCAATGGCGGCCCTCCTGATCTGGAAGAGATCATCCGGCGCAGCCAGGACCGTTTCAGGAATGTCCTGCCGGGCGGCTTCAACGGCGGCGCGGTTGCGATCGTTGTTCTCGTCGTTCTGGTTTTCCTCGGCATCCAGTCCATCTACACCGTCCAGCCGGACGAGCGCGGCGTGGAGCTGCGTTTCGGGCGTCCGAAGGATGAAATTTCGATGCCGGGCCTGCATTTCCATCTGTGGCCGATCGAGACGGTGGAAATCGTCAAGGTGACCGAGCAGCAGCAGAATATCGGTTCGCGCGCTTCGTCGTCTTCAGCGAGCGGCGTGATGCTGACCGGCGACCAGAACATCGTCAACGTGCAGTTCTCGGTGCTCTATACGGTCTCCGATCCGAAATCCTACCTCTTCAACGTCGACAGCCCGGCTGAAACCCTGCAGCAGGTTTCCGAAAGCGCCATGCGCGAAGTCGTCGGCCGTCGTCCGGCACAGGACATCTTCCGCGATAACCGTCAGGCGATCGCAGCGGATGTGCGCACCATCATCCAGTCCACCATGGACGGTTATGGCGCCGGCATCTCCATCAATGCGGTGGCTATTGAAGACGCGGCACCGCCGCGCGAAGTGGCCGACGCCTTCGATGAAGTGCAGCGCGCCGAACAGGACGAAGACCGCTTCGTTCAGGAAGCCAACCAATACGCCAACCAGAAGCTCGGTGCCGCCCGCGGTCAGGCCGCGCAGATCCTCGAAGAAGCGAACGCCTACAAGTCGCGTGTCGTCAACGAGGCACAGGGTGAAGCGCAGCGTTTCATCTCCATCTACGACCAGTATCGCACCGCGCCTGATGTAACCCGTCAGCGCATGTTCCTGGAAACGATGGAACAGGTCCTGAAGGGCTCCAACAAGGTCATCATCGACGAAAAACAGGGTGTGGTGCCTTATCTGCCTCTGAACGAGATCATGCGCGGCAATCCGGGCGCGGCACAGCAGGGAGGCAACTAATATGGGCAACCGTCTTACGGCCATTCTCGTCGGCCTCGCCGTCGTGCTTTTCCTCGGTTATTCGTCGATCTTTGTCGTCAACGAGCGCCAGCAGGCCATCGTCGTTCGCTTCGGTGAAATCCAGGATGTCAAAACCGCGCCGGGCCTCTATTTCAAGCTGCCCTTCGCCTTCATGGACGCCGACCGCGTACAATATGTCGAAAACCGCGCGCTGCGCTTTGATCACGACAATATCCGTGTTCAGGTCTCCGGCGGCAAGTTCTACGAGGTTGATGCCTTCGTGGTCTATCGCATCACGGATGCACGCCGCTTCCGGCAGACGGTCTCGGGTGACCAGATGTCGGCGGAATCGCGCCTGCGTACCCGTCTCGACGCATCGCTGCGCCGGGTCTACGGTCTGCGTGGCTTCGAATCCGCGCTCTCGGATGCACGTGCATCGATGATGCAGGAAGTGCGTGACGATCTGCGTCCCGATGCGGAATCACTCGGCATCAGCATCGTTGACGTGCGCATTCGCCGTACCGACCTGACGCAGGAAGTCTCGCAGCAGACCTTCGAGCGCATGAAGTCGGAACGTCTGGCCGAGGCCGAACTGATCCGCGCCCGTGGTAACGAAGAAGCGCAGCGTCGCCGCGCTATCGCCGACCGTCAGGTCGTGGAATTCGAATCCGACGCGCGTCGTCAGTCCGAAGTGCTGCGCGGTGAAGGCGATGCGGAGCGTAACAAGGTGTTCGGTGAAGCTTTCCAGCGCGACCCGAGCTTCTTCGAGTTCTATCGCTCGATGGCCGCCTATTCCAGCTCACTGAGCGGAACAGGCACGACGCTGGTTCTGTCTCCGGACTCTACCTTCTTCCGTTATTTCAACAACATCGACGGTGTGCCTTCCGCGGCGCCTGCCGCACCTGCGCCGGCACCGGCGAACTGATAACGGATAAAATGATTTTGGAGGGCCGGTTTTTACCGGCCCTTTCTTTTTGGTCCGTTTTCGTGCCAAAGCTGTGACTACGGGCAAGGCGTCCCCCGCCTGTTCACGAAAAGGTATTTTTACACTTCATCATTCCGCCTTATGCTTTGCCGATATATGCAGGGCAGGACTATTTGAAACGCGAGGACGCTTATGGCCGTGACCCTTCTTTCGCCTTTTCGCAGCAGCATCGCCGCAATCGCGGGCATCGCGCTTGTGGCGGGTAGCCTTACGGCACCGGTTGCGGCATTGGCGCAGAGCCATGGGCCGGAATCGGTGGCTGATCTTGCCGAGCCGCTTCTCGACGCGGTGGTGAATATTTCCACCTCGCAGAACGTCAAGACCGACGGCAAGGGCCCGGTTCCGCCGAAACTGCCGGAGGGTTCGCCCTTCCAGGAATTCTTCAAGGATTATTTCGACAGCCAGAAGCCGGAAGGCGGTGAAAAGGTCAATTCGCTGGGGTCCGGTTTCGTGATCGATCCGGCCGGTTACGTCGTCACCAACAACCACGTCATCGAGGGCGCCGACGCCATCGAGGTGATTTTCCCGAATGGTTCGAAGCTCAAGGCGACGCTGGTTGGCACTGATACGAAAACCGACCTTTCCGTCTTGAAGGTGGAGCCGAAAACGCCGTTGAAGGCCGTCAAGTTCGGTGATTCGCGCAGCATGCGCATCGGCGACTGGGTGATGGCCATCGGCAATCCCTTCGGCCTTGGTGGATCGCTGACGGTCGGTGTTATTTCCGCGCGCGGGCGTAATATCAATGCCGGCCCCTATGACAATTTCATCCAGACGGATGCGGCCATCAACAAGGGCAATTCCGGCGGTCCGCTCTTCAACATGAAGGGCGAGGTGATCGGCATCAATACGGCGATCATTTCGCCGAGCGGCGGTTCGATCGGTATCGGATTCGCCGTGCCGACGGAGCTTGCCCAGAATATCGTCCAGCAGCTCATCGAATTCGGTGAGACGCGCCGCGGCTGGCTGGGTGTTCGTGTCCAGCCCGTCACCGACGATGTGGCGGCAAGCCTCGGCATGGATAGCGCCAAGGGTGCGCTTATCTCCGGCGTCGCCAAGGGCGGACCGGTGGAAAATGGCCCGATCCAGGCCGGCGATGTCGTGCTGAAATTCGACGGCAAGGATATTCACGAGATGCGCGACCTTTTGCGGATCGTGGCGGAAAGCCCTGTCGGCAAGGACGTCGATGTGGTGATCCTGCGTGATGGCAAGGAGGAGACCGTCAAGGTCAAGCTCGGCCAGTTGCAGGATGCGACGGATGAGAAGGCCTCGGCCGAGGACCAACAGAGCGAAGACGGCGATGGCGGTGTGGTCGTACCGGAAGACGATGGCGGCACCGACGATCAGGCGCAGGACCAGACGCCGGAAGTGCGTGAAGCACCGCAGAGCGTGCTCGGCATGAATCTCGTGGTGCTGAGCAACGAGCTGCGCACCGAAAAGGGCATTGCCGAAAGCGTGGAAGGCGTGCTTGTCGCCAGCGTCGATCCGGGCTCGCCCGCCGAACAGAAGGGCATGAAGGCCGGCGATATCATCGTCGAGGTCGGGCAGGACTTCATGGAGGTTCCGGGCGATGTGCTGGTGCGCGTCAACGGCCTGAAATCCGAAGGCCGCAAGAATGCGCATATGATGGTGGCGGATGCCCAGGGCAATCTGCGCGTCGTGGCGCTGCCGCTGGAATAAACGCCTTTCGTCCGATCCGTCAGGAATCGGGTGGTTGTCATTCCGGCCGCTCTCTAATCCTTGGGCTCCATTAAACGGAGGCCAAGGATATGAAATTGCTTGAAAACAAGGTTGCCATCATCACCGGTGCGTCATCCGGCATCGGCCGGGCGACGGCGATGCTGTTTGCCGCTCACGGCGCGGCGGTCGTTCTCAATGCGCGCGGCGAAAAGGCGCTGCAGGAGGTTGCCGCCGACATTCGTGAGACCGGCGGCCGCGTCCACGCGGTTGCGGGTGATGCCGGTCTTGCCGAAACCCATTCCCGACTGGCAGAGGCGGCCGTGAGCGTGTTCGGTGGCCTCGATATCGCCGTCAATAATGCCGGTGCGGTGGGGGCCATGAAGCCGCTGGCGGAGATTTCGCCTGCGGAATGGGATGATGTACTCAACGTCAATCTTACCTCCGCTTTTCTGGGAGCGCGGTACCAGATACCGCTGATGTTGACGCGTGGCGGCGGCTCCATCGTCTTCACCTCAAGCTTCGTCGGCACCAGCGTCGGCATACCGGGCATGGCGGCTTATGGGGCGGCGAAGGCGGCGTTGATGGGGCTGGTGAAAGGCATTACCGCCGATTATGCCATCAGCGGTATTCGTGCCAATGCGCTGCTGCCCGGCGGGGTTGATACACCGGCAGCCGGCGATGCGGCGCAGAAGGAATGGGCCGCTGGCCTGCATGCGATGAAACGTATCGCTGAGCCGCAGGAAATCGCGCAGGCAGCGCTTTTCCTCGCTAGCCCCATGGCGAGCTTCGTCGCCGGAGCGGCGTTGTTTGCCGATGGCGGCAATGCGGCCGTGAAGTGATGTTCGGGCTTGGCGGGCAGGGTCTTATCGCGCCCGCCACTCCTCCAGCGTCAACGCATAGGTCACATGCGGGCGCAGATGCGGATGCGTCTCTTCCGGCACGCGCGGATGGTCGAAATCGCGTGAAGGATCACGCTTGAGGCCGATGCGCTCCATCACCCGCGTTGAACGCTGGTTGTTGTGCACGGCAAAGGAGACGATTTCCGGCGTCTCCTTTTCATCGAAGGCCATGACGAGCAGCGATTGCGCCGCTTCCGTGACATAGCCGTGGCCCCAGAAGCGGGTGGCGAGCCGCCAGCCGATTTCCATGGTTCCGAGCGGGAAGGGCGGGTCGAGATTCATGACGGGGGAAATGCCGCAGAAGCCCATGACTTCGCCGGTCTCGCGCAATTCCATGGCGTAGAAGCCGTAACCGCTGCCGCGGATCATGCCGTTGATGGTTTCCAGCACGGCGTCCGCTTCCGCATGGCTGCGGCGGAAGGGAAAAAACTCCATGACCTTTTCGTCGGCGTTGATTTCGCGGAACAGGTCACGGTCGCTCTCCTTCCACTCGCGCAGAATGAGTCTCTGTGTCTCTCGGATGATCATGGAGTGACAAAATCCGTCTTGCGGTAGCCCTGGATATATAGAAGCGCGGTCAGATCACCATGGTCGATGCGCATCTGCGCCTCGGCTGCCACGGCCGGCTTGGCATGCAGGGCCACGCCCGCGCCGGCCAGATGCAGCATGCCGAGATCGTTGGCGCCATCGCCGACTGCCATTGCCTCTTCCGGCGAAATGCCGAGCTTTGCTGCAATATCGTTCAGTGCATCCACCTTTGCCTGTTTGCCGAGGATGGGTTCGGCAACGGTGCCATCAAGTTCGCCATTGGCTTCGCCCAGCAGATTGGCGCGGTCCTCGTCGAAACCGAGCATCGCGGAGACGCGGCCGGTGAAGACGGTGAAGCCGCCGGACACGAGGGCGGTGTAATAGCCCTTCGCCTTCATGGTGGCGATCAGTTCCTTGCCGCCCGGGGTCAGCGTGATGCGCTTTTCGATGACGTCATCGATGACAGAGACCGGCAGGCCCTTCAGCAGCGCCACACGCTCACGCAATGCGGGTTCGAAAGCGATCTCGCCATTCATGGCGCGGGCGGTGATGGCTGAGACCTTGTCCTTCAGCCCGACTTCGGCCGCCAGTTCGTCGATGCATTCCTGACCGATCATGGTCGAATCCATGTCGGCGATCAGAAGCTTCTTGCGGCGCTGATCCTGCTCCTGGATGACGATATCGATCGGTTTTCCAGCAAGCGCGGATGCAATCGCGCTGCGTGCCTGTTCGGTTGCGGTGCCGGAGGGCAGGGTGATATCGCAGGCAATGCCATCGGCCAGCCAGTAGAGGCCCGATGCGTTGACGGCCTTCGCGGCCGCTTCGCCGAGGGCCGGTGTCAGAACAGGATTTGACGGATTGGCGATAAGCGTGGCAACGAGAGCCATGATGAAAAACCTTGATGAGAATTTTGATGCGATCCTGATAACCGGCCCGACGGCAAGCGGCAAGTCCGCGCTTGCGCTTCGTTTGGCGCGGGAGCGGGACGGCGTCGTCATCAATGCCGACAGCATGCAGGTTTACGACACGCTACGGGTGTTGACCGCCCGGCCATCCGAAGACGAGATGGAGGGCGTTCCGCATCTGCTCTACGGCCATGTGCCGGCGAGCAGCCTCTATTCAACGGGCGAATGGCTGCGGGATATTTCTGCGCTGCTTTCGGATTTACGGGCGCAGGGGCGTTTCCCCGTCATCGTCGGCGGCACGGGGCTTTATTTCAAGGCATTGACGGGCGGCCTCTCCGACATGCCCAACATTCCAGAAGACATCCGCGAGAGATTGCGCGCCCGGCTGGTCGAGGAGGGAGCGGCGGTCCTTCATGCGGAACTCGCCGGCCGTGATCCGGCCATGGCGGACACGCTCCAGCCGGGGGACGGGCAGCGTATCGTCCGGGCGCTTGAAGTGCTTGAGGCGACGGGGAAATCGATCCGGGATTTCCAGCAGGCCCGGGCCCCTATGATTATCGACCCCGACCGGGCGCAGAAATTCGTCGTCCTGCCGGAAAGGCCGGTGCTGCATGATCGCATCAATCGTCGCTTTGAAGCCATGATGGAAAGCGGCGCGGTAGAGGAGGTACGGGCACTTCTCGCGCTCAATCTTGCGCCTGATGCAACGGCGATGAAGGCGATCGGCGTTGCCCAGATCGCCGATATGCTGGCCGGGCGTATGGGCGAGGCGGAGGTTATCGAAAAATCGGCGGCTGCGACCCGTCAATATGCCAAACGGCAGATGACCTGGTTCCGCAATCAGATGGGAGACGACTGGACACGCATCCAGCCGTGAACGGGCGTCAGTCTTTCCGGTAGAGACTGCCGAGCGGCTTCTTCAGGAGGCTCTCGCGGAGCGAAGGGCGTGTATCGCCGGGCGGCGGGCCATTTTGCGCCTGCATCTGGAAACTGGCCTTGCGCAATTCGTTGACGGCGCCAGAGGCGGTATCGGGTGCCGCCGGATTTGGTGATGCAGGGAGTGTGCGGCCAGGCAGCATGTCCGGGCGATAGGGTTCATATCCCCCCGTTGCGGCTGTGCCCAGTTCCTGCTTCCAGTTGTCGACCTCATCCGTTGCCCGGCTTGGCGCTGCCGGTTCCGGCAGATCGGAAAAGGCCGCTTCAACGCTTTGCTGGAAACCGGTGATAACGGGTTTTGGCGTGGCGCGCATGCGCGTGACGATGCTGTTCAGGTCGACCGTATCGGGGGTCTCGTGGTTCACATGGCTGGTGATGCCGCTCGCCTTCGGCAATTTGGCCGTGACGACGCGGTCAAAACGCATGCGCATCGGTACATTGACGGCCTCGCCAAAAGCAATGGCCTCACCATTGCTGATGGACGACAGAAAACTGGTGGTCGATGTCGATGCGTTCGGTACCGCTGAAAGGATGATCTTCTGGTCGATCTCGTTCGAGAGCCGCATGGCGAAAACGGTCGAGCATTGCGACAGGATGGTCTGGTCCAGTTCGCTCGGCCGCTGGCTGATGACGCCGAGCGAAATGCCGTATTTGCGGCCTTCCTTGGCGATCTGGGCGATGGATTGCCGGGTGGGGAAAAAGCCGCGCTCGGGGTCGGCAGGCACATAACGGTGCGCTTCCTCGCAGACGACAAGCATATGCAGCGAGCCGCGCGCCAGCACCGCCAGTTCGAAGGACATGCGGCAGAGGACCGAAACCACCGAGTTCACCACTTCGGAGGGAATGCCTGACAGCTGGAATACCGAAATCGGCTTTCCTTCCCCGGGAATACGGAAAATATGCGCCACCGTTTCCAGAATGGTGTCGCTGATCGTATTGCTGGAGAACATGAAGTTGTAGCGCGTATCGTTGATGGCCGAGAGGATGCGGCCTTTCAGCGTGCGCAATGCGGGTTTTTCGCCGCGTCCTTCCAGCCGTCCGATACGCTCGTCGATGAGGGCGAGAAGATCGGCCATGCGGTAGGGTACCGGCGTATCGGGTGTGATCGCGCTCTTGTCGGAGGTGCGGCGGACGGCGGAACCTTCGGTGCCGCGAAACGCCTTCTTCGCTTCGGGAATGATGTCGCGGAGGACATCCATTTCTTCCGGCACCGGCTTGCGACCGCGGAAGATGACCTCGGCAAATTCTTCAAGCCGCATCAGCCAGAAGGGCAGGTCCAGCGTATCCGTATCGATGACGACGGAATGATCGGGAAAAGCGGCCGCGAATTCATTGTGTGGATCGAGAATGAGGACACGCAGTTTCGGGTCGGTCTCGATCGCCTTGTTCAGAAGCAGCGAAACGGCGGTGGTCTTGCCCACACCCGTCGAACCGACGACGGCGAAATGTTTGGCAAGCATCTGCGGAATGCTGATGGCGGCGCCGATCGTATCGTCCTGTGTCAGCCTGCCGATCACGCAGGCGTCACGCTTGCCGCTGTCGTAGATCTTCGAGAGGTCGCTGGTGCGGATGCGGTGCGCCACCGCGCCGAGATAGGGGTAACGCGAGATGCCGGTGGAAAAGCGTTCGCTGCCGTCCTCGGTGCGGTAAACTTCGCCCACGAGTTCAACGTCGATCAGCAGCCTGTTCGGTCTGTCCGCTGCCCAATAGTCCTCGCCCGTGCGCATGGCGAAGACGAGGGCCGCGACGCGGCTCGTGCCCATTTCGATCGAGATCAGGCGTCCGACAGACCAGAGCTGCGACACATCGGTGGTGCCCGGTTCGGTTTCGGCGGCAATGGTGGCGTGTGCGCCGTTACAGGCGATGACGCGGCCGAGCATGCGGTTCGCCGGCTGCTGGCCGGACCGCCGTTCGTTTTCGTCCATGCGGGACGCGTTATGAAACGTGTCGTTATTCACATTTTTTCCCGGTACATGCGATATCGCGGTGGTTCGGGCAGTATCTGCGCTCTCGATATTAAAATATTATGCTTAACAACAGGTGTACCGGCTGCGTTCGAAAATTTCGCGGAAGTCTGCTTGCGGGTAATAAAAGAAGGCGGCGGCGATTTTTTCCTGCAATATGCGTTGACGGCTGGGGGTTTTCTGGCTAACACTCCGCCCCATGAAAAATCTTAACGTACTTATCGTGGTGGGACGGCGCATGGGCAGGATGGTGTAACCATCCGGCGAAAGCACCCATGCGCTGAACGAGGCTCCTCTAGGGGCCTTTTTTTATGTCTTCAAACAGGCCCTCGGGCTCCTCGATATCCAAAGCCAAAGCGGGATGGAAACAGGCAATGACGGATAAGGACAATACGGAAAACAGCAATCGCATGACAGGTGCGGAGATCGTTCTGCAGGCGCTGAAGGATAACGGCGTCGAGCACATCTTCGGTTACCCCGGCGGTGCCGTGCTTCCGATCTATGACGAGATTTTCCAGCAGGAAGACATCCAGCACATTCTCGTGCGCCACGAGCAGGGCGCCGGCCACGCCGCCGAAGGTTATGCCCGCTCCACCGGCAAGGTCGGCGTCATGCTCGTCACGTCAGGCCCCGGCGCGACGAATGCGGTCACCCCGCTGCAGGATGCGCTGATGGATTCCATTCCGCTCGTCTGCCTCTCCGGCCAGGTTCCGACATCGCTGATCGGCTCCGACGCGTTTCAGGAATGTGACACCGTCGGCATCACGCGCCCCTGCACCAAGCACAACTGGCTGGTGAAGGACGTCAACGAATTGGCGGGCATTATCCATGAAGCCTTCCGCATCGCGCAGACGGGTCGTCCCGGACCTGTTGTTGTCGATATTCCGAAGGACATCCAGTTCGCCACCGGCACCTACACGCCGCCTTCCGCCGCCATCCAGCATGAGAGCTACAAGCCGAAGGTCCAGGGCGACCTCAATGCCATTCATGCGGCCATCGAGCTGATGTCGAAGGCGAAGAAGCCGGTTTTCTACACCGGCGGCGGCGTCATCAATTCCGGCCCGGAGGCCACCCGTCTGCTGCGTGAACTGGTAGAGCTGACCGGTTTCCCGATCACCTCGACCCTGATGGGTCTCGGCGCCTATCCGGCATCGGGCAAGAACTGGCTCGGCATGCTGGGCATGCACGGTTCCTACGAAGCCAATATGACGATGCATGATTGTGATGTCATGGTCTGCGTCGGCGCGCGTTTCGACGACCGAATTACCGGCCGCATCAACGCGTTTTCGCCGAATTCCAAGAAGATCCACATCGATATCGACCCATCGTCGATCAACAAGACGGTTCGCGTCGACGTGCCTGTTATCGGCGATGTCGGCCATGTTCTGGAAGATATGGTCCGCCTGTGGCGCGCCTTGCCGAAGAAACCGGAAAAGGCGCAGACCGCCGACTGGTGGGCGCAGATCGAGCGCTGGCGTGCCCGCAACTCCTTCGCCTACAAAAACTCCAACGATGTCAT
The DNA here is from genome assembly GCF_030209895.1 of Agrobacterium sp. CFBP2214. NCBI lineage: Bacteria > Pseudomonadati > Pseudomonadota > Alphaproteobacteria > Hyphomicrobiales > Rhizobiaceae > Agrobacterium > Agrobacterium sp. CFBP2214. The sequence continues at coordinate 546,075 of NZ_JARVRC010000003.1, read as the reverse complement.
CATGCCGCAATATGCGTTGCAGCGGCTTCATGAGGCTTCGAAGGGGCGTGACACCTACATTACGACAGAAGTCGGGCAGCATCAGATGTGGGCGGCGCAGTTCTTCGGCTTCGAGGAGCCGAACCACTGGATGACGTCAGGTGGTCTCGGCACCATGGGTTACGGTCTGCCGGCAGCCATCGGCGTTCAGGTTGCACACCCGGAAGCGCTTGTCATTGATATCGCCGGTGACGCCTCGATCCAGATGTGCATTCAGGAAATGTCCTGCGCCATCCAGTACGGTCTGCCGGTGAAGATCTTCATCCTCAACAACCAGTACATGGGCATGGTGCGCCAATGGCAGCAGCTGCTGCATGGCAACCGCCTGTCCAACTCCTATACCGAAGCGATGCCTGACTTCGTCAAGCTCGCGGAAGCCTATGGAGCGGTCGGCATGTATTGCGATGATCCTAGGGAACTGGACGAGAAGATCGCCGAGATGATCGCGGTCAACAAGCCGGTTATCTTCGATTGCCGCGTTGCCAATCTTGCCAATTGCTTCCCGATGATCCCGTCTGGTAAGGCTCATAACGAGATGCTGTTGCCGGATGAGGCGACGGATGAAGCTGTTGCCAACGCCATTGACGCCAAGGGCCGTCAGCTAGTCTGAGCCGGGAGAGGAAAAGGACATGAACGCACACCTACAGCCCACCGGCTCCGCCTATTTCATCCAGAAGGAAACGGCTGCCGTCGAAAATCATACGCTGTCGGTTCTCGTCAGCAACGAGCCGGGTGTTCTCGCCCGGGTCATCGGCCTGTTTTCCGGCCGTGGCTACAACATCGAAAGCCTGACGGTTTCCGAGACCGAACATGAGGCGCATCTGTCGCGCATCACCATCGTCACGCGCGGTACCCCCATCGTGCTGGAGCAGATCAAGGCGCAGCTGGAACGTATCGTGCCGGTGCACCGGGTCCTCGATCTCACTGTTCGTGCTCGCGAACTGGGGCAGGAGCGGCCTATCGAGCGCGAAGTGGCGCTCATCAAGGTCGCCGGCACCGGTGAAGTGCGCGCCGAAGCCCTGCGCCTTGCGGATGCGTTTCAGGCCAAGGTGGTGGATGCGACTGTCGAGCATTTCATCTTCGAAATTACCGGCAAGTCATCGAAGATCGACCAGTTCGTGGCCATCATCAAGCCGCTCGGCCTGATCGAAATTTGCCGCACCGGTATTGCGGCGATGAATCGCGGTTCGCAGGGAATGTAATCTCCGTATTTGGGGCAGATGCTGAAATATAAGCCCGCGGTTCGCCGCGGGTTTTTTTACGGCGTTGTTCCGCTTGATCCAACATTCAACCGTATGGTTGACTTTCTGGATCGGCAGTCTATATTCAACAACATGGTTGAATTATCCGCTTCACATCTCGACACCGTCTTTCATGCCCTTGGCGACGCCACGCGACGCACGATGCTGCGCGATCTGTCCCGTGGCGAGCGCACGGTAAGCCAGCTGGCCCAACCGTTCGACATATCGCTCGCTGCGGCTTCAAAGCACATCAAGGCTCTGGAAAATGCCGGGCTTATCCGCCGCGAGGTGAGGGGGCGCACCCATGTCTGCCGCCTTTCGCCGGAACGGTTGGCGGAAGCGCATGAATGGCTGGATTTCTACCGGCAGTTCTGGGGCAGTCGCCTCGATATTCTTGAGCAGATGCTCAGGGAGGATGATCAGGGAAAAATCCCTGCAGATGGAGGAAATGACAATGGCTGATATTGCAATGCCTGACGCCTATGGCCGTCTCGTCGAGCCGACGACCCTGAAGATCGAACGGCTGCTGCCGGGACCGATCGACCGGGTCTGGGCCTATCTGACACAAAGCGAACTTCGCCGCCGCTGGCTGGCTTCCGGCGAAATGCGGCTTGCGCCCGATGCACCGTTCGAGCTGGTGTGGCGCAACGATGAGCTTTCCGATCCGCCCGGCAGGCGCCCGGAAGGTTTTTCCGAAGAAGATCGTATGGCTTCCCGCATCATTACCGTGGTTCCACCGCACCGTCTCGTCTTTAGTTGGGGCGAAGGTGGCGAGGTCTCGATCGAACTTCAGGCTCTTGGCAAGGATGTGCTGCTGACGCTGGTTCATCGCCGGCTGGCCGACAGGAGGACGAGGCTTGACGTCAGCGCTGGCTGGCATGTGCATCTCGACATTCTCGCCGCCCGTCTTCAGGAGAAGGAGCCGGGGCCGTTCTGGGATACATGGCTGGGACTGAAAGAAGAATATGAGCGGCGTATACCGTAACGGAGCGGTGCTTTTTTAGACACAACGGCGCGGCTTTCCGCGCCGTTTTTTCAAGTGCGGCCTGCCGTGGCGCTGGCACAATTGCTTTGCTCACATTCCGATTCAACTGCCTGATCGACAGATTCCGAACAGTCTCTTAACATACTGTTATATCAAAGCATTTCCAGCGCGGTTCTGCGCGTCTGTGGCGGGAAGGCGGCATCGAGCGCCGCCCAGTCTTCATCGGTTATTTCAAGATCCGTCGCACCGCGGTTTTCCTCGACCCGTGCGATGCTGGCGGATTTCGGAATGGCGATGACGCCGTCCCTTTCCAGCAGAAAGGCGAGCGCCAGCTGGGCCGGGGTTGCCTGATAGGCCTTGGCGATGCGGATGAGTTCATGGTTCTTCAAAATGCGGCCCTGTTCGATGGGGGAATAGGCCATCAGCGGCACGCCATGCTCCTGGCACCACGGCAGCAGCGAAAACTCCGGCCCGCGTCGGGACAGGTTGTATAGCACCTGATTGGCGGCGCAGTTTTTGCCGTCAGGAACCGCGAAAAGCTCCTCCATGTCGTCGCTGTCGAAATTGGAGACGCCCCAGTCGCCGATCTTGCCGTCGCGCTTCAGCCTTTCGAAAGCCGCCACGGTTTCTGCAAGCGGGTGCTCGCCACGCCAGTGCAGCAGATAGAGGTCGATGTGGTCGGTACCGAGCCTTGCGAGACTGCGCTCGCAGGCTTCCGCCGTGCCTCTGGCGCTGGCGTTCCAGGGATAGACCTTGCTGACCAGAAACACCTCGTCGCGACGGCCGGCGATTGCCGCGCCGACCACTTCCTCCGATCTGCCGTCCGCATACATTTCCGCCGTGTCGACCAGCGTCATGCCGAGATCGATCGCCTTGCGGATACTTTCGACCTCCTGCGGCGCGGATGATCGCGTCTCCCCCATGTTCCAGGTGCCGAGGCCAAGGGCCGGAACCTCTTTTCCTGATGGCAGGGTGACGGAAGGAATGTCGTCATACATGGGTTCGCTCCAGCGATTGGTGATTGGACAATAGCCCTTTGTTCCGACTTCTCAAACCCGGCATGGAAAGTATTGATCCATCAAAAAAATTGACCGCGCCCATCGATCCGGCGGGGTGGCTTGATGATGGTTCGACGGATAGGGTTTCTGCTCAAGGAGAAATCATGACTGCCGAAACCTTTGTCGCGCTGGTGCTGTTTGCCTTCACCACCTCCATCACGCCAGGCCCGAACAATATGATGCTGTTTGCGTCAGGGGTGAACTTCGGTTTCCGCCGTACCATCCCGCACATGCTGGGCATCGGCGCGGGGTTCCTGTCGCTGCTGATCGGGGTCGGCTTCGGTCTCGGCGCATTGCTGCATTCGGTGCCCGTTCTTTACACCGGCCTGAAATTCGCAGGTGGTCTATATCTCGTCTGGATTGCATGGAAGATCGGTACTTCCCGCAGCCTTAGCGAAGGTTCTGCCGCGTCGGCGCCGATGAGTTTCATTGCAGCCGCCGCCTTTCAGTGGGTCAATCCCAAGGCCTGGGTGATGGCGGTGACGGCGATGGCGACCTATACGGATGAGCGGCAATATTTCTTCACCGTCCTTGTCGTCGGCGTGGCCTTCGCCGCGGTCAATCTTCCCAGCGTTTCGACCTGGGCCGGCTTCGGCTCCGCCTTGCGCGACTGGCTCGCTGTGCCGGTCCGGCTCAAATGGTTCAATATCACCATGGCCGTGCTTCTCGTCATCAGCCTCTGGCCGATGTTGAAATAACAGCCCTCACGTCGGAAACTGCCGGTAACATTCCTCGGCGATCGCCTGCACCTCGTCGCGCGTCAGTTCGGCGGACACGGCGTAACCCAGTTCGTTGTCGATCCAGTAGAAGGTCTCGATACCGTCGGCGCTGGCCATGCGGAAGCTGGTGGTGCGGTTTTCCTCGTTGTGGCCGATCAGCACCGTCACCCTGCGGCCGGTCTTGTCCTGATACATCAGCATCGCGCCCGGCTTGCCGCTGACCGGGATAAGACGCCCGCCGACGAGGTCATATCCGATCTTCGAGAGATCGGGGATGGTGAAGGGGTAGCCGAGCCGCTTGCCGAGCCATGTCGCGAGATGCTGCTGCTCTCCGGCGCCGACTTCAACGGGATGGCGCACCTCGCTCGCATAGATGAGATAGGCGGATTTCGCCTGTGCCGGAATATCCGTCGTCAGCGACGCCAGAGTCACGTCCTGCGGCGTGGAAAAAGACGGCGGCAGAAGCCTGCCGGCCGCAGCACCCGCCACGAAGATCAAAAGCGCGGCCGCTGTTTGCAGGAGAACCGGTTTTGCCCGCCATGCGCGCTCCCTCTTTTGCGGGCTGAGCATCGATGCGTCATGCGGATGTGCAGCGGCATAGGAGGCGAAGGCATTGCGCAGAATATCGGCCTGTTTTCTCCATTCCTCCACGCGGGCCTGCTCTTCCGGCCTTTCCGCCAGCCAGGCCTCGACAGCCGCGCGGTCGTCGTCGGAAAGAAGTCCGTCGACATAGGCGTGCAGGTCGTCTTCGGTTATGGCGTCGGGCCGTTTCATCGTGGTCTCCGCAGGGGTATGATATTATCCGCCGCCAGGTGCTGGCGAAGGGTTTCGCGGGCGCGGGACAGTCTGGACATGACGGTGCCGAGCGGGATCGATAGTGTCTCGGCCGCCTCCTGATAGCTGTAGCCCTCCACCGTCACCAGCATCAGCACCGCGCGCATGTCGGACGAAAGAAGGGCGAGCGCGCCGTGCAGGCGGTCATTCTCCAGCGTGTCGGAGAGCGTCTCCGCGCCGGCGATGGTCTCATGGCCGTCGAGGCTTTCGGACGGGTGACGTTTCTCGGCGCGGTGGCGGTTACGATAAAGATTCGTCATTATCGTGTAAGCCCATGTTTTTAAACCTGTTCCGCGCCATTGCCTTTGATTGGCCAGCGCCTTTTCCACGCAGTCCTGCAAGAGGTCCTCGCCATCGGCGTCAGAACGGGAAAGGCTGCGGGAATAACGGCGCAGCATGGGTATCAGCGCCAGCATCTCCGTTTCGAAGCTGCCGGCTGCGGGGGAATGGTTCCCCCGCTTTTCGCCATTCATGCCATCAGGGTTTTGCGGCATCCCATACACCGTTCACACCATCACCGGTGGCATCGCCCTTCTTGGTATCCTTGACCCAGTAATAAAGCGGCATGCCATCCTTTGCCCACTGCATCTTGCCATCCTTGCGCTTCACGAGGGAATAGGCACCCTCGGCCTTGTCGCTGGCGGCTGCGAAAAACGGCGGCCAGTTTACCGCGCATTTGTCATAACAATTGGATACGCCCTTCTTGTCGTTCTTGAAAGTGTAGAGCGTCATGCCTTTTTCGCCCGCCAGCACGTCGCCTTTGGCGGTCTTGACCGTTTCGACCGCAGGGGCGGCATAGGCCGTTCCGGCAAAAGCCAGAACGAGGGCGGGAACGATAAAGCGGATCTTCATGGACATATCCTCCTTGGTTCGGGCGGCCTCTGCCGCCAGCACATCAAGAGACACCGCAACCTGACGGATTATTCCCTGTCTCGACGCATTTTTAAACTTATCCATTGAGCTAAGTGTTTTGATGTGATAGTTAGCCTTATGGAAAACTATTCAGATGCACTCAACGATATCTTCCAGTCTCTTGCCGATCCGACCCGCAGGGCGGTGATCCTGAGGCTGGGCGGCGGGGAGGCGAGCATCGGAACGCTGGCCGAACCCTTCGACATGGCCCTGCCATCCTTCATGAAACATATCCGCCAGCTGGAAGAGGCGGGGCTGATCGTGACGCGCAAGCAGGGGCGTGTCCGGTTCTGCTCCCTGGAGAAGCAGCGGTTTTCCATGCTCGATGGCTGGCTTTCGCAACAGCGCGCCATCTGGGAAGGCCGCACCGACCGGCTCGAACAGTTTGTCATGGCACAACAGGACAGGATGTCCAGCAAAGGGGAGAATGACCGATGACCGACACTTTCAATCCCGATCTCGACCTGAAAATTTCACGCATCATAAGGGCGCCGCGCCGGCTCGTCTGGAATGCCTGGACGGACAGGACCAGTCTTGAACAGTGGTGGGTGCCGCATCCCGGCCAATGCCGTGTCGATAAAATGGAGCTTCATCCCGGCGGCGCCTTCGAAACGCGGTATAGCGAGGATGGCGCGGCCTTCGGTCCGCATGTCAAAGGATGTTTTCTGGCGGTGGATCATGAGGAGCGTCTGGTTTTCACCGATGCGCTGACCGCGGGTTTTCGCCCCTCCGCCCAGCCGTTCCTCACGGCCGTGATGACGTTTCGCGATCATCCCGACGGCATGGAATATGTGGCTTACGCCATGCACAACAATCTTGAGGATCGCAACAGGCACGCGGAGATGGGGTTCTTCGACGGCTGGAATACGGTTGCGGAGCAATTGGCGGCACTCGTCGAGAAGCAGGCGGCCTATTGAGGCCGTCATTCTCGTCAGGCGATTCATCTTTCGTTCTTTTTCTGTTGCGCACCACGCTCGAATCCTGCGATGAGGGCGCATGTTATTTTCACCGCAACAGGACGAAGCGCTCAAGGCTGTTTCCCGCTGGCTGAAGGAAGGCCGCACACCGGTTTTCCGGCTGTTCGGTTATGCCGGAACGGGCAAGACGACGCTTGCCAAGCATTTCGCGGAAAATGTCGATGGCGAGGTGCTGTTTGCGGCCTTCACCGGTAAGGCGGCGCAGGTGCTGCGTTCGCGTGGTGCAACCAATGCCCGCACCATCCATTCGCTGATCTACCGCCCGCGCGGTGAAGAAACTGTCGAAGACGAGGAAACCGGCAAGACCTCGATTGCGCCGATGTTCTCCATCAACCGCCAGAGCCCGCTCGCCAAGGCGGCGCTCATCATCATCGATGAATGTTCGATGGTGGACGAGCAGCTCGGCAAGGACCTGATGAGCTTCGGCACGCCGATCCTCGTGCTCGGCGATCCCGGGCAGCTGCCGCCGGTTTCGGGCGGCGGCTTCTTTACCGAGCAGGAGCCGGATTATCTGCTGTCGGAGATTCATCGGCAGGCCAAGGACAATCCGATCATCCATCTTGCCATGGATGTGCGGGAAGGCCGGGAGATCATGCGCGGCGATTATGGTTCCGCGCAGGTGATTTCCAAGTCGGAGGTGACGCAGTCGCTGGTGCTCGATGCCGATCAGGTACTCGTCGGCACCAACCGTACCCGCCGCCGCTACAATCAGCGTCTTCGCGAGCTGAAGGGCTTTACCGCCGATTACCCGCAATCCGGTGACAAGCTGGTCTGCCTCCGGAACGATCCGGCCAAGGGCCTGCTGAACGGCTCGCTCTGGCAGGTGATGAGTTCATCGCGCGAGACGGTGAAGCCCGGCATCAACCTGATGATACGGCCCGAAGACGACGATATGGATCGCGGTGCGGCCAAGATCAAATTGCTGAAGGCGGCCTTCGAGGATGTGGAGACGGAAATTCCGTGGTCCACGCGTAAGCGTTATGACGAGTTCGATTTCGGCTATGCGCTGACCGCGCACAAGGCGCAGGGTTCGCAGTGGAACAACGTGGTTCTCTTCGACGAGAGCTATGCGTTCCGGGACTCGCGCGAGAGGTGGCTCTACACCGCCATTACCCGTGCGGCAGAGACCCTGACAATCGTTCGCTGATCGTTATCAGGCGCGGATGACGCCGAGAAGAACCGCCTTGGCGACCGCCTGAAAACGGTTGCTGGCATTGAACTTGCCGATGATCTTTGCCTCGAGAACATTGAGATCGGTGCCCGAAAGACCAAGGGCGCGGGCGAGGCGCACCGGCGCATAACCCTCCGCCATCAGTTCCAGACATTTTCGTTCGGTGTCGGTAAGGGCGATGTCCTTTGCCGGCGCCCGTTCCGCACCATCCATGCCGTCCGCATCCGTGTCGGTGACCAGCAGCTCCTCGATCTGCTGGGCCTGGCGCTGAAGGGTGGAAAGCTCGGCCGTCAATTCGCGTTTCCGCTGCCGCAGCGCGGCGTGGAATATATCGTCCGCCTCGCTTTGCGAGAGCGAACGGACGAATTTTTCCATGATTTCGGTAATTGCGGCGACGGAAATACCCACTTCACGGCAGACGTTGATGACTGCCATACGCTGGACGTTGCGGTGGGTATAGACGCGCATCTGACCGATGCGCCTTGAAGTCAGCAGCGCCTTTTCCTCGTAGAAATGCAGCGTCCGGTGAGTCACCCCGAAGATATTGGCCATGTCGGCGATGGGGACGGGTTCCGCGGGCAGGGAGGAGGGCAGGCTTACATCCGGTAGAAAGCTGCTGATCCTTAGATTGGGTTTGTCCTCATCGCCGTGACTTTCGAACGGCATCCGGCCATCCTGCATTGTCTCCCCCTTCGCGCTCTTTGACAGTGTGCCTGCCTTTTTAAAGGTGTCCGTTGCTTGTTCCCCCAAGACGGACATATTTTCCGATCAAGACCTCATGCCAAACGCCACATCAGAACCGTAACGTGTATTGCCTGTTTTCGTTCCCGCGATAATAAAAAATTTGCCGGCCTCCTTGCGATTGGCCTCAACCTGCGTGAAACAGGATGTCAATTCCGAACCGGAGCCCCGATGCCATGCCCGCAAAACTTTCTGTCAATCTGAACGCAATTGCCATGTTACGCAACCGTCGCGATCTTCCGTGGCCGGATGTCGCGCATTTCGGGCATATTGCATTGGAGGCGGGGGCAAGCGGGCTGACTGTACACCCGCGGCCGGACCAGCGCCATATCCGCTTTTCCGATCTGCCGGTGCTGCGTGCGCTGATCGACGACCGTTTCCCCGCTGCGGAATTCAACATCGAAGGTTATCCGACCGAGGATTTCCTCGTCCTTTGTGAACAGACGCAGCCGGAGCAGGTAACACTGGTGCCTGACGACCCGTCGCAGGCGACGTCCGACCATGGTTGGGATTTCCGCAAGCATGGCGTTTTCCTGAAAGAGGTGGTGGGACGCCTGAAGGCTGGCGGCATGCGCGTCTCGCTTTTTGCCGATGGCGATGGCGAGCGCGAGCCGGTGCAGCTGGCGGCCGAAACGGGGGCGGCGCGCATCGAACTCTACACCGGCCCCTATGGCGGCTGCTTTGACGATCCACAAAAGGGCGATGCGCTTCTTGAAAAGCTTGGACAGACGGCGGACCATGCGAGAGCGCTCGGGCTTGCCGTCAATGCCGGCCATGACCTGACTGTCGAAAACCTGCCAAAGCTGATGAAACGTATCCCTTATCTGGCCGAGGTTTCCATCGGTCACGGGCTGACGGCGGATGCGCTGGAATATGGCATGGCTGAAACAGTCCGGCGTTTTTGCCGTGCCTGCGGTCAGGCTATTTCATAACCAAAGTCAATTTTTTTGCCTATAGTTAGCTGGCGCATGCTCCGTGCGCGAGCTTTTGAAGGCAGAGACATATGCAAGAACATCATGTTGTCGTCGTGGGTGGAGGCTTCGGCGGTTTGCAACTGGTACACGGGCTGGAGGGGGCCCCTGTCCGTATTACATTGATAGATCGTCGTAATCATCACCTGTTCCAGCCATTGCTTTATCAGGTTGCGACGACGGCTCTCGCGACATCCGAAATCGCCTGGCCGATCCGCCATCTCTATCGTGACCGCAAGGAGGTCACGACCCTGCTTGCGGAGGTGAATGGCATAGATCGGGCCGCGCGGACCGTGCATTTGAGTTCGGGTCAGGTGATCGGCTTCGATACGCTGGTGCTGGCCACCGGCGCCCGCCACGCCTATTTCGGCCGCGACGAGTGGGAGCGTTCCGCCCCCGGTCTCAAGACGCTTGAAGATGCGACGACAATCCGTCGCCGCCTGCTGCTGGCTTTCGAACGGGCTGAACTTGCCACCGGCGAAGAGGAACGGCAGGCGCTGTTGACCTTCGTCATCATCGGCGCAGGCCCGACGGGCGTGGAAATGGCGGGCATGATCGCCGAACTGGCGCATAAGGCGCTGCCGGCGGAATTCCGCAATGTGGATACCAGAAAGACCCGGGTGCTGCTCGTCGAGGCTGGCCCTCGCGTTCTGCCGGTCTTCACGGAAGACCTTTCTGCCTATGCGAAGGAAGCGCTCGAAAAACTCGGCGTCGAGGTTCTGCTTGGCACGCCTGTGACGGCGTGCAGCGATGAGGGCGTGACGGTCGGCGAGACCTATTACCCCTGCCGCACCGTTGTCTGGGCCGCCGGCGTGCAGGCGTCGCCCGCCGCGAAATGGCTCAACGCCGCCGCCGACCGGGCAGGGCGGGCCATCGTCGGACCTCATCTCAATCTGGAAGACGATCCGAATATCTTCGTCATCGGCGATACGGCCGCCGTCAATCAGGAGAATGGCAAGCCGGTGCCGGGCATTGCGCCCGCGGCAAAGCAGCAGGGCGCCTATGTCGCGAAGGTCATCAAGGCGCGGCTGGCCGGCCAGCCGTCACCATCGCCCTTCCGCTACAGCCATCAGGGCAATCTGGCGACCATCGGCAAACGTGCGGCGGTGATCGATTTCGGCAGGTTCAAGCTCAAGGGCGTGCTGGCGTGGTGGATATGGGGGCTCGCCCATATCTACTTCCTGATCGGAACCCGGTCGCGACTTGCCGTGGCGTGGAGCTGGCTGTGGATTTACCTGAGCGGCCAGCACAGCGCGCGGCTGATTACCCAGAAAGAGACGCTGAAGGACGAGGCCTGAGGGCAGGTGTAAGGCAAAGGGCGGGAAGCCTGCGCTTCCCGCCCTCGTGCTTCTGTAGGCGCGCCCAACCTCTCCTCCGTCATGCCGGACTAGGTCCGGCATCCAGCCACGGCGCGTCTGCGCCGTTAAAAGAGTCTTTTTCGATCAAAGACTTGATCGCGCTGGACCCCGGATCTAGTCCGGGGTGACGGCGTGTGGATGTGGCGTGTGTGCCCAATCCAACGATCAAGCGTCGAGCGATGCCATGTCGATGACGAAGCGATACCGCACGTCGCTTTTCAGCACGCGCTCATAGGCTTCGTTGACGTCCTGGATGTTGATCGTCTCGATTTCCGAGACGATGTTGTGCTCGCCGCAGAAATCCAGCATTTCCTGGGTTTCCTTGATCGAACCGATCATCGAGCCGGAGAGGTTCTTCGCGCCGAAGATAAGTGCGAAAGCGTGGACCGGGATCGGATGCTCAGGTGCGCCGACGACCACCATGCTGCCCTTGGGCTTCAGGAGGCCGAGATAGGCGTTCCAGTCGATGGCGACGCCAGCCGTGCAGATGATCAGGTCGAAGGTGCCGGCCAGCTTCTCGAAGGTCGAGGTGTCGCTGGTGGCGTAATAGTCCTTCGCGCCGAGCTTCAGGCCGTCTTCCTTCTTCGACAGTGTCTGGGAAAGAACGGTGACATCCGCGCCCATGGCCGCACCGAGCTTGACGCCCATGTGGCCAAGGCCGCCCATGCCGACAATCGCGACCTTCTGGCCGGGACCGGCGTTCCAGCGGCGCAGCGGCGAATAAAGCGTGATGCCGGCGCAGAGAAGCGGTGCGGAAGCATCGAGCGGTAGGTTGTCCGGGATCGACAGGACATAACCTTCCTTGACGACGATCGAGTCGGAATAACCGCCATGGGTGGCTGTCTTCGTGAAGGGATCGACGTCGTTATAGGTCTGGACGAGGCCGGGCATGTAGTGTTCGTTGTCGAGATCGCGGGTGGCGCAGCCGACGCAGGAATCGACGAAGCAGCCGACGCCGACGTGGTCGCCGACCTTGAACTTCGTGACCTTGGAGCCGACGGCTTTCACGACACCGGCAATCTCATGGCCGGGAACGATCGGATAGACGGCGTTCTTCCACTCGTTGCGGACGGTGTGGATGTCCGAGTGGCAGATGCCGGCATATTTGATGTCGATGACGACGTCGTCATCGTTCGGCTCGCGGCGTTCGAAGGTGAACGGGGTAAGCGGCTTTGACGCGTCGGTCGCAGCGTAACCTCTTGCTATAGCCATCTGAATATCCTTTCGGGGGTGGGGAAGTGACGGCGGAATATGCGACGGAAGCTTGGGAAGGCGTTAGAGCGATCCTCCAGCCTTTTTGCACGATCCTGCAAAAATATGCGGGCGTGCTCTTTGCGCGGGCCGGGAGGCTTTCTAGATAAATGACATCCGCTGCATTTCCTCCTTCAGTTAAGGGAATTCCCCTATGTCCTTGCCGTTTAATCTCTATCAGGAGATCGCCTCCATCGCCGCGCGATATGCCACAAGCGACGGCGAGGTGCAGACGGCGATCGAATCTCTCGGCATCAGCCGACGCACGACGCCCAGCGCGCCGTGCCACGGCAGCTACCGCCCCTGTTTCGCACTGGTGATCCAGGGATCGAAAAGCGTCCAGCTGGGAACGGACACCATCAATTACGGTGCGGGCGACTATCTCCTGACATCGCTTGACCTGCCGGTTGCCTGGCGCGTGGTGGAGGCGAGCAAGGAGGTTCCGCATTTTTGCATCGCGCTTGCGATCGATAGTGAAAAGCTGCTCGATCTCATGCGGCGCGTGCCTATCGACCCGCCTGCGGAGCCGGCGAACGCGCAGCGCGGCATCGTCGTCAATGCCGCCACGCCGGAGCTGCTCGATGCGGCCATCCGGCTGATGCGCCTGCTCGACCGCCCGGCGGACATTGCGGCAATGGCGCCGCTGATCGAGCAGGAAATCCTCTACCGCATCCTGACCGGACCGGCGGGTGGGCAGCTGATGAACATCATCGCGGCCGGCAGCCACGGCAACCGGATCGCCCGCGCCATTGCCTGGCTGCGCGAGAATTTCGCGCGCCAGCTGCGCGTCGAGGATCTTGCGGAGCATATCGGCATGAGCGTGTCCTCCTTCCATCATCATTTCAAAACGATCACGGCCATGACGCCGGTTCAGTACCAGAAGCAATTGCGCCTGCATGAGGCGCGCCGGCTGATGCTGCTGGAGCGGCTGGATGCGGGCACTGCCGGACATCGCGTCGGTTACCAGAGCCCTTCGCAGTTCAGCCGTGAATATAGCCGCTTCTACGGGCTGTCGCCGTCGCGTGATGTCGATGCCTCGCGTGAAATTGTGGCGGGGTAGAAGGGACTGTCCATTCATAGCGGGTCGATGGCGCGTCGGACTTACCCCCCTCTGCCCTGCCGGGCATCTCCCCCACAAGGAGGGAGATCGGCAAGCGGCTTTGGCGTCGCTTCATTCTCTACCATTGCGATGGGCGAAGCTTAGCCGCATATCGATCTCCCCACCTGTGGGGGAGATGCCCGGCAGGGCAGAGGGGGGTAAGTCCGACGCGCCATCGGACACGCTACGAACGCATAACCCCCTGGAGCCCCCCGCTCCCATTCACACTGCGCAACAGCGCGTCAATTTTCGTCCTCCTCTCAAGAATCCGCTTGACCGGACAGCTGCCTCCGCTTAAATGGCGCTCGAACCGTACCGTACGGTACATTAATCGAGCCCCTGGAGTGGAAAAGACTTGGCTTCCGACCCGATCACAGCGCAGGAATTTTCGCCGCGCCAGAACGCCGTTCTGGATCAGGCATTGCGTCTATTGGTCGAGGGCGGCGAGAAAGCGCTCACCACATCCGGTCTGGCGCGTGCGGCCAACTGTTCCAAGGAAAGCCTCTACAAGTGGTTCGGTGATCGCGATGGCCTGCTGGCAGCAATGATCACCTTTCAGCAAAGCAAGGTCCGCACCTTCGAAAAGGCGGGCGACCGCGTGTCTGCGCCGCAGCTTGCCGATCACCTCGAGGTTTTCGCGCATGATCTGCTTGATGTGCTGGCGGGCGACGTGTCGCTGGCGCTCAACCGTCTGGCGATAGGGCAGGCGAGCCGTGACGGTTCGAAGCTCGGCGATCTGCTGCTGGAACGCGGCCGTCGCCAGATCGACCGCCGCGCCCGCGGGCTGATCGAGGCGGGTCGCCGTTCGGGTTACCTGCGTTTCGATGATGCCGAGGAGGCATATCGCAGTTTTTACGGTCTCATCGTTTCGGATCTGCATGTGCGCATGCTGCTGGGCGAGGCGCCGGACAAGGATTTTTCCGCCCGGGCGAAGAAGGCGGTCGTCGCCTTTCTGACCCTCTACGGCACGGAAAAGGTACATTCGGAACTCAGCGGCAAACCCGCCTGAGATTCCGGTTCAGACAACTGAGAGACAAGCATTAGGGAAGGACCATAAAATGCGCGTTTATTATGATCGTGATGCCGATCTCAATCTCATCAAGTCCAAGAATGTCGTCATCGTCGGTTACGGCTCCCAGGGCCGCGCCCATGCGCTGAACCTCAAGGATTCCGGCGCCAAGAACGTCGTCATTGCTCTGAAGGCCGGTTCGCCGACCGTCAAGAAGGCGGAAGCCGACGGCTTCAAGGTCATGACCGTTGCCGAAGCCGCCAAGTGGGGCGACCTCCTGATGATGGCGACGCCGGACGAACTCCAGGCTGACATCTACAAGGCCGACATCGCCGGCAACATCCGTGACGGCGCAGCGATCGCTTTCGCACACGGCCTCAACGTTCACTTCGGCCTCATCGAGCCGAAGGCATCGCTCGACGTCGTCATGATTGCACCGAAGGGCCCCGGCCACACGGTTCGCGGCGAATACCAGAAGGGCGGCGGCGTTCCCTGCCTCGTAGCCGTTCACCAGAACGCTTCGGGCAACGCGCTTGAACTCGCTCTCTCCTACGCCTGCGGCGTTGGCGGCGGCCGTTCGGGCATCATCGAAACCAACTTCAAGGAAGAGTGCGAAACCGACCTCTTCGGCGAACAGGTCGTTCTGTGCGGCGGTCTCGTTGAACTCATCCGCGCCGGTTTCGAAACCCTGGTCGAGGCCGGTTACGCACCTGAGATGGCCTATTTCGAGTGCCTGCACGAAGTGAAGCTGATCGTTGACCTGATCTATGAAGGCGGCATCGCCAACATGAACTACTCGATCTCCAACACGGCCGAGTGGGGCGAATACGTCACCGGTCCGCGCATCATCACTGCCGACACCAAGGCTGAAATGAAGCGCGTTCTGCACGACATCCAGACCGGCAAGTTCACCTCCGAGTGGATGCAGGAATGGAAGGCTGGCGGCGCACGCTTCAAGGGTATCCGTCGCAACAACGACGCCCACCAGATCGAAGAAGTCGGCGCAAAGCTGCGCGGCATGATGCCCTGGATCGGCAAGAACAAGCTGGTCGACAAGGCTGTCAACTAAGCTTCATTGCTGGTGGAAGATTGGAAGGCCGGGGCGAAAGCTCCGGCCTTTTCTGTATTGTCCGGCTGAGAGGGCTCCCGGTCACACGATCGCGTCGTCTTCCTCGATAACCACCGAAACCGGGAAGTGATCGGAAAATCCGCCGAGATTGACGTTTTTGACCGCATCGCCTTTCGAAAGACCGAAGCGGATCGGTCCCTCGTTCTTGCTATGGCTGACCATGGCGGCAATCGCTTCGATTTTCGCGGTTTCCTCGTGCACCTTGAAGCCGCTGCTGCCGCTCAGAAGTGATCGGGAGACGAGGATCTGATCGAAGATATTGGCATCGCCGTTAAAATAGAGCGTGCCGTAGATCGTTCTTGCCGTGCCGACGGAATCCACCACCGGCTGGCGCAGATAATTCCAGGCGAGATTGTAGAACATGGCCGATAGCGAGCTTTCGACATCGTCGCGCTCGCGGGTGGAATTGGCGTGGTAGCGCAGCGATGCATCGGAAGGGTCGTCGTTGAAATCGCCGAAAGCGATGACGGCGATGTCGTTGCCTTTCTCTTCCCTAATCCGCTGGTGCCAGTAACCCAGCGTTTCACCGGCGGTCATGCGAAAACCGGCGCTTTCCACCGCGCCGCCCGAGCGCGACGGCCAGTGATTGGAGAGCGCGATAAGCTGGCGGCCGCCCCTGGTGATGAAGGTGCATTGGGTAATGTCGCGTGTGCCGGTGCGGCGCATCACGAAATGGCTGAAAATCTCGTTTTCGTTGATCAGCAGCTTTTTGCTGTCGTAGATGAAGGCGGTGTCGATGCCGCGCTGGTCCTTGCTGGAATCGGCGTGCACGACGCGATAGGCGCGGGCGGGCATGAGGTCGTTCAGATGTTCCGCCAGCGTCTCCAGCACGAAACGGTTCTCGACTTCGCACACACCGAGCAGATCCGGTCCCGCACCGCCGATCTGACTTATGATCAGACCGAGCTGCCTGACCTTGGTCCTGAACAGGTCCTCTGTCCAGCCTTTCAGATCGTTCTTCAGCCGCTCGGCAATCCACGGCTCGCGCGCCGGATAGCCCTCCGGCGCAAACAGGTTTTCGACATTCCAGAACGCCAGGACATATTGGGTCATGATCCGCACACCTCCGGTTGGTTTTTCAAGCCTAGTGGAAGTTTTTGCCACAACAACTTGAAATTGTCATGAAGGCCGGCGGCTGGCGAATTTTCCCGTTCCCGGCCTTATTCGGCCGGCGGAATGACACCCTTCGTCAGCAGGAAGCAGCCATAGAACCGGGTTTCGCCTGTTGTGATGACGCAATAGGCCTGTTTGGCTTTTTCGTAGAAGGCAAAGCGTTCGATGCCGTACATAGGGGCCGATTTTCCTTCCGCCGCGTCGATTTCCTTCTGCACCTCGGCCTGCACCGGCTCTAGCTGATCGGGCGCGCCCATCACTTCCATGCGGCCGACCGAGGGCTGCAGCGGCGTGTCGAGCGGCAGGACGGACAGGATGGCTTTTATGGCGCGGGCTGCAGAGACATTGTCGATATGCAGCACCTTGCCGACAGTCGTCTGGCGGGCAACCGAATCGGAAGGGAAGTTGGTGTCGGAGATCACCAGCGTATCGCCGTGACCCATGGCGCGCAGCGCGTGCAGAACGTCGGCGTTCAGCGCCGGGTCGATATTTTTTAGCATGTCGTCAAACTCCCATGATGCTTTCGCCGCGTTGCGGCGCGCGCGCAATCCAGCCGGAAAACCATGTCGCGTCAATCGCAAAGGTGTGATTGTGAAGCTTTGCGCAAGGGTGTATTTGGCTTTGTCCGCAAAATCGGGCCTCAAGAGGGGCCGGTTGCGGACAATGTGCAGGGAGGCAGAAATAATTCGAAAAACTGATAAGTCAGTATTGCTGACGTATCGACATTTCTGTAAAGATGCACGCATAAAAACGACACAAGAGGAAACGTACCCATGCTTGATTGGGAACAAATTTTCGCCACGCGCTCTTCGCGCATGAAAGCGTCTGAAATCCGCGAGCTGCTGAAGCTGCTCGAGCAGCCCGATATCATCTCCTTTGCCGGCGGCATTCCGGACCCGGCTCTCTTCCCCGCAGAGGAATTCCAGCAGGCTTACGCGGAAATTTTTTCCGGCGCGCAGGTCAATGCAGCGCTGCAATATTCGGTGAGCGAAGGTTACAAGCCGCTGCGCGAATGGCTGGCCGGCGAGATGGACAAGATCGGCATCGAATGCACTGCCGATAACGTCTTCATCGTTTCTGGTTCGCAGCAGGGTCTCGATTATCTCGGCAAGCTGTTCCTGTCGCCGAAGGATACGGCGCTGGTCACCTGGCCGACCTATCTCGGCGCCCTTTCCGCCTTCAACGCCTATGAGCCGAATTACGACCAGCTGAACCCCGGCGGCAACCGCACGCCCGAGGCATACCGCGAAACCGCGGCCAAGCTCGGCGGCGCGGTGAAGTTCGCTTATCTCTCGGCCGATTTCTCCAATCCGACCGGGGAAACCGTCGATCTGGTCGGCCGCGAAAAGGTTCTGGCGCTGGCCGACGAGCTTGATATCGCCGTCATCGAAGACGCCGCTTACCAGTCGCTGCGTTACGATGGCGAGGCTGTTCCGCCGATCATGGCGCTCGATATCGCCCGCTCGGGCGGCATCGAGAATACCCGCACCATCTATTGCGGCAGTTTCTCCAAGACGCTCGCACCCGGCCTTCGCGTCGGCTACATCGTCGCGTCTGCGCCTGTTATCCGCAAGCTGGTGCTGATGAAGCAGGCCGCCGACCTGCATTCCTCTACAATCAACCAGATCGCCATCGAACGGGTCGCCTCGCGCGGCTTCGACAAACAGGTTGCCAAGATCAAGGCTGCTTACAGCGCCCGCCGTGATGCGATGCTGGCCGCACTCGACAAATATATGCCGAAGGGCACGCGCTGGACGAAGCCGGAAGGTGGCATGTTCATCTGGGTGACCCTACCGGAAGGCATGGATGGGGCCGCACTGCTGGCAAAGTCCATCGCTACGGAAAAGGTCGCCTTCGTTCCTGGCCGCGCTTTCTTCGCGGATGGTTCCGGCACGAATACGCTGCGTATCAGCTTCTCCTGCGCTAACGAGGCGATGATCGAGGAAGGCATGAAGCGGCTTGGGCGGTTGATCGCGACCGCGCAGGCAACTACGGGCGAGGTGGTTCCGGCGATTTGAGTGACTTTCCGGCAGTTACAGAGGTTGCGGCTTCACCCCCCTCTGCCCTGCCGGGCATCTCCCCCTCAAGGGGGGAGATCGGCAAGACGCTCGCCTGCCACTTCATTCTAAGGCGTTGAGATAGGCGAAACCTTGCCGCAAATCGATCTCCCCCCTTGAGGGGGAGATGCCCGGCAGGACAGAGGGGGTAAGCCGCAAGCGCCAAGGAGCATTGTTACTCTCAATCCCGACGAACCCTAGGGATTACACCTCTAAAATCCTGCCTGTCACATACATGTTATGCAATCATGTTTTAGCGGTCCCACCGAACAACAGGGACTGGACCCATGAAAACGCTGCTCTCCGCTTTCACCGCCATCGTATCGCTCGGCTTCATCGCCACAGCCGCCAATGCCGCCGATCTGGTGCTTTATACCAGCCAGCCGAACGAGGACGCGCAGGCGACCGTTGATGGTTTCAAGGCCGCCAATCCGGGTCTCGAAGTTGAATGGGTGCGTGACGGGACGCCGAAGATCATGGCCAAGCTGATGGCCGAGATCAATGCCGGCAATCCGGTTGCCGACGTGCTGCTGATCGCCGACACGGTAACGCTGGAGCGCATGAAGCAGGCCGGCCAGCTTCTGGCTCACAAGTCCCCTGAAGCCAAGAATATCGATGCCTCGCTCTATG
Organism: Agrobacterium sp. CFBP2214; assembly: GCF_030209895.1. Classification (NCBI taxonomy): domain Bacteria; kingdom Pseudomonadati; phylum Pseudomonadota; class Alphaproteobacteria; order Hyphomicrobiales; family Rhizobiaceae; genus Agrobacterium; species Agrobacterium sp. CFBP2214. The sequence continues at coordinate 526,781 of NZ_JARVRC010000003.1, read as the reverse complement.
ATGCGGATGGCTTCTATTATTCCACCAAGCTCATCACAACAGGCATCATGTACAACACCGCTGCCGCGATGAAGCCGACCAGCTGGAAGGATCTGGCGAAGGCGGAAGCCAAGGGTCTCGTGACCATGCCGAGCCCGCTGACCTCGGGTGCCGCGCTGATCCATGCGCAGACACTCGCCGCCGTTAAGGATCTTGGCTGGGATTATTACAAGCAGCTGAAGGCCAATGAAGCCATTGCCGGCGGCGGCAACGGCGCGGTCCTGAAGTCCGTCGCATCGGGCGAGAAGGCCTATGGCGTGGTTGTCGACTACATGCCGATCCGCGAAAAGGCCAAGGGCGCGCCGGTCGAGTTCGTCTTCCCGGAAGAAGGCGTTTCTGCTGTCACCGAGCCGGTCGCGATCATCAAGGGCACCAAGCACGAGGAAGCGGCGAAGAAGTTCGTTGACTACGTGCTTTCCGAAAAGGGCCAGCAGGGCTTCGTCAAGCTCGGTTACATTCCCGCGCGCGCCGACGCCGGCATGCCGGAAGGTTTCCCGGCCCGCGACAAGCTCAAGGTTCTGCCGCTCAACGCCGCCGATGCGTTGAAGAACTCCGAACAGGACCTGAAGACCTTCTCCGATATCTTCGGCTCCAAGGGCTGATAAAGCGGAATGACCCGTTCCAATGCCTATGGAAGCAGCCAGCCGCGCTGGCTGTTTCCTTTTGTGGTCAGCGTTGTTTTTGCGCTCAGCGCCCTGCCGCTCGGGCGGCTCGCCTATACCGGCATCATTTCGTCACTCAATGGTGACATATGGCGACTTCTGGCCGATCCGGCCCTGTGGGATGCGGCGCTGAACACGCTTTCCACCTCGTTTTTCGGCATGCTGATTTCGCTTGGCATCGGCGGCGCCTTTGCGCTTTCGCTGACGCTCTGCGACATACGCGGCAAGTCGATCTTGAGCTTTCTGTTCATGCTGCCGATGATGATTCCGCCGCAGGTGACGGCGCTGTCGTGGATCGGCATGACCGGCCCGTCAAGCACGCTTTTGAAGGCCATCGGCCTTGCGCCGGCGATGGGATCGCCGCAGCCGCTTTATTCCACTGCCGGCATCGCGCTGTTGCTCGGCGTGCAGCATGCGCCGCTCGTCTATCTGTCGCTGCGCGCGGGTCTGCTGGCCTTGCCACAGGATGGTATCGAGGCCGCCAAGCTCTCGGGTGCTTCACCGCGCCGTGTGTTGTTCGATATCATCCTGCCGCTTTCGACACCGGGATTGATCGCCGGGGCGGCAATCTCATTCGTGTCCAATGTCGGCAATTTCAGCATTCCGGCGATCCTCGGCATTCCCGCCTCGATCTTTACCCTGCCGACGCTGATCTACAGCCGTTTCGCCAGTTTCGGCACCAGCACCTTCGGCGATATCGCCATTCTCTCCACCATGATCGCCATCATTTCCGTGGCCGGGCTTGCATTGCAGGAACGGGCGATGAAGGGCAGGGACTATCGCATCATCGGCCTTTCCGGCAAGGCGGCGACTTTCGGGCTGGCGCGGTGGCGGGTGCCGGCGGAGCTTGCCCTGTGGCTCGTGTTGTTCTTCATGCTGGTCGCGCCGCTTGCGGCACTGGTGGCAAGTTCGCTCGCGCCCGCCTATGGCGTGCCGCTCAGCCTTAAGACCGCGACACTGCATGCCTATGAGGAACTGCTTTACCGGCAGAGCGTGACCCGCACGGCCTTCCGTAATTCGCTGTTTCTGGCGACTGCCACATCACTTTGCCTGCTGGCGGTGACGGTGCTGACGGCCTACTTCCTCGTGCGCGGCAAGAGCCGCTTCATGTTCCTGCTCTCGGCGCTGGTGGATATTCCCTATGCGCTTCCGGGCGTTGTTATTTCCGTTTCCTTCGTGCTGCTTTTCGCGGCCCCGATCCCGCTCCTCGGCGTGACGCTCTACGGCACGATCTGGATCATCCTGCTCGCCTACTTCTCTTCCTTCTTCGCGGTCAGCCTGAAACCGATGGTCAGCGCCTTCCTGCAATTCGATCCATCGCTGGAAGAGGCGGCGCGGCTGTCCGGCGCGGGTTTCTGGCGGCGGCTCAAGGATATAATCCTGCCGCTGGTCGGGCCGGCGGCAGGCGCTTCCGTCATTCTCGTTTTCCTGATCGCCTGCAATGAACTGACGGTGTCGGCGCTGCTGTGGTCGGCTGGCACGCAGACGCTCGGCGTCCTCATCTACAATCTCGATGACAGCGGCAGCTTCGATCTCGCGTCGGCGCTTTCGGTGCTCGTTGTCATCATGGTGATTTTTCTCATGCTGCTGCTCGAAATTCTGGGGCGCTATCTGCCGAAAGGAGTCGTCCCGTGGCGAAACTGATTCTCAACCGCCTGTCGAAAAGTTTTGGTGCGGGATCGAAGCCAGCCGTTGACGATGTGTCGCTGACGGTGCGTGATGGCGGTTTCCTGGCGCTGCTCGGACCTTCCGGTTGCGGCAAGACGACGGTGCTGCGCATGATCGCCGGGTTCGAACAGCCGACTGATGGTTCCATCCTGCTCGGCGAGCGGGTGCTGGCCGATGCCGGCAGCATGGTGCCGCCGGAGCGGCGCAACATGGCGATGGTGTTCCAGTCCTATGCGCTGTGGCCGCATATGTCGGTCGCCGACAATGCCGGTTATCCCTTGAAGGTGCGCGGCATTTCGGGGGAGAAATATCGCGAGAAGGTGCGACAGGCGCTGGCCGCCGTTCGCCTCGAAAGCTTTGCCGATCGCCGCCCCGCCGAATTGTCCGGCGGGCAGCGGCAGCGTGTGGCGCTCGCCCGCTGCCTCGTCACCGAGCCCGATGTGGTTCTGCTTGACGAACCGCTCGCCAATCTCGACCGCCATCTGCGGCAGGAGATGGAGGAGACCTTCCGCGAGTTTCACGCACGCTCCGGCGCGACGATGATCTATGTCACCCATGACCAGGCCGAAGCCATGGCGCTCGCAACTGATGTCGCGGTCATGTCGCATGGCAAGCTGCTGCAGGTCGCGCCGCCGGCGGAGCTTTATGCTCGGCCGGAGGGCAGGCTTGTCGGTTCTCTGGTGGGGCAGGGGGCGATCCTGACGGTGCCCTTGCGGGAAGGCGCTTCGCGGGATCTCGACTGGCCGGGGCTTCGTGCGACGATGGAGAGCGGAGCAGCGTCGCAGATGGATATTCTGGTGCGGCCGCAGGATGTGGTGCGGGATTCTGAGGGGATTACCTGCACCGTCACCTCGGTTCTTTACGAGGGCGAGCGTTATGCCCTGCGTCTCGATCTGCCGGACGGGCAGGCGATCAGGGCCTATTCACGGGAAGCGGTTGCGATCGGTGATCGGTTGCCGGTCGCCATTCGTGCAGCGTGGCGGCTTTAGCCTGAAAATGACGTCTCCTCATCCCTGTGCTTGTCACAGGGATCCAGCCAGCCCAAGTCTTTGGGCTGAAAGGACTCTCCCCGCCGCGCGGACGCGCATCGGCCGGATTCCTGTGACAAGCACAGGGATGAGGATGGATGATGTACTGGCGCACGGAGTCCTGACGGCACCTCTGTGGGCCAATCTGGTCAAACGCGATGTGTTTCAGGCTACTGGCGATGCGGTGCGACACCGGCTAAGGTTTCCCCGCAGCAATAGGATTGATTCATGTCGCTTCGACTTGCCACCTTCAATATCGAAAATCTCCTCACCCGTTTCGATTTCACCGGCTTTCGCAACCAGACGCGGCGCGACAGGGCGATCCAGCTTTTCGATATCAGGGATGAGGCAACCTATCAGGCGCTGGAAAGCGCGCGGATGGTCTCGTCCACCGACGATACGCGGCAGCTTTCGGCGCTCGCCATCGCCGATGCGGATGCCGACATTCTCTGTCTGCAGGAAGTCGACAACATGGCTGCGCTGCAGGCCTTCGAATATGGCTATCTCTACCGCATGGTCGGTAATGGCTACCTGCAGAAATATCTGGTCGAGGGTAATGATAGTCGCGGTATCGATGTCGCCGTCGTCATGCGCGAGGAAACGCGAGACGGCGACAAGATCGAGGTGGTCGATATCAAGAGCCATGCGGCGCTGACCTATCGCAATCTCGATCTCTTCAATCCTGCGCTGGCCGCCACAAACCAGATCGATGACAAGATTTTCAAACGGGATTGTCTGGAAATCGATTTGAGGATCGGCGGCAAACCGTTGACGCTCTACGTCACGCATTTCAAATCCATGACCAATTCCCGCGATCCGGTCGATGCGCGGCTTGCCACCATGCCGATCCGCGAGGCGGAGGCCATGGCCGTTCGCCGCATCATCGAAAACCGCTGGGGTGTCGGCAATAGCCGTAACAAGAACTTCGCGATCTGCGGCGATATGAACGACTATCAGGAGCGTATTGCGATTTCCGGCGACCGGCGCAGCGGCTACAGCTTTGCGCCGATCGAGGAGGAGCGCAGCGCGCTTGATGTTTTTACGGCCGATGATTTCGTGGTCAATCCGATGATGCGCCGTGACGTCATGGACCGCTGGACGCTTTATCATTCCCGCGGTCCTCAGGAGCAGCATCTGTGCCAGCTCGACTATATCTGGCTTTCGCCGCGTCTGGCGGAGACGAACGCCACGCATGTGCCCGAAATCATTCGCAATGGACAGCCTTTCCGGACGGTATTCCCGCCGGGGCAGGAGGTCGAACGTTATCCGCGCACCGGTTGGGATCGTCCGAAGGCTTCCGATCATTGCCCCGTGGTCATGACGCTGGATCTGATCTAGGCGAGGCGAAACCTGCCGCCGGCAATGTCGCTCAGCCGTTCGCGATCTTGGGGAAATAGGTTGCCCAGACCCGGTTGCGGCCCGCGCGCTTGGCCTCGTAAAGCCGGTCGTCGGCAATGGCGATCAATTCGTCCCAGCTGTTGATCGCACGTGCTTCCTGCCAGACCACGCCGAAACTTGCCGTCAGGGACAGGCCGCTCTGCTCATCGATGATCTGGGCCTCGATCAGGCGGCGAAGGCGGTCGGCGGTGGCCGTCGCCGTGGCGTGGCTGACATCCTGCAGCACAACGACGAATTCCTCACCGCCATATCGGGCAAGAATGTCGTCCTTGCGCAATGCGCCCTTCAAAAGGCTCGCCGTTTTCTGCAGCGCGAGGTCGCCCATGGCGTGGCCGTATCGGTCGTTGATCGACTTGAAGTGGTCGATATCGACAATCATCACGCCCAGCGCCGGACATTGCTCGTTGCCGCTGAGGATGGTGCGAACGGCCTTTTCCAGTGCGCGGCGATTGAAGACGCCCGTCAGGGCGTCGGTTTCGGAGAGCTTGCGCAGCTGCTCGGCCAGCGCTCGCTGCTGGTCCTCCATTTCTCCTTTCTGGCGAAGCTGTTCGCGCAGGAAATCAAGTTCCTGGAACATCTTCTTCACTTCCGGAGCGACGCCATCCTTATAGTGTGCCTCGGAAAGATCGCCTGCCGCTATCGCGGCGATCTGCGTCCGGACGGACTGCATGGGCTGGAACAGCGCTGTCTTGTAGACCGATGTGAGGCGAAGCAGGACCAGAACCGCAATGAAGGCGATTAACAGAGACGCTGCGCCATAGATGAGCGCTTCCTGCTTCTTCTTTTCGATTCTCGCCCGGGTTTCGGCAAGAATGAGGTCACGCAGCTTGTCCGACGACCGCATGCCCTGAATGTAGCTTTCGGAAAACTCACGCACGCTTGGGCGCGCAGACGGCACGACGATGGCAATCGTATTCTGCGCATAGCGAAGCGCCTGACCGAAATAATAGGCCTCAAACTCACGAAATGCGGTGTCCAGACGCGGGGTCGAGAGATAGGCGGCGGTATAGTTCCACAATGATGACTTCACCAGCATCAGGCTTTGCATCTCGGTGTCGAACTTTGCGCGATAGCTTAACCTGTCCTGCCGGTTTGCCTGCATGCTCATGATGACATAGGAACCGAGGCGGCCGATCCTGTCGCGCATCACGCCGGCCGTGCCGGTCATGGCGATGTCGATCGCCACATCAGGCGTCTTTGTTATGATGGCGCGTGCAGCCCTGCCGCGAAGCAGGTTGACACTGTCCGCCGCCTTGAACATCGACTGAATGGCGTTGGCCATGGCGCTGTAGCTGCGTGCTTCAGGCGAAAGGGCAGCAACGTCGTCCACCGCCTCTCGCGAATCCGCCAGCTTCTGGCGGGTTTCGGCAAGCGATTTCGCCAAGCCGGGTTGCGCTTTGATTTCCTCGGCGAAGGAGGTCTCGACCTGGGACAACTTGTCGTCCGTCGCCTTGCGCGCCGCGGCGAGGGCTTCGACCAGGCTTGCGTCCACGGCAGACGACGCCATCAGATTGTTGGCAGGACCGCGCTCTGCCGAAACCAGCCAGGCGGACTGGAGCGCGGTTTCAAAGCGGCCAAGCTGCTGCGCATTCGTCCGGTAACGCAGATAGTTGGAGACGCTGGGCAGCGCGGCAAGGGTAGCCAGCAGGATGGAGCTTACGGCAATGATGATCGTGCCTGTCAGCTGGATTTTCTGTATGCTCGCGCGCATCTGATGCGTTATTCTCGCTGGAATGGTTATGGTTCATGGCCATTCTATCTCCGCCGCGTAAATACTTCGCTTATTTTATGGGCCTTCTGCTTTAATAGTGATCATGCGGACAAGCGGGCCGTCGCGGTGTGGAAAAGCAACCGACTGACGGCCTGCCGACAGTTTTTGCTTTACACCAAGTCAGAATCTGATAGTTGGCAAGGCACTGGCTTGCCCTTGTAGCTCAGTTGGTAGAGCACCTGATTTGTAATCAGGGGGTCACGAGTTCGAACCTTGTCGGGGGCACCAGTATTTTCAAGCATTTAGCCATCAAGTCAGATTTCTGAAACGTCTCGGGGTAACGCTCGGGGTAACGGGTAACGTTGTTGTGCCTTGTGGCTCCCTTGATCGTATTGCGAACGTTTCGCTCTGCGCGCTGTCGACGTGGGTTGAGGCTTCGTTGCGTCGAGGATTGCTTTAACGTCCTCTTCAAGCAAAACCATTCGGTTTCCCAATATTCTGCACGCACCTATTTCGCGCGCGAGCTTGCGAACGTGTCGAGGAGACCATGCAAATTTCTCTGCTATCTCTTCAGGGGAGAAGGCGATAAATTCCATAGAACCCCTCGTATCAAAAAGAAACCCGCCAGCAGCCTCGTACTGCCAGCGGGTCCGTCGAACTCTGACGCGTTCGCGCCGAAGTCTGCGTACTCCTTAAGGGAGGTGTAGATCAATTGCACCAATCAATGCGGTGCTTTGGGCGCCATTCTCGCGCCAGTCCTTCCCCCATAAGAACCTGACCCGCTTCCCTGCCATCGGGAAGATAGACATTCACCAGCGGCCGCCGGCTTTGTGTCCGGTCCCTTGCGCCGCTGTCCTCGATGCGAGGCACGCCAGCCAGCAGCAGTTCTTTCAGCCTGGCTTTTGCCTTCAGCGCCATATCCCGCTCATAGTCGCACTTCGCACGGCTTCCCATCTCAGGCGCATCCACGCCAGAGTTGAACGGCACCCCGCCGCCTAGCAGCCGCATGTTCTGGCCGTCGCATTTGATAGTGTCGCCGTCGATCACGATCAGCGAGGCGCAAGGCACGCCATGACTTGAGGCTGGGGAGCTCGCGTAAAACATTCCAACGCCGGTCATCAGGATCAAACTCATCATTGCATTTTTCATGTCTCAGATATTTTCCGTTGGTTGCCCACGGTGAATTCGGTTGGGAAATTTCGGGGATAATGTGGACAAGCCAGTTTTTGTCATTGGCCGGATACATCTTGGTTCTTCTCCTAGCAAAAAAGCGGAGATTTTCCATGGTGGCTGTTTTCGATCGAAGCGTGTTCCAAAAGAACATTTGGACGAGAGACGTATTCCAAAGCGAAGGAATTACACCCGACGGGAAAAAGATATGGACCGCTGAAGAAGAGGGAATTCTAAGAAGGCACTATCCGGACTATGCGACCATACGCAAACTGCTCCCACACAGAGAGATAAAAGCTCTGCATCATAGGGCTTATCTTTTAGATCTATCAAAGAAGCAGAATAAGTGGTTGGCATCTGAAATCTCAAAGCTTCGACGTATATATTTGTCGAGCTCAAGCCGTGCTGATTTAATCGAAGCTTTTCCCGGAAAATCGCTCAAGTCCATATATGATGCAGCTCAAAGACACCGGCTAAATCGACCTAAGCGGAAATACAAGAGGACCGGGCATGCTGTCATGGACCAAATCCTCGCCCGAACGGAAGAAATCGGCTGGACATTGCATGATCTAGACGACGCAAGCGGGACAAAGAAGTACTTTGCTACCCAAGGATGGCGCTCTTTTCGCCCTAATATTGCTAAGTTAGAAAAAGCAACGAAAGCGCTCGGCGGCAAGCTGGCTATCGAGTGGATCGATTTCGACTGACGCGGCTCCCCTTCGCTCACGGACTAAAAAGGCAAGTCGTCGTCAGGATCCCAATCGATTTGCAAATTGTGTCCAGATGTCACCATGGCCTCGACCATGTGCTGGAGATGCAGCCTAGCCCGTGGGTCTGTTTCGCGCTCGTACTGGTCGAGAGCGCGACGGATGTTCGCAAGGTGGACATGCATAACGTCCGTGGGCGCAGGGTATTCTCGCTCCAATAGCGCAACGATTTCCGCATTCATGGAGCGGCCGTTTTGCTCGGCCTTTGCCCGAATCCTATCCCGCATCCCTTCCGGAAGGCGTAACATAAACTTGTCCTGTTCTCGAACAGGGTCGTCGGTGAGGGTGCTCTTCGCCATACACATTCCGTAGTATCACTGTGCCATAAAATAAATGGTGTCACGGTGCTATCATACTATTGACCGCCATGGTAGCACTGTGACATATTAACCTTAATAAGGAGGTTTTTATGGCTACATTTACGAAGCTAATGGTCAGGCTACCCGACGAAATCAAAGCTTTCGTTGAAAAAGAAGCGTCCAGAAACGGAAACTCCCAGAATAGCGAGATCATACGCTGTATTCGGGAAAAGATGGACCGGGCGGAAATGAAAACGGCCTCAGACTGAAGTTCGTAGCTTCAACCAAAGGCCGGTTTCGAAATGACTGCCGCGTTCGTAGCGCGGAAATCGTAACTCACAAACACAAGGTATTGTCCAATGAGCAATCATAGGAATAGCACAACTGTGCTCGCAAATTCAACGGCATTGAGCAACGACGCCGACCCCGTGTTGGCGGCCGTTCAGGCCTACCGTGACGGAAACAAGGCTTTTGAAGCCATTCCCAGCGTTGATCACCAGAAGCACGGCGGCGAAGAAGCCGTAATCGCAAAAACCTATGGGCCGCCCATGCGGGTTCTCAATGATTGGGACACGCCTTGCAGGACAAGAGAAGGTGCAATTGCCGCCCTTCAGCACGCGCTTGAAGAAGGCGATGCGTTCTCTTGCTCCGACAGCCTTACCTCGATGACGCGCGCCGCGCTGAGTTTCCTGGAAGATCAGGAAAAAGAACTGCCGGTTGACCGTGTCGAGCGCCTGGCACGCGAGCTTTCCGAAGCTCTCTCGCATTGGGCCACCGGCCAGTTCATGGCGATGGTTTTTCCGGCTGGCGATATCCGGGGTTTTTGGTTCCGCACCATTTCCCGCGACGAGCGAGGAGATGAAGCCGATCCGATTATCAGCGTCATCAACCAGTATTACGCTGGCATCGTGGCATTTCGGGCAATCCCAGAGGAAGTATGGCCGGATCTGGGCGGCGAAAATGCTGTCTGCCAATCCACTTACGGCGCAGCGATGGATGAGCTTGATAATTGGAAGCAGCCCTGCACTTCTCGTGAGGGAGCTATCGCGGCTCTGAAGTTCGCCCAAAAGGAAAGCGAAGACTATTACACTGAACCGAGCGTGAAAAGCATGATCGCCGCTGTCCTAACCTATCTGGAAGGAGCGGCAGCATGACCAAGTTCGTTATCGGCAAAGACGATTGCCTTGATTCCGCCGCCCGCAATCTGAACGACCTTCTGGACGTGATCTGCGAACTTCAGTTCGATGCGCAAGACGGTCCCGTTGATCGTCGCATTGACAGCCTCCTCTGGATTGCCCGCGACATGTCGCAAGGCGTCGTAGACAAGATGGAGGCAGATGGCAGGGCAAAGGGGGCGACACCATGAGCGATCCCCGCACGAAGATTGATGATGCTCTGGGTGCTGCCCAGAGCTATCTCCACGCCATCACGCGCGTTGCTGAAACTGTCCTTGGTGGCGAGGGCAACGATTACTGCGCCATCGACCTTCTGGCCGATTCCGCAATCAGGGAAATCAATACAGCCTTCGAGATTTTGGGAATTTGGAGGTGAGCCAATGAACCGGCGCACCTTCATCAAGGCTGCAGTTATTGCCGCCTCAACGCCGACCTTCACAGCGTTTGCTGATACGGCCGACCATGTAACGCTCTCACACCTCATAGAGCTTCACACACGGGCTTATGAGGCTGACAGCGCCGTACGGGATATACTCTATGATCTTGACCCATCTGGCCTTTGTATGGCGGGGCAGCCAACAGACGAGTTTCTTGCGCAAAAGCAGCGGTGCGAAGATTCAAAAACCGTCGTCGAGCGCATGGAGGCAGCAATATTTGCCTACCATCTTTCGGGCTTCAATGACGTTCTGACGCTCACGCGATGGGTTCATGAGCGGCTGGATGATTGCAAGTGCTATTTCTATGAAGATGAAAGCACAGTTCATGCCATCTTCTTGCAGATCGCCAGAACGACGGCGGCCGCATGATGCTTTACCGCGGCGGCTCCCTGTCTGACAAAGCCTTGATGCCCGCAAGCCTTGCGCGGATTTCCTCCAGGTTATCCGCGTCGGCCTCTTCGAGGGCAATCAACGTATCCTGTAGTTCAGCAACGCGTCGTAAGGCCGTAACTTGGGCGATAGCGCGGACGGCTCTTACCGTAAGATCCGACGACGCGGCAGAGATATCGGCCAGTAGCTCGGCAAACACCTTTAAGGCTCTGGCTTGCATCGCCGGCCTATCGGGCTCGGGGAGGGCATCTATTCTCGCCTTGTACCCCGCAATCTCCCGTGCAGCGCGGCGCCGTAAGTTGAGCAGCCGATGGCTTTGCTCCTCGATCTGGTCTTTCTGCGCCGAAGCATTCAGGCCGATGTTTATCAACTGGCGGATCGCTTCAGACTTCGAAGTTATGCCCGCTTCTGCAGACCACTGTTCGATAGCGTCTTGTTCCGCGTCCGTCACAAGCAATTGGAACCGGTTTGACTTGTTGTCGCGAGGCATCAGGAAAATAATCCTTTTGTTGAGCTTGTTTTTCTCGAATGTTCTGCTGTGGATTGCGGGGGATAACTATGAATAAGTTGTAAAACTGGCATTTCCGTTTTTTAGAACATTGATGAATATGCTATAACCTTGAGTGACATAGGACTTCAAGCCTTGAAAGGAGAGCGGCCGAAATGGAATACATGACAGCCTCTGAACTAACGGAGCGGTACCACATCACTCCCATGTCTCTGCACAGATGGATTAGAGACGAGAATAAGAAATTTCCTCAGCCGGTCGCGTTCGGTAGGCGTCGTCTTTTTAAGCGGGAGGAAATCGAAGCCTGGGAAAGAGACCGGGCAAAGGGGGCCGCATGAGTTGCCTCAACAACGGATGGCAGCAGGGGCCACAGTTTGGCGACCAAACCCCCGCTGCCGGAAGTGAAATCGCGGTTTCCCGCGTCCATCCCAAACATCAACAGCGAGGAACGCTGATGACAGCTTTAGGTAAAGCACAGCAGACAATTCGAGTCCAGATTCTCGATGACAATAATGAGCCGGTAGGCTTTCCGGTCACACTTCGCGGTCGCGAGCGGTGGACAATGGAACGCCTCATAGCAGCTGGTGCCGCTGGCGTTTCCTCACTGGAGAACGTGGGACCAAGATTGTCCCACTACATCTTTAAGTTGCGAAGCTACGGCTTTGCAATCGAAACGCGATACGAGCCCCATGGCGGCGATTGGCCTGGCCATCATGCTCGGTATTTCAACAGAAGCAATGTCGCAATCGTCGCTGATGCGGGGAGGGCCGCAGCATGACCTCACCGATAGAACGCGCCGCCATGTGGCTTAGCGAACAGAACGAGCCGACGCAGCAGGTAATCCACCTGTTGTGGCAGAAGTTTGGGATCACGGCTGTTGAAGCTGCGCAGGCTTGCACACTGGCTGCACAATACCGTCAGAACCGGAGGGCTTTCGGTTGAGGGCAAAGAAAGTCAAGCCAGTAGAGAAAAAGACAGAAAGCAGCGTTGCTACATGGAAGTTCACTCTTGAGAATACGGTTAGCGCCGATCCTCTCGCGGGTGGCTCATTCCTTCAGATTGTGCGCTCCTATCTCGATTTTATGAACGTGCTGACCGATACCCCGTATCGATCAATTATCGATCTTCAGGTGGACACTGGTCTCTCGGAAAATACGATTATTCAGAAACGCCGCAAGCTTGAACAGCTTGGCTACTTCGTTGAGGTAGGGAAGACAAACGATGGCGCCACGCTGTACAGGATCGTAAATGCGCGTGAAAATATCGTTCTCGATCATCAGACGATAAAGCGCGAGACACTCCGACGCCTCGACGCGGAAAAGAAAGAGTATTACAGGCTCAAACGTCGCGGCCTCAATGTGTCCCCCTCAGAAAATGAGGGCCACTTGTCCCCCTCAGAAATTGAGGTGCTTAAAGGCTCTGAGCCCTTCAGAAATTGCGGGGACAGCCCCTCAGAAATTGAGGGTAATTACGTAGATAATTACGCAGAGTCTTATAGCTATGAAGAGAGAGATAACCTTTATAGCCACTATTCTTCGTTCAAACCGTCCTCCTATGGGCTGAAAACCGACGAAGAAAACACCCCGCTGCCGATCCCTTCGGATGATGCAGAAGCGGAATTGATGATGGACGCAATCTGCGATGGGCGGGATGTACCGTTGGTATTGCGGAGCCGGCTGAAAAGCATGTTGAGCGGCGGCGTCCTGACCCCACGCATGGCGAATAACATCCTTGGCCCTCGGCAGGAGGTCGCGGCATGACGCAACTCGACTTGTTTGTGTGGGCCGAAAATCGGCCGTCCACCGTGATTGATAGCCGGTGGCGCTTTGAGCGGAAAGTTGAGGCCCTTGTTCGGGATATGCTTGACGGGCGGATGCCTCCCCAGATCGAGGGGCAGGTGATCACGCCGACGTTCAAGAGAGAGCGGAGCGTGGCCTGATGTATAATCACCTTCTCTCTGTCCCGTTCTCGATTGCCAGCTTTGCGGCGATAGCGCCGCTAACCGCGTATGTCATCGTGCCGTTCGTAATCCTGTCGATCATCTTTAGGGAGGGCGGCGGCAATGGCTAGGTATCTCCGCAAGAAGGGCAGCAAGGATTTCAGCCCGTCGCGTTTCTCGGTCGGCTTCCATGTCTTCTGTGACGGCGCGGCAATTCCTAACCCCGGTGCTGGCGGGTGGGGCGTTGTGGTCTACGAGGGCGGGGCAGAGATTGCCACGGCCTGCGGCGGCGATCCCGAAACCACGAACAACCAGATGGAGCTTGTCGGGCTTCTGAACGCGATCGAGAAGGCGAAAGCACTCCCCGGCAATCCCGCCGCGACGATTTGGAGCGATAGCCAGTATTGCGTCAAAGGTTCGACCGAGTGGATGCCAGGGTGGAAGGCTAAAGGCTGGATGCGGGCGGGAGAGAATGCCCAGCCGAAGAACCGCGTCGTGATGAACGTGGAACTCTGGAAGGCGATTGACGAGGCCCTTTCAAGCGGAGCCGGCAACATTTCGATCCGGTGGGTCAAGGGTCATAGCGGGGTCGTGGGGAACGAAAGGGCCGATGAGCTTGCTGAGCAAGGCAGGCAAGCTGCCATGCGAGAGAGCAAATATCATGCCGGGGCCGAACTCGATGAGCGCTACCGTCAGATTATGGAGGTGATGTGATGAAATTCAGTGCTCCCGATAAACTGGGAAGATGTTCCCGATGGGGGTTCGCGATAGTCGTCAAAGAGCGTGGAAGCGAAGTCGCTTGGGCTGATGCATTGTTCGCCTCAGAGCGTGCGGCTAAAGACACAGCATCACTTTGCCGCGTAGAAGCGTGCGACGTGCGGCGGGCTAAGCAGGTGGTACATCTTGAGGGGGAGGTGTCGAACCCCCGCTACAAGCGGAGCATTCTTATTGATCCGCCGGGGGCATGCCAATGACCATCAAGGAGCGGCAGCTACGCGAAGCCCACGACCGCGAGAATCCATGGCGGCCCATGAGCGAAGCCATGCCCGACGGAACGATTTGTGACTTACTCTTTGACGACATGATGGGCCACTACGGTGCGGAGGATCGACAGTTTTTTCTAGATGCCTCAGGAATTTGGTTTTGTATCGATCCGCCAGAGCGAAGCAGAGGTAAGCCAATAAATTGGCGGCCGGCGTTTGTAAGGCTGACCCCCGAGCGTAGGCAGTTGATCAAGCGTCGGGCGAGCGAAAGATAAGGGCGAAACATGGATATCAGCGCGACGAAGAATTCTAACGATACCTGGTATGCAATCCGCATTGTCCCTGGTGGACAGCGTATGGCAAAGGCAGCGGCAAACGCGCCTGATCATCGCCTCGGGGAAACACTGCTGGAACGGGAATGCCGCAACAACGGTATAACGGTTTTCATGCCTTCGTTTTGGACGGTCGTCCGCCACCAGCGCTCCAACAAGCTTGTTGAGAAGCGTTTCCCGCTCATGGTGGGTTATGCCTTCGTGAAGATTGAGGACAAGGGCTTTGGCGCTGTGCGGGATCTCAATACAGTAAGCTATTTCCTGCGTGGCGGAGGGCGCCATAGCTTGGCGTCCTTTTCGAACGACGCAATGCTTGAGCTTTACCTTGCCGATTTGGAAGCACGAGACCAACATGCGGCGATGAGGCGGAACGGGGAGGCTGAAGTGCGAAAAGAAAGAAGGGCAATTCTCGGCCGGCAACTCGGTTCAATCTTTCCGAAGGGTCGCCGCAAGAAAGTTTCAATCAGGATGATGGCCGCCGCGGCGATGAACAGTCTGACGCCAAAGGCGAAGGAACGTTGCGCGTCTATTTTGGAGGAATTGGAAAAGCTGGATAAGGCAGATGTGGAATCTTGCAAAAATCCAGCAAATCCATTAACTTCAGCAGCGTGATTTGGGTGTTGCAGTCGGACCTTCCTATGGAAGATGATCAATTCGACGGCCCTTTGCGGGAATATCCGACCCGCGCGATAGGGGAAATGCACCCTAAATTCCCTTCCAGAGAATCAGACAGTGCAAACGCGAAGATCAGCGGCGACCACGTGGCTTTCGGGACCGCCGCCATCTCAGAACCGATTGATCGTCTAATCAGTCAGCTATCCGCTCAAGGCGGCAATTAAACACAACGCCGGGAAATTTTGCGGAGGTGCCCTCCACCTCCGCCGTCGTCTCGCTAGATGTTCCGACAAGGGTCATATCGGTGCCATCTTCCCCGAACACAAAGCCTAAACTGGAAGTCATCGTATGCGTCCTGATCGCTATGTTCGCTGAGAACGACCCATCTTCGGCGGAGTAAGTGCCCCGATAATATGACCCGGAATCGCCTCCTCTGAGTTGGCCGTCCTGTAAAACTACCACGCCAGCGCCGGCGGCTCCCTTCGCGGCAAATCTTACGCTATATAATCCATTTTCCATGCGCTTCTCCCATGCTGGTTCAGCACTGAAAAAGGAGCACGGGCGCACCAAGGTGTCGAGTCTTATCGGACTAAAGTGGGCAATTAATTGAGCTCGCGCGCCTACATCGAGTGCCGAATGAGTTCATCCACGTCTAGATTCGCTTCACCCTGGCACGGTGCGAATGTCACTGGAAGGCCGAGTTTGTTCCCTCTGCGGTCATTCTATCTTACTTCTCCGCAACAGGTGTGAATTCAACGGAGATACCCCAAGGTACATTCACGCTGAAGGACGACAGCCGAAAATACGGGTTGTCTTTGAGCTGATCTTGGAGATCGGATACGCGTTTGAGCGCGTCCTTGAAAAGGACGGCAGCGACTGATGCGTTTTCTGAAGCGTTCATTGCGTGATTGACTTCGTTTAGCGTCACGGTCGCATCAGCAATCACACCAAGTGTTTCTTCGCGGGTCTGGGCGAGAGTTGTAGATGCGCAGAACGCTGTGAGAGTAATTGTAGCAAGAAAGAGCTTCATTGCGTGTCCCCAGATTTCGTCGATGGAATCGGGATGGCATGGCGCGCGTTATCGCGCAAGCGCCCCCGGGCAGTAGAGGACGCCACAGGCAGCCTGCTTTAACCCATTCCATGATCACCACCGGGCAGGAGCGGGAGCCGAACGTAAGCGCGGCTCTCCAAAATGGAGTCTGCCACCCTACAAGTCAGTTGGTTTGATTGTTGCGTATCCGCTGTTGATCAGCTTCACGCGCATCTTCCTCAGCCCTTATGCGAGCAGCTTCAGCCTCCGCGCGCTCGGTAGCTTCTTTCTGCTCGCGTAAATACTTTTGATGTTCTGTCTCACCCATTTCAACCTCCCAAGGTTTGCCATGCTGGTACTCAAGAATGTACCGCATGCTTGTTAGAACCCAGTAACACGACCGCAGTTTCCTCTAGCGCCTTTAACCTCGCACCAAATCATTTCTTTCGTTTGAGGATTGTAGAAGAAGCCGCCAAGTCCTGAAACGGTTACCCAGCCGGCGACATCGGTAAGACCTGGCCTCGCCGAAGCAAGCAATCCGCCGGTAATAAGTGATGCTGAAATCAAAAATGCCTGCCATGTCTTCATGTCAGCCTCCAACACGCCTCTGATTGAATTCACTCAAAAGAAAACAAACTTGCCGTGTATTGGCAAGAAGATTCAACAGTAAGTATTTCGACAACCCGGTCAGCAAGGCCGGGTTTTCTTTTGCGCCCCCTCAGACGGGAACAGGAAACTATGTCCGCACCAAAAGGCAATCAGTTCTGGAAGGTTCGCAGCAGCCACGGCCGCAGGCCCATATTCGCCACTCCGGATGATCTATGGACTGCATGCACCGAGTATTTCGAATGGGTAGAGAAAAACCCGCTGTACGAGACGAAGGGCTTTGCATTCCAGGGTGTGGTCACGAAAGAGACCTTCCCAAAAATGCGGGCAATGACCATTACTGCCCTCTGCATCTTCCTCGATATCGACCGGACCACATGGGACGATTACAAAGCGAAGCAAGATTTTTCCCATATCGCATCGCGAGTTGAGGATATCATCTATTCGCAGAAGCTTGAGGGTGCCGCTGCGGACCTGTTGAATTCGAACATCATCGCCCGTGAACTCGGTCTTCGCGACAAGAGCGACGTTGATCTGAACGGCAAGCTGCTGTTAACGCCAAAGATTACCATCAATGGCAAATCAAGCTGACGACGAGCTAGACTTCAGCCTTCATCCTAAACAGATGACGGCTCTAGAGAGCATCGCAACGGAAATTCTGTATGGCGGTGCTGCCGGCGGCGGAAAGAGCCATCTTATGCGCATTGCCGCCATTCTGTGGTGCGCGGCAATCCCCGGGTTGCAGGTTTATCTCTTTCGCCGTATCCGTGACGATCTGGTGAAAAACCACGTAGAAGGCCCGAATGGCTTTCGCTCGATGCTGGCCGGCTGGGTGGAATGCGGCTTCTGCGAAATCGTCGAAGATGAAATCCGCTTCTGGAATGGCAGCAAGATTTATCTCTGCCACTGCAAGGACGAGAAAGACCGGTTCAAATATCAGGGCGCTGAAATCCATGTGCTGCTGATCGACGAACTGACGCACTTCACAGACACGATTTACCGTTTCCTGCGCAATCGCGTTCGTATGGTGGGCATCAAGTTACCAGAAGCCTACAGGGGCAAATTCCCGCGCATCGTATGCGGCGCCAACCCCGGCGGTATCGGACACCAGTTCGTCAAGACGACCTTCATTGATGGTGTTCGACCGATGCAGGCGTATTTCACGCCGAAGTCGGAAGGCGGCATGCTTCGCCAGTATATTCCGGCACGGCTGGAAGATAACCCGAGCATGGCATCGAGCGACCCCGGATACGAGGCTCGCTTGCACGGTCTCGGTTCGGACGCACTGGTCAGGGCAATGCGCTACGGTGATTGGGATATCGTCGACGGCGCGTTCTTCGACAATTTCCGCAAGGACAGGCATGTCATCAAGCCGTTCCCGATCCCGAAGGACTGGTTGCGGTTCAGGGCGGGCGACTGGGGCAGCGCAAAGCCGTTTTCGTTCGGATGGTATGCCGTGGCGACAGAGCCTTATCTCGCGTCATCTGGTGTCCTTATCCCGCGCGGCGCAATGATCCGGTACAGGGAATGGTACGGTATCGCGACCGATGCGGAGGGCCGATACATCCCGAACAAGGGCGTGAAGATGACGGCGGAAGCTGTCGGCGCTCAGGTTCGATTGAGAGACGGTGGCGACGAAATCAAATACGGCGTTCTCGATCCCGCTGCGTTCAGCCAGGATGGCGGCCCGTCGATCGCAGAACGCATGATGCAGGGTACAACGGGAAAGAACGGCAGCACGTTCAGGCGCGCTGATAACAAGCGCGTTGCCGGTCGCGGCGCTATGGGTGGTTGGGATCAGTTGCGGTCCCGCCTCGATGGCGACGACGACGGCCGGCCGATGCTCTATTTCTTCGAAACCTGCATTCACGCAATCCGGACGATTCCGGCGCTGATGCACGACGAGAACCGGCCAGAGGATTTGAACTCAGACATGGAAGACCATGCGGCCGACGAGGTTCGTTACGCTTGCATGTCTCGCCCTTGGCTTAAGGCGCTGCCGACCGATGAGCAGCAAAACAAGCAGAAACGTGGCGCACCATTGCCGATGCCGCCCAGCGAAACAGGAAGAACGAGGATTGCAGTCTGATGGCTGATCAAATCGACACCAGCGTCGACGATGACGAGTTCGACCCCAACAAGAAGCTGAAGAAGTCCGCGCCGTTCCTGAAGATGATTGCCGATTACCGGAAAGCTGGGTTTCAGAGCTATTCGGACAAGTCGGACAATATCGAGAAGCGCTATGCCGATCTGGAGCGTCTTGCCAGTGCCGGGCGTGATCGTGAATTCTCGATATTCTGGGCGAATATTCAGGTTCTCGGTCCGTCGATCTATTCGCGCCCGCCGGTGCCGGTCGTTATCCCGCGCTTCCGTGGTGACCGGAAGCCTATTCCGCGCATGGCGTCGGAACTGCTTGAGCGCTGCGCCATCGTCGGTTTCGAGATCGAGGATATCGACGGCGTCATGCGCATGGTGCGCGATGATCTGACCATCCTTGCCCGCGGTGCGCCGTGGGTGCGGTACGAGACCAAGACGAAGAACGGAAAGTTTAACGAGCGGGTTTGCATTGACCATGTGAACCGCAAGGACTTTGCCCATGATCCGGCCAGAAGCTGGAAGGAAACGGACTGGGTTGCTCGCCGTGCATGGCTGACAAAGTCGGAAATGCGCAAGAGGTTCTACAAGACCTCCGGCAACGCCTATCAGGACGCCGATTTCGCGGTTCGCAAGGATGAGCGCCAGAACAGCGACGGCCGGCAGAAGGCGGGCGTCTGGGAAATCTGGATCAAGTCCGCAAACCGCGTTGTGTGGGTGACGGAAGGCGTCGATGTGTTGCTCGACGATGACGAGCCCCATCTGACGCTTGACGGCTTCTTCCCATGCCCGAAGCCCGCATACGGTACCACGCAGCGCAACAGCATGATCCCCGTGCCGGATTACGTCCAGTACAAGGACCAGATTGAGGAAATCAACGAGATCACGGCGCGCATTTCGGCGCTGGCGGAATCGGTCAAGGTCAAGGGCTTCTATCCTGCGGGCGCGTCCGACATTGGCGATGCTATCGAGGCCGCGCTGAAGAATGTCGAGAACCGGTCTATCCTTGTGCCGGTGTCGAATTGGGCCGCATTTGGCGAACTGGGATCGAACCCGATTATCTGGCTGCCGCTGGAAGTTATCGGCACGGTTATCGTGCAGCTGGTGAACCTCCGGCGCCAGTTGATCCAAGACGTGTACGAAATCACGGGCCTGTCGGACATCATGCGCGGCTCTACAAATGCAAACGAGACGCTTGGCGCCCAGGAGATGAAGAGCCAGTACGGTTCTGTTCGTATCAGAGACCGGCAGGACGAGATGGTGCGTGTTGCGCGCGACCTGACCCGTATCATGTGCGAGATCATGGCCGAGAACTTCCAGAAGAAGACCCTTTTGGAAATGTCGCAGCTTGATATTGCCACCGATGCGCACATCAAGAAGCAGGTTTCGGAACTCGAAAAGCAGATCAAGGCCATTCAGGCGCAAATCAAGGAAGCGCAGTCTGATCCGGAGATACAGGCGCAGGCCCAGCAGAAGCCCGAAATTGCGCAACAGGTGCTGCAGCAGTTCAACGGCCAGATCCAGCAGCTTACAGGCCAGATTAACGAACTCAACGAGACGGTGACGATTGAGAAGGTGATGGAGCTCCTGCGCGAACAGCGTGTGAGGCCCTTTGTCCTCGATATCGAGACGGATTCGACCGTCACGCCTGATGAGAATGCTCAGAAGCAGCGGGCCACGGAATTCACCACTGCCGTTGGTAGCATCCTTGCCCAGGCAGTCCCGGCTGTGCAGCAAGTTCCGCAGATCGCACCGCTGATGGCGGAGACATTGCGCTTTGTCGCCAGCCAGTTCCGCGCCGGTCGTCAACTCGATGGTGTTATCGACGAGTTTGCCGAACAGATGAAGCAACTGGCATCGCAGCCGGTACAGGGTAATCAGGCAGCGGAAGCCGCTCAGGCCGCTGCGCAAGCTGAAGCCCAGTCGAAGCAGATGGACGAGAAGCGGAAACAGGACGCTTTTGCCCGAGATACCCAGATCAAGGGGCAGCTTGCCGATCACGAGGCAAAGATGCGCGAGTTTGAGGCGGGCGAGAAGGTGAAGGCTATCCAGTTGGATGCGGCCCAGAAGGCGCAGAAACACAAGCAGGACATGGATTTGGGTCAGCTTGATATCCGCATGAAGGAACTGGAAATCGAAAAGCTGGGCGGCCAAATCGTGGCGCAATCCGACAAGGCGGCGATCGATGCTGCCATGGCCGGTGCCGGTGCCGTTGTTGAGGTGACAGCATGACAGAGCGTTTCTGCCGCAAATGCCGCAACTGGCACAATGTCGATGAATGGCCCCTGGAATGCCTGTCTGCACCGCCGCAAGGCGCATCTGATGCGTTGCCGGTGCCGAGTTTCATTTCGGACACCATCGAGCCGGTACAGTCCATGCTGGATGGCAAGTATTACAGCAGCAAGTCGGCGCTTCGAGCAACCTACAAGGCTGCCGGCGTCATCGAGGTGGGCAACGATCCAGCGAGATTGCGCCCACGCAAGAAGCCGAAACCCGATCGCAAGGCCATTCGGACATCGATCGAGAAAGCCACCGCTCGCTTCAATCGAGGCGAGCGCACCTCCAAACAGTAAGCATTCCCTCAGACGGAGATAATCATGTCGGAAATTGATGCTGGCGCTGCACCTGCAGCCGCTGAACCCTCTTCTGCATCCTCTGAACAGGTCGTTCAGACCCCGAACCCGGTTCGCACCGATCCTGCCTCCCAGCCTGCCGACAAGCAGGAAACGAAGGATCAGCCGAAACCATCGGCGCGTGAGGCCATCGCCAACGCTCGCAAGAAGCTCGACGATCAGGAGAAGGCGGAAGCAGCCAAGCCTGTTCGCAGCGACCCGAAGGCCGAGCAGAAAAACGACAAGCAAGTCGAAAAGCAGCCGGTGAAGACCGACGCAAAGGTGGACACGGCGCAGCAGAAGGCCGAAACGACGGCCGAGAACGGCCAGCAGCAGCCCCAGACGCAGAAGCCGCGCTATGAGGCTCCCAAGCGGTTTTCGTCCGACGTGGCCGCGACGGCCGACTGGGAGAAGGTGCCGGAATCGGTGCAGGCTGCCGTCCATCGCGTTCAGCGCGAAATGGAAGAGGGGATTACGAAATACAAATCCTCTCATGACCGGTATGAGCCGATCCGCGAGTTCGACGAGATTGCACGCAGTAACGGTCACGATTTGAAGGTATCGCTGCAAAAGGTCGTGGACATCGAACAGGCTTTTGCGCGCAACCCGGTCGAAGGATTTCAGCATATCTGCAATCACTTTGGCATCAACATGCGCGCGCTCGCCGCTCATATTTCCGGCCAGAAGGCAGAGGATGTCCAGGTTCAGCAGGAAGGCGTGATTAGCGAGTTGCGCCGCGAGCTCGCAGACCTGAAACAGCAGATTTCCGGTGTCGCGACTGGCTTTCATGAGCAGAAGACCACAGCAGCCTCAAACGAGGTTCAGGCTTTTGCGGCTCAGCCCGGAAATGAACGGTTTTACGATCTGATGGGCGATATCGCCTTCTTCCTGAAAAGCGACAAGGTCGATCCAGACCTTCCGCCCATCGATCGTCTCAAGGCAGCATATCAGCTTGCGGATCGTCTCAACCCCGATCCGAATGCAAAACCTGCCACTGCACAGGCCTCAGACGCCATCGCAGCAGCATCGGCCTCAGACGCCGAGAAAGAAGCTCTCGCGGCTCAGACCCGCAAGGGCGAGAAATCCATCACTGGCGCTCCCTCGGCCGGCTCAGACCCGAACCGACGTGAGGCCTCTTCCTCGGTCAAAGACAGCCTCAAGCGCGCATTCGCCCAGGCAGGCTGACAATTAAAAGGAGGGGCACATGGCCCTGACATCTGTTGAAAAGAACCAGGAGATTTTGTCTCTGGCCCTTGAGGATCGCTCCCAAGGCTACCAGGACCTCGTCTCCAACTCGAAGGCGCTGCTTGCCGTCCTGAAACGCAAGGACAACTTCAAGCCTTACTCCGGCCCACGCATCCGCGAGCGCCTGTTGTATGCCAAGACCGGCTCTGCCGTCTGGTATAACGGCTACGACTTCCTGAACCCCGTTCCGGCCGAACTGTTCAATGATGCCGAATGGACGCCCAAAATGGTTGCCGTCGCTGTCACGCTCTCCAATGAGGAGATTCTGAACAACGAAGGCGAAAACCAGCTTATGGACGTGATGGAAGCGCACATTTCCGCGGCTGAAAGCGAACTGGAAGACGAAGTCGACCTTTCGCTCCACGGCAACGGAACGCGTTTCGGCGGCAAGGAGCTTGGCGGTCTGCAGCTTGCGGTTCCGACGGTGACCAGTTCCGGCATTTATGGCGGTATCGACCGCACGAATGCGATCTGGCGCACTTCGGCGTTCGATGCCAACTCCTTCGCTCCCGATATCGGTACGCAGGTGAATTCGGTGACGATCCGCCCGATGCTGAACCGCATCATGACGCAGCGCTCGCGCAACAAGCAGTCCGCTGACTTGCTGTTGATGTCGCCCGAGCATTATGCTGCCTACGACGCGGCCACCATCGCCATTCAGCGCATCAATGACGAAACGAGCCTTGGCAAGCTCGGCTTCCAGACGCTGAAATACTACGGCGCCGGTCGCTCCGCTGAAATCGTGCAGGAAGGTGGCATCGGCTCCAACATGCCGGCGAACACCACCTATGGCCTCGACACGACGAACCTGCGCGTCCGTTACCACCCGGAGCGCAATTTCAACAAGATCGGCCGCGCGATGATGCCGATCAACCAGGACGCCGTTGTCCAGTACATCGGCTTCATGGGCGAGCTCACCATGACGAACCCGCTGTTCCAGTGGAAGCTCTTCGACAGCAACCCGGCCGCGTAAGGAGAAACCGACATGGCTTACGTTTTTCACAATGTGAACATCGGGCATCCTCCGATCAACTCCCATCTTCCGGCCTCTTCGGCGGCCGGTCGATCGACCCCCGGCCCGTGGATTGGCGATATCGCCACCGCACAGGATCCGGATTACGGCACGGGCGAATTCATCTACCTGAAGGGCGTTGCAAACACGCAGCTCGGCTCGTGGGTGGTTTACAACGCCGACGACTTCTCGACGAAACTGCTCGCCGCGAACGATATCGGTCCCGTTGCCGTCGCCATGGCGGCCACCGTCGCGAATGAATTTGGCTGGTACCAGATTCAGGGGAAGGCGATCGGCCGCGTTCTGGCTGGCTTTGTCGACGACGCCAACGTTTACGCGACGGCCACGGCCGGTTCCGTCGACGATACTGTTGTTGCCGGTGACCGCGTGCAGGGTGCCAAGGGCGCCTCTGCAATCGGCACCCCCGCCGCTGGTCTGGCTGAATTCGAAATCAGCCGTCCGTTCGTCAACGACGGTCTGGCTGACTAACGTCCTGACACATGAAGAAAACGAGGGCGGCTTTCGGGCCGCCTTTTTCTTTGCAACCTCTCAGACAGGAACTCGACAATGAGCGAGAACAACTCTTCCCTGACATATGCGGTTTTCAAAACCCTGAGCGTCATCAACGAAGCGGAAAGCAAGAAAAAGGGCCGTCCGGTCTACGACGATCAGGAAATCTGCGAGATCCGCTTCTCTGGCAACAAGCAGACGGTCGGCGTTTTCCCGGCGCATGAACAGTGCGAATGGGCCGACGACCCGGTTACGAGCGAGCGCGTTCGCATCACGTATGCCCAGAAATACAATGACCAATACAAGAAGTTCAAAGCCGGTGCCGCGCAGGCGGCTAGTGGCACGCCCGTCGAAGAACTCCCGTTCCTGACGCAGGGCAAGCGGCTCGAATTGAAGGCCCTGAACATCTACACGGCAGAAGCGCTCGCCGCGCTCGACGGCAACAATCTGAAGATGCTCGGCATGGGCGGCCGGGACCTGAAGAACCAGGCGCAAGCGTATCTCGACAATGCCGCAAAGGGTGCAGACCTTGCCGCCGTCCTGTCCGAGAACGACGAACTCCGCCGCCGACTGGCCGAACTCGAAGGAAAATCAGGCAAGAAGGCCGCACGGAAGGACTCGACCGTTCCGCAGGTGTCTCAGCCAGAGCCGGAATCGGAACCGGAGAATGACATTACCGACACGACCGAAGGAGACGATGAAGAAGTCGTTGACCAGGAAGCCGGCGACGAAACCACGAGCGAAAACGACGGCGATATCGACCCGGAAAACCCGTTCTCTGATTGGGAAGCCGACGATATCAAGCTCTGGATCGCTGACGCCGATCCTGCCTTCGAGATCGATGGCCGGTGGGGCAAGGCAACGCTTGCCGAGAAGGCCAAAGAGATCAACGACAAGATTGCCGCCGCAAAGGCTGGAGCCTAACCAATGACAATCCTGAGCGCCTGCCAGTCCGCTGCCGTTCGGCTCGTCGGACGCAAACCCACCACGATTTTCAGTTCGCAGAAGAAATTCGAGATGCAACTGGCCGATCTGGTGCAGGAGGCCGCCGTCGACGTTGCGAAGGCTTTCGAATGGCAGGCGCTTACGGTTCTCGCAGAGCATCAGGGAGACGGAGCGTCAATCGCTTTCGACTTTCCGAACGGTTTCGACCGCATGCCTGTCAAAAGCCAAGTGCATTCGGCAACGTGGCAACAGAGCGGTTATCGCCAGGCGCGCGACCTCGACGAATGGATAAACCTGCAAACGTATCTTGCCGCCGGCACCCCGGGTTTCTGGATCGTGCTTGATGGCAAGATGCAGATTTATCCGCCGATGGGGCCGAGTGAAGTCGCGAAATATTACTTCATCACTGATGAAATTGCCCGCGCCAGTGATGGGACTTCGAAAGCCGTCATCAACAACGACAGCGACACGTTCAAGCTCGACGAGCGGCTTCTGACGCTGTCGCTGGTCTGGCGTTGGAGAGACATGAACGGTCTCGATTATTCCGAAGCCATGGCGAATTACGAACAGGCGCTGGCCCAGATAGGCGGCGCTGACAAAGGCGCTCGCACCATTGCCATTGGTCGCGCGCGCCTGCCGTATGATGTTGATATGGCCTTTCCGGGGAACATCTTTCCATGAGGAAACCGACGACGAAGCGGAAGCCCCGCAAGGTCAGCTCGAAAAGCTGGCCTGCGCCGGTTGCTGGCTGG
Organism: Agrobacterium sp. CFBP2214; assembly: GCF_030209895.1. Taxonomy (NCBI): domain Bacteria; kingdom Pseudomonadati; phylum Pseudomonadota; class Alphaproteobacteria; order Hyphomicrobiales; family Rhizobiaceae; genus Agrobacterium; species Agrobacterium sp. CFBP2214. The sequence goes on along the minus strand of NZ_JARVRC010000003.1, from coordinate 500,854 downwards.
ATAGCGAACCAGAACATTTCCGCGCCGGTCAAGGATGCGCCCCAAGGTGCATGGGCTTTGGATAACGTCCTGCCCACGGCGACAGGTGGCGAGATCCGGCGCGGAAGCGATGTCTTTGCCACGATGCCGACCATCACAAAGCCGGTCCTGTCGCTGTTCTCCTACAAGAACGGCAATCAGGAAAAGCTCTTTGCGGCAAATGAGAATGAAATTGCCGACATTACCGCTGCCCCGGTCAATCGCGTGACGGGCCAGACCGACGGGGATTGGAGTGTGGTTCAGTTCGTGAACGCCGATGGCGCGGCGTTCCTTCGTGGCGTGAATGGTATGGATACGCCTTTTGTTTACGATGGAGCGAATTTTGTAACGACGCCGGCGCTTACATTCCCTTCTGGAAGCACCGTCACGCCCAACAAGCTTTCGCGCGTCTGGCAATACAAGAACCGGCTCTTCTTCATCCAGAAGGAAAGCATGGATGCATGGTATCTGCCTGTCAGCGTTATTGGTGGCGCTCTGGTTCGTTTGCCGTTAGGCGGCGTCTTCTCGCGCGGCGGTTCGCTTCTCTTCGGCTCCAGTTGGTCGATCGAGAGCGGCGACGGCCCGAATGAATATTGCGCGTTCGTATCGACTGAAGGCGAGGTCGCGGTTTTCTCAGGATCAAATCCCGGGGATGCTGCCGATTGGTCAAGGGTTGGTGTTTACCGGATCGGCAAGCCGCTCGGCGCCAAGGCTTTCTTCCGCGGTGGCGGTGATCTGATAATCGCAACCTCGCTCGGCCTGGTACCACTGTCGCAGGCGATGCAGCGCGATTACGCCGCACTCTCGGCCTCTGCCATCTCGGTGAACATCGAAACGGCGTGGAATGCGACGGTCGACGAGCGCGACAGTGCCGCATGGCATTGCGAAATCTGGCCGGAAAAGCAGATTGCGGTCGTCTGCCTGCCCACGCTGACCGGCACGGAAAAGCAGATGTACGTCGTCAACACCAGAACGGCGGCATGGTCGCGCTGGACCGGCTGGGACGGCAAATGTCTCGAGGTGTTTAACGGCCGGCTTTTGTTCGGGTCGGAGAACGGCAAGATTGTCGAAGGGTACGTTGGCGGCTCGGATCAGGGCATGCCATACACCATGACGTATATCCCGCTGTTCGAAGACATGGGCAACCCGCTCGCTCTGAAGATTGCGAAGATGGCGCGCGGGGTAGTCCGTACAGCCATCCCGGTAGAGGTGCAGGTGACAATTCAGACCGACTACATCGTCAGTCTGCCGCCTGTTCCGCAAGCACCTTCAATTCCCGCCTCCAACGAATGGGGCGCGGCGATATGGGGCCAAGGCGTGTGGGGCGTCGGCCGCGTCAAGGAAATCCAGCAGGACTGGGACAGTGTTGACGGAGAGGGCTATGCCATGGCTCCGGCGATGCGTGTCACGAGTGGCGCGCTGGTCCCGATCGACGCGGAAATCGTCCGCATCGATGTCACCTATGAACAGACGGATATCGTGGTTTGAATATCGTCACCGATGAGCGGGTGCTGCATTTCGTCAGCACGTCGATCGGCGTTTCCTTCGTTCCGCCTTTCACCTGCATGGGGATTGATCGTGACGGCGAGATTGTTGCCGGCGCGATATTCAATGTGTTCGAGGGCGCCGACGTTCATGTGAGCATTGCCGGCCACGGCTGGACGCGCGGCTTTTGCGAAGCGGTGGGCGATTATGTTTTCGGCCAGCTTCAATGCGAGCGGATGACCGCGAAAACAGAAAAAGCAGAGATTGTGCGCTTTGCTGAAAGGCTGGGCGGGCAGGTTGAAGGATTGCTCCGCAACCATTTTGGACCGGGACGAGACGCGTTCCTGGTCGGCATTCTCAGAGATGAGTGGAGATTTTAATGGTTTCGACGCCCAAAGCGCCCGATCCGGTGGCAACCGCTAACGCCCAATCGGCAATGAACCGTGACACGGCACAAACGCAGCAGTTGACGAACATGGTCAACCAGCGAGGGCCAGATGGTGACCTAACCTACACCAAGACCGGTGATGCGTCGTTTATCGACTCCAGCGGTAAAACCGTATGGGTGCCGCAATATACGGCAACGACTACTCTTTCCGGCCAGCAGCAAGCGATAAAGGCCCAGACAGATGCGGCTTCGCTCAATCTCGGCACCATCGCCAACGAGCAATCCGCCAAAATCAGGGATTTGCTCAACAACCCCTTCAAGGCTGACACGGCAGAAGCGGAAGCGCGCCTGTCGCAGTTGGGCTCTGCACGGCTTGATCCCCGATTTGCACAGGAAGAGGAGGCGTTGCGCACCCGCCTTGCCAACCAGGGTGTTGTCGAAGGTTCTGCGGCATGGAACTCGGCCTTCAGTAATCTGAACCAGTCGAAGAACGACGCCTACAATCAGCTTTATCTCACCGGACGCAGTCAGGCGATGCAGGAGGCTTATGCGGAACGCAACCAGCCCCTCAACGAGATTTCGGCGCTTATGTCAGGATCACAAACGTCCATGCCGCAGTTTATCAACACGCCGCAGGCAAACGTTGCCGGCGTCGACTACATGGGCATGGTCAACGATCAGTACAAATCGCAGGTCAACGCCGCAAATGCCAAGATGGGCGGCCTGTTTGGCCTTCTCGGTACAGGCCTGACCGCGGGCATGAAGTATTCGGATCGGCGCTTGAAAACCGGCGTGCGCCGGGTCGGGTCACTAGATAACGGCCTGCCGGTATACGCCTATCGAATGGTCGGCTCGCCTGTTACTGAAATCGGCCTGATGGCTGACGAGGTTGAAGATAAATTCCCCGATGCAGTCCATCAGCAGCCGAACGGCTTCAAGATGGTTGATTATCGTGTTGCTACGGAGGCCGCATAATGGCTGCTGAAGGTGCATTTGTCTGGGGCCGGAACGGTCGCAAGCTCTCTGCCGACGAAATCGCGAAGCAGCGGGAAATTGCCGATGCGATGATGCGCAAGGGCATGGATTATTCCCCGGTGGGTCATTGGGCGCAGGGCGCGGCGCGTGTTGCGGAAGGTGTGCTTGGTGCTCTCGATGCGCGTGCGATCGATAAGACAGCGAAAGACAACGAGGCATGGAACGCCGGAAAATTCGGTGAGATTGCAAGCCTTCTTGCCGGGGGCGGCGGTGTGACGGGACAGACTGCAGCATCGACAGCGACGGGATCGACTATTCCCATGACGAGCGCGGCCGGCGAAGTGTCGGCAACATCGCCTGTCACTGGTGACACCTTCGCCCCTTTCATGGACACCATCAAGACGAGCGTTCAGAACCCCTATGCACTGGCTGCAATCGCGGCCACCGGCCGCGCCGAAAGCGGGTGGTCGGCAGCAAATGCTAACCGTACATGGAGCGATCCGAGCGAAAGTGGGCAGCCCGGGCGCGCAGGCGGAATCATGTCGTGGCGCGGTCCTCGTTATCAGGCTCTTGCCGCAACAGGCGATCTGTCACCGCAGGGCCAGGCGAAGTTCTTCTTGAACGAAGACCCGGCGCTTATCCAGAAGCTGAACGGTGCCAAGAGCGTCGAAGAAGCGCAGCAGCTTATGAATAACGCCTGGGCTTTCGCCGGATACAATCGCCCAGGTGGCGAGTCCGCGCGGCGACTGGCTTTCGCCAAGGGCTATCTTCCGAGTTTTCAGGGCGCCGCCACGGAGGTCGCAAGTCTTGATCCCACTGCCGGCATGCCTGCTGTTCAGGCGATTGAGGTTGCCGCGCCGGCGTCCAGATATGTTGACCCGATGGTGTCGGTGCAGCCCCGTGCGCCAGCGTTGCCAGCACCGCAGACGGTAGCGACTCCGCCCTCTGTCGCCCAGCCTCAACAGGTTGCGCAGGCAACAGCACCCGGTGGCCAGCCAATACCGCCCGCAATCATGGAAGTTCTTTCCGATCCCCGCGCAGACGCCCGCACCCGTGGTATTGCCGAGATCCTGCTGAAACAGAACATGTCCCGGCAGCAGGCTGCAGAAGAAATGCGCCTGAAGCAGAGCGATCCAGCGTATCAGTTGGGGCTGGAAAAAAGCCGCCTTGAAGTCGAAAACCTTCGCAATCCGCGCGTCACCAACAGCGACAAGCTCGCGCGCGAGCGATTCGATTGGGAAAAGGAGAATGGCGGCAGGACGAGTGACATCAAGGAATACGAATATGCTCGCGAGCGCGGATATGAAGGTTCTTTCGTCGACTTCCAGCTTGCGCAGAAGAAGGCCGGTGCCGGTTCCACCAATGTGACGGTTGGCGAGGGTGACAAGTTTTATGAAAACCTCGACAAGAAGAATGCCGAGACATTTGCAACACTCTCTGATGAAGGTGTGCGCTCACGCGCCAAGATGGGGCAGATTGATCGTCTTGAGGCGCTTCTAGCCAATTCACCAACCGGTGCCGGTGCAGCGTTCAAGCAAGCGCTGGGCGAATGGGGCATCCCGACTGCGAAGCTGGATGACATCCAGGCCACGCAGGCACTGATCAACGAGCTTGTGCCACAACAGCGGCAGCCTGGTTCCGGCCCGATGTCTGACGCCGATTTGGCACTGTTCAAGCAGTCACTCCCGCGGATCATCAATCAGCCCGGCGGCAACACCATGATCCTGAACGCCATGCGCGGGATCACCCAGTATCAGGTCCAAATGGGGGAGATTGCCGATGCGGTTGCTGATCGTTCTCTCAAACCGGCAGAAGGCCGCAAGATGATCCGCGAGTTGAAAAACCCGCTTGAGGATTTCACGAAGGTGCTGCGTGACAAGGCAAATGGAAAATCCAAAGCCCCCGAAGGTGTGGATGCGTCGGACTGGGAATTCATGACGCCCGAAGAGCGGAGACTGTTTGAATGACACCAGAACAGGAAAAGGCGCTGGCAATTGCGCGCGCTCGCCGTCGTCGAGCAGAGGCCCAGACTGGCTCTACAGAGCGTCCGGCTAATCCAGCGCGAGATGGCGTTCTGGGTAAGGTGGATAGCTTTGTGCGCGGTGCAGCCGACACGCTTTCGTTTGGGCTGGCGGATGAGGCTGCCGCGGCCGGTGATGCTTTATTCAACCCGGTATTTGGTACCGGCAAGGAAGGAGGCAGCATTTCTGATCGGTATAACGCCAATCTTGAAGCGCAGCGTGCAACGGACGCGGCGGACAGCGAAGAGCGCGGCGGCTACCGCTTGGCTGGCCAGATCACTGGCGGGGTGACCGGCGGCGTTGGTCTTGCAAAGAACGGCCTCTCGCTGGCAGCCAATGCGGCTGAGGCGGGTAAAGGGCTTGGCCGAGTGGCCGCCGCCTCTGCCGGTGACGGCCTTATCCTCGGCGCTGCGCAGGGATTTGGAAGTGGTGAAGGCGTGGATGGACGCGTTCAGGGCGCACTCAAAGGCGGCGGCACTGGCCTTCTTTTGGGTGGGGCAACGCCGTTGGCTGTCGCGGGTGTGTCCAAGGTGGCGAAGACTGTGGCCGCGCCGGTAATGGCTCGCCTTTATCCCGAAAACTATGCCACGGATGCTATTGCGAATGCCCTCCGTCGCTCTGGCAAGTCGCCGGACGAGATTTCCGCGATACTGCAATCCGCACAGGATGCCGGTCAGGACATGTACAATGTTGCCGACGCCCTGGGCGTTACCGGGCAGCGCTTGGCGTCCACTGTGGCCCGCAATCCTCATGATGAGCGACAGGCCTTCATCGACGCATTGCGCTTCCGTCAGGCCGGACAAGGCGACCGTCTCGCCAATGCACTCGCTGAAGGGTTTGACGCCGGCGATACAGCAGCACAACGGACAGCGTCTCTGACGGCCGCGCGCGATGCAGAAGCAAATGCCCTTTACGGCGCCGCGCGGCGCGATGCGGGTGCGGCAAATGTCACTCCTATTCTTGAGCACATCGACGAGACCATTAGCCCCGGCGTAAACCAGATCGTCAGCCCGCGTGACCGGATCGCAAATGACAGTATCGAGGGTGCTCTTTCTCGCGTTCGATCCATGCTTTCGGATGGCAACAGCCAGGTGACAGACTTCAACACTCTGTTTCGGGCAAAGCTGGACCTCGACGACATGATTGCTCGCGCCGACGCACAGGGCGCTGGCAATCGGGCCTTCGCCCTTAATCAGGTGAAGCGCCGGGTAGATGCAGCGCTTGAAGAGGCCTCCCCTGCGTTCCGAACAGCAAACGACACGTTCCGGACACGCAGCGGTGTGATCGATGCTGTTGCTGAAGGTGGAGCGGCGACATCTGGACGCAAGCGCGCGGCGGACACTATTGATCAATTTGTGCGCCTCACCCCGGACCAGCAAGGCGCATTTCGCGTCGGTTACGCCGATCCACTTATTGCAAAGGTTGAGGCAATGTCGAGCGCGCCCACGACGAACAAGGCGCGCATTTTGACGACCCCGAAATTCGAACAAGAGTTCCCGGTGGTTGCCGCGCCTGGCCGTGCGCAAGAACTGGGGCAAAGGATCGGCAGAGAACAGCGCATGTTCGACACGGCTTTTGCTGCTCTGGGCGGCTCCAAGACGGCCGACAACATTGCCGACGCCATCGACATGAATAAGGTTGACCCCGGTGTGATCGCATCGCTTCTGCGGCGCGACGTGACGGGCGCAATTATGCACGGCGTGGGGAAAGCTATAAACGAAGCGCAAGGTATGCCACCGAGCGTCATCGAGAGGATTTCGAAAATCCTGCTTGAAACCAGTCCGCAGGGCGCTCGTAATCTGTTGACGGCTGGAAATGAGAAGCTGACCAGAAGCGATCAGTTGCGGGCGAAAGTGGTGTCAGCGCTGCTGAGCTCAGGAGCGGCCGGAGCCGGGAGGCTTTGACCTCCACCAGTCAGGAACCTTATTGCCGGTGACCTCGATGGCCCAAAGCGCAAGAACAATACCGGTGCCGCCGCCGAGTGCGGCGGATTGCCAATCGATGAGCGAATAGTAGGCGTTACCGATCCAAAGAACACCGATCGCAGGTATCAGCCAGCGCCATGGGCCGGGGCCGCGCTCAATCTTCGGTTCGTGCGGATCGTGATCAATATGACGGGTCATTCTGAAAACCTAACTGAAATAACCCTCGCTGACCAGTTTAGCGCTTTGATATTCTCATCTTTGAGTTTCCCGTAAGTCGTCTCGTAGCGGGATAATGACCAGCATGCGAAATACACGTCTCCCGGCTTGAGGATGCGATCGCTGGTATGGAAATTTGAGTAGACCTCAGAGCTGTATCCAGGCCTTTTTGCTGAGATCGTAAAATCTACGCTGTTAATCTGTTTTTTGGCGCCGTTAGAAATTGACACCCCGATCGGGAATTGGGGATCAGCACAGCCCAAGTCTGTGCGAGCCGAGGTAACTATTTTCGACCGCTCTTTTGCTGCTGCTTTGGACTCAGCGTTGCTGTAAATCCATGCGGCGCCACCGATCGCCAGAAGGATTAAAATCAGGCCTCCTACCTGCTTCGGGAAAGCAAATAGAAGGAAGAAAAATATACCGATCCCAACAACCCAGGCCATTCAACGTATCGCCTCACCAGCGGTTCGTGGAATGACCATACCGGCCGTTCGATGACGGGGTGCCATTGAAATACGGAGAAGTCGTATCACTGCGATAGCGGTTGGAGCCCGAATTGCCGGTGTATGGGTTCGAGTTGCCTTTGAAGGAATAGTTGTCAGTCACCGTCCCGTTCGGGCTGCTCCGATAATGCGGAGCGACATAGGTGCCGTTGCTCTTGAAATAGCCGTTAACGCCGCCGGCGAACGATGCAGAAACGGTTGCGCAGGTCAGTGCCAGCGCGATCAATACAGTTTTCATTATGGATGCCCCCAGTTGTGGGCAGAATTAATGCACAGGTTGTATTCGGAGTCGAGCCGGTATTCGCAAAGAATTAAGGAGTATCAAAGTTTTCGAGGCATTTAGCTATGAAACGGCGATCAACTACCCGTAGTCTTCCTGTCGTCGTCAGGCAAAGACACAAGAACGCCTTTTCTACGACCTTTTGCTTTGATACCGCCTTGAACAATAACACTACCTGCCAAGCTCCGGTATGAGACAACTTTACCTGATTTTACAAGCTTCCAAGTAGAACTAGTGGTCTCGAACGGAGCAACAGAACCTACAGCAATTTTCGCGCTCTGAACTAAATCATCCGAGGGCTGGTCCAAAATTGCTTTTGTGATTTCTGAAAATTCGACGCCTGGGATTCCCACATGCTCGTGACCGTCATCATCAAAGAAGCGGATTTTGCTATCGTCCCATTCGACGTAATAGCTGGGCGTTTTAGAAACAGACCTCGTTTGCCCTGTTCTGTGAAATGCCTCGCTCTCAATGTTTTCCGAGGTCGTGATATAATCCGCTATCCAAGCGTCCTTGTCTCCTGCTTGAGAGTTAGTCGCAGATACAGCGGAGACTTTTCTGAGGGGGCGTTTTTTTTGGGCAGCATACGAGGCGCAGAAGAATGCAGCGATGGCGAAGGCTATGGGCGAAAGTACAATAATTAACTCATGCATGGTTAGCGTTCCTCAGAGTCGTCACTCTCCGCAAGCTCACGATCTGCCAGATAATATAGCACACCGCCTACGCCAGCACCAATGAACGCGACTATAGGAATACGCCATCCTTGTGTTTTGATGGTATCCTCGGACAGGGCAACCGTTACAAGCGGAGCAAATATCAGGGCCAGCCAAATACCGACGGCCAAGTTCGATAAGGTAGTTGCGGAGAGTTTTTTGCGCTCCTTGGAGGCTTCGGTAAGTTCTGACATCTCTAAATCTGCTTGGTGAAAATACTACGCATGATTGAATTACACCATTCTTTGAAAGAGTCGAGGCGGTTCACTGAGCCGCCTTTTTCTATGGAGGCAACATGCCCTTTGACAGCAACGGCAATTACACGCTGCCGACGAGCTATTTCGTCGAGAACGGCGATACCGTCTTGCCGATCCAGCACAATCCGCCTTTCGAGGACGTGGCGCAGGCATTGAGCGCGACTTTGCTCCGGGATGGCCGGTCCCCCATGACCGGAGACCTGTCTATGGGAACTAAGAAAATAGTCAATCTCGGTGCCGGTACCGCGAATACGGATGCAATTACGAAGGCCCAATTGGACTCGCTTGCAACGGTTGTCAACGATCCATGGGCGTTGCAGCCGATCGGCGTTCCGATAGCGGGCTGGTTTGGCCTAGCTGGTACTGGTTACCCTCCCAAAAACAATCCGGGTTATCGTTATATTGATCTTGCCGGCGGGCAGACAGGCGCTGGCTTGTATAACGAAGGTCTTTTGGTGTCCGAAGTCGTCAGCGGATCTTGGCCCAATGTCGATGCCTACGCCACGATCAATTTTGCTGGCTCACCTATCACCGGCCGCGTTGTTCAACTCATCAACACATCGCGTATGTTTCTTCGCCCTGGTTCCGCAGGCGTTCAACAGTATTTCGCCATGCAGGCGCACAATCACACCGTCAACGACCCGACCCACTATCACCCCGGAGTTCAGAACGGCACGGCAAGCACGGGTCGTTCAACCCAGCTAGACCAACCTCCCGCCGTGTTTTCGTATGGCAATACTGGATGGGCGGCGACTGGAATCTGGCTCAGCAATACGGGCGCAGAGGAAACGCGCCCCCGCAACATCGGCCTGAATTACATCATGAGGATTAAGTGATGCCCTATGCATTTGAAGGCGGGGTTTGCTCTGACCCAATCGAAGGCGCCATCGAAATCACCGACGAACAGTACGCCGCAGCGTTAGAAGGCGTAGTGTCTGGCTTCGCTGTCTCGATTATCGGCGGCTTCAAGCTGATTGAAGCCCCGGCCGTGGAAGAGCCAAATCCAGAGGATGATTTGGTTCTTGACCAGTGGAAGTTCCGACTCTCCGCAAGGATCGATGAAGACGCCGAACGTGCGCGCCTCCGTTACATCACCGGCGGATCTGGTCAGGCAATGACCTATCAGCAGAAGGCCCAAGAGGCCGCAGAAGTGCTTTCGCTGATAGGATCTGGCGAGATCGATGAAAGCCATTTCCCGCTCCTGTCCGCAGAGGTGGGCATAACCGCGCCTACGTTGATCGAAGTCGCGCAGGTCGTGGATTACGCCTATCAGACTTGGCGCGTTGTCGGCGCGCAGATCGAGGCGCTTCGGCTGGGCGGGAAAGCTTCCGTTTCGTCTGCTTCGACAATCCCGGAAGCAAAGGCGGCTGCTCAAATCCAGTGGCCCTGACCGGCCAGTAATCTCGAAAATCAGGAGACGACCATGGCGACTGTACGCGATGTACAGCAGCGCTTGATTTCGCTCGGCTATGATGTCGGGCCGTCTGGCGCTGATGGCATCCCGCACGTAGGCGTCGACCGCACGGTCGGACAATGGTGCGACACTCGCTTATCAGATCGCTTGCTCCGGTACCATCTTGAAAAAAGAATAGCGCAGCAAGTAATATAACACCTAATCAATGTTACTGGCAGAATAGAGATGAACAATGGTCATTTGGCGTTAATGTATCTCGGCATTGCCTTCTTGGTCGTTGGCTGCGCTACGTTTTTAGGCGGGTTGGGCTATCTTTTTTGGCTGATCGTAAGTGAACCGGCCATCATCAATAATGAGTTCAGCACGCGTATCATCTCGCGGCATTACTAAAAAGCCATCGCTCGGCCGGCAGCATAACCCGGGACTTTAGGGCGGGAAGCTAAAAGAGGCTCGCACGGGAACCGGGGGGGTGGGCGCGAGCCCCAGTGCTGTCTACAAAATACACAGCACAGCAACGTCAAACGCGCGATATTGGAATTCGTTCCAAGAGCGGAGGCCCGTCGCCCCTCGTAGACAACAGGCCTCCACACCGTGGAGATTGGGATGGCCACGGCGGCGCGAGTGTGGTCCTGTTGATTGAGAAGCGCTACCAGAATCTTTGGAGAGGCCCGCCACTCCGCCAAGCGGCGGACCCCAATGCCGCGGCCTGTTTCAGGGGACGCGCGACAGCGTCGCTTTTAAAGCCGTAAAGGCGGGTTCACAACTTACAAATTGTCCATCTTTTAGAGAGACTTGCGTCGCCAAAAAAAATAGAGGCCCGCAGGTGCTTTGGGGGGCTTGGCTGCGGGCCTCTGTCAGGTCGCTGGGCGGAGCGACCGCGCGCAAGGTGGCTTTTGGCGCATGAACGCTGGATGAACGAATCGGCCTCGTAGTCGCTGAGAAACAACCCGTAAAAATCAGGATGCCATGGCACGGGAGACGCCTCCCGTGCCTATTCCCAACTCAAGGAACACCCATGCCAATCACCAAAATCTCCACACAGGGGAGGGCTTTCGTGCGCCTGCACGAGGGCAATCCGCTCACTGCCTATCTCGATCCCGTCGGCATTCCGACGATCGGTACGGGCTTCACCATGCGTAGCGATTCCGTGCGCCGCGAGCTTGCAAAGATAGGTATTACCAAACTGGTGCCAGGCAAGACCAAGATCACGGCCGCGCAGAGCGATGCGATCCTCGACGCCGTGCTTGCCGCCGAATACGTTCCGGCCGTCGTTGCCGACTCTCCCGAGAATCGCAAGCAGCATGAGCTGGACGCGGCGGCTTCGGTCACATTCAACCTCGGCGTCGGCGCCATGAAATGGACGTGGGCCGAATATTGGCGCAAAGGCCAGATCAAGAAGGCCGCCGCTCATCTCGCTGCCAACTACAATACGGCAAAAGGCAAGAAGCTGCCGGGCCTCGTGCGCCGCCGCAAGGAGGAGGCTCTGCTCTTCGAAAAGGGCATCTACACCGACGTAGCGACCGCGACCAAGGAGGCTACGGCAGAGCCGTCAGCCCAGCCGGATCCGGTCGTAAAGGAGGCGCAGGAGCTGCTCACGGCAGCTGGCCTCAACCCGGGCGCCATCGACGGATGGATGGGAGAGAAGACCAAGGCCGCGGTGATTGCCTACCAGAAGGCCCACCCGCATCTGATCGCCGACGGCATCATTGGTCCCGCCACGCTCGCACAGCTTCGGCGCGACGCCTCGGCAGCAAGGGAAGCCGTAACAAAGGGTGTCGCCTCAGCTGCAAGCTCAGGCTTGCTCGCTTTCGTCGCTGGCCTTCCTTGGGGCTGGATTGTCGCCGGTGTTGCTGTGGCCGCTGTTGCGTACGTCGCATACCGCAATCGCGATGTGATCGCCCGCCGCTGGAATACATGGCGCGGCAAGGAGGTGGTGGTTTGATCCTCCTGTGGGCGAAACTCAAAGGCTATCTAGCCGCAATCGGTACGGCGCTCGCGATCCTCGCGGGCGTCTTTCTGTATGGCCAGAGGGCAGGGCGCTCCGCGGCAAAAGACGAACAGGCCGCGGCGAATGCCAAGGCCATCAAGAAGGCCGGGGATGTTGAAAATGAAATCAGGAATCTGGATGACGCTGGCGTTGATGACGCTCTTGGCAAGTGGATGCGCGACAAGCGGTAGCTACTGCGACATCGCGCGTCCAGTACGGCCCTCTGCCGAGGACCAGATGACGTCAGAAACCAAGCGGCAAATCCTCACTGAAAATGAGAAGCTGCAGAAGCTGTGCGGGGTGAAGCCATGACCGGCGCCGAGATCATGGGTGCCGTCGGCTTCTTCGTACTGGTCTTCGGCTTCATCTTCGGCCTGTGGAAGTACGTCGACGCCAAGATCAGCGCTGCGAAGACCGAAGCGTCTGCGGCGGCGTCAGCTGCATCGGCGATGGCATCTTTGGCGAGGGAAGAACTCGCCGCACACCGTCTCCACGTCGCGGAAACATACGTTTCCAAGTCGGGTCTTCGCGAACAGACAGAACAAATCATGGGTGCAATCGGAGCGGTAAAAGATGCCGTCGATAAGATGACCTTACGCGTCGACCGCATCGTGGAAAATCAGTCGAAGCCACGCGCGACGCGGTCTTCGTAAATCAACCCGCTTGCCGAGACGTGGGCAAACAGTTCTGCAAATTCCAGAATTATGTGGGAGCCGAGGCTGAAGACGTGTTAAAAGACCGGATTGCGACAGAGCTCAGCGTGAGTGGAAGGATAGTCCAATTTTACGCGTCTTCAGAGGCAAGAAGCTGATGGTGGTGCAGCAGGGTCAGTTATTGACGCTGGAATGCCGCGCGCAACTCATTGCGGCTGGAGCTATTATTGCAGGCCCCGTTTCCTCTATGCTGCAAGTGTTAAAGCTGGTGAATGAAGGCGATATCGATGCTGCAATCATTGATGTCGAAGTTGATCCGGAAGCCATGATGCACTTGGCGTTGCTGCTGGACACAATGGAGGTGCCGTTCGTCTTCGCTTCTTTCTTCGAGAGCAAATCGAACGGTTACGTCTTGAGCGACGACAAGCAGCAACTGCGAGTGATAGCCGACGCGCTTTTTGGTCCGCCGGGAACATCGTCCACTCTTCATTGATCATCAATCGGAACAAGACTCTTCGGACGAGCCTTCATTGGCCGCGGCCGGATGTACGCCAAACTCCCGCAGCAGAACCTGCCGCATCGTTGCAAGAAGCTGGACATCGATCGTGCAGTCGTCATCGGCTTCTGGAAACCGTCGGAGTATTTCGAGGATGGTATTTTCCACGAGGCGGCCCTGAATATGCTCATCAGGAGTGAAGCGGGCGGCCCAGCGAGCAAGCACACGACGAAGTACAGAATCAATGTGATTTAATTGTTGAGGCACTCAGTCGCCCTCCACACGAATAGGCGGGAGCACGTAGTAACCCTCAGTTGTCACCGCCTATGAATTCGGTTGGTGACAATACCAAGAGGATAACACGTTTAGCGGGTGAGTCGACCCATCAAGGTTCGTAAGGTAGGGGAGCGTTGAGAGAGCGGTGTGCGGAGTGCTGAATGGTCGCTGAGCAAAACACGCAGTGTGGTTCAAAGCGAAATCGCAGGATCTGGCCGTGGCTGGTGTTCGGTGCGCTGATTGTCCTCATCATTGCCGGCATCTACGCGTACCTGGAAATAACGGCGATGATCGAGGATCTGGGCCGGCTCTGGGATGACCTGGTGCAGTTGTTCTGGCTGATTATCCCCGACGGCCAGAAATAGGCGCGAGCGAAAAGAAGTCCGCCGAAGCGATTCTCGGATCGCTCACTATGGCGACGGGGGAGACGGTATCATTTGATTGAACTGGTTGTCACATAGTCCACACCAATCGCCTTGTCGGCGTTCTGTGAAACGGCAACAACAGCAAAAATACCGAGGCCGCACAGTGGTATTGCCAAAAGCAAGGCGGCATTGATCAGAAAGCGGTAACGCATAACAAGGCCCTCTATGGCAAGAGATGCCGTGTTCTGGTGAAGAAATCGTTTATTCAGCAGAGCAAAACAAAACCCGCCGAGTGTGGCGGGCTAGTTGGGAAAAGCCGCGCGTACTGAATACATTTCGCGCTTGGTTTCAGCTTGCCATAGCAGCGTAAACGGCTGGTAAAGGGCTGGCAAAAAGAAACCCGCCGGAGCGGGTCACTTGAAGAGAGCGGATAGCTCGTTCCATCGTGTCAGGATTGTCACTAGGCCTGCAGCTATCGCAACAATCGTTGCAACCTTCGCTGTGGTTGGAAGGCTATTCAGGCGCCCCTTCATTTCTCCAAATTCGATAGCGGAAGGCGCTGCACGTAGCATGCCCTTGATCTCTGCTGTGTCCTGCAGGATCTTCTTCATGTCGTCTTCTAGGGACTTTACGCGAGCTTCCATACCGTCAAATGTACCACCGCCGCCACCTGATTTCAAACCAGTAGGGAAAGAATAAACTTCGGCGCTGTGGCCCGGTTTAATGTCTTCATCAGCCACGGTTTGACCTCGACTTTCTAAGGAGCATGGGGACGCTATGCTCTCGGACAAACCCGCAATTTTCGCAAACAAAAACGAGGCATGGGATAAGCGGCGACATTGTGGTTGGATTTGAGGGTCTGAAGCCTATAAGTCCGGGCAATGGTAAGATTGAAAGTAAGCCACCACCTGGCTCCGTCTCAATCTCCCATGTCTGGTTCATGCATATTGGGCATGCGATGCGGCCGGTATTATCGGAAAGCGTGCGTAGCGCCTCCATTAGGTCATTCTCAGACGGGAATTGCCTGTCACTCACTGCTTCTTCACCTCGTCCCGTTTCACTGACGCCCTAATGCTCACATATGCGTGGCACAGGAGCGATACGAAAAATCCTACGAAGGCCAGTGACGAATAGCCTAGGATCCGATTGGAAACATTGTGCCAGCCTGCAAGCAAGGCGCCGGCGTGAAGCAGCATGAGAACCAAGAAGGTGATTTGGAAGCATATGGCCGCTTTCCAGAATCCTGATGCATTCGCAATGTAGCTCCTGATCCACGATGTGACGTGATCTTTGGGCGTCGTCGGTGTTTGGGGTTCTTGACCGCTCACAGCTTACTAGCCTCGTCCCGTTTCATCCGCTCAAGTTCTTCTGTGCCCAGCGCCGCCTCAAGTACCGCATCCACCTCTGGTAGGAAGCTCTCCCACATTGGCCTATTATCATTGAACTTCGTGTTCTCCGGCACGTCGCTCATTCGACACAGGGCGCGGGCGGCTCGTTCTCGGGTAGGTTGAGGGCGCTTCATCGTACATTCCATCTTATAGGCTGCCGATAGAAGTCTGAATCTTTTCTGTCGTCAACTACGGCGCGCTTGGCACCGTTAAAGGTCTAGGTTGGAGAAGACTCCAAATTGGCCGCCCCATCGCGAAGACTTCCAAAGCACAGACGTCAGATTGGCGCTTTCACGTCCGGGTCGAATGCATAGGTGATGTACACCTCGAAGCCATTGACGGGCTTTAGCCGCGTGAAATGAGCCTTTACAGGCAGATGGGTCTCGTCAGAAATCCAGGTCAGGATACGCAGCTCGCCGTCCCGAAGGTCTGGCCTTTCGTATTCATACAATGATGTTGCAATGCCATTTACTTCTTGAAAGCCGAGCAATTTGCATTTGTTAATTATCTCTGTAGGGACGATTACACGATCCCGGACTTCCCACGGCCATCCTGTATCTCGCGAGTACTCCTTTGCGCCAACGTGCAAATACTGGCCAAAATAAGGTTCTCCTAAGCCATTATTGACGAATCGCATCGTCATTTGGACGGCTTGCGTCTCATTGAATTTCGCAACCATCCGCTTCACCCGATCGCAAGATGTGAGGCTGTCGGAAGGTCTTGGGCTCCTTAGTGGCGAGGTGATCAAGAGGCCGTCATACTTGAACAGAAGCGCCACTCGTTCCTCGGGGAACTCTAATCCACCGCCGAGGTAGCGACGTGTAACACGCGTCAACATCTGATGGTCTTGCGAAATCCATGCATCCATTTCCGCTCGGTAAGGGAGGCTGGTCCAGTTCATCCGGTAGTGAGTTACCCCGCCTGTCGCTTCCACTTCTGAGCCAACCAGCTTGCAGTTTGTTAAGGTTGGCTCAGATCTGTCCCAGGAAGACCATTCGACGCCGAGACGAGGAGTCGATCTCCACTCCTTCTCAAAATGCCGCTTCTCCTGGCGTTCGGTGGGTGAGAACTTTCTCTCGATGAAAGGGCGATATGTCCCGTCTGCTCTCACAAGAGGCATCTCGTAGGAATAAGAAGGATAGATTTCAGTCATTATGATTGCGCGCGCCACATCTTTGCATGTCGGGTCTTCCCACCGTTCACCACGAGCCTGAATATCGTCGGCGTTCGCTGCATGAAGGAAAGAGAATGCCGAGAAGCAGAGGGAAAGTAGAATCGAGCGCATTGTTTGGTTCCCTGGTGGGCAGGATCGCAAGGTAGAGTGTTTATAAGGGTGATCAAGCTTTAGAGGTCCGTCAATCGCTCATTGTTGGGCATCCCCGATAATCTCTACCGGTCCCCGCGACGTCTCAATCAGCGGCCAGCGAACCTTCCTCTTCCACTCGGTCAAAGCATCATCGGGTGAGGTGCAAAAAACCCACTCTATGAACACGTCGGAAATCTTGGGGTGGTCGTAGAGAAGGGCAGCAACGCCTTTTCGCTCGCTGAACAAAATCTCAATCTTTGCGCCGGTCGGTATGTCGTCATCATCGGCCCAGAGTTCCATGGCGACATATCCGGAATAAGCGGTGAGGTCCGATTCCCGGTCCACTTCTGCGAGCAGGCGCGGGTCGATGTCCTCGTGAATGGCTTTCTGCACTCCGAAGAAGTCTCCATCTTCCAGTAGCGCCTTGGGGTAGACACCGTGATTTTCCAGAATGTAAGGACGGATATGCATATTCGTCTCCTATCCGAATAGATCGGCCGTCTTGGTCTCGTCTTCGACCGGCAGCAGCACGAGGCCGTCGTCAGGCAAAGGCCGCTGGAGCTCTTTCGCTTCCTCCCATGGCGCGGTCAGCCACATCTCCACCTCATCCTTGTTCGTCAGGATGACCGGCATAGCCTTCGGGTGGATCGGCTTCACAATGCTGTTCGGGTCCGTTGTCAGAAATCCATAAAGCTGATGTTCGCCTTCTCGCGGGTTCTTCATCGATCCGCGCACGCCGTTCCACTCTGTCCAGATGCCGGCGAAGAAGGCGAGGGGTGCTTCCTCATTGAGCGCAAACCATCGCTTCGTCTTCCGGGGCTTGGTGTCTTCCCATTCGCAAAAGGTCGTCCACGGCACCACGCAGCGGTTTTCGGGACGCAGCCATCGGCGCCAGTGCGGCGAGGTGACGTTGCGAATGTTGGTCACGCCTGTATCGGGTTTTCCCTGCGTCACGAACTGCGGCGACGGCATGCCCCATGTGAGCCCTGCGAGCTCTCGTCCGCTTTCGCTGTTGCGTACGACTGGCGCCGGCCGGTCTGGGTAGACTTCAACATCCGGCTCCAGGTTAAGCCGCTCCTGCATGATGCCCACGATGTCGCGGATCGATTCCTGATTGGTCTTCACACGGTACAAATTACACATGCTCACCTCGGCAATTTTGCAATTGTGATGTAGGAGCCGCCTTTCTCGCCGCACTTCCGGCACTTCAGGCGGGGCTGCAGGTCCTGGAGGGTCGTGTTACCGCCGACCATCTTTATGAGCTTCCAGCGTGGTAACTCCGTCACATGCTTGCAGGATCCACACCCGGCCACAACGACTTCCCAAGAGCGTAGATCGCACACCCGCACACCAGCTGCTTCTTCTTGCGCCGCTTTTTCCGTTCGCTCCTCTAAGGTCCAATAGTAGCTCATCCTGCATCGTGGGCCGAAATCTTCCTTCGATTTTGGGCATCCTATAAGCTTCTGCGCAATCAGGCGGAGCGGGCTTGGGGCTGGAGTAGCGGTGAATTCGGCTTTCACCGCCTTGCCATCAAACGACCGAAGAAGCTCACAATCCTCGCAGATGACCCATATTTTTTCTCTGTCGAGTTCCTTGTAATCATAGCCGTTATCGTTTGCTGTCATCCCGGTCTTCATTCGGTAGCCAGCCTCGCGTAAATCCTCTGCCCATTGCAGCCGTCGCCAGTGCGAGCTGCAGCCTCAAATGCTGGATGTCCTCCATCAGCGTCTCGATCGCAGCGCGACTGTCTCCGTCGTGCCATGCGATGATGTGGTCCACCGGATCGGCTTCCGGCTCTCGTCTTTCTGGGCGCACGTTCTCATTCTCCGGTTCAAGAGTTCAAATCGTCCCTGATTTTCCGATAGGCAGACGCCCCCGTGCCAAGCGTGTTCTTATTATGTTCTCGTTCGTAATGGAGTCAAGAAGAGTCTTTCAAGGCTTTTGGCCACGTCTGCCAGCGCTTCACCGCGACGTTAGGCGTTCAAGATAGTTCGACCAAGCTAGCAAGGCTTCTCGCTTTTCGTCTGCGTAATCGTAACGATTATAAACCGCCGCAACGCCCCTGATGCTGCCGGATCTATGGTTGAGAATTGTCTCTACCACATGAACGGCAACGTTCAGCCTTGCCATACCGCTGGCGACTGTGCGGCGGATGTCATGGAACGTCCAAGGCTCAAGCCTGACTTTCTCGGGATCGTTTCCATCCTTCGTTGCGGTTTCTCGCAAAATGTCGATCATCGCGTTATCGACGGTCTTCTTGGCTTTTGAAAATCCTGAAACGGGTGTTCTCCCATTCGTGGTGAACAGGAATACAGCCTTTTTTCCCTCTGCCGGGACAATCCGCGGCAAGGAACTGACCAGGTCGAGCACGACGCTCGTCAGGGGCACGAAGTGTTCCTTCTTGTTCTTCGCTCTTTCTGGCGGGATCACCCACACCTGATTGTTCCCCTCAATCTCCAATTCTGCGAAACGGGCTCCCGCCACTTCCGTGCGGCGCTGGCCGGTGAAGAAAAGCATCTTCACCATGGGGCCGAATGGTGCGCCAATCGCGTCACACGCCTTCAAGACAAGCGCTATTTCGTCGTCTGACAAAACCCTGTCTCTGGTCTTTTCCTTGCTCGGCGGCTTGATCGAGGTCATGGGTGAAAACTCGATAATGTCTCGCTCAACGCACCAAGCGAAGAATTTGCTCAAGAGCGCGCGAACCCGGTTCGCCATAATCGGCGCGCCCCGATCAACAATCTTGTCGAGCAACCGCAGGACGTCGCGCTTCGTCACGGCCTTGATGAGCTTTTGTTTCCATGCCGGTTTTAGATCAGCCTCGATGATGCGCTTCGTCTCATCTATGTAAGACTGGCTGTTTTTCACCTCGACATGGCGGGTCACGAACTCATCTAGAACCGCCGGCACGAGATCCATGTAAGCCGGCCGGACGTCGTCATCGTCGGCTTTTTCAGTTGCCGGGTCTCTGCCTTCCGAAACCATCCGGAGCGCCTTCTGCGCCTCTTTGCGAGCGTCAGCCAAGCTGATGGCCGGATATCCCCCCAACGTCATTTTTCTCGGCTTCGTGGCGTGCCGGTATCGCACCGCCCAGCTTTTTACGCCAGACGGCTGTACGATCAGATACAGGCCCTGCAAAGCCCCGTCCGGTATTTCCTTGCGGGAGGCTCCGGGCTTGGCTGCTTCGACGGCTTTTGCTGTGAGTGCTGCTGGCATCTTGGGGTAACGCTGGGGTAACGGAAAGTGAAGTTATGCAACGTTATATAGCGTTAATAACAGTACCTAAACAATCGCCGTAATCCCTTGTAATCAAGGGTTTTTGGCGTTATCCACTGTTATGAGGCGTTAGCCCGCGTTAGGTGCCTGCACCTGATTTGTAATCAGGGGGTCACGAGTTCGAACCTTGTCGGGGGCACCAGTTTTCTCATTGTTTATCAATGTTTTATCTTGTCGTTCAAAATCATCCATTTTGCTGCGCGGCGCATTTTACATTCCGTTGCCAGCGCGTTTCCCTGCGCCATGATGACGTGAAGCCGCTCGGCGTCCAGTTCTGTCCGAATGAATTCATCAAGACGCCACAAGCAAGAAAGACAAGAATTTCGAGCGGGGCGCGGGCACGGTTTTCGCCAGGGAAAGCAAGTTTTTCGATTGGCGGGCGCGGCGGATACGACAGCCGCAGATGAAGCGGACCGGCGGGGCTGCGTCAAAAAGACCGCGCATATGAAGTTGTTGCAGCAGCAGTTTTGAGGTAGCGCTCCTCACGACAGATAGTGTCAAGTAACAGCTTGGAAATATGCAAATGATGGATTGGGATTGGGTAGACTGGTTCCCTATAGTCGTCTTTCCGCTCAAGATTCTCGTGTTAGGCACGGGCATGTTCTTCGCCATTAAGTGGCACCACGATCAAGCGAAGAACGAAAAGAAAAACGGCGGATCGTAAGCGCCCGCCGAATATGTCCTTGGCGCCTCGGATTGGTCGGCCGATCCAGTGATGCGGCAACAATTCGCCCAACAGGGCGACGGGATTGCCGCTTAGTCTGGGGCGCGAGACAGGCCCCTTTATTGCCCGGTCTTTCAGGATGATTGTAAAGCCTGCGGGTTTAAGCATATTGTTCAGCGATAAGTTGAGCAACAGCGGGCGCTTCCAATGGATGCATACGGTCATTTGCGGATATTGGTAAGCCTCATCCTCGGCCTTGCAATCACCAGAGTGTTGTCTGGTCTTTCCAGAAGGTTGCAGGAGCCGCAAAAAACCGATCGCATGCACGCGCAGATCGTCTGGTCGATTGTCCTGCTTCTTGGAGCGGTCCACTTCTGGTGGTGGGAGTTTGCCCTGCGGCTCATCCATAACTGGAATTTCTGGATCTACATCTTCGTTCTGGTTTACACGTCGCTCTTCTTTTTGATGTCGACGCTGCTTTATCCCGATCATATTCAGGAGTTGTCCGAGCGGGAAAGTTTTTTCGTGCGCAGGCGACATGCGTTTTTTGCCTTGTTTGCCGCCTCGTTCGTCTTCGATCTGATGGACACCTACATCAAGGGGAAGGAACACTTTGAACAGCTCGGGCCATGGTATCTGGCAAGGATAGTCGGCGGCCTGCTGATTGCTGTTGTGGCAATGAGAACCGATAGCAGCCGCAAAATCATGTGGCTCGGTGTTGTCTGGCTCTTCGTTAACGCGCTCTGGATAACGGCGATCTACAGCGATCTGTTTTAGTTCTTCCAGCAGCAAAGCAACCAGAATCGCAATTATGGCCCGTCGCTGAGAGTGGAACGCGAGCGGGCAGAAGCGCACAATGCGGGGTGGCGGTTTTAAAAATCCCTATGGCTTTACGTGATAAAGCTTGTGCACGATCGACCAGTTGCCGTCGCGTTCCAGCAGGGACAAATATTCATAAAAATCCATGCCGTCGAAACGGGTCGTCAGCTTCACCGAGGCGCTGTCGCCCTCCTTGTCGATACCCATGATTTCGAAAGCGGGATCATGATCGGGGAGGCCGCGTTCGCTTTTGCGCATGTGGTCAACAAAGTCCTCCAGGGATAACCATTCGATTTCGCCTCCGAAGGTTCCGACGATGCTGGCGCGCGGGTCGAAAACGTCACGCATCAGGCTTTCATCCGCATAGGCCATGGCATGGATGTAGTCCGTGACGGTCTGGGTAATGGTTTGCGGCATCGGATCGTCCTCCCTCAAGATCCAAAAGCCAAGCTTACACCCGTTGGCGAGGTTCCACCATAACCTCCTGAAAACGCGCCGGTAACGCTTTTCTTCAGGATGGTTTTGGGCCGGCTGCGGCAAATGCGGTGCTGCAGGGGCGGCATGTTTTGCCGCCGCTTTCCACAATTTTGTCCTGCCCGTCATTATAGTCGCCTTGGGTCCGACAAATTTCGGCCTCAAGGGCTTTCCGCCGGTCGTCCTGCCGCCTGCGGCAAGGCTTTTGTGTGGGCTTTGCCGGTTTAACCGCCGGGGCGGGGTGCCGTGCCGGGCGGATTTGGCCTATGATCCACTCGCAGGCCTTATGAGGGTGGCATCAGGTGTGCGGGTAACAGTTTGCGTTTGAAGGTGTTTTTGTGATTGATCCCTATGTTTTGCTTGGCGTGGAGCGCGATGCCGACGAGGCGGCGATCAAATCGGCTTACCGCAAGGTGGCCAAGGCCGCCCATCCCGACAGCGGTGGCGATGCCGAGCAGTTCGCGCGCCTGCAAACCGCCTATGAGCTTCTGAAGGATCCGGTGCGCCGCAAGGTGTTCGACGATACCGGCTATGATCCGCAGCTTGCCGACGCCAAGGACCTGAAGGGCCTGCTGATGCTGGAAACGCTGGTCAATGAGTTCATTCTGGACGAACGCGAGCCCGGCAGTTTCGACCCCGTGGCGGCCATGCGCCGCAAGCTGACCGATGATATTCTGAAAAGCCGTTTCCATATTCTCGAACTGGAACGGCACCGCACCCGGGTTCGCAAACATATGGACCGTCTTGGCCGCAAGCCGGAAACCGATGTGCTGAGTTCCATGCTGCGTGCCCGCAGCCAGTCCATCGCTGAAGCGATCCGCAACGCCGAAGCTCAGATCGAGGCGATCGAACAGGCCTATACGATGCTCGAGGGCTATTCCTACGAGCTGGAAAGCGTGATGCTGGCCGAGCCCTTGCTGAAAGGCGAGGCGGCGGAGTAAGCGCCCGTCACGGACCGTTGACGAGGGCGAGAATGAGCTGGTGCACCCGTCCGCCCGGGGAAAGCTCGTCGCGGTCGAAATCGCGGCCGCGCTGGCGCTGTTCGTTGGAAAGCTCGCCCAGCCGCTGCTGCAGCACGACGCGAACCTTCTGGCATTTGGGATCGTTTTCCGCCCTCAGGCCGGTGCTGAAGGCTTCGATCTTTTTCACCATGTCGAGGATGTGTTCGCCATGGACGCGCTCATGGGTTTCCACGCCGGAAATGAAGGTCTTCCAGCTGGCGGCGACGGCGGGCGGCAGATTGGCCGGCGCTTTCGGCCAGGTATAGATGATGGTGAGATTGGGCCTTGCCGTGACAAGAATACAGGCACCATCCGGCTGCGGGCGGTAATCGCGCCGCCATGTCAGCTTGAAGGTGGTGTGGGCAATGGCCTGCACGCCGGCAGTGGGGCCGCGCTCGCCGATCGACTGGTAAAGCGCACCACCCGAATTACCGCTGATGGCATAGGTCTTTATCTGCTCGGCGGGTTTCCAGCCGGCGGACTGCGCTGACAGCGGAAGGGCGCTCAGCAACAGGGCGGTGCTGACGGAAAGGGAAAAAAGACTGTGGGCGGGCACGCATCGATCCTTGGTGGTTTGCGCGCCGAAGATAGGCGAGGGGCATGCGGTCAGGCAAGGGGATGTGGGCGAGGATCGCCGGCTCCTGCGCGGAATAATCCACACGAAAACCCCCGCGCCTCGGCGCGGGGGAGACAAGTGTACGACTGCAGGGGTAATCAGTCGTCCAGCTTGTCGTAATCGAGCTTGGGTGCGTTCTGCAGTGCGTCCTTGGTGGTGTCGACATAGGCCTTCCAGGTGCCGTTGTCGTTGTGGACGGCGACGGAGGCCGGATCGAGCACCACATAGCTCTTGTCGATGCCGAGAAAGCCGCCGACGCTGGCGACAAGGCCGATCACCGACTTGCCGTCGCCGATGACGACATCTTCGATCTCGCCGATGTTTTCGTTCTGGGCGTTATAGATGTCCATGCCGTCAAGCTGGGAGGCGGTGAGATCGGTCTTCTGGACATTGACGAACTTCAGCGGGCCGCTGGCCTTGGTGCCCATGGTGATGCCCGGGCCGGACAAAGTGGCATCCGCGCCGGCAGCAGGAGCCGTGGTTGCCGTCTGGGCAAAAGCCACGGAAGAGGAGAGCGCTGCTGCGGCAGCGAGAGCGATGACATTGATTTTCATGATGTTTCTTCCCTTTGTATGCTGAACGTTGCGTTCGGGGAAGAAACGGTGAAGGGCGAATTTGGTTCCGCATGGGAGCGCAGGAAATTTTGGTCTATGCTGAAAACCGGAACAGATGTGCAGCAGGCCGGGAGCGGCGGCGCGGCGAAATCGGGAGGGTATCATGGCAAAAACTGTGACGGAGAAAGCTGCGGAAGAGGCTGCGGCATCCGAGGTCATCGACCGGAAAATTGCAGAGCTGGACGACTGGCGCGGCGACACGCTTGCGCATATCCGTGCGGTGATCAGGACGGCCGATCCCGAGGTTATCGAAGAGGTGAAATGGCGCGGCGTGCCGGTCTGGTCGCATGCCGGTATTCTCTGCACGGGTGAAACCTACAAAAGCGCGGTGAAGATGACATTTGCCAAGGGCGCGTCGCTGGAGGACCCGGCGGGGCTGTTCAATTCCAGCCTGGAGGGAAACACGCGGCGCGCGATCGATTTTCACGAGGGGGATGTCGTGGATGACCAGGCGCTAGCGGCGTTGATACAGGCTGCGGTGGCGTTGAATGTGGCAGCGACGAGCGGGAAGAAACGAGCCGGAAAGTGATGAAACCGGTGGTGGGGAGGGCGATGCCTCAGTCCCGGGCTACGTCCGCGGCCTTGTCCCACTCCCCATCGATGAACTTCAGCGCGTCGATGATCGAGACCTTCCACACCGACCAGACGTGATCGCCATCGGTCACGCGCAATTCAGATTTGCGCTTGTCGGCCTGTAGCGTCTCATGCAGGGCGATGGCGCCGCGCCAGAGGAAGAAGCCGTCATCGTCGCCGACGGTCAGATAGGTGGCGGGCAGATCCTGGCTTTCGGCGACATGCTGCGCCACGAGGGTGAAGACGTTCTTTTCGTTGAAGAGCCTTGCATCGAAAGGCGTGCCGAAGGCGCCGGAGAAATGGTCGCCGGTTGAGGGCAGCACGATGCCGCTTGTAACGGTGGCGCGGTCAACCCGGTGAAAGAAAGCACTGTCCTGAATGAGCTTGAGTTCGGCAGGTGTCTTGTCGAGATCGGCGGCAGGGACATTCTGCCAGATGGCGCCCGACAGGCTGGCGACGGCGCCATAGAGGTCCTCGTGGCCATAGGCGAGATGCAGGGCGCCGAAGCCGCCCATGGAGAGGCCGGCAATGGCGCGGCCTTCCCGATCTTTCCGCACCGGCAGTGTTTTTTCGATCTGGTGGCGCAGATCGCCGGTCAGGGCGGTTTCGTAATCGCCGGGACCGCCCACGGCGGTGGAATCCACATACCAGCTGTTCTTGACACCAGGCATGACGACTACAAGCGGGCGTATGGCGCCGGCCTCGATGAGCGTATCGAGCGTCTTTTCGATATTGCCGAGATCGCGCCAGCTATTCTGGTCACCATCATGGCCGTGCAGGAGGTAGAGCACCGGCCAGCCGTTTTCCGGTGGAGCGCCATCCGGGCGGTAGATGTTGACGGGAAGCGGCGCGTTGAGGGCCGCGCTGTGGAAGGTGGCATCCTCGATCTGGCCGGCAAAGCTCGGGGCGCAGGAGAGGAAAAGGTATGAGAGCGCCAGATTTCTGAGATGCATGCCGTGTCTCCATACTGCTTGCCATTCCATAAGGGCGGTCAACGTTCAAGGGAACCGTGAGTTCCGGAAGACGTAACGCTGCTGCAATGTCATTCCCTCACATCTGCGGACCGGTATGACGGTCTCAGGTCCGGGAAGGATTGTTCCCGCCAAGGCCATTGCGCACATTTGATAATTTTGGATTTAAAACATGGTGACATTGATATTATCGCGTTTCACACGCTCGCTTATTTTACTTTTTCTCCTTACCGGCTGCATGACCACGCCCATCTCGAGTATTCCCAAGCTGATGCGGCTCGACTTTCTGACGATGAATTTCGAGCATGTGCGTGTAGGGCTGCAGCTTCCTGCCCATCTGTCATTGGGTTCCGGTGATGCGGTGATGATTATTCGCAGCGTTACAGACGGCGTAAAGGGCGAGACTGTCGAGACGTTTGCGTTGATCGAGGATAAGGACGCCGCCGCCCGCGCGCAGTTCCACGCGGAAAAGCGGGAGGGAACCGCCACAAGCGTGTGGAGAATAAAGCCTGAGGAGGTTTCAAGGCTTGCAACATTGCAGGAGAAGGTGCGCCTTTCCCGCATCGAGGGGCCGCGCATCAGGGGGAGTACGGAGATCGAGATATTGCGCGCCTGTGTCACAGGCGTTCTCCCGACCGGCCCGGTCTATTTCTCGACTTACATCAAGCCTGCGGAAAATGAAGACTACATTGCCATGACCGTGGATGCGGATCTGACGAAAGTGTTTGGTGCGGGCCAGGTCGCGGCGCGGATCAGACAGTGCGAAAACTGATCGCCGTTGCCGGGGCGCGCGAGTGCTCCGGCCATATTTTCGCGATAGCCATGCATGGCGCTGCATAACGCCTGGGCGCGTTAGCGTTCCGGTCGGCCCGTCTTGCCCTTCGTCCGGCTTTTGCGCTTCTGCTCGCCGGCGTCTTCATAGGACCCCGCGCCGATCTTGCCGCGCACCAGCGGTCGCGGATCATCGGTAGTACGCTCCGGTTGGCCTTCCATGAGCGGTGAGAAGCGTTTGCCGGATTCGGTCTCGGGCTTGTCTGGTACTGCGCTGCGCACGGGCTTTTCGGTCCTGCCCACGGTCATCTCGTCCAGCGTGTTCCTGCGGAACAGCGGTTTTCCCGCATCTGAGCCGGGGCCCATTTCATCCAGTGAGGGTTTGGTGAAAAGGGATTTGCCGCTTTCGTTCGGCGCGGCGCCCGCCTCCGTCCTGCCGGATGTCTCCCCCTCAGGCGGGGAGATCGACAAGTGGCTGCGTCTGTTGTTTTTTCCGCCGCCTTCGATGGCGCGGGCCTCTTCCTTCGCCATGGGGTCGTCCATGGTGGCGAGTTCGGCGGCCTTGAGACGTTTGATTTCGTCGCGCAGGCGGGCGGCCTTTTCGAAGTCGAGATCGGCGGCGGCATCGCGCATGGATTTTTCCAGCGCGTTGAGATGGGACTGCAGATTGTTGCCGACCAGATGGCCGCCATCGGCGAAGCCCTTGCCGGAAGCGCCTGATATATCGGCCCTTACGTGATCCCGCTCATAAACTGAATCAAGAATATCGGAGATCTTCGCCTTGACCGATTCCGGCGTGATGCCGTGTTCGGCGTTATAGGCCACCTGCTTCTCGCGGCGGCGGGAGGTCTCCTCCATCGCGCGCTTCATCGAGCCGGTGATGTTGTCGGCGTAAAGGATGACCTTGCCGTCGACGTTACGGGCGGCGCGGCCGATGGTCTGAATCAGTGAGGTTTCGGAGCGCAGGAAGCCTTCCTTGTCGGCATCGAGGATTGCCACGAAACCACATTCGGGAATGTCGAGGCCCTCACGCAAGAGGTTGATACCAACAAGCACGTCGAAAGCGCCGAGACGCAGGTCGCGGATGATCTCGATGCGCTCCAGCGTGTCGATATCCGAGTGCATGTAGCGCACGCGAACGCCCTGTTCATGCAGATATTCGGTCAGGTCCTCGGCCATGCGTTTCGTCAGCACGGTGCAGAGCGTGCGGTAACCCTTGGCGGCGGTCTCACGGATTTCGCCGAGAACATCGTCCACCTGGCTACGGGCGGAACGAACCTCCACCGGCGGATCGATAAGGCCGGTCGGGCGGATGACCTGTTCGGCAAAGACGCCGCCGGCCTGTTCCATCTCCCATGAGCCGGGGGTAGCCGAAACCGCGACCGTCAGAGGCCGCATGGCGTCCCATTCCTCGAAGCGTAGCGGGCGGTTGTCCATGCAGGAGGGCAGGCGGAAGCCGTATTCGGCCAGCGTCGCCTTGCGCCTGAAGTCGCCGCGATACATGCCGCCGATCTGGCTGACCGAGACGTGGCTTTCGTCGATGAAAAGCAGCGCGTTATCAGGGATATATTCGAACAGCGTCGGCGGCGGCTCGCCGGGATTGCGGCCGGTGAGATAACGCGAATAGTTTTCGATACCGGCGCAGGAGCCGGTCGCTTCCAGCATCTCGATATCGTAGCGGGTGCGCTGCTCCAGCCGCTGGGCTTCCAGCAGACGCCCGGCTTTTTCCAGCTCGGCGAGACGGACCTTCAGCTCTTCCTTGATCGACTTGATCGCGCCGTTCAGCGTCGGGCGCGGGGTGACATAGTGCGAATTGGCGTAGATCTTGACGGATTGCAGGTCGCCGGTTTTCTGGCCGGTCAGCGGATCGAATTCGGTGATGGAATCGATTTCGTCGCCGAACATCGAGATGCGCCAGGCGGCATCCTCAAGGTGGGCGGGGAAAATTTCGATGGTATCGCCGCGCACGCGGAACGAACCGCGCTGGAAATCCATGTCGCGGCGCTTGTATTGCTGGGCCACGAGGTCGGCCAGAAGCTGGCGCTGGTCCAGCCGGTCGCCCACCTGCATCTGGAAGGTCATGGCGGTGTAGGTTTCGACCGAGCCGATACCGTAGATGCAGGAGACGGAGGCGACGATGATGCAGTCGTCACGTTCAAGCAGCGAGCGGGTGGCGGAGTGGCGCATCCGGTCGATCTGTTCGTTGATCGAGGATTCTTTCTCGATGAAGGTGTCGGAGCGCGGCACATAGGCTTCCGGCTGGTAATAATCGTAGTAGGAGACGAAATACTCTACCGCATTGTCGGGGAAGAAGTTCTTGAACTCGGAATAGAGCTGCGCGGCCAGCGTCTTGTTGGGGGCAAGGATGACGGCCGGGCGCTGCGTCGCCTCGATCACCTTGGCCATGGTGAAGGTCTTGCCGGAGCCGGTGACGCCGAGCAGGACCTGGCTGCGCTCGCCGGAATTGATGCCTTCCACGAGGTCGTTGATGGCCGTCGGCTGGTCGCCTGCGGGCTGATAGTCCGAGGCCATGCGGATGGTAACGCCGCCTTCGGACTTCGGCGGCCGGGCCGGGCGGTGCGGCGTCCACAGCTTGCCGTCCTTGAACAGCGGATTGCCGCTCTCGATCAGCTTCGACAGCGCGTCCACCGTTGCGGTGACGGCGCCCGGCGCGAGGTTGGCGGCATCCTCCAGCGATACGTCCATACCGGCGACCGGATTGAGGCCGGCGGCGGCGCGGGTTTTCGGATCGCTCGATGCGCCGATGGAAACACCGCGCGCGGTCTTGGAGGCCGTGGTGTTCTTGGCCGTCTTCGAGGCGGCCTTCTCCGCGTCCTTGCGCGCTTCGATCTCGATCTTCTTGCGGTGCTTGCCCGCCTTCGAGGCGATTTCGCGCTGGGTTTCCACGGAGGATGCCTCCGCTTCCGCCTCAAGCTGCTTCACCCAATCGGAGACGCTGCCGCTGAGCGGCGCACCTTCGAATGACGATTGCGGAGCTTCCTCGAAGCCCGAGGGCGAGGAGATGGAGTTTTTCGGTGATCTGGCCATGGGCGAAATATGGAGGGAGTCACGCACAAAGTGAAGGGGATACAGCGAAAAAATGAGTACAAAAAGGAAACGAAGCGTGCGGAACAAAATTCGGCCGGATGCGTTGCGTAGCGCTGAAGACGGCTTTGCTAAAATCTGCAGAAAATCGATTCCGGTTTTCGGGCGGATGCGCTAGAGCAAATCCATACGGGCAGAATGACGTTTACCTTCAGACTGCTTTTTATACTGCATTTCATGACATCCCTCCCTTTTTCCAGGACCCATCATGCCGTTCTCAATCAGCCCTGCCCACATCTGGCCTGTCCTGATGCTTGTCGCCTCCAATATTTTCATGACCTTCGCCTGGTACGGCCATCTCAAGCACAAGGGCAGCGCGCTCTTCCTGGCTATTGTCGCCAGCTGGGGTATCGCGTTCTTCGAATATGTGCTGGCCGTTCCCGCCAACCGCATAGGTTCGGAGGTCTATTCCACCGCGCAGCTCAAGACCATTCAGGAAGTCATCACGCTCGCGGTCTTCGCGCTGTTTTCGATCTTCTGGTTGAAGGAAAGCATCACCATCAATCACGTGATCGGTTTTGCGCTGATCGCCTTCGGCGCTTCCTTCATTTTCCGCTCCTGAAGACAAACGAAAGAGACTGGCGCTTTGCCGGCGGAACCAATCGCAACGGATATGAGGTGATGTATCGATGAAAATACGCCCTGCAAGAGTTGACGACGCGACGGGAATGGCGGCGGTCCAGAACGAGATATTCTCGGCCGGCCTCCGAAAAGCGCCGACGGATATTACGGCGGTGCTGGAGAATTATATCCAGCACACCGATCGTATCGAGTGCTCGGTCGCCGAGGATGAGGACGGGCGCATTCTGGGGTTCCAGTCGCTGCGTTATGCGCGGGCGGACAATCCCTATGGCGTGGCGGAAGGCTGGGGCATCATCGGCACCCATGTCAGCCCGCAGGCGGCGCGAAGAGGAGTAGGATCCGCCCTCTTCGCGGCAACGCGAAGGGCGGCAGAGGCGCGGGGCCTCAAGAATATCGATGCCAGCATCGGCGCGGACAACATGCTCGGGCAGGGTTATTACGACGCCATGGGCTTCACGACCTATCGCCAGCCGGAAGGGCTGGTCTGCAAGGTCTACCGGCTGGGCTAGGGCACGTCCGGTTTAAACGGAAGCGTCGGACGTGCTCCATCTCTTTGTTTATCGCATTATCCGGACGTAAAACCGCTACGCACTTTTACTGGAAATGCTCTGGATGCCTGCTTCCTGTCAGCTGCGATTGTCGTTTTCGGAATATTGCAGCCGCGCCTTGCAGATACGGACGTGGTTCTCATCGGCCCATTGCACCAGCAATTGCATCGGCACCAGAAACGAACGGCCGAGATTGGTCAGTTCGTATTCCACGCGCGGCGGTACCTGCGCATAAAGCGTGCGGCGAATGAAACCGTCTTCCTCAAGCCGCTTCAACGTACGCGACAACATCTGCTTGGAAATATCGTCGATCTTGCGGTTCAATTCGTTGAAACGCAGCACGCCGCCCTGAAGCGCTTCCAGAACCAGCAGGCTCCATTGATCGCCGATACGATCCAGCACGTCGCGTATGGGGCAGGGCTGGTCGAAGACGAAGATTTCTTTGGTTTGCATATCCGGCATTTGCCTCGCCCTTTCCATTTTCTTACCCCTTCAGGTCATCGCCGTGTGACCTGATCAGCGGCGGCTGACTTCTTGCGGCCGGGGTTGCGATATCATAGCTTTCATTAGCGGTCTATTATTTAGACCAATAACGATACCGACAAAGGAAGAAGTCATGGCTAACATCGCGCTCATCGGGGCCTCCGGCAATGCCGGATCCCGTATTCTGAAGGAACTTTCCGACCGGGGGCACAAGGTGACGGCGATCGCCCGCAGCCCTGAAAAGATCGTCAGCCTGCCGAACGTGGTGGCAAAACAGGGCGATGTTTTCGATCAGGCAGGGCTTTCGGAGCTGCTTAAAGGTCACGATGCCGTGATCAGCGCGGTGCACTTCACCGCCAGCGATCCCGTGACGCTGATCGAGGCCGTGCGCGCCTCCGACGTTCCCCGTTACCTCGTGGTGGGTGGTGCCGGCAGCCTTGAAATAGCACCGGGCCAGCGTGTGGTCGACCTGCCGGATTTCCCGGCCGCCTACAAGGCCGAAGCGACCAAGGGCGCGGAGTTTCTGGACCGCCTGAGAGGGGAAAAGCAGCTCGACTGGACCTTCCTGTCGCCATCCGCCGAATTCGTGCCGGGGGAAAGAACCGGCAAATTCCGTATCGGCAAAGATGAGCTTCTCAGCAATGCCGAAGGCAGCCGCATTTCCTTTGAGGACTACGCCATTGCGCTTGTCGATGAAATCGAGAAGCCGCAGCATTCCCGCCAGCGTTTCACCGTCGGTTATTGAGAGGTATCACCCATGAATTTCGTGACACGTCGTCTTGCCATCGTCGCTCTCGCTCTTGCGCCTGCATTGATGGCCGCTCCGGTCCTGGCCGAAACCGCCAAGCGGGATCTCGCCCAGGAAGAGGCCAACCGCAAGCTGGTGATCGAGTTTTACGATACCGTTTTCAATAAGCATGAAGTGGAGAAGGGGGCTGCCGTCATTGTCGACAGCTATAAGCAGCACAACCCCATGGTGCCGGATGGCAAGAAGCCGTTCGTGGATTATTTCACCGGTCACTTCAAGGAAAACCCGCAGTCGAAGGCGCGCATCGTGCGCAGCGCCACGGATGGCGATCTCGTCTATCTGCATATTCATTCGACCGAAAAAGACGGCGATCGCGGTACGGCCATCGTCGATATCTTCCGCGTCACCGACGGCAAGATCACCGAGCACTGGGATGTGATCCAGCCCGTTCCGGAAACGGCGGCGAACAATAATACGATGTTCTGAGGCCAGTCTCTTGACGCCTCACCGATGACAGGGAAACAGCCGGGATTTTCGCCCGGCTGTTTCCGTTTTCAGATTACGCGCCGTTTCTGACGGGACTGTATGATCAGGTCCAGCACGAGCATGACCAGCAGGCTCGCGCCCACCAACGGGAAAATGACGCCGCCGATGGTGAGCATGACCAGCAGGCCGCGAAGCACGCGTTTTTCCTGCGGCAGGGGCGGCACTCCGAGCGACCCTTTCGGACGGCGTTTCCACCACATGACACCGGCGGACACGGCAAGCAGCACAATGCCTATACAGGCCGCCAGAAGCACGATCTGGTTGGCGAGGCCATATTGCTGTCCCAGATGCACGTTGATGCCCCATTCCAGCGCCTTGCCGAGCGGGCCGTAATCGGCGTAGCTCATGTCGATCAGCGGCTCTCCGCTATATTGATCAAGGTGCACAACGCGCTGTTGACCGAGATCATCGGGATAGACCGAGCCGCTATAGACGCCGGTCGGTTTTCCCGGCAGGGCGACGGCATAACCGGCGGCAAGGCCGAGTGCGTCGAAACGTGCGATCGCCTCGTCGATTCCGATCGGCTGGCCTTCGGAGGCGGTGGTGGATTCCGGTATTTTTGCCTGCTCCAGCGACCAGCTTGTCTTCGCCACATGATCGAGATGGTCTCCGGACATCGGCACATCGGTGCGGATGCCCGCCGGGTACCCGAAGTTGCTGCCATTCGCCCATTCATTGACCTTCGCGCCCCATACGCCCGACCAGGGCATGCCGGTGACCGCAAGAAAGACGATGAAAAAGCCGACGAAAATGCCGGTGACGGCATGGGTATCGCGCCAGAAGACCCGTTTTTTCGGCGTGCCGCGCACGGTGACGACTCCACCCGTCTGCTTTCGCGGCCACCAGAGATAGATGCCGGTGGCGACAAGAAGGATGGACCAGCCGGCCGCGATCTCGATCAGATAGCGGGCATAGGCGCCGAAATATTTCAGGCTGTGGAGATAACGGATCGTCCACATGATGGTGCCGCGATCCGGCAGGGAACCGGCCACCTCAGCGGTGTAGGGGTTTACGTAGACGGCCCGCTTTCCAACCGTCGTATTGACGGTGATTTCCGTCGAAGCACCTGGATCGGCCGGTGTCGTATATTTGACGGCGGTGCCGGGAACGGCCGCGAGCGCTGCGGCCACGATCTCGGAAGGCAGGGCTTTTGGCGCGTTTTGCGCTACCTCGACGCGCTTCAGGTCCGAATGGATAAAATTGTCGAACTCGTCCTGGAAGAGATAAAGCGCGCCGGTGACGGCGAGCGATATCATGAAGGGCAGGACGAGGAGACCGGCATAAAAATGCCAACGCCACACGGCGCGGTAAAGATTTGCGGACGAGGAATGCGCAGGCGCACGCTCGCCCTCGAAAGAGGTCGTAACGGACATGGATGTCTCCGCAAGAGAATGGATTTTCCGGCAGGCCGGACAGTGTTCTAGCGCTGCGGAGCGAAGGGCGGCGCGCGTGGGCGCGATTCCAGATTGGGCGGCGATGGCGACAGCACCGCGTCGAAATTCAAAAAGGCGACTTCGACCGCCGGGAGAATATTGTCCGCGCCTTCGACGGGAATAACCGGAAGAGCGGCGGCCGTGGCCGAGGCCAGACGGCAGAGCGTGCCGCAACAGTCATCGGCGATCTTGCCCGCCGGGTCGTGTTTGTCCGAGCCGCCTTCAGGCATATGGCTGGAACAGATGATCTCATCCGCCGCCAGCGCGGCCATCGCCATATTGCCGCTGGTCAGGCCATTGGCGAGACCCTGCAAAAGGAAAAGCAGAACCGCCAGCATGGCGATGGCGCCAGCCGAACTTCTATCCTGCATGATCCTGCGAATGAATCCCATGGGATCGGAATGTCATATTTGCGGCGAGATGTCACCGCGACACAATGACGGCAGGGGAGAGACAACAGGGATCGCATCGGTGAGGAATGATCCTGACAATGCGCGAGATGTCTATGCTGCCTGCTGTATATGGCGTTTGAGCTGAGAGCGGCACTGGAGCCCAGTGCCGCAACGCGATTATTCCGCTGCGGGAATAGGCGTGGGTTGTCCATTTTCGTCCATTGCCACCATGATGAAGGTTCCGGCGGTGACTTTCTCCAGCTTGTCATAACGCGACCGCTGCGCCCAGGCTTCCACCGTGAGCGTGATGGACGTGCGGCCAACGCGGGCGATATCGGTATAGATGGACAGCGTGTCGCCGATCTTCACCGGCAGTTCGAAGGCCATTTCCTTGACCGCTGCCGTGACCACACGACAGCGGGAGCGTTCCGCTGCGCGGATGCCGCTCGCCAAGTCCATCTGTGACATGACCCAGCCGCCGAAAATATCACCGGCCGGATTGGCGTCGGCCGGCATGGCGAGCGTTCTGAGAGTCAGCTCGCCGGTCGGTTTGATGGTCGGGTTGGTCATGTTGAGATTTGCTCCATGCGAATGACAAAGGCGCAGCATGCGTTGCGCTTTGCGATTTCGCAAGGAAGGGCAAGCGTCAGGACGACGCTTTGCCCAGAAATTGCTGCGTTGCATAAAGGGCGATGGCCGCCGCATTCGAAACATTGAGCGATTTGATCTCGCCCGGCATGTCGAGACGGGCGAGCGCCGAGACGGTTTCGCGCGTCTTCTGGCGCAGGCCCTTGCCTTCGGCGCCCAGCACCAGTGCGATTTTTTCACCGCTAAAGGTCTGTTCGATGGGGGCGGGGCCTTCCGAATCCAGACCGACGGAGAAGAAGCCGAGCTTGTGCAGCTCGCCCAGCGCATCGGCCAGATTGGTGATCTGGATATAGGGAATGAGTTCCAGTGCACCGGAAGCCGATTTCGCCAGCACGCCTGACTCGGTTGGGCTGTGGCGCATGGTGGTGATGACGGCGCCGGCGTTGAAGGCGACCGCCGAGCGCATGATGGCGCCGACATTGTGCGGATCGGTGACCTGATCGAGCACGAGAATGAGCGGGCTGTCCTTCAGCGCGCCGAGCCGCTTGAGCGGCAGCGGCCTGGTTTCCAGCATCACACCCTGATGGATGGCATCGGGGCCGAGAACCTTGTCGATATCCTGCGGCGAAACCATCTCGACCGGGAAGGGCTGGGCATCCGCCTCGCCGATATCCAGCCGCGCAAAGGCGTTCTGGGTGACGGATAGCTTGATGAGTTGCCGTTCGGGATTGGTAAGCGCCGCGCGCACGGTATGCAGGCCGTAAAGATGCACCTGATCGGGCGCAAGCTGCGGCGGCTTCCAGTCATCAGCACCGCGGTTCCGGCGCTTCGGCTGCTGCGGGGTCGGAATTTCGCCCCGCTCGCGTTTGGCGTCGCGCACGGCACGGCGCAGGGTGGCATAGTGCGTGTCGCGGGTGGATTTGTTGTTGGGATCGTCTTTGCTCATGGCGCCTTATATCTCTGCAAAGAGGCGCGCACCAGCCCCCGCGATAATCCACAGGGCTGCAAACAGGTTTGAATTTTTTCCCGAAAATTCGTGAAAGGGCGTGTTGACAGAAACGAACGAGGCCGTCATATACGCGCCACAGACGACGCAACGGCGCTTCGCCGCAGCGAAATCTGAAGAGCTTGGTTGCTCGATCCTAGCAGAAAGCTGGAGGGATGCCCGAGTGGTTAAAGGGGACGGACTGTAAATCCGTTGGCTACGCCTACGTTGGTTCAAATCCAACTCCCTCCACCATTCTGCACGGATCGAAATCACCACCGCGGGTATAGCTCAATGGTAGAGCAGCAGCCTTCCAAGCTGAATACGCGGGTTCGATTCCCGCTACCCGCTCCAGTGACTTTTCCAAAAAGATCATTGACGTCCAACAAGCGCCGATTTTGCTGCGCCAGCGCCCGGATTTCTTATCGCGTGATTGTTTCAATCTATGGCCGCGTGAACGTCCTACGTTTGCGTAACCGGAAATCCGGTGGAAATCATTCGGCAATTTTGCGAAAACGAGCGTTTACATCCCCGCAATAATCAATAGGTTGGCCGCATCTTTTGAGCAGGTCGAACGTTCTCGCAAAAAGAGCGGCTGGAGAAAGTTATGAGTTCAAATACGCCGAAACTGGATAGTTGCGGCGCAGAGCCCATCCACATTCCCGGTGCTATTCAGGAACATGGAGCCCTTTTGGTTCTGTCCGCGCGGGAACTCTCCGTTGTGCAGGCGAGCGATAATCTTGCCGATTATATTGATGCGGCCTTACCAATCGGTGCCGTCGTCACCGAAACAATCTTGCCGTTCATCTCTGAACTTTCCGCCTGGTATTCCGGCGAAGAGAGCAATTTCCGATATGCATGGGCTGAAAAGAAACTCGTTGTTTCGGCGCATCGATCCGGGACTTTGGTTATTCTCGAGGTCGAAAAGGCAAGAGAGGGCGAGTCGGCTGAAAAGCTGATGGGCGAACTTACGAATCTGGCGCAATATCTGAACAGCGCGCCGTCGCTGGAGGACGCGCTTTTTCGGACGGCGCAATTGGTGTCTTTGATCAGCGGTTATGATCGTACGCTGATCTATGACTTCGGACTGGACTGGAGCGGTCATGTCGTGGCGGAAGCCGGAAGCGGGACTTTGCCGTCTTATCTCGGACTTCGCTTTCCGGCGGGCGATATCCCGCCGCAGGCGCGGCAGCTCTACACCATCAATCGCCTGCGAATGATTCCCGATGTCGATTATAAGCCCGTCCCGATCAGGCCGCCGGTGAATGCGGAAACGGGAGCAGTGCTCGATATGAGCTTTTCTCAGCTTCGCAGTGTGTCGCCGGTTCATCTCGAATATATGCGCAATATGGGTACGGCCGCTTCGATGTCGGTGTCGATCATCGTCAATGGCGCTCTCTGGGGCTTGATTGCCTGCCACCACGCTACACCCCATTCGGTATCCCTTGCCGTCCGTGAAGCCTGCGATTTTGCCGCGCAGCTCCTGTCGATGCGGATCGCCATGGAGCAGAGTTCCCAGGATGCATCCCGCCGGGTGGAGCTTGGCCACATTCAGGCGCGCCTGCTGAAGGGGATGGCTGCTGCCGAAAAATGGGTTGATGGACTGCTTGCGGGTGACGATGAAAAAAACGACCTGCTGAAACAGGTGGGAGCGGACGGCGCGGCACTCGTCCTCGGCGACGACTATGAGCTGGTCGGCAGGACGCCGTCACGGCAGCAGGTTGAAGAGCTTGTCCTATGGCTCGGTGAGCAGGACGTTGCCGATGTTTTTGCAACCGACAACCTATCCGGCGATTACGCCGCCGCTGAGGCCTATGCCGCCACCGCAAGCGGAATTATTGCGATGCGGGTTTCGGAGTTGCACGGCAGCTGGCTTATCTGGTTTCGGCCGGAAGTCATAAAAACGGTACGCTGGGGCGGTGATCCGCACAAGACGGTGCAGGAGAGCGGGCGCATTCATCCCCGCAAGTCTTTTGAAATCTGGAAGGAGCAATTGCGCAACACGTCATCTCCCTGGTCGGAGCCCGAGCTTGCGGCAGCGAGGGAGCTTCGCAGTGCGATCATCGGCATTGTCCTGCGCAAGGCCGAGGAGATGGCAGATCTGACGCGGGAATTGCAGCGGACCAATAAAGAGTTGGAGGCCTTTTCCTATTCCGTTTCGCACGACCTGCGTGCCCCGTTCCGTCATATCGTCGGGTTTGCGCAGTTGTTGCGGGAGCGCAGCAATGCCCTGGACGAGAAATCCTCGCATTATCTGCAGATGATATCAGAGGCGGCGCTGGGCGCCGGCAGGCTGGTGGATGATCTCCTGAATTTCTCACAGCTTGGTCGCACGCAACTGTCCCTGAAACCGGTGGATATGCAGAAGGTGGTGAGCGAAGTTCGTCGCTCTCTCGGGCACGCCGTTGCCGATCGCGAGATCGAGTGGCGCATCGGCGAGTTGCCGGTGATATTCGGGGATGCGACCCTGCTGCGGCAGGTCTGGTACAATCTCATCGAAAATGCCATCAAATATTCGTCCCGGGAGCCGGTCTCGATCATCACTATTTCTGCGGTCGAAACCGAGGACGACGTCACTTACTCGGTCGAAGATAATGGTGTTGGCTTCGATATGGCCTATTACAGCAAGCTTTTTGGTGTGTTCCAGAGATTGCAGCGGGTAGAGGATTTCGAGGGAACGGGCATTGGACTTGCGCTGGTGCGACGAATTGTCGAACGCCATCACGGTTTGGTCGGTGCCGAGGGAACTGTCGGTGAGGGAGCCACGTTCTTCTTCACATTGCCGGTTACGAAAGTTGAAGAGGAAAAAATTGCCTGAACTCAGACCCATTCTGCTGGTGGAAGATAACCCACGCGATCTGGAACTAACGCTGACCGCTCTTGAGAAATGCCAGCTGGCGAATGAGGTGGTGGTGGCACGCGACGGTACGGAAGCACTCGACTATCTGAATGTAACCGGTAGCTATCATAACCGCCCGGGCGGTGATCCGGCCGTGGTTCTTCTTGATCTCAAACTCCCGAAAGTGGACGGGCTTGAGGTTTTGCAGACGGTCAAGGGCAGCGATCACTTGCGGCATATTCCAGTCGTCATGCTGACGTCGTCGCGAGAAGAACAGGATCTCGTCAGGAGCTACGAACTCGGCGTGAACGCATTTGTCGTCAAGCCTGTGGAATTCAACCAGTTCTTCAAGGCTATACAGGATCTTGGCGTCTTCTGGGCTCTCCTGAACGAACCGCCGCCGGGTGCACATCGCAATGGCGGATGAGACTGTGTCGCGAATGGAGGCAAGCAGACTTCTTCTCCTCGAAGACAGTTCGGTGGATGCCGAACTGATCGAAGAACAGCTTTCACGTCTTTCGACGCCGCCTGCGGTAACGAGGGCCGTTGGCAAGGCATCGTTCATCGAGGCGTTGGAAAAACAGCAGTTCGATATCATTCTCGCGGATTTCTCTTTGCCGGACTTCGATGGCATGTCGGCGCTCGATGTCGTTATGGCGACAAGACCCGATACGCCGTTCATTTTCGTGTCCGGTGTTTTAGGTGAGGATGCGGCCATCGATGCATTCCGGCGCGGCGCGACGGACTACGTCCTCAAGCAACGGCTTGTGAGACTGCCATCCGCTGTGGAGCGCGCCCTGGCGGAAGCTCGGGAGAAACAGGAGCGAAAACGGGCGGAGCTGCACAAGGAGCTGCTCGTCCGCGAGCTAAGCCATCGTGTCAAGAATACGATGGCGATGGTCATATCGATCATCCGCAGAACGGCGAAAGGCAGCACCTCGATCGAGGATTATCAGGAACGGCTGGTGGCCCGCGTAAGCGCTCTGGCCGAAAGCCACGCCCTGCTTTTTCAGAGCAATTGGGGTGAGACGGATTTGAGAGATGTCGTGAAGCGCGCGATCGAGCCGCATAATACCTTCACGAGCAGGGTCGAACTCGACGGTCCGGATGGCGTTCATGTATCGCCAAAATCCGCTCTGGCGCTGGGAATGATCCTGCACGAGCTGGTGACTAACGCGCAGAAATACGGTTCCCTTTCCGGTGCGAACGGAAAGGTTGACGTTGTCTGGAAAAAGCTTCGTGACGGAGACGGACGCGACCGGATCAATCTGCGGTGGCGGGAAAGCGGAGGCCCGCCGGTCTCAATGCCGGAAGACACGGGCTTTGGAACCACCCTTGTAACAAGGGGCGCGCAATACGAATTGCAAGCGGAAAGTGAAATTCGCTACGACCGCGACGGCCTGCAATATCAGGTCATCTTTCCCCTGGACTAAGTCGCCACATGAAAAGAAGCGGCTTGGGGCACCGGACCGAGATTAGCCCCGCCCTAGTTGGTCAGTAAAAACTCATTTGCCAGAACATGCGAGAGATTGTCGAAATCGCAGGGTTTGGAGACGACGGTAAGCCCGTCCAGCTGCGCACGCACTCCGGGTATTTCCGCATATCCGCTGCATATGACGAAAGGGATATTTGCCGCCTTGAGCTCCTCGATGACCGGGAAGGACAATTCGCCTCTCAGATTGAGGTCAATGACTGCGCCGTCCAGATCAGTGGCGTTTATTTTTTCCAAGGCCGCGCCAATGTGCGAAACGGGCCCGACGACGTTGACCCCCAGATCGGAAAGAAAATCCTCCATATCCATCGCCAGAAGCGCGTCGTCCTCCAATACGAGGATTTGTTTTCCCTGGAAATTATAGCTCATCGTTATCGCATTCTCGTCAGTTCGGCTCAGTCGGGCACTGCCAATCAACATTGCAAAACCCCTAAGTCCCAAACTGGTTCCTTCCATAAATAAAAAGAAAACAGTCGCCTCTGATGTCGTCGTATTCTAGTTTGCAACTTTAATTCGTGCCTACCGGGAATGTATTTCTGTGATTGGTTTTTCACCGTTTGCCCAACGAAGCCTTTTGATGCTTGCCGTGGGTGTTGCGATTTTGATTGGCATGGTCTCCATGTCGCTGTGGCTGGTGCAGGTGAATAACCGCTATTCCCAGGAAACAGCGGAACTCCGACGTTTTCGTGCCGCTGTTTTGGATGTGCTGACGACGATGCAGGACATCGAAACCGGCCAGCGGGGATATCTGCTGACCAATAATCGCGATTATCTCGTGCCTTATGAAGAAGCCCTGCGTGGCTTGCCCCAACGCCAGTCAAGACTTTTCGATCTTCTGACGGAAGACGAGCAATACAAGCAGTCTCTTTCGGGTTTGAGGCAGACAATCGACGCGAAGCTGGCTGAAACCCGTGAGACCATCGATTTGCAGCGTTCGGGCCGAATAACGGAGGCGGTTGAGGTCGTCCGTAATAATGACGGCAAACGCTTCATGAACGAGATCAGGAGTATTCTGTCGGACCTGCAATCGGACACAGATGATCGCCTGCGCATCATCGTTGCGGATCAACTCGGGGCTGCCAATAAGCTGCGCTGGGTAACGGTCGGCGGTGCGCTCGCTATCCTCATTGTGGTCGGTGGTTCGATCTTCCTTGTCTTCACCTATATCCGTGCCCTGAACAGGTCGCGGGAGGATGTCGATGAACTCAATCGTCATCTTGAAGAACGTGTCGAGGAAAGAACGCGGGATCTTCGCCGCGCCAATCAGGAAATTCAGCGCTTCGCATATATCGTGACGCATGACCTGCGCGCGCCGCTCGTCAATATCATGGGCTTCCTATCCGAATTCGATGCTTCGCTGAAGCCGGTAACGAGTTATGTTCTCGCAGATGGCAAGTCTCTCCCGGAGGACGTTATTCGTGAGGCGCGGCTGGCGGTTGAAGAGGATATTCCAGAGGCTATCGGCTTCATCCGCTCGTCCACCCGCAAAATGGATCAGCTGATCAACGCCATCCTGAAAATATCCCGCGACGGCCAGCGAAAGCTGCAGCCGGAGAAAGTCGACATAGAAACGTTGCTCTCGTCACTGTCTGAGACGGTACGCCACCAGATCAACGCCAATGGCGGCG
The DNA here is from genome assembly GCF_030209895.1 of Agrobacterium sp. CFBP2214. Taxonomy (NCBI): domain Bacteria; kingdom Pseudomonadati; phylum Pseudomonadota; class Alphaproteobacteria; order Hyphomicrobiales; family Rhizobiaceae; genus Agrobacterium; species Agrobacterium sp. CFBP2214. Next base: position 459,040 of record NZ_JARVRC010000003.1, on the reverse strand, counting down.
AGATCGAAGTCGACACGCCGAAGCTGACGATCGTGACCGACCGGATATCTCTCGATCAGATACTCGGAAATCTCTTCGATAACGCGGTGAAATACCAGATGCCTGGCCGCCCGCTGAGACTGACGGCCCGGGCCTATCCGGCTGGACGTGGAGCTATTTGTATCGAAGTCGCCGACAACGGGCGCGGTATTGGCGAACAGGACCTCGAACGGGTTTTTGAGCTCTTTCGGCGGGCGGGCAATCAGGATCAGCCGGGAGAGGGCATTGGTCTTGCGCATGTTCGTTCGCTAATCAGAAATTTAGGGGGTGACATTAAAGTCGAGTCTAAACTTGGCGAAGGCAGCACGTTTATCCTGCTGATGCCGAGTGACCTCAGACGCGTGACGAAGGAAAGCGACAAATGAAAGCGACCGGTCAGGAAGTAACGATCGTGATGATCGAAGACGACGAAGGCCATGCTCGGCTGATCGAGAAAAACGTGCGGCGCGCCGGCGTGAACAACGAGATCGTGCCTTTTACGCTCGGCGCCAAGGCGCTGGACTTTATATTAGGCGAAAGTCGGGATGGGCTTGTCAGCAAGGACCGTTATCTTCTCGTCTTGCTCGATCTCAATCTCCCCGACATGTCGGGCATCAATATTCTCGAGCAGATCAAGAGCAATGAATATACACGCCGTTTGCCCGTGGTGGTTTTGACAACGACCGACGACGAGACTGAAATTCAGAAATGCTATGATCTTGGCGCGAATGTTTATATAACCAAGCCGGTCGATTATGAGGGCTTTGCCAATGCCATCAAAAATCTCGGCCTGTTCTTTTCCGTAATTCAGATACCTTGAAGGCATGATGGCTTTGCGCGTTTTGTATGTCGATGACGACCCGGCTCTGGCGCGGCTTTCCAGCCGCGTTCTCGGTCGTCACGGTATGGAGGTGGTTCATGCCACCTCCGTAGCTTCCGGCCTCGAGCTTTTTCAAAACGGGCAGTTCGATGTTGTCGTTCTCGATCACTATTTCCAGACCGCGACGGGCATGGAATTTCTTGCCGCGATCCAGACGATACCGGCAAGGGCGCCAGTTCTCTATGTGACGGGGTCCAACGAGGCCCAAATCGCCATAGACGCGCTCAAGGCGGGTGCTGCCGACTACGTCATCAAGAATGTCGGGGACGACTTCTTTCCGCTTCTGCTTACAGCCATCGAGCAGGCATTGGAAAACCATCGCCTGCGCCAAACGAAGGAAGAGGCCGATCGTTTGCTGGTAAAGGCCAAAGAGCACGCGGAAATGATGGTGAAGGAGATGAACCATCGTGTCGCGAACAGCCTGTCGCTGGTGTCGGCGATGATCCGTCTGCAAATAAACACCCTGAAATCGCAGGAAGCGGAAACCGCGTTATTGGAAACGCAAAGCAGGATTTCGGCCATCGCCGGCGTGCACCGTAGCCTCTATAATACCGCCAATGTCGGATTGGTCTCCCTGAGTTCCTATCTGACCTCTATCATCGGCGACCTGTTCCAGGCGGTGCCCGGCTCTTCTTCCGTCACGGTCGAGACTTCGCTTTGCGAAATCGATCTCAAGGCTGATCATGCCGTGGCGCTTGGTGTCATCATTACCGAGCTTCTGACCAATGCGCTGAAATATGCCTATCCTGACCAGACCGGTACGGTTCGCGTCAAACTCTCCGAGGATAGTGGGCAGTTTGTTCTGCTGGTGGAAGATGACGGCGTCGGCGTGTCGTCGGATTCGACTCCGCGTGGCACAGGCCTCGGTACCAAGCTGATCATGGCGATGGCGCAGAATATCGGTGCACGTGTCGAGCAGACCCATACACATCCCGAGCTGAGGCAGGGAACGCGTTTTACTATGACATGGCATGAGAAGCGGTAAGGATTGATTTTCCGCTCTCACCAGCGCCAGTAATGAGAGCCGCGCAGAAGCTTCGCTCAGGCGATGCTAAAACCGGTTTGAAACCTCACAGATGCCGCGCGGTGCCGACAGCGATGACTGGGCCGGTTGCCTGACCGGTCGGAGAGCCTCCGAAGGGTTCCACGCTGATTGCGAAGGTCGTGCCATCCGTTATGGTGCCGCGCATGTCGGCGGGAATGATGAGGTCGCCGTTCGTGCCCGGCTGGAAAACGCCAAGCGAGCGGGTCTTGCCGCCATCCATGACGAGCCACAATTCCAATGATTTTTCGTCCGTCTTGCCGGTTGCGACCGGTACGATACGCATCCGGCCCGATTCCGCATCGTAGGACGCGAGGAGATTGACCTGACTGTCGGTTGTCGCAAGCTCGGCCACAAGCGGGGTGGTATCCGGCCGTTGGTCGGGGAACGCAGCATAGACGACGGCAGCGACGGCGGTTGCGCTGGTGGCGACTGATATCCAGCGCCAGAAAGGCGCGGAGTTCCAGAGACTGCCATTGGTATTGACAGCCCTGCTGCCAAACAGGCGCTCTTCGATGCGGGCAAGGACAGTCGGGCTCGGTGTCTGTTCCTGATACTCGGCGTTGAAGTCGGAAAACTCCGTTTCCCAGCGCTGCACGAGTTGCGCGAAGGCTTCCTCGTCCTGGATGCGCCTTCCCACCTCGCGGCGCTTTTCGAGCGGCAGAACGCCCAGCACATATTCGCCGGCGAGGATTTCGTCGTGCGTGTGCATTCCGCCACTCTGGTCGCCCGTTGTCATCGCTGCATGCACTCTCTGAGTTTGAGAAGACTGCGCCGGAGCCAGGTTCTGACCGTGTTCAGAGGCACGCGCAATTCGTCGGCGAGTTCAAGATAACTCAAACCTTCGACATAGGCACGACGTACCGCCTGTGCATGCACAGTCTCAAGTTCCCGCATGCAGTCATCGATCCTGCGGCCTTCATCCACCAGAACGACCTGCTGCTCGGGATCGCGGATGCTCTCGTCAACGAGATCATAGGCCTCGTCAATGTCATCGCTTGCGGGTTTACGCGCGCGGATGGTGTCTATCGCGTGGTTGCGGGCGATGGTGGCAAGCCATGTCGCCGGTTTGCCGGCGCTTACGGCAAATGTTCGGGCGCGCTGCCAGACCTTGATATAGATTTCCTGCAGCGCCTCTTCGGCTTCCATTTTGTCCCGCAGGATTTTTAGGCAGATCGCAAAAAGCTTCGGGCTTGTTGCCTGGTAAAGCGAGACGAATGCTGAACGATCACCCATGCCGACGCGGTTGATAAGCGTTGCGATCTCTTTGCCCTGCATTCGAACCTTCCTTGCTGTCCTTCCTTTATAGGGTCGTCTTTCGGAAGAAGACAAGAGATGCTTGGGGCGTTCGCTACATGGACTCCCTTTGAGCGTCGGGCGCAAGCCGCAGGTTATGACAAGTGTCATGACAGACCCGCCGAGTTTTCAAGCGGGCCGATGAGGCGGACCGTGACGAGATAACCGATGATGGCCGCTGCCGCCGAGACGAAGGTTCCCCACAGTAGATCGGCAACAGTCAGGGTGGTGGACCAGTTCTTCAGTGTGGCCTGATTGGTCAGATCATAGGTGGCATAGGCCATGAAGCCCACCGCTGCGCCATAAAGCAGAGCCGTGGTCCATTCGCCCGAAATCAGAGCCGGACGAACGGCGAGAAAAGTGAGGCCGGCGGCGTAGATGAGATAAAAGACGATTGCCGGAGCAAGGCGGAAATTTTCCGCCAGAAGATCGCCGATGGCTGGCCGGTAAAGACGCGACGCCATGGTGCTCAGCCAGATGAAATCGATCACCAGAAATGCGATGAGGGTGAAGGAATAAGCGGCAAGGTATGTCTTCATCGGTGTTTCCTTTGCCTTTGATCAGGCGACGTTTTTTTCGGGATGACGAGAATAAAGAGAAGCGATTTGAGTATGCGCTAGTCGATCCTGGTCCAGCTTATGCCCTTGCACAGCAGGCCGGCGACGATGCAGCCTTTCGTGGTCATGTTATTGCCCGCGACCGTCACCGTTATCTTGTAGGATTTTTCCCGTTGCGGGTCGAAGGCGGTGCCGGAATAGCTGCCCGCCTCGCTCTGCTTGATGTCCATGATCAGGCGATCACCGGTCTTTTCTTTTGCGGTGCCAGGTTTGATCCATGTATTCGTGGCGCATATTTTCTCGCCGCAGGGCGCGATCAGCACTTTCGCCTTGCCGTCGCCGCGCGCCCAGTTTCCGTCAATCTCGCCTGCTGCCGCACCGAGGCCCGCCAGCGTCGGGAAGAGGGCGGGTACAATTGCCAATCTGCTGATTTTCATTGTCTTTCTCCGCTTGTTCGCCCCGCCTCATCCGTGTTCTATCGTGTATAGGCCGACATTTATGGTTCCCTCGGCAAAACCCGCTTCGCAGTAGCAGAGGTAATAGTCCCACAGCCGCCGGAAGCGCTCATCGAAGCCAAGCAGGGAAATCGTTTGCCATCGGGCGTGAAAACGCTGGCGCCATTCCGACAGTGTGAGCGCATAGGACTGGCCGAAAAGCTCCGTCTCCGTGAGTTTCAGGCCGGTTTGTCCCATGGCTTTTTCAAGCGCTGAATCGGAGGGCAGAAAACCGCCCGGGAAGATGTATTTCTGAATGAAATCGGCCTTGCGCCGATAGGTGTCAAAGCGGCTTTCTTCAATGGAGATAATTTGCAGCACCGCACGGCCGCCGGGTTTCAGGCAGCGTTTCAGCGTTTCGAAATAGCTTGGCCAATAGGCTTCGCCGACAGCTTCAAACATTTCCACCGAGACGATATTGTCGAATTGACCCTGCACGTCGCGGTAATCCTGCAGCCTGAGATCGATCCGGCCCGCGTTGTTTTCTTTCTCCGCCGCATTTTCTGCCCAGCGCAACTGGGAGGGGGAAAGGGTGATGCCGGTCACGTTTGTATTGTGCTGCGTGGCGAGATGGATGGCGAGTGCACCCCAGCCGCAGCCGATTTCGAGTACGTTGTTATTTCCGGTCAGCTGTAGCTTCTCCGCAATGCGCTCGAGTTTCTTGCGTTGCGCGGCCTCAAGGCTGGTGGTGGTTTCGTCGAAAATCGCCGAGGAATAGAGCATCGTGGGATCGAGCCACTGCCGGTAGAACTCGTTGCCAAGATCGTAATGCGCCTCGATATTGCGGCGGCTGCCACGTCTGGTGTTGGCATTCAGCCCGTGTGCAAGCCGGTTGATGAGACGCATGGGCAGGCTGCCGCGCATCGACCTTGCAAATGCCTCGCGATTTTGAGCGGCGAAACGGATGAGCGCTGTCAGGTCAGGCGTAGACCAGTCATTTTCGATGAAACCTTCCGCAAAGCCGATATCGCCGTTGACGAGCAGCCTGCGGATGGCCCGCCAGTTATGCAGCACGAGAATGGCTTCGCTACCTTCCGAATCGCCCGATTTTTCGATGTTTCCACCGCCAGGAAGGGTTACGCGCAGTCGGCCGCGCTCGATATTGTTCAGCAGCCGGCTGATGAGCCATGTGCCCATGCCGGCACGACCGTTGAGGCGAGTGCCCTGCGTCGATAATTCAGAGAGATTTTCAAACGGGGTCATGAATTCTGGCCTCGATTTGCGACGATGATGGATGAACGAATGAGACGGGTTCGGCGGGCGGCGGCGGACGTTTTTTGAGCCGCACGCCTTTCAGCCAGATTTTAAGGGCTTCCCAGTGAATGCCGAGAACGACCTTGAGCGTCAGGAACGGGATGGTGACGAAGGCTTTGAGCAGAGCGCGATCGGTCAGCTCGACGCGCCAGGCAAGATGGCGGGCCGTCAGGACCACGCCGTCATCGTCGAAAGTTTCGATGACGATCTTCAGCCTGTCACCTGGCGGGACGACGCGGAAAACATAACGTAGGTCCATGTCCATGAAGGGAGAGACATAGAAAGCCTTGTCGCATCGCTGGACGATCTCGGTCTCTTTGCCGGCCTCCACCGGGATCAGATAGGAATGCCGTTGCCCGAAGGTGTTATCCACCTCCCAGAGGATGGCTTTCAGCGACGTGTCGCGCCCATAGCAGAAGAACACGCTCAGAGGGTTGAAAGCCCAGCCGAGCAGGCGCGGCATGGTGAGAAGGCGAATAGGCCCTCCATCCACGGCGATACCCGCCGCCGTCATCGCCGTCTCTATCTGCCGGCGCAGGCCAATCGCGCTGCCGTCGCCACGGTCCCTGCGATGAAATGAGAAGAGGTTGAAGCGGTCCACGGAAAAAAACCGCAATTTCCGGTCGAGCGTCTCAAGTTCATCGAGATCGAGAAGCAGCGAATAAATCCGGTAGGCCAGTTTGTGGATTTTCGGCTTGAAGCGCGCATGGGTCACATTGCCCGGGAAAAGCGCTGACGTGAAGGGAGGCGTCATGCTGTCGCCTCCATGAGTTTCGTGTCCGTCGCAATGGTTTTCAAATCCAGGCGAATGATCCGGCCGCTATCGTCGGCAACCTTCCATGGCCGTGTCACCCCGCCTAAATCTTCGGCAACCGCAAGCCCGGCCTGAAGTCCGTCCTCGTGAAAACCCGATCCGAAATAAGCGCCGCAGAACCAGGTGTTTCGCAGGCCCTGCAAAGCCCAAAGCTCCTGACGCATCTGCTCTGTGCCGGCGTCGAAAACGGGATGGTGATAGGTTTCCTCGGCGATGATCTTTCCTTGATCCGGTTCCCGGACCGGGTTCAGCGTTACGAAAGTGTCCGGGGTTTCTCCCAGCGGCTGAAGCCTGTTCATCCAGTATGTGATGCTTGGCTGGCCCGCCTTAATGCGCGTATCGGCAACATAGTTCCAGCTTGACCAGGCAGCGCGGCGACGGGGCATGAAACTGCTGTCGGTGTGAAGCACGGCGCGGTTTTTCGTATAGCCAAAGGCGCCGAGGATGCGCTGTTCAGCGGGCGAGGCGTCCGTGAGCATATCCAGCGCCTGATCTGCATGGGTTGCCATCACCACGTCATCGAAGCGGGCAGTTTTCCCGTCCGCGGTGGTGAGTTCGACGCCGCGCGGAAGGCGGCGAATGCGTGTCACCGGTGTCGAGAGGCGAATTCGATCCGCAAATGGCGCCGTGATGCGTTTTACATATTCGCGCGAGCCACCGACAACGGTGCGCCAGACCGGTCGATCGCGCAGCAACAGCAGGCCGTGATTGCGGCAGAATTTGATAAAATGCGCAGCCGGGTAACGGCCGACCTCCATGGCCGGCGTGGACCATATGGCTGCCGCCATGGGGTAAAGATGATCGTCGCGGAACGCCGATCCGTACCGGTTGTGCGTGAGATATTCGTCGAGCGATGTATTGCCCATCAAATGCAGGTCGCGAGGGGCATTGCGGTAAAACCGAAGGAGGTCCGCAACCATCGCCCAGAAACGTGGTCTGAGCACATTTCTCTTCTGTGCCAGCAGGCCAAGACCGGTTCCACCGGAATATTCAAAGTCGCCATTGTCGAGGGAAACGGCAAAAGACATGTTCGACGCTGCGGTCTGTACGTCAAGCGTTCGAAAAAGCGCGGTGAGATTGGGATAGGTCCACTCGTTATAGACAATGAACCCGGTATCGACATGAGCCGGTCCTTTATCCGTATCGAATGTCACCGTGTTGCTGTGGCCGCCGACGCGATCAGCCGCCTCAAAGACCGTGACATCGTGCCGTTTCGACAAAAGCCACGCTGCCGACAGGCCGGAAATTCCTGTTCCCACAATTGCGATGCGGTACCGGCTATCTTTTTGTCTCGTTTCCGTGTCGGTCATCTATCCTCGCCATCGCATTACAGAAATTTGCCTTGGGACAGCGCAGATACGAGGGAGGGGGCGGATAAGTTTCAGCGGCTGGTGTTTTTTTGGAATCTTTTCCGAAACCTGAAACTCTTTTGCCGGTTCGGTCGTATTTGCCATCACGAAACCCGGTCTCCATCTGTTCAAACCGCGAGCGAAATAGTGATGTTGTCTGTGATCCTGACGCTTGCCATTCTCATGTCGCTTCTGATGGCAGGCGCGTGGGCGCTGCAAAGAGCAACCGGTTCGAGCGGCTGGATCGACACCGTCTGGTCGGCGAGTGTCGGGTTTGGCGGAGTTTTAGCAGTTTTATTCGCGGAAGGAGAAGGCTGGCGGCGCGCGGTCGTATTTTCCCTTGTCGTCGTCTGGTCGTTGCGACTTGCCGGGCATATAGGCATGCGCACGCAGGGCGGCGGAGAAGATCCCCGTTATGCAAAGCTCATCAAGCAATGGGGCAGCGCAGCCCCTCTCAGACTTTTCATCTTCCTCCAGATACAGGCCATTGCCGCTTTCGTGCTCGTTCTTGCGGTTTATCTCGCTTCCGGCAACGGCCAGGGTTTTCCGCGTCTCATCGATATTTTCGCCACGGCGGTCGCTTTTGCCGCACTGGCCGGTGAAGCGCTCTCGGATGCCCAGCTTTCAAAATTCAGGAAAACGCCGGAAGCAAAAACCGGCGTCTGTGAAACCGGCCTTTGGCGTTATTCCCGCCATCCCAATTATTTCTTCGAATGGCTTTTCTGGTGCAGTTTCCCGCTGCTCGCCGTTCAGGAGCAGGTCTTGTCCTGGGCGTCGCTTGCTGCACCCATCATGATGTATTGGCTGCTCGTCCACGTCTCCGGCATTCCGCCGCTTGAAGAGCACATGCTGAAATCGCGCGGAGAGAGGTTCCGCGTCCTGCAACGCCGCGTCAACGCCTTCTTTCCGGGCCCGCGCAAGAACGAGGAAACGCCATGAATATGCTCGCCTTCGCCATCAATGCCGCAGAACGCGCACCGCTCACTGACGCGGTCACACTGGCCGGTATAGATATGCTCTGCGTGCGAACGAAACGGCGGCTTGCAAATATTCCCGATGATGCCGAATTGGCCTTTGCGAAGGATATGGCGACGTTTCCCATAGCCAGCCACACCGACGAGGCGAACAGACAACATTACGAAGTCCCAGCGGAGTTTTTCTCGCTGGTTCTCGGAGCGCAGCGCAAATATTCCTGCTGTTATTATCCCGACGCCACGACGACGCTGGATGAAGCCGAGACCGTGGCGCTTTCCGAGACAGTGGCCCATGCCGGGCTGCGTGATGGCATGGATATTCTGGAACTCGGCTGCGGTTGGGGTTCGCTTTCCCTGTATATGGCGGGCCGATTTCCCAATGCGCGGATCACATCCGTTTCGAACTCAGCATCGCAGCGTGACTACATAATCGGCTGCGCCCGGGAGCGCGGCTTCTCCAACCTTTCGGTGGTAACCGCCGACATGAATGATTTCACGACAGGCAATCGTTTCGATCGTGTCGTGTCGGTGGAGATGTTCGAGCACATGTCGAACTGGCAGATGTTATTCGAGCGGGTTCGTTCCTGGCTGCAGCCGGAAGGCAGGTTCTTCCTGCACGTCTTCAACCACCGTGACCGATCCTACCGTTTTGACCACAATAATCCGGCAGACTGGATCGCCCGGCACTTCTTCACCGGCGGTATCATGCCTGCCTTCGATCTTCCCCATCGTTTTGGGAAGATTTTCACTGTAGAACAGGACTGGCGATGGTCCGGTCTACATTATCGACGGACAGCTCTTGATTGGCTGGCGAATTTTGACCGGGAGATTGACCGTGTCCGGCCGATCCTGAAGCGCGTTTACGGAAACGACGCGAGACTGTGGGAACGCCGCTGGCGACTTTTCTTCCTCGCAACCGCCGGGCTGTTCGGGCATCAGGGTGGGGAGGTCTGGGGTGTCGGACATTACCTTCTGATGCCCAGTTAAGTTCGAAACACTAAAAAAAAGGCGCTGTGTTCGCCCTTGAAAATCGAAGACAACCGTTAAACGTTGATTTTGCGCCGTTTTGCCTTGTCTGCTCTCCATTGCAGGCATGTTCACCCGCAATCATTTTCGCTGCTTCGACTTGCCGATGATCGGCATGATCGTGCGAACGTTTCATTTCACGCCATGTTCAGGGCGCGCACCAGCTATTCTTTACAATTGAGGTCAAGGGCCGGTCATGGTTCCATGCCGGACGCGTAGCTGATTCCTCCCCGTCGATGCCAAACCGCGATCCGAGAGGCCCATGTCGATTTCAGATACGATTTTTCGCCCTTTCGAGACGCTGATACGGCCGCTCGACATTCCCTTCCGGCCGCTGCCGTCGAAAGGCCCCGTCGCGGTGCTGTTGCATTTCATTGAGATGTTTCGCGGCGTCCTCATTGCTCTTGCCTTGTCATCCATGGCGGTGGAAGCCATCAACCTGTCGATCATCTGGGGATTGTCCGTTATCGTTGATGGCGTGACGGCGCAGGGGGCGGAGGCTTTTCTGCGCGATGAATGGCCGCTGCTTACCGTCCTTGGGTTGTTGATCTTTCCCGCCATGCCGGTGGCTTCGTTTCTTCTCAATACGCTCAATTCGCACACGCTCGGCATCGCCATGCCGGTGGCCATCCAGTGGCAGGGCCACAAGGCCGTGGAGCGGCAGGATCTGGCATTTTTCCATGAGCTCTACGCCGGACAGGTCGCCTCGCGTCTTTCGCAGGTCTCGTCAGCCGTTCAGCAGCAGATCATCAACGCATTCCAGATCGGACCGCGTTTTCTGCTGCAGATGATCGGCTCTCTTGCGCTTCTTGCCGCCTTGTCCTGGCAGCTGGCGCTGCCGGTGTTCATCTGGATCGTGCTGAATGTGGTTCTCGCCGTCAAACTGGCTCCCGTCTTCACGGAACGGTCACGCCGGTCGGCGAAACAAAAGAGCCTTGTCTCGGGCGCGATTACCGATCTCTACAGCAACATGCAGATGATCAAGCAATTCGCTGCCGAAGACAGCGAGGCGGGCGCAATCCGCCGCATTCTGAACAAGGCGGTGCAGACGCAGCACAGGGAGCAGCGTGTCTACCGCGCGTCTGAGCTGGTCGTGGTTGCGCTCAACATGGCGTTGTGGCTGGCGATCCTGTCGGTGGGGTTTTCCGGTCTGGTGAAGGGGTTCATCACGGTCGGAGAATTCGTCGGCGCGGTCTATATATTGCAGCGGCTGTCAGGGCACACATTCACCTTCCTGCAGATGGGCCAGCAGATATTCCAGGCGATCGGCACCATCAAGGACGCCATGCCTGTCATGACGACGCCGCCGACCATTACCGACAGGGCCGGCGCGGCTGAACTGAATGTCGCGCGTGGAGACATTGATTTCGACCACATCCGCTTTGCCTACAAGTCCGGCAGACCGGTGATCGATGATCTGTCGCTTAAGGTCCGCGCGGGAGAGAGGGTCGGCCTTGTGGGTCTGTCAGGTGCGGGAAAAACGACGCTGGTCAATCTGCTCCTGCGGTTCTACGACATTCAGGATGGCGCCATCCGCATCGACGGTCAGGATATTCGCGAGGTCACGCAGATGAGCCTGCGCCGCAATATCGGGGTGATTGCACAGGATGTGGCGTTGCTGCACCGGTCGGTTGGCGACAATATCCGCTACGGGCGGCCAGAAGCGACGCGGGAGGAGGTGGAGGAGGTGGCGAAAGTGGCGAAGGCCGATGCCTTCATCGCCGATCTCGCCGATAGTGAGGGGCGAAAAGGATATCTGGCTTTTGTCGGAGACCGTGGCATCAAGCTTTCCGGCGGGCAGCGGCAGCGGGTCGCCATTGCGCGCGTGCTGTTGAAAGACGCGCCTATCCTGATTCTCGACGAAGCCACCTCCGCCCTTGATAGCGAGTCCGAAGCCGCCATTCAGGACAAGCTCAATCTGGTGATGGAGGGCAAGACGGTGATCGCCATCGCGCACCGCCTGTCGACCATTGCACGAATGGACCGGATCATCGTGCTGGATCATGGCCGGATTATCGAAGAGGGCAGGCCGGAGGAACTGGTTGAGCAGGGCGGGCTGTTTGCGCGCCTTTGGAAACGCCAGATCGGCGGGTTCATACCGGAAGACGAGTGATCAGGTGAAATCTGCGGCTGCAAGCCCCTGGGATGGCCGCATTGGGCGACGCCGATGGCGACAAGCCGGCTGGCGTGGCGTGCCTTCAGATTGCATCGAGCGCTGATTGAACCCGCAGTTTCTCCGCATCCAGTTCGCTCAGCCTTGCCATATGCGCCGTGATTTCATCAAAGATCGAGGTGCGATCCGTTTGCGACAGGCGCTCCACGCGACGCAGGGCTGTAATGACCTCGATCAGGTCTAGTCGCTCCTGCTCAAGCTTTTCCAGATTCCACAACATCGCATTTTCCCCGTTGGCACGCGGCTCAAACGGCCAGTTGGGGGAATGGTTCAAATCGGTAGAATTTAAGGTAAATTTTATCTTGTCGGAAACGGCGCGGCCTGGGCCGCAGCCGAATCAATAGGGCGAGAGACATTGCATCCGTGTGCCGCCAGCCGCCATATAGCTGTTGTCGGTGGGATGGTAGGATGTGTAACGCGTCGCACACCATTTTACATGGTTGATCTCGGCCTGCGACAGGGCGTAACCGTTGGGCGTGGCGTCTTCGCCTTTTCCTGCCGCAAAGGCTGAGGCAGGATAACCCCTCTGGTCTGAGGTCTGCGCCTGTTGCTGTGTCTCATAGGCCGGCTGTATGAGGCTGAAAGCATGGGCTGGCACGACAAAAGCGGCAGATATTGCGACGCCAAGAGCGAGCGCGGAGATAGTCTTCGGCATCCTCAACATCGATAAATCCTCGTTATTCGTTCGGTATGCTAACGAAAACTTAGGAAATTCGTTCCGGTGAAGGATTGACTTCACACGAACACGTGATTCTTGAGGCTGGGTGCTGCGGGTGCACCGATTCCTGCGACGGGCGTTGAAAATGACGGCGCTTTGCCGGCTTGACGACGAATATGGTGCGCCCGGTGAGCAAGTGCCGTGCCCGTTGATCTGAGTTTCCGTCCTTACCGCACTGCTCGTTGACAAGCGGAAAATCCGGTCAGATAGTCGGCCGGCAATCATGCACACGGGAGTCTTCAATGTTTAACAGGGTTGTCATTCTCTCATCCTTTGCGCTGCTGGCATCGGCGGCGTTCGTCTCCCCCGCAGCCGCACTCACCATGAAAGAGTGCAGCGTGAAATATCAGGCGGCGAAAGCCGACGGGTCCGCCAAGGACGTCAAGTGGAACGACTATCGCGCCAAGTTCTGCGGCAGCGAGGCGGCCGCTGAGGATGCGGCCGACGACAAGCAGGTCGCGGCCACCACCGAAAAAGAACCCGAAAAAGCGACGATAAAAGCCCCGAAGGGCGTCGCTTTCCCGAGTGCTATCGATAAGAAATATTCAAGCGAGACGCCCGGAAAGGCCCGCCTGAAAACCTGCGTCGACTCCTACCACAAGAACAAGAGTGACGGCACGCTCGGCGATCTGAAATGGATCCAGAAGGGCGGTGGTTACTGGAGCCTGTGCAACACCGCCCTGAAGAGCTGAGGCAGGCGGCGGGTCAATGACCGCTGCTCCGCTATTGGCGCGTTATCCGAGATAGATTCGGATAACGCGTGTGGTCTCGGTTGCGATCGACTGTCCCGCATCGTCTTTGCCTGCGCCTCCTCGCCCATGGCCCTTTGCTGCCGTCGCCGGCATGTGAGGATATGACGTCCCATCCGCGATCAGGACCTGTTCGCGGATGGACCTGTTTCTCGATGGGGTGAAACTCCCTAGACGGGCAACCACGTTTTAGGACGGGTAAAAACTGCGAATGGCTTGAGATTCAATCTCTTGATAGAACGAATTGACCCTGCGGCTTGATCCGCATCCAGCAATTCAACGGTTACGGCTGTCTGATGACGGCTCGCCGGCAATGTGGGCGGATGACCAGACGATTTCGAAACTATCTCACGGTGCTGGCCATATCGCTGCTGATGTGGACGGTGATCCTTGGCGTCGTTTATTGGCTGTTTCGATAGGTTTTGCCCCGGCCTGCCGGACGGAATGAAAGTGCCGCATGGTCCGGTGCGGCGTTGATCTGCCGCATGTTTGCGAGGCCGGGTTTCCCGAAAATTTGATAGGCGCGAGGCGGCGGCCCCATTTCGGCTTTGCTGGCATGACCTTATGATCCGGTGACATCAGGAAAGGATCATCATGAATAAAACCGTTGCCGCGATATCTCTTGCAGCTTTTTCCGTATCGCTCGCTACCGGCGCCATGGCTGAAGACCTGGTGATTCCGCTTCCGAAGGACACGACGGTCGAAAAGGTGGAGGCGGTCTATCAATGCGCCGCCGACAAGGTGGAGGCCGTCTATTTTAATGCGGGCGAGGTCAGCCTCGTGCGACTGGGGCTGAAGGATGGCGTGACGGTCGCCGCAAATGTCATTTCGGCCTCGGGCGCCAAATATCAGGGCGGTATTTATGTCTGGTGGTCGAAGGGTGACGAGGCGGATCTTTACGATCTGATGGCGGACCCGGAGATGAAAAAGCCGGTTCATTGCGTGGACGTGAAGAAATACTGAGCGCTGGACTTTCCCTCAAAGGAGCGGCGGCAGGGCGGTTCCTGAAAACCTTGCCATGCCGCCGGTCAGCGTGGGAGTGCGCGCGCGGCGCGTTCAGCCAAGAACGAGCGACGCAAGAAGCGCCAGCAGGATAAGAGAGCTGGCGACAACACCGAGCCTCACCCTGCGAAGGCGGCGGGTACGACCGCCGCTCCAGTCATAAGCCATTGGCAGCTTTACCTTTCTTTTTATTATTATGACTTATTGACTAGCTCCCTAGGCTTGCCCGTGGCTGACCTCAACTGTCAGAATCCACCGGCGAGAATTCACGATTTCCCTGTCTTCTCCTGATGTTGCAGCAAGTGCGGCGATTGATTCTTCCTGTTCTGCAAAGGCAAAACCGGGTGAGGGATTTGATGGTCGCAGGTCACGGAAAAGGCCCGGAAACTGGCGTTTCCGGGCCTTGTGCAACAGCGTTTTGACCGGCGGTGTCAGCCGAGATGGGCCTGGATATAGGGCAGAACCTCGAGCGTGCCGTGGTAGAGCATGTTGAGCGCCACATAGATGATGACCATGAGGCCGAGGTAGGAAATCCAGCGATAGCGGTGCAGGAGCTTGGCGACGAAGTTGGCGGCGAGGCCCATCAGCGCGATAGACACGACGAGGCCGATGATCAGCACCGTCACGTGTTCCTGCGCAGCACCGGCGACGGCAAGGACGTTGTCCAGCGACATGGAGACGTCGGCGATGACGATCTGGGTCGCGGCCTGAAAGAAGGTCTTGTGACCCTTGGTCAGGTCGGCCTCTTCGTCGGTCACCTCGTCTTCGATGGAACCTGCGGCCTCACGCAGTTCCGTCCACATCTTCCAGCACACCCAGGCGAGCAGCAGTCCGCCGAACAATTGCAGGCCGACAATGGCAAGAAGCTGGACGGTGACGGCGGCAAAGCCGATGCGCAGAACCGTGGCGGCGATGATGCCGACCAGGATCGCCTTGCGGCGAAGATGAGCGGGCAGACCGGCGGCGGCAAGGCCGATGACGATGGCGTTGTCGCCCGCCAGAACGAGGTCGATTGCAATGACCTGCAAAAATGCCGTGAAACCGGCGGCTGTGAAGATTTCCATGGGATAGTCCTGAAACGGATAGAGATGTCGCGAGGGAAAGCGACGGATCGAGATATGGCATGGGATGGCGCGCGCGCCGGATTCCAATCGCCCGTCTCCCCGCGGCGATGGAATGCACTTAAGCCATCATGCCGGTGCAGGTAAAGAAGTTGTGATAGAAATATCTTGTTTAGTGATTAGCTAGGCTGACGGAGGGGGGCTCCCGGCCGACGTCTTCCTCACCCTCGCGAGGGTTTAAATGTCGCAAACCAGACACCATATACAGGCCTCAAGGCACGCTTAAGGCGCGCGCGAAGACGCTTTCATAATTAAGTCTTGCGCATTCGCTTACAAAGCCTTAAACGGCGACACCAAACCGGTGCGCCGGGGAAACTACTTCACGTTCACAGGAAGCAATTCACATGGCAAAGAGCAAGTTCGAGCGCAATAAGCCGCACGTCAACATTGGCACGATCGGTCACGTTGACCATGGCAAGACGTCGCTGACGGCAGCAATCACGAAGTTCTTCGGCGAGTTCAAGGCGTATGACCAGATCGACGCGGCTCCGGAAGAAAAGGCTCGTGGTATCACGATCTCGACGGCACACGTTGAATACGAGACGCCTGCCCGTCACTACGCGCACGTCGACTGCCCCGGCCACGCCGACTACGTGAAGAACATGATCACCGGTGCTGCCCAGATGGACGGCGCGATCCTGGTTTGCTCTGCAGCTGACGGCCCGATGCCGCAGACGCGCGAGCACATCCTGCTTGCCCGCCAGGTTGGCGTTCCGGCAATCGTCGTGTTCCTCAACAAGGTCGACCAGGTTGACGACGCCGAGCTTCTCGAGCTCGTTGAACTGGAAGTTCGCGAACTTCTGTCGTCCTACGACTTCCCGGGCGACGATATCCCGATCATCAAGGGTTCGGCACTTGCCGCTCTTGAAGATTCTGACAAGAAGATCGGTGAAGACGCAATCCGCGAGCTGATGGCTGCTGTTGACGCCTACATCCCGACGCCTGAGCGTCCGATCGACCAGCCGTTCCTGATGCCGATCGAAGACGTGTTCTCGATCTCTGGCCGTGGTACGGTTGTGACGGGTCGCGTTGAGCGCGGTATCGTCAAGGTTGGTGAAGAAGTCGAAATCGTCGGCATCCGTCCGACCTCGAAGACGACTGTTACCGGCGTTGAAATGTTCCGCAAGCTGCTCGATCAGGGCCAGGCTGGCGACAACATCGGTGCACTGGTTCGCGGTGTTACCCGTGACGGCGTTGAGCGTGGTCAGATCCTGTGCAAGCCGGGTTCGGTCAAGCCGCACAAGAAGTTCATGGCAGAAGCCTACATCCTGACGAAGGAAGAAGGCGGCCGTCATACGCCGTTCTTCACGAACTACCGTCCGCAGTTCTACTTCCGTACGACTGACGTGACCGGCATCGTGTCGCTTCCTGAAGGCACGGAAATGGTTATGCCTGGCGACAACGTCACCGTTGAAGTCGAGCTGATCGTTCCGATCGCGATGGAAGAAAAGCTGCGCTTCGCTATCCGCGAAGGCGGCCGTACCGTCGGCGCCGGCATCGTGGCTTCGATCGTCGAGTAATCTTCGGGCCTGAAAAGGCTTGACGGAAACCCCGCTGGAGACAGCGGGGTTTTTTGTTTTGTATTGCGCGTTAGGGGGAGGGTGGCTTTCGCTTCCCTGTCCGGGCTGCTACTTCGTTGCCGGGGAGATGATGAGGAGTATCATGAAGAAGCGCGTTCTATTTACCGGTGGTTCCGGCAAGGCCGGCAGGCATGTGATCCCGTGGCTTATCGACAAGGGTTATGAGGTCCACAACATCGATCTCGTTCCGCTCGACAGGCCGGGCGTCACCAATCTCATTGTCGACATCACCGACAGCGGGCAGGTCTTTAATGCCCTGTCCATGCACAGGAACTTTGCAGAGCTCGAAAGCGGGAAGGGTGTTTTGCCCTATGATGCGGTGATCCACTTCGCCGCGGTTCCGCGCATTCTGATAAAGCCCGACAACGAGACGTTCCGCATCAATACAATGGGAACCTACAACGTCATCGAGGCTGCGGTGAAGCTTGGTATCCGCAAGATCGTCATCGCATCGAGCGAGACCACCTACGGGGTCTGTTTTGCCGAGGGCGAGAAGGATTTCCACCATTTCCCGCTTGAGGAAGACTATGATGTCGATCCGATGGATTCCTACGGGCTGTCGAAGGTGGTGAACGAAAAGACGGCACGGGCATTTGCCGAGCGAAGCGGATGCGACATTTACGCGCTGCGAATCGGCAATGTCATCGAGCCGCATGAATATGAGAAGTTTCCCGGCTTCTTCGCCCGTCCGGAAACGCGCAAACGCAATGCCTGGGGTTACATCGATGCGCGCGATCTTGGCCAGATCTGCCATCTGTGCATCGAGAAGGACGGCCTCGGTTATCAGGTCTTCAACGCCGTCAATGATACAGCGACAGCGACGGTCCCCACGCGCGAGCTTGCGCAGACTTATTTCCCTGACGTGCAATTCCGCCGCGAGATCGGGGATCATGAGGGGTTGATCTCCAACCGCAAGATTCGCGAGGTCCTGGGCTTCAGCGAAGAACATGACTGGCGGAAATACGTTAAAACCTGAGAGGCGCAGGATTTTCGGGGGCGGAGTGGAAAAAACAAAAAACACACTTGCCATTCCTTTCCCTGCACCTTAAAGGAGCGCATACCGAATTGGCCAAGCGATTTCGCGGCCGATTCAGGTGCTGAAGGGGTATAGCTCAGTTGGTAGAGCGGCGGTCTCCAAAACCGCAGGTCGGGGGTTCGAGCCCCTCTGCCCCTGCCACTTTCCATTCGCAAGCGCGGTTTTCGCTGCATGGCAGATGGGGCCGGATTTCCGGCGAATTTCGCCGAATGTCGATTTCCTCTTGTTAAAAGTGGAATCGGTGTTTATGTAAGGTCAAAACAGACACGCGGTGCGTGGGGCTGATTAGTTCGGCTTTACGCGCCGTAATTGTGTGGGCAGTCAATGGCATCCAAAACCAATCCGTTTACGTTTCTGCAGCAGGTTCGCGCCGAAGCGTCAAAAATCACTTGGCCGTCGCGCCGCGAGACCATGATTTCGACGGCTATGGTGCTGGTGATGGTCATTTTTGCGGCTCTGTTCTTCTTTGCTGCTGACCAGCTCATCGGCTGGGTGCTTAGCCTCGTGCTGAACGTCGGCCGGTAACGGATTGAACGGAGAATAAAAAAAATGGCAGCGCGCTGGTATATCGTTCACGCATATTCGAATTTCGAAAAGAAGGTCGCTGAGTCGATCGAAGAGAAGGCCCGTCAGAAGGGTCTTTCTCATCTGTTCGAGAAAATCCTCGTGCCGACCGAAAAGGTTGTCGAGGTGCGTCGTGGCCGTAAGGTCGACAGCGAGCGCAAGTTCTTTCCAGGTTACGTGCTGGTGCGCGCCAACCTGACGGATGAGGCCTATCACCTCATCAAGAACACGCCGAAGGTTACCGGTTTCCTCGGTTCGGACAGCAAGCCTGTTCCGATTCCCGATTATGAAGCCGAGCGTATCCTCGGTCAGGTTCAGGAAGGTGTCGAGCGTCCGAAGTCTTCGGTTTCGTTCGAGATCGGCGAGCAGGTTCGCGTTTCCGACGGTCCGTTCGCGTCGTTCAACGGGGTGGTTCAGGATGTCGACGAAGAGCGTTCGCGCCTGAAGGTGGAAGTTTCGATTTTCGGCCGCGCTACGCCGGTCGAGCTGGAATACAATCAGGTCGAGAAGGTCTGATTGGCGGGGCAAGACCCCAAGCGCGTGGAAGGCAAACTGGCTCTTTAAGCCGGAGCAGGGCGCCGCACCACGCAACCGCAGCCGCCGGAGCAATCCGGCTTAAGAGAAGCCGGGTAACCGGTTTGAATTGAAAGGCAGAGAGATATGGCTAAGAAAGTTGCAGGCCAGCTCAAGTTGCAGGTAAAGGCCGGGGCGGCCAATCCGTCCCCGCCGATCGGTCCGGCACTTGGTCAGCGTGGCATTAACATCATGGAATTCTGCAAGGCGTTCAATGCCGCCACGCAGGAAATGGAAAAGGGTATGCCGATTCCGGTCGTCATCACCTATTACCAGGACAAGTCCTTCACCTTCGTCATGAAGCAGCCGCCGATGACGTATTGGCTGAAGAAGGAAGCCAAGATCACCTCCGGTTCCAAGACGCCTGGCAAGGGCGCCAAGATTGGCTCCATCACCAAGGCTCAGGTCAAGACGATCGCAGAAGCCAAGATGAAGGATCTGAACGCAGCCGACATCGAAGGCGCAATGGCAATGGTTGAGGGCTCCGCCCGCGCCATGGGCCTGGAAGTGGTAGGTTGATCATGGCCAAGGTAGCAAAGCGCATTCAGAAGATCCGCGAAGGTGTGGATCCCAACAAGCTTTACGTTCTCACCGACGCCATTTCGATGGTCAAGGAACGTGCTGTCGCCAAGTTCGATGAAACCGTTGAAGTTTCGATGAACCTCGGCGTTGACCCGCGCCACGCGGACCAGATGGTTCGTGGCGTTGTCAACCTGCCGAACGGCACGGGCCGTGACGTTCGCGTCGCCGTCTTCGCACGCGGCGCCAAGGCTGATGAAGCCACGGCTGCTGGCGCTGACGTTGTTGGTGCAGAAGAACTGGTTGAAATCGTTCAGGGCGGCAAGATCGACTTCGATCGTTGCATCGCGACCCCGGACATGATGCCGCTCGTCGGCCGTCTCGGCAAGGTACTCGGCCCGCGTGGCATGATGCCGAACCCGAAGGTCGGTACGGTGACCATGGATGTTGCCGGCGCCGTCAAGGCGTCCAAGGGCGGCGCTGTCGAGTTCCGCGTCGAAAAGGCCGGTATCGTACACGCTGGTATTGGCAAGGCTTCGTTCGACGCCAAGGCTCTTGAGGAAAACATCAAGGCTTTCGCCGATGCCGTCATCAAGGCAAAGCCGGCTGGCGCCAAGGGCAACTATGTCAAGCGCGTCGCCATTTCCTCGACCATGGGTCCGGGCGTCAAGATCGACCCTTCGTCGGTTACGGCTTAATCAATTCTCGCGCTTCCCAAGGGAAGTGTGAATAAAAGAATTTCCGGCTCCCAGGAGCCGGAGATTTCCGGGGAAACCCGGAACTCCTGTCCGAGATTGCGGGTGGCCATTTCCTTCGGGGCCTGGCCTTAATCATTCAACCTGCATGAGACGGGTGAGGCTGGATTTGAGGTATCTGCTGATGCCTGACTGTCCGGTTCGAACCTGGTGTGCCTGTGCCTGAAGCCGTTTGCGGCGACAGAGCGGGGGACAGGATCCTCGAGCGTCGCTCGGGATCTTTGTAAAAAGGTCCCTTGGGGCAAAGGCAAACCCGACGGGTTCACAATCATGTGGTCCCGTCTACTGGAGACAGACAGTGGAAAGAGCGGAAAAACGCGAATTCGTCACGGAGCTGAACGAAGTCTTCAAGGCTTCCGGTTCGGTTGTCGTGGCCCACTATGCTGGTGTCACCGTTGCGCAGATGAACGACTTCCGTTCGAAGATGCGCGCTGCCGGAGGCACCGTCAAGGTCGCGAAGAACCGCCTGGCCAAGATCGCTCTTCAGGGCACGGAGTCGGAAGGGATGACAAATCTCTTCAAGGGCCAGACGCTGATTGCATACAGCGTCGACCCGATGATCGCTCCGAAAGTCGTCATGGATTTCGCAAAGACCAACGACAAGGTCGTTGTTCTCGGTGGTTCCATGGGTGCAACCACGCTCAACGCCGAAGCAGTCAAGTCGCTTGCGACCCTGCCTTCGCTGGACGAGCTGCGCGCAAAGCTGCTGGGCCTTCTCAATGCCCCGGCAACTCGCGTCGCTACGGTTGTCGCCGCACCTGCAAGCCAGCTGGCACGGGTGTTCTCGGCTTACGCCAAGAAGGACGAAGCCGCTTAAGGCGGTTTTTCGCTGTAAATATTCAAACTGGTTCGAACTGAACAAAAGGAACTATCAAAATGGCTGATCTCGCAAAGATCGTAGAAGACCTCTCCACCCTGACCGTTCTGGAAGCTGCAGAACTGTCGAAGCTTCTCGAAGAAAAGTGGGGCGTTTCCGCTGCTGCTCCGGTAGCTGTTGCTGCTGCTGGCGGTGCTGGCGTTGCTGCTGCTGTTGAAGAAGAAAAGACTGAATTCGACGTGATCCTGGTTGACGCTGGCGCCAACAAGATCAACGTCATCAAGGAAGTCCGCGCTATCACGGGTCTCGGCCTGAAGGAAGCCAAGGACCTCGTTGAAGGCGCTCCGAAGGCTGTCAAGGAAGCTGTTTCCAAGGCTGAAGCTGCTGATCTCAAGAAGAAGCTTGAAGAAGCCGGCGCTAAGGTCGACGTTAAGTAATCTTGCGATTGCTGGCGGGAAGGGGCTCCATGCCCCTTTCCGTCGTCATCGTTTTTAAAACTCATTACCCAAAAGCCGCGTGAAAATGGCTTTTGGGTAATGGGTTCTTCAAGAGAATGGTTCCGAACCGGCTCATCTAGGCAATCCGGCCTGATCGATCCGGGATGTGGAACGAGATTGATGACACCCATTGCTTGACGGGATCGACTGGCCATCGGTTCCCGTCCGTTGCAGGCCCGGATGCAATTTTTAAAGGAGCGACGATGGCTCAGACCCTTTCGTTTAACGGTCGCAGGCGCGTACGCAAGTTTTTCGGCAAAATTCCAGAAGTAGCGGAAATGCCGAACCTCATCGAGGTTCAGAAGGCTTCGTACGACCAGTTTCTCATGGTTGACGAGCCCAAGGGTGGCCGTCCCGACGAGGGATTGAATGCCGTATTCAAGTCCGTATTCCCGATCACCGATTTTTCCGGCGCCTCCATGCTCGAATTCGTGTCCTACGAATTCGAAGCGCCGAAGTTCGACGTAGAGGAATGCCGTCAGCGCGATCTGACCTATGCAGCGCCGCTGAAGGTGACGCTGCGCCTCATCGTGTTCGATATCGATGAAGATACGGGCGCGAAGTCCATCAAGGACATCAAGGAACAGTCCGTCTACATGGGCGATATGCCGCTCATGACCAATAACGGTACGTTCATCGTCAACGGCACCGAGCGCGTCATCGTTTCGCAGATGCACCGTTCGCCGGGCGTGTTCTTCGATCACGACAAGGGCAAGAGCCATTCTTCCGGCAAGCTGCTTTTCGCTGCCCGCGTTATCCCGTATCGCGGTTCCTGGCTCGACATCGAATTCGACGCCAAGGACATCGTCTATGCGCGTATCGACCGTCGCCGCAAGCTGCCCGTGACCTCGCTCCTGATGGCGCTCGGCATGGACGGCGAAGAAATTCTGTCGACCTTCTATACCAAGGCTACCTACGAGCGCGCCGGCGACGGCTGGCGTATCCCGTTCCAGCCTGACGCGCTGAAGAATGCCAAGGTCATCACCGACATGATCGACGCCGACACCGGCGAAGTTGTTGTCGAAGGTGGCAAGAAGCTGACCCCGCGCCTTATCCGCCAGCTCGTCGACAAGGGCCTGAAGGCGCTTAAGGCGACTGACGAAGACCTCTACGGCAACTTCCTGGCCGAAGACATCGTCAACTACGAGACGGGTGAAATCTATCTCGAAGCCGGCGACGAAATCGACGAGAAGACGCTCGGCCTGATCCTGCAGTCTGGCTTCGACGAGATTCCGGTTCTCAACATCGACCACGTCAATGTTGGCGCCTACATCCGTAACACGCTCTCCGTTGACAAGAACCAGAACCGTCAGGAAGCGCTGTTCGACATCTACCGCGTCATGCGTCCGGGCGAACCGCCGACCATGGACTCCGCGGAAGCGATGTTCAACTCGCTGTTCTTCGATGCAGAGCGTTACGATCTCTCGGCTGTTGGCCGCGTGAAGATGAACATGCGTCTCGACCTCGACGCGGAAGACACCGTGCGCACGCTGCGCAAGGAAGACATCCTCGCTGTCGTCAAGATGCTGGTCGAACTGCGTGACGGCAAGGGCGAAATCGACGACATCGACAACCTCGGCAACCGCCGTGTTCGTTCGGTCGGCGAGCTGATGGAAAACCAGTATCGTCTGGGCCTTCTGCGCATGGAACGTGCGATCAAGGAACGTATGTCCTCGATCGAAATCGACACCGTGATGCCGCAGGACCTGATCAACGCGAAGCCGGCAGCTGCCGCCGTTCGCGAATTCTTCGGTTCCTCGCAGCTGTCGCAGTTCATGGACCAGGTGAACCCGCTTTCGGAAATCACCCACAAGCGTCGTCTTTCGGCTCTTGGACCGGGTGGTCTGACCCGCGAGCGCGCCGGCTTCGAAGTCCGCGACGTTCACCCGACCCACTACGGCCGTATTTGCCCGATCGAAACGCCGGAAGGCCCGAACATCGGTCTGATCAACTCGCTTGCCACCTTTGCCCGCGTCAACAAGTACGGCTTCATCGAAAGCCCGTACCGCAAGATCATCGACGGCAAGGTGACGACCGACGTTATCTACCTCTCCGCCATGGAAGAGGCCAAGTACTACGTCGCACAGGCCAATGCCGAACTCGATGGCGAAGGCGCCTTCACTGAAGAGTTCGTCGTCTGCCGTCACTCGGGCGAAGTTATGCTCGCACCGCGCGACAACATCAACCTGATGGACGTTTCGCCGAAGCAGCTCGTTTCGGTCGCGGCGGCTCTCATTCCGTTCCTGGAAAACGACGACGCCAACCGCGCTCTCATGGGCTCGAACATGCAGCGTCAGGCCGTTCCGCTTCTGCGGGCGGAAGCGCCGTTCGTCGGCACAGGCATGGAACCGATCGTCGCCCGTGACTCCGGCGCTGCCATCGCAGCTCGCCGCGGCGGTGTCGTCGACCAGGTCGATGCGACGCGTATCGTTATCCGCGCTACGGAAGAACTCGATGCCGGCAAGTCGGGCGTTGATATCTACCGTCTGCAGAAGTTCCAGCGTTCGAACCAGAACACCTGCGTCAACCAGCGTCCGCTGGTCGCCGTCGGCGATCTCATCTCCAAGGGTGACATCATCGCGGACGGTCCGTCGACCGACCTCGGTGACCTGGCGCTCGGCCGCAACGCGCTCGTCGCGTTCATGCCCTGGAACGGCTACAACTACGAAGACTCGATCCTGATGTCGGAGCGTATCGTTTCCGACGACGTGTTCACCTCCATCCACATCGAAGAATTCGAAGTGATGGCGCGTGACACGAAGCTTGGTCCGGAAGAAATCACGCGCGACATTCCGAACGTTTCGGAAGAAGCGCTGAAGAACCTCGACGAAGCCGGTATCGTTTACATCGGTGCGGAAGTTCAGCCGGGCGACATCCTCGTCGGCAAGATCACGCCGAAGGGCGAAAGCCCGATGACGCCGGAAGAAAAGCTTCTGCGCGCCATCTTCGGTGAAAAGGCTTCCGACGTTCGCGACACCTCCATGCGCATGCCTCCGGGCACGTTCGGTACGGTCGTCGAAGTCCGCGTCTTCAACCGTCACGGTGTGGAGAAGGACGAGCGCGCGATGGCAATCGAGCGCGAAGAGATCGAACGTCTGGCGAAGGACCGCGACGACGAACAGGCAATCCTTGACCGTAACGTCTACGGCCGCCTGATCGACATGCTGCGTGGCCACGTTTCCATCGCTGGTCCGAAGGGCTTCAAGAAGGGCGTCGAGCTTTCCAACGCCGTCGTATCCGAATATCCCCGCTCGCAGTGGTGGATGTTTGCAGTCGAAGACGAGAAGGCCCAGTCCGAACTGGAAGCGCTTCGCGGCCAGTACGACGAATCCAAGTCGCGCCTTGAACAGCGCTTCATGGACAAGGTCGAAAAGGTCCAGCGCGGCGATGAAATGCCTCCGGGCGTCATGAAGATGGTCAAGGTCTTTGTTGCTGTGAAGCGCAAGATCCAGCCGGGCGACAAGATGGCCGGCCGTCACGGTAACAAGGGCGTCGTCTCGCGTATCGTTCCGGTCGAAGACATGCCGTTCCTCGAAGACGGCACGCATGTCGACATCTGCTTGAACCCGCTCGGCGTGCCTTCGCGCATGAACGTCGGCCAGATCCTCGAAACCCACCTCGCATGGGCATGCGCAGGCATGGGCAAGAAGATCGGCGAGATGCTCGAAGAGTATCGCAAGACGATGGACATCAGCGAGCTTCGCACCGAGCTCACCGAAATCTATGCGAGTGAATCGCATGACGAGGTGCAGCGCTTCGATGACGAATCGCTGGTCAAGCTTGCCGAAGAAGCCAAGCGCGGTGTTTCCATCGCGACCCCGGTCTTCGACGGTGCGCATGAGCCTGACGTCGCTGCGATGCTGAAGAAGGCAGGTCTGCATGAATCCGGTCAGTCCGTTCTTTATGACGGCCGTACCGGTGAGCCGTTCGACCGCAAGGTCACCGTCGGCTACATGTACATGATCAAGCTGAACCACCTTGTTGACGACAAGATCCACGCTCGCTCGATCGGTCCTTATTCGCTCGTTACCCAGCAGCCGCTGGGCGGCAAGGCGCAGTTCGGCGGACAGCGCTTCGGGGAAATGGAAGTCTGGGCTCTGGAAGCATACGGCGCGGCTTACACGCTGCAGGAAATGCTCACCGTCAAGTCGGACGACGTGGCGGGCCGCACCAAGGTCTACGAGGCGATCGTCCGTGGTGACGACACGTTCGAGGCCGGCATTCCGGAGAGCTTCAACGTTCTCGTCAAGGAAATGCGGTCGCTCGGTCTTTCGGTCGAACTGGAAAACTCGAAGATCGAGAACCAGCCCGACGACCAGCTGCCCGACGCGGCGGAATAAAATGAGAGAGGCGGGCGCCTTTTTGGGCGCCTGCCGGTTCCTCCGGCAGCCTGCGGTTGCCGAGGGACACTTTCGCCGCATTGTGCGGTTAATCCGTATTTAAAGCTCTGGACGGTGACCCGGGAAGAAGCCGGTCCAGATGCAAACAGGGGCAGCAGCTAGCCTCTCAAGGAGACAAGGCATGAACCAAGAGGTCATGAATCTTTTCAATCCTCAGGTGCCTGCGCAGCATTTCGATTCCATCCGGATTTCGATCGCTTCGCCGGAAAAAATCCTGTCGTGGTCCTACGGCGAGATCAAGAAGCCGGAAACCATCAACTACCGTACGTTCAAGCCGGAACGCGACGGTCTTTTCTGCGCGCGTATTTTCGGACCGATCAAGGACTACGAGTGCCTGTGCGGCAAGTACAAGCGCATGAAGTACAAGGGCATCATCTGCGAAAAGTGCGGCGTCGAAGTGACGCTGTCGCGCGTTCGCCGTGAGCGCATGGGCCATATCGAGCTCGCAGCGCCGGTTGCCCACATCTGGTTCCTGAAGTCGCTTCCTTCGCGTATCTCGACCCTGCTCGACATGACGCTGAAGGATGTCGAGCGCGTTCTCTATTTCGAGAACTACATCGTCACGGAACCCGGCCTCACTTCGCTGAAGCAGAACCAGCTTCTGTCCGAAGAAGAGTACATGATTGCCGTTGACGAATTCGGCGAAGACCAGTTCACCGCCATGATCGGCGCTGAAGCCATCTATGAGATGCTGGCTTCGATGAACCTCGAGAAGATCGCTGGCGACCTGCGTGCCGAACTTGCTGAGACCACGTCTGATCTCAAGCAGAAGAAGCTGATGAAGCGCCTGAAGATCGTCGAGAACTTCATGGAGAGCGGCAACCGTCCGGAATGGATGATCATGAAGGTCGTTCCGGTTATTCCGCCGGACCTGCGTCCGCTGGTTCCGCTGGATGGCGGTCGTTTCGCGACGTCCGACCTCAACGATCTCTATCGCCGCGTCATCAACCGTAACAACCGTCTGAAGCGCCTGATCGAGCTTCGTGCGCCTGGCATCATCATCCGCAACGAAAAGCGTATGTTGCAGGAATCCGTCGATGCGCTGTTCGATAACGGCCGTCGCGGTCGCGTCATCACGGGTGCCAACAAGCGTCCGCTGAAGTCGCTCTCCGACATGCTCAAGGGCAAGCAGGGCCGCTTCCGCCAGAACCTTCTCGGCAAGCGCGTCGACTATTCCGGTCGTTCGGTTATCGTGACCGGTCCGGAACTGAAGCTGCACCAGTGCGGCCTGCCGAAGAAGATGGCGCTCGAACTGTTCAAGCCGTTCATCTACGCCCGCCTCGACGCCAAGGGTTACTCCTCGACCGTCAAGCAGGCCAAGAAGCTGGTTGAAAAGGAAAAGCCGGAAGTCTGGGATATCCTCGACGAGGTTATCCGCGAGCATCCGGTTCTCCTGAACCGCGCACCGACGCTGCACCGTCTGGGTATCCAGGCTTTCGAACCAATGCTGGTCGAAGGCAAGGCCATCCAGCTGCATCCGCTCGTCTGCACGGCCTTCAACGCCGACTTCGACGGTGACCAGATGGCTGTTCACGTTCCGCTGTCGCTGGAAGCCCAGCTGGAAGCGCGCGTGCTGATGATGTCGACCAACAACATCCTGCATCCGGCAAACGGCCACCCGATCATCGTTCCTTCGCAGGACATGGTTCTCGGCCTGTATTACCTGTCGATCATGAACCAGAACGAGCCGGGCGAAGGCATGGCCTTCTCGGATATCGGTGAGCTGCATCACGCGCTTGAAAACAAGGTCGTGACGCTGCATGCCAAGATCCGTGGTCGCTTCAAGACCGTGGATGCCGACGGCAAGCCGGTTTCGAAGATCCATGAAACGACCCCTGGCCGTATGCTGATCGGCGAACTTCTGCCGAAGAACGTCAACGTGCCTTTCGACGTCTGCAACCAGGAAATGACCAAGAAGAACATCTCCAAGATGATCGACACGGTCTACCGTCACTGCGGCCAGAAAGACACGGTCATCTTCTGCGACCGCATCATGCAGCTCGGCTTTGCCCATGCCTGCCGCGCCGGCATTTCGTTCGGCAAGGACGACATGGTCATTCCGGACAGCAAGGTGAAGATCGTCGGTGACACCGAAGCCTTGGTGAAGGAATACGAACAGCAGTACAATGATGGTCTCATCACCCAGGGCGAGAAGTACAACAAGGTTGTCGACGCCTGGGGCAAGGCTACCGAAAAGGTCGCCGAAGAAATGATGGCGCGCATCAAGGCTGTCGAGTTCGATCCGGAAACGGGCCGCCAGAAGCCGATGAACTCCATCTACATGATGTCCCACTCGGGCGCCCGTGGTTCTCCGAACCAGATGCGTCAGCTGGGCGGCATGCGCGGCCTGATGGCGAAGCCCTCGGGTGAAATCATCGAGACGCCGATCATCTCGAACTTCAAGGAAGGCCTGACCGTTAACGAGTACTTCAACTCGACCCACGGTGCCCGTAAGGGTCTTGCAGACACCGCCCTGAAGACGGCGAACTCGGGTTACCTTACCCGTCGTCTCGTCGACGTCGCGCAGGATTGCATCGTCAACTCCGTGGATTGCGGCACCGACAAGGGCCTCACCATGACCGCCATCGTCGATGCCGGTCAGGTTGTTGCCTCGCTTGGCGCACGTATTCTAGGCCGTACGGCTCTGGACGATATCGATCATCCGGTTTCCGGCGAGAACATCGTCAAGGCCGGCACGCTTATCGATGAGGCCGATGTGGCCGCCATCGAAAAGGCGGGCATCCAGTCCGTCCGCATCCGCTCCGCTCTGACCTGCGAAGTGCAGATCGGCGTCTGCGGCGTCTGCTACGGTCGTGACCTTGCACGCGGTACGCCTGTCAACATGGGCGAAGCCGTTGGCGTCATCGCCGCACAGTCGATCGGTGAACCGGGCACGCAGCTCACCATGCGTACGTTCCACCTTGGCGGTACGGCGAACGTGGTCGACCAGTCGTTCCTCGAAGCGTCGTATGAAGGCACGATCCAGATCAAGAACCGCAACATCCTGCGGAACTCGGAAGGCGTTCTCATCGCCATGGGCCGTAACATGTCCGTTACGATCCTTGATGAGCGCGGCGCGGAACGTTCCTCGCAGCGTGTCGCTTACGGTTCGAAGATCTTCGTGGATGATGGCGACAAGGTTAAGCGTGGCCAGCGTCTTGCAGAGTGGGACCCCTACACCCGTCCGATGATGACGGAAGTGGAAGGTACCGTTCACTTCGAAGACCTCGTCGACGGTCTCTCCGTTCTGGAAGCGACCGACGAATCCACCGGCATCACCAAGCGTCAGGTCATTGACTGGCGTTCGACGCCGCGCGGTTCGGACTTGAAGCCCGCGATCATCATCAAGGACGCTTCCGGCGCTGTGGCGAAGCTTAGCCGTGGTGGCGAAGCCCGCTTCCATCTGTCCGTGGATGCCATCCTGTCGGTCGAGCCGGGTTCCAAGGTCTCCCAGGGTGACGTGCTTGCACGTTCGCCGCTGGAAAGCGCCAAGACGAAGGACATCACCGGTGGTCTGCCGCGTGTTGCCGAACTGTTCGAAGCACGTCGTCCGAAGGATCACGCCATCATCGCCGAGATTGATGGTACGATCCGCCTCGGCCGCGACTACAAGAACAAGCGTCGCGTGATGATCGAGCCTGCGGAAGACGGCGTCGAGCCGGTCGAATACCTGATCCCGAAGGGCAAGCCCTTCCATCTTCAGGAAGGCGACTACATCGAGAAGGGCGAATACATTCTCGACGGCAACCCGGCGCCGCACGACATTCTGGCGATTAAGGGCGTGGAGGCTCTGGCTTCCTACCTCGTGAACGAAATCCAGGAAGTCTATCGACTGCAGGGCGTTGTGATCAACGACAAGCACATCGAGGTGATCGTTCGCCAGATGCTGCAGAAGGTTGAAATCACCGATGCTGGCGACAGCCAGTACATCGTTGGCGACAACGTCGATCGCATCGAGCTTGACGACAACAACGACCGCCTGATCGAAGAAGGCAAGAAGCCTGCCTATGGCGAGCCGGTTCTGCTCGGCATCACCAAGGCTTCGCTGCAGACGCCGTCCTTCATCTCGGCCGCATCCTTCCAGGAAACCACCAAGGTTCTCACGGAAGCTGCGATCGCCGGCAAGACGGACACGCTGCAGGGCCTCAAGGAAAACGTCATCGTCGGCCGCCTCATCCCGGCCGGTACTGGCGGCACCATGACGCAGATCCGCCGCATCGCCACCTCGCGCGACGACCTCATTCTCGAGGAACGCCGCAAGGGTACGGGTGCAGGCTCTGCGAACCAGATGCTGCAGGACATGACGGACCAGGCTCCGGCCGCCGAATAAGGTCAGACAGGGCAGGGGCTTTACGAAGCCCCGCCAAAGGTTCAATGGAAACGCCCGGAGCAATCCGGGCGTTTTTGTTTGTGTGGAAGCCACCGGCGAGTCAGCGCGATTTTACGATTTGTCTTTGAGATTATCTTCAGCCGCGCGGCGAGGGTCAGCTCTGTTCGCGGATGTTATAGCGGGTGAGAACGGAGAGCCGGCGAACGAGATCAGTTTGGCCGGTGCTGCCAGTCTTCGCATAGATCGACTTGGCGTTGCTGCGCACCGTTTCATGGGAAATCTGCAATTGCTTCGCCACGGCGGGAAGCGAGAGCCCCTTCATGATTTCCAGAGCCACGCGGGCCTCGCCCTTGGTGAGATCGTATAGCCCTTTTAACAGTGACGTTGCATCGGTGATGGTGCCCATGGGTTGCGATATCAGCACGATGGCGGAACCTTTCGGGGACAAATCCAGTGCGTTCCTGCGCAACGGTATGACGTGGAGGATGCAGGACCGATCTTCGCCGGTCGGGAGGGGGAAAGAGCCGACATTATCTCCGGCGAGCGCCTTATAGAGCAGCCGGTTTACTCTTTCGTCTGACACTACGATCCTGTCGCGGGCACGGGTGGAAATACATTTCCTGAGGGAGAGAAACATGTCGTTTGCGGAGAGGATACGCCCGCTCGCCTGTAGCA
This sequence comes from Agrobacterium sp. CFBP2214, assembly GCF_030209895.1. NCBI lineage: Bacteria > Pseudomonadati > Pseudomonadota > Alphaproteobacteria > Hyphomicrobiales > Rhizobiaceae > Agrobacterium > Agrobacterium sp. CFBP2214. The sequence continues at coordinate 427,827 of NZ_JARVRC010000003.1, read as the reverse complement.
CCGCCGCTGGCGCGCCTATGGCGTTCAGCCCGAGCGTCATGGCGTCGGCCTTCTGTCGCTGCAGCCGGGTTGCGAGGGTGAGGCTGCGGGCAATGTGTGGCCTCAGCCGGCCCAGCGCCGCCATGGTTTCCGGCCCGATGACGCCGCTATCGAGTTTGCGTTCGAAAAGCACTGTCATTTCCGGATGATCCGGTGGCGCAATCTGCGTTGCCGCGCCATATCCCAATCCGCGCGGCATCAGGAAGTCACGCACGATCGGCAATCCGGCCCATTCGTCATGGGTGAAGACGTCGAAATCCTGTACGAAGGAAAACTGTCCTTCGCGGATTGCGCGGGTGAGGCGATCGTTGCGCCTGTTCCAGCCGCCTTCCATGAAGGCCTGCATCACGTCCTGCAGATTGGGGGTGAAGAGCCATGCCTCCTCCTCACCCTTGCCCCAGGTAAGCGCACCGCCCCAGAAATCCAGGCGGTTACCGATTGTCTCTATGACCTCAGCCCAGCGATCAGGGAAAAGTGCCGCCTCGTAAATGTCATCGATAATGTCTGCTGAAGATATAGTATCCAACCCGCCACCGGAATTTTGCGTCGATACTATTGTAAGCTGATATTTGGGTATTGTTCAACGGATAAAGAAATAATACTATTGTATTAAAAGTATATAATCTATGAGTGACTTAATATATTGATAAGTTTGCCGAAGGGGTCGCGCACGAAAAGGCGGCGTACGCCCCACGCCTCAACGGCGGGGCCGTATTCGATGGGCAGCCCGGCCTTCAGGATTCTGGCGTGGACCTCCTCGAAATCATCAACCTCGATCGAAAGGTCCGGCACATCAGTGCCGGAGCCGCCTTCACTTGCGAAGCTGACCTGTGCTCTTGCTTCGAGCGGGCTGGCATGGGTGACGATCCAGCCGTGATCCATGGCGACGGGCATGCCGAGAATATCGCAATAAAACGCCTTCGCCCGCGCTGGGTCGGGCGTTTCTATATTGGCGACGACCCGTCTTACCGCCATGGATTTGCGCCTCAGGCGAAACGGATGATGGCGACTTCGCCTTCGAGGGCGCCCTGATAGGCGGAAGCGTGCGGCTCTTCATCGGGAACTTCGGTCAGCATGCCGATCTGGTCGAGGTCCGCTTCGATGAAGCCTTCCTCGGAAAGCGCGTTCAGCGTTTCGCGCACGGCGGTATCGTCGTCCGGCGCCCGCAAAATGACGTGGATGTCGATGCCTTCGGAATTGTCGTGCTCATAGGCCTTGCCGATGACGATGAAGACCATCGGCTCTTCGCGTCCGTTGTCGTTGTCGGGGAGGGTGCTCATGACGCGGTTCCTTGATCATTCGTTGCTGTAATGGGGGCCGATGGAATCGGTTCCGCCCGTGGCGGCGCTGCTCCGGCTCGCCACAGGGAATCAATAGACGGATTTTATGAAAAGCCAAAGCGTGGAGGTCGAAATCGCAGCCTTCTGCGCCGACTTATGTTAAAGCTGGCTGGAAATGGCCCGGACGCGGGCTTCGTGGCCGCGGGCGCGGGGGCAAAATGTGGATTCGCCCTTGACGAAAGCTGGCTAAAACAGTAGTACGCCCGCCATCGGAGCCTCTGTGGGTGCTGGCCGTTCGGAAAGCTTTTTCCCGAACATCATCTCAAACGGGTCTCCATTGCACGTAGAAGACACGAATGTTGCACGCAAGACGCCTCATCCGGTGTCCTCTGCTCTTGGTGGTCCATCCGTGAAACCGGATCGGGCCACGTTTTGCGCATGAGGATATATGCGTGCATCGTCGCCGGCAACGGCATAGCCGCCACCCGTGAGGGTGGCTTAAGTAGTTTTTGCAAGGGATGGTTATATGCCTACCGTAAACCAGCTGATCCGCAAGCCTCGCCAGGCACAGGTAAAGCGCAACAAGGTTCCTGCTCTTCAGGAAAACCCGCAGAAGCGTGGTGTTTGCACCCGCGTTTACACGACGACCCCGAAGAAGCCGAACTCGGCTCTGCGTAAGGTTGCCAAGATCCGCCTCACCAACGGCTTCGAAGTCATCGGTTACATTCCGGGCGAAGGTCACAACCTTCAGGAACACTCCGTGGTCATGATCCGCGGCGGCCGCGTAAAGGACTTGCCGGGTGTGCGTTACCACATCATCCGCGGTGTTCTCGATACCCAGGGCGTCAAGAACCGCAAGCAGCGCCGCTCCAAGTACGGTGCGAAGCGTCCGAAGTAATTCGGGTTTAACAAATTCCGGCGCTGCGCGAGGTTCTCCGCGTGGTAAAGCGTCAATAACATTGAGAGACAAAAAATATGTCCCGTCGCCATAGTGCAGAAAAGCGTGAGATCAACCCGGACCCGAAGTTCGGCGATCTGGTCGTCACCAAGTTCATGAACGCCATCATGCTTCACGGCAAGAAGTCGGTCGCAGAAAGCATCGTTTACGGCGCGTTCGACGTCGTTCAGGGCAAGACGAAGCAGGAGCCGCTCGGCGTGTTCCACTCCGCCCTCGACAACGTTGCTCCGCACGTTGAAGTGCGTTCGCGCCGCGTTGGTGGTGCCACCTATCAGGTTCCCGTCGACGTTCGCCCCGAGCGCCGTCAGGCCCTCGCTATTCGCTGGCTGATCACGGCTGCCCGCAAGCGCAACGAAACGACCATGGTCGATCGCCTTTCCGGCGAACTCATGGACGCTGCGAACAACCGCGGTTCTGCTGTCAAGAAGCGCGAAGACACGCACAAGATGGCCGACGCCAACCGCGCATTCTCGCATTACCGCTGGTAATCTTAACCGGTCGCATATCGAAAGGCAGTCCATTATGGCTCGCGAATATAAAATCGAAGACTACCGCAATTTCGGTATCATGGCGCATATCGACGCCGGCAAGACGACGACCACCGAGCGTATCCTTTATTACACCGGTAAGTCGCACAAGATCGGTGAAGTTCACGATGGCGCAGCCACGATGGACTGGATGGAACAGGAGCAGGAGCGTGGTATCACCATCACCTCCGCTGCCACCACGACCTTCTGGAAGGGTCGCGACGGCAAGATGCGCCGCTTCAACATCATCGACACCCCCGGCCACGTCGACTTCACCATTGAAGTTGAGCGTTCGCTGCGCGTTCTCGACGGCGCCATCGCGCTGCTTGACGCCAACGCCGGTGTTGAGCCGCAGACGGAAACCGTCTGGCGCCAGGCCGAGAAGTATCATGTTCCGCGCATGATCTTCTGCAACAAGATGGACAAGACCGGCGCTGACTTCTACCGCTCGGTAGAAATGATCAAGACCCGTCTCGGCGCCATCGCCGTTGTCATGCAGCTGCCGATCGGCGCTGAGACCGAGTTCAAGGGCGTTATCGACCTGATCGAGATGAACGCACTCATCTGGCGCGACGAATCGCTCGGCGCTCAGTGGGACGTCGTCGAAATTCCTGAAGACATGAAGGCCAAGGCTGACGAATATCGCGAAAAGCTGATCGAGACCGTTGTCGAGATCGACGAAGAAGCGATGGAAGACTACCTGAACGGCATCATGCCCGACAACGAAAAGATCCGTGCGCTCGTTCGCCGCGGCACCATCGACGTGAAGTTCCACCCGATGTTCTGCGGTACCGCGTTCAAGAACAAGGGCGTTCAGCCGCTTCTCGACGCCGTCGTCGACTACCTGCCTTCGCCGCTGGACATTCCCGCGATCAAGGGCATCGACTTCAAGACCGAAGCCGAAATCGAGCGTCATGCCGATGACAGCGAGCCGCTTTCCATGCTCGCGTTCAAGATCATGAACGACCCCTTCGTCGGTTCGCTGACCTTCGCCCGCATCTACTCCGGCAAGCTCGAAAAGGGCACGTCGGTCATCAACACGGTCAAGGACAAGCGCGAGCGCGTCGGCCGTATGCTGCAGATGCATTCCAACAGCCGTGAAGACATCGAAGAAGCCTTTGCCGGCGACATCGTTGCTCTGGCTGGCCTCAAGGAAACCACCACTGGCGATACGCTCTGCGATCCGCTGAAGCCGGTTATCCTCGAGCGCATGGAATTCCCCGAGCCGGTCATCCAGATCGCCATCGAGCCGAAGACCAAGGGCGACCAGGAAAAGATGGGCCTCGCGCTCAACCGCCTGGCTGCTGAAGATCCTTCGTTCCGCGTCAAGACGGATGAAGAATCCGGTCAGACGATCATCGCAGGCATGGGCGAACTTCACCTCGACATTCTCGTTGACCGTATGCGTCGCGAGTTCAAGGTTGAAGCTACCGTCGGCGCTCCGCAGGTTGCCTACCGCGAAACCATCACGCGTCAGCACGAAGAAGACTACACGCACAAGAAGCAGTCCGGTGGTACCGGTCAGTTCGCTCGCGTGAAGATCATTTTCGAACCGAACCCCGAAGGCGAAGACTTCAAGTTCGAATCGAAGATCGTCGGTGGTGCTGTTCCGAAGGAATACATCCCGGGCGTTCAGAAGGGTATCGAAAGCGTTCTGTCTTCCGGTCCGCTGGCTGGCTTCCCGATGCTCGGCGTCAAGGCGACGCTGGTCGACGGTGCATTCCACGATGTTGACTCGTCGGTTCTCGCCTTCGAAATCGCATCGCGTGCCTGCTTCCGTGAAGCAGCGAAGAAGGCTGGCGCACAGCTTCTCGAGCCGATGATGAAGGTCGAAGTCGTAACGCCGGAAGACTATGTCGGTGACGTTATCGGCGATCTGAACTCCCGTCGTGGTCAGATCCAGGGCCAGGAAAGCCGTGGTATCGCCGTCGTCATCAACGCGCATGTTCCGCTCGCGAACATGTTCAAGTACGTCGACAACCTGCGCTCCATGTCGCAGGGCCGTGCACAGTACTCGATGACGTTCGACCACTATTCGCCGGTTCCGTCGAACGTGGCGCAGGAAATCCAGGCAAAGTACTCCGGTCAGAAGTGATCGGGGTACGCCCCACCGAATTTTGAAGATTATTCCCGTCAAGGGACAAGAATGGAGAGCCACTAATGGCAAAGAGCAAGTTCGAGCGCAATAAGCCGCACGTCAACATTGGCACGATCGGTCACGTTGACCATGGCAAGACGTCGCTGACGGCAGCAATCACGAAGTTCTTCGGCGAGTTCAAGGCGTATGACCAGATCGACGCGGCTCCGGAAGAAAAGGCTCGTGGTATCACGATCTCGACGGCACACGTTGAATACGAGACGCCTGCCCGTCACTACGCGCACGTCGACTGCCCCGGCCACGCCGACTACGTGAAGAACATGATCACCGGTGCTGCCCAGATGGACGGCGCGATCCTGGTTTGCTCTGCAGCTGACGGCCCGATGCCGCAGACGCGCGAGCACATCCTGCTTGCCCGCCAGGTTGGCGTTCCGGCAATCGTCGTGTTCCTCAACAAGGTCGACCAGGTTGACGACGCCGAGCTTCTCGAGCTCGTTGAACTGGAAGTTCGCGAACTTCTGTCGTCCTACGACTTCCCGGGCGACGATATCCCGATCATCAAGGGTTCGGCACTTGCCGCTCTTGAAGATTCTGACAAGAAGATCGGTGAAGACGCAATCCGCGAGCTGATGGCTGCTGTTGACGCCTACATCCCGACGCCTGAGCGTCCGATCGACCAGCCGTTCCTGATGCCGATCGAAGACGTGTTCTCGATCTCTGGCCGTGGTACGGTTGTGACGGGTCGCGTTGAGCGCGGTATCGTCAAGGTTGGTGAAGAAGTCGAAATCGTCGGCATCCGTCCGACCTCGAAGACGACTGTTACCGGCGTTGAAATGTTCCGCAAGCTGCTCGATCAGGGCCAGGCTGGCGACAACATCGGTGCACTGGTTCGCGGTGTTACCCGTGACGGCGTTGAGCGTGGTCAGATCCTGTGCAAGCCGGGTTCGGTCAAGCCGCACAAGAAGTTCATGGCAGAAGCCTACATCCTGACGAAGGAAGAAGGCGGCCGTCATACGCCGTTCTTCACGAACTACCGTCCGCAGTTCTACTTCCGTACGACTGACGTGACCGGCATCGTGTCGCTTCCTGAAGGCACGGAAATGGTTATGCCTGGCGACAACGTCACCGTTGAAGTCGAGCTGATCGTTCCGATCGCGATGGAAGAAAAGCTGCGCTTCGCTATCCGCGAAGGCGGCCGTACCGTCGGCGCCGGCATCGTGGCCTCGATCGTCGAGTAATTTCGACCATTGAAATTCTGACTGGCGGCGGTGTGAACAACACCGCCGCCGGCCTTTTAGTAAAAAGCCTGGCGGCGTTGCATTTTTAGTGCTTGAAAAATTCGGTGAAAGCGCGTAAACGCGCACTCACAATCACCGCTGGATTCGCAAGCGATTGCGGAGCGCGGTGTTTTTAGCAATACAGACTACCGAAATGATTGGGGTGTAACGCTCATCCCTCTCGATTTTTGAAAATCTGCGGCGCCACGATCAATAGAAGTTCATGTGTTTCCGCGTGCGGAAACGAATAACAAAGAACAAGGACAAGACGAATGAACGGCCAGAATATCCGTATCCGCCTCAAGGCGTTCGATCACCGGATCCTCGATGCCTCTACCCGTGAAATCGTGTCGACCGCAAAGCGCACCGGCGCCAGCGTTCGCGGCCCGGTTCCGCTCCCCACCCGCATCGAAAAGTTTACCGTCAACCGCTCTCCCCACGTTGATAAGAAGAGCCGTGAACAGTTCGAAATGCGGACGCACAAGCGTCTTCTCGATATCGTTGACCCCACCCCGCAGACTGTCGATGCTTTGATGAAGCTCGACCTCGCTGCTGGCGTTGACGTGGAAATCAAGCTCTAAGACCCGGCCCGATCCATCCAAGGTGAGGGCTGAAGTAACAAGGCCGGGCTTCACCCTCGGGTGAAGGCCAATAACAAGGAAGGTACGTGGAGAAATCCAACGACTTCCAAACCGGAGACCGGAAACATCGTGAGATGTCGAAGGGCACTCCTTAACAAAGGCCAGAGAGGGTTTTCCCTTCAAGGCTCGCAAGAGGATGAACCAATGCGTTCAGGTGTGATTGCACAGAAAGTGGGTATGACACGCGTCTATAACGACGCAGGTGAACATATCCCTGTAACAGTATTGCGACTGGATAACGTACAAGTCGTTGCCCAGCGCACGGAAGACAAGAATGGCTACACCGCAGTTCAGCTCGGTGCCGGCCAGTCCAAGGTCAAGAACACGACGAAGGCGCTTCGCGGTCATTTTGCCGCTGCCAACGTCGAGCCGAAAGCCAAGCTCGTCGAGTTCCGGGTTTCCCCCGAGAACCTGATCGACATCGGTGCAACACTGACCGCAAATCATTTTCAGTCCGGCCAGCTGGTCGACGTCACTGGAACCACGATCGGTAAAGGTTTTGCCGGTGCTATGAAGCGTCACAACTTCGGTGGTGGCCGCGCTTCGCACGGTAACTCCGTATCGCACCGTGCACACGGTTCGACCGGTAACAACCAGGATCCGGGCCGCGTCTGGAAGGGCAAGCGCATGGCTGGTCATATGGGCCAGACGCGCGTTACGACCCAGAACCTCGAAGTCGTTTCGACCGATGAAGACCGTGGCCTCATCCTCGTGAAGGGTGCAGTTCCCGGCTCGAAGGGTTCCTGGATCATCGTCCGCGACGCCGTCAAGTCGGCTGCGAAGTAAGGGAGCCTTATCATGGAATTGAACGTCAAAACCCTCGAGGGAAAAGACGCCGGCAAGGTTTCTCTGTCGGATGAGATCTTCGGCCTCGACCCCCGCCAGGACATCCTGGCCCGTATGGTTCGCTGGCAGCTTGCAAAGAAGCAGCAGGGAACCCACAAGTCCAAGAACCGGTCGGAAGTTTCCCGCACCGGCGCGAAGATGTACAAGCAGAAGGGTACGGGCCGCGCTCGTCACCATTCGGCTCGCGCACCGCAGTTCCGCGGCGGCGGCAAGGCCCACGGCCCGGTCGTTCGCAGCCACGCACATGACCTTCCCAAGAAGGTTCGTGCGCTTGCTCTGCGTCACGCCCTGTCTGCAAAGCTGAAGGCTGAAGAACTGATCATCGTCGATCAGCTCGTCGCGTCCGAAGCAAAGACCAAGGCTCTGCTGGGCAGCTTCGCTTCGCTTGGCCTGACCAACGCTCTCGTCATCGGTGGCGCCGAACTTGATGGCAACTTCAAGCTCGCTGCTCAGAACATCCCGAATGTGGACGTTCTGCCGGTACAGGGCATCAATGTTTACGACATCCTGCGCCGTGGCAAGCTGGTGCTTTCCAAGGCTGCTGTAGAGGCTCTGGAGGAGCGGTTCAAATGACGGATCTTCGCCACTACGATGTGATCGTATCTCCTTCGATCACGGAAAAGTCGACGCTGGTATCCGAACAGAACCAGGTCGTATTCAACGTCGCCAAAAGCGCTTCCAAGCCTGAAATCAAGGCTGCCGTGGAAGCTCTCTTCGGCGTCAAAGTCACGGCTGTGAACACGCTTATCCGCAAGGGTAAGACCCGTCGTTTCCGTGGGTTCGCCGGTAAGCTTAAGGACGTCAAGAAAGCCGTCGTTACGCTCGCCGAAGGTCAATCCATCGACGTGTCCACCGGACTCTAAAGGTTAGGCCCAAGCGGGCAAAGACCCAAAAGGGAACAAGAATATGGCATTGAAAAGTTTCAATCCGACCACGCCGAGCCAGCGTCAGCTGGTTATCGTGGACCGCGCTTCGCTCTACAAGGGCAAGCCGGTAAAGGCTCTCACCCAGGGCCTCAGCTCCAAGGGTGGCCGTAACAACCAGGGCCGGATCACCGTCCGTTTCCAGGGTGGCGGTCACAAGCGGACCTACCGTCTGGTTGACTTCAAGCGTCGCAAGTTCGACGTTGAAGGCACCGTTGAACGTTTGGAATACGACCCCAACCGCACCGCGTTCATCGCGCTGGTTACGTATACCGACGGCGAACAGGCTTACATTCTCGCGCCACAGCGTCTCGCTGCCGGTGACAAGGTGATCGCCTCCGACAAGGCAGTGGACGTGAAGCCCGGCAACACCATGCCGCTTCAGTACATTCCTGTTGGTTCGATCATCCACAACGTCGAGATGAAGCCGGGCAAGGGCGGTCAGATCGCTCGCTCCGCCGGTACGTATGTCCAGCTCGTCGGCCGCGATGCCGGTATGGCCATCCTGCGTCTCAACTCGGGCGAACAGCGTCTGGTGCACGGCTCCTGCCTCGCATCGATCGGCGCTGTTTCGAACTCGGATCACGGCAACATCAACGACGGTAAAGCCGGTCGTTCGCGTTGGCGTGGCAAGCGTCCGCACGTTCGCGGCGTCGTCATGAACCCGGTCGACCACCCGCACGGTGGTGGTGAAGGTCGCACGTCGGGTGGTCGCCACCCGGTTACTCCGTGGGGCAAGCCCACGAAGGGCAAGCGCACCCGTTCGAACAAGTCGACCGACAAGTTCATCATGCGCTCGCGCCATCAGCGTAAGAAGTAAGAGAGGTAGTCACTAATGGCTCGTTCAGTATGGAAAGGTCCGTTTGTTGACGGCTATCTTCTCACCAAGGCTGAGAAGGTGCGCGAGAGCGGACGTAACGAAGTAATCAAGATCTGGAGCCGTCGCTCCACGATCCTGCCGCAGTTCGTTGGTCTGACGTTCGGCGTCTACAACGGCAGCAAGCATGTGCCCGTCTCCGTCAACGAAGACATGGTCGGACACAAGTTCGGTGAATTCTCTCCGACCCGTACCTATTACGGTCACGGCGCGGACAAGAAGGCAAAGAGGAAGTAATCATGGCGAAGGCTAAGACCGAACGCCGGCTGAAGGACAATGAGGCTCAGGCCATTGCCCGTACGCTCCGCGTCAGCCCCCAGAAACTGAACCTGGTTGCCGCTCTTATCCGTGGCAAGAAGGTTGATCGCGCTCTCGCCGAGCTCGAATTCTCCCGCAAGCGCATTGCAGGCACCGTCAAGAAGACGCTCGAATCTGCAATTGCCAATGCGGAAAACAACCATGACCTCGACGTCGACGCTCTCGTCGTCGCCGAGGCCTATGTTGGCAAGTCCATCACCATGAAGCGTTTCCACGCCCGTGGCCGTGGTCGTGCTTCCCGCATTGAAAAGCCGTTCTCTCACCTCACGATCGTTGTTCGTGAAGTTGAGGAAAAAGGGGAGGCCGCATAATGGGTCAGAAAATCAATCCGATCGGCTTCCGCCTCGGCATCAACCGTACCTGGGACAGCCGCTGGTACGCTGACACCGCTGAATACGGCAAGCTTCTGCATGAAGACCTGAAGATCCGGGCTTACCTGATCAAGGAACTCAAGCAGGCCGGCATCGCCAAGGTCGTCATCGAGCGTCCGCACAAGAAGTGCCGCGTCACGATCCACTCGGCTCGTCCGGGTCTGATCATCGGCAAGAAGGGTGCAGACATCGAGAAGCTTCGCAAGAAGCTTTCCGAGATGACCAACTCCGAAACGCACCTCAACATCGTTGAAGTGCGCAAGCCGGAAATCGACGCGACGCTGGTTGCCCAGTCGATCGCTCAGCAGCTCGAGCGCCGCGTGGCTTTCCGCCGTGCGATGAAGCGTGCTGTTCAGTCCGCAATGCGTCTTGGCGCCGAAGGCATCAAGATCACCTGCGGCGGCCGTCTCGGTGGTGCAGAAATCGCTCGTACCGAATGGTACCGCGAAGGTCGCGTTCCGTTGCACACGCTGCGTGCGGACATCGACTACGGCACAGCCGAAGCTGAAACCGCATTCGGTATCTGCGGCATCAAGGTCTGGATCTTCAAGGGCGAAATCCTTGAGCACGATCCGATGGCTTCTGAGCGTCGCGGTCTCGAAGGCGACGCACAGGGCCCTGCAAGCCGTGAGCGTGGCGATCGTTCCGATCGTCGTCGCGAAAACGCTTGATTGACGCTGGCGAAAGATAAGCTCGGAGAAGTAAGAAAATGTTGCAGCCAAAGCGTACTAAGTACCGTAAGCAGTTCAAGGGACGCATCAAAGGCGTCGCCAAGGGCGGCTTTGACCTGGCATTCGGTGAATTCGGCTTGAAGTCGCAGGAACCGAACCGCGTGAATGCACGCGAGATCGAAGCGGCCCGCCGCGCGATCACGCGTTACATGAAGCGCGCAGGTCGTGTGTGGATCCGCGTATTCCCAGACGTTCCGGTTACGGCCAAGCCGACCGAAGTTCGTATGGGTAAGGGCAAGGGTTCGGTCGATTACTGGGCATGCAAGGTCAAGCCCGGTCGTATGATGTTCGAGATCGACGGTGTTACCGAGGAGATCGCCCGTGAGGCGCTTCGTCTCGGCGCTGCCAAGCTCTCGGTCAAGACGCGCTTCGTACAGCGCATCGCAGAGTAAGGAGCAAGGCACATGAAAGCCGATGAAGTTCGCGGCCTCAGCGCCGACCAGCTCAAGGACAAGCTCGCCGATCTGAAGAAGGAGCAGTTCAACCTGCGCTTCCAGAAGGCAACTGGTCAGCTGGAGAAGTCCTCGCGCATCAACGAAGTCCGCAAGGATATCGCCCGCGTTAAAACCATTGCCCGCCAGAAGGCGGCAGAAGCCAAGGCCTAAGGAAAAATAATATGCCGAAACGCATTCTGCAGGGCGTCGTTGTGTCCGACAAGAACGAGAAGACTGTCGTAGTTCGTGTTGAGCGTCGATTCGCTCACCCGCTGCTTCAGAAGACCGTTCGTCGTTCGAAGAAGTACAAGGCACACGACGAGAACAATCAGTATAAGGTCGGCGATGTCGTTTCCATCGAGGAATGCGCACCGATCTCCAAGGACAAGCGCTGGACGGTTGTATCCGCCCAGGCTTAATTTCATCAGAATCGCGCCAGGTCTCTTGAACTTGGCGCGAATTCCTGTATGAAGCACCGCAAGGACGCTCGTGAATCGAGCGTCTTTTGCTTTGATGCGCACGGAAGGTCCTTCGGGAAACCACCCTGTCACGACATTTCCGCGCAAGACGAAGATATATTCATAAGCTGGGGCAGGGGGCTCGCTCGGGAGAGTTTGCCCAACCGTTCCGGTAACAACAAGAAGGCGACCTGACATGATTCAGATGCAAACAAACCTCGACGTGGCGGATAATTCCGGCGCACGTCGTGTCATGTGCATCAAGGTGCTGGGCGGCTCGAAGCGCAAATATGCTTCTGTTGGCGACATTATTGTCGTTTCCATCAAGGAAGCTATTCCGCGCGGCCGCGTCAAGAAGGGCGACGTGATGAAGGCGGTTGTCGTTCGCACCGCCAAGGACATCCGTCGCGCTGACGGCAGCGTCATCCGTTTCGATAACAACGCAGCCGTTCTTATCGACAACAAGAAAGAGCCGATCGGCACCCGTATCTTCGGACCGGTTCCGCGCGAACTTCGCGCCAAGAACCACATGAAGATCATCTCGCTGGCTCCAGAAGTGCTGTAAGGAGCTATAGCGATGCAGAAAATTCGTAAAGGCGACAAGGTTGTCGTATTGACCGGTAAGGACAAGGGCCGTACCGGCGAAGTAATCCAGGTGATGCCGAAAGAAGACCGTGCCGTTGTGCGTGGCGTAAACATGGTGAAGCGTCACCAGCGCCAGACCCAGGCACAGGAAGCCGGCATCATCAACAAGGAAGCATCCTTGCACATCTCCAACATCGCCATCGTCGACAAGGATGGCAAGCCGACCCGCGTTGGTTTCTCTGTTGTGGATGGCAAGAAGGTCCGCGTGGCCAAGCGTTCGGGAGAAGTGATCGATGGCTGATAAGTACGAGCCGCGTCTCAAGACGGAATACGTTTCCCGTATCCGTGGCGCCATGCAGGAGAAGTTCTCCTACGCCAACGTGATGATGATCCCGAAGCTTGAGAAGATCGTGATCAACATGGGTGTTGGCGAGGCAACTGCCGACTCCAAGAAGCCCACGATTGCTGCCGCCGATCTGGCTGCAATTGCCGGCCAGAAGCCGGTCGTTACCCGGGCTCGCAACTCGATCGCTGGTTTCAAGGTTCGCGAAGGCATGCCGATCGGTGCGAAGGTTACCCTTCGTGGCGCACGCATGTACGAATTCCTTGATCGTCTGGTCAACATCGCGCTGCCGCGCGTTCGCGACTTCCGGGGCCTGAACCCGAAGAGCTTTGACGGCCGTGGCAACTTCGCCATGGGCATCAAGGAACACATTGTGTTCCCTGAGATCAACTACGATAAGGTTGATCAGATGTGGGGCATGGACATCATCGTTTGCACGACGGCGACGTCGGACGACGAAGCTCGGGCTCTGCTGACAGAGTTCAACTTCCCGTTCCGTCACTAACCGTAACGACGAGCGTAGAAAAGGAACTCCGATATGGCGAAAACAAGCGCAGTTGAAAAGAACAAGCGCCGCCGCAAGTCGGTCGCCCAGCAGGCCGCCAAGCGCGCTGCACTGAAGGCGATCGTGATGAACCAGTCCCTTCCGATCGAAGACCGGTTCAAGGCCACTCTGAAGCTCGCTTCGCTGCCGCGTGACGGCTCGAAGACGCGTATCCGCAACCGCTGCGAAGTAACGGGCCGTCCGCGCGCGTTCTATCGCAAGCTCAAGATGTCGCGTATCGCGCTTCGTGAGCTGGGCAATTCCGGCAAGGTGCCGGGCATTGTCAAGTCGAGCTGGTAAGGAGACGGGCACATGACCATGACTGATCCTTTGGGTGATATGCTCACCCGCATCCGCAATGGTGCCGCTCGCCGCAAGTCTGCGGTAAGCACGCCTGCTTCCAGCCTCCGCGCACGCGTTCTCGACGTGCTGCAGGCTGAAGGCTACATTCGCGGTTATTCCAAGGTCGATTTCGAAAACGGCAAGTCCGAATTCACGATCGAGCTGAAGTACTACGAAGGCGCGTCCGTGATCCGTGAGATCGGCCGCGTTTCCAAGCCGGGCCGCCGGGTTTATGTCTCGGTAAAGTCCATTCCGCAGGTCGCGAACGGCCTCGGCATCACCATCCTTTCGACCCCGAAGGGCGTGATGGCCGATCACCAGGCTCGCGAACAGAACGTTGGTGGCGAGGTTCTTTGCTCGGTCTTCTAAGACCCGAGCAAGGATCTCCATAACGAACAGACAGGATTGAATAATGTCTCGTATCGGTAAAAAGCCCGTTCCGGTTCCCGCAGGTGTGACGGCCAATGTCGACGGCCAGAAGGTCACTGCGAAGGGCCCGAAGGGTGAACTGTTTTTCGTCGCTAACGACGACATTCAGCTGAAGCTCGAAGATAACGGCGTTTCCGTAACGCCGGCTAACGGCACCAAGGAAGCTCGTTCGAAGTGGGGCATGTCCCGCACGATGATCGAGAACATCTTCAAGGGTGTTAAGGACGGTTACGAGCGCAAGCTCGAAATCAACGGCGTCGGTTACCGTGCCGCCATGCAGGGCAAGAACCTGCAGCTGGCCCTCGGCTTTTCCCATGACGTTGTTTACGAGCCGCCGGTCGGCATCACCATTGCCGTTCCGAAGCCGACGGAAATCATCGTTTCCGGCATCAACAAGCAGCAGGTTGGCCAGGTAGCCGCGGAAATCCGCGAATACCGCGGTCCCGAGCCCTACAAGGGTAAGGGCGTGAAGTACGCTGAAGAGCGTATTGTCCGCAAAGAAGGCAAGAAGAAGTAAGGATCACGCGAAATGGCTAGCAGGAAAGAAGCACTTGCACGTCGCGCGAGCCGTGTGCGCCGCCAGATCAAGGCGGTTGCCAACGGCCGCCCGCGCCTGTCGGTTCATCGCTCGTCGAAGAACATCTACGCCCAGATCATCGATGACGTTGCTGGTAAGACGCTTGCGTCTGCCTCCACGCTCGAAGCCGATCTGCGCGGCTCGCTCAAGACCGGCGCCGACGTTGCAGCAGCAGCTGTCGTAGGCAAGCTGGTTGCCGAGCGTGGCGTCAAGGCTGGCGTCAAGGATGTCGTATTCGATCGTGGCGCGTTCATCTATCACGGCCGCATCAAGGCCCTGGCAGACGCTGCCCGCGAAAGCGGTCTGAACTTCTGATTTTTTTCCGCCCGGACAACGATCCGGGCGGAATTTCACCGGGCCATGCGGGTCTCTTTATCGAGGCCGGTGGTCTTTTCGTTTGCCGTTCCACCCGTAAAAGAAAAAGGACAAGGACAATGGCACAGGAAAAAAGAGGTTCTCGCGACGATCGCCAGAACCGTGAAGAGCGCGATAGCGAATTCGTCGACAAGCTGGTCGCGATCAACCGCGTTGCAAAGGTTGTTAAGGGTGGCCGCCGCTTCGGCTTCGCCGCTCTCGTCGTCGTTGGCGACCAGAAGGGCCGCGTTGGCTTCGGTCACGGCAAGGCTCGCGAAGTTCCGGAAGCCATCCGTAAGGCTACCGAGAGCGCAAAGCGCGATCTGATCTTCGTTCCGCTGCGCGATGGCCGCACTCTGCATCATGACGTCAATGGCCGTCACGGCGCTGGCAAGGTTCTGCTGCGTTCGGCCAAGGCCGGTACCGGTATCATCGCCGGTGGCCCGATGCGCGCTGTTTTTGAAACGCTGGGTGTTCACGACGTTGTTGCCAAGTCGACCGGTTCTTCGAACCCGTACAACATGGTTCGCGCAACGTTCGACGCTCTGAAGCATCAGGTTCATCCGAAGGACATCGCTGCACAGCGCGGTCTCAAGTATGCGACCCTTCAGGCTCGCCGTGCCGCGTCCGGCAACGCTTCTGAAGAATAAGGAGCTGGATCATGGCCAAGAAGACTACTGAAGCCAAGAAGACTGTTACGGTCGAACAGATCGGCAGCCCTATTCGCCGCCCGGCAATCCAGCGTCAGACGCTGGTCGGTCTGGGTCTCAACAAGATGCATCGTCAGCGCACCCTGGAAGATACTCCTGCGGTTCGCGGCATGATCCGTGCGGTCCAGCATCTCGTTCGCGTCGTTGACGAGAAGTGAGACGGAGTAACCTATCATGAAACTCAATGAAATCAGAGACAACGAAGGCTCCTCCAAGGACCGTATCCGCGTAGGTCGCGGTATCGGTTCCGGCAAGGGCAAGACCGGTGGTCGCGGTGTGAAGGGTCAGAAGGCTCGTTCGGGCGTCGCCATCAACGGTTTTGAAGGCGGTCAGATGCCAATCTACCGTCGTCTGCCGAAGCGCGGTTTCAACAACATCTTCGCTTCCGAATATGTTGTCGTATCGCTCGGCCGCATTCAGACCGCTATCGACGCCAAGAAGCTTGACGCTTCCGCAACGATCGATGCTGCAGCTCTCAAGGCTGCCGGCATCATCCGTCGCGCCAAGGACGGCGTTCGCATTCTCGCTGACGGCGAGCTGAAGGCAAAGGTCGCTTTCGAAGTTGCCGGCGCTTCCAAGCCTGCAATCGAAAAGATCGAAAAGGCCGGCGGCTCGATCAAGCTTCTCGCTGTTGCAGTAGAAGCTTCCGAGTAATATATACACTTCAGACGCCCGGGGCGCATAGTCGCTCCGGGCGTTTGCGCTCCCTGGCCTATGGTGCTTTCGATCTAAATCGATTTATAGAGCATCAGGGCAATCTCTTCGCGGTGTGCTTCCTTGGCCCCGCTTGCGGCAGAAAGTGCTGCAGGGAGAGCCTCACAGTTCTTGAACTTCCGTAGGGGAGGGGATAGGACATAAAAAACAGGGTGAGGCATGATGGCGGTCGAGAGCCGCATTTGTCCGAAGCCCGGTTTTGACCAGTATCTTTTAGACCTTTCCGCATCGGCCGGTTGCGCTGGCTGGCAAGGGTCATTCGGAGAAATTTATGGCTTCAGCAGCGGAACAACTGGCTTCGAACCTGAATTTTTCGACCTTCGCTAAGGCGGAGGATCTGAAAAAGCGTCTCTGGTTTACTCTTGCCGCACTTCTCGTCTACCGTCTCGGCACCCATATTCCGCTTCCGGGCCTGAACCCCGAAGCCTATGCGCAGGCCTTCCGTGGCCAGGCCAACGGTATTCTCGGTCTTTTCAACATGTTTGCGGGTGGCGCTGTCGAGCGCATGGCGATCTTCGCCCTCGGCATCATGCCTTACATCTCCGCTTCGATCATCGTGCAGCTCATGACGTCGGTCGTGCCGTCGCTCGAAGCGTTGAAGAAGGAAGGCGAAGCCGGCCGCAAGATCATCAACCAGTACACCCGCTACGGCACGGTGCTGCTCGGCACGCTGCAGGCCTATGGCATTGCGGTCGGCCTTGAAAGCGGCAACGGCCTTGTGGTCGATCCCGGCTGGTTCTTCCGCGTTTCCACCGTCATCACGCTGCTCGGCGGCACGATGTTCCTGATGTGGCTCGGTGAGCAGATCACTTCGCGTGGTATCGGCAACGGTATTTCGCTGATCATCTTCGCGGGTATTGCCGCAGGCCTGCCCAAGGCGCTCGCCGGCACGCTCGAACTCGGCCGTACCGGTGCGCTTTCGACCCCGCTCATCCTGATGGTTGTCGTGGTCGCCATCGGTGTCATCGCTCTTATCGTCTTCGTGGAGCGCGCCCAGCGCCGTCTGCTCATTCAATATCCGAAGCGACAGGTCGGCAACCGGATGTTCCAGGGCGATACTTCGCATCTGCCGCTGAAGCTCAACACGGCCGGCGTCATTCCCGCGATCTTCGCATCTTCGCTGCTGCTTCTGCCGGCAACGGCTGCTGGTTTTGCCGGCAATACCAACCTGCCGGCCTGGGCGACTTCGATCATCGCGTCGCTGCAGCACGGACAGCCGCTGTTCATGGCGCTCTATGGCCTGCTGATCGCGTTCTTCGCGTTTTTCTATACGGCGATCGTCTTCAATCCGAAGGACACCGCAGATAACCTCAAGAAGCATGGTGGCTTCATTCCGGGCATTCGTCCGGGCGAGCGCACCGCGGAGTACATTGATTACGTCCTGACCCGTATCACCGTGGTCGGCGCGATTTATCTGGTCTTCGTGTGTATCCTTCCTGAGACACTTATCGCACGCACGGGCATTCCATTAGCCCTTGGTGGTACTTCGCTTTTGATCGTTGTCAGTGTAACTCTGGATACGGTTGCGCAGATTCAGGGCCACCTGATCGCGCAGCAATATGAAGGGCTGATCAAGAAGTCGAAGTTGCGTGGAGGAAAGAGGGGACGATGAGACTGATATTTTTGGGTCCGCCGGGTGCGGGCAAGGGAACCCAGGCCAAGCGCCTGACTGACAAGTACGGGATCCCGCAGCTTTCCACCGGTGACATGCTTCGCGCTGCGGTCAGCGCGGGCACCGAAATCGGCAAACGCGCCAAGGCCGTCATGGACGCCGGCGGGCTTGTTTCCGACGATATCGTCAATCAGATCGTTTCCGAACGCATCGAAGCACCGGACTGTGCCAAGGGCTTTATTCTGGACGGCTATCCACGCACCGTTCCGCAGGCCAAGGCGCTTGCAGACAACATGCGCAAGAAGAATCTGGTCCTAGATGCCGTTATCGAACTCAAGGTCGACGAAGAGGCGTTGATTCGCCGAATCGAAAACCGTGTGGCTGAAACCATTGCCGCCGGCGGCACGGTTCGCTCGGATGACAATCCGGAAGCGTTCCGCAAGCGCCTGACGGAATATCGCGAGAAGACCGCGCCGCTGTCTGCCTATTACAGCGAACAGGGCGAACTCGTGACGCTTGACGGTATGGCTGACGTCGATGCTGTCACCGAGGCCATCGAGCGCGTTCTCGAGAAAGCCTCCGCCTGATCATGGAGCGGATGGGCGAGGCTGTTGCGTTCTTGCCCATATCTCGCTTCCGCATGGCGACTGATCCTTTGGATCGCAAAAGAATCTTGGCGGAGCCGGTTGCTTTTTTGCGCTGATTCCGTTAAACACCGCGCCAACTCGCGACATCCCAAGCGACTGGCGCGGATTTCCCTGAGGGAAGGGAGATCCGGGTTCGGTCGTTTTGACTTGTCACGGACATCAATTTTGAACTGGCGGTCTCGGCCGCTCGAATGGAATCACCACTTGCCGGATGGCAACTGGAACCAAGGAGAAAAGACGTGGCACGTATCGCTGGCGTCAACATCCCGACTGCAAAGCGCGTTGTTATTGCGCTGACCTACATTCACGGGATTGGTCCGAAATTCGCGCAGGAAATCATGGACAAGGTCGGTCTTCCGGCTGACAAGCGCGTTCATCAGCTGACGGATGCTGAAGTTCTTCAGATCCGCGAAGCCATCGACCGCGACTACCAGGTCGAAGGTGACCTGCGTCGCGATACGTCGATGAACATCAAGCGTTTGATGGACCTCGGCTGCTACCGCGGCCTGCGTCACCGTCGTGGCCTTCCGGTCCGCGGTCAGCGCACGCACACCAACGCCCGCACCCGTAAGGGTCCGGCGAAGGCTATCGCTGGTAAGAAGAAGTAATTTTCCGGTTCTCCGGAAAGGGGAGGCTGGTGCAGTCCGCGCCAGCCTTTCTGAGTTTGGCGTGAAGCTCGGAGACGGGTCGATCGCCGGTGTAGCCGCTGGTGTTACGGCGGTGAAGAGATCAATGAAAGGTATAAAATGGCCAAGGAAGCCGCACGCGTTCGCCGTCGCGAACGTAAAAATATCACGTCGGGCGTCGCGCACGTCAACTCGACCTTCAACAACACGATGATCACCATCACCGACGCACAGGGCAATGCTATTGCCTGGTCGTCTGCTGGTGCCAAGGGCTTCAAGGGTTCGCGTAAGTCGACCCCGTTCGCTGCCCAGATCGCTGCTGAAGATTGCGCGAAGAAGGCTCAGGAACACGGCATGAAGTCGCTTGAAGTTGAAGTTTGCGGTCCGGGTTCCGGTCGTGAATCGGCACTTCGCGCTCTGCAGGCTGCCGGTTTCATGATCACCTCCATTCGCGACGTGACGCCGATCCCGCACAACGGTTGCCGTCCGCGCAAGAAGCGCCGCGTCTGACGCGACCGTGGTTCGGAAATTCCGCCTTTCCCCAGGTCAGGCGGAATTTTCGTGTATCTGGCGTGTGCGCGTCGATTTCGATCGACGGACTTGCGCTCAAGAACCCACCGATGAACCACTGAATTAGGTTCCTCTCGGTGTTTTCATGCTCGGTCCGTCACGATTGGATGGTGGCGGCGAACGGAAGGTTTAAAGATGATTCAGAAGAACTGGCAGGAACTTATCAAGCCGAACAAGGTCGAGTTCACCTCGTCCAGCCGCACCAAGGCAACGCTCGTTGCCGAGCCGCTGGAACGTGGTTTCGGCCTCACCCTCGGCAACGCGCTGCGTCGCGTTCTGTTGTCTTCTCTGCGCGGCGCCGCTGTTACGGCCGTGCAGATCGACGGTGTCCTGCACGAATTCTCCTCCATCCCCGGCGTTCGGGAAGATGTGACGGATATCGTGCTCAACATCAAGGAAATCGCCATCAAGATGGATGGCGACGATTCCAAGCGCATGGTCGTGCGCAAGCAGGGCCCAGGTGCCGTAACCGCTGGTGATATCCAGACGGTTGGCGACATCGAGATCCTGAACCCCGACCACGTGATCTGCACGCTTGATGATGGCGCTGAAATCCGCATGGAATTCACCGTCAACAACGGCAAGGGTTACGTACCGGCTGAGCGCAACCGCGCGGAAGATGCCCCGATTGGCCTCATTCCGGTGGACAGCCTCTATTCTCCGGTCAAGAAAGTGTCCTACAAGGTGGAAAACACCCGTGAAGGTCAGGTTCTCGACTATGACAAGCTGATCATGACGATCGAGACCAACGGTTCGGTTTCCGGCGAAGACGCCGTTGCCTTCGCCGCTCGTATTCTTCAGGACCAGCTCGGCGTCTTCGTCAACTTCGACGAGCCGCAGAAGGAAGCAGAAGAAGAATCGGTTACCGAACTCGCGTTCAACCCGGCGCTTCTCAAGAAGGTCGACGAGCTCGAGCTGTCGGTTCGTTCGGCTAACTGCCTGAAGAACGACAACATCGTCTATATCGGCGACCTGATCCAGAAGACCGAAGCCGAAATGCTTCGCACGCCGAACTTTGGTCGCAAGTCGCTGAACGAAATCAAGGAAGTTCTCGCTTCCATGGGTCTGCACCTCGGTATGGAAGTACCGGCATGGCCGCCTGAGAACATCGAAGATCTCGCCAAGCGTTACGAAGACCAGTACTAACAATCAAAAAGGCAGACCCTTTAAAGACTGCCTTTCCCCGTCAAACAGCAGGTAAGTCACCTGCATGTGCCAGGAAACGGCAGGTCCGGATAGGAAGCCTGCACTAAAGGAGAATAGCAATGCGCCACGGAAATTCAGGCCGCAAGCTCAATAGAACCGCCAGCCACCGCAAGGCAATGTTTGCCAACATGGCTGCTTCGCTCATCACCCATGAGCAGATCGTAACCACGCTTCCTAAGGCGAAGGAAATCCGCCCGATCGTCGAGCGTCTCGTGACCCTCGGCAAGCGCGGCGACCTGCACGCTCGTCGTCAGGCGATCTCGCAGATCAAGGATCAGAACGCTGTTCGCAAGCTGTTCGACGCGATCGCTTCGCGTTACGCAACCCGCAACGGCGGCTACCTGCGTATCATGAAGGCCGGCTTCCGCCAGGGCGACAACGCGGCTCTCGCCGTCGTTGAATTCGTCGAGCGCGACGTTGATGCCAAGGGCGCAGCCGACAAGGCTCGCGTTGCCGCAGAAGCTGCTGCCGCCGAAGCCGCATAAGGTCTGACGCCGTTCAGGCGTCATGAATTAAAAAGCCGGGTGAGAGATCACCCGGTTTTTTTGCGTTCGTCTATTGGGAGTAGGAGCAGTTGGGACTTCCGCCATCGCAAAGGTTGGATGGGGGAGGGAGCGCCTCAGTTGCCAAGGTATAGTTCAGGGCTGCGAACCATCCGCTCAAACGTAACCCTGGAGGAAAGTATAGTCTCACTCCGGAACGTGGATGCGGCCCTTGATGTGCTTGAGGTGCGCGACAATTGTAAAGGTCATGATGACCAGCAGCGACCACGAACTCCACTTTCCGATGTGGACGACGGACCAGGCGCCGATTTGATCGGGGTATTTCCAGATGCCGAAGAAGGTGGAGATGTTTTCCGCCAGCCAGACGAAAAAGCCGATCAGGATGAAGGCGAGGAGCAGCGGCATCTTTCGGTCCCGGTCGTAGGGGCGAAAGACGACTGTTGCGCGGGAATAGAGGCCGATGGCGCAGGCGGCGATGTACCAGCGGTAATCGCCGATGAAGTGATGGGTGAAGAAGTTGGCGTAGATGGCGATACCGATCAGGGTCGCCATCCAGTAGGCGGGATAGTGGCGAATGCGCACATCCAGCAACCGCCATGCCTGAATGATGTAGCTGCCGACGGCGGCATACATGAAACCGGAAAAGAGCGGTACGCCTAGCACTTTGGTGTAGGCGAAATCCGGATAAGCCCATGACTGGATGGCGCTCGACGTCTTGAACACTTCCAGTGCGAAGCCGACGATATGGAACAACAGGATGGCCTTGGCCTCGTCAAGCGTTTCGAGCCTGCTCCAGATCATGAAGAACTGGATGCCGAGCGCAATGATCAGCAGCACGTCATATCGGGGAATGCCGAGCACGCCGCCATGCGGCACCACGAAGATGGAGACGAAGAACAAGCCCGCGAACATGCAGGCCCGTGCCTCCTTGATGCCGAAATACAGAAACTCGACGATAAAACGCCTGATGCCCTTGAGTTCGCCCCAGGGATAGGTATCGCAGAGCAGATTGTCCAAGACGGAGAGGCGGCTTGCGGCCGGGCTTGTTGCTGTGCTCATTTCCGTCCCCGATCTCAGTTCGTTACCTTTCATACGAAAACCCGAAGGAAGCCGTATGGGCCTGCCGCGCGTATCCCCATCTTATTTAGCCCGCATCCGGTTTCTGGCGGCGGCGATGGCGGTGATCGTCTGCGGCCTTTGCCTGCGCACCTTCGGTTACGATGTGGGACTGCCGTTCGTGGCGGTAAAATATGGCGGATCAGTGCTCTGGGGTGCGATGGTTTATCTGTTGCTGGCGACCGTCTTTCCCTACCGTTGGCGTGGCTATGAGGTCCATGCCGCCATTATTGCGGCTATCCTCGTGGAACTCGTCCGGCTTGTTCATTTCCCGGCGCTGGATGGGTTTCGCGCAACGACCTCCGGCGCTTTGCTGCTCGGCCGTGTTTTTTCGCTGTGGAATATAGTCTGTTATATCGCGGGAATTGGGGCCGCCGCCATTATGGCCGGACGGGTCTGGCGCGTTTCGCCCTCTTCATCGACATGATCGAGGGCCGTACCAGCCGATAGCCGAGCAGGATCACCATCGTGCTGATATAAAACACAGGCTCCAGCGTGATCGATTTTCGCGCCAGCACGAAATGCAGCACGCCGACGATGAGCACGAGATAGACGAGTTTGTGCAGCGTGTTCCAGCGGTTGCCGAGCTTGCGGATGGACCAGCGGTTGGAGGTGAGCGCGAGGGGCAGGAGCATGGTAAGCCCCGCCATGCCGAGCATGATATAGGGCCGCTTCAGAATATCGCCGGCGATGGAGCTGATGATCAGGCCGCGGTCCAGCACCAGATAGACCGTGAAATGCGCCAGCACGTAATAAAAGGCGATCAGCCCCACCGCCCGGCGATAGGCGATGAGGTTGATGTTGAACAGGTCTCGCAGCGGCGTCACCAGAAGCCCAACGCAGAGGAAGCGTAACGCCCAGATGCCGAGCAGGTGCTCGAAATCCTTGACCGGATTGAAGCCGAGGCCACCGGTAGCGGTGAGGTAAAAATACCAGACGCCCGGACAGAGGCCGATCGCATAAAGCGACCAGATAGCCGCTGGCTGGTAACGCTTCGGCAGCGACGGAAGCGAAAAGGCGAGGGCCATGGTCAGTAATTCGCTTTCAGGTCCATGCCGGTATAGAGGCCTGCTACCTCGTCATAACCGTTGAACATCAGGGTAGGGCGGTTCTGGGTGCCGAAAAAGCCGCCTTCGCCGATGCGCTGCTCAGTCGCCTGGCTCCAGCGCGGATGGTCCACATGCGGATTGACGTTGGAGTAGAAGCCATATTCGCGGGCGTTGGAGTTTTTCCACGTCGTTTCCGGCTGTTTCTCGGTCAGCGAAATCCGGACGATGGATTTGATGCCCTTGAAACCGTATTTCCAGGGAACGACGAGCCGGATGGGCGCACCGTTCTGGTTCGGCAGCGTTTCTCCGTATAGGCCGACGGCCAGAATGGTCAGCGGGTGGCGTGCCTCATCGAGGCGCAAACCCTCGACATAGGGCCAGGACAGAGGCTGGAACAGACCGCTCTGGCCGGGCATTTCATCCGGCCGCACCACGGTTTCGAAGGAGACGTATTTCGCGCTGCCAAGCGGCTCCACCTTATCGAGAAGTGCCGCGAGGGGGAAACCGATCCATGGAATGACCATCGACCAGCCCTCGACACAACGCATGCGATAGGTACGCTCTTCGAGCTGATATTTCATCAGCTCTTCGATGCCGAATTCTTGCGGTTTGGAGACAAGGCCATCCACCTTCACGGTCCATGGGGTGGGCTTGAACTTGCTGGAATTTTCCTTGGGGTCGGATTTTCCGACGCCGAATTCGTAAAAATTATTGTAGCTGGTGACGGCGTCGAGCGGGGTGAGCTTTTCATCCAGCTTGTAGGCGCCTGGTTTCGCCGTAAGCGGAGCGGCAATTGCCTCGCGGCCGCCAAGCCCGATTGCCGCAAGTCCTGCCGCCGTACCGAGGAAGCCGCGTCGGGACAGGTAGATATTCTTCGGCGTGATTTCTGTAGCCGCGATCAGGGGCGGACGATAGGCGGGCATTTCAACCTCCACAAAAGCCGGGTGCATCGGCGATAAATCGATTATGATAGGCTATACGGCTGCTGCACAGATATGTTTCAGCGCGTCGTGCAAAAACAACGGCCGGGCGGCGGAAATCGCGCATTTGTGATAAGTGGTCGCGTGAATTGCTGCATCGGGAAGCGGCGTACCGTACCGAACCGTACTGTTTTGCCTGAAGGTGACAGTGACAGGGCTTGCGGTTTGCGCTAGAAAAACCGCAAAATAGGGCAGGAGCTATTTTTATCGCCTTTGCGGCAATGCGCTCTTCGCCATGAGATCGAGGAAAACACCATGCCAGCCTATCGCTCAAGAACGACAACCCACGGCCGCAACATGGCGGGCGCGCGCGGCCTTTGGCGCGCCACCGGCATGAAGGACAGCGATTTCGGCAAGCCGATCATCGCTGTCGTCAATTCCTTCACGCAGTTCGTGCCGGGCCATGTGCATCTGAAGGATCTTGGCCAGCTCGTTGCCCGTGAAATCGAGGCGGCAGGCGGCGTCGCCAAGGAATTCAACACCATCGCGGTTGATGACGGCATCGCCATGGGCCATGACGGCATGCTCTATTCGCTGCCGTCGCGCGAAATCATTGCGGATTCCGTGGAATATATGGTCAATGCCCATTGCGCCGATGCGATGGTGTGCATTTCCAACTGCGACAAGATCACGCCCGGCATGCTGAATGCGGCGATGCGTCTCAACATTCCCGCCGTTTTCGTTTCCGGCGGCCCCATGGAAGCGGGCAAGGTCGTTCTGCACGGCAAGACGGTCGCGCTTGATCTGGTCGACGCCATGGTTGCGGCAGCAGATGACAAGATTTCCGACGAGGACGTGAAGGTCATCGAGCGTTCGGCCTGCCCGACCTGCGGTTCCTGCTCCGGCATGTTCACCGCCAATTCGATGAACTGTCTGACCGAGGCTCTGGGTCTGTCATTGCCCGGCAACGGTTCGACGCTCGCCACCCATTCGGATCGCCGGCGGCTGTTCGTCGAAGCCGGTCACCTGATCGTTGATCTGGCGCGCCGTTATTACGAGCAGGACGACGAGACCGTTCTGCCGCGCACCATCGCCAACAAGGCGGCGTTCGAAAACGCCATGTCGCTGGATATCGCCATGGGCGGCTCCACCAATACGGTGCTGCATATTCTGGCGGCGGCGCATGAGGGCGGTGTCGATTTCGGCATGGAAGACATCGACCGTCTTTCCCGCAAGGTTCCCTGCCTTTCCAAGGTGGCGCCTGCCAAGCAGGACGTGCACATGGAAGACGTTCACCGTGCGGGTGGTATCATGCGTATTCTCGGCGAGCTGGAACGCGGCGGCCTCATCAACCGCGATACCTATACGGTGCACGAAGCGACGCTTGGCGATGCTATCGACCGCTGGGATATCACTCGCACCAACAGCGAGACGGTGCGTGAATTCTTCAAGGCTGCCCCCGGCGGCGTGCCGACACAGGTGGCTTTCAGCCAGTCCTCGCGTTGGGACGATCTGGATACAGATAGCGACAACGGCGTCATCCGCTCGGTCGAAAAGCCCTTCTCAAAGGATGGCGGTCTGGCCGTGCTTTACGGCAACATCGCGCTCGACGGCTGCATCGTGAAGACGGCTGGTGTTGACGAATCCATCCTGAAATTCACCGGCCCGGCGGTCGTTTACGAAAGCCAGGACGCAGCGGTGAAGGGCATTCTCGGCAACGAGGTCAAGGCGGGCGACGTCGTCGTCATCCGCTATGAAGGCCCGAAGGGCGGCCCCGGCATGCAGGAAATGCTCTATCCGACCAGCTACCTGAAATCCAAGGGCCTCGGCAAAGCCTGCGCGCTCATCACCGACGGTCGTTTTTCGGGCGGCACTTCTGGCCTTTCCATCGGCCATGCCTCGCCGGAAGCGGCGCAGGGCGGCGCAATCGGCCTCGTGCGTCAGGGTGACCTGATCGAGATCGATATTCCGAACCGCACCATCAATCTCAGGGTAGCGGATTCGGAACTGGCTTCGCGCCGCGCCGAACAGGAAGAGCTGGGCTGGAAGCCGGAAGCACCGCGCAAGCGCAATGTCACGACGGCGCTGAAGGCCTATGCGGCCTTTGCGTCCAGCGCGGACAAGGGTGCCGTGCGGATTCTGCCGGAGTAATTTCCGGATCTGCGAGATGATAAAAAGCCGCCGTTGATTAACGGCGGCTTTTTTGTGCCGATCACTCTTTATCGAGCCGATAAGGTCGAAGCGGCACAACTTTTCTCCGTTGCCTGCAAAGGGCAGTTGCACGGCCGGTCGCAACAAAACCCAGCTTGTCCATCAGACGGTGCGACGCCCTGTTGTCAAATAGGGGATTGGCATGCAGGGTCTTGATGCCCATGTGCTGAAAGGCATAATCGATGACGAGGCGTCCGGCTTCTTCTCCGTAGCCCTTTCCCCAAACACGGCGATCAAGCCAAAGACCGAATTCGCCTGAAAGGCCGATGAGACCGACCAGCCTGCCGTCATCCACCGCCCATACCGGGAGCCGGCGTTCAGCAATGCGCCTGATCAGACGCCGTGCATCATCGGGTTCGAAAGGGTAGGTCGTGCGCAGCAGATTGCGCAATATGAGCGGGTCGTTCGTCAGCCGGGCGAGCGGCGGCGAGTCCGTCATCTTAAAAGGTCGGAGGACAAGGCGTGATGATTTCAATTGCGGCATCGTTTCCCGTCTTTTGCA
The DNA here is from genome assembly GCF_030209895.1 of Agrobacterium sp. CFBP2214. Taxonomy (NCBI): domain Bacteria; kingdom Pseudomonadati; phylum Pseudomonadota; class Alphaproteobacteria; order Hyphomicrobiales; family Rhizobiaceae; genus Agrobacterium; species Agrobacterium sp. CFBP2214. The sequence goes on along the minus strand of NZ_JARVRC010000003.1, from coordinate 400,489 downwards.
TTTGTGGCAGGGCGATAGTCCTCAAGATCAGAAACTGATTCAAGCGCTTCGCATCTCGATTCCGGAATGCATGGCAACGCCTTGTTTTCATGAAGGTTCCGGTGGACTATCAAATTGCGGTATGGGAATGCGGTACTTGAAATATGGTCACATTGGAGTGATTGGCGGAGTTACCTCTTTTCATCGCCGTATAGCTTCCTAGCTCAGTGACATGAAAAGACGAACCGCACTCGCCCTCATCGCGTCCCTGCCTTTTGCTGAACTTGCCCGCGCGCAAAGCTCCAGCAATGGCATCCGTTTCGATCCGTTGCTGAGGGAGGCGGACGCGCTTTCCAGCCTCAGGACGGTCCTAGTCAGCATTGACGGCGAGGAGGTCGCAAGCCGCGCCTATCATGGGGCCAGCGTGAATGGCTCCACCAATATCAAGTCGGCCTCGAAATCGATCATTTCGGCGCTGGTCGGCATGGCGATTGATCGCAAGATCATCGAGGGCGCCGATCAGCCGATTGCGACAGTTCTGCGCGGCGATTTTCCGCCAAGTCCCGATCCCCGGCTGGAACGGATCACCATCGGCAACCTGTTGTCCATGCAGTCAGGTCTGGAGCGCATGTCCGGGCCGAATTACGGCCGCTGGGTCGCCAGCCGCAACTGGGTTCGGATGGCGCTGGGTTCCGGTTTTGTCGGAGAACCGGGCGGCGGCATGCTCTATTCCACGGGTTCCACGCATCTGCTCTCGGCGATATTGACCAGGGCCTCCGGCCGCTCGACGCTTGCTCTGGCGCGTGACTGGTTTCGTCCGCTCAAGGGATTTGCGATCGGCGGCTGGGAGCGTGATCCGCAGGGTGTCTATCTCGGCGGCAACCAGATGGCGATGACGGCGCGGTCGTTGCTGGCCTTCGGCGAGCTTTATAGGCGCGGTGGGACGACACCGGAGGGCGAGCGACTGATTTCGCAAGGCTGGATCGACCAGTCCTGGCAGCAGCGCACAAATTCGGTCTTCAACGGCGACGGATATGGTTATTGCTGGTTCATCAAGGAAATGGCGGGCGAAACGGTCTATTACGCCTGGGGTTATGGCGGGCAGATGCTCTATATCGTTCCCACGAGGCGGCTATCCGTCGTGATGACCTCTCGTGAGGATGCACCTTCCGCCAGAACCGGTTATCGCGATCAGCTGCATGGCCTCATGGAAGTCATCATCCGTGCGGTGTAAGGGCAGGCGATAATGGTCAGAGCGGCCTGTTGATGCTCTGGAACGCCTCTCCGAGACGTTTCATGCGCTCCTCATAGGCGGCTGTCAGGCAGGCAACGTCGGCTGAACACTCCTGACGTTTCTTCAGCCATTTGCTCTGTTCGTCGCGCAGCGTGTCGCGTGCACCCATGGCCATCAGCTGGGTGAGGATGTCGAAGGTGGTGGCCATCTTCACATCCTGATCGTTGAGGGCACGGTTGTCGCAGATCGCCTTTTCATCTGCGGCCAGATCGGTCTTTGCGCAGTCGAAGCTTGCAGCAGCGGCCGGCGAAACGAGGGAGGAGGCGAGGAGCAGGCCGCAGGCGAGGAGGGGCTTTTTCAAATCCATGACGTGTCTCTTTGAGAAATGCTGTTGCGGATGAAACCGGAAAGGCGGCTCGCTGGTTCCATTTCGCTGTTGCCATGATCTGGGAAAAGGCGCGACTTGGGAAAAGGATAGCCATCATCTTGCCGCTCTTTGCTTTACAGGCTTTGGCGTTATAACTCCATCATATTGATGACGATGAGGAATCACATGCGAAGCGTGTTGAAGTATCTGTCCACCGGCTTTCTCGCCGCGCTCATTCTCCTGCCCGTGGGCGCTGGCGCACAGGACAACAGGACCGTGCCCTCAAGCCACACGGAAATGCAGCTTTCCTTTGCGCCGCTGGTCAAGCGCACCGCAGGCGCTGTCGTGAATGTCTATGCCGAGCGCGTCGTGCAGCGGCGTCTGTCGCCCTTTGCCGGCGATCCTTTCTTCGAGCAGTTCTTCGGCCAGCAGATGCCGAACCGCACGGAAAAACAGTCGTCGCTTGGCTCCGGCGTGATCGTGACCGCCGGCGGCCTCGTGGTGACCAACAATCACGTCATCGACGGTGCTGACGACATCAAGGTGGCGCTGGCGGATGGGCGTGAGTTCTCCTCCAAGGTGCTGCTGAAAGATGACCGGGTCGATCTTGCCATTCTGCAGATCGATGCGAAAGAACAGTTCCCGGTGCTGTCGCTCGGTAATTCCGACGCGATTGAAGTTGGTGATCTGGTGCTTGCCATTGGCAACCCCTTCGGCGTCGGCCAGACGGTGACCAGCGGCATCGTCTCGGGTCTCGCCCGCAACCAGGTAACGCAGGGTGATTTCGGCTTCTTCATCCAGACCGACGCCTCCATCAACCCCGGCAATTCCGGCGGCGCGCTGATGAACATGGCGGGTGAGCTGATCGGCATCAATACGGCCATCTTCTCCAAGGGCGGCGGATCGAACGGTATCGGTTTCGCCATTCCCGCCAATCTCGTCCGGGTTTTCGTCGCTGCTGCTGAACGCGGTGACGCGAGCTTCGAGCGTCCCTATATCGGCGCCACCTTCGATCCCGTGACATCAGACGTTGCTGAAGCGCTTGGCCTGCACCGGGCCCGCGGCGCGCTTGTCGTCAGCGTCGTCAAGGGTGGACCGGCCGAAAAGGCGGGCATCGAGCCCGGCGAGGTCGTTACCGCCGTCAATGGCTTCGAGGTGGAGCATCCGGATGCGCTGGGATATCGCGTGACCACCGCCGGTATCGGCAAATCCGCCGAACTAACGGTGGTGGAAAAGGGCAAAGAGAAGAAAGTTACGATTGCGCTCGATACTGCGCCGGAAACCGCGCCGCGTGATGAGCGCCTGATCGAGGGCCGCAATCCCTTTGCCGGCGCGACAGTCGCCAATCTCTCGCCGAAGCTTGCCGATGAATTGCGGATGCCGTCGCAGGTGACGGGTGTTGTGATCACCGATGTGAAGCGCGGTTCGCCGGCCTATCGTGTCGGTTTCCAGCCGAAGGATGTGATCCTGTCGCTGAACGGTGCAGACATCGCCTCCACCGCTGCGGTCGAAAAGGCGCTGGATGACAATCCCGGCTTCTGGCGCGTGGAAATCCTGCGTGACGGGCAACGCATTCGGCAGTTCCTGCGATGAGCGACGATCTCTTCGCCCCGCAAGTGCCCGTGGAGGTCGCCAACCGGCGGCCTCTTGCCGATCGCCTGCGTCCGAAGACGCTGGCGGAGGTGAGCGGGCAGCCGCATCTGACGGGCGAGGAGGGCGTTCTGCGCCGCATGATCGATAGCGGGTCGTTGGGATCGATGATCTTCTGGGGCCCGCCCGGCACCGGCAAGACCACCGTTGCGCGGCTGCTTTCCGGCGAGGCGGGGTTGGCCTTTGAGCAGATTTCGGCGATCTTTTCCGGTGTCGCCGATCTCAAGAAGGTTTTCGAGGCAGCGCGCACACGTCGGATGAATGGCCGGCAGACGCTACTTTTCGTTGACGAAATCCATCGTTTCAACCGCGCCCAGCAGGACAGTTTCCTGCCGGTGATGGAAGACGGCACCATCATTCTGGTGGGCGCCACCACCGAAAACCCGTCCTTTGAGCTGAATGCCGCTCTGTTGTCACGGGCGCGCGTGTTGACGTTCGGCTCGCATGACGAGGAGAGCCTGAGCGAATTATTGAAACGCGCCGAGGAGGCGGAGGGCAAGCCCCTGCCGCTCACCGAGGAGGCGCGCGCAAGCCTCATCCGCATGGCCGACGGCGATGGCCGCGCCGTGCTGACGCTTGCCGAAGAGGTCTGGCGTGCGGCGCGCAAGGATGAGACCTTCGATACCGAGGGGCTGACCCGCATCGTGCAGCGCCGCGCCCCGGTTTACGACAAGAGCCAGGACGGCCATTATAATCTCATTTCCGCACTGCATAAGTCCGTGCGCGGTTCGGACCCGGATGCGGCGCTTTATTATCTCGCCCGCATGTTCGATGCCGGCGAAGACCCGCTCTATCTCGGGCGGCGGCTGGTGCGCATGGCGGTTGAGGATATCGGCCTTGCCGATCCGCAGGCGCTCGTCGTCTGCAATGCCGCCAAGGACGCCTATGATTATCTGGGCTCACCGGAAGGCGAGCTCGCATTGGCTCAGGCCTGCGTCTATCTCGCCACCGCGCCGAAATCGAACGCCGTCTATAACGCCTTCAAGTCGGCGATGCGGGCGGCCAAGGAAAACGGCTCGCTGGTGCCGCCGAAACATATTCTGAACGCGCCGACCAAGCTCATGAAGGGCGAAGGTTACGGCGATGGCTATCGCTACGACCATGACGAGCCGGATGCCTTTTCCGGGCAGGACTATTTCCCGGAGAAAATGGGGCGCACGACCTTTTACGATCCGCCGGACCGGGGTTTCGAAAGGGAAATCCGCAAGCGTCTGGACTGGTGGGCGAAGCTGCGCCGCGAGCGGGGATCGCGTTAGGTTTTTTGTGCGGTTTGAGCCGAAACCGTATTGCGGTCGATCTTAAGAAAAAGATTCAGGCCGTTGGCAAAAAGAGTCGCAAAACCGCGGTAACTCACTGTTTTTAAATAAGATCAGGATGCCTTGCGATGTGGTGCTGCCTGCGGCTGCGCGGGCAGCATCTTGACCGAGGATTCGGCGAGGCCGCTATGGCCTTCGGCGTCGATGACCAGATGCCAGTGTAACGTCTCTGGAATGGCGAGGCGGATCGGCGATTTTTTCGCGACGCCGCCGAGATATTTGAAGTCGAGCAATTCGGTAAAACGCTGGAAATTCGCCCCCGTCATCAGCCGGACATTGTTGACGGCCGACAGGGATACTTCAATGACCGTGCCGGCCCGAAGTTCCTTCAGGTCATAATGCGTATAGCGAAAATTGGGCCGTGCCATCGCGCGCCTCCCTGCAGTGTAATTTCGGTCAAGGAGGATAGGGGCGGCAGGGTTAACGCTGTCTTTAAATGCCGCCGGCCGGTTTGAAAATTCACGCTTTTTGTACCGGTTTGGAATGGCGGTGCGAATTAATGTGAGCATATAAGAATAATACCAACGTATAATATGTGTATTTAATAATAATAAATTTTTTGCCTTTAACATCGGCTGGTCGAAGTGCATCAGCGACGTTGAGGGGGAACATGAAAAACGTAACAATATCTATGCGCTTGTATGCGCTCGTCGCATTGTTTCTGGCAATACTGGCCGCGGCTCTCACATTCAGCCTGTTTGAAAGCTACCACGAAATGGAGCGCGAACGGAAAGCCGGGCTTGCGGCAATGAACGAAACCGCTGTTGCCATTCTCGATCAATATTACCGGCTGGAGCAGGGCGGAAGCCTGACGCGGGAGGCGGCGCAACAGCAGGCCAAGACGACCATTGCGGCAATGCGCTACGGCAATGGCAGCGGCTATTTCTGGATCAACGACATGCATCCGAAAATGGTGATGCATCCGATCAAGCCCGAGATGAACGGCACCGACCTTACCGCCAACAAGGACCCGAACGGCAAGGCGCTGTTCGTCGAGTTCGTGAATACGGTCAAGGCAGGCGGCAAGGGCTTTGTCGATTATTACTGGCCGAAGCCCGGTGCGCCGGAGCCGGTCGAGAAATTCTCCCATGTCGCCGGTTTCGCCCCCTGGGGATGGATTGTCGGCACCGGTGTTTATGTTGACGATCTTGAAGCGGTGTTCTGGCGCGACGTCTATTTTAATGGCGGTCTTTGTGTCGTGGCCGGCCTTCTGGTTGTCGGCGTGGCCGCAGCCGTCGTGCGCAGCGTGACCCGGCCGATCGATCTCATCCGCCAGAGCATGCGGCGCATCGCCGATGGTGACGGCGCGGCGGATATCCAGTTCGCTGACCGTCGCAATGAAATCGGCGCGATTGCCAAGACGCTGCTGGTACTGCGCGACAGCGTCAATGAGCGCAGCGCGCTGCAGGCCCGCGAGGCCGACCAGCAACGGGCGCTGGAAGAAGCGCGGCACGGCAACGAGATGGTGCTTCGTTCCGCATCCGAGCGGCAGGCCCATGCCATGGAGCAACTGGGCAATGCGCTCGAAGCGCTTGCCAATGGCGATCTGACCGTTTCGCTTACCGATATCGGCACGGACTATGAAAAGCTGCGCATGGACTTCAACCGTGCCGTCGGCGCATTGCACGGTGCGATCGAGGCCATTGCCAGGACCGGCCATGTCGTCAATGACAGTGCCTCTGATATCAGCGGCGCGACCGGCAATCTTTCCCGCCGGACCGAACAGCAGGCGGCGGCGCTGGAGGAGACGGCAGCCGCTCTCGACGAAATCACCGCCACGGTGCGCACCGCTTCCGAGCGGGCCAACGAGGCCCGGCAGATGGTGCAGGACACGAAAACCAGCGCCGGCCGCTCGGGCGAGATCGTGCGTAATGCCGTCGACGCCATGGGCCGCATCGAGGACTCTTCCAAGCGCATCGGGCAGATCATCTCTGTTATCGACGAGATCGCTTTCCAGACCAATCTTCTGGCGCTGAATGCCGGTGTGGAAGCGGCGCGTGCGGGCGAGGCCGGGCGTGGTTTTGCCGTGGTGGCGCAGGAAGTTCGCGAACTGGCGCAACGTTCTGCCAATGCAGCCAAGGAGATCAAGACCCTCATCAACCGTTCGGCGGAGGAGGTCGGCGGCGGCGTCGCACTCGTGCGCTCGACAGGTGATGCGCTGGAGGAGATCGTGGCGCTGGTCAACCGTGTCGATGGCCATGTCAACTCCATCGCCACGGCCGCGCGCGAACAGGCGACCGGCCTGCAGGAGATCAACACCTCCGTCAACCACATGGACCAGATGACCCAGCAGAACGCCGCCATGGTGGAAGAAACGACGGCGGCCAGCCAGACGCTCGCCGAGGAAAGCCGCCAGCTGCGCTCGCTGCTGTCGCGTTTCGAACTTGGAAATGGGGTTGCGCGCGAGGTTTCACGGGCCGCGTGACATATGCGTTTGGGTAAAGTGGAGGGCGCGGCCATGGCTGCGCCCTTAGATGAATGAGAAGCTTTTCCAGCACTCGACGTCATTCTCGGGCTTGACCCGAGGATTCATTCCTCGTGCGGCTCTTGATCCTCGGGTCAAGCCCGAGGATGTCGGAGGAGAGGTTTCAGCGTTTATGTCGTGACCTTCGACGCGATTTCGGTCGTGCCTTCTTCATTTGCAGCGTCATGCAACAACCAGGTTCGTTATTTCCCGTAACCAATAAGGTTTCGTTTACCTCATTTCTTTAAAATTTATCCTGTATTGCCGCGAATAGCGGCCGCTGAAGGTACAGGTTCTCGTATGGCGTATGTTTCCCTTCCGCGTCGTCTTGTGACGTTGCTGATGATTTCCACGGTCATGGTGTCGTGTTCGGCGGAGGGCCTCGTGCCACCGGCGGAAGTGGACGGCACCACGCGCGTCAGCGCTATCCGCTCCTCGCGGCAGCAGGGTTACAGCGCGCCGGCGGGTGCCGTGTATCAGGCGGAGCGGGTCGGGCAGGGCGGTGACTATCCCGCGGCCATTTCTCAGCCGATGCCGGAACCTTACGCCTCGCAGGATCCCCTGCTGCAATCGCCGCAGGGCGGGCAGGGTTATTCGACACTCGATTCCCAGCATCAGGCGCGCATGGCGGCCAGCGGCCATACCACTGTGCCGGCGCAGACCATGCAGAGCCAGACCATGCCCGCGCAGCAGATGACCGGCAACCAGATCGCTGAAGGCGAAGGCGGCGTGAACATGGATTCCATGCTGGGTGTGGAGCCGGTCCGCGGACTTGCCGAAGAACAGGATGCGGAGATTGCCGAGGGTGCTTCCGCGCAGCCGGTGGTGGATGGCATCGGCACGGATAATCCCATGGCCGTGCCTCCGGCCCGCCAGCCGCAACGGGCCAGCCAGTCGCGGCTCATCCCGCCGCCGCCGCTCGGCTCCTCCTCGCGCCGCCAGCCGGTGGAGGAAGTCGCCATGCTCATGCCTGATAATCCGATGGCGGGCGGTGGGCCGCAAAGCAACCGCTCGATGCCACCAGGCGTCATGCCATCTTCCGAAGTTGCCTGCCGCTCCGAACTGCGCCGCCTCGGCGTTGCTTTCCGGGACGTTGCGCGCATTGCCGATGGTCCGACCTGCGGTATCGATTATCCGATCGAACTCAGCGGTCTCGCCAGCGGCGTCGCCATCCGCCCGGCCGTGAAGCTCAATTGCCAGGTCACGCTTGCCTTTGCCAAATGGGTGAAGTTCGAACTCGTGCCATCCTCGCGCTTCCGTTATCTCTCCGGCGTTGGTCGCATCACGCCGATGGGCGGTTATTCCTGCCGCAAGATGAATTCGCGTTCCAGCAATCCCTGGTCGGAACATGCGCGCGGCAACGCCATCGACATCGGCACCATCACGCTGAAGAACGGCAAGGAAATCGACGTGCGCAGCAAGAGCTTCTTCGCCTTCCGCGAAAAAGCGCTGCTGAAGGCGGTGAGGTCCGACAGCTGCAAATATTTCTCGACCGTTCTCGGACCGGGCAGCGATCCCAACCACTGGAACCATTTTCACTTCGACCTGCGCACGCGCAAGTCAGGTTACAGGCATTGTGACTAGGAGACGCGAAAGGCGTGATTGGGCGGGGCGATAGTCGGGCCGCTTTTAGACGCTCGCTATAATGCGTCATGTTTGCAACTTCCGCCATTCCGGCCTTGAGCCGGAATTCAGCCAGCTGAAGTCCTTGAGCTGAAAGGAGCCTTGCCGCCGCGCCGACGCGCGTTGGCCGGATTCCGGCTCAATGTCGGAATGACGGAAGTGTGGATTCACTTTCCGGAATTCCAACTCTTCTGTCACATTCCCACAAAAAAAGACCGGCCCGAAGGCCGGTTGAAGAAGACAGCCTTATCGGGGGGATATCGGCGTCTTTGCAAGGGCATGCAATGGGAAAACGATCCCATGGAGTGGTCCATCCGGCGCGGATATGCGGCAAAAGACATCGCGCCGTACTGACCTGCGGCCAACATGGCTTGCCGCGCTCTTCTGATACGCTATGAGGGTCACATGTTTGTGACAACGGCCTTCGGGAGCCTGCCTTTATGCCCCCTGTTTCAGAGCTGATGGTCTTTGCGGCGGCGCTTGCGGTAGCGGGTGTGGTCGCCGGTCTTCTGGCCGGCCTGTTCGGCATCGGCGGCGGCGCGGTGCTGGTGCCCGTCTTCTACCAGGTCTTCGGGCTTCTGGATGTGCCGGAGGCGGTGCGCATGCATCTCTCGCTCGGCACGTCGCTTGCCATCATCGTGCCCACCTCCATCCGTTCGTTTCTCACGCATCGTCAGAAAGGCGCTGTTGATATCGATCTGCTGAAGGGCTGGATCGTTGCCGTACCGCTCGGCACCATCCTCGCATCCGTGGTTGCCGCCTATGCCTCCAGCGTTGCACTGCGGCTGATCTTCGCTTTCATCGCGCTCGCGCTCGCCTTCCGGATGATCTTCAACCGGGCGAGCTGGCATCTCGGTTCCGACCTGCCGCAAAACCCGGGCCGCTTTCTTGTTGGCACCGGCATCGGGCTCTTTTCCGGCCTGATGGGCGTGGGCGGCGGGGTGATGAACAACACCTTCATGACGCTCTATGGACGCACGATCCATCAGGCGGTGGCCACCTCTTCCGGTGTCGGCGTGTTGATTTCTCTGCCGGGGCTTCTGGGTTACATCTGGGCCGGCTGGGGCGATGCGGGCCTGCCGCCGTTTTCCACCGGCTTCATCAACTGGATCGCCGTGGTGCTGCTGATCCCCATCACGCTTGTCGTTGCGCCCTATGGCGCTCGGCTCGCCCATGCGCTCAGCAAGAAGCAGCTGGAGCGGGCCTTCGGGGTGTTTCTGGTCTTCGTCGCAGCGCAGTTTTTCTATAGCGTCTACGGCTGATTTTCCGTCTCTGCCGAACGCAGTGTTCGGTCCGCTGGGGTGGCATTTGCAACCTCTGCGGTCTATATGGCGTTCATCTTACTCGGTTTTTCGAAAGAATTCGCCATGAATGCCATTGTTTCGATACGGAATCTGACAAAATCCTACGCAAACGGCTTTCAGGCGCTCAAAGGTGTCAGCCTCGATATCAGGGAGGGGGAAATCCTTGCCCTTCTCGGCCCGAACGGCGCCGGCAAGACGACGCTGATCTCGATTGTCTGCGGCCTCGTCAATCCGGGTGAAGGTTCGGTGCTTGTCGGCGGGCATGATGTGGTGAAGGATTTTCGCCAGACCCGCGCCCTGATCGGACTTGTGCCGCAGGAATTGACGACCGACCAGTTCGAGACGGTGTGGAACACCGTCAGCTTCTCGCGCGGCCTGCACGGGCAGAAGAAGAACCCGGAACTGATCGAGCGCATCCTGAAATCCCTGTCGCTCTGGAACAAGAAGGACAATATGCTGCGCGAGCTTTCCGGCGGCATGAAGCGGCGTGTGCTGATCGCCAAGGCGCTGGCGCATGAGCCGAAGGTTCTGTTCCTCGACGAGCCGACCGCCGGCGTTGATGTGGCGCTCCGCCGTGACATGTGGAACGTCGTGTCCGAGCTGCGGGCCAAGGGCGTCACCATCATCCTCACCACGCATTACATCGAGGAGGCGGAAGAAATCGCCGACCGCGTGGGCGTCATCAATGGCGGCGAATTGCTGCTGGTGGAAGAAAAGACGGCGCTGATGAAGAAACTCGGCCGCAAGCAGCTTTTCCTAGAACTCGCCCAGCCGGTGGAGCAATTGCCCGAAAGCCTCGCGTCCTTTGGTCTGACGCTTTCCGAAGACGGTTGCACTGTCACCTATGAAATCGAGGATAATGGCGAGCAGGGCCGTATTGCCGATGTTCTGAGCGCCCTTTCCGCCGCCAACATCCATTTCAAGGATATTTCAACGCGACAGAGCTCGCTTGAGGATATCTTCGTTTCGCTGGTGGGAGGCCAGAAATGAATTTCGAAGCCATCAAGGCCATCTATCTGTTCGAAATGGCACGCACGCGGCGCACCCTGCTGCAGAGCGTGGTCTCGCCAGTCATCTCCACCTCGCTTTATTTCATCGTCTTCGGAACCGCGATCGGTTCGCGGATTCAGGAGGTTGGCGGGGTTTCCTACGGCGCGTTCATAACGCCCGGCCTCATCATGCTGACGCTGCTGACGCAATGTATCGGCAACGGCTCCTTCGGCATTTATTTTCCGAAATTCACCGGCACGGTCTATGAGATATTGTCCGCGCCCGTATCGATGACGGAAATTGTCGCCGGCTATGTCGGGGCGGCGGCGACCAAGGGCCTGATGATCGGGACGATCATCCTGATAACAGCCACCTTCTTCGTGGATATCACCATCGCTCATCCGTTCATGATGGTGCTGTTCTTCGTGCTGACGGCTGTCAGTTTCAGCCTGTTCGGCTTCATCATCGGCATATGGGCGACGAATTTCGAGCAGCTGAACCTCATCCCCATGCTGGTGGTGCCGCCTTTGACCTTCCTTGGCGGCAGCTTCTATTCCATCGACATGCTGCCGCCCTTCTGGCAGACGGTCAGCCACTTCAATCCGGTGCTTTATCTCATCAGCGGTTTCCGCTGGAGCTTCTATGAGATCGCCGACGTCAATCCGATCATCAGTCTGGCGATGATCACGCTGTTTCTGGCGCTCTGCCTCGGTGTTGTCAGCTGGATGTTCAAGACGGGGTATCGGTTGCGGAACTGATCGGAAAAGCTTTCCTAAGAAACACATTCTGCAGCAATCATGGGTTCGAGTTGATAGCCCAGAGACCGGGCGCGGCGCTGGAGGTTGGCAATGACGCGGCCTCGGTGTCGCTCGTCATAGGCCGCAGCGCCTGGATCGCGGTATATCACTCGAAACCGCAGTGCATTATAGAACAGGACTGCAATCTTGCGTGCCGTCGCTGTCACCGCTTTCTGCTTTCCGATACGCCCGGCCAACCGGCGGTAAAACGCACCGAGGGCAGTGTCACTTCGCCCGATCGTGGTTGCGGCCAATCGCAACAGTGCCGCCGCTCGACTGGACGACCGACGTGTTCGCGATGATAGAACTTTGCCTCCCGAGATCTTGTTGCCCGGGGCGAGGCAGAGCCATGATGTAAAGTGCTTGGCGGTTGGCCATGCCCGCAAATCCGTTCCGCACTCGCCGATGAGCTTGAGTGCGAGCGAAGAGCCGAGGCCGTGAATCTGGGTCAAATCTGCTCCCGTAAGGCCGTATAGTGCGGCTCGGACATCGAAGGACGGCGCATTCGTCTGCTTGGTCTTCGTCCGGATTTTTGGCAGCGGCGCAAGCGGGGCTTCAGGCTCGGCGGTCATGGAAGCAATCGATGCCTCCAGCTTGCGGTCGCATTCAATCATCTTTAGCTGATAGAAGTCGTAAAGCTGCAGCGATTGGGAAAGCGCAAAAACATGCTCATCACGATCGTTACCGATCAGCGATGCTCTGATCGTGTCGACAGAGGAGTGGCAGCGAACATCGCGCAATGATGCCAGGACGTCGGGATCGCGCTCGCCGGCGACAATCGCCCGTATGATCTTCATGCCTGTTACGCCGGTGATGTCGGAGACGACATGATGGAGCTGCAGGTTCATCTCCATCAAGGCCTTCTGCATATGCTGGATATGGGCGGCCGCATACTCGACCAGCCGTTCTCGCTGACGCAGATAGGCACGCAGCGTTGCGATCTGGGCATTCGGCCGAAAGCTTCCGCGCAGCAGGCCATAAGAATGCAGCTGGCGCAGCCATGCCGCATCATTGACGTCGGTCTTCCGCCCCGGGACGTTCTTCGCGTAGCGTGCATTGACCAGGATCACCTCAAAGCCGTGCTGCTCCAGGATCTCGAATGCCGGTATCCAGTAGACGCCGGTCGATTCCATCGCCACGCTTGTGACGCCACAGGATCTGAACCAGGCGGCGAGATCATGCAGGTCATGGGTGAAGGTGCCAAAGGCTCGGATTGGCATATCGTCGCTGTTCGGATTGACGGCCGCCATGTGCATCGTGGACCCGATGTCGATAGCAGCTGCGCCGGGGTTCATACGGGTGAGGTTCTGCGGCGCGGATGATTTTGTCTTGGGCATGGCTTCTCCTCCTTCGGTTCAGGAGGGGCTGGCCTGTGCAAGTTCGTCATTTTCCTAACCGGGATCGCCGTCGAAGCCGCGTCACCACTCTCAAGTTCGCAACAGCCCATGTGCCACGTTTTTTAACGGGGTCGAAAGCCTCCAATAAGCAGTCGGCAACTCCCCTCCGGCCGGAAGCTTAGCACGACCTGTTTCTACAGCGCACAGGCGGACCAAAGCCCGTGATCGTTTTTTAAAATTTAACGCCCGGTTTGCACCGGGCGTTTTCGTATTCACAACAAAGAAGCGCAGATCAGGCGACCTGCTTCTGCACTACGTCCTCGACAACCTCGCCCTTGAGGTAAGAAACGAGATCCTTGATCGTCACGACGAGCAGGCCGTGGCGTTCGGCAAAGACTTCGAGCTGGGGCAGGCGGGCCATGGTGCCGTCGTCATTGGCGACTTCGCAGATGGTGCCGCAGGGGAATTTGCCCGCAAGACGGCAAAGATCGACGGCCGCTTCGGTATGGCCGGTGCGGCCGAGAACGCCTTGCGGGTTGGCGCGCAGCGGGAAGATATGGCCGGGGCGGGCGAAGTCTTCGGGGCGTGAATCCTCCGATACCAGCGCGCGTACGGTCTTTGCCCGGTCGGCGGCGGAAATGCCTGTCGTGGTGCCCGGAATATAGTCCACCGAGACGGTGAACGCTGTCTTGAGGGATTCGGTATTGCGCGACACCATCAAGGGAATGTCGAGGGCATCCAGTCGCTCGCCCGGCATGGCGACGCAAATCAGCCCGCGCGCATGGTTCATCATGAAGGCGATCTGCTGCGGGGTAATGCTGTCGGAGGCGGCGATGACATCGCCTTCGTTTTCGCGGTCTTCGTCGTCAACGACAATCACCATCTCGCCACGGGAAATGGCTTCGATGGCGTCTTCAATTCTAGCAATGGTCATTTTCTTTCAAGCCTTTCAAGGGTTATGCCGTTTTGCGGCATTTTCGCGCTTCGAGAAGCGCCAAATATCCCTTGGGCGAACAATGCAATGCGAAGCCAGCTCACGCGCCAGCGTCCTATGCCTTGTCCTCTTCCATCCGGACTATACCGTCGGCTCCGGCCTCTCACCGGATCTGCTGACCTTCCGGCTTTGGAGACCGGAAGCGCTCGCGGGCTCCGGGAAAAATCCCGATACCGCCGGTGGGGAATTGCACCCCGCCCTGAGAACAAGGCCAACATAAATTATCAAATGGGAAGTAATCAAGGGGCAATGGCCCGCCCATTGCCCCTATGCGCGAAAAGAATATCCCCGTTGCGGTCGCATTGGGGTATTTCCTTTCCGGGGCCAATGGCTCGGGAAAACCGCAGAATGAACCGCAAAGGGCAGGGGGTTACCGGTCGCGCAGCCGCAGTTCATCGGTCTGCATCTGCAGCGAACCGAGCGTCGACAGGAAGCTCATGCCGAGCAGGCTCTGGCCCAATTGGCCATCCTGGGCGACGAGGGCCGGGATGTTGCGCCGCACGATCGGGCCAATGCTGATTTCCGACAGGGTGACGGGAGCTGCCGCCGTGCGGCCATTCGCAGTCATGACCGGTACGGTATAGCGGAGGTTTGTGGTGTCGATGCCGATTGCGGCGGCATCTGCATTGGCGAGCACCACCGAGCTTGCGCCGGTATCGACCAGCATGTGGATCGTCTTGCCTTCGAGACCGACATTCGCCTCGAAATGGCCGCTCATCGATTTATGCAGCACGATTTCCTGCTCGCCGCCCGATGTGGTGACCACCACGGCGCGGCCGGGTATCAGGCCGCCCAGCAGTCGATCGCCGAAGGATTGCAGATCGTAGCGATAGAGATAAAGCGAGACGAGGCCGAGAATGATGACCAGCCAGACGGCGAGCTGGCGGATGACGGTGCCGAAACTGCCGCGGCTTCCGGCCAATATGCCGGCGGACAGGAGAGCGGCAATGGGCAGAAGATAGAGAACATGGGCGAATTGATCATTATCGATGCCGAGCGTTCGCCCACCGTCATGATTGATGAGCAGCAGGCCAAGGCCGACGGCCAGCAGAAGGAGAACGATGGTCAGCCTGTTCATGCGGTATGCGTCTCCTTGGCGGTCTTGGGCAGGTTTGCCAGTCTTTGCGGCAGCAACCGCATGATCTCGCGGCGCTTCTCGTCGCTATACCCTGCCCAGCCGCCAATTTCATCCAGCATTCGCCCACAGCCGATGCAGAGGCTGCTGGTTTCATCGAGGCGACAGATGTGGATGCAGGGTGTTTCCATGATGATTTATATCAGGCCGTCATGCTGCAAGGGCAAGGGCGACAAGAATCACGATCTCCGTGATCTGCTGGCAGGCGCCGATGGTGTCGCCGGTATGGCCGCCGATCTTCCTGTCGCAGAGCCTGCCGAAAAGCATGGCCGCCAGAAAGGCTGCCGCCAGCACAAGGGCAATCGACAGGAGCGGCAGGGCGTGCAGCGTAAATAGTATGAAAAGCAGCAACCCGATCACAAGCGCGATGTTGCGCTCGCTTGTGCCCGGCTGACCGGCGCTGGCGGCGATGCCGGAGGTTTTGGCGGCGGGCAGGGACTGCCAGTGCCAAACCATCAGGGCGCGGCTCATGACAAGCACAGCGATCAGGGCGGCGGCGGCGGTTTTTGCCGGCAGCGTCTCAATGAGCGAGGCGAGCGCGGTGGCGCGAAGCGCAAAGGACAGGATCATGGCGATGGCGCCATAGCTGCCGATGCGGCTGTCCTTCATGATCTCAAGCATTCGCGCCTTGTCCTTGCCGCTGCCGAAACCGTCGGCCATGTCGGCCAGGCCGTCTTCGTGCAGCGCCCCTGTCACGAGCGCCGTCAAGCCGATGACAAGCCAGCCGGTGAGCTGGGGAGAGGCGTCGAAGGCCGCAAAAACCACAACGAGGAAAGCGGCGGGCAGGGCGATCAGCAGACCGGCGGCGGGAAAGGCGCGGGCAGTGCGGCGCATCGACACACTGTCGGCATCATCAAAAAAACGCGAGGGAACGGGCAGGCGGCTCAGAAAGGCGAGGGAATGCATGACATCTGTTATAAAATCCCCGGCCTTCATGCTCTCTCCGTTGCAGTTGCTGCATTTCCGGTTGTTCCGCGGCGCATCCGCGATTATGAGAGGCGCAACAAAGACCGATTTGCCGGAAAACACAAGTTCCGGACGCATGAGCCGATGCGACAGCCAACCCGACGACGAGAAAGACAGATATCATGAGCATGAGCGGATTGCCCTTCGACGATTTCCGCGCGCTGCTGCGCGAGCTTCCCGGCCCGGACACGCACGCGCTTGTGGCGGCCAAGGAGCGCAATGCGCAGCTGACCAAGCCTGCCGGTTCGCTCGGACGTCTCGAAGAAATCGCCATGTGGCTGGCTGCCTGGTCCGGCCGTTCTCCGGCCGTCACCCGTCCGCTGGTGGCGATCTTCGCCGGCAATCACGGTGTTACCCGGCACGGCGTTACGCCTTATCCGACATCCGTGACCCAGCAGATGGTGGAAAATTTCGCGGCAGGCGGTGCGGCGATCAACCAGATCTGTGTCGCCAATGATCTTGGCCTGAAAATCTTCGATCTGGCGCTCGATTACCCGACCGGCGACATTACCTGCGAACCTGCGCTCTCGGAGCGCGACTGCGCCGCGACCATGGCCTTCGGTATGGAGGCGATTGCCGGCGGCACCGATCTTCTCTGCGTCGGCGAAATGGGCATCGGCAACACCACCATTGCGGCGGCGATCAATCTCGCGCTTTATGGCGGCACGGCAGAAGAGTGGACCGGTCCGGGCACCGGCTCGGAAGGTGAGGTCATGGCCCGCAAGATCGCGGCGGTGAAAGCTGCCGTGGAATTCCACAAGGACCACCTGTCCGATCCGCTGGAAATCATGCGCCGTCTTGGCGGACGCGAGATCGCGGCGATTGCCGGCGCCATCCTCGCCGCCCGCGTGCAGCGTATTCCCGTGCTGATTGACGGTTATGTGGCGACGGCCGCTGCCGCTCTTCTCAAGGCCGCCAATCCTTCGGCGCTCGATCATTGCCTGATCGGCCATGTCTCGGCCGAGCCCGGTCATCTGGCCGCCATTGAAAAGCTCGGCAAGACGCCGCTGCTGGCGCTTGGCATGCGGCTTGGCGAAGGGACGGGGGCAGCACTTGCCGCCGGCATCGTCAAGGCCGCTGCCGCCTGCCATTCCGGCATGGCGACGTTCGAAGCGGCGGGTGTGGACACCCGCATCAGTTCCCGCACCGATCATTGAGGCTGAAGATGGACGTGACGCCGCAAAAGAAGCAACCGGAACCCGTCTTTCGCAAGGAAAAAGGCTGGCGGCATCTTTTGGCCGCCGCCCGCTATTCCGTGCAGGGGCTTGGCCGGCTGTGGCAGGAAGCAGCGTTCCGGCATGAGGTTCTTGCCTTCGGCGTCGGGCTCGCCCTGCTTCTGGTCGTGGGCGCGCCGTTTGCGCATCTTCTCGTCTTTACGGTGCTGATGCTGCTTCTTTTCTCGGTGGAGGCGCTGAATACCGCCATCGAAGAGTTGGTGGATCGCATTTCGCCGGAAATCTCCTCGGTCGGGCGGCATGCCAAGGACCTCGGTTCCTTTGCCGTCTTCTGCCTGTTGATGGCGAACGGATTTTTCGTGCTGTATTCGCTGGTGACGACGCTGTTCCTCTAAGCGGAGCGCCTCCGCTTTTTTGGCTAATGCTCAGGGTTTTCAGGCGAAGGACCGCCGGCGCGGCTGGATGGCGTGGGTTTCCTCCACGGCCGGCAGGCTCTGCAGCACGCGTTTTGCCGGCAGGATGGCGATGCCTTCGGTGCCCTCGCGCAGTTTCGATTTCAGGATGAACTGGCCGTCATGCTTGGCGAGAATGGCCTGAACGATGGGCAGGCCAAGACCGGTTCCCTGTTCGGCGCTCTTGATCGCGATCGAGCCCTGACCGAAGGCCGACAGCACCACGGGAATTTCATCTTCGGGTATGCCGGGGCCATTATCCCTGATCGACACATATTGGCCGCCGCCCGCGGTCCAGCCGGCTTTCACGAGGATTTCGCCGCCCTGCGGCGTGAATTTCACGGCGTTGGAAAGCAGGTTGAGGATGACCTGGCGAATGGATTTTTCATCGGCCCAGACCTGCGGCAGGCTGTTTTCGAACTGCTGGGAAATCCTGATATTCTTGGCGCGGGCGCGAAGCTGGATCATGCCGATGCAATCCTCGGCGATTTCCAGCATCGAGATCGCTTCTTCGTTGAGGTCATAGCGGCCGGCCTCGATGCGCGAGAGGTCGAGGATTTCGTTGATGAGATCGAGCAGGTGCTGGCCGGAGCGGTGGATATCGCCGGAATATTCCTTGTAGAGCGGGTTGTTGAGCGGGCCGAGCACTTCTGACGCCATGACCTCGGAGAAGCCGAGAATGGCGTTGAGCGGGGTGCGCAGCTCATGCGACATGGAAGCGAGAAAACGTGATTTGGCCAGATTGGCCTCTTCGGCGCGGCGTCGCGCCTCATCCGAAACCGAGTTGGCGACTTCGAGCTCGGCGATAAGGTCGTCCTTTTCCGTCTGGGACGACAGGAGCTTGACGCTGGTCTGGTAGAGCCGGCTGGTGATGCGATGACAAAAGAGGATCGCCATGCCGAACATCAATGCAAGGCCGACATCGAATGGATCACGAGAGATGGCCGAGGTGACGCACAGCGCCGCCATAACCGGCAGGAATGTCATGAAAGTCGCCCGCCGCAGCATGAAATTGGCCATGGCGGTCAGCGAAAGCGCGATCAGCAGCGTTGCGCCCTTGAAGAAGAGAACAAGCGTCGGGTCGTTGCGCACCGGTTCGGCCAGTGCGAACATGGCCCATGCGCAGCCGATGAGGATCTGCATGCCGAGGAACAGATTTTTCCAGTGCTGGAGGTTTTCGGCGGTGATCTCCTGTTTCGCCGCTTTCTTGGCCAGCACCAGAGCGATGGCGTGGAAGCTGAGCGCAATCAGCGACCAGATGATCAGCCCGATGTCGCGGGTGATATAAAGACCGATGACGGAGGCGAGCACGATGAAAAGCGGCATGAACATCGCGCCCTGAAGGGTTTCGGCGATGTGCATGGTCAGCATTTCGCGTTCATAGGCTTCGGTTCCGCCAGCACCCTGTTGCAGGCGTTCACGTGTCGTCTTCACCGTGTCGAAGACCGCCTTGTTGCGATGCTTTTTCGACCGGTCGACGATGATCTTGTCGGTGGACGTGCTGACGCTTTTACTCATTGTTACAACGCGGGTGACATGAACCCTTGCAGACTACGCGCAAAATCTTAAGAAGATGCTGCCGTTAAAGGATTTGTTTGCCATTTCTGACAAGGGTTTGTTGTTACATGAGACGAAATGGAGGCAAAAGCAGGCGTTTTTCGGCATTTCGCGATGGCGGGCTTTTTCTCGCCACGGTTTTTCTCGGTATTCTGATCGCGGCCAAGCTCGATCAGATCAACAGCGAAACCTATAGCGGCCGCTTCTTCGTGATCGATGGCGATACGCTGTCAAAGGGTGAGGAACGTTTCCGGCTGCTCGGTATCGATGCGCCGGAGCTTGCGCAGACATGTCTGCGCGGCAGCGAAAGCTGGCCGTGCGGCGAGGAGGCGCGCCGTGTCCTGCAACGGCTGGCCCAGCCGGCGGATTTTTCCTGTTCCGGCAGTTCCAGAGACCGTTACGGGCGGCTGCTCGTCTATTGTTCCGCAGACGGCAGGGATGTCTCATCGGAAATGGTGTCGGCGGGTTTTGCGGTCGCATCAGGTTATTTCCAGTTCTCAAGCGAGCAGTCGGCGGCGCGCAGGGAGGCGCGCGGCATCTGGGCGGGAGAATTCGAGAAACCATCGCAATGGCGGCGGGAACACCGTGCCGCGGATCTGGAAACGCCGCCGGCGGGTTTCCTCACCATTATCCGCCATCTTCTGGGATGGGACCATGGTTGAGCTAGCGCTGGTGCGTGATGATGGGCTGGACGGGTTGCGCGGCGAAATCGCCCGCTGTCGTCTCTGTCGCGATATGCCGATCAACGGAATGGCTGATCGCCTGCCGCACGAACCCCGGCCGGTGGTCGTCATGTCGACCAAGGCGCGTATCCTGATTGCCGGGCAGGCGCCGGGGCTTCGTGTGCACGAAACGGGGTTGCCCTTCAACGATGCCTCGGGTGACAGGCTGCGCCAGTGGCTTGATGTCGATCGGCAGACTTTCTACGACCCGGATCGTTTCGCCATCGTGCCCATGGGCTTCTGTTTTCCCGGTTATGACGACAAGGGCGGCGACCTGCCGCCCCGGCGCGAATGTGCGCCGCAATGGCGTGAGCGGGTAATAATGGCCATGCCGCAGGTGGAGCTGATCCTCGCCATTGGCCAATATGCGCAGGCCTTTCACCTGGGTGGGAAGCGGCGCAAAACCATGACTGAAACGGTGCAAAACTGGCGCAGCTATCTTCATGCCAATTCCGGTCCCGCCATTTTCCCCCTGCCGCATCCGAGCTGGCGCAACACCGGCTGGCTGAAAAAGAACCCATGGTTCGCGGAGGAACTGCTACCGGTTCTGCGACAACATGTGGAAATGCGGCTTTAGTGAAACAATTTTCTGTTTTTCTGCGAAAATTAGTGTATTGAAAGGAAATTAATTCAGGAGGAAAGACGCATTGGATCGCCTAGACCGTAAGATTTTGCGCATTCTGCAAGAGGATTCCACGCTGGCCGTTGCCGATCTGGCGAAAAAGGTCGGCCTTTCCACGACGCCCTGTTGGCGGCGTATCCAGAAGATGGAAGAAGACGGCGTCATCCGCCGGCGCGTGGCGCTGCTCGATCCGGTCAAGGTCAACACCAAGGTCACGGTTTTCGTCTCCATCCGCACCGCCTCCCATTCCATCGAATGGCTGAAGCGTTTCTCCGAGGTGGTTTCCGAGTTTCCGGAAGTCGTCGAATTTTACCGCATGAGCGGTGACGTCGATTATCTGCTGCGCGTCGTCGTGCCTGACATTGCCGCCTATGACGCTTTCTACAAGCGCATGATCGCCAAGATCGAAATTCGCGACGTGTCCTCCGCGTTTGCGATGGAGCAGATCAAATATACGACCGAACTGCCGCTCGATTACATGCTGCTGGATAATCCGAAATCCGGCGAGGAGTGATCCGCCGCTGGCTGGGTTTTTGATCAATGCCCTTTCCGGCTGCCGGGGAGGGCATTTTTATTGGCGGGTTGCCTTTCCTGCCCTGCCAGGGGTTGATCCTGCCGGAAGGGCCATCCGATAGCGGCCGCCCGGCCACGACAATCTTATTCCGCCCATAACGGCAAATTCGCACATTCAATTCTCTCGGCACTGTCTACGCGCAAACTGGGATTTTGATAAAATCTCTCGAATATCTACGCTTTTACTGTCGAAGGATGGAATAGCGAGGGATATCCATATGCTCACACGACGCGGAACATTGGGACTGATTGCAGGTGCGACCGGGGCGGCGTTTCTGCCGCATATCCGGCGGGCAAGCGCCGCAACCACCACATTGCGGATTGGTTGGCAGAAGAATGGCGTGATAGCGCTTGCGAAAAGCCAGGGCGCGCTCGAAGCGCTGCTGAAAGATCGCGGCATCGAGGTCAAATGGTCGGAATTCTCCTCCGGGCCGCCGCTTCTCGAAGCGCTTGGCGCAGGCGCGCTGGATATCGGCCCGACTGGCGATGTGCCGCCGCTTTTCGCGCAGGCCGCCGGCGGCAATCTGCGTTACGTCGGCACCTACAAGGCGGCGGCCGGCGGATCGGCTATCCTCGTGCAGAAGGATTCGCCGCTGAAGGCGCTCGAAGACCTGAAAGGCAAGAAGGTTGCCTTCAAGCGCGGCTCCAGCGCCCACAACGTCACGGTCAAGGCGCTGCGAAAGGCCGGATTGACCTTGAACGACATTACCCCAGTCGATCTTGCGCCGCCGGATGCGGCCGCCGCCTTCCGCAGCGGCAGCATCGACGCCTGGTCGATCTGGGATCCCTATTTCGCGGTGGCGGAAAAAGAGCCGACAACACGGGTTCTCTCGACCGCCGAAGGCATCGTCGATCCGTGGAGCTACTTCCTCGCCAACGGCGATTTCGTCGAGACCAATCCCGATCTCGTGCCGCTGATCCTCAAGGAACTGGCGAATGTGGGTGCGAAGGCGCAGGCCAATATCGATGCAACGGCAAAATCGCTGGCGTCGATCACCGGCGTTCCCGAGGATGTCACCAAGGTCTCGCTGACACGGCCGGGAGCCGATCTCGGACGGGTCTCGCTGGTTCCGGATGAAGCCATTGCCTATCAGCAGGCACTTGCAGACGAATTCTATGATCTGAAGATCGTGCCGAAGAAACTCAAGGTGGCGGATATCGTCTGGCGTCCGAAGGCGAGTTGAGAGGGCGGGAAAATTGAGTCTCTTCAACCCGCTGGCGGATGTTGCTGAGAGCTTGATTCAGGCAGGAGCCGTGTTCGCCATATATAGGGCGAGCGCGTGCTGCTTGTTTCTTCTCCCCGCCGGGGAGAAGAAAGGTGCCGAGATGTCGGGGGCATAAGCCTCCGATGTCGCATCAGCCCTTGAGCTTCGCAATCACCAGATGACCGGGCGTCGGATTGCCGTCCTGCATGCGCACGTTGATGTCGGTCACTTCGAGAACCTCGAAACCGGTCGCGGCCAGTCTTTCGCGGACATAAGTTTCCGCATGGGCGAAACGCTGGTGCGGGCCGACCATATAGGGGCGTCCGGCGAGCGTCGCTTCGGGCAGAGTTTCCGACGAGAAGATCAGCAGGCCGCCGGCATTGAGGTTTTCGGCAGCGCCGAAAAACAGTGGCTCCAGCGCGCCGAGATAGGGCAGCACGTCGGTGGCGGTGATGATGTCGAAGGGCTCGTCGTCATTATCCTCGAGAAAATCCTCTGCTTCGGCGACATAGAGCGTCTCGTAAAGGTCCTTCTCATGGGCGATCTCGACCATGTTTTCGGAAATATCAATGCCGGTGATATCGTCGGCCATATCGCGCAGCGCTTCGCCGGTGAGGCCGGTGCCGCAGCCGAGATCGAGCAGGCGCTTGAAGGGGCCGAGGTTCAGCGTCTGCAGCCGCTGGCGCACCATCATCGGCACGGCGTAACCGAGCTGCTCGACAAGAATATCCTCGAAAGCTTCGGCATGCTGGTCGAACAGGGTTTCGACATAGGCATCAGGTGCTTTCGATGGCTGTTCGCCCCGGCCCATGGCGGCGATGCGAACGGCCGCGCCGCCGTGATCGTCCGGATCGATGGCGAGAACTTCCTCATAGGCCTTCACGGCCGCATCCACATCGCCTGATTTTTCAAGCGCGAGTGCGCGGTTATAGGCCTCGGCAAGCGCCTCTTCGTCGATTTTCTGGTTCTTCGTCATCGTGCCTTATCCGTCAGCGTCTTCAGTTGAAGTTTGCTGTAAGCCGCATCGGGGACGGGCGCAATGTTTATGTGGCGCGATGGCTCAGTGGAGGATGAACTCCCCTTTGAGCGCGCGCCACTCCTGCGCCGAGATCACCTGCCGGTGCACGTAGCGGACGGAGTGCAAAGGCCCGTCGAGCTTTTCCTGCCAGAATTTGAGGAACCCGTGCATTTCGGGGAAATCAGGGGCCAGATCATAGTCCTGCCAGACATAGGTCTGGAGAACCAGCGGATGGTCCGGCAGGCGATAAAAAATCTGGGCGGTGGTGAGGCCGTAGCCTCTCAGCATCATTTCCATGTCCTTGTTCATGACGGCGGTTCCCGTTTCCATGATTGCCGATCACAGCATTGCCGCTGTATCGAATATGGGAACACGACATGGTTAATCCAAGCTTGCCAGGGACATGGATTGTCATAAAATAGTTATATTTTTCAAAATGTTAGCAGCCTTCCTTGATGAGTGCTGCCAACTTTTCCGCTTAGCGCTTGAGATGGCGCGTCAGGCGGGCCTCCAGCCATGCCCAGACATGTCTCAGCGTTTCGACGATCGTCAGGTAGAAGATCGCCGCCCAGAGATAGGCCTGATAATCGAAGGTGCGGGAAAAGGCGTAACGCGTCTGCCCCATCAGGTCGAAGACCGTGACGATGGAGACCACCGCCGAACCCTTGATCATCAGGATGATCTCGTTGCCATAGGGACGCAGCGCCACGATGAGCGCCTGCGGCAGGATGACCTTGCGGAAGGTGATGAGTTTCGACAGGCCGAGCGAGGCGGCCCCCTCGTGCTGGCCGCGCGGCACGCTGCGGATCGCGCCGCGCAGGATTTCGGCCTGATAGGCGGCGGTGTTGAGAGTGAGCGACAGGAGGCCGCAATACCAGGCCTCGCGGAAGAACCACCACAGGCCGACGGTCTCCAGCCCCTGGCGGAAGCTGCCGAGGCCGTAATAGATCAGGAAAAGCTGCGCCAGAAGCGGTGTGCTGCGAAAGACATAGACATAGGCATAGGCGAGTGCGCCGATGACGCGGTTTTCCGACATGCGGCCGAAGGCGATCGGCACGGAAAGAATGGCGCCGAGAATGATCGAGCTGCCGACCAGCGTGATGGTGGTGATGAGACCATCGATGTAACGCGGCCCGTAACGCCCGAATTTATCCCAGTCCCAGCCTTCGATCATGGCGAAGATCAGCCCGGCGGCGAGCAGCAGCCAGAGCGTGATGACGGCGATGCCGACGATGCGGGAAATATTGAGCGGCTTGTCCGCTACCGCCGGGGCAGGGCGCGCGGGAATGAGTTCCTGAACATGGCTCATCGGCTTACCTCCGACTTGCGCGACCAGCGATCGATGAAACCGATGCCGATGGACGAAAGCAGCGCGAGAATGAGATAGAGCAGGCAGGCGATGCTGTAAAAGAAGAAGGCTTCCTTGCTGACGCGGGCGGCGATGCCGGTCTGGCGGATGATATCGGCAAGGCCGATGATCGAGACGTAGGACGTGTCTTTCAGCAGAATGACCCAGAGATTGGTCATGCCGGGCAGGGCGATGCGGACGAGTTGCGGAATGATGATGAGCACCATGGTGCGGCCGCGGGAAAGACCAAGTGCGGCACCTGCCTCATATTGCCCCCTGGGTATGGCCTTGAAGGCGGAGAGCAACACTTCGGAAGCATAGGACGAGAACACCACCGACAGCGCCACCATGCCCGCCACGAAAGCGTTGATCTCGACCGGGCCGGTGATGCCGATATAACCGGCCACCGATTGCAGCAGCATCTGGATGCCGTAATAGACGATGAAGAGCGTCAGGAGTTCCGGCAGACCGCGGAAGATGGTGGTGTAGATACCGGTCGCCAGCCGCAGCGATTTTTCTTCCGATTGTGCAGCGAGCGCGATGAGAAAACCGATCAGCAGTCCGACGGGCAGGGTGGCAAGCGCCAGCGAGATCGTGACCTTGACGCCGAAAGCGATCTCATCGCCCCAGCCAGCATCGCCGCAGGCGACCAGGGTGCCGTTTCCGAAAAGCGAGAAGAGACCGACCGGCCCGCAGAAGGGATCGAGAAGTGTCGAGACATAGGTCCAGAACGCACCTATGGCGGAAAATGCTCCGCTCATGCCAGTTTTCCCCTGCGGTCTTAAGCCGCCGTGATTGTTATCGTGACGTTTTCAAACAAAAATGGCGGAAGGGCAAGCCTTCCGCCACGAGATTTCAACAGATCGAACAGGCTTACTCGCCGTAAACGTCGAAATCGAAGTATTTTTTGTTGATCTCCTGATACTTGCCGCTGGCGCGGATGCCGGCGATGGCGGCGGTGAACTTGTCGGCGAGCGCCGTGTCACCCTTGCGCACGGCAACGCCCGCGCCATTGCCGTTGATCTCGACGTCGACCTTGAGCGGCGTCAGGATCTTGCAGCAGGCGCCGGCATCCGTCTTCAGCCATTCCGAAAGCACGACGATGTCGTCGATGACGGCGTCGATGCGGCCATTGGCGATGTCGAGCTTATATTCGTCGGCGGTCGGATACATCTTCACGTCGGCATCCGGGAAATGCTTTTCGGCATAGTTGGAGTGGGTGGTGGAACCCTGCGCGCCGAGCGACTTGCCCTTGAGATCATCGAGGGACTTGATCGGCGAATCCTTCGGTACGGCGATAGCCGGCGGGGTGTTGTAATATTTCTTGGAGAAGTCGACCTTCTGGAGACGTTCCGGCGTGATCGACATGGACGCGATGATGGCGTCGAACTTCTTGGCCTGCAGGGCGGGGATGATGCCGTCCCAGTCATTGGTGACGAAGGTGCACTCGGCCTTCATTTGTTCGCACAGCGCCTTGGCGATGTCGATGTCGAAGCCGGTCAGCGTGCCGTCGGCTTCGAGATTGTTGAAGGGCGGATAGGCGCCTTCGGTGCCGATGACGATCTTGTCCTGCGCGAGGGCTGCGCCCGACAACAGCGAGATGGCGGCAATCGATACGGCTGCGAGCAGACGGGTGGAAATAGGCATTTCGATCCTCTCTTTTGGTCGTTCATCCGCAGTCTGTTGTTGTTTTCAGTGCGGACGCCATGGGCGCTGGGCGCGGCAGGACGGAGGATACCGCCTGTGGCCTTCAGCGCGGATGCAATTATTCATCCGGTTGGTCAAAAAATGCAACTGCAATATTAGCCATCGCGTTTGTGCCGCAGAGCCTCCACGAAAAGGCCTTGATCTGTTCATTTCCGGTACAGAACGCTTTGTTCATCATGGGAACCGAAGTGTGTGCCGGGCGTTGACCAGCGCCTGCACGCGCAGCCGGAATCACGATGTCGCAAGACTGGCGACCAATAATGGCAGATGAGGAAACACCGATGCTGAAGAAGAACACATTGCTGACGGGGGTGGTTTTCCCCCTCATGTCGCTGGCGATTGCGGTGGAGCCGGCCGCGGCCGGTTTTGCCGGTGCCGCGCGGGCGCAGGCGCTTCCCGGACAGGCGACGACCGGTCAGGTGATTCTGGCGCAGGCGCAGCCGGAAGAGCCGAACCCGGAAGAGGAACTGCGCAAGCGGCGCAAGCAGGCCGAAGAGGCGCAGCCGCAGGCCGAGCCGCAACGCCAGGAGCGCGCACCGGAACCGCCGCGTGAGCCGGAGTCCAAACGCGAAGCCGCGCCCGCCGAGCCACGCCCAGAACCGCAGAGGGAGCCCCAGAGGGAACCCCAGCGTGAGCCGCAGCCCGAACCCCAGCGGGAACCGCAGCAGCAGCGCGAGGCCCGCCCGGAGCCCGCGCCGGCCGAACAGCCGCAGGAGCGTCCCCGCAAACCAGAACGCGCACAGGAGCCGCAGGGCGAGGGCGAACAGCGCCCGGCACGCCAGCGCGAGGCGGCACCCGAAGCCGCACCTGCCGAGGAGCAGCCGAAGGAACGTCCGCGCAAGCCCGAACGGGCCGAGCAGCCCGCAGGTGAGGGTGAGCAGCAGCGTCCCCGTAAGGAGCGCGCGAAAGAACCCGCAGCCGAACAGGAGCCCGCAGCACGCCCTGAAAATGCCGAGCAGCCGACCAAGCCTCGCGAGCCGGCGCCTTCCAAAAAGCCGCAGGTAGAGGAAAAGGCCCCGGAACAGAAAGCCGAACCGGCTGAAAAAGCCGTTCCGGAGAAAAAGCCTGCCGCCCCGGAGCCGGCAGTGAAGGAAGCACCGGTTCCAACCGAAGCCCCGACGCCCGCACGTCCGCCGGCGCCCGAGGCCCAGCCCAATCCCGCACCGGGTCGTCAGCCTTCCGAACAGCCGCCGGTAGAGGGCCAGGGTAGAACTGAACCTGCAGCCCCGCTGCCAGGCGCGCCGACGCCTCCGCCGCCGAGCGGTACGACGACCGGACAGGCGCCGGCCGGCGAACCCGTGCCCAATCAGGTCGCTGTTCCGCAGACGGAAGCGCCGCCGATGACGAAGGAAGAGCTGGACAAGGCCAAGGCCATTGCCAAGGACCCGTCCAAGACCGCCGATACCGTCATTCTGCCGGTCGACAAGGGTGCCGCCGTTCTCGACAGCGACAAGGAAGTGGAACGCTCCGGCAACCGCCAGACCCGCGAGGAGCGCCGTCGTGAACGCGAGCAGGCCGGCGACGTGAAGGTTCCGACATCGGACGCCGAAGCGCAGCGCGCCGGCGCCGCCGAAGGCAAGGCTCCGCCACCGCCCGTCAAGATGGAGGCGATCACCTCCCAGCAGGGCGAACGTGTCGATCGTCGTCCGCAATATGAGCGGCCGGAAGGTGTGCGCGAATGGCAGCCGCGCGAAGGCCGCCCGCGCGATCGGGATCGTGACGGCGATGCGCCGATCATCCTGCAATTCGGCGACCGTGTCGTGGTGCGCGGCGATGATAACCAGCGCTTCATCCGCGATGGTGGTGAGCCCTACTACGAGCGCTTGGGCGGCGGCCGTGTCCGCGAAACCGTGGAGCGCCGCGATGGAACGCAGGTGGTTACGATCCGCAACCGTTATGGCGACGTGATCCAGCGCTCGCGCATCGACGATCGCGGCCGCGAATATGTGCTGTTCTATGCACCGGAGCTGATGGAAGATCCGGACCGTGATTATGTCTATCGCGATCCCGGCCTCGACCTGCCACCGATGCGCCTGCGCATTCCCGTGACCGATTACATCATCGACACGTCGAGCGATCCGGACCGCGATTATTATCGCTTCCTGGAACAGCCGCCCGTCGAACCGGTGGAGCGGGTCTATTCGCTGGATGAAGTGCGTTATTCGGCCCGTATCCGCGACAAGGTGCGCCGTATCGACCTCGATACGATTACCTTCGCCACAGGCAGCGCGGAAATTCCGATGGCGCAGGCACGCTCCCTGCGCAAGGTGGCTGATGCCATCAACAAGGCGCTCAACAAGAACCCGGGGGAAACCTTCCTGATCGAAGGCCATACCGATGCCGTCGGTTCGGATGAAAGCAACCTCGTTCTCTCGGACGAGCGCGCCGCTTCCGTCGCCAATGTGCTGACCGATGTTTACGGTATTCCGCCGGAAAACCTCGCGACTCAAGGCTATGGCGAGCGTTACCTGAAGGTTCAGACACTTGGCCCGGAACAGCAGAACCGCCGCGTCACCATCCGCCGCGTGACGCCGCTGGTGAAGCCGGTCGCCCAGAACTGATCAGGTTCA
The DNA here is from genome assembly GCF_030209895.1 of Agrobacterium sp. CFBP2214. Classification (NCBI taxonomy): domain Bacteria; kingdom Pseudomonadati; phylum Pseudomonadota; class Alphaproteobacteria; order Hyphomicrobiales; family Rhizobiaceae; genus Agrobacterium; species Agrobacterium sp. CFBP2214. The sequence continues at coordinate 371,384 of NZ_JARVRC010000003.1, read as the reverse complement.
GGAACTGAAAAGAAAAAGGCCCGGAAAGCGCAAGCTTTCCGGGCCTTTTTTGTTGGTTGCGAGGCCTTCTGCTTTCACACCGTCATCCTCGCCCTTGAGGCGAGGATCCATTCCTGCGAGCGCATCGTGGATCCTCGGATCAAGCCTGAGGATGACTGAGAAGACGATTTTTTCTTCAGTTCAGCGCCACGGCGATCTCAGCAGCAAGCTGCGCATTGTTGCGCACCAGCGCAATATTGGTCTCCAGGCTGCGGCCATCTGTGAGGCGGAAAATATCGCCGAGCAGGTAGGGGGTGACTTCCTTGCCGGTGACTTCGTCGCGCTCGGCGTGCGAGATGGCGCGGTTGATGTAGATTTCCATCTCCTCGCGCGGAATTTCGTCTGCTTCCGGCACGGGATTGGCCACCAGCATGCCGCCGTCGATGCCCAGCTGTTCGCGGGTTGCCTGGAAATTGGCAATCGCCGCCGGGCTATTGAGCGAAAGCGGGCTCGACAGGCCGGAAGAGCGGGACCAGAAGGCCGGGAATTCTTCCGACCCGAAGGTGACGACAGGCACGCCGTTGGTTTCGAGAACCTCCAGCGTCTTCGGAATATCGAGAATGGCTTTCGCGCCGGCGCAGACGACGATCACGCCGGTCTTGGCAAGCTCGGTCAGATCGGCGGAGATGTCGAAGGTCTCTTCCGCGCCCTTGTGCACGCCGCCGATACCGCCTGTCGCAAAAACGCGGATGTCGGCGCGGGCGGCGGCGATCATGGTGGCTGCAACCGTGGTCGCGCCCGTGCGGCGCTCGGCGATGGCAAAGGCGATATCGGCGCGCGAGACCTTCATGGCGTCGGTTGTCTGGGCAAGCGCCTCAAGCTGGTCCTTCTCAAGACCGATATGCAGCGTGCCGTGAATGACGGCGATGGTGGCCGGAACCGCACCCTGATCGCGGATGATCTGTTCGACGCTTTCGGCCATCTCGATGTTGCCGGGATAGGGCATGCCATGGGTGATGATGGTCGATTCAAGCGCCACGATCGGCGCGCCGCGCTGCTTGGCTGCGGCGACTTCCTGAGAATAGACGATGGGCAGGAGCGGGGAGATGGGGCGGGTCATGGCATCTGTTCCAGTTTTCAAAAGCGGGTTCATGCCAGCATTTCAGCCTGGGGAACAAGCCCCAACATGGCTTCGACACTGTCTTTTGATAGTTCATGCGAGGTGGCGAAGGGGGACTGCACGGTGATGGCCGCCGCGGCCGCCCCCTGTCGCAAGGCCTCCGCAATCGTCTTTCCCTCGGCGATGGCGGCGAGATAACCAGAGGCCATGGCGTCGCCCGCACCGGTGACATCCTTCACCTCGCGGATGAGAGGCGGGTGGAGGATTGCTTTTTCCGTTCCATTGAAGGCAACGACTTCGCTTGCGCCGCGCGTAACGACGCCGCCGCAAAGCCCGGCCTTGCGCAGAATATCCGGCCAGTCCCGGACATTGGCGGCCGTCTCGCCGGTCAGCGCGCGGGCTTCCGCCTCGTTCATGAAGAGGATGTCGATATCGCCGAGCGCCGCTTTCAGCTTCACCGCCTTGGCGGGCGATATGGCAATGGCCGCCAGCGGTTTTTCGCAGGCGCGGGCAACGAGGCCGAGCGCCGTCAGCGTATCATCCGGCAGATTGGCGTCGCAAAGCAGAATATCGCTGGCGGTAATGGCTTCGCGCACGGCGCGTATCTTCAGGCGGCGCGGGGTGAAGAGCTTGTAGAGGTCCATATCCGCAAGCGCGATGACGAGGTTGCCGTCACGCTCCAGAATGGCGGTGTAGCTCGGCGTGCGGCGGTCGAGGAAGGTGAAGGGCGTGTCTTCAACACCCGCCTGCTTCGCAGCCTCCGCCACCGCTTCGCCTGTCACGTCACCGCCGCGCGGAGCAATGATGCGGACCTGAAAACCGAGGCGGGAGAGATTGCGCGCGGCGTTGAAACCGCCGCCGCCCGCCTCTTCCATCCAGGAGCCGGGGTTGCTCGCGCCGGGCGCCGTCTCAGTCTCGATCATGCCGCGCCGGTCAATATGCGCGCCGCCCAGAACGAGTATTTTCTTCACGCTTGCGTTTCCCTCTTTGGCGGATGGAAAGACCGGACGATTCGGCCTAAACTGACGTCTTCCTGACCTCGCATCCGGTTTGCGGCGATGGGCCGGGCACGGAAAAACGAAAGCAGAACAAACTACTTATCGCTATTTGTTTTCAATATGCTGGCTCAGCCTTGCGAAATGAGAACAAATAGAGTACATACCGTTTCCATACTGCTTCATTGCCTGTGCGGCTTCAATAACCTAAAGGTGGTTCGGATGGCACAAAATTCTTTGCGTCTCGTAGAGGATAAATCGGTGGATAAAAGCAAGGCACTGGAAGCGGCGCTCTCCCAGATCGAACGGTCGTTCGGCAAGGGATCGATTATGAAGCTCGGTTCCAATGAAAATGTGGTTGAGGTGGAGACTGTTTCGACGGGTTCTCTCAGCCTGGATATCGCGCTCGGCATCGGCGGTTTGCCGAAGGGGCGCATCGTTGAAATTTATGGCCCGGAAAGCTCGGGTAAGACGACGCTGGCGCTGCAGACGATTGCGGAAGCCCAGAAAAAGGGCGGCATCTGCGCCTTCGTGGATGCCGAGCATGCGCTCGATCCGGTCTATGCCCGCAAGCTTGGCGTGGATTTGCAGGGCCTTCTTATCTCGCAGCCGGATACGGGCGAGCAGGCGCTTGAGATCACCGATACGCTGGTGCGTTCCGGTGCGGTTGATGTCCTGGTGGTCGACTCCGTTGCGGCGCTGACGCCGCGGGCGGAAATCGAAGGTGAGATGGGCGACAGCCTGCCGGGTCTTCAGGCCCGCCTGATGAGCCAGGCGCTGCGCAAGCTGACCGCTTCGATCTCCAAGTCGAAATGCATGGTCATCTTCATCAACCAGATCCGCATGAAGATCGGCGTCATGTTCGGTTCGCCGGAAACGACGACAGGCGGTAACGCTCTCAAGTTCTATGCGTCCGTTCGCCTCGACATCCGCCGTATCGGCGCCGTCAAGGAGCGCGAAGAGGTTGTCGGCAACCAGACCCGCGTCAAGGTCGTCAAGAACAAGATGGCTCCGCCCTTCAAGCAGGTGGAATTCGACATCATGTATGGCGAGGGTGTTTCCAAGACCGGTGAACTCGTCGACCTCGGCGTAAAGGCCGGTATCGTCGAAAAATCCGGTGCATGGTTCTCCTATAACAGCCAGCGTCTGGGGCAGGGGCGTGAAAACGCCAAGACCTTCCTGCGTGACAATCCGGAAACGGCAAATGAGATCGAACTGGCATTGCGCCAGAATGCCGGTCTGATCGCCGACCGCTTCCTGCAGAATGGCGGCCCGGATGCCGGTGAAGGCGACGACGGCAGCGACGAAGGCTGATGCCTTTCCGTGAAGTCTGGGGCATCGCCGCCCGCAGACTTCCCTTAACTTGTATAGATCAAAAAAGGGTCGTGCGATTTTTCTTCGCGCGGCCCTTTTTCTTTGCCTATATGTCTTGCTTCGCCTCCATGGCTGGACAGGGCAGGATGCGGACGATAAAAGCCAGTGATTTTGCAATATAGCCATCATTTCCGGTGGCGGTGATGGACTCCAGCTGTGAGCGGTGTGTGGGCATGAGCGGTGTGAATGAAATTCGGTCGACCTTTCTCGACTACTTCAAGAAGAACGGACACGAGATCGTGCCCTCCAGCCCGCTGGTGCCGCGCAACGATCCGACACTGATGTTCACCAATGCCGGCATGGTGCAGTTCAAGAACGTCTTCACCGGTCTTGAAAGCCGTCCTTATTCCACGGCCGCTTCGGCGCAGAAATGCGTTCGCGCCGGCGGCAAGCATAACGACCTCGATAATGTCGGTTATACCGCTCGCCACCACACCTTCTTCGAAATGCTCGGCAATTTCTCCTTCGGCGATTATTTCAAGGAAGAAGCGATCACCCATGCCTGGAACCTGATCACCAGGGAATTTGGCATCGACCGCAACCGTCTGCTGGTGACTGTCTATCACACCGACGACGAGGCCTTTAATCTCTGGAAGAAGATCGCCGGTTTTTCCGACGACCGCATCATCCGCATCCCGACCAGCGACAATTTCTGGGCAATGGGCGATACCGGCCCCTGCGGTCCCTGTTCGGAAATCTTCTACGACCACGGTGATCACATCTGGGGCGGACCTCCCGGCTCGCCGGAAGAGGATGGCGACCGGTTCATCGAAATCTGGAACCTCGTCTTCATGCAATATGAGCAGCTGACGAAGGAAGAGCGCATCGACCTGCCGCGCCCGTCAATCGACACCGGCATGGGTCTTGAGCGTATTTCCGCGCTGCTGCAGGGCAAGCACGACAATTACGATACGGATCTGTTCCGCGCGCTGATTGCTGCTTCCGTGGAAGCGACCGGTGTTCCGGCCGAAGGTGAAAAGCGCGCCAGCCACCGGGTCATCGCCGACCATCTGCGCTCTTCCGCTTTCCTGATCGCCGATGGCGTCCTGCCGTCCAATGAAGGCCGCGGTTATGTCCTGCGCCGCATCATGCGTCGCGCCATGCGCCATGCCGAGCTTCTCGGCGCGCGCGAGCCGCTGATCTATAAGCTGCTGCCAGCGCTGGTACAGCAGATGGGCCGCGCCTATCCGGAACTGGTTCGCGCCGAGGCGCTGATTTCTGAAACGCTGAAGCTGGAGGAAACCCGTTTCCGCAAGACCCTGGAACGCGGCCTGTCGCTTCTCTCCGACGCCACCTCGACCCTGCACAAGGGCGACATGCTGGACGGCGAAACGGCTTTCAAGCTTTACGACACCTATGGTTTCCCGCTCGATCTGACGCAGGATGCGCTGCGCGCCCGTGAGATCGGCGTCGATATTTCCGGCTTCACCGACGCCATGCAGCGCCAGAAGGCGGAAGCCCGCTCGCACTGGGCCGGCTCCGGCGACAAGGCGACCGAAACCGTCTGGTTCGAACTGAAGGAAAAGTTCGGCGCGACCGAATTCCTCGGTTACGATACTGAAACCGCCGAAGGCGTCATTCAGGCGATCGTCAAGGACGGCAAGTCGGTGGACAGTGCCGCCGAGGGCGAGACGGTCCAGATCGTCGTCAACCAGACGCCGTTTTATGGCGAGTCCGGTGGCCAGATGGGCGATACGGGCGTTATCTCCGGCGACAATGGCGCGTTTGCCGTTTCCGACACCCAGAAAAAGGGTGAAGGCCTGTTCGTGCATTTGGGCACCGTTTCCAAGGGTGGATTGAAGCTCGACGAAGCCGTGCAGCTGACGGTCGATCATGACCGTCGTTCGCGTCTGCGCGCCAACCACTCCGCCACCCACCTGCTGCACGAGGCGCTGCGCGAGGTGCTCGGCACGCACGTCGCCCAGAAGGGTTCGCTGGTCGCGCCCGAGCGCCTGCGCTTCGACGTTTCGCATCCGAAGCCGATGTCGGCCGAGGAGCTGAAGGTGGTCGAGGAGATGGCGAACGAAATCGTCTTGCAGAACTCGCCTGTTGTCACCCGCCTGATGAGCGTCGACGACGCCATTGCCGAGGGTGCGATGGCGCTGTTCGGTGAAAAATATGGCGATGAGGTTCGCGTGGTGTCCATGGGCACCGGCGTTCACGGTGCGAAAGCCAACCGTCCCTATTCCGTCGAGCTTTGCGGCGGCACGCATGTGGCGGCAACAGGCCAGATCGGCCTCATCCGCATTCTCGGCGAAAGCGCTGTTGGTGCCGGCGTGCGCCGTCTCGAAGCCGTAACGGGGCAGGGCGCGCTTGCCTATCTCGCCGAGCAGGATGAGCGGGTGAAGGCGCTGGCCTCTTCCCTGAAGGTTCAGCCGGGCGACGTGCTGTCGCGTGTCGAGGGACTTCTCGACGAGCGCAAGAAGCTGGAGCGCGAGCTTGCGGATGCCCGCAAGAAACTCGCAATGGGCGGCGGTTCGTCGGATGCCGGTGCAAACGACGTCCAGCAGGTCGCGGGCGTCAATTTCCTGGCGAAATCCCTCTCCGGCATCGATGCCAAGGACCTCAAGGGCCTTGCCGATGAGGCCAAGGCCAATCTCGGCTCGGGCGTCGTGCTTTTGATTGCCGTTTCCGAAGATGGCAAAGCAAGCGCTGTTGCGGCCGTGACGGAAGATCTGACGGCCCGTTTCAGCGCCGTTGATATCGTCCGCACCGCGTCTGCCGCCCTTGGCGGCAAGGGCGGCGGCGGTCGCCCTGATATGGCGCAGGCCGGCGGCCCGGATGGCGCCAAGGCGCAGGATGCCATCGAAGCGGTGGCGGCGGCCCTGGCGGCCTAGTCAGAGCAAATTCAAAAAGGGCGGGGTTTTACCCCCGCCCTTTTGATTCTGGTTCAAGCCTCCGGCGCAGAACAGCGGTTCCCGTCTTTCAGCCCGTCGCCTGCAAGTCCTTTGCCGCTTCCTCATCGAGCTGGGCGGCCCGCTTGAAGGCCGGGCGTTCGGTGAGATGGGCCATGTAATCGAGAAAGGCCGGGCGTTTTTCGATCGTGCCGAAATGCAGCCCCCAGCCGATATGGGCACCGACATAGACATCCGCTGCGGTAAAGAGATCACCGGCGATAAAGCGGTTTTCGCTGACGGCCCGTTCAAGCGTATTCATCACATCCGCATAGCTGCCGCAGCCGGCCATGCGCAGCTTCTCCTTCGGCACTTCGAAACCCATCGCCTTCATGCTTGCCGCCATTTCCAGCGGGCCTGCGGCAAAGAACATCCAGCGATAATAAAGCCCACGTGCCTTGGGCGTGGGCGCAAGGTTCGCGCCGGGAAAGGCATCGGCGAGATAGGCGCAGATCGCTGCCGCCTCGGTGACGATCGTATCGCCGTGTTTGATGGCGGGCACCTTCGCCATCGGATTTATCAGCCGATAGGCGGGCGATTTCATCGAGGTCTCGAAACCCAGTATTTCCGTTCGGTATGGAACGCCCACTTCCTCGAGCATCCACCGCGCGATGCGTCCGCGCGACATAGGGTTGGTGTAGAAGATCAATTCACTCATGCTTTTGCCTCCCCAAGCAAAATCCTCGAAGCATCCCGGGAAAACCGATGCGGATTTCGCGCCTGCGCTTCGCTTTTTTTAAGTCCGCAGCATCCTTCGCGTGTTCCCTAAGACCGCGCTGATGCTCCTATGAACGTTTGACTGTGCCGGGCAAGTTATGTGCAAGTAGATGCTATTTAAGTTTTGTCTTATTGTTGTACTGGCCGCAGCACGCGGAATCGAAGTCTGCGCCTAGTACAACAGCTAATCAAGATACTGTGAACAAAAAAGAAACCAGACGTTTCAGCTCTACGGTACACATAAAAAACCCGGCGCTGAGGCCGGGTTTTGAAGTCGCTGGGAAAGCAGGCTTAAGCCGCCATCGCCTTCTTGAGGTTCTCGTCGATCTTGTCGAGGAAGGCGGTGGTGGAGAGCCAGGGCTGGTCCGGACCGATGAGGAGGGCCAGATCCTTGGTCATGAAGCCGCTTTCAACGGTGTCGACGCAGACGGTTTCGAGCGTCGTTGCGAACTTTGCGAGCTCGGCATTGTCGTCCAGCTTGGCGCGGTGGGCGAGGCCACGTGTCCAGGCGAAGATCGAGGCGATCGAGTTGGTCGAGGTTTCCTGACCCTTCTGGTGCTGGCGGTAGTGGCGCGTAACCGTGCCGTGCGCAGCTTCGGCTTCGACTGTGCGGCCGTCCGGTGACAGAAGAACTGAGGTCATCAGGCCGAGCGAGCCGAAGCCCTGCGCAACCGTGTCGGACTGCACGTCGCCGTCATAGTTCTTGCAGGCCCAGATGTAGCCGCCGGACCACTTCAGCGCGGAAGCGACCATGTCGTCGATCAGGCGGTGCTCATAGGTGATACCGGCTTCGTCGAACTGCGCCTTGAACTCGGTCTGGTAGACTTCTTCGAAGATATCCTTGAAGCGGCCGTCATAGGCCTTGAGGATGGTGTTCTTCGTGGAGAGGTAAACCGGCCACTTGCGCATCAGGCCATAATTCATGGAGGCGCGGGCGAATTCGCGGATGGATTCGTCGAGGTTGTACATGGCAAGAGCCACGCCAGCGCTCGGGGCATCGAAGACGTCCTTTTCGATGACCTGACCGTCTTCACCGACGAACTTGATGGTCAGCTTGCCCTTGCCGGGGAACTTGAAATCGGTTGCCTTGTACTGGTCGCCGAAAGCGTGACGGCCGACAACGATCGGCTTGGTCCAGCCGGGAACGAGGCGCGGAACGTTCTTGCAGATGATCGGCTCGCGGAAGATGACGCCGCCCAGAATGTTGCGGATCGTGCCGTTAGGGCTCTTCCACATCTGCTTCAGGCCGAATTCCTCGACGCGGGCTTCATCCGGGGTGATGGTGGCGCACTTGATGCCGACGCCGTGCTTCTTGATGGCGTGCGCCGCGTCGACAGTGACCTGGTCGTTGGTGGCGTCGCGGTGTTCAACCGAGAGATCGTAATATTCGATGTCGAGATCGAGGTATGGCAGGATCAGCTTGTCCTTGATGAGCTGCCAGATGATACGGGTCATTTCGTCGCCGTCGAGATCGACGACCGGATTGGCTACCTTGATCTTTGCCATGAATTCCTCACCTTCGAAGCTGTGGCGTCTGATAACGCCGGTATTCGGAAAAATATCCGGTGCGGCTATAGCATTGCGAGCGTCTGAGGCAAAGCCATGGGGGGCGCTTTTTTGGCGCAGCGCAATAACGCTTTGCGCATTGCCAAACCATAATGCCGGAATACAGTCAGGCGAATCGCTTCGCCCGCTTGTCGGGCCTACCCCGGGATCACATCATGCGGAATATTCTGCTTCTGACTGCCGCCGTCCTCTTTTCCCACAGCGCCCTTGCTGCCGGGCCCACCGATCCCGTCCAGAAGGTGATGGATATCACCGTCAAGAACTGGTCCGGCGACGCCGAAAACTGGAAATACATCTTTGATGAGGACATGCTGACCAGCCTGTTCAGCAAGGATTTCGTCGCACAATATCACGAAGCGTCCAAGAAGCCGGCCTACGAGGCAGAAAGCGGGGAGAAGGGTGATCCCTTCGGTTACGATGTCGTGACCAACTCCCAGGATGGCTGCCCGCTGCAGGAAGTTTCAGTGACGGCCGGTGCGGTGAAGGACGGCGTGACTGACGTGACGGCGAAATTCAAGCTCTGGGCCTGCATGGACGAGGCGGAGATGAAGGCGACGGTTGACGAAGTGCATTTCGACGTCGTCGAGGAGGATGGCCGGCCGGTCATCAGCGATATTCATCGCGTTGGCGACGAGGGCAGGGATTCGCTGCGCGAAGAGATGGCGACGATCATCAAGGGGGAGTGAAGAGGACGCTCACACCCCTCCGCCTTTGATTTTAGCGCCGATCTGTGCCAGTGAGGCGCGCTTTAGCGTATCGGTTCGAAAATCGACGCGCCGCTTCAGAAAACGGACAAAAGACGATGGCAGGCACAAACAGCGAGCTTGAACTTGTGGCGGAAGGCCCGGCGATCATTCTGGTCGAACCGCAGCTCGGCGAAAATATTGGTATGGTGGCGCGGGCGATGGCCAATTTCGGCCTCGCCGAATTGCGCCTGGTCAATCCGCGTGACGGCTGGCCGAGCGAGAAAGCGCGCGCTGCCGCTTCCAAGGCCGACCATGTCATCGATGCAACGAAGGTGTTCGAGACGCTGGAAGAGGCGATCAAGGACCTGAACTTCGTTTATGCCACGACCGCGCGCGAGCGTTACGGTTTCAAGCCGGTGCGTGCGCCCGTCACCGCCGCCGAGACATTGCGTGCAAAATTCAAGACGGGCGAAAGGACCGGCATCCTGTTCGGGCGCGAGCGCTGGGGCCTTACCAACGAAGAGGTGGCGCTGGCCGACGAGATTGTGACCTTCCCGGTCAATCCCGCCTTTGCCTCGCTCAACATCGCGCAGGCCGTGCTTTTGATGTCCTATGAGTGGATGAAGTCAGGCATGGACGATCTGGGCGAAACGCTTTTCCAGTCCGTCGAGCAGCGGCCCTCCACCAAGGAACAGGTTTTCGGCCTGTTCGAACATATCGAGGAAGCGCTGGACGCGCGTGGTTATTTCCATCCGCCCGAAAAAAAGCCGAAAATGGTCGACAATCTGCGCGCCGTGCTGTCGAGACGTGGTTTTTCCGAGCAGGAAATCAGTGTTTTCCGTGGCGTGATCAATTCGCTCGACCGTTTTCCCCGGCAATGGCCCAAGCAGGCAGGCCGGGCGGGAACGGCAGAGGGAATATTGGCGAAGGGAACCGGGGAGCATGCTGAAGACGAGTGAGGCGGCCGCCGATGTACTGAAACCGGTGCTGGTGTTCGATTCCGGCATTGGCGGGCTGACGGTTCTGCGCGAGGCGCGCGTGCTGATGCCTGAGCGCGGTTTCATCTATGTGGCCGACGATGCGGGTTTTCCCTATGGCGGCTGGGAGGAGGAGGCGCTGAAGGCGCGCATTCTCTCGCTCTTCGAAACGCTGCTGCAGGATTACAGCCCGGAAGTCTGCATCATCGCCTGCAACACGGCCTTCACGCTCGCGGGTGCCGATCTTCGCGCCCGCTTTCCGCAGATGACTTTTGTCGGCACCGTGCCCGCCATCAAACCGGCGGCGGAGCGCACCCGTTCGGGCCTGGTTTCCGTGCTGGCGACACCGGGCACCGTCAAGCGCGCTTATACGCGCGATCTCATCCAGTCCTTCGCCACCCAATGCCATGTCCGTCTCGTTGGCTCGGAAAATCTGGCACGCATGGCGGAAAGCTGGATCAGGGGCGAGCCGGTTCCGGACGAGGCGGTTCTGGCCGAAATAGAACCCTGCTTCATTGATAGCGACGGCAAGCGCACAGACATCATCGTGCTTGCCTGTACCCATTATCCCTTCATGGCCAATGTGTTTCGCCGGTTGGCGCCCTGGCCGGTGGACTGGCTGGACCCGGCCGAGGCGATCGCAAGGCGCGCCCGCCATCTGGTGCCGCTGCCGCAGGATGCGGAGCATCCCGATGGTTTCGACTTCGCCGTCTTCACGTCAGGCAAGCCGGATTTTGCCACCCGGCGGCTGATGCAGGGATTTGGTCTCACCGTTTCGTTGACCTGAGTTTCGCTGCCCAGCCGCCTGTTGTATTTTTGCATCTGTTTTGCCCGTCTTTTGCAATTCGAGATTGCGGCCTCTTGTCGCGCCGGATTTCTTATGTAAGATGTTTCTCGTCTGTAACCGCTATGAATGGAGGCGTGGAATGACCAATGACATGAATATGCGCCTTAACGGCATGTCTGGCTTTTCCGGCATGGTCTTCGGTGGTTATGTGATGCGAGGCATCTCCCTCCGATAAGGCTTAAAGCCTGATTTCCCTGCCGTTAGGCATTTTCACTTCGTCCGACATGTGACTTGCGCGTCCGCGTGGCATGACTGCTGCGCCCGCCGTTTCGGCATGTCGTTTTCCATCGATAAAGGACCTGGCCGCTTTGCCGCGCCGGGATGGATTTCCCATGCAGAAAAATCAACCATTGGTAGCATATGCGCTGCCGGATGCGGTCGATCGCTTGTTCGTCACATTCGGCGTCTGGAAAACTCTCAAAGCGGTTCTCACAGCCGCGCTGGTGCCGCGTGCGCCGCCGACTGATCCTGCCGATCTGCCTGAGCGCCTTTTGGTCGACATCGGCCTTGACCCCTCGCGCGTAAAGCGGCGGCGGGATTGGGAGGTTCCTCACTGGGCGCCCCGGTTTTGATGTGATGGCCTCTCCCGCGCAGACATGCGGGAGGGGCCGTATCGAACTTTGACCGCCGATGGCGGAGAAAATCCTGCACAGACGTTTTTCGGGTTGTTACGAGAGAGCTGCACGGTTTGTAAAATCCGGCTTGAAGCGAAACATTTTCCGTGGCTTGCTCAAGACTCGGGATAAAGGAGACTCATTATGCCACTGGAGAATTGGCTGGCCTTCGTGGCCGCATCCGCCATCATGCTTGCCATTCCGGGACCGACGATCCTGCTGGTAATTTCTTACGCACTCGGCCACGGCCGCAAGGCGAGCACCGCGACGGTAACGGGCGTGGCGCTTGGGGATTTCACCGCCATGACGGCCTCGATGCTGGGGCTCGGGGCGCTGCTTGCAACATCGGCGGCGCTTTTCACTGGTCTGAAATGGATCGGTGCGGCTTACCTCATCTATCTCGGCATCAAGCTGTGGCGTTCGCCGGTTGGCGGAGAAGGTGCCGAGGGGACAGGCGTGACGGGCCGTGAAAGGCCGCTCAAAATCTTCCTGCATGCCTATATCGTCACGGCGCTGAACCCCAAGAGCATCGTGTTTTTCGTGGCCTTCCTGCCGCAGTTTCTGGTGCCGACGCTGCCCTTCTGGCCGCAGGTGCTGATTTTCGAAGCGACATTCCTGGTGCTTGCCACCTGCAATGCGGCGCTTTATGGACTGCTGGCAAGTGCCGCCCGCAATACGATCCGCAAGCCGAAGGTCCAGCGCATCGTCAACCGAACGGGTGGCGGTCTCCTGATCGGCGCCGGTCTTATCACCTTTGGCTGGAAGCGGGCGGTTTCGGCGTAAAGCACGTCTCGATCACCTGAAATTCGGACATAACAAAATGGCATTGCCGCATATTCTTCTCGCCCTGATCACCGTGTTTTTGTGGGGCTTCAACTTCGTCGTCATCAAGGTGGGCGTCGCCGATATGCCGCCTTTGTTTCTGACGGGGGTGCGTTATCTCTTTGCGGCCGTGCCTTTGGTGTTTTTCCTGCCAAAACCCAATGTGCCGTGGCGGCATATGATCGTTTACGGCATGGCGATGGGTTTCGTGCAGTTCGGCCTGCTTTATCCGGCCATCAAGCTCGGCCTGCCGGCGGGGCTTGCTTCGCTGGTCATGCAGTCGCAGGCCTTCTTCACGCTGGCGCTTGCCGTGGTGTTTCTCGGCGAGCGGCCGTTGCCTTCACAGATCCTCGGCGCGATCATCGCTTTTGGCGGGCTGGCGGTCATCGGCGTGGAGCGCATGACGGCCGCAGCGCTGATACCGCTCCTGATGGGGGTCGGCTCGGCAATTGCCTGGGCCTGCGGCAACATCGTTAATCGCCGTATCGGCCAGGTGAACGCGGTTTCCTTCGTTGCATGGACGAGCCTTGTACCCGTTCTGCCGTTGATCCTGCTTTCGCTGGTGGTGGAAGGACCCGATGCGATCGCGGAAGGCCTGCTCAATGCGACGCCGACGATGGCTTTCGTGGTGATCTACATGGCCTATGGAGCGACCATTGTCGGCGCGGGCATCTGGAGTTACCTGCTTCTGCGTTATCCGGCCGGAACGGTAGCGCCGTTTTCGCTGCTGGTGCCGATTGTCGGTTTCATCAGCGCCTATCTCGCTTTTGCGGAGCATATCACCGTCTTCGAAGTGGTCGGCGCCGCATTGGTCATCATCGGCCTGATGCTGAATGTGTTCGGCAGGCGGCTTTCATTTTTGCGGGTCTCGTCCGGGACCGCATAGATGCGGCGTAATTGCCTGTGCATTATCGGCATGGGGCAGACGCAACAGGCGATTTTTTGGTAAAGAGCATGTTCGGCCGCCGCCAAGGGAATCGGCCGGATGACATGCAGCACGAGGAATGGAACATTGCAGGTCGGCATCGACATGGGAACCCTATCGGGCGGGCAACAGGCCAAGCTCGATATTGAAGAATTGCTTGCGACACGTTTGCTGGTGCAGGGCAATTCCGGTTCCGGCAAGTCGCATCTCCTGCGCCGGCTGCTGGAGCAATCGGCGCAATGGGTGCAGCAGGTCATCATCGATCCCGAGGGCGATTTCGTCACTCTTTCCGATAAGTTCGGACACGTGGTGGTGGATGGCGAGCGCACCGAAGCGGAGCTGGCCGGCATCGCCAACCGCATTCGCCAGCACCGCGTCTCCTGCGTGCTGACGCTCGAAGGCCTTGATATCGAGCAGCAGATGCGTGCCGCAGCCGCTTTCCTCAACGGCATGTTCGATGCGGATCGCGAATATTGGTATCCGGTGCTGGTCGTGGTGGATGAGGCGCAGATGTTTGCACCCTCCGTCGGCGGTGAGGTGACCGAGGATGCGCGCAAGGCGTCGCTCGGCGCGATGACCAATCTGATGTGCCGCGGCCGTAAACGCGGGCTTGCCGGCGTCATCGCCACGCAGCGGCTTGCCAAGCTCGCCAAGAACGTGGCGGCGGAAGCCTCGAACTTCCTGATGGGCCGCACCTTCCTCGATATCGACATGGCGCGCGCCGCCGACCTGCTCGGCATGGACCGGCGACAGGCGGAAATGTTCCGCGATCTGCAGCGCGGCAATTTCGTGGCGCTTGGGCCTGCGCTATCGCGCCGCCCGCTGCCGATCGTTATCGGTGCCGTGGAAACCTCGGCGCGCTCGTCCTCGCCGAAGCTGATGCCGCTGCCGGATGCGCCCCAGGATGTGGAAGACCTGATCTTCACGCCTGATCCGGAAGAGTTCACGCGCGCTGTCGTGCGCCGTACGCCGCCAGCACCACGTCCGACGACCGATATTCTCGCCGAGCTCTCCCGTTCAACGCCCGCCGCCGTCGGTCCTTCGCCGGAGCCATCGCCGCGTGCAGGTCAGCCGGAGCTGACGCCGGAGGAGCGAGAGGAGAAGATCGCCGCTGTGCTGGTCGAAATTCTCGACGATCCGCAATCGGCCTATCGCACCGACGCCGTGCTTTATCAGGATTTTCTGGTGCGCGCCCGCATGCGCCGCATTCCCGGCACGCCGATGACGCTGGCGGAATTCCGCCGGCAGGTGGCGATTGCCCGTTCAGGCGTGGATGCGGCGATGGCGGCAAGCGAAGGCTGGGAAAAGGCGCTGGAACTGTCGATGTCTGTTTCCGATGACCTGCAGGGCGTTTTCCTGCTTCTGGTCAAGGCTGCACTTGGCGAGGAACCTTGCCCGTCGGATGCCCGTATTGCCCGCGCCTATGGCACCCATTCCGCCCGCCGCGCCCGGAGGCTGCTCGGTTATTTCGAGGAGAAGGAGCTTGTGGTGGTGCATGCCGATTTCTCCGGCAAGCGCATCGTGGCGTTTCCCGACCTCGATGCAAAAACCGCACCCGGCGACGCGGATGCGGCTGAGGATGATGCGAGACTGGCGGCGGAGTGAGGTTGGCGGGCTGCTTGTGTAGGCATACCTCTCCGTCCTGCCGGACTTGATCCGGCATCCAGCCACGGCGCGTCTGCGCCGTGAGAAGAGTCTATTGTGATCAAGGACTTGATCACGCTGGACCCCGGATCGGGTCCGGGGTGACGGCGTGTGTATGATGCTCCGAAACCACGCGCATCTGTCTGCGGAAGTTCCTTTGAGGAGGCGTTTCCGCCTCCTCGTTGCATATTCTTATTCTACGGCCTTTGCTTCCTTGCGTGTCGCGATCAGCGAACCGATGATGCCGGTTGCGAGGATGGCGACGGTGACGCCGAGCGAGACTGCCGGCGGGATCTTGGCGATGCCGAGCATGTCGGCCACGAAAATCTTCGAACCAACGAAAACCAGAACCGCAGCCAGCGCATATTTCAGATAGGCAAATCGGTGGATCAGGGCGGCAAGCGCGAAGTAAAGGGCGCGCAGGCCGAGGATCGCGAAGATGTTCGAGGTATAGACGATAAACGGATCGGTGGTGATCGCGAAGATTGCCGGGATCGAATCGACCGCGAAGATAAGGTCGGCGATTTCGACCATGATGAGCGCCAGGAAGAGCGGCGTCACGAAGGTCTTCAGCTTGCCGGTGGTCGCATCCGTTTCCTTGACGAAGAACTTCTCGCCATGCAGCTTCTCCGTCACCGGAAGGCGGCTGCGCAGGAATTTCAGGATGCGGTTGTTGCCGATGTCCGATTCGTCATGGTCTGACGAGAACAGCATCTTGAGGCCCGTGAAGACGAGGAAGGCCGCAAAGAGATAAAGCACCCAGTGGAAGTTTTCGACAATGGCGGCGCCGCCGGCAATCATGATGCCGCGCAGAACGATCACGCCGAGGATGCCCCATAGCAGCACGCGGTGCTGATATTGGCGGGGAATGGCGAAATAGGAGAAGATCATCGCGATGATGAAGATATTGTCCATCGCGAGGCTTTTTTCGACCACGAAGCCGGTGACATATTCCATCGCTGACTGTTCACCGGACTGGTACCAGATCCATCCGCCGAAGGCCAAGCCGATGGCGATATAGAAGCCTGACATCAGCAGGCTTTCACGGATGCCGATTTCCTTGGAGTTCTTGTGCAATACGCCAAGATCGAGCGCCAGGAGGCCAAGGACGAGAGAAATGAAGACCGCCCACATCCATGTGGGGGTACCGAGAAAATCGTTGAGGAGGAACTCCATCAGTCAACCTTTAGCCGGACGAGGTTGGCTTTGCGGATGGGGAACGTGCGTGAAGAATATGCTTGGGCCCCAACCTAAAGAAACTCGACATCACGTGTTGTCCGGTAACACGCCAGAGGGGCCCGAGTTCTGATCACGACGGAGAGATGGGTGGGCGCTCGGGCTTTTCAAGGGCAGGATTGAGAAAAAAAGCGGCGGGTGTTGTTTGACAAATTTGTAAAACATGTTTAGAAGCCGCCCCAACGCCGGGCAGTGATGTCCGGTGTGTTTTGTTGACTGCCCTGCAGTTTAATAACTGACGTTCGGCGGTCAATATCACCGACATGTCCCGTGGTTTCTCCATTTGCATGTGAGAAGCCTGTCAGAGGCCCTGAAACGGGCTTCAGAGGAGGGCGTGTTTCCTTAAACCGGTTTGGCAACAGGCCGGCATAACCTTTTGAGAAGGAAATACGATGAGCAAGCGCGAATCGGCTAAGTACAAAATTGACCGCCGCATGGGCGAAAACATCTGGGGCCGTCCGAAGTCCCCGGTAAACCGCCGCGAATACGGCCCGGGCCAGCACGGCCAGCGCCGCAAGGGCAAGATGAGCGACTTCGGCACGCAGCTGCGCGCCAAGCAGAAGCTCAAGGGCTACTACGGCGAACTGCGCGAAAAGCAGTTCCGCGCCACCTACGACGAAGCAAACCGTCGCAAGGGCGATACCTCCGAGAACCTGATCGGCCTGCTCGAGTCGCGTCTGGACGCCATCGTCTACCGCGCCAAGTTCGTTCCGACCGTTTTCGCATCGCGTCAGTTCATCAACCATGGCCACGTCACGGTTAACGGCGTTCGCGTCAACATCGGTTCTTACCGTTGCAAGCCGGGCGACGTTATCGAAGTTCGTCAGAAGTCCAAGCAGCTGGTGACCGTTCTCGAAGCCGTTCAGCTCGCAGAACGCGACGTTCCTGATTACATCGAAGTCGATCACAACAAGATGGTTGCGACCTATGCTCGCATCCCGGCTCTGTCTGACGTTCCGTACCCGGTCGTCATGGAACCGCATCTGGTCGTCGAATTCTACTCGCGTTAATCGACGCGTTTCAGTATTGAGAAAGCCGCCCCTCGGGGCGGCTTTTTTTGTTTGCTGGGGAAGGCTTTGCATGCAGGATATTCAGGCGATCGTCGATTCCATTTACGACAGCATGGTGCCGCGCCTGGGCGAGGGCAAAGTTGCGGACTATATTCCCGAGCTCGCCAAGGTCGATCCGAACCAGTTCGGCATCGCCATCACTACCGTCGATGGAACCACCTATACGGCCGGCAATGCGCTCACGCCGTTTTCGATCCAGAGCATCTCCAAGGTCTTCATGCTGACGCTGGCGCTCGGCAAGGCGGGAGAGACCGTGTGGAACCGGGTGGGGCGAGAGCCTTCAGGGTCTTCCTTCAACTCCATCGTCCAGTTGGAGCATGAGCACGGCATTCCGCGCAATCCCTTCGTGAATGCCGGCGCTATCGTGGTGACGGATATCGTTCTTTCCGGCCACCAGCCGCGTGAGGCGATCGGCGAACTCTTGCGCTTCGTGCGTTATCTCGCTGACGATGACACGATCAGCATTGACGACACGGTGGCGAAATCCGAGCAGGCGACGGGTTTCCGTAATTTCGCACTCGCCAATTTCATGCGCTCCTTCGGCAATCTGCATCACCCCGTCGAATATACGCTGGGCGTTTATTTTCACCAATGTGCGCTGTCCATGACCTGCGCGCAGCTCTCTCGCGCCGGGCTGTTCCTTGCCAATCGCGGCCGCAATCCGCTCACCGGCCACACGGTCGTTTCGGACCGGCGGGCGCGGCGTATCAATGCGCTGATGCTGACCTGCGGCCATTATGACGGATCGGGCGATTTCGCCTATCATGTCGGCCTGCCGGGCAAGAGCGGCGTCGGCGGCGGCATCATGGCGGTGGCACCTGGCAAGGCGTCGATTGCGGTCTGGTCGCCGGGTCTCAACAAGGTGGGCAATTCAGCACTCGGGTCACAGGCGCTGGAAATGCTGGCGACGAAAACCGGCTGGTCCGTATTCGGGGCTTGATATTGCCGGCGGATGGGGGCATTGCCTGCACTAAGAACGGCAGTCGTGCCGGAGCGAGCTGATGATGAACATTCTCACCAAGATCGATGACATCGCTGACAGGGTCGGGGCAGATCAGGACCCGTCCGAAGAAAACGGCAGCTCGCATCCCCTGTTCGACAATGCACCGCGCTCAGTCTCGTTCAACAAGCTGCGCAAGCGGCTTCTGCGCAATGTCCGTCAGGCCTTTGAAGATTTCGGCATGCTGAAGGGCCAGAAGCGTTGGCTTGTCGGCCTTTCCGGCGGCAAGGACAGCTATGGTCTTCTGGCGCTGCTGCTTGATCTCAAATGGCGCGGTCTGCTGCCGGTAGAGCTGATCGCCTGCAATCTCGATCAGGGCCAGCCGAATTTCCCGAAGCATGTGCTGCCGGAATATCTGGCGAAAATCGGCGTTGCCCATCGCATCGAATATCGCGACACCTATTCGGTGGTGAAGGAGAAGGTGCCCTCGGGCGGGACTTATTGCTCCCTCTGTTCGCGGCTCCGGCGCGGCAATCTTTACCGCATCGCGCGGGAAGAGGGTTGCGACGCATTGCTGCTCGGCCATCACCGCGAGGATATTCTCGAAACCTTCTTCATGAACTTCTTCCATGGTGGTCGCCTTGCAGGCATGCCGGCAAAGCTGATGAATGACGAGGGTGACCTGATGGTGCTGCGCCCGCTCGCCTATTGCGCCGAAGATGATATGGCGAAATTCGCGGCGGCGATGGAATTCCCGATCATTCCCTGCGACCTCTGCGGTTCTCAGGACGGGCTTCAGCGCAATGCCATGAAGGAGATGCTGGCAGACATCGAAAGGCGTATGCCCGGCCGCAAGGACGTGATGCTGCGGGCGCTTGCCCACGTCAATCCGTCGCACCTGCTCGATCCGAAGCTTTTTGATTTCTCGGCGCTTTCTGTCACCGGGGCGTCACCTGAAGAGCGTAGGGAGGCCAACTCCCCCTTATGAAGAAGTGCCCCGCCCGATGACCCTTTCCGATAAAGATATCGACTTTCTCATTTCCACCGTTGCCGCTGCCGGCGTGAACGAAATTCTTCCCCGCTTCCGAAACCTGAGCGCCGGCGCTATCTCGGAAAAGACCTCCGCCGTTGATCTCGTTACCGAGGCGGATGTTCTCGCTGAAAAAGCAATAACAGCCGCTCTGCTCCAGCGGTTCCCGAAGGCCCATATAGTCGGCGAAGAGACGTATGAGGCGGACCAATCCGTCATTCCGGCGCTTGCCGATGCGCCGCTTGCTTTCGTGATCGATCCCATCGACGGCACTTTCAATTATGCTTCCGGTTTTCCCGCTTTCGGCACGCTGCTTGCGGTCACCGTCAAGGGCGAGACGGTGGCGGGTTTCATTCATGATCCTGTCATGGGTGACACCATCGTCGCCCTGAAAGGCGAGGGCGCGTTTCTCAACCGCAGGAACGGTTCGCAGGCGAAGCTCAAGGTCGCCGATCCCGTGCCATTGTCCGAAATGGTCGGCATTTTCTCCTGGGGCCACAGCCATCAGGATCGCCGTCCGGTGATCGCCGCCAATATGGCGAAGATAAAGATGGCGCTTTCAATCAATTGCTCGGCACATGAATACTGGCTCGCCTCGGCCGGCAAGCTGCATTTCATCGGCCATGAGAAGCTGATGCCGTGGGATCATCTCGCCGGCGTGCTTGTTCATCAGGAGGCGGGTGGTTATACGGCCCGTTTCGACAATACGCCCTATCGGCCGGGACAAACGGAGGGTGGCATCCTGTCCGCTCCCGACAAGGAAAGCTGGAAGATGCTGCGACGGGAAATCGTCGCTTTATAGTCGTTACGCTCAGAAAGAAGGATATCGCCCATGGCTCTCGAACTCGACATCGCCTCTCTTGCCAACGCGCTTCAGGAGGCGGCGGCAGTGGAAATCCTGCCGCGGTTCCGCAATCTGGGCGAGGGCGATGTTCGGATAAAGAGCGAGGCGATCGACCTTGTGACCGAGGCCGACGAGGCTGCGGAGCGGCTTATCCGCGCCCGTGTACAGGAAATCATGCCTGATGCGCTGTTCATCGGCGAAGAAGCGGTGGCGGCGGACGCCTCGCTGCTCGGCAAGCTTGCCGATGCCGATCTTGCCGTGGTGGTCGATCCGATCGACGGCACCTATAATTTCGCCTCCGGCCTGCCGCTCTTCGGCGTGATGATGAGCGTTATCTCGAAGGGCGAGACCGTTGCCGGCCTGATCTTTGATCCGATGGGCAATGACTGGGCGATTGCCGAAAAGGGTTCCGGCGCCTGGCTTTGCAGTGCTGATGGTTCGCAGACCGAGATGTCGGTCGTGCCGGCGCCTGAACTGTCGCAGATGGTGGGCATCGCCAATACCGGCTATTTCGACGTTGAGACACGGCGCAAGATTCTGACGAACCTCGCCGATGTGCGGCTGTTCACCAGCTATCGCTGCGCGGCGCATGAATACCGCCTGTTCTGCGGCGGCCACATGCATTTCCTGATGTATAACAAGCTGATGCCCTGGGACCATCTGGCCGGCACGCTGCTTTCGCAGGAAGCGGGCGCCTATGCGGCGCGTCTCAACGGCTCGCCCTATCTGCCGCGGCATGTGGATGGCGGGCTGTTGCTGGCACCCAATCAGGAGACGTGGGAATTGCTGCGCGAGAAGATTTTTACGGTTTGAGGCGGCGAATTAATGTGGGGCTGGGCAGGAAGGCTTTCTCCCGTCATGCCGGACTTGATCCGGCATCCAGTAGCCGTGCGTCTGCGCGGTGGAAAGAGTCTTCTCAGCCCAAAGACTTGGGCTGGCTAGACCCCGGATCTAGTCCGGGGTGACGGGCTGCGGATGACGTGAACTCGTAATCAACAAAAAGGGCGCGGAACAGAATTCCGCGCCCTTTCATTTTTCTAACGGCCCTTACCGTGTCGGCTTGTTGTGGGCCTGAAACAACACGCCCTTTTCCCCGATCAGCACGAAGATCAGACCGATGATGGAGACGACGAAGAAGCCGGCCACCATGGGCAGTGCGGTGCCGTCGAAAGCCTGGCCGATGGCGGCACCAATCAGCGAGCCGCCGACCGTTCCCATGAAACCGATAACGGACGAGGCCGTGCCGGCGACGTGGCCGAGCGGTTCCATGGCGAGCGAGTTGAAGTTTGAGCCGATCCAGCCGAACTGGAACATGGCGAGCGCGAAGAACACGATGAAGATCGCAAAGGGCATCGGTTCCGGGCCAAGCACCTGCACCACCAGCCAGATGAAGGTGATGGCGATGAAGCCCAGCAGGGATCCGTGCGACAGCTTGCGCATGCCGAACCGGCCGACAAGCCTTGCATTGATGAAGGACGAGAAGGCCATGAACAGCGCCACGCCCGCAAAGGCCGCTGCGAACCATGCACCCAGCCCATAAATGCCCTTGTAGACCTGTTCGGCCGAATTGATGAAGCCGAACAGCGCACCGAAGATAAAGGTGCTGGAGAGCGTGTAACAAAGCGCAATGCGGTTGGTGAGCACGATCTTGAAGCCGCCAAGGATAGAACGGGCGGTGAAGGGGCGGACATCGTCCGGATGCAGGGTTTCCGGCAGGCGGAAATACATCCAGGCCGTCACGACGGCGGCAATTCCCGCCATGAAGGCGAAGATCAGATGCCAGTTACCGAAAAACAGCACGATCTGACCGGTGCCGGGTGCGATGACCGGAACGACCATGAACACCATCATGATCAGCGACATGACTTCCGCCATCTGGCGGCCGCCATAGATGTCACGCACGATCGAGATGGTAATGACGCGTGTCGCCGCCGAGCCGATGCCCTGAATGAAGCGCAGGATCAGCAGGCCGGAGAATGACGGTACGAAGACTACGGCGAGGGCTGAAACGATATAGATCGCAAGTCCGACGAGCATCGGCTTGCGGCGTCCGAAACGGTCCGAGATCGGACCGTACAGAAGCTGCGCGACGCCGAAGCCCAGAAGATAGGTGGAAATGACATATTGGCGGTGGTTTTCATTGACGACGCCAAGCGATGCGCCGATTTCCTGAAGACCCGGCAGCATGATGTCGATGGCAAGCGCGTTCAGCGCCATCAGCATCGCGGCAAGCGCGATGAATTCCGTGCGCCCCATCGAGCCTGCGCGCGAAGCGGTGGATTGTGAAAGTTCTGTCACAGGATTGCCCCAAAAAGAACGGCAAAGGCGTTGCATGAAGCAACGCCTGGCATAGTTTTCTGACAATCAGGGTGGGCCGGATGAACCGGCCGAAATCAGGCCGCGCCGCGGACGCTGATACCCTGTTCTTGGAAGTGGCTTTGCAGTTCGCCGGACTGGAACATCTCTCTTACGATGTCACAGCCGCCGACGAATTCGCCCTTGACGTAGAGCTGCGGGATTGTCGGCCAGTTGGAATAGTCCTTGATGCCCTGACGGATGTCGGCATCGGCAAGCACATTGACGCCCTTGTAGTCGACGCCGAGATAATCGAGGATCTGTACCACCTGTCCGGAAAAACCGCACTGCGGAAATTGCGGGGTGCCCTTCATGAAAAGAACGATGTCGTTGCTCTTCACTTCGCTGTCGATCATGTCGTTAATGCCGCTCATAGGCCTATTCCTTTCACATGCGGTTCAAGGCCGCTGCTTTCCGTTTGTTCCTAGATAACATGTCGCGGCGCGATTTCCACCCGGGAAGCGTAAAAAACTGCGGGTGTGGCATCATTGGAGAGGGATCGAAATTTCGCGTCCACGTCGCAGCGGGTCAGGTGTCGGGATAGACCAGAAGTATTTTGCCGATCGTCTTTCGCGGTCTGGAGACGAGCGGGACTAATATGCCTGTCTCGTCAGCGAAAAGATCGAGTTCTTTCTGGTTCTGGAGTGTCATCACTGAGCGGCCGGTCGCTAGCGAACAATCTCGTTCGCAATCCACCTGCATTTCACTCACCAGTCGGTCGTTTTGGTGGTCGATTTTGAGATCGACAATTAATTTAGGCTCTTCCTGTTTAAGCAGACGGCAGGTTTGACCAATTTTGCAAAGCGCGGTGCCGGCTATCGGATCAGCATCATGAAGCAGCACGGCGAAGCCGATTTTGATCTCTTTGTTACTTCTGTCGTCGGTGAAGCCCATGCGTGTTGCGGAAAGAAACAGGAGGGCGCAGGCAAAAAACAGGCAAAGCCGCTCGTTGCGGATCATCGATATCTCTGTCGGCTGCGCGCAGCGGCCGTGCGTCTTTTGCTCACCTGCTTCTTGGCTGGCTTGGGTTTGACGGCTGCGTTGATCGCGGCTTCCAGGACCGAGCCGACGATGCCGCCGGCAAGGGAACCGGCGCTTTTCGTCCGGCGGGCTCTTCGGGTCTTGCGGATACCGGTCTTGGTCAGCACTTCGGCCAGAGCGCTCTTGACGACGCCGTTGAGCAGCTGATCGACGATGCCAGACAATTTTCCCTCGCCAATAAATAAATCATATTTCCGTCGCGATTTTTACTATACGTGCATCGCCCACTGTATCAAGCGATCCTTTCGGGTGTCTCCAGCCCGAAGGTTTATGCATGCCGAGCGTCAAGTCACGACTTGTTCTTTATTTCCCCGGTTTCGATCCGCTCGATGCGTCGGCCCATCATCTGCGTTACCAGCGGGCGGCGGCGCTGGCCGGCAAGACTTGGGATGTCGACTATGCGGTGGGACCGCTCACGAACACGCCGGCGGGTGAAACATTCACGGTGGAGGCTTCGGCGGGCGACTGGCGGACGCGCTCCGACATTTTCGTTTACGATCATAATGCGGTGATATCGCAGTTACGGGATGCGCCGGTCCGGCAGCAGATCTGGCTTGGTTTCAAAGCCGGTGCAGGCATTATCGCCGAGGGCGGTGCGGCGCGCTACTTCCGCCATGCCTGGCGTTTTGGTCTGTTCTTCATCTTCCCGTTCCTGCTGATGCTGGTCGGCGGTGCTGTTGCTGCGGCTATTGCGCTCTCGCCTTCGCTGCTCGGTTTGCCTCTCTGGCTCTTCGCAATCAGCCTTCCCGCCGCCGCCCTGTTTTTCGTGAAGGCGTTTCTGCCTTTTGCGGAGCGGTTTCACACCCTGCATCTTTATGCGGACTGGCGCTTCGCGCTCGCTGTCGGCCGCGATGAAGCGATTGCCCGTGACTGGATCGAAGAGAGGGCCGCACTTGTTCTGACGGCGCTTGAGCAGCCCTCGGACGAGGTTCTGGTCATTTCGCACAGCATGGGCGCCAGTCTTGCGCTCGCCGTGATCGGCCGCGTGCTGGAACTCAGGCCGGATGCGCTGGATGGCCGGAAGCTGTCCTTTGCAACGCTGGGCGGCGCAGCGCTGCAATGTGCGTTCCTGTCGAGTGCGGACAGGCTGCGTGAGAGCGTCGGCGTGATTGCACGTCACCCTGAGGTGACATGGTTCGATATCCAGTGCCTGACCGATCCGATCCACCTCTACCGCTGCAACACGGTTGCGCTGACCGGCCATAAGGATGCGCCGCAGCCGAAAATCGTACCGATCCGTTTCAAGCATTCGCTGTCATCGGAACGCTATAAAAAGAACAAGCGCAACTTCCTGCGCATGCACCGGCAATATGTTCTGGGGCCGGATCGCAAATCCGGTTACGATTTTACCCTGCTGACGGCGGGGCCTTTGCCGGCCGCATCCTTCGCCGATCTGGATTCGCAGAGCCCGCCCGCTTTGTAAGCGGCGTTCGTGCATTCTGCCCAATATGAAAAGGCCCGCGTGAGAGCACGCGGGCCTTTGATTTAATCCGCAGTCTTCACGCTCTGCCGCAGATCGGACAGAGACGTGCTGTTGCCGACACCGCTTTCACGGGCGCAATCATTCGGGAGCCGAAGTCTGCAGGGCAAGGGCATGCAGAACGCCGCCCATATTGCCCTTCAGCGCATCATAGACCATCTGGTGCTGTTGCACGCGGGTCTTGCCCTTGAATGCTTCCGCAACGACTTCCGCCGCGTAGTGATCGCCGTCACCGGCCAGATCGCGGATCGTGACCTTTGCCCCGGGAATTCCCGCCTTAATCATGTCTTCAATGTCGCCGGGTTTCATGGGCATGGTGTTTCTCCTTAATTCATTCTGCGGCGAGCAAAGTTTCGCCGTCCATGAATTGAGGGAACCACGATTCATAGGCCAAGTGCAATTCTTTAATCTCGACAGCCCGCGCCGTGCCCAGCTTTACGCTTGCACCGCCGGTAACGCCGATTGCCGGGCAAGAAACGCCTGCCGCCTTGGCAGCCGCCTGCACCTTGTCGAGATCACCCTTCTTGACTGTCAGGACGTAACGGCCCTGGTCTTCGCCATAGAAGGTGAGGACCGGATTGTGGCCTTCGACCGCATCGATCGTCGCGCCGATGCCCGACGAAATCGCCATTTCGGCAACCGCAAGTGCCAGACCGCCCGAAGAGCAATCGTGAACGGCTGTCGTAAGACCATCGGTGATGAGCGTGCGGACGAAATCGCCGTTTTTCTTCTCGGCAGGCAGATCGACATGCGGTGCCGGGCCATCAATGCGGTTATGGATGTCGCGCATATAAACCGACTGGGCGATGTGCGTGCCGAGACCGGCAGGCGCGCCGACCAAGAGCACCACTTCGTCAGCGGCGGCAAAGCGGATGCGCGCCATGCGGCCCCAATCCTTCAGGAGGCCGACGCCGCCGATGGTGGGGGTGGGCAGGATCGCCTGACCGTTGGTCTCGTTGTAGAGCGAGACATTGCCGGAAACGATCGGGAATTCCAGCACGCGGCAGGCTTCGCCGATGCCCTTGATGGCATGCACGAGCTGGCTCATGATCTCAGGCTTTTCCGGATTGCCGAAATTGAGGTTGTCGGTAGCCGCCAGCGGCAGGGCGCCGGTTGCGGTGATGTTGCGCCAGCATTCGGCCACGGCCTGCTTGCCGCCTTCGAAGGCATCTGCCTCGACATAACGCGGCGTCACGTCGGAGGAGAAAGCGAGCGCCTTCTTGTCATGGCCTTCGACGCGGACGACGCCGGCATCGCCGCCCGGAAGCTGCAGGGAGTTGCCCTGGATCAGCGTATCGTACTGTTCGTACACCCAGCGGCGCGAG
The DNA here is from genome assembly GCF_030209895.1 of Agrobacterium sp. CFBP2214. Taxonomy (NCBI): domain Bacteria; kingdom Pseudomonadati; phylum Pseudomonadota; class Alphaproteobacteria; order Hyphomicrobiales; family Rhizobiaceae; genus Agrobacterium; species Agrobacterium sp. CFBP2214. The sequence goes on along the minus strand of NZ_JARVRC010000003.1, from coordinate 344,903 downwards.
GAGTTGTTGGCCGAACCGACCAGCGAAACCAGCGCATCGGCAATATCGGCCGAAGGAATGTCGTTTTCCGAAAGCGGCGCCTGAACCTTGGCGGGCGTCCACGGGCGGTCATATTCCGGAGCCTGATCGCCGAGATCCTTGATCGGCAGGTTGGCGACTTCCTCGCCATTGTGCAGCACGCGGAAGCGCAGGTCGTCGGTGGTCTTGCCGACGATGGCGAAGTCCAGACCCCATTTAACGAAGATCGCCTTGGCGACCTCTTCCTTGGAGGGCTCGAGAACCATGAGCATGCGCTCCTGGCTTTCCGACAGCATCATTTCGTAAGCCGTCATGCGCTCTTCGCGCACTGGCACGGCGTTGAGATCGAGTTCGATGCCGAGGTCGCCCTTGGCGCCCATTTCGACGGCCGAGCAGGTGAGGCCGGCGGCACCCATGTCCTGAATGGCGATGACCGCGCCGGTCTTCATCAGTTCGAGGCAGGCTTCCAGCAGGCACTTTTCGGTGAAGGGGTCGCCGACCTGAACGGTCGGGCGCTTTTCTTCGATCGACTCGTCGAATTCGGCAGACGCCATGGTCGCGCCGCCGACACCGTCACGGCCGGTCTTTGCACCGAGATATACCACCGGCAGGCCGACGCCCTTGGCTTCCGAAAGGAAGATCGCGTCGGACTTGGCAAGGCCAGCAGCAAAGGCGTTGACGAGGATGTTGCCGTTGTAGCGCGGATCGAATTCCACTTCGCCGCCAACCGTCGGCACGCCGAAGGAATTGCCGTAACCGCCGACACCGGCGACGACGCCAGCCACGAGGTGGCGGGTCTTCGGATGGTCAGGCGCGCCGAAACGCAGCGCATTCATGGCGGCGATCGGGCGTGCGCCCATGGTGAAGACGTCACGCAGGATGCCGCCGACGCCGGTCGCCGCACCCTGATAGGGCTCGATATAGGACGGGTGGTTGTGGCTCTCCATCTTGAAGACGACGCAGTCGCCATCGTCGATGTCAACCACGCCGGCGTTTTCGCCGGGGCCCTGAATGACGCGCGGACCTGTTGTCGGCAGGGTCTTCAGCCACTTCTTGGAAGACTTGTAGGAGCAGTGCTCGTTCCACATGGCCGAGAAGATGCCAAGCTCGGTAAAGCTGGGCTCCCGTCCGATCAGGTCGAGGATACGCTGGTATTCGTCGGGCTTCAGCCCGTGGGATGCAACGAGTTCCGGGGTGATCTTGATGGAGTTTGGAATCGACATAGGTCTCACGCGGTTCGAGCCGAGGAAAGTTTCCGGTTCTTTAGCGCAAGAGGCTCAATGGCGCGACAGGAAAATGCGCTGTTTTGCCGGTTAATTGGCGGTTTATGCCGTTATTCGCTGGCGGCGCATGGTCTGCGCGCCAACGCACATCGGGTCATGCCACGCTCTCATATCCGGCGGAGCCATTATCGAGCAGGTGGCGGAGGACGCCGAAGGCATGCGTCAGTTCCTCGCGGGTGGAGGGGCCTGAAAAGCTGATGCGGACGCGGTGGAAAACCTTGTCCGTCCGTCCGGCCTTGAACTCGTCCTCGTCGTCTATCAGCACGCCTTCCTTCATCGCCGCATTGCGGAAGGTGCCGGAAAGCCAGGGTTCGGGCAGTCTCAGCCACAGGAAGGCGATATCCGGCAGCGAATTGAAATCCAGTCCGGCAAAGGCGCGGCGGGCAATCGCTTCGCGTTGATTGATTTCGGCGATGCAGTCCTTGCGAATATCATCGGCGTCACCGCTATTGACGAGGCGCGCGTTCAATTCGGCCAGCATGAAGGGTAGGCCGCCCGTCAGCATCGAGTGGGAAATGCGGATACGAGAGGAATATTGCGCCGGGCAGGCGACCCAGCCGCCGCGCACGCCGGCGGCGACGGATTTCGACAGGCCGCCGACCACGAAGGTGATATCGGGCGCAAATTCGGCGATCAGCGGGATCGCCTCGCGGGTCATCGCGCCGTAGAGATTGTCCTCGATGATCCACACGCCGTAACGGCGGGCGATATCGGCAATCGCGCGGCGGCGCTCTTCCGGCAGGGTGGCGCAGGTCGGGTTCTGGCCGGCCGACATCAGGAAGATCATCTTCGGATGCTGCTGGGCGCAGACGCGCTCGAAATCATCAGGGACAATGCCGTTCTCATCCGCTTCCACGAGCGTCACCCGCCGACCGGCAAGGGCGGCGCTGCGGCTGATGTGGGAATAGGTGACGGGTTCGAAGACGATACGGTCGCCCGGCGCGGTCATCGCCGTCACCACACTCATCACCGCCGCATGGGCGCCAAGCGTCGAGACGATGTTTTCCGGTTTCGGCGACCAGCCGTTCTGGGAAAGCCAGCGAACGCCCGCCATGCACCAGCTGTCGGGGAAGGAGCGGGCGTAATTGGTGATGTCGTAGGCATGCTCACGGGTGACGGCCTCGATGTGCCGGGCGATCAGCCCGCTCTGGCCGACATCCGGTGCAGCCGTCGTGTTCAGCCTGAATTCGGCGCTGCTGTCGATGGCGTGGCGTGTGCTGCCGAAGGCCGCCGCTGCCGGTTCCAGGGGCAATGAGGGGGCAGGGGTCTTGCGCTCATTGACATAGGTGCCGCGTCCGACCTCACCGCTGACGAGGCCACGTTCGTGGATGAGCGCATAGGCCCGGCTGATTGTACCGATTGTCACACCGAGATCGTAAGCAAGATTGCGCTGGGGCGGCAGTTTCGAGCCTGCCTGCAGGGTGCCGTCGGAAATCGCGCCTTCAATACTGTCGGCGAGGCGAAGATAAATCGGGCCGTCGCCCTCGGTGATGTCGGGAAGCCAATTTGTCATGGTGACAATTTATGCATTGTATCTATCGGGAAGTCAATTGTATTTATTGTCTGCATTAATTGAGGATCAACGAACGGAGACAATAGGTGCAATATGCGCAAGATGGATCAATACCTTTCGACAGCGGATACACTCTATCCTGATGGCTACGAACGGGAACGCGTGTTCCGCGATGCCGGCGACATGGTCGCACCGGCGCCCTTTCCGGCCAAGATCGCCCACACGCTTATTGGTCGCCTGATTGCGGGCATGTTCAATTGGCACCGGAAACGGCAGGGACGGCTCGCTTTGCGGGAATTGTCCGACGATCTTCTGGAGGATATCGGCGTTACGCGGGATGAAGCACTCAACGAGGCCGCAAAATCGCGGCTTCTCTCCTGGCCCTCCCGGTCGCTTTGATTTTTTGTCGGAGAGCGGTGCCTTCTTTCCCCGGCGCCATCAAGCCATTCGGCAGCCCGCCACGCCACTCCCAACCGGCGCTGGCGGGTTTTTTTATTGGATTGCCGAGAGCCTCTTTGCCAAATCGACAAGTACGTTACAGGGATTTCTTGCGCCGGGCACATCCGTGTCCCTCATTCCTGTGCTTGTCACAGGAATCCAGCCGATGCGCGTCTGCGCGGCGGAAGGACTCCCCTCAGCCCAGGGACTTGGGCTGGCTGGATCCCTGTGACAAGCACAGGGATGAGGATAGAAACGATGCATCCCAAGCTAAGAACTAACCGATGCGCCCGCCGCGGACCGTTTCCGCGCTTGTCGATCAGCAGCCCTTGCCGCCGTTCGCCCAGCGCTTGACGTCGGTTGCGATGCGGCCGGAAATGGCTTCGTTCATCACGGGTCCGAAAGCGTCGAGCTTTGCCGGATTGCCTTCGGCCTGAACCACCAGCATGGGGCGCGATTCCGGGCTGTTGCGCGGCACGAGCAGGATGCGCGGGCGGCCGGAGAAGGAGTTGAGTTCAGGGGCCAGACGATAGGCCTTGAAGGCCGCATCGCCCGACTTGAACCAGCAGGCATTCGCGCCAAGCGCGATCCGTTCCATGGTCGGCAGGGCCGCGCGGGAGACGGAGGCAGCCGGCTGCGGTTTCGGCTGGCAGGCGGCAAGTGCGGCGGCAGCGAGGATCAATCCGGCGGCTTTATGGGCATTGTGTCGAAGAAGACGGGGCATCAGGTCATCCAGAAGAAAGGCCGAAACGGCGCCGAAAGCCGGCATCAAAAAAGGCGGGCCTGAAGCCCGCCCGGTCTATCAGGCTGCGATGACGCCGAGCGCCGAAGCGAAGAGGCCGCGGCCGTCATTGCCGCCATGGGCGGCTTCGATGAGGTTTTCCGGATGCGGCATCATGCCGAGAACATTGCCCTTGGCGTTGATGACGCCGGCAATGTCGTTCAGCGAGCCGTTGGGGTTGGTGTCCTCGGCATAACGGAACACCACCTGGCCGTTGCCTTCCAGCGCCTTCAGCTCTTCGGCTTCGACGAAATAGTTGCCGTCATGATGGGCGACTGGGCAGCGCAGGATCTGGCCCTTGTCGTAAGCGCGTGTGAAATCGGTGTCGTTGTTGGCGACTTCGAGCTTCACTTCACGGCAGACGAATTTCAGCGAGGCGTTGCGCATCAGCGCACCGGGCAGCATGCCTGCTTCGACCAGAATCTGGAAGCCGTTGCAGACGCCGAGAACCTTGACGCCTTTTTCGGCCTTTTCGCGGATGGCCTGCATGACCGGCATGCGCGCGGCGATGGCGCCGCAACGCAGGTAGTCACCATAGGAGAAGCCGCCCGGAATGACGATGAGATCGACATCGGGAATATCCGTTTCCGTCTGCCAGATGGTGACGGGCGCGCTTCCGGAAATTTTCGTCAGCGCCGCGATCATGTCGCGGTCGCGGTTGAGGCCGGGAAGTTGGACGACAGCGGATTTCATGGACGGCGGCTCCTGCGGCTTCAGAGGATGGCGATAGCGTAGTTTTCGATGACCGTGTTGGCCAGGAGCTTTTCGCACATCGCCTTCAGGTCGGTCTCGGCCTTGGCCTTGTCGGCGCCTTCCAGCTCCAGGTCGAAGACCTTGCCCTGACGGACATGGCCGACGCCACCGAAACCGAGGCTGCCGAGCGCGCCTTCGATTGCCTTGCCCTGCGGATCGAGAACGCCGTTCTTCAGCGTAACAGTCACCCGTGCCTTGATCACCTGATCTTCTCCTGATTTTACCCTACGAGGCCAATATTACTTTACGAGGACCGGACCAGTGCCGCGGATCGGTTCGTTTTCATTGATGATGCCGAGACGGCGTGCCACTTCGGAATAGGCTTCCACAAGTCCGCCCATGTCGCGGCGGAACAGGTCCTTGTCCATCTTTTTCTGGGTCTCGATGTCCCACAGGCGGCAGCTGTCTGGCGAAATCTCGTCGGCGAGGATGATGCGCATCATGTCGCCTTCGAACAGGCGGCCGCATTCGATCTTGAAGTCGACGAGCTGGATGCCGACGCCGAGGAACAGGCCGGAGAGGAAGTCGTTGACGCGGATGGCGAGCGCCATGATGTCATCAAGCTCGGCGGGGTTGGCCCAGCCGAAGGCCGTGATGTGCTCTTCGGAGACCATCGGGTCTTCCAGCTCATCCGACTTGTAATAGAACTCGATGATCGAGCGCGGCAGCACCACGCCTTCCTCGATGCCGAGGCGCTTGGAGAGCGAGCCGGCGGCGACATTGCGCACGACGATCTCAAGCGGGATCATCTCCACTTCCTTGATCAGCTGCTCGCGCATGTTGAGGCGGCGGATGAAGTGGGTGGGAATGCCGATCTTGTTCAGATGCGTGAAGACATATTCGCAGATACGGTTGTTCAGCACACCCTTGCCGTCGATGACTTCATGCTTCTTCTTGTTGAAGGCGGTCGCATCGTCCTTGAAGAACTGGATAAGCGTGCCTGGCTCCGGACCTTCGTAGAGGATCTTGGCCTTGCCTTCGTAAATACGGCGGCGACGGTTCATAATTGCAGGTCTCTTGGTTGACGCCGATTCTGGTGGCGTTGCGTTTGGTCTTTGAAGCGGTCCCATAAAGGAAAAGAGTGCATTCTACAATGCGGCTCGCATATTTCCCTTCAATTCTTGTGACAGGCCGGAGAAACCGCGGCACCCGGAAAATAGGCTTCCGGGGTAGATCGAAGGGGAGGCGGCCCGCACGGCCGCCGCCGTCAGGGCTCGACAGCCTTCAGCCTGCTCAGGAACTGGGCGAACACCATGCCGCCTTCCGGCCACGGACCATGGCCGGACTCGCTGTTGATATGGCCGGACATGCCGGCGTCGATCAGCAGCGAACCCCAGGCGGCGGCAATGTCATCGGCGTGTTCATAGGAGCCGAAAGGATCGTTCCGGCTGGCGATGGTGATCGTCGGGAAAGGCAGCGGGTCGCGCGGGTAAGGCCCGAAGGTCATCAGGTGCTTGGGCCGGATATCGGGATTGGCGACATCGGGCGGCGCAACGAACAGCGCACCGGACACCTTCTTGCCGATTTCCGGCAGGGCGTGGATGACGGTCGGCACGCCAAGGGAATGGGCGACGAGAACGATGGGCTTGGTGGAGGCGTTGACCTCTTCCACCAGCCGGGCGACCCAATCTTCCTTCACGGGTTTGGCCCATTCGGCCTGCTCGACGCGACGGGCGGTGGAAAGCTTGCGCTCCCAGCGGCTCTGCCAGTGGTCGGGGCCGGAATTGGTATAACCGGGGACGATCAGGATATCTGCTTCTGAAACTTTCATGCGCCCATATCTGTGTTGTGATGCCGCCGCGATCAAGGTCGCGGCGACATTAACTTCAAGGTCTCTTACTCAGCTCAAGTCTCAGGCGTTGCCGAAGACGCGGGTGAAGATCGTGTCGACATGCTTGGTGTGGTAACCGAGGTCGAACTTTTCGCGGATGACCTCTTCGGGAAGTGCGGCGCGCACTTCCTCGTCGCCCAGCAGTTCCTCAAGGAAGTCGGCGCCCTGTTCCCACACCTTCATGGCGTTGCGCTGGACGAGACGATAGGCGTCCTCGCGGGAAACGCCTGCCTGCGTCAGCGCCAGCAGAACGCGCTGCGAATGCACGAGGCCGCGGAACTTGTTCATGTTCTTCAGCATGTTGTCCGGGTAGATCACCAGCTTTTCGATGACGCCGGCCAGACGGTTCAGCGCGAAGTCGAGCGTGACGGTCGTGTCGGGGCCGATGGCGCGCTCGACCGAGGAGTGGCTGATATCGCGCTCGTGCCAAAGGGCAACGTTTTCCATTGCCGGAACGACGGACATGCGCACCAGCCGGGCAAGGCCGGTGAGGTTTTCGGTCAGAACCGGGTTGCGCTTGTGCGGCATGGCGGACGAACCCTTCTGGCCCGGCGAGAAGAACTCTTCCGCTTCCAGAACCTCGGTGCGCTGCATGTGGCGGATTTCGATGGCGACGTTTTCGATCGACGAGGCGATGACGCCGAGGGTCGCGAAGAACATGGCGTGGCGGTCACGCGGGATGACCTGCGTGGAGACCGGCTCGGGGATGAGGCCGAGCTTTTCGCAGACATGTTCTTCGACGCGCGGATCGATATTGGCGAAGGTGCCGACGGCGCCGGAGATCGCGCCCGTGGCGATTTCGGCGCGGGCATTGACGAGGCGCTCGCGATTGCGGTGCATCTCGGCATAGAAGCGGGCAAAGGTCAGGCCCATGGTGGTCGGCTCGGCATGGATGCCGTGGCTGCGGCCGATGCGCACCGTGTTCTTGTGTTCGAAGGCGCGGGTCTTGAGCGCCGTCAGCACCCGGTCCATATCGGCGAGCAGCAGATCGGCGGCGCGCACGAGCTGGATGTTGAGCGTGGTGTCGAGCACGTCGGAAGAGGTCATGCCCTGATGCACGAAACGGCTGTCAGGGCCGACAAATTCGGCAAGATGGGTGAGGAAGGCGATGACGTCGTGCTTGGTGACGGCTTCGATTTCATCGATGCGGGCGACGTCGAAGGTGGCGCTGCCGCCTTTTTCCCAGATCGTCTGGGCAGCCGACTTGGGGATGACGCCGAGTTCGGCCAGCGCGTCACAGGCATGTGCCTCGATCTCGAACCAGATGCGGAACTTTGTTTCCGGCGACCAGATGGCGACCATTTCCGGCCGGGAGTAACGAGGGATCATGGCAATGACTTTCTTTGTGGAGGAATTTTGCTGCCCGTTTAGCAAAGTGTTCCGGTAATCTCAATCTATCAAGCCACATGCCTATGTTGCTCGTTGCGCACGTCGGCAAAGGAATGCACCCGCAGGCAGGAGTGGAACGGCGGCAAAGGGTAAATACAATCCAAGACCCAGAACGCAGAACTGGTAAATCGCGCCGAGCGATGTGAAGAGCTGCTGGAAAAACCAGATGCGGGAGAATGCCGGCGCGTGCCATTGCGCATAGAAAATCCGGTACTCGAAAGCGAAGAACGCCGCCGCGACAGCCAGCGTAAAAAAAGCGATGGCAAGACAGGCCGTCGCGAAACGCAGCGGCAGGGCGGTGGACGGGGGGAGGAAGTGCAACGCGGCCATGGCCAGCAGCCAGCCGAAAAGGCCGCCCGCGAAGAAAAGCGTGATTATGTCGGTGGCGTGGTCGGTTTCCAGCCGGTTCCTGACATAGAGGCCGATGGCGGCGGCCGCGGCTGAGCAGAGGGCCCAGACAAACGCGCCGAGCAGCGTAAATTGCGCTGCCGAAGCCGTGTCACGGAAACCCCGCCTGTCGCTTCCCATGAAAATCCCCCCAACGCCTTGCTGTGCCGTCTCCGGCCTGTCCGCATTCAGCGGTGGCGGGTTACGTCCGCCCGGCTTCCGCCGCCGCACGCAACTGAGCGACGGTCTTGCGGTAGTCGGCGACGCCATCGCCCTTGAAGACGGCCGAGCCGGCCACCAGCGCATTCGCACCGGCGGCAACGATAGCGCCCGCGGTTTCCGCCGTCACGCCGCCATCCACTTCCAGTTCGATCGGCCGGTCGCCGATCATTGCCTTTGCCGCGCGGATCTTGTCGAGCATGGCCGGAATGAACTTCTGCCCGCCGAAACCGGGATTGACGCTCATGATCAGGACGAGATCGACATCATCAAGCACGTTCTCGATAACCGAAAGCGGCGTGGCGGGGTTCAGCGTCACGCCGGCCTTCCTGCCGAGCCCGCGGATCGTCTGCAGCGAGCGGTGCAGGTGAGGCCCTGCTTCCGCATGCACGGTGATGCTGTCACAGCCGGCCTTGGCGAAGGCTTCGAGATAGGGATCAACGGGTGCGATCATCAGATGGCAGTCGAAGAACGCCATGCTGTGCGGGCGCAGCGCCTTGATGACATCAGGGCCGAAGGAAATATTGGGGACGAAATGGCCATCCATCACATCGAGATGGATCCAGTCCGCGCCGGCTTCCGTGACATCGGCGACTTCCTGTCCGAGCTTGGCGAAATTGGCAGCCAGAATGGAAGGGGCTATGCGGATGGGCAGGGACATGGGGCAAACTCCTCTCGACGCGTTGCGTAAGCTGCCTTTAACATCAAGTATCCGGGTTTGAAACGGCTGGCCGCGCGGTTGCCGGAGGTTTTCAGCCGCGTTTCATCGAATTTCCGTTGCTGCCGCGTTGCCTATTGTCTTTCCGCCTTGTCCGCCGGTTCGAAACGCTGGCCGTTCCAGCGCTGCAGGCGATAGGGATTGTCGGAAAGGTCGTGTGACGGGTTGAAGCCGAGATCGCCGATGACCGTTTTGAAGACGGTTCCGCCAACCAATATTTCCGGCCCGGGTTTCGACTGCGCCTGCACTGCCTCTGCAAGGGCGGCGGTGAGTTCGGCCGCGGCATAAGCGGGCAGGATATAACCCTCAGGTTCGATGCCTGCGCCCCGCAATTCGCCGGCGATGGCTTGGGCGGAGGGTAGGGCGTCATAGGCCGGGCGTGTGACGGCCAGCACATTCGCGACCAGGGGAACCGGGTTGTTGGCGGCGTTCATGGCGTCGCCGCCCATGATGGTCAAGGGAAGGTTTTCGGATGCGGCATCCCGGGCGATGATGGCGACGTCGTTGCGCTCTGCGCCCACGAAGACATGGGAGATGCCGGTGCGCGCCAGCCGGCGCACCAGCGCTACCTGCTGTTCCTGGTTGGGCCGCATCGTATCGGTGAAGGTGGGTTTGAGGCCGTTTTCCTCGAGCGCCGAGCGGATGCGGTCCACCAGCTCGCGGCTATAGATCGTGCCGTCATCCACAAGTCCGATGGAGTGTCCCTTCCAGTCGCGCAGGATGACTTCGGCGATCCTGTCCGATTCGGCCCGGTCTGATGGGGCGAGGCGGAAGAGCGGCCAGCCGTATTTCAGCGCATCTTCCATCAGGATCGGCGCGCGGCTGGAAAGTGTGATCGCGGGAATGGCGGCCGCTTTCAATGGCGGCAGAACGCCCTGAAGCGTCTCCGTGCATAAAAACCCGATCGCGGCGCTGACCTTGGCCGCCACGAGGCCATCGGCAATCGCGCCGCCGCTGCCGTCTTCGCAGCTCTCGTGGATTTCCACGACATCAAGCCCGAGCTTGGCCGCCGCCGCCTTCGCCCCCTGCCGCATCTGCTGGCCCAGAAGCTCGTAAGGACCGTTCTGCGGGGCAACAATGCCAATCGATGCCGCGCTTGCTGAGCCCGCGAAGGCAAAACCGGCGATGATCGTTAGCAGGCGAAGTGAAAGCATGACGCGATAGAAATCCTGTTGTCCCGGCTTGATGTTTATCGGCAACAACCGGTTTTCCAAAGGAAAAATCGCTGCGGTTTCATCTTAATCGCATATCGCCAAGCGCAGGGCGGCGGTTTTGATCGGAAGTTGCCCGATTCGAGGGCTCGTAGCAGTGAGACAACTTTTGATTGTTTGCGTTCGGTGCAATTGCGCGCGACCGGTCTCACGGCGCGGCTGTTCTTGCGGTGAAGTTGTTCCTCCTTTGCGCCGACTGGACGAGGAGGTATTTCGTGTTCCTGCCGTGAGTTGCGTTACTTCATAAATCTATTACATGTGCTGCGTATAAGCACAGTTTAGAAAAGACTGAGCTAGGTTTATGCTTTTCAGAGTGCAGCACAAAAACATGCACATTTTATTATCAATTGCATAATTTATTGATATATATGACGAATATATAATCCTTCCAATTATTCACCGCTTTTACGCCATGTTTTTTTCGCATTTGCGAGAAGATTTGCTTGACGGAAAGTAAATGATTAGCTTAGATGTAACTGTTTCAGGGGACGACTGAAATTGGCTGTAACAGGCCTCGGAAAGTGTTCCGATTATAAGCACTGCCAGACTATATTACATTCTATATTCTATTTTTTTCATTACGTATAAACCGCTTCAGGCAACTGGGGCGGTTTTTTACATGAAGCTAATTTAAGCAATTTTAAATTGAATTCTGAAAGCCTGGCGCAAAGACGTTCTTTCATTTTTGTATTTCTGGAAAAGATATAGCGCGGAGAGGGTAAATCCAACTCCGGCGTATAGATCGTATGACTGTGTGAAATTGCCCGTCGAACGCCCTTGTTGCCTGCAGGCGGGTCCGGTTGGCCGCTTGTGCGGCCTTATTTCAGGGCGGCCAGGGCGTCCCTGGCAAAGGCGGAGATGGGTTCGGGAAGTTCACCCGGATCGAACCAGCCGATAGCGGAAAGCTTGTCCGGTTCGGTCAATGCCGGCTCACCCTGCGCATCGCGGGTAACGAAGATCAGCGAAACCCAGTGGTGGCGGTCTTGCGTATCGATAAATTCGCTATGGCAGAGAAACTCGACGTCGCCGATCTCAAGGCCGGTTTCTTCTTCGGCCTCGCGGCGTGCTGCGGCGAGGGAAGTTTCAAGGTGATCGACCTTGCCGCCCGGAATGCTCCAGTATCCGGCTTCCGGCGCCTTCAGGCGCCGGCATAAAAGTACGCGCTCGTTACGCAATATGACAAGGCCGACACCAACGCCCGGAAAATCGAGGCCGGGCTTGATGGTTGGTGTCATGCTGTCCATTGCGCTGGTCAAGCCTTGGCGTTGGCCACGATCAGCATGAAGGCGGGAATGTCGTCGCCGAAACCAACCGGTGTCGGGCCATCGTCATGGTCGCGATAATGGCGGCGGCGGTCGCGGTTGTCGTCATTGGCGTGCGGCTGGTTGCGGCTGTTGCGCTCGGAATTGCGCGGGGTCTTTTCCGGTCTGCGTTCTGCCTTCACCTTGTCTTCTCCGTGAGCCGCAATGTCCGTATCCACAGCGGACTGTGCATCCTGATTGATGTTTTCGACCGGCGATGCGGGTGCATCGCGACGGTTCCTGTCGCGACCTCTACCGCCACGTTCCTTGGGCCCCCGGCGGCTGGAATTGCTCTCGAAGCTTTCCATGGGCGCGGGGAGTGAGGACAGGTCACCGCTCAGCCACTCGATCTTCTCGGCGATCAGCTTTTCGATCGCGTCGAGATATTTCGCATCGCTCTTGGTGACGAGGGTGAAGGCCTTGCCCGAACGGCCCGCACGACCGGTACGGCCGATGCGGTGGACATAGTCTTCGGCATGAATGGGAACGTCGAAGTTGAAGACGTGGCTGACATCGGGAATATCCAGCCCGCGTGCCGCGACGTCGGAGGCGACCAGCAGCGACAGGTTTCCGTCGCGGAAGTTCTGCAGCATCGTGGTGCGCGAACGCTGGTCCATGTCGCCATGCAGCGCGCCGACGGAAAAGCCGTGGCGGTCGAGCGAGCGGAACAGATCGGCCACATCCTTCTTGCGGTTGCAGAAGATGATCGCGTTCTTGAGTTCGGCTTCCTCGGCACGGACGAGATCGCGCAGCACGGCGCGCTTCTCATAGTCCTTGTTGTGCGCGGCGACGATGCGCTGCGTCACGGTCTTTGCCGTGGAAGAAGGCTTGGCGACTTCGATACGGGTCGGGTTCTGAAGGAACCGGTCGGCGAGCTTCTGGATTTCCGGCGGCATGGTGGCCGAGAAGAACAGCGTCTGCCGGGTGAAGGGGATCATCTTGGCGATACGCTCGATATCGGGAATAAAGCCCATGTCGAGCATGCGGTCGGCTTCGTCGATGACGAGGATTTCAACGCCGGTCATCAGGAGCTTGCCGCGCTCGCAATGGTCGAGAAGGCGGCCGGGCGTGCAGATCAGCACATCGGCGCCGCGCTCAAGCTTGCGGTCCTGGTCTTCGAAGGAAACACCGCCGATGAGGAGGGCGACGTTCAGCTTGTGATTCTTGCCGTATTTCTCGAAGTTCTCCGCCACCTGCGCTGCAAGCTCACGGGTCGGCTCGAGGATCAGGGTGCGCGGCATTCTGGCGCGCGCACGGCCCTTTTCGAGCAACGTCAGCATCGGCAGAACGAAGGACGCGGTTTTGCCCGTGCCGGTCTGTGCGATACCGCAGATATCACGCTTTTCCAGCGCCGGCGGAATGGCGCCAGCCTGAATGGGTGTCGGCGTCGTGTAGCCGGCATCTGCAATAGCGGAAAGAACTTTTTGGCTCAGGCCAAGATCAGAGAATGTTGTCAAAGGAAGAACTTTTTCCGTTCTGGTTCGGTAAGAACACCTGCGTGCCGCTGCGGCACTTGCAAAGACTTGGCGCGGGGATATGCCCAAATTGCCGGAAAGTCAAGGAAACAACGGGGAAAGCGCGCGAAACAGCGGGGTTCGGGCGGGGCTTCTGGGCCTTTGGTGCAGATTTCAGCGATTTATCGTAAAAAGCGCAAAAAAAGCATTAAAATCTTGCTGCTATTTTAAATAGGTTTTGAGTTCCGTTCCAGCGATCAGGAACCGCATGGGATCAACAGGCGTATCGTTGCGGCGCACCTCATAATGCACATGCGGACCGGTGGAGCGACCGGTGCTGCCGGCACGGCCAATGACGTCGCCTGCTTCGACCTTGTCGCCGGCTTTCACCAGAATGGCGGAGAGATGGCCGAATCGCGTCGAAACCCCCTGACCGTGATCGATCTCAACCATATTGCCGTAGCCGCCTGAGTTTTCCGCCACCGTCACCTTGCCCGCGCCGGTGGATTTGACGTCAGCACCGGTCTCGGCGCGAAAATCGATGCCGGTATGCAGGGCCGGCCGGCCGAGAAACGGATCCATCCGGTTGCCGAATCGGCTGGTGATCGCCCGGCCGGGAGCAGGGTTGCCGAAGGGCAGGGCGGTTGCGGTTTCCTTGACGATGTCGAGCCTGTTCAGGGCATTGTCGAGATTGGTAAGCGACAGGTTGAAGGGATCGCCTTCACCGCGCTCGGGATCGGCATAGGGACCGCCTATGTCGTTCGTGCCGCTTTCCTCGATTTTCAGGCCCGCCTGCCGGATGATGTCCTGCATCGCGTTCGCCTTGTCTTCGGCGTCGCTGGTCAGTCTGGCTATGCGCGATATCTGCTGGCGTTCGATATCCTTGAGCGACAGTGTCACCTTAGAGAACACCCGATCGGCCCGATCGGATGGCGTTTCGCCGGCTTCGGGTACATAGGCGGCGCGTCTGTCTGATGTGGCGGGCTTTTCCGCCTGTGGCCTGCGTGGCGCCATCAGCTTTTCAATGGCCGAAAGGCCGCCGGAGAGGTCAGCGCGTTTTTCCGGCGCCATGGCGTTCGAAAGAGACGAGGGCGCGGCCGGGGGGGCGGCGATGCCGGAATTTTCGGCGCGCTCCAGCAATTCACTCATGCGGCCGTGCCGCGAGGTTAGCGCCGCCTGCTGTTCCAGCAGCTTTTCCACTTTCTTTTCAACAACCTGCTGATCGAGCAGCTGCCGGGAAGTGACACGGTCCACCTGGGCCCTCAGCGCCGCGATGCGGTCTTCATAGTCGTTCTGCATGCGGGTCTGGCGCGCCATGGTCGCGCCGATCAGGTCGTCACGCAAGATGAGATAGCTTGTGGCGCCAAGATAGCCGAGTGAAAACAGGCCGATCGTGCAGCCGGCAAGCGCCGCCATCCACGGCCGGATGGTCATGTGCCGCACCCTGTCGCCGCGCGCGAGAATGAGCACGTGCGGCTCACGCTTTTTGCCGAATACCCGGTTTTCCGCCGTATCAGTCACAATCTCTCTCCGGACTGGCCGATTTCTTAAGGGAAATCATAATTCGTTAAGGTTAACGAAGTTTTGCAGGAGAGGTCTTTTAGCCTTGTCAGCTATTGGCTGACGGATGTGAGCGAGCGGTAAAAGGAAGGTGTCAGGCCGGCTTCGGCCCGGGCAAGGTCGTTGAAGGGCGGTTTCAGCGGACCGCGGAAATTAGCGCGCACCAGTTGCCTGAAGGTTGCGGCCGGGTCCTTCTTCTCCCGCGCGCACAGGAACCGGAACCATTTCGCGCCGATGGCGACATGGCCTTTTTCATCATTATAGATGACGTCGAGAACGGCGGCGCTTTCGAGGTCGCCGGTTTCTCGCATCCTGGCCTGCAGGGCAGGGGTAACGTCCAGTCCGCGCGCTTCCAGGATGAGCGGCACGACCGCCAGCCGCGCGGTGAGATCGTTGCGGGTGGAATGCGCTGCCTGCCAGAGCCCGTCATGGGCCGGCAGATCGCCGTAGTCGGCGCCTAGGCTTCTCAGGCGGTCGCGCACCAGCCGGAAATGTTTTGCCTCTTCGAAGGCGACCTGCATCCAGCCATCGAAAAAGGAATGCGGCACGGGCTCGCTGGCATATCGGGCGACGATGTCGAGCGCGAGATCGACGGCGTTGAGTTCGATATGGGCGATGGCATGCAGCAGCGCGATCCGTCCCTTGACGCTGTGAAGCGAGCGGCGTTCCACGGCGGTTGGCGGCACGAGTTCCGGCTTCTCGGGCCTGCCCGGACGTTCGGGCAGCGGCGGGTCGAGCGGGGAGCGCAGCGACAGGCGGCGCGCAAACCAGCGCGTCGCCGTTTCCTGCGCAAGCGCGGTTTTTCTGTCGAGATCGGCGCTCACGATGGCATCCGTCGCGCCGCCTCGGAGCGAAATGATCTTGAATGGGGGCGTCACGACGGATTGGCCCCTCAGAGCTTCTTCACGGCCTCAAGAACGGCCTGCGCGTGACCCGCGACCTTCACCTTGTTCCAGACTTCCGCGATTTTTCCATCCGGCGCGATGAGGAAGGTGGTGCGTTCGACACCCATGTATTTTTTGCCATACATGCTTTTTTCCTTCCAGACGCCGTAGGCTTCCACCACCTTCTTCTCCTCATCGGCGGCCAGCATGACGGAGAGCGCGTGTTTTGCCGCGAATTTGTCGTGACTTTTGACGCTGTCGGGCGAAATGCCGATGACGACGGCGTTGGCTGCCTCGAATTCGCCGCCCAGCGCGCTGAAGTCGATGGCTTCGGCGGTGCAGCCCGATGTGTCGTCCTTCGGGTAGAAATAGAGGATGACGGCCTTGCCTTGCAGTTTGGACAATGTCACCGTCCCTTCACCGTTACGGGGCAAAGTAAAATCGGGAGCGGTGCCGCCAATCGTCAAGTCTGTCATAATCTACCTTTCTTTCGCCGGGATGTTGAGTGAAAGTCGCCACATTCGATATATAGCGAAACCGCGCGTCGTCCAGATCATGATTGAGATTTGAGGTCGAAACGATCTTAAATCTCAATCATGATCTGGGCTAAAGAATTAGAGCGGGATTCCAGACGGAAACCGCTTATACTTTTCGCCATCCGCTCCGGTGTTGCGGCGAAACAAAAGCTATTCAAGGGCAAACAAGGGCGTATGGCTGAAGTCAGGGGTGAAAAGGTCAAGTTCGGCAGGCGTGATATCATTGCGCTGCATGATCTTCCTTCGGCGCAGGCCGAAGATCCCATCATCGTTCATTGCCCCGCGCCGCGCTCCATGGTGCGAGCCTTCGTCAAGATTTTCGCGGCGCTTTTCGTGCTGGCCTTCCTCTCCATCGGCGGCATCATTCTTTCCGTCGAGACCGGATCGATCGATGCGACGCTTTCCAGCCAGGCGCAGCAGGCACTGGAAAAGGCGCTCGGTCCACACTACAGCGCGCGGATCGGTTCTTCGGCGATCAGGTTTTCCACCGGGCTGCGCCTTGCGCTGGTGGCTGAGGACGTGGATATCGTTGAGAAGGAATCCGGCCAGCATCTGAGCCGGGCGCGGGCGATCGGCATGGCGCTCGATCCGCTTGCGCTTCTGACCGGCCGTGTCTCGGTGCAAAGCCTCGAAGCTGACGGGATGGAGCTCGATACCGCGCTTTTGCCCAAGGGTAACGGGTTCGATCTCACCAGCGTCAAGCTCGACGCCGTGCCGCAGCAATTGCAGGATGCCTTCGGACAGCTCGACAAGCTCGCCCAGGCTTTCCTGAGCAGCGGAACCGAGGAGATCGATATCTCCAGCGTTTCGGTTCACCTGCCGCCCGGCGAACTCGGCAAGTCGCGTACAATCGAAGTGCGCGAATTGTCGCTGACGCCGGATCAGCAGGGCGGCTATTCGCTTGATGGCGAAACGCTGTTTAACGGTGAGATTGCCAGCGTATCGCTCAAGACCTCCGGCGCGGGCGGTGTGATCAACGGCTTCGAGGCCCGCATCGACGGTTTCGATATCGGCCCGTTCCTGGAAAAATACGATCCCGACGGCAATCTTCATGAGGGCCTGAACGTCAAGACCGGCGTCAACATTGTCGCCCGGCGGGCCACGCAGGGGCAGGAGCCGCGCCTGGACGTTTCCCTCGGCATGGGCAACGGCACGCTTCGGATTGGCGGCGAAGCCCAGACCTTCACGGCAGGCACCGTCAATGCGCATTATGACTTTGCAAAAAGCACCCTCGTCATCGACAATTCGCGGCTGGAGCTCGGCCGGACTATTATTCCGGTCGCCGGTGAAATCAGCGATACGGAAGACGGCTTCGGTCTTTCGTTGCGGATCGACAATGGCGTTGCTTCGTCCGAAGCTTCGGGGGAGGCCCCAGTTCCTTTCAGCCTGAAGGCGGACGGGCATTTCACGGCGGCGACGAAACAGCTTGATGTTCCCGCGCTTTATGTCTCGGGCCCGCTCGGAGACATGGCGGGATCGCTGAAAATCCGGTTCGGCCAGGGGTCGCCGGAAATCAGTTTCGGCGGACAGATTCCGAAGATGGAGGCCACGGCGGTCAAGCAGCTCTGGCCGTTCTGGATGGCGCACAAACCACGCGACTGGGTGGTATCCAATCTTTACGGCGGCACCGTAACCAATGGTTCAATCGCGATCTTCATCCCGCAGGGACGGATGTGCGGCCCCGGCTGCCCTCTGGTGCTGGGCGAAAGCGAAATGCAGATCCGCTTCGATATCGATGATACGCGTCTCAATACCACCGGCGACATTCCACCGTTGCGCGATGTCGATGCGCATTTTGACCTTGTCGGCGGCAAGATGGCCGTCGATATCAAGCAGGGCACCACCTATTTCCCGTCGAACCGCTCGCTCGCGCTGGAGAACAGCCGCTTTCTCATTTCCGCTGTTTACGACAAGCCGCTGCTCGGAAATCTCGAGTTGAACGTTTCAGGTTCGGCCGACGCCGTGGCCGAGCTTGCGACACTCAAACCCATCAATGCGCTCAAGGACACGCAGTTCAAACCGGAAGATTTCACCGGTGATGTCAAAGCCCACGCGAATCTCACCGTTGGCCTGCTTTCCAGCCACAACCCGCCGCCGCCGGTCTGGACGGCCGATCTCGACCTGAAAAACCTGTCGCTGACGAAGCCCTTCGCCGGCCACAAGGTGACCGCTCTCGACGGCTTCATGACGTTGGACGACCGCCAGCTCAAACTGGAGGGCAAGGGCCGCGTGGACGACGTGCCGATGGACATCGTGATGACGGAGCCGGTGCGCAAGAAGAGCGATATCGCGCCGACACTGTCGCTGAAGGCAACCCTCAATGAGACGCAGGTCGCCAAGCTCGCCCCTGAACTGTCCACGGTCCTCGGCGGCACGACGGCGATCGAAATCGACGGCGCTGACCCCAAACGCCAGGACATCCGGCTTGATCTGACCAAGGCGTCGATCATTCTGCCCGGGCTCGGCTGGAGCAAGGGTATCGGCATTCCCGCCAATGCCACCTTGACCATGGAAGTGGCTGATGGGCGCACGACGATCAGCGACTTCTCACTCGATGGTGACGGTTTCGGCGCTGCCGGCGATATCGCCTTCAGCAAGAACGGGCTGATTTCCGCCGATCTCAGCCGCGTGCAACTCTCGCCCTCCGACAATTACGCCGTTTCGGTCGCCGCGTCGAAGAACGGCTATATCATCAATGCATCGGGCAAATCCGCCGATCTCAGGCCCTTCATTTCGAAGCTGCGCAGCCCCTCCAGCGGCAGCGACGGCGCATCCCGCTCGCAGCCCACACTTTCCGTCAAGGCGCAGTTCGACAAGGTTTACGGTTTCAACGACGAAATCCTCGGCAATGTCAGCGCCGATGTCAGCGTGCGGGACGGCAAGGTACGCTCGGTTGATTTCCGCGGTGTCACCGGCAACGGCCAGGCGGTCGTCGCCCAGACCACCAATCGCGGGGCGACGGGAACCGTAACGCTGACCAGCAGCGATGCGGGTTCGCTCGCCCGTTTCGCCAATATCTACAGCCGCATCCGCGGCGGTCTACTCAACCTTGCGCTGACGACCTCCAATGGCAGCGACTGGAGCGGCTCGCTCGACCTGCGCAATTTTGCCGTCGTCAACGAAGCCAAGCTGCAGGACATCGTCGCCACGCCGACGGGTGAGGACGGCAGGAGCCTCAACAATGCGGTGCGCCGCAATATCGATGTCAGTTCGGAAAAATTCCAGCGCGGTTTTGCCCGCCTCGTTTATGTCAACGGTTCGGTGGCGGTGGAAAACGGCGTCGTGCGCGGTGAACAGATCGGCGCGACATTCCAGGGGCTCTTGAAGGACCAGAGCGGCCGCATGGACATGACCGGCACCTTCATGCCTGCCTATGGTCTGAACCGGCTATTCGGGGAACTGCCTTTCATCGGCATCTTCCTTGGCAATGGCCGCGACCGGGGTCTGCTCGGCATTACCTTCAAGCTGTCAGGCCAGACGGACCAGCCGAAGCTGACGATTAATCCGCTGTCGCTCATCGCGCCCGGCGTCTTCCGGCAGATCTTCGAGTTCCAATAAAAAGGGCCGCTTTCGCGGCCCTCAATAACAGCTTTGGTGCGGGTGTTACGCCGGGCGAACGAGAACGTGCTTCTTCTTGCCAACCGAAAGCTTGATGATGCCATCGCCGGTGATCTCGGCGGAACCGATCATCTGGCGATCGTCGGATACGCCCTTGTCGTTGATCTTTACCGCGCCGCCTTGAACGTGACGGCGGGCTTCGCCATTCGAGCCGGCAAGGCCAGCGCGGACGATGAGCGACAGGACGCCGACGCCGGCATCGAGTTCGGATGCTGGAACCTCGATGGAGGGCAGGTTTTCAGCAAGTGCGCCTTCCTCGAAAGTCTTGCGCGCCGTTTCGGCTGCTTCTTCGGCAGCAGCACGGCCATGCAGGATAGCCGTCACTTCCGTTGCGAGGATTTTCTTCGCCTCGTTGATCTCAGATCCGCCAAGGGCGGCGATGCGTGCGATCTCATCCATCGGCAGCGTGGTGAAGAGCTTCGCGAAGCGAACCACGTCCGCGTCTTCCGTGTTGCGCCAGTATTGCCAGAAATCATAGACCGGCAGCAGGTCCTTGTTGAGCCAGACGGCACCAGACGCGGACTTGCCCATCTTCGCACCCGAAGAGGTGGTCAAAAGCGGGGAGGTCAGCGCATAGAGCTGCGGTGTCCCCATGCGGTGACCGAGGTCGATGCCGTTGATGATGTTGCCCCACTGGTCGGAACCGCCCATCTGCAGGCGGCAACCGGTGCGCTGGTTCAGTTCCACGTAATCGTAGGCCTGGAGGATCATGTAATTGAATTCGAGGAAGGACAGCGACTGCTCGCGGTCGAGGCGCGTCTTCACGCTGTCGAAGGACAGCATGCGGTTGACCGAGAAGTGGCGGCCGACGTCGCGCAGGAATTCGAGGTAGTTGAGCCCACGCAGCCAGTCGGCATTGTTGATCATCAGCGCCGGATTTTCCGCGCGATCGTAATCGAGGTAGTTGGCGAAGACGTGCTTGAGCGAGGTGATGTTGTCCTCGATCATGTCGATCGTCATCAGCTTGCGGGCCTCTTCCTTGAAGGAGGGGTCGCCGACCATGCCGGTGCCGCCGCCCATCAGGGAAATCGGCTGATGGCCGGTCTTCTGCATCCAGTGCAGCATCATGATCTGGGTGAGGTGGCCGACATGCAAACTCGAAGCCGTCGGGTCATAGCCGATATAGGCGGTCACGGTTTCCTTGGCGAACAGTTCGTCGAGACCTGCCTCATCGGAGATCTGGTGAATGAAGCCGCGCTCATCGAGCGTGCGGAGGAAATCGGACTTGAACCTGGACATAACCTTTTACTTTCTGGTTTGATCTTTGCCGTCGCTGGAGCGCCGCACGTCCTTTCGGACGCGCAAAGGACGCTCCACAATGCCGTAAGCAGCCAATGAACGACGCGGCTTTATCATTGTTTTTTGAAATGTGCACCCGTTTCGGCCATGAATAACGGCGATTCACGTCATCATGATTCGATATTGAAGGGGAGCGGCGCATGGGCGAGGTCAAAACGGCGATCGGGCTGATGAGCGGGACATCGATGGACGGCATCGATATCGCCCTGTTGCGCACGGATGGCGAAAGCGTGGTGCGGCACGGGCCGAGCGGTTATTTCCCCTATGATCCGGGCCTGCGGGCCATCTGGCAGAAGGCGCTTGTGACAGCCAAATCCATTCGCGAACGGCGCGAGCGTCCCGGCGATCTTGGTGAGGCAGAGCGCAAGCTGACGCTTGCCCATGCCGCGGCGGTCAAATCCTTCCTCCACCGTCACCGGCTTGAAGCCGGCGATATCGATGTGATCGGTTTTCATGGCCAGACGGTGCTGCACCGACCGGATGAGGCGCTGACCGTGCAGATCGGCGACGGCGCGCTTCTGGCTGAAGAAACCGGCATCGATGTGGTTTACGACATGCGGGCGAACGACATGGTACATGGCGGGCAGGGCGCGCCGCTCATTCCCGCCTATCACATGGCGCTCTCCGCCAATCTGCCGGCAGAGTTCGAAACGCCTGCCGTCTTCGTCAATATTGGTGGCATATCCAACCTTACCTATATCGGCGAAGGAGGGCGACTTGCCGCTTTCGACAGCGGTCCCGGCAACATGTTGATCGACCAGTGGATCGAGGCGCATACGGGGAAAGCCTTCGACAAGGGTGGCAGGACGGCGGCGGGCGGCAGTGTCGTTGCCTCGCTCGTCACCCGCTACATGGAAAGCCCGTTCTTCTCGGCCAATATCCGCCGCTCCCTTGATCGCAGCGATTTTGTGCCACCGCAAAAGGGCGAGGCCTCGTTTGCCGACGGCGCGCGCACGCTGTCGCATCTGACGGGCGCTGCAATCCTCAAATCGGCGAGCTATCTGCCGGAAGAAGCAAAAACCTATGTGGTCTGCGGTGGCGGGCGTCTCAACCCGGTGATTATGGAAGAATTCGCGAGCCTTGCCGCAAAGGTGGGCGCGCGGGTGATTGCGGCGGAAGAGGCGGGTTTCGATGGCGGGGCGATGGAGGCGGAGGCCTGGGCCTATCTGGCCGTGCGATCGCTTAAAGGCTTGCCGCTGACCTACCCCGGAACGACGGGTGTGAATGAGCCGGTGACGGGTGGGGTTTTGGTGAGGGCGTAATAGACGACGGCGGGTGTGGCTCACCCCCCTCTGCCCTGCCGGGCATCTCCCCCTCAAGGGGGGAGATCGAATCGTGGCGACCTATCGGCCACCTTGAACGTAGCAGCTTAGGTAAAGAGCAGGCGTCTGGCTGATCTCCCCCCTTGAGGGGGAGATGCCCGGCAGGGCAGAGGGGGGTAAGCCAAGCCCGCCGTCGATCACTGTAGCTAGATCAAGACCTGCCCCGACGATGCGCGGCTTATCACCGAATACGCTTCGCTGCCGGTTCCGGCACCAGTTCACCATTCAGGCGACGGTCGAGGTAGTCCTCGCATTCGCCCATCAGCTCATCCACCTTGCCATTGAAGAAGTGGTTGGCGCCGGGAAGGGTGCGGTGGGTGATGAGGATGCCCTTCTGGGTCTTCAGCTTTTCCACCAGACCATTCACGTCCTTCTCAGGCGCGACCTTGTCGGAATCGCCGTTGATGATGAGGCCGGAAGACGGGCAGGGGGCGAGGAAGGAGAAGTCGTAGGTATTGGGCTGCGGTGCAATCGACATGAAGCCTTCGATTTCCGGGCGGCGCATCAGGAGCTGCATGCCGATCCAGGCGCCGAAGGAATAACCGGCAACCCAGCAGCTCTTCGAATCGGGATGCAGGCTCTGCACCCAGTCGAGAGCGGAAGCGGCGTCGGAAAGCTCGCCAGCACCATGGTCGAATTCGCCCTGGCTGCGGCCGATCGAGCGGAAATTGAACCGGAGCGTGGTGAAGCCGCGCTTCTGGAAAAGATAGAACAGCTGATAGACGATCTGGTTGTTCATCGTGCCGCCGAACTGCGGATGCGGATGAAGGATGATCGCTATCGGCGCGCTCTTTTCCTTGGAGGGTTGATAACGGCCTTCGAGGCGACCCGCAGGGCCGTTAAAAATGACTTCGGGCATTGGTACTCCGGTCGTGTTTTTTCATTCTCCAACCGCATTCTTCCGATGAGAAGACTTGACGAACTGTGTCATCTTTTCTAGAACGCAGTTTAGAATAATTCGAAACTTTGCGTGTGCTTAAGCACTCGGTCGTGTCATAAGGCAAGCGCAACTGTAATTTCAAGAAAAATGCGTTTTGGCGCATGGAAGATTGAGCGAAACTATTCCGCGATGACGGGTTTGACGCGCACATATATGGACTGGAACGCCACGGCGCCGCTTTTGCCCGCCGTGCGGGAGGTTCTCGTCTCCGCGCTGGAGATTGCCGGCAACCCGTCCTCCGTGCACCGGGAAGGGCGTGCCGCCCGCGCGGCCGTTGAGGCTGCCCGTCGTGATGTGGCGGTGCTTTGCGGCGCACAGGCATCCCACGTCACCTTTACCAGCGGGGCGACGGAAGCGGCCAATCTGGTGCTGACGCCGGATTTCAGGATGGGGCGCGCTCCCGTGCGCTATGGCCGTCTTTATGTCTCGGCCATCGAACATCCGGCTTTTCGTGAGGGCGGTCGGTTTGGCAAGGCTGACGTTACGGAAATTCCCGTTACGTCAGCGGGTGTCGTCGATCTTGCCGCACTCGAAGCGCTGTTGTCTTCGCATGACAAATCCGCCGGCTTGCCGATGGTCGCCTGCATGCTGGTCAATAACGAGACGGGCATTCTTCAGCCGGTGGCGGAAGCGGCGCGACTTGCGCATACGGCGGGTGGATTGATGATTGTCGATGCCGTGCAGGCAGCCGGCCGCATTTCGCTCGATATCAATAGGCTCGATGCGGATTTCCTCGTCCTCTCGTCCCACAAGCTTGGTGGCCCGAAGGGTGCGGGAGCTTTGATCTCGCGCGGCGAGGTGATGATGCCGAAGCCGCTGATCCATGGTGGCGGCCAGGAAAAGGGACACCGTTCGGGTACTGAAAATACCCTGTCGATCCTCGGTTTTGGTGCCGCGGCCGCTGTTGCCGCGAAAAATCTCGAGGCGGAAGCGACGCGTCTTGTCGCGTTGCGCGCAAGGCTGGAAGACGGCATGCGGGCAAATGCGCCTGACGTGATCATCCACGGCGAGGATGTCGGACGTGTCGGCAATACCACGTTTTTCACCTTGCCCGGTTTGAAGGCGGAGACGGGCCAGATCGCCTTTGATATAGAAGGCATCGCGCTCTCGGCCGGTTCGGCCTGCTCTTCCGGCAAGGTGGGGGAAAGCCATGTGCTGACGGCGATGGGGCGCGACCCCAAGCTCGGCGCACTGAGGATTTCCCTTGGCCACGCGACTGATGAGGCAGATATTGAACGCACGCTTGCGGCGTTTACGAAAATTGCCGGGCGGCGCAAGCTGGCCGGTCAGGCCGCGTAAAATGCGGCAAAGAATTGCGGAATAGCAATTTTCCGCTTGCCGGGATGTGTGAAAAGCGCCATCCCGCACTTACATGGGTATAAGCTCCGCCCGTTTATGCGGCACGGACGATTTGCCCGAAGATGGATAAGGCGGCTATCCGCCTTGATACGTTGACAAGCCACCGGACCTTGGCTCCGGCGAGATTGGAGAACGACATGGCAGCGGTTCAGGAAACGATCGATCAGGTTCGCCAGATCGATGTGGACCAGTATAAATACGGCTTCGAAACCGAAATTGAAGTCGACAAGGCCCCGAAGGGCCTTTCGGAAGAGGTGATCCGCTTCATCTCGGCCAAGAAGCAGGAGCCGGAATGGATGCTGGAATGGCGTCTTGAGGCTTACAAGCGCTGGCTGACGATGGAAGAGCCGACATGGGCGCGCGTCAGCTACCCCAAGATCGACTTCAACGATCTCTATTATTATGCCGCACCGAAAAGCACGCCCGGCCCGAAGTCGCTGGACGAAGTCGATCCGGAGCTGCTGAAGGTTTACGAGAAGCTGGGCATTCCGCTGAAGGAACAGGAAATCCTGGCCGGCGTGGAAAACCGTCGTGTGGCCGTGGATGCCGTGTTCGACAGCGTCTCCGTTGTCACCACCTTCAAGGCGGAACTGGCAAAGGCCGGCGTGATCTTCATGTCGATCTCCGAAGCCGTGCGCGAATATCCTGATCTGGTGAAGAAATATCTCGGTTCGGTCGTGCCGCAGACGGACAATTTTTACGCAACGCTGAACTCGGCCGTCTTTACCGATGGTTCATTCGTGTTCGTGCCGAAGGGCGTGCGGTGCCCGATGGAGCTTTCCACCTATTTTCGCATCAACGAAAAGAACACCGGACAGTTCGAGCGCACGCTGATCATCGCTGAAGAAGGCGCCTACGTCTCCTATCTGGAAGGCTGCACGGCACCTCAGCGCGACGAGAACCAGCTTCACGCCGCCGTGGTGGAACTGGTGGCACTCGACGATGCCGAAATCAAATATTCCACAGTCCAGAACTGGTATCCGGGCGACAAGGACGGCAAGGGCGGCATCTACAACTTCGTGACCAAGCGCGGCGATTGCCGTGGCAACCGTTCGAAGATCTCGTGGACGCAGGTTGAGACCGGTTCTGCCATCACCTGGAAATACCCGTCCTGCATTTTGCGCGGCGACGACAGCCGTGGCGAATTCTATTCGATTGCGGTTTCCAACGGCCATCAGCAGATCGACAGTGGCACCAAGATGATCCATCTCGGCAAGAACACGTCGAGCCGCATCATCGCCAAGGGTATCGCCGCCGGCTTTTCGGAAAACGTCTATCGCGGCCAGGTCTCGGCCCACCGCAAGGCGACCAACACGCGCAACTTCACGCAGTGCGACTCGCTTCTGATCGGTGACAAGTGCGGCGCGCATACCGTGCCCTATATCGAGGCGAAGAACTCGTCTGCTCATTTCGAGCATGAGGCGACGACGTCGAAGATTTCCGAAGACCAGCTGTTCTATTGCCTGCAGCGCGGCATTCCCGAGGAGTCGGCCATCGCACTGATCGTCAACGGCTTCGTGAAGGATGTCATCCAGCAGCTGCCGATGGAGTTTGCGGTTGAAGCGCAGAAGCTGATCGGCATTTCGCTGGAAGGTTCGGTCGGCTGATCGTCATACGAATACGCACTTTGAGTGCGCGGTTTCGCGCACCTTCGCTCACACTATTCTTAGGATAAAACCATGCTTGAAATCATCGACCTGCACGCAAAGATCGCCGATACCGAAACCGAGATCATCAAGGGCCTCAACCTGAAGGTTGCTGCCGGTGAAGTTGCGGCCATAATGGGCCCGAACGGTTCCGGCAAGTCGACGCTGTCCTACATCCTGTCGGGCCGCGAAGACTATGAAGTCACCTCCGGTGACATCCTCTACAACGGCGAAAGCATTCTGGAACTGGATGCCGCCGAGCGCGCTGCCAAGGGTATTTTCCTGGCCTTCCAGTATCCCGTCGAAATTCCGGGTGTTGCCACCATGCAGTTCCTCAAGGTTGCTATGAACGAGCAGCGCAAGGCGCGCGGCGAGGCCGAGCTGACGACACCGGACTTCATCCGTCGCGTCAAGGAAGCTGCCGGCGATCTGAAGATCGACATGGACATGCTGAAGCGTCCGCTTAACGTTGGTTTCTCCGGCGGTGAGAAGAAGCGCGCCGAAATCCTGCAGATGGCGCTGCTGGAGCCGAAGCTGTGCGTTCTCGACGAAACCGATAGCGGCCTCGACATCGACGCGCTGAAGATCGTGGCTGATGGCGTCAACGCGCTGAAGTCGCCGGATCGCGCCACTGTCGTCATCACCCACTACCAGCGCCTGCTCGATTACATCGTGCCTGATAGCGTTCACGTTCTTTACAAGGGCAAGATCATCCGTTCGGGCGACAAGGCCCTGGCGCTGGAGCTGGAAAACAATGGTTACGCCGACATCATCGGTGAAGCGGCCTAAGCCAGAGGCCAGGAGGTGATGTCCATGAACATTCAAACGACCAATCGGCTGACGCCAGCGGAAACCGCGCTGATCGACGCCTATACCGCCAAGTTCAGCGAATTTCCGGGCAATGGTGCGGTTGTCGCCGCCCGTGACGTGCTGTTCGACGATCTGAAGACCGGCGGTCTTCCGACCCGCCGCATCGAGGCGTGGCACTATACCGATCTCAAGAGCCTGTTGCGTGCCATTCCCGAGGACCAGCCCGCACCTGTCATCGAAAAGCAGGCGTCCGTTGTCGCCGGCTCGTCCGTCGCCTACGTGCTGCATGGCACGGGCAATGTCGGCAAGATCGAAGACATCGGCGTTTCCAGCTTTGCCGAGAGCCTGCTTGACGGCTCGGCCGCCACAGGCCTTGCGGAAGCCAGCAAGGACGACGTGATCGGCCGTATCAACGGCAGCTTCGTGCGCGACGGCCTGATGCTCGACATTCCCGCTGATGCCGAGATCGAAAAGCCGATCGAATTGCAGGCGATCCATGGAGCAGGTCAGGTTCACAGCCGCTTCCCGGTGCGCTTCGGCAAAGGTTCCAAGGCGACCGTCATCGAGCGTCACCTTTCGGTGACTTCGGATGCCGCCCTGGTTTCCTCCGTCACCGACATCGTTGTCGAAGACGGTGCGGAAGTGACCTGGATCATCCTGCAGCAACAGGGCGCGGCCGATATTCATCTTGGCCAGCTGCGCATGAAAATCGGTGCGGACGCCAAGATTCGTCTATTCGTCATCAATGCCGGCGGCAAGCTGGTGCGGCAGGAACTGCGCATCGACGTGGACGGCGAGGGTACTGACCTCATCGTTCGCGGCGTCAACCTGTTGGGCGGCGAAACCCATACCGACGTGACGATGGTTCTTGGCCACAACGTGCCGAACACGACCTCGACGGAAGTGTTCCGCAACGTGGTCTTCGACCGTGCAAAGGGCATTTTCCAGGGCATGATCCGGGTTGCCCCCGATGCCCAGAAGACCGATGCGAAGATGGCGTGCAATACGCTGCTGATGTCTGACGATGGCGAGTTCTCGGCAAAGCCGGAACTGGAAATCTTCGCTGACGACGTTCAGTGCGGTCATGGTGCGACGGTTGCCGATATCGATGACAACCATCTTTATTACATGATGGCGCGCGGCGTGCCGCGGGCAAAGGCGCGGGCGATGCTGGTGAATGCCTTCGTCGCTCAGATCGTCGAGGAACTGGAAGAAGAAAATCTGGTAGAGGCGCTGGAGACGATCATCTCCGGCTGGCTGGAACATCATGCCTGAGAGCGAACGCGCCGCACTGGCGGCCCCCTATGACGTCGAAGCAGTGCGGAAGGATTTTCCGATCCTGTCGCGCGAGGTCTATGGCAAGCCGCTGGTCTATCTCGACAACGGCGCGTCCGCTCAAAAACCGCAGGTGGTGATCGACGCCGTTTCGCATGCTTATTCCAATGAATACGCGAATGTGCATCGTGGCCTGCATTTCCTCTCCAATGCCGCAACGGATGCCTATGAGGCATCGCGCGAAAAGGTGCGCCGTTTTCTGAACGCCGGTTCGGTGGATGAAATCGTCTTCACCAAATCCTCGACCGAGGCGATCAATACGGTCGCTTACGGTTACGGCATGCCTGTTATTGGCGTGGGCGACGAGATCGTCATCTCGATCATGGAGCATCACTCCAACATCGTGCCGTGGCATTTCATTCGCGAGCGGCAGGGCGCCAAGCTCGTCTGGGTGCCTGTCGATGACGACGGCGCGTTCCATATCGAGGCTTTCGAAAAAGGCCTGACGGAGCGCACCAAGCTCGTTGCCATCACCCATATGTCGAATGCGCTGGGCACCATCGTGCCGGTCAAGGAAATCTGCCGCATCGCCCATGAGCGCGGCATTCCGGTGCTTGTCGATGGCTCTCAGGGCGCGGTTCACATGCCGGTTGACGTGCGCGATATCGATTGCGACTGGTACGTCATGACCGGCCACAAGCTTTACGGTCCCTCGGGCATCGGCGTGCTCTACGGCAAGGCTGACCGCCTGAGCGAGATGCGGCCGTTCCAGGGCGGCGGCGAGATGATCCTCGACGTGTCCGAAGACAATGTGACCTATAACGAACCGCCGCACCGTTTCGAAGCCGGCACGCCGCCGATCGTGCAGGCCATCGGTCTCGGTTACGCGCTTGATTATATGGACAATCTCGGCCGTGCCGCGATTGCCGCGCATGAGGCAGATCTTGCGGCTTACGCCGCTGAGCGGCTGCGCGAGATCAATTCGCTGCGCATCATCGGCAATGCGCCTGACAAGGGCGGCATCTTCTCCTTCGAGCTCGAGGGCATCCATGCCCATGACGTCTCGATGGTGATAGACCGGCGCGGCGTTGCCGTGCGTGCCGGCACCCATTGTGCCATGCCGCTCTTGAAACGGTTCGGCGTCACCTCCACATGCCGGGCATCGTTCGGCCTTTACAATACCCGCGCCGAAGTAGACTCTCTTGTTGAGGCGCTGGAATATGCGCGCAAATTTTTCGCCTGATATCGGAATAAGAGATCAGGATTGAGGTTTAAGACCATGACTGCCGAAGCCACTGCAAAGACCCAGGATGCGACCGAAGCCCAGGAAAAGGTGTCCACCATTCCGCCGGATGAGCTGGCGCGCCTCAGCGACGACGTGATTGCGGCGCTGAAAACCGTCTACGACCCGGAAATTCCAGCCGATATTTTCGAACTCGGTCTCGTCTACAAGATCGATATCGAAGACGACCGGATGGTCAAGATCGTCATGACGCTGACGGCCCCGGGTTGCCCGGTGGCCGGTGAAATGCCGGGCTGGGTGGAAAATGCCGTGGGCGCCGTCGAGGGTGTTTCCGGTGTGACCGTCGAAATGACCTTCGATCCGCCGTGGACGCCGGACCGCATGTCGGAAGAAGCGCAGGTCGCCGTCGGCTGGTACTGACGTGATTTTGACAGGTGTCATCCCTTGATGACACTCTCAGGCGCTATTAGATTGAAATCCATAAGCATCGAGCCTTGAACTCGATTGTCGAAGGAGAATGGGCCCATGGGCTTTGCGATCATGACCATGACCGGGGCTGCCGCCTCGCGTGTTAAAGCAATCGTTGAAAATTCCGGCCCTGATGCCAAGGGCGTGCGCGTCGGCATCAAGAAGGGCGGCTGCGCGGGCATGGAATATACGATCGACCTTGTGACCGAAGCGGATGCGAAGGACGATCTGGTCGAATTCGAAGGCGCCAGGGTCTGGGTTCAGCCTTCTGCCGTGCTTTATCTGCTCGGCACGCAGATGGATTTCGAAGTGACCAAGATGCGCTCTGGCTTCACCTTCAACAATCCGAACCAGACATCCGCCTGCGGCTGTGGTGAATCGGTTGAGCTGAAGCCTGCCGATCTGGCAGCGCTGGCAAAGCAGCGCGAGGCAGAGGCCAGCGTCTGATTGGTTACGGCTATCTCTGCGATGGAGAGGCAGACCTTTCTTATGCACGCAGCGCTCCCACAAACGCGACGTCATCCCCGTCAAATCGCTTGAGACGTTTGTAGATCCTCGGGTCAAGCCCGAGGATGATGGATGAGAGGTTTGAGGTTCTTTTTCCGCAAACTGCGCCCGGCGTAAAAATCAGCTTTCGAAGGATCATGACTGCTGTTTGAGGGTTTCGATAAAATCCGCCAGCGGATGAATTGATGGCGTCGTCGTCAATAGAGGTTCGAGAGCCGCCGCGATCATCCCGCAATCCCCCGCGGAAAGTGGCCGAAGGCTTGAAGTGACCTTGTTATAGTCGGGCTTGCCGCGTGACGCGAGGGAACGATTGATCACAAACACTTCCGTCTGCCCGTCAGTTCGTTCCACGAAGAGAGCGAGCGAACCGCCGTCCGCGGCAGCGGCGCTGTCCGATACCGATTTGAACATCCAGACTCCATCCGATAAACTTGAGGGTGAGCCTATCCGATTGACGCCCTGAAGCAAGGTTATCGGATATTCCGCGAGGTTTGGCAGGAGGTGCGTGACCACCTGCCACCCATACTGAAAAGGTATTTCGGACAGCTGACAGGACTGATCGTGGGGAGGAAACCGGGATGGAAATCAATAGCGCCTCGATTGATATCTGGACCATAGGTCTGATCGTCGCCGGCGTCGTGGCTGGTCTGACGCTGATCGTCGGCATTATTTATCTTACATTTTACTGGGAGGAGAAGGCGCGCCTGCGAGCGCGGTCTGCGACATCCAAGGGTGACACGCAGAATGGCCTTCAGTTCGAGCGGACCGAGGGTGGAGAATGGCCGACGGTGCACGGTGACGGGGGAACGCATCATTGAACAGGCGGATTATTTGATGCGACCGGAGCCAGATATTATCGCAAACGCGAAAGCGGCGGTGAGAGAAGCATTCGCGGGTGTCACCCTGGGTGGTGGCGTCGGCCTTTCCGAGGCGCAGGCGCTTGACGATTATGCGAATAATGAGGTTCGCGCCGCGTGTCGTGCTGGCGACGAGAAGAATGACTGGGCCGCTATCCCCGTGGAGGACCTCAACAGACATTCCGGCAGCCCCGCCTTCCTTGATGCTGAAGGAATGCGATTTCATCTGCCCGCCTATATGACTGCTGATCTCGATGGCGACTACAGGCACGAATTCGCACCCTATTCGTGCGGGTGCCAGGAGAAATTTTCCTTACTGACTCTGCTGCAACGGAATGCCGTGGAAGCGTATCTCCGCGCTATCAGTGAGACGGAAAACCTGCCGCCCTATCAGGACGATATAGAGCGCGCGCTAGAAGAATGGGTGGATATGCGTGCTCCACGGTGAGCGATTAGAGCGGATCGGGTCAATCCCCAAGGAGGAGTTGCAGCTTGCCGTTTCCTCTCACACAAAGCCGGTTGCGGTTTGAACGCCGACTTTCACTCATGTCGCAACGCTTCTATCGGGCTCAGGCTTGCCGCCCGCCGTGCCGGGAAATACCCGAAAATCACCCCGATGGCCGCCGAAAAGGCGAAAGCGAGGAAGATGATCGAGGGGCTGGTGACAAAGGGCACGGTGAGATAGCTGACGACGGCATAAGCGAGGCCGAGGCCGGTAAGGATGCCGACGAGGCCACCGAAGGCCGACAGCATGACGGCTTCCACCAGAAACTGCGTCAGCACCTGTTTTTCCAGCGCGCCGATGGCAAGTCGAATGCCGATCTCGCGGGTGCGTTCCGTCACTGAGACCAGCATGATGTTCATGATGCCGATGCCGCCCACCAGAAGGCTGACGGCGGCGACCGCGCCCAGAAGCCCGGTCAGCAGCGTCGTCGTGCCGGTCATGGCCGAGGCAATCTGCGTCATGTCGTTGACGGTGAAATCATCCTCACGGCCGATGCCAATGCGGCGGCGCTCGCGCAGCAGGTTCTGCAGGTCGCTCTGCACCTTGGCGGTTGAAACGCCATCCTGCGCTGAAACCATGATCGAGGAAATGGTGGTAGTGCCGCCGATGCGCCGCTGGTGGATTTTAAGCGGCATGATGATCGTGTCGTCCTGGTCGTCACCGAGGCCGGACTGGCCTTTTCTGGCCAGCACACCGATGACGGGGCAGGAGATGTTGCTGACGCGGATCGTCTGCCCCACAGGGTTTTCTGCCCCAAAGAGTTCCTGACGCACCGTTTCGCCGATGATGCAGCCGATCTGGCCGCCGCGATCTTCGGCGGGCTGGAAGTCGCGGCCGAGCGCAATGGTCCAGTCCTGCGCGATCAGATAATCGTTGGTGGTGCCGATGACACTTGTCTGGTGGTTCTTGCCGCCGAAAATGACGGTTGCGGCGGAACTGCGGTTCTGCGGCGCAACGGCACGGATGCCTGATATCTGGTTGCGGATGGCCTCGATATCGCGGTCGTCAAAGCGTTTGGCTTCGGTGCTCGCCCTTCCGGGGCCGAACTGGCCGGGGCGGACGAACAGCATGTTGGTGCCGAGCCGTGACAGTTCCGATTTCACCTGTTCCGTCGTGCCATTGCCGATGGTGACCATGGCGATGACGGCGGCCA
This sequence comes from Agrobacterium sp. CFBP2214, assembly GCF_030209895.1. Classification (NCBI taxonomy): domain Bacteria; kingdom Pseudomonadati; phylum Pseudomonadota; class Alphaproteobacteria; order Hyphomicrobiales; family Rhizobiaceae; genus Agrobacterium; species Agrobacterium sp. CFBP2214. Next base: position 311,625 of record NZ_JARVRC010000003.1, on the reverse strand, counting down.
CGCCGATGACGACACCAAGCACGGTGAGGAAGGAGCGCAGCAGGTTGCGGCTGATGGCGCGCAGCGCAAGACGCGACGTTTCAAAGAACATCTGATGTCTCCTTTTTGTCCGCGGCGCTATCGGAGGCGAGATGGCCGTCGACAAAGCGCAGGAGGCGTCCGGCGTGGGCGGCGATATCCTCTTCATGCGTGACCATGACGACGGTGATGCCTCTGTCACGATTGAGTGCGGTGATCAGTTCCATGATCTCGACACTGGTTTTCGTATCGAGATTGCCGGTCGGCTCGTCGGCCAGAAGCAGGGCAGGGCGGGTGACGATGGCGCGTGCAATGGCCACACGCTGCTGCTGGCCGCCGGAAAGCTCCTGCGTGGTGTGGTCCTCGCGGCCCTTCAAACCTACCTGCGCCAGCGCCTCCATGGCGCGCTCGCGCCGTTCCGAGGCTTTCATGCCGCGATAGATCAGCGGCAGCTCGACATTTTCCACGGCCGAGGTGCGCGAGAGAAGATTGAAACCCTGAAACACGAAACCCAGCATGTGCCGGCGCAGCAGCGTCAAATGTTCATTGTCGAAACTGCTGGTCGGCACACCCTGGAACAGATATTCGCCTGATGTCGGCACATCCAGACAGCCTATGATGTTCATCGAGGTGGATTTGCCCGATCCTGACGGCCCCATGATGGCGACGAACTCCTTCTCGCGAATGGAGAGGCTGACGCCATCGAGCGCGCGGATCGTCGCTTCGCCGCGGCCATATTGCTTGACGACATCGCGGAATTCGATGAGCGGCGGCTGTTGCATGCGCTTGTCCTCCGTCAGCCGGCGTTGCGGGCCGTTGCGTCGGTGATCACCTGGTCATCGGCCTTCAACTCGCCCGATTTTACCACGGTATGCTGGCCGTCGGTGGAGCCGGTTTCGATGGAAACGGAGACCGGATTGTTGTTGCGCAGCACCCAGACCGTTCTTTTGCCTGTCGCAGCCTGGCCGGCGTCGCGGTTCTGCGAGCGGCCCATGCGGGGCGGGCGGAACAGGCTCATCAGCCCGCCGCCACGGGAGGCGGATTCGCGCGGCGGCGTATAACGAAGCGCGGAATTCGGCACCAGCAGCGTGTCCTTGATTTCCTCGACAATGATATTGGCGGTCGCCGTCATGCCGGGGCGCAGCAGCAGTTCCTCATTGTCGACAGTCAATATGCCCTTGTAGGTCACCACGTTGGACACGGTTTCGGACGCGAAGCGCACGGTCTCGATCTCGGCCGGGAAACTGCGGTCGGGATAGGCATCGACATTAAAATTTGCCTTCTGGCCGGTTTCGACCTTGCCGACATCGGCCTCATCCACTGAGACCTGCAATTCCATGTGGCGCAAATCACCGGCGATGGTGAAGAGAACAGGGGCGTTGAGCGAGGAGGCGACGGTGGCGCCGGGATCCACGCTGCGGGTGAGGATGACGCCATCGATGGGCGAGACGATCTTGGCCTTGCCGAGATTGACCTCGGCGAGCCTCAGATCCGCCTCCGCTGACAGCACCGTTGCCTCGTTGACCTGCAGCGTGGCGGCGGCGGCATCATGGGTGAACTGCGCCGCATCCAGATCCTGCTGGCTGGACACCCGGTTCTGCACCAGCGATCTCAGGCGCTCCATCGAGGTTTTTGCCGAGCCGAGATCGGCGCGCGCCTTCAGCACGTTGGCCTTGGCGGAGGCAAGCTTGGCGCGGGCGCTCTGCACATCGGCCTCCAGCTTGTTGGTATCCAGTTCCGCCAACACGTCTCCGGCCTTGACCGGCGTATTATAGGTGACGTTGACCTTGCGCACCGTGCCGGACAGTTCGCTCGATATATCGACCTGATCCGTCGGCTGAACCGAGCCCGTGGAGGTGACGATGACCGAGAGATCGCCCTGACGCGCGGCCTCCGTGGTGTAGCTATAGGCGACGCCGGCTGCGCGTGACTGGTAATAATAACCAAGGCCCCCGCCAATCAGCACAATGGCTGCTGCGGCATAGAGATATCGGCGCGACTTTTTCTTGCGGCCGTTTCTGTTCGTTCCCAGAATCTCGCGCAGATCGGGCTGGCTGTTTTTTGTATCGCTGCCACTCGTATTGGCGTCATTCATTCTCATCACCCGCAAAATTCAAAATACCACAGAGGGTTGTTTCCGCTCTCCGGTTTGTCCGTCCATCTGTCGCCGTTGTATTCCTCTGATTGTGGGAAGTGACATAGCTTGCCCTGAGGGTGAAGTGAAAACTTGGTAATATTTATGATAGTTCTGGTCTGTTAGAGATAAATCCGGAAATATCGATGCCATAAACGCGGCTGAGCTTTTAGCGGCGACATTCAGGACGATGATGAAATGAACGACAATGTGGTGAAGTTCCGCAAACCGGTGCCGCCGAAGAAGCCACGCGAACCGCTCGGGCCGAAAGCCAGGAAGGCTTTGACGATTGCGGCTGTCATCGCGTTTTTTGTGGCGGTGTGGGGGTATTTCACACTGTTTGGGCAGGGGTAGGGCAAATGGTCCGGCGTTGGCGCTCTAGCTTGGGGCAGGATGGAAGGCGCAAGTATGCAAGTTGGTTAAAGCTGGTGTCTCTGTAGACGTTTAGTCTTACAGGGTGTCGCCGCTGATTTGATGATGGTTTTTAGCCCGAAGCGCTCAAGTCAGTAGCGGTTCAAGCTTTATCATGGTAGGTGACTACGCATTGCCACGCTCACTTTTTCAGAGAGATATTCTTAATGAAGTGCCTGCGCATCTACGCCTCACCGGATGGCGAGTCTCATTTCGATGAAATCGAATTGCCAACAAAGAAGGTATCAGTCCATCCCGACGCCGTCCCATTTGATGTGACCGCCAGTTACCCCGCCTCTCGCGTCCGTATTACCCACATCCCTGCAGGGATGAGAGAAGTTGGCTGGCATGGAGTACCCGAGCCAGTCCTTACAGTTAGGCTTGACGGTTCCGTTGAGTACGAGACCAGCGACGGTGAGGTCCGCCATGTTTCGGCGGGTAGTTTCGTGCTGGTCGCGGACACGCATGGCAGAGGCCATCTTTCGCGACATTCTTCAGAAGCCCAGACTGTCATTTGGATTTCATTGCCAAACGGTCTTGAACTTCCTCCACAGTAACTACTGTTTCTGGCGAAACACTGTCCAGGCGATAATTTGCCCTCGCCGCTGTACCAAACCAGTCATTCATGGATAAAGTGAGAAGCGGTGGCGACCCCTGCAGGACTCGAACCTGCGACCTACTGCTTAGAAGGCAGTTGCTCTATCCAGTTGAGCTAAGGGGCCGTCATGCCGGGCAGGGATTGCGCCGGCCTGAAGTCGTCGTGTTTCAGTGCGTCCAGGGCTGGGTGCGGTTGAAACGGAAATTGTCGGTGTAGGAAACCACCTTGCGGGTCGCTTCCTTCGGCTGGATGACGCGGTATTCGATGCCCTTGCGCTGGGCATAGGCTTCGGCCTGTTCCTGCGTCTCGAATGTCAGCTTGAGTTGCTGCTTCATGTCGGAACTGGAGGTGTAGCCCATGATCGGATCGATCTTGCGCGGAACTTCGGCGTCGAATTCCAGAACCCAGACATTGGTCTTCGCCTTGCCGGATTGCATGGCGGTTTTTGCAGGGCGGTAAATCTTCGCAGACATGTCGAAACTGCTCCGGTTGGACAGTGGGGCACAACACCCCGAATTATTCATCACGTACCTGAATAGAATAACCAAATCGTGTCAGGAACGTTGAATTTGAAATGGACTGACTTCGGGTGAGAGTCAAGACGATTATCCCCTCGCAGCCCGATCACACTCCGCCGTTTCGGCGTCATGTTTTGCCCATCGGGTTGCGGTTGAACAAAGATGAATTTCCCTGTTGCGGACTGCGGGTGAACCGTGTATTCCCCAGCCATCGCCTCGGCGGAGTGTAGCGCAGTCTGGTAGCGCATCTGGTTTGGGACCAGAGGGTCGGGAGTTCGAATCTCTCCACTCCGACCATTTTAAAGCAAAACATCAGCTTTCCGGCGTAACCCTATCCTAAAGGTGACAATTTATTCTGCTGACGGACCGGCCAGTGTGCTCTCGGCCGTGCCGATCGTCATGACATTGCCACGCCAAGCGACCGCGCTGCCGATCCAGCTGCGGGCCCAGACGAGGGGCATGATCATATCCCTGCTGATCATGGCTGGCAGCGTGTAGAGCGAAACCGGCCAGCGGTTGAGGGCGGCAAGCGCGAGTTCCGGTACGTACATGAGGGCGAGGACGGCAAAGGCGGTTGCGGTAAGGTTCACGTCCATCATGGCAGCGGCGGCGAGCGCGAAGAGAAGCGGGGGAAGCGTGCCGGTCAGGATTTCCGGTGCGAAATATTGCGGGAAGGTCACGCGTCGCAGCCGCGCCCAGCGGGTCTGGCGCGACCAGATTTCACCGGCATGGCGCTGGCCGAGCGGTTGCTCGAACGGGGCGGAGACCAGATGCACCCTGCGGCCGGCGCTTCTGACCAGCTTCGTCGAGGCGGCGTCTTCGGCGATTTCGGCGGCGAGTGCACGAATGCCGCCATTGTCCTCCAGGAACGGCTTGTTCCACAACATCGACTTGCCTTGCGCGAAACCCATGCCGATGGCTTCCGCCGCATATTGCCAGCGGCCCTGCGATCCGTTGAGGAAGGCGCATTCCACATGCGCCCAGAAACCCGCAGGCCGTGAACCGAGCGGCGGTGAGCAGACGAGCCCGCTGTCCTTCCGCCAGGCCGACATCATGGTGGCAATATAGGATTTCGGCATCAACACGTTCGAATCGGCGAGAATCACCCATTCATGCCGGGCGGCGCGCCAGCCCTTCACGCAATTGTTCAGCTTTGGATTGGCGCTGATGCGGTCGTCACCGATGAGCAATTGTGTGGAAACCGAGGGAAAGGCGGCTTCGGCCTTGCGGACTTCCTCGATCACGGGATCGAATTCATCAGCGACGCAGAACAGCAGCTCGTAGTCGGGCCAGTTGAGCTGAAAGGCGCGCGATAGTGTCAGCGGCGTGAAGTTTTCCACGCCACGCAACGGCACCACAAGCGAGACAGGCGGTTTTTTCTGGACAAGATCGTTTTCCGCATCCCGTCTTGTCAGTCGCCAGCCGGCCAGAACGATGCCGAGAAGATTGAAGGCGAGGAGCAGGATTGCGCAAAGGGCAAAAACGGTTTCCATGCTGGCCAGTTCCACTCCCAAGCTTTCGGCGGTCCACCCGCCAATCGATTCCATGGAATTCGTCTCTGCCGATTATAACGTTTGCGTGACAGTTACATGTCATGATCGGACAGGCGGGGAGATCGAGCGGCGCATGAGAGGCGTCACGACGGCTGCGCTCAAAAGAAAAGCCCTCCGCATAGAAGGGCCCAATCGTCATGATGGTCGATGAATTTTAGTGGACGTTCAGGATATGGGCATGACTGCTTGCGACGAGAAACGATTCCCGTGCTTTCTCGATGTCGCATCTGCCGGCGATGGCATCGAGGCAGTTCCTGCGCGCTTCCTCATATTCCGGCCCATGTTCCTCGGGCCAGCGGTACATCAGCATATCAAGTGCCACCAGCGGGCTGTAGATTTCCACGGCCGCCGAAAGCGGCAGATGGATCGCCACCGGTTTCATCCACGCGGCGTGGTGACACGGCTCTGTTCTGTGAATCAGCATGTCATTTTCCTCCCTGTTTTACCTGGCTTGAAAGCCTCTCACACTCCCATGCGCGAAATGCCCGCCTCACGAAATGGTTCCCGATCACCTAAAATGTGATCGATCAGGGGGTTCCAATTTTCCAAGATGAATGGAAGATGAACAAATAGATGAACCGGAGATGAACAAAACCACCGCTACGGCGTTGGTATGTTCATAAGAAGGAGAACACATATGTTTAATTTGTCAGGCATTCAGGAAAGCTTCTTCGGAGACCGCATGGCCGGCGTATGCGAGGCTATCACCTCGGCTCTGGCCTTCGAATCAGGGCTCGAAAAGTCGCGCATTTCCGCAAGTGTCGAAAATGATGTGATTTATCTGGAAGGTACGGCCGATTCGGTCGAGGCGATCGATATCGCCATCAATCTTGCCGCTTCCATTTCCAATTGCCGGATTCTGAGCCATATCGAGCCGGTTTACTGAATATTGTGCCAGCCGGGCGAAACCTCGTCCGGCTCATTCAGACGCAATAACGCGGCAATGTCATTTCCGGTTGCCGATTTGCGCGCTGCGGACCATATCGCCGGGCTTGATGCCAGAACGTTTCGCGGCGCCGCCATTCAGCTCAAGCACAAATTTTACGGGTCCGCGGGAGCTGATGATCGCTTCCGAATGCGGAACGGCGTTTTCATGAATATGGGTGATTCGGCCATCGCTGCCGATGAACAGCATATCGAGCGGGATGAGGGTGTTGCGCATCCACATGGCGACGGCGCGCGTCTCACCGAAATCGAACAACATGCCGTTTTCAGACGGCATGGATTTACGGAACATCAGACCCTGCGCGCGCTGGGCATCGTCCAGCGCCAGTTCGGCAACGAAGTCGTGCGTTTTCCCGGAAGCGGTTTCAATGGTGAGCGGCTCTGACGTGAAGGCCTGGCGTTCCTGAGCCTGTGCGGTGCCGGCCAGCATGAAAAAAAGAAGCGCCATAACGGCGCTTTTCACCATATGGCGCAGGGCGGACATCAATGCGACATCCCGATGGCAACCGGGTTGTCGGGATGGATTTCCGCCGCCATCAGGCCCTTGTCGCCATCGCCGAAGCGCACCAGAACCACCTGACCGGGACGAAGCTCCGTCAGGCCGAAACGGCGCAGCGTTTCCATATGCACGAAAATATCTTCCGTTCCTTCGCCACGCGTCAGGAAGCCGAAACCCTTGGTGCGGTTGAACCACTTGACGATGGCGCGCTCAAGCCCGCTCGAAGGCGTCACCTGCACATGGGTGCGCACCGGGGGCAGCTGCGAGGGGTGAACGGCGGTCGACTGGTCCATGGAGAGAATGCGGAAAGCCTGGAAACCGCGATCGCGCCGCTGGATGAGGGCGACGATGCGCGTGCCTTCGAGGATAGTCTGGTAACCGTCGCGGCGCAGGCAGGAGACGTGCAGCAACACATCCTGCGTGCCGTTATCAGGCACGATGAAGCCGAAACCCTTGGCGACATCGAACCACTTCACGACGCCGGTGATCTCGGTCAGGTCCACGGCATCGCCCGAAAGGTCCTCGACATCGACTATCGTTTTCGATGACATCCTATCAGCCATATCCTGCCAACCCCTCGATTACGCGCCATACACCGGTCAACTGATTCCTGTGCGCCAGATTAACATCTTGGTAACGGTTTCACGCAAGCCCTAGTTTTTGATTTACGCAGCTGCTTTTATGTCGCCGTCCTTGTCCGGGGCTTGCCATCACGCGTTTAACGGCTTCGGACCCGTGTAATGGAGAGGAATAAAATGCGGTATCTGCACACGATGGTTCGCGTCAAAGACCTTGGCGAATCACTTAAATTCTATGTCGACCTGCTCGGTCTTACGGAAATACGCCGAATCGAGAACGAAAAAGGCCGCTTCACTCTGGTGTTTCTTGCGGCGCGCGACGACATTGCTGCGGCGAAGGAAAACAAGGCGCCGTGCCTGGAGCTCACCTATAACTGGGACACCGAGGATTATACCGGCGGCCGCAATTTCGGCCATCTGGCATACGAGGTCGACAATATCTACGATTTCTGCGCCCGGCTGCAGGAGAACGGCATCGTCATCAACCGGCCGCCGCGCGACGGACATATGGCCTTCGTGCGTTCGCCTGACGGTATTTCCTTCGAAATTCTGCAGAAGGGCGAAAGCCTCGCACCAGCCGAACCGTGGATATCTATGCAGAATACCGGTTCCTGGTAGGGATTTTCCGGTGAGTAGCGGCGTTTTCGGGTGCTCTTGCCTTGTCCTGAGGGGATGAGGCATAGTCCGCGAATCGAAACGGCCAGTCCCGTTTTGGGGAAGCACACGATTCCGTTCCCGTGCTGCTGTTGGAAATGCAAGATACGGAGGCCAGCCATGAAAACTGTCGAAAGCGCGAAAGGACGCCTTGTCCGTCCGCGTCTTGTCGTCGCGGTTTCGCTGCTTGGGCTTTCCGGCTGTGTTTCGGCGGTGACCGACGACGAGATGGCCGCCGCTACCAAGAAGCCGGAAATTGCCGCACAACAGAAGCCGCAAACAGCAGCTTCCGCTGCCGCCGGCGCGCAACCCGGACATTATGTGGATCCCGCCGTGGCATCGGCGGCCGGCGCGGCTGCGCCTGCCCAGGCGCCGGGCGGCCCGGCGCAGGCTTATGGCGCCGCCGCCGATATTGGCGGATTGACGACGCAGCCCACGGCGATTTCCGCCGGGACGACAAGCATTTATTCCACTGTGGCGCCCGCCGGTGCTGCAGGTGCACCCGGCACGGCCGCCGCCACGGGCGCTCCCTCTCACAAAATCATTCCCGCGGTCAGCAGCGTCTATTCGGCGCCCATGCAGGCGGCGCAACCTCAGCCTCAGCCGGTATCAGCGCCGGTTCAGGTCCCGCCAGCCGGACAGGTGCCGGCGGAACAGCATAGCGAAAACCGTCAGCCGGTTCCTGTGCCCACGCCGCAGTCCGCCTCGGAACAGCTCGCGGCTGTTGCGGCGCAGCCGGTCGTGGACGCTGCCAAAATGGTGGGCGAGGCGCAGGGAGGTGACGGTAAGGGCGTGACGCTTGCGGCATTTTTTGCCGGCGCGGCCAAGAAGCGCCTGCCCAAGATGATTGAAAGCGGCACGGCGGACAATACGCAGGTCGCATCATTGCCCGGAGCCGCGGACGGGACGATGGGCATTGCGCTTTCCGGCCGCTCTGTCATGTCCGACGAGTTTGACGATGCCCATCTCGATGAAGAGGATGACCAGCCGACAGGCCTGATGAAACTCGCCTCGCTCTCCGGCCTGAGCCGCGTCGCCCCGAACGGGCTTTTCCTGCAGACGGATCGCGTCGAAGTTGGCTGCTTCAAGCCGGAACTGGTGCGGATGATCAAGGATGTGGAGCGCCACTATAACAGCCCGGCGATCGTCACTTCGGGCTATCGCCCGCCAAAGGGCATAAGGCAGGGCTCCAAACACTATACTTGCGATGCCGCCGACATCCAGATCAAGGGCGTCTCCAAATGGGAGCTTGCGACCTATCTGCGTTCCCTGCCGGAGCGCGGCGGCGTGGGCACCTATTGCCATACCGAATCGGTCCATATGGACACGGGTGAGCCAAGAGACTGGAACTGGCGCTGCCGCCGTACCGCTGCGCGCAAATGATCTCTGGCCGGGTTTGTAGGAATATCAAACCCTATGCTTTCCGAGCCTGAAACTTTATACCTGAAGACTGTACTGAACCTTTTGGAGCGACCGTCCGGTCGTGCCGGTGAGCTGGCGCTTGAGCCTATGGCCCTTTATCGCAGCGGGTGTTCTGAAACCAGGCTTGCAATGGATACAGTCTAAGACTACGGGCGCATCGTTTCCGTTTACATCAAAGCCCTGTCACTCGTGGTGATAACTCTTTGCAGAATATCAGAAAATGTAGATTTGAGGTGGTGAGAGCGCAGGGATTCGAACCCTGGACCTACTGATTAAAAGTCAGTTGCTCTACCGGCTGAGCTACGCTCTCCCGTGTCGGGGCTTGATTGCCCTTCGGAAGTGCGCGGAACATATGTAGAGCGATCCGTTCGGTCAACCCAAAAAAAGCGCTTTCTACAATCAATCCGGTTTTTTTTGTCGCACCCCCGAAAAGGTGATTGGAGAGAGGGGGCAGCTGGGGATAAAACCGGCTGCAGACATGTCGGCCAGACGGGTGAAATCCTTTTGCAGCAATGACATGCATGAAAATGAAGCGTGAGGCGGCGGCGAATCCTAGGAATCGCGGCGGCTTTGCGGGATGCGGAGTTCTTTCTTGTCGATTGCCGATATTTCCCTGTTCAGCGCGCTTCTGGCCGGCGCTCTTTCCTTTCTGTCGCCCTGCGTCCTGCCGCTGGTGCCGCCTTATCTCTGTTATATGGCGGGCGTTTCGGTCGAGCAGTTCAGGACGGAAGATACAGCACCCCGACCGGAGATTCGCAGGGCCGTGCTGTTTTCGGCCTTTTTCTTCACGCTTGGTTTCGCCACTGTTTTCGTGGCGCTTGGAGCAGGGGCCTCGACGATCGGTACGCTCCTTCGTCAGAATCTGGATATTCTCGCCAAGATCGGCGGTTTCATCATCATCCTTATGGGCCTGAATTTCCTCGGTGTCTTCCGCATCGGACTGTTTTCGCGCGAGGCGCGGTTTCAGGGGGCGGGCAAGCCGGCCACGCTTTCAGGGGCCTATGTGATGGGCCTCGCCTTCGCTTTCGGCTGGACGCCCTGTATCGGTCCGGTGCTGGGCGCGATCCTGGGTGTCGCTGCCGCGCGTGATACGGTTGGTGATGGTGCGGCGCTGCTTGCGGTCTATTCGCTCGGCCTTGCCGTGCCGTTCTGGATCGCGGCTGCGTTCTCCGGTTCCTTCATGCGTTTCCTCGTCCGCTTCCGCCGCCATCTCGGCCTCGTGGAAAAGCTGCTGGGCGTATTGCTGGTGCTGACCGGTCTCGCTTTCATGTCCGGTTTTATCACCAATGTGGCGATCTGGTTCCAGGAGACCTTTCCGATCCTCATGAAAATCGGTTAAGCCTCCCGCCGGAGTTGCTTGCGGGGGAAACATAGTGACCGATATCGTCGGATTGCTTTTGCCGTTTTTCGGCCTGATCTTCATCGGTTATGGTGCGGCGCGCATAACGAAACAGCCGGTCGAGGCGATGGGCTGGCTGAACACCTTCATCATCTATGCGGCGCTGCCGGCGCTGTTTTTCAAACTGGTGTCGAAAACGCCGGTGGAAGAGCTGGCACGCATGGATTTCGTCGCTGCCAGCCTTGCCTGCACCTATGGCATTTTCCTGCTGGTATTTCTGATCGGCCGGTTCGTGCGGAAAAACAGCCTTGCCGAAACCACTATCCAGAGTTTTGCGGCCAGCTACGGCAATATCGGCTATATGGGGCCGGGCCTTGCGCTTCTGGCGCTCGGCGAAAAGGCGGCAGTGCCGGTGGCGCTGATCGTCTGCCTTGAAAACGCCGCCCATTTCATCGTCGCCCCGGCGATGATGGCGGTGGCGGGCGGCGACAAACGCTCTCCGGCAAGGCTTGCGCTGGATGTGGCGCGCAAGGTCATCACCCATCCCTTCATCGTATCCGTCATCGCCGGTTTTCTGGCCGCATCGCTGTCATGGCAGCCGCCGGAGGCGGTGCAGCGGCTGGTGGATTATCTGGCGCAATCAGCAGCACCCTGCGCGCTATTTGCCATGGGTGTGACGCTGGCGCTTCGGCCAATGAAACGGGTGCCGGTGGAAATCAGCTATATCGTTCCGGCAAAGCTGATCCTGCATCCGCTTGCCGTCTGGCTCGTGCTCTCGTCGCTCGGGCGATTCGAGCCGGTGTGGATCTATTCTGCGGTGCTGCTGGCAGCGCTGCCGACCGCGACGAATGTCTTCGTCATCGGCCAGCAATATCATGTCTGGCAGGAGAGGGCGTCTGCGACGATCCTGATTTCGACGGTTCTGTCGGTCTTCACGCTGACCGGCGTGGTGTATTTCATCCAGCCTTTTTGAAGCTGCCGAATAAAAGCGAGGGCAGGGCCTTCAGCCCGCGTCCCGGCTCGATGCCTTCGCGCATGACCATGCTTCGGAGCGTGCCGATTCCCGAGAGGACGTGCAGGCCCGCCGCGCGCGCCATCTGCACCGGCAGCAGGTCGGAAAGCAGCGAACGGTTGAGGAGATCGACGCTGAGCGTGCGGCTATAGACATCCGCACGCCGCCTGCGGTCGAAGCTGTTGCCGGCATCGGCCGCAATCGGGCGGTCGGAGACCGCGCCCAGCAGTTCCGTCAGCGCGATGATGTCGCGCAGGCTGAGGTTCAGCCCCTGCGCGCCGATGGGTGGAAAACCATGAGCAGCCTCGCCGATCAGGGCCACGCGGCCCTTGCCGAAGCGGTGTGCCGTCATGGAAGAGAGCGGCCAGGCCTGCACGCTGTCCTCTACTGTTACCGCGCCCAGCATGGACTGCATGCGCTCCTCGATCCGGAGGCTGAGTGTTTCCAGCGGCAGCGCCGTCAATTCCTCCGCCTGTTGCGGGGTAACGACCCAGACGAGGCTGGAGCGGTTGCCGGGCAGGGGAACCTGGGTGAAAGGACCGGTTGGCGTGTGGAATTCCGTCGAGACATTGCCATGCGACCGGCTGTGGCCGAAGTTCAAAACAATGGCCGTCTGCGGATAGGACCAGGATTTGACGCCGATGCCGGCTGCATCCCGCACCATCGACTTCCTGCCATCAGCGCCGATGAGGAAATCGGCCGAGAGTGTTTCGCCGTCTGCAAGTGTCACCGATACGCGGTCGTTGCCGATGTCGATCGTCTCGGCCGTGGCGTCGAGGCGGGTAATATTGTGTTCCTGCTCAACCGCTTCGCTGAGAACGCCAAGCAGCGCCTCGTTGGGAATGTTCCAGCCGAAGGCATCGAGCCCGATTTCGGAGGAGCGGAACTGCACGGTTGGCGCGCGTAGCAGGCGCTCGGTGCCGTCAATGATCTGCATGGTGGAAAGACGTGCGGCTGATGGCGCGATGCGTGACCAGAGGCCGAGACGGTCCATGAAGCGGATGGACTGGTCCATCAGCGCCGTGGTGCGCTGGTCCTTCCTGTCGCTTGAAGGTGCGATGAGCGCCACGTGGCGGCCCGCCCGCGCCAGCGCGATGGCCGCGATCTGGCCCGCAAGTCCCGCACCTGTTATGGCGATATCGAAGTGTCTCATGGTCCTGATCCGTTGTTATTTCCAAAGCATCATAATGGCTTTGCGCGGGTAAATCCACTTCGGCTCCGGAACATCCGGTTGCGAAGATTCGTTGGTTGCCCTGTTATATTAGTCCTAGGATAAGCGGATTGAGCCGGTTGCAAAGCGTGGTGAATGGCCGCATACCGGAATAAGCAGGGCGGATGAAAAACGGGGCGCAGACGCTGACCATGAAAATTTTCAACTACAAGCGTGTTCCCTACGCGGAAATCCGCGCCTTTTCCGTTCATATGCTCACGGCTTCCGGTTCGTTTCTGGCCTTTCTCGGCGTCGTTGCCGCGGCTGAACACCGTTTCGTCGACATGTTCTGGTGGCTGGGGCTTGCGCTTCTGGTCGATGGTATCGACGGACCCATCGCCCGCAAGGTGCGGGTGAAGGAAGTTCTGCCCAACTGGTCCGGCGATACGCTCGACAATATCATCGACTACGTCACATATGTGCTCTTGCCCGCCTTTGCGCTTTACCAGAGCGGCATGATCGGCGAGCCGCTGTCCTTCGTGGCGGCCGGCATGATCGTGGTGTCCAGCGCCATCTATTATGCCGATATGGGCATGAAGACGGACGAATATTTCTTCTCCGGCTTTCCGGTGGTGTGGAACATGGTGGTGTTCACCCTGTTCGTCATGGATGCCAGCGCAACGACGGCCATGATCGTCGTTACCGTCTCGGTGTTCCTGACATTCCTGCCGATCAATTTCCTGCATCCGGTGCGGGTGAAACGATTGCGGCCGCTCAATCTGGCCGTTGTCTTCATCTGGTGCGCGCTTGGCGGTTATGCGCTGCTGACGCACTTCGAAACCCCGAGCTGGGCCGTGATCGGCTTCGTGGTCAGTGGCATCTATCTTTATTGCATCGGTGGAATATTGCAGTTTTTCCCCTCGCTCGGTGCGAAATAAGAAAAAGGTAAAGCCGTTTATTGCTTGTGCAAATCGCATTTAAGCAGCTTCTTTTTCAGTTGTGCGCAGCAGCAAAACCGTTATCAATAAGTCTTGATTGGATGAAATTGCATACGCATTGGCGTCCGATTGGGAACAATGACCACGATCGTTAGAAACGCCTCGAAGAAGGCATGGATGGTCGGTGAGAGAGGGAACTCGTGACTGGAACTTTGGCGCCGGAGGCCGTGCCTCTCCTGTCCGTTCGCAAGCTGACCAAGCTGTTCGGCAATTTCGCTGCCTGCAACGGCATCGATCTCGATATTGCGCCGGGCGAAATCCACGCGCTTCTGGGTGAAAACGGCGCGGGCAAATCCACGCTCGTCAAGATGCTGTTCGGCGTTCTCGCACCCACCGAGGGTGATATTATCTGGCAGGGCCAGCCGGTTTCCGTCGGTTCGCCAAGCGAGGCCCGCCAGCTCGGCATCGGCATGGTCTTCCAGCATTTTTCCCTGTTCGAGGCGCTGACGGTCGCTGAAAACATCGCCCTGTCGCTCGACCCTAAAATTTCATTGAAGGAAATCGCCAGGGAAGCGGAAACGCTGTCGCGGGCCTATGGCCTGCCGCTCGATCCCTATGCGCATGTGGCCGATCTTTCGGTTGGTGAGCGCCAGCGGATCGAGATCGTCCGCGCCTTGCTGCAGAACCCGCGCCTCATCATTCTCGACGAGCCGACCTCGGTGCTGACGCCGCAGGAGGCTGACAAGCTGTTCGAAACGCTGGAGAAGCTGAAGGCCGAAGGCCGCTCGGTGCTTTATATCAGCCACCGTCTGGAAGAGGTGCAGCGCATCTGCGACCGCGCCACCGTCCTGCGTCACGGCAAGGTGACCGGCGCCTGCGATCCGCGCAAGGAAACGCCGGCATCGCTGGCGCGCATGATGGTCGGCAGCGATGTTGCAAGCGTTTCGCGGCCGACGGGCGAGGCGCTCGGCCAACCGCAGATCGAGGTCATGGGGCTTTCCGTTGCGCCACGCACGCCCTTTGCCGTGGCGTTGAAATCGATTTCCATGCAGGTGCGCGCCGGGGAAGTGCTGGCGATTGCCGGCGTGGCCGGCAACGGGCAGGGCGAGCTGTTCGATGCGCTTTCGGGCGAATATCCGGTCTATAACAACGATGCCATCCATCTGCGCGGCAAGCCCGTCGGTCGCATCGGCATCAATGGCCGTCGCCTGATGGGCGCGGGGTTTGTACCGGAAGAACGCCACGGCCACGCCGCCGTTCCCGGCATGAGCCTTTCCGACAACCTGCTGCTGGCGCGGGCGCGCTCCGACCGCAAGGCGTTTCTGACCGGCGGTTTCCTGCGCATCGTCAGGGGCTCGGCGATCAAGGCTGCGGCACGGCGCATTTCGGAAACGATGGATGTGCGCAAGAGCGGGGCTGATCCGCTGGCGGGCTCGCTTTCCGGCGGCAACCTGCAGAAATTCATCGTCGGGCGCGAGCTTGATCGTCAGCCGACCGTGCTTGTCGTCAACCAGCCGACCTGGGGTGTGGATGCCGGTGCCGCAAGCCGCATTCGTCAGGCGCTTGTCGATCTTGCCAAGGCGGGCTCGGCCGTCATCGTCATCAGCCAGGATCTCGATGAAATTTTCGAGGTTGCCACCAATATCGCGGTCATTTCCGACGGCAAGCTTTCCGAGGCCTATCCGGTGGAAGACATGACGCTTGAAAAGATCGGCCTTTTGATGGGCGGCATTAACGCGTCACATTCGGGAGCCGCCCAGCATGCGCATTGAGCTTGAAAAACGGGCAGGGGTCTCGAAGCTTTTCACCCTTATTTCGCCGCTTCTGGCGCTTGTGCTGACGCTGCTCGTCGGCGCCGTCATGTTCGCCATGCTCGGCAAAAATCCGGCTCATGCGCTTTATGCCTTTTTCGTTGAACCGCTGCTCGAAGTCTGGTCGCTGCACGAGCTGGCGATTAAGGCCGCACCGCTGATCCTGATCGGCGTTGGGCTATCGATCTGTTATCGCTCCAATAACTGGAACATTGGCGCGGAAGGGCAATTCACCATCGGCGCGATCACCGGTTCCATACTGCCGGTTCTTTATCCCGACTGGCATTCGCCGCTCATCCTGCCGTTGATGATGGTGATGGGCGCCATCGGCGGCGCGCTTTATGCCGGTATTCCGGCGCTGTTGAAGACGAAGTTCAACACCAACGAAATCCTCGTCAGCTTGATGCTGGTCTATGTCGCGCAGCTTTTTCTCGACTGGCTGACGCGCGGCATCTGGCGCGATCCCGGCGGCTACAACTTCCCGCAGACCAAGCCCTTCAACGAAAGCGCCGTCTTGCCGGAAATGCTGGCCTCGGGCCGGGCGCACTGGGGTTTCGTTTTCGCCATCGTCGCGGCAATCGCGCTGTGGTTCATGATGCGCTACATGCTGAAAGGCTTCGAGGTCACCGTGCTTGGGCAATCGGCGCGGGCCGGGCGTTTTGCCGGTTTCTCGTCAAGCCGCATGGTGTGGTTTTCGCTGTTGCTGTCAGGTGCACTGGCAGGGCTTGCGGGCATATCTGAGGCCTCCGGCTCCATCGGCCATCTACAGCCCAGCATTTCGCCGGGCTATGGTTTCACCGCCATCATCGTCGCCTTTCTCGGCCGTCTCAATCCGCTTGGCATCATTCTGTCAGGGCTGGTGCTGGCGCTGACCTATCTCGGCGGCGAGGCGGCGCAGCTTTCGATTGGTGTGTCGGACAAGGTGACGCGTGTGTTCCAGGGGCTGATGCTGTTCTTCGTGCTGTCCTGCGATACGCTGATTTTCTACCGCATCAGGGTCGTCTTCACCGGCAAGGCGCATAACAGCCAAGGAGCGGCATGATGGATATGCTTCAGGCCATCCTCCTCACCGTCATCACCGCCGCGACACCGCTGGTCATCGCCGCCTCCGGCGAGCTGGTGACGGAGCGATCCGGCGTCCTCAATCTCGGCGTAGAGGGCATGATGATCATGGGCGCGGTCTGCGCTTTTGCCACTGCACATATGACCGGTTCTCCCTATCTCGGCATTCTGGCCGGCATCGCCTCTGGCGCGGTTTTCTCGCTGCTGTTCGGCTTTCTGACGCTGACGCTCGTCACCAATCAGGTGGCGACGGGCCTTGCGCTTACCATTCTCGGCCTCGGCGTTTCCGGCATGCTGGGCGAAAGTTTCGTTGGCCTGCCGGGCGTCAAGCTGCAGCCTATCGTCTTTCCGCTGCTGTCGGAGATTCCCTTCTTTGGTCCGCTGCTATTCCGGCAGGATCTAATCTTCTACATGTCCATCGCGCTGGTCTTTGGCACTGGCTGGTTTCTGTTCAAAAGCCGCGCGGGCCTCAAAATCCGCGCTATCGGCGACAGTCACGCTTCCGCCCATGCGCTTGGCATCAATGTCATCCGCACGCGTTATCTGGCTGTCATGTTCGGCGGCGCCTGTGCCGGTCTTGCCGGGGCGCAGCTGTCGCTCGTCTATACGCCGCAATGGGTGGAAAACATGTCGGCCGGGCGCGGCTGGATTGCGCTGGCGCTCGTTGTTTTCGCGTCATGGCGTCCATGGCGGGTTCTGGCGGGCGGTTATCTGTTCGGCGCGGTCTCCATCGGGCAATTGCATGCGCAGGCATTCGGTATCGGGGTGCCGTCGCAACTGCTTTCGGCGCTACCTTACCTTGCAACTATTGTCGTGCTGGTCATCATCTCGCATAATCGCCGCACGACCTTGATCAATACACCGGCATCGCTGGGCAAATCCTTCGTGCCGGACAGGTGAAGCATTCTCACGTCTCCAAACCAATAGGGGTAAAAATGAAAAAACTGGTCATCGCACTTGCCGCTTCCATCGCGGCGCTTGGAGGCGTTGTTTCCTCCGCTGAAGCCGCCGACGCCAAGAAGGTCTGCTTCATCTATGTCGGCAGCCGCACCGATGGCGGCTGGACGCAGGCGCATGAAATCGGCCGCGAAGAGCTGCAGAAGCACTTCGGCGACAAGATCGAAACGCCGTTCCTCGAAAGCGTTCCGGAAGGCCCGGATGCCGAACGCGCCATCGAGCGCATGGCCCGTTCCGGCTGCGAACTGGTGTTCACCACCTCCTTCGGCTTCATGGATGCGACCGTGAAGGTTGCCCAGAAGTTCCCCAAGGTGAAGTTCGAACACGCCACCGGCTTCAAGACCGCTGAAAACGTCGCGACCTACAATTCGCGTTTTTATGAAGGCCGTTACATTCAGGGCCAGATCGCCGCGAAGATGTCGAAGAAGGGTGTTGCCGGCTACATCGCGTCCTTCCCGATCCCGGAAGTGGTGATGGGCATCGATGCCTTCGTTCTCGGCGCGCAGTCCGTCAATCCCGAGTTCAAGGTCAAGGTCGTCTGGGCCAATACCTGGTTCGACCCCGGCAAGGAAGCCGATGCCGCCAAGGCGCTGATCGATCAGGGCGTCGATATCCTGACGCAGCACACCGACACGACAGCGCCGATGCAGGTTGCAGCGGAACGCGGCATCAAGGCCTTCGGTCAGGCTTCGGACATGATCAAGGCCGGTCCGGAGACGCAGCTGACCGCGATCAAGGACACCTGGGGCGCATATTACATCAAGCGCACGCAGGCTCTTCTGGACGGCACCTGGAAGTCCGAATCCATCTGGGACGGCCTGAAGGACGGCATCCTGACCATGGCGCCCTACACCAACATGCCTGATGACGTGAAGAAGATGGCCGAGGAAACCGAAGCCAAGATCAAGTCGGGCGAGTTGCATCCTTTCACCGGTCCGGTGAAGAAGCAGGACGGTTCGGAATGGCTGAAGGCTGGCGAGAAGGCTGAAGACAAGGTTCTGCTCGGCCTCAACTTCTACGTTGCCGGCGTGGACGACAAGCTGCCGCAATAATGCGGATCATCTATCCTGATTGAGGCAAGGCCGCACATGCGTCATGTGCGGCCTTGCTTATTTTCATGCGTTTTACTGCATGGATGAAGTTTACCTTTGCTTTTCACGCGACTTGATGTTTTTCACTATAATCTGACTTGAGATACACACGTCTGGCGCGATTTTTTCGAGATCGCCAGCCGAACGGAAGGATATGGCACTTGCAGCGCGGAATGCTCGATGCGGCGATCGGTTTTCGAAAGCTGCGGACAAATCATGCACAGGTCGTTCACAAGCTCGGTCTCGATATCGTCTCCGGCACCTTCAAGACGGGTGACATCCTTCCCGGTGATGCCGAGCTGATGGAGCGTCTGAAAGTGTCGCGCACAGTGCTGCGCGAAGCGATGAAGACGCTCACCGCCAAGGGCATGATTTCACCCAAGGCGCGTATCGGCACCCGGGTGACGGAGCGCGAGAGCTGGAACATGTTCGACAGCGAAGTGCTGCTCTGGCATTTCGAGGCTGGTGTCAGCGATGAGTTTTTGCTGCATCTTTATGATATCCGCCAGGCTTTCGAACCCTATGGCGCGGGCCTTGCCGCCATCAGGGCAAAGGACACCGATATCACCAAGCTCGCCGCCTATGCCAACGAGATGGGCAACACGGCCTATTCCAAGGAAAAGCGCGCTCTTGCGGATATGAACTTCCATGTGCTCATCACCGAAATGTCGGGCAACCCGTTCATGCGCACCGTCGGTTCGCTGATAAAGGCGGCTCTGGTGGGCATTTTCCGGATGAGCAACCCGGACACCGATCCCAATGAGATTTCCGATGTCTCCGCCTCTCACCTGAGGCTCGTCGAGGCGTTTCGCCTGCGCGATGAGGCAGCGGCGCGCCGTGAAATGGAAAGGCTGATTGAAAACGGCCGCCAGCAGGTGCTGGAATTCACTGCCCGCAATACCCCGCGATAACTCAAACTGCGGGAGCGGGATGCGACCCTCTCCCAATCACGTTTGATGAAAATCGGTGCGGAAATTTGGTGCAGATTTGCATGGTTTCTTAAGTGGGCCGCCGTTATAGCAATTCCGGAATGAAATTACCGATGCGCCCGTTTGTTTGCCGGACGGCGTGAAGTCAAACATATGCCGCCGTCCTGGCCGCCATGCGGCCGGTGACAGGTGTTGGAGGTCTTATGGAGCGCAGCTCTCTAGCCATTATTCTCGCAGCGGGCGACAGCACGCGCATGAAATCGTCGAAGTCCAAGGTGCTGCATCCGGTCGCCGGGCGTCCGATGATCGCGCATGTGGTGGAGGCGGTGGCTGGATCTGGCGTCGGCACGGTGGCGCTGGTGGTCGGGCGCGATGCCGACAATGTCACTGCGGCCGCAAGCATGAAGGGCATTCAGGTCGAAGCTTTCCTGCAGACGGAACGCAAGGGCACTGGCCACGCGGTTCTTGCCGCACGCGCCGCCCTCGAACGCGGTTTCGATGATCTCATCATTGCCTATGGCGATGTGCCGCTTATCACCTCCGCAACGCTCGACCGGGCGCGTGAGGCGATTGCCGCCGGCGCCGATGTCGCTGTCATCGGTTTCCATACCGATCGCCCGACCGGTTACGGCCGGCTTCTGGTCGAGAATGGTGAGCTTGTCGCGATCCGCGAGGAAAAGGACGCCACCGATGCGGAGCGCAAGGTCACCTGGTGCAATAGCGGCCTGATGGCCATCAACGGCCGCAACGCGCTGGACCTGCTCGACCGGATCGGCAACAGCAATGTGAAGGGCGAATATTATCTGACTGACGTCGTCGAGATCGCCCGCTCTCTCGGACGCCGCGCCGTCGCCATCGATGCGCCGGAAGCCGAGCTGGTCGGCTGCAACAACCGCGCCGAACTGGCCTTTATCGAGAAGCTCTGGCAGGAGCGCCGCCGCCACGAATTGATGGTGGACGGCGTTTCGATGGTTGCCCCCGAAACCGTCTTCCTCTCCTTCGACACGAAGATCGGTCAGGACGTTCTGATCGAGCCGAATGTCGTCATCGGTCCCGGCGTCACGATCGAGCCGGGCGCCGTCATCCACGCCTTCTCGCATCTGGAAGGGGCCCATGTCGCGGAAGGTGCGGCCGTTGGTCCCTATGCGCGGTTGCGCCCGGGCGCGAACCTGCATGCCAATTCCAAGGTGGGCAATTTCTGCGAGGTCAAGAAGGCCGAGATCGGCGAGGGCGCCAAGGTCAACCATCTGACCTATATCGGTGACGCCTTTATCGGTGCAGGCAGCAATATCGGCGCGGGCACCATCACCTGCAATTACGATGGCTACAACAAGGCCGAAACGCGCATTGGTGCGAACAGTTTCATTGGTTCGAACTCGTCGCTGGTCGCTCCTGTCACCATTGGAGAGGGGGCCTATATCGCCTCCGGCAGCGTGATTACCGATGACGTGCCTGATGATGCGCTGGCTTTTGGACGCGCGCGTCAGGAAGTGAAACCGGGCCGGGCAACCGTCGTGCGCGAGCGGGCAAAAGCGCTGAAGGAAGCGAAGAAAAAGTCCTCTTGAAAGACGTTACCAAGCGATACCGAAAGTGACCGGCGGCGTAATTGCCGATTTCAGGGAAACGATTAGTAGTTGCGGCGAAGAGATCGCCGTCTGGAGAAATATATGTGCGGAATTGTCGGAATTGTCGGAACCCAGCCCGTTGCTGAACGGCTTGTCGATGCGCTGAAGCGTCTCGAATATCGCGGTTACGATTCGGCGGGTGTCGCCACCATCGACAATGGCGCGATGGACCGCCGCCGTGCGGAAGGCAAGCTGTTCAATCTGGAGAAAAGGCTCTCTGAAGAGCCGCTGCCTGGTGTCGTTGGCATCGCGCACACCCGCTGGGCGACCCACGGCGTTCCGAACGAAACCAACGCCCACCCGCATTTCGTCGATGGCGTTGCCGTCGTCCATAACGGCATCATTGAAAACTTCTCCGAATTGCGCGACGAACTGAGCGCCGAGGGTGCGAGCTTCACTACCCAGACCGACACGGAAGTGGTGGCGCAGCTTCTGGCGAAATATACCCGGGAGGGTCTCGGCCATCGCGAGGCGATGCTGAAGATGCTGAACCGCGTGACAGGCGCCTATGCGCTGGTGGTGATGTTCAAGGATGATCCCGGCACGCTGCTTTCGGCGCGCTCCGGCCCGCCGCTTGCCGTCGGTTACGGTAGGGGCGAAATGTTCCTCGGCTCCGACGCCATCGCGCTGTCGCCCTTCACCAACGAAATCACCTATCTGGTGGATGGCGATTGTGCCATCTTGACCCGCCAGGGTGCTGAGATCATCGATTTCTCGGGCAAGCCGGTGAAGCGCGAGCGTCAGATCTCGCAGGCGACGGCCTTCGTGGTCGACAAGGGCAACCATCGCCACTTCATGGAAAAGGAAATCTACGAGCAGCCGGAAGTCATTTCCCACGCGCTCAGTCATTACGTGGATTTCGCCTCCAAGACCGTGAAGCAGGCCGACACGGCAATCGACTTCGCCAAGCTTTCCGGCCTTGCGATTTCCGCCTGCGGCACGGCCTATCTGTCCGGCCTGATCGGCAAATACTGGTTCGAACGTTACGCGCGTCTGCCGGTGGAAATCGATGTCGCCTCGGAATTCCGCTATCGCGAAATCCCGCTTGTTCCCACGCAGGCCGCGCTGTTCATTTCGCAATCGGGGGAAACTGCCGATACGCTGGCGGCCTTGCGTTATTGCCAGCAGGAGGGCCTGAAGATCGGCGCGGTGGTCAATACGCGTGAATCGACCATGGCGCGTGAATCCGATGCGATCTTCCCGATCCTCGCCGGTCCTGAAATCGGCGTGGCCTCCACCAAGGCCTTCACCTGCCAGCTTGCCGTGCTCGCTTCGCTTGCCGTTGCCGCCGGAAAAGCGCGAGGCACCATCACGCCTCAGCAGGAAACCGAGCTGGTTCGCCATCTTACCGAGATGCCGCGCATCATGAGCAAGGTTCTCAACAGCATCCAGCCGCAGATCGAAGCGCTGTCACGCGATCTGTCGCGTTTCAAGGACGTGCTTTATCTCGGCCGCGGCACCAGCTTCCCGCTGGCGCTAGAAGGGGCGCTGAAGCTCAAGGAAATCTCCTATATCCACGCCGAAGGTTATGCCGCCGGCGAGCTGAAGCATGGGCCGATCGCGCTGATCGACGAAAATATGCCCGTCATCGTCATCGCGCCGCATGACCGCTTCTTCGAAAAGACCGTTTCGAACATGCAGGAAGTCGCCGCGCGCGGCGGCCGCATCATCTTCATCACCGACGAGAAGGGGGCCGCCGCCTCCAAGCTCGACACCATGGCGACGATCACGTTGCCTAATGTCGACGAGCTTATTGCTCCGATGGTTTTCTCGCTGCCGATCCAGCTGCTGGCCTATCACACCGCCGTCTTCATGGGCACTGATGTGGACCAGCCGCGCAATCTGGCGAAATCGGTAACGGTGGAATGATTGTCCGACCGGAACAGCAGGGCGACGAGGAAGCGATCGCTCGCGTTACGGAAGATGCCTTCCGTAACGCCGAGCACAGCAGCGGGACAGAACAGCTGATTGTCGCGCGGCTGCGGAATGCCGGCGCACTGACGGTTTCACTGGTGGCGGAAGACAGCGAAGGCGTCATCGGCCATGTCGGCTTCTCGCCGGTGACGCTGTCGGGCGGCGAGACCGGCTGGTTCTGCCTCGCGCCGCTCTCCGTGACACCGGAAAGGCAGGGAGAAGGTGTCGGTTCGCGGCTGGCGCGTGAAGGGCTTGCCGCACTGGAGCGGCTGAGCGCTGCCGGCTGCGTCGTTGTCGGTGATCCCGCCTATTACGGCCGCTTCGGTTTTCGCCATGTTGAAGGGGTGAGTGCGGAAGGGATTCCTGACGAATATTTCACAGTTCTTCGCTTGCATGGTGGAACTCCATCCGGCATTGTCGGTTTTCATCCGGGTTTCGATGGCGACAACGCTTAATTCCGAACGGTAAATGACCGATATTCCAGTCAAAATTTCATTCGCAGCCCGCCTGCGCAATAGTTTCCTCACGGGCGTTCTGATCCTCGCGCCCGTCACCATCACCATGTGGCTGGTGTGGAGTTTCCTGCAATGGGCGGATAGCTGGGTGAAGCCCTATATTCCGGCCCGTTACGATCCCGAGCAATATTTCGATGTGGCAATCCCCGGTTTCGGCCTGCTGATCGCCGTCATTGGCATCACGCTCATCGGCTTTCTCGGTAATAACCTCATCGGCAAATGGATTTTCGGCGTCGGCGAATCCATCCTTAATCGCATGCCGCTGGTGCGGCCGATCTACAAAAGCATCAAGCAGCTGTTCGAATCCGTCCTGAAAGAGCATTCGAACTCCTTCAAAAAGGTCGGCCTGATCGAGTTTCCATCGTCAGGGACCTGGGCCATGGTTTTCGTCGCCTCCGAGGCCAAGGGCGAACTTGCTCACCGTTTCAACGAAATGGGCCAGCAGATGGTCGCCGTCTTCCTGCCGCCCACACCGGTGCCGACGGCAGGTTTTCTGCTCTTCGTGCCCAAAAACAAGATCGTGATGCTGGACATGACACCGGAGGATGCGGCGAAACTGCTGATTTCCGGCGGTCTGGTGGCGCCTGATTTCACGCCGCCCAAGATGATCGCGCCGGTTTGACGGTTAGAGAGCGCCGAGGATGTCCGTCTGCGAAAAGTCGTTGCCGACATAAAGCAAAGGGCAGCCCTCGGTTTTCGCCAACTCGTAGGCAAAACAGTCACCGAAATTCAGCCCTGCGGGATGAATGCCTTTGCCCCAGATACGATAGGCTTCGGAAATGCCTTGTGCTGATTTCGGGGTGACATTCCTGATTTCAACTACGAGTCCTTCGATCAGCATGTCCAGTTCCTGACCGCGTCCACGGCGCTGCGCCACGATCATCGCTTCTGCAAGGGTGCCTGCGGAAATGAGGAGAGGTTCGTCCGTTTCGAGCGCCGCCGCGCAAGCATCCGCTTTGGGTTCGTTTAGCAGGATCGCCATCAGTGCTGAAGTATCGATGACGATCATTCAGGCAGGCCGTTTTCGTCATAGAGGAAATCCTGACTATGCGCGGCATCGGGGCCATCATTGGTTTTGTTTGCGACTGCCTTGCGCACCTTTTCCAGCGTGGCACTGCGGGATTTCTTGTCCGCTACGGCAGCGACCGGAACAAGCAGCACTGCTGCATGACCATGCCGGGTGAGAATGATTTCATCTCCCGCCTCGGCGCGGCGCACCAATTCGGTCAGTTGGCCCTTTGCGTCAGTGACAGAGATCTGCATGGCTTGCTCCAGGAATTAAGGCACTCCGCAGACTAGTCTATTCAATGGACCATATCAATCCTCGTCATCCAGATCATCCACTTCCGTCCCCGCATTGGTCGCGTGGAAAACGGGAACGAAAAGTCGCATATAGACCAGGCGCACGCTCCAGCCTGCCTCCAGCGCCTTGCTCCAGGCCTTCTTGCGGCCTGGCTTCTTGAACGCCTTGCCGATCGCCTTTTTCTCACTCTTCGCAAATGTCTCGGGTTGCAGGATATTCTGCGGCGAGCACAGCGCATAACCCTTGCGGAAGGCGGGTGGTGGGCGGCGGGGGTCGATCATGTTCATGGCAGGTCACTTTCAGCCGGCGTGCAGGAAGCGGATCGCTTCGTCGCGGCGGTGCAGGTAGAGCAGGGTGCGCAGCGCATTGCCGCGCGGGCCCGTCAGTTCGGGGTCGCGCTCGATGACGTAGGCCGCGTCCTTGCGGGCGATTTCCAGAAGGTCGGCGTGGGCTTCCAGGCTGGCGATGCGGAATCCCGGCGTGCCGGACTGGCGGGTGCCGAGCAACTCGCCTTCGCCGCGCAGCTTCAAATCCTCTTCCGCGATCAGGAAGCCATCCTCGCTGTCACGCAGGATGGAAAGCCGGGCGCGGCCGTTTTCGCTGAGCGGCCCCTTGTAGAGCAGGATGCAGGTGGAGGCCTCGTCACCGCGTCCAACCCGGCCACGCAGCTGGTGAAGCTGGGCAAGGCCGAAACGTTCGGCATGTTCGATGACCATGATCGTCGCGTCAGGCACATCGACGCCCACTTCCACCACCGTCGTTGCCACCAACAGCCGGGTTTCACCGCTCTTGAAGGCGAGCATGGCGGCGTCCTTCTCCGGGCCGCTCATGCGGCCATGGATGAGGCCGATATTGGCGCCCAGCATCTGCGAGAGAACTGCGTGCCGCTCCTCCGCCGACATAAGGTCGGATTCTTCCGTTTCTTCCACCAGCGGGCAGATCCAGTAGGCCTTCTTGCCATCCTTCAGCGCGGAACGCAGCCGCTCGACAATGTCGCCGATCCGTTCGGTGGGGATCGTTACCGTCTGGATAGGCTTGCGGCCGGCCGGCTTTTCGGTGAGCTTGGAGACATCCATGTCGCCGAAGGCGGCCAGAACCAGCGTGCGCGGAATGGGCGTGGCAGTCATGACCAGCATATGCGGGGTGATGCCCTTGGCGGTGAGGCGCAGGCGTTGATGAACGCCGAAACGGTGCTGTTCGTCCACCACGGCCAGCACGAGGTTCTTGTAACTCACGCTGTCCTGAAACAACGCATGGGTGCCGATGACGATCTGCGCTTCACCTGATGCGACGCGCTCCTCGATCTCGCGCCGCTCCTTGCCCTTGGTGCGGCCGGTCAGCACTTCGACGGTAATGCCCGCGGCCTGAGCGAGCTTGGAAATGGTGGCGTAGTGCTGCCGGGCGAGGATTTCGGTCGGGGCCATCAGCACCGCCTGTCCGCCTGCCTCCACGGCCGTTGCCATCGCCATCAGCGCCACCAGCGTCTTGCCTGCGCCGACATCGCCCTGCAGCAGCCGCAACATGCGGTCTTCGCCGGCCATGTCAGTCAGAATATCCTTCACCGCAGCGCTCTGGCTCGGTGTCAGCGAGAAGGGCAGTTGCGACAGGATTTTTGCGGCGACATCACCCTTGGCGCGGATCGGCTGGCCCGCCACTTTGCGCAGCCGCTGGCGCACCAATGCGAGTGACAGCTGCCCGGCGAGGAATTCGTCATAGGCAAGCCGCCTGCGCGCTGGAGCCTGCGGCTCGATATCGGCGCTGTCACGCGGGTCGTGCAACTCACGGAAGCTCGAAGCGACATCGCCGAAGCCTTGCCGGGTCTTCAGCGTTTCATCGATCCACTCCGGAAAGACCGGCAGCTTCGATAGCCCGCCTTCGATCGCCCGCCGCAGCACCTTGGGGGACAGTCCGGCGGTCATGGGATAAACGGCTTCCACAAGTGGCAGGTTTTCGGCCTCGGAAAGTTTCACCATGAAATCCGGATGCACCATGGAGGCGCGGCCATTGAACCAGTCCACCTTGCCGCTGACGAGAACCTCCTCATCGACGGGCAGCGCCTTGGACAGCCAGTCGCCCTTGGCGCGGAAGAAGGTCAGCGCCAGTTCGCCGGTCTCGTCATGCAGGAAGACGCGATAGGGCGCGGAGCGGTTTCCCGGCGGTGGCGGCTGGTGGCGGTCCACTCGTCCCTGAATGGTGACAATGGCGCCGGGTGCGGCAAGCGCGATGCCGGGGCGGTTGCGGCGGTCGATGACGTTGGACGGCGCGTGGAACAGGAGATCGATCACGCGGGTGTCGTCGGCGTTTTCCCGGCTCAAGAGCTTGGCCAGAAGATCGGCAAGCTTCGGCCCCACACCGGCAAGGGTGGAGACGGAAGCAAACAGCGGATCGAGAATGGCCGGGCGCATGGTCAGCAAAATCGGGGAAGGGCACGGCTTATGCAAGACTTCGCTGGTCACAAAGGCGGGTTATCACCGGCAGTTTTTAGCGGCCGTGGCATTATTTCGATAAAAACCGGTTCCCAAGCGTTCGCCTCCTGTTCTATAGGAGGTCGCAGTCAACATCCTGTTGAATAGCCAACCGAAAGGTGAATGCGATGACTGGACTGGTGCGCACGAGTGCCGACCTCGATCCGAGACGCCGGCGGATTCTTTACCGCTGCTGGCACCGGGGCATTCGCGAGATGGATCTGGTGCTCGGGCAATTTGCGGAAGACAATATTGCCGGGCTTTCCGATGATCAGCTCGATGAGCTTGAGATCATCATGGCGGAAGAGGATAACGACCTCGTCAAGATGGTGACCGGCGCGCTTGCCATACCGGAAAAATTCCAGACACCGCTGTTTGAAAAGATCGCCTCCTACCGTCCCGATTTTGATCTCGTCACCGCCGAAACCCTGAAGGCCTGAAACATGATAGCCGGATTCGATGCAAAGCTGGTGGCGTCGGCAGATACGCCGCTGACCATCGGAAATGTGCCCTCCGGCATGGAAGCCCTGCTTCTGGCCGATATGGCGCGGGCGGGGACATCGGTCGCCTATGTCATGTCGGATGGCCAGCGGGTTGCCGATCTCGAACAGATCCTCGGTTTCGTCGCGCCTGACATTCCGGTCATGACGCTGCCGGCCTGGGACTGCCTTCCCTATGACCGCGTGTCACCGAGCGCCGACACCTCGGCGCGCAGGCTGGCGGCGCTTTCCGGTCTCATCGCCCACGCCAGGAAACCGCATCCGGCCATCGTGCTGGTCACCGTCAACGCCATGCTGCAGAAGATGGCGCCGCGCGACATTATCGAGAGCCTCGGCTTTTCGGCGAAGCCCGGCAACCAGATCCGCATGGACGACATCGCCGCACGGCTGGAGCGCAACGGTTTCGACCGTGTGGCGACGGTGCGCGAAGTCGGTGAATTCGCCGTGCGCGGTGGCATTCTCGATGTCTTCGTGCCGGGCACGGAAGAGCCGGTGCGGCTCGATTTCTTCGGCGACACGCTGGAAAGCATCCGCACCTTCGATCCGGCCAGCCAGCGCACCATCGGCCAGGCGCGCTCGCTCGATCTGAATCCGATGAGCGAAGTGACGCTGACGCCGGATACGATCAGCCGTTTCCGCAAGAATTACCTGTCGCTGTTCGGTGCCGCGACGCGTGACGACGCGCTTTATCAGGCCGTCTCTGAAGGCCGCCGTTATGCCGGCATGGAGCACTGGCTGCCGTTGTTTTACGAGAAGCTGGAAACCGCCTTCGATTATCTCGAGGGTTTCCGCATCGTCACCGATCACACGGCGCGGGAGGCGGCAAAAGAGCGCTCCAAGCTGGTGCTCGATTATTACGATGCGCGCCGCAGCTCCGGTGAAACCAAGGGATCGACGCAGGGCGCGCCCTACAAGCCGGTTTCGCCCGGCCAGCTCTATCTCGACGGCAAGAGTTTCGATGCCGCACTGGTCGCCGTCAATGCGGTGCGTCTGACACCCTTCAACGAGCAGGATAGCGAAGGCCGCCCGGTCGCCACGCTCGACGCCCATGTCGGGCCGCGCTGGGCGCGTCCGCCAACCGAAGGCGAGAGCGAAGAACGGGTCAATGTTTTCGATCTGGCGGTGAAGCATATTGCCGAGCGCCGCGCCAAGGGCTGGAAGGTGCTGATAACAGGCTGGTCGGAAGGTTCGCTCGACCGGCTGCTGCAGGTGCTGAACGAGCACGGGCTTGAGAAGATCAAGCCGGTCGCCTCGTTGAAAGAGGTGGAGAAGCTCGGCAAGGGCGAGGCGGCCTCGGCGGTGCTGAGCCTTGAGGCGGGTTTCGAAACCGGGACGCTCGCGGTCATCGGCGAGCAGGATATTCTCGGCGACCGCATGGTGCGGCGCTCGAAACGCCGCAAGCGCGGTGCGGATTTCATCTCGGAAGTGGCGGGGCTGGACGAAGGCTCGCTGGTAGTCCATGCCGAGCATGGTATCGGTCGCTTCGTCGGCCTGCGGACAATCGAGGCAGCGGGTGCGCCGCGCGCCTGCCTGGAACTGCATTATGCCGACGATGCAAAGCTGTTCCTGCCGGTTGAAAACATCGATCTTCTTTCCCGTTACGGCTCCGATGCGGCGGAAGCCACGCTTGACAAGCTGGGTGGCGGCGCATGGCAGATGCGCAAGGCCAAGCTCAAGAAGCGCCTGCTCGACATGGCCGACGAGCTTATCCGCATCGCGGCCGCGCGTCTGGTGCGGCACGCGCCGGTTCTGGCGGCACCCGATGGGCTTTACGACGAGTTTGCCGCCCGTTTCCCCTATGACGAGACTGAGGACCAGCTGAACGCCATCGAGGCGGTCCGCGAGGATCTGGGTGCAGGCCGGCCGATGGATCGCCTTATCTGCGGCGATGTCGGTTTCGGCAAGACCGAAGTGGCGCTGCGCGCCGCCTTCCTCGCCGCCATGAACGGCATTCAGGTGGCGGTGGTGGTGCCGACCACTTTGCTCTCTCGCCAGCATTTCCGCACCTTTTCCGAACGTTTCCGCGGCCTGCCGATCCGGGTGCAGCAGGCGTCGCGCCTCGTCGGCTCGAAGGAATTGACGCTGACGAAAAAGGAAGTGGCTGATGGCAAGACCGATATCGTCGTCGGCACCCATGCGCTGCTGGGCGCAGGTATCAACTTCGCCAATCTCGGCCTGCTCATCATCGACGAAGAGCAGCATTTCGGGGTGAAGCACAAGGAGCGGCTGAAGGAACTGAAGAGCGACGTGCATGTGCTGACGCTCTCTGCGACGCCCATTCCGCGCACCCTGCAGCTGGCCATGACGGGCGTGCGCGAACTGTCGCTCATCACCACGCCGCCGGTGGACCGCATGGCGGTGCGCACCTTCATTTCGCCCTTTGATCCGCTTGTCATCCGCGAAACGCTGATGCGTGAGCATTATCGCGGCGGCCAGAGCTTCTACGTCTGCCCGCGGCTTGCCGATCTTGCGGATATCCATGCCTTCCTGCAATCGGATGTGCCGGAGCTGAAGGTGGCGGTGGCGCATGGGCAGATGCCGGCAGGCGAACTCGAAGACATCATGAACGCCTTCTACGACGGCAAGTATGACGTGTTGCTTTCGACCACCATCGTCGAATCCGGCCTCGACGTGCCGACCGCAAATACGCTGATCGTGCACCGCGCCGACATGTTCGGTCTTGCCCAGCTTTACCAGCTGCGTGGTCGCGTCGGTCGTTCCAAGGTGCGCGCCTTCGCGCTCTTCACCCTGCCGGTCAACAAGGTGCTGACGACGATGGCGGAGCGGCGGCTGAAGGTGCTGCAATCGCTCGACACGCTCGGCGCCGGTTTCCAGCTGGCGAGCCACGACCTCGATATTCGCGGCGCGGGCAATCTGCTCGGCGAAGAACAGTCCGGCCATATCAAGGAAGTCGGCTTCGAGCTTTACCAGCAGATGCTGGAAGAGGCGGTTGCCGAAGTGAAGGGCGACGAACAGGTACAGGACAGCGGCTGGTCGCCGCAGATTTCGGTCGGCACCTCCGTCATGATCCCGGAGGATTATGTTCCCGATCTGCATCTGCGCATGGGCCTTTACCGCCGTCTCGGCGAGCTTGCGGATATCAGCGAGATCGACGGTTTTGGCGCGGAAATGATCGATCGTTTCGGCCCCTTGCCGAAAGAGGTTCAGCACCTGCTCAAGATCGTCTACATCAAGTCGCTCTGCCGTATCGCCAATGTCGAGAAGCTGGATGCCGGACCGAAGGGCGTCGTGGTGCAGTTCCGCAACAAGGAATTCCCCAATCCGGCAGCGCTTGTTGGCTATATCGGCAAACAGGGCACGATGGCGAAGATCCGGCCGGATCACAGCCTGTTCCTCACCCGCGATCTGCCCACGCCTGAAAAGCGGTTGACGGGTGCGGCGATGGTCATGACGCAGCTTGCGGAACTGGCGCGTTCCTGACCATGGCACCGGCAGAGTGCGGGCTGTCGTCCATATTACAGCGATGTAACTAAACGGACATGTGCCGGTAGTTTTCGCGGGCGTAATCTCCATTTCATACCCGGTGCGGCGGATCTGTAGATGCCGCCGGGTCATGAAGGAGCAGGACGATGTGGACCAACATCAACAGGTTTGCCACCGCTGGTCTGGTTGCTTTGACAATTGCGGGCACCACAATTGCCACCACCAGCCAGGCGGAAGCGCGCAATAATTTCGGCCGCGGCCTTGCGGCCGGCATTGCCGGCACGATCATTGGCGGAGCGCTGATTGCGGGTGCAAGACACCCGGGTTACGCCTACGCTCCGGCCTATGGTCCGGCTTACGGTCCTCCCGTCTACGCTGCGCCTGTTTATGGCCCGCCGGTCGCGTATGAACCCGTCTATCCGCGCTGCCACGTTGCCTGGCGACAGAATGCCTGGGGCGACATGTATCGGGTCAGGGTTTGCGACTGACAGCTGAGAGCGCCGGCGGCAGGAACAGTCGCCGGTAGTTCCGTATTCTTGTGACCTAAGTCTCGTCTTCCGGTGTGATGCCGACGGCCACGTTCTGATCGGTTGCGGCGATCGAGGCGGGCAGCGGCACTTTTCTCTGCTTCTCGCGGATCAGCGTCAATAGGCCGGAGCCAACGATGAGGGCGATGCCGAAGAGCATCCAGCCATCGATACGGTCGCCGAAAATCAGATAACCGAAAAGGATGGCCCAGAGCATCTGGCTATATTGCGTCGGGCCGATCATGGCGGCGGGCGCATATTGGGCGGCATACATGACCAGCACGTTGCCAAGTGCGCCGAGCAGGCCATATCCCGCCAGCAGCAGCCATTGCTCACCGCCCGGCATGATGAAGGTGGGGACCATGGCGATGCCGCTGATGGTGAGACAGCCCAGCACGCCAGCGCCATAAAGCGAGACATTTTTTTCCGACGGGCCCATGGCCCGGAAGATGACGATGCTGAGCGCGCCGCTGAAGCCGCCGATGATGGCGCCGAGATGGCCGATGCCCAGTTCACGGAAGCCCGGCCGCAGGATGACCAGTACGCCGAGGA
Organism: Agrobacterium sp. CFBP2214; assembly: GCF_030209895.1. Lineage (NCBI taxonomy): Bacteria > Pseudomonadati > Pseudomonadota > Alphaproteobacteria > Hyphomicrobiales > Rhizobiaceae > Agrobacterium > Agrobacterium sp. CFBP2214. The sequence goes on along the minus strand of NZ_JARVRC010000003.1, from coordinate 279,161 downwards.
AACCGATGATGACTGCGGACCAGCGACGGATGCCCACCTGTTCCTTCAGAAATACCACCGACATGATGGTGACGAAGGAGGGCAAAAGGAAGATCAGCGCGAAGGCTTCGGCCATGGAAAGATGGGTAAAGGCGGTAACGCTGCCGACAGCACCGGTGCCGGCAGCAAAAAAGCGGATGATCCACAAAGGACGGTTCGTCGTCTTCACCACATCCACCCAGCGATCGTTGCGCTTGCGGATGAAGGGCAGGGCGACGAGCCCGAACAGGGCGCCGAAGAAGGCCGATTCGATCGGCGAAATCTGGCCTTCTATGAGTTTAACGCTGGCATCGCTCCAGGCGTAGGCAGCGAAGGCGGCAAAGGCGAGCAGAATGCCTTTCAGGGTCTGGTCGGACACGGAAACACCGGGGGAAAATCGAGTTGCAGAAAACCGCCGGTGGTTTGGCCGTCAGTTCATCGATCTATGCTCGTCCGCCTTGATTTTTGCAATATCCCGCAATGCAGCAATCAGGACATCTGGCGTTTGTGCACCGCTTATGGCGTATTTCTGGTCGATGATGAAGAAGGGTACGCCGGCCACGCCCATCTGCTGCGCCGCATCAATTTCAGCGATGACCGTGTCCTTGTCCGCGTCCGAAGCGAGAAGCCGTGCCACCACCTGCGCGTCCATGCCCGCCTTTTCGGCTACATCGATCAACACGGCGTGGTCGCCGATATTGCGGCCTTCTTCGAAATTGGCCTTGAACAGCCCGGTCACCACCTTCTCCTGGATATCTCGGCCTTCGGAATGCGCCCAGAGCGACAGGCGGTGCGCGTCGAGTGTGTTCGGGCCGATCTTGATCGCATCAAAATCGTAATGGATGCCGACTTCCTTGCCGAGCTGCACCAGCGTGGCATGGGCCTGTTCCAGACGCTCCTTGCCGAGTTTTTCCTCGAGAGCTGCTTTCTGGTCGACGCCTTCAGGCGGATAGTCGGGGTTGAGGCGATAGGGACGCCAGTTCACGTCGACGCTGATTTCATCCTGCACCTCGGCTATGGCAAGATCGAGCCTTGCCTTGCCGAGATAACACCAGGGGCAGACCATATCCGATACGACGTCGATAACGATGCGTTCCATGGCTTTATCTTCCCTTGTCCTGGACCGGGCAGGGGCGGGTTACTGCGCCCGCGCATCCCACCAGGTCTGTTTCTGATTGCCTGATATCGGGGTCATATCCGGGCGGTCGATATATTTCCAGCGCGCAACCCATTGCGCGCCGATATAATAGAGCGGAATGATGTAGTGGCCGGCAACCAGAAGGCGGTCATAGGCGCGCACGGCGGCCTGGAAATCTTCCGTCGAGCGCGCCTGCAGCAGCGCTTCGATCATCCGGTCAATATCGGGATTGGCGGCGCCCGCATAGTTGAAGCTGCCCTGCGCATCGCGTGAGAGCGAATTCCAGCGGTTGAGCTGCTCCATGCCCGGCGAAAGCGACGACGGCAGGGAGCGGATGATCATGTCGTAATCGAAGCTGTTCGAGCGGGCCTGATATTGCCCGTCATCGACCGAGCGGATGCCCATGGCGACGCCGATCAGATTGAGAGAACGCTGATAGGCAAGCGCGATGCGCTCCTGAGCGGGGTTCTGTGTCATGATCTCGAAGGCGAGCTGGCGGCCGTTGGCGTCGGACATCCTGCCGTTCCTGATGCTGTATCCGGCCTCTTTCAGCTTGTCGACGGCCATTTTAAGGACCTTGCGGTCCGCACCGGTGGCGTCGGTGGTCGGCAAGGCATAGGTGCCGGCCAGTAGCTGCGGAGGCATGGTCTTCGCCGCGTCGCCGAGCAGCGCCAGCTCGCGTTCGTCCGCGGCATTGCCATAGGCGCCGAGCGGCGAATTCTGCCAGTAACTCTGTGTGCGCTTGAAGGAGCCGCCGAGAATGTTTCTGTTCATCCACTCGAAATCGAACGCGTAGGTAAGGCCTTCACGCACCTTCTCGTCGGCGAAGACGGCGCGGCGGGTGTTGAAGACGAGACCGAACATGCCTGTCGGCAGGCGCGGCTGGAAGACGTCCTTGACGATGTCGCCGCGATGGACGGCGGGGAAATTGTAAGCCTGTCCCCAATGGGAGGTGTCGGAGGTGCCGTTGATGGCGTCGCCTTCGGGATAGATGTCGATATCGCCCTTCTTGAAGGCCTCGAACATGGTGGTGACCTGCAGGAAATAGGTCACGCTGATCTCGTCGTAATTGTCGAAGCCGACCTTGCCCGGAATGTCCTTGCCCCAATAATCCGGATTGCGCTCCCAGATGATTCGTTCGCCCGGCCGCAGGGTCTTGATTCGGTATGGACCCGAGCCGACGACTGCGCCGAGGCCGGCCTGTTCGAATTTTTCCGGATCGATCGCATGTTTTGGCAGGATCGGGGTGGAGGAGGCGAGAATGAGCGGCGTTTCGCGGTTGGCCTTGTCGTTGAAGGTGAAACGCACGCTGCGATCACCGATCTTTTCCAGCTTCGCCACCCCGTCCAGACGGCTGTTGAAGGGCGGGCGGCCTTTTTCCTTCAGAAGATTGAAGGTGAAGATCACGTCATCTGCGGTCACCGGCTCGCCGTCGGACCATTTTGCCTTCGGGTTGATGTTGAACTGGACGAAGCTTCGCTCCTCATCCCACTCCACTGTTTCGGCCAGCAGGCCGTAAAGGCTGAAAGGCTCATCGCTGGAGCGCAGCATCAGGGGTTCGTAGAGAAGATTGCCGAATTCCGGGTCCCAGACGCCGCGCGCCGTGGTGCGCATTCCCTTGAGAACGAAGGGATTGAGGCTGTCGAAGGTGCCGACGACGCCATAGGAGATGCGGCCGCCTTTCTTCACGTCAGGATTGACATAAGGAAGGTGCCTGAAGTCTGCGGGGAGCTCCGGCGTGCCGTGCATGGAAATGCCGTGCAGCGGCTGCGCCAGGGCGTTCCCAGCGGGAAGCAGGGATGATCCCAAAAGGAACAATGCGGGGATGAGGGCCGCAAGGTTGCGCATGTCACTGTCCTGTCTCAACTGTCCGTCCGATGTGCGTCACGACCGTTTATCATCATGATTCTGGCAGATATGTAGCACACGGACATGGTGCGACCCATCCAAGCGCGGGAAATCTTGGGTCAGCTCAAGAAAAAGTTAAAGAAGTGCTGGATATCGCCGCGATCGGCATGTAACAGGGTGGCCGGAAGAGACGGGTCACGCATTTGCCTCATTTAAACGACAGTTGAACGGGCAGAAGGATACCGCCATCGACGAACAGGGCCTTAACGGTTCTGTTCTGGCAGACATTCAGGAGACGGAACTCTTATGATGCAAAAGGCAAACACATTCACCCGGACGGCTCTGTCCGCTCTGGTCCTCTCTCTGGGCGCGGTTTCCGCTCCGGCCATCTCGCAGGCACAGGATGCTGCTCCCGCCGCTCAGGGCGCCGGCGCTCCGCCGCTCGGCTGGTTCAAGACCTGCTCCAAGCAGGAAGACAACGATGTCTGCGTCGTGCAGAACGTGGTTCTCGCCCAGAACGGCCAGATGATCACCGCTGTCGGCCTCATCACCGTTGAAGGCAAGGTTAACCGCAAGCTGCTGCAGGTTTCCGTTCCGACCGCGCGTCTCATTCCTCCGGGTGTGATGATGCAGATCGACGGCGGCAAGGGCCAGAAGCTCGACTACGCCGTTTGCCTTCCCGACAAGTGCACGGCCGAAGTTCCGCTGACGGACGCCATGATCGCTTCCCTGAAGAAGGGTAGCGAGGTGGTCTTCACCTCCATCAACTTCCGCCGCGCGCCGAACCCCATCAAGATCGCGCTCTCCGGCTTCACCGGCGCCTTTGACGGCCCGGCGATCACCCAGTCGCAGCTGGCCGAAAGCCAGCGCAGCCTGCAGGAAGGCATGCAGAAGAAGGCTGAAGAGGCTCGCAAGAAGCTGGAAGCCGCTCAGGATGCCGCCAAGGGCGCTCCGAAGCCCTGATTGCAGCGTAAGCGCTAAAAACAGAAAACCGGTCTGGTGACAGACCGGTTTTTTTATGTCCCTGGGAGGGTGGGGAGATGGTTGGCGGGCGTCAATGCGCCGTTGACATTTTCGGGCGCCATTCGCCGTTCGGCGCCTTGTCGAAGATGCGGCCGATATTGGGGTTTCGGAGCGGCGTCTCGTTTTCGTCGTGGACGAGGTTCTGCTCGGAAACATAGGCGACATATTCCGTCTCCTCGTTTTCGGCCAGAAGATGATAGAAGGGCTGGTCGCGATCCGGCCTGATTTCCGCGGGAATGGCGTTCCACCATTCCTCGGTATTGGCATATTCCGGGTCGACGTCGATGACCACGCCGCGGAACGGAAACACCTTGTGGCGGACGATCTCGCCAAGCGTGAATTTTGCGTCTCTTTGTTTCATGGCATGAACTTCCTTTCCCACTAATAGTTGGGTGCGGAACGCAAAATATCAAGGGCTAGGGGGTATCCCGGCCCTTTCTCTCTATATGGGCTCAGGCTCGGCGGCCGAGCGGCGCGGTGGCGATGATGACACCGCCGGTGACCAGCACGATGCCGATCGCGTGGTAGGTCTCGAACGTCTCCCCGAGGAACAGCGTGGCCATCAGGATCGAGACGGGCGGCATCATGTAAAGCGTGATGCCGGCCGTGGCGGGGCCGAAGACGCGCACCGTATGGGTGAAGCAGTAAAAGGCAAGCAGCGAAGCGAACAGGATGATGCCGCCGATCTTCGCCCATGCCATTGGCGTCGCGGGCAGCATGCCGCCCTGCGCCAGTTCCAGCGCCGCCGGCGGCAGAAGCACCAGCGCGCCGGAAAGCGCGATCAGACCAAAAAGGCTGAAGGACGCCATCTGCCGCGCCGCCGGCTCGCGCAGCAGCAGCGAATAGACGGCAAAGGCGATGGCCGCCGTCAGTATGGCGAAATCGCCGATGTTGAAGCTCATGTGCCGGAGAGCTGCGATATCGCCCTTGAGCACGATGGCCGCCACGCCGGCAAAGGCGATGATCATGCCCGCCACCTCAAGCTTTCTGATGGGGCGGCCCTGAAAGATGCGCTGGAACAGGATGATGAACAGCGACGATGTCGTGTAGATCAGCGTGCCGTTGGCGGCCGTGGTCATGGTGAGGCCCCAATAGACCACGCCGCCGCAGATGCCCATGCCGAGAACGCCGAGAACGAGCCAGAGAAGCGTTTTGCGCCTCAGGAAGGCAAGGCAGTTGCGCCAGTCGGCGATCATGAAGGGCGCGATGATGAGGGTCGATCCGATCCAGCGGATGAAGGCGGCGATGAAGGGCGATACCTCACCGACGACGCCGCGACCGAAAATGACGTTGCTGGAGAAAAAGAACGGCACCGCCAGAAAGATGAGCCAGTCCGTAAGGCGCGTTTGCTGAGTGGCTGGCTTGTTCGACATTCTTCGCGACATGGCTGGGCTTCAAAAGAAAACGGCGGCTTTCCGGGGAAAACCGCCGAAATGGATCGAGCGCCCCAGAGGGAGCGCTCGAAAGGCCGATCAGGCCGAGTAGTACATGTCGAATTCGACCGGATGCGGGGTCATTTCGAAACGCATGACTTCCTGCATCTTCAGCTCGATGAACGAGTCGATCTGGTCGTCGTCGAACACGCCGCCGGCGGTCAGGAACTTGCGATCCTTGTCGAGGCTTTCGAGAGCTTCGCGCAGCGAGCCGCAGACGGTCGGGATCTTCTTCAGTTCCTTTGCAGGAAGGTCGTAAAGGTCCTTGTCCATCGGCTTGCCGGGGTGGATCTTGTTCTTGATGCCGTCGAGGCCGGCCATCAGCATGGCCGCAAAACCGAGATAGGGGTTCTGGGTCGGGTCCGGGAAGCGGACTTCGACGCGCTTTGCCTTCGGGTTGGAGCCGAAGGGAATACGGCAGGATGCGGAACGGTTGCGGGCCGAATAGGCGAGCAGAACCGGCGCTTCATAACCCGGCACCAGACGCTTGTAAGAGTTGGTGGTGGGGTTGGTGAAGGCGTTGATGGCCTTGGCGTGCTTGATGATGCCGCCGATGTAATAGAGGCAGTTTTCAGAAAGGCCGGCATATTCGTCGCCTGCGAAGGTCGGCTTGCCGCCCTTCCAGATCGACTGGTGAACGTGCATGCCCGAGCCGTTGTCGCCGAAGATCGGCTTCGGCATGAAGGTTGCCGTCTTGCCATAGGCATTGGCGACCTGATGCACGACGTACTTGTAAATCTGCATCTTGTCGGCGCTGGAAACCAGCGTGTCGAACTTCACGCCCAGCTCGTGCTGCGCGGCAGCCACTTCGTGGTGGTGCTTTTCAACGACGACGCCCATTTCGGCCAGAACCGTCAGCATTTCGGAGCGCATGTCCTGCAGGCTGTCGATCGGCGGAACCGGGAAATAACCGCCCTTGACGCGCGGACGGTGGCCGAGGTTGCCGGTTTCATAATCCGTGTCGTCGTTGGACGGCAGTTCGGACGAGTCGAGCTTGAAGCCGGTGTTATAGGGGTCTGCCTTGTACTTCACGTCGTCGAAGACGAAAAATTCGGGCTCCGGGCCGACGAAGACGGTGTCGCCGATGCCCGAGGCCTTGAGGTAGGCTTCGGCCTTTTTGGCGGTGCCGCGCGGGTCGCGGTTATAGGCTTCGCCCGAGACCGGGTCGAGAATGTCGCAAAGGACGACCAGGGTGGACTGGGCGAAGAACGGGTCGATATGGGCGGTGGCCGGATCGGGCATCAGCACCATGTCGGACTCGTTGATGGCCTTCCAGCCGGCGATCGAGGAGCCGTCGAACATGACGCCGTCGGCGAACATGTCTTCGTCCACACAGACAACATCCATGGTGACGTGCTGCAGCTTGCCCTTGGGGTCGGTAAAGCGCAGGTCCACGAACTTGATGTCGTTATCCTTGATCTGCTTCAAGATATCGTTTGCGGTCGTCATTTAAACGTTTTCCTTGAGTGTGATGATGACGAGGTGAAAACCCAAGCCTCCCCGGCTCGGGACGTTCTTGATTATATGGCGTCCACGCCTGTTTCACCGGTACGGATGCGGATGACTTCCTCGATATTGGAAACGAAAATCTTTCCGTCGCCGATACGTCCGGTCTGCGCCGCATTGCGGATCGCCTCGATGACGGCTTCCGCGTTTTCGTCCGCCAGTACGACTTCGACTTTCACTTTCGGCAAAAAGTCCACGACGTACTCTGCACCGCGGTAGAGTTCCGTGTGGCCCTTCTGACGACCAAAGCCTTTTGCTTCCGTGACCGTGATGCCCTGAAGTCCGACTTCCTGAAGGGCTTCCTTCACTTCATCGAGCTTGAAAGGCTTAATGATCGCTTCGATCTTTTTCATGAGAAAATATCTCTCCGCTTCTCCCGTTAAAGCAGGTTATTCCCGCTCTGCCACAAGAATGCACGTATTGTGCCAGATCGGAAGCGGGCTTGAAGAAAAAACTTCGATCCCCCGGCCTTCCGACACAAAATGCATTCGGTTTTGGCGGTTTTCCAGCCAATTTCTCTCGGGAACCCGAAAAATCCATCAGCATTTCTGCCAATTCTTATTATTTTAGATGGTTTGAATATTTGAGAATGCGCGGGTGTGATGAAGTTGGTTTGTTTATATTTTATGCATTTGATTATTATTTGGACTTGGCTGTCTGCTTATTTTTGTATCGATTGCCTTTCCGGCGTTTTGAAGGGATGATTGAGGCATGACATCCCTCTCTCAGCTCTCCCTTTTTGACCCGGCTGTTATGGCCAGCATCGATGCGGCGGCCGGTCAATCCGGCATTCCGCTTTATGATCTGATGGAGCGGGCGGGGCAGGCGGTTGCCGCCTCAGCGCTTCGCCACTATCCGCAGGCGCTGCGTTTCGTCGTGCTTTGCGGCGGCGGCAACAATGGCGGTGATGGTTACGTGGCGGCGCGGGCGCTTGTGGAAAGCGGCGCGGTCGTTGTGGTTCATCATCTCGGTGATGCCGGCGCGCTCAGGGGTGATGCGCGGATGGCTTTCGAGCGCAGCGGGGTGGCGCCGCTGCCGCTTGGCGACTACGCGCCTCTTGCCGGCGACGTGGTGATCGACGCGGTCTTCGGGGCAGGACTGTCCCGCGATATTCCTCGGGAGCTTGCACGGATAATCGAGGCGGTGACCAATGCGAAGGCGCCGGTTCTCGCCGTCGATCTGCCCTCCGGTCTCTGCGGCCGGCGGGGCGTGCCGCTTGGTGCCTCGTTCAGGGCCGAACGGACGGTGACCTTCATGGCGCGCAAGCCGGGCCATCTGCTGATGCCGGGGCGGGAGCTTTGCGGGGCGCTCGAGGTGTTCGATATCGGCATTCCCTCCCGCATCCTTACCGATCACGCAGGCTCGGTTGCGGAAAACCATCCGCTTGTCTGGCGTGATGCCTTGCCCGCGAGCGATATCGAGACGCATAAATTCCGCCGCGGGCATCTGACCGTCTTTTCCGGCCCGGCCCATGCGACGGGTGCAAGCCGCATGACGGCGCTTGCGGCGCTGAAGGCAGGCGCGGGTATTGTCACTGTCGCCGCTCCGAGGCAGGCGCTCGACGTGCTGTCCGTGACGCTGACGGCCGTGATGAATGCGCCGATGGACGATGCCGATGATCTGCGGCTCTGGCTGGACGACCGGCGTCATGGAGCCTTCGTTCTCGGTCCCGGTTTCGGCGATCTGGAAAAGGCGCGGCAATTCGTGTCCCTGCTTGGAGACAGGGCGGCTGTGCTGGATGCCGATGCGATCACGGCTTTCAAGGATTATGCGGAGACCTTGTTCGAGCGCGTCACTTCAGGCGCGGGAAAATTCGTGCTGACGCCGCATGAGGGCGAGTTTGCGCGTTTGTTTCCCGATCTTGCCGCCGACGGGACGCTGAGCAAGATCGAGAAGGCGCAGGCCGCCTCGGCGCGCAGCGGCGCTGTGCTGATCTATAAAGGCGCAGACACGGTGATTGCCGCACCTGATGGCCGGGCGCTGGTCAACACCAATGCGCCGGCGAGCCTTGCGACGGCCGGATCAGGTGATGTGCTGGCCGGTATCATCGGTGCGCTGCTGGCGCAGGGAGCCCCCGCCTTCGAAGCGGCTGCGGCCGGTGTCTGGCTGCATGGGCAGGCGGGCCACAGGGCGGGTGACGGCATGACGGCGGAAGACCTTGCCCATGCGGTTCGGCCGTTTGGGTGAATTGGTCTGATTATGTTCGCTGTTTGCTGGCCGCTGATAGATCCGGTGGTTTGGCACAGTTCCATCATTCTCACTCCGTCACCCCGGACTTGATCCGGGGTCCAGTGCGATCACGTCCTTGATCGCGAAAGGCTCGTTCACGGCGCAGACGCGCCGTGGCTGGATGCCGGATCAAGTCCGGCATGACGGGGAGAGGTTTCTACCTCCGAATCGAGGCCTTTTGCGTTTGTGGCCCTTGCCACGCACTCAATGCGCGGCTTTGCCCTGGCTTGCCATTGCCATCCGCGAGGCGCTGATCAAGAGCTTGCGTTCGGCACGCTCCTGCTGCGGCGTGCGATTGTAGATTTCGCGATAACACTTGGAAAAGTGCGAGGCGGAGACGAAACCGCAGGCGACGGCGACCTCGACAACCGGCATGGCAGACTGCACCAGCAGGTGGCGGGCGCGGTCGAGACGGATTTCAAGGTAATAGCGGGCGGGCGAACGGCCCATTTCCTGGCGGAAGAGGCGCTCCACCTGCCGGCGGGACAGATCGGCGGCGTCGGCGATATCAAGCAGCGACAGCGGTTCGGCAAGATTGCCTTCCATCAATTCGATGATCGACAGGACCTTGCTGTTCTGGACGCCGAGGCGGGCGCGCAGCGGCAGGCGCTGACGGTCGTTGGGACTGCGCACCCGGTCGGTCAATTGCTGTTCGCAGACACGGTTGACGAGGTTTTCGCCGAAATCCTGGCCAATCAGGCTCAGCATCATGTCCAGCGAGGCCGTGCCGCCGGCGCAGGTGTAGATGTTGCTGTCGACTTCAAAGAGGTCGGCATAGACTTCCACCTGCGGGAAGGCTTCGGAAAAGCCGGGCAGGTTTTCCCAGTGGATCGCGCAGCGCTTGCCGTTCAGGAGGCCAGCCTGTGCGAGGATATGGGCGGCGGTACAGAGGCTGCCGATGGCGATGCCGCGATTATAGGCTTCGCGCAGCCAGGCATTGACGGACTTGTTGATGTGTTGATCCACATCGATGCCGGAACAGATGATCGCCATTTCCGGGCGGTTTTCGCCGCTGACATAACGCCGCTCGTCGGCAAGACAGGTATCGGCCTCAAGACAGATGCCGCTTGACGACATGACCTTCTGGCCGTCTAGGGAGGCAAGGCGCCATTCATAGGCCTGATAGCCCAACATTCGGTTGGCGATGCGAAGCGTTTCAACCGCTGCGGCGAATGGCAGCATGGTAAATTGCGGAATGAGAAAAAAGACGATTGAGCGTTTCTTCTGGGAGTTTCTGCTCATTTGCCCGTGCTCCGTTGCGAATACGCAATTCCTCCCTTGGAATTGGTCTTCTGGATGTCCTGATTACGACATCTTTAACGAAAAATACGCCTCGGAATCGGAGCTGTCAAAAAATAGCTTTTGAAATATGCAAATTTCGCGACAAGCCTTTAAAAAAGGCGATGTGTCGCATGCAAAACAGGCAGGCTGTTTTGCGCCCCCGTCCTGCCGTTTGGGCGCGGGCAGGGATGGCTCGCAAGACGCGCAATGGTTGCGAGCCATCGGTTGGACATCATTTGCGGATGGTGTGTATGCGGGTGGTGTCGGTGGTCGGCCATCCGATATCCTTCAATGTTTCAGGCGGCAATGCCTCCAGTGCACGGAGCATTCTGGCGCGGCGCCATTCTGCGTAACGGGCGGAAACCTGGTCGGACAGGCGATGGAGCCAGCCAATGGGTGAAGGACGGTGCGTAGAACGGTTCGTCACCGGGAGATAATGTATCATGGTCATGTCTTGATCCTTTCGTGAACCACGATCCTGTTTGCGACTTCGATATGCGCTTGCCTGTTTCATCAGGCAAGATAATGAATCTTATGTCATTCATCAGTTTTTGGAATGAATTGCCGGCGACGCCTGCGGGGAAAATTCCAATCCGCGAGATCGTCAGCGCTTCATTCCGACGAGGCTCAATTCGCCCCGTCAATCGATGTCCCGGATGGTGCGCGCTTGTTGACATTCAATCAAACGAAATGATATCCATCTATAAATCAAAATATTTGAAGGTGCGTGCCATGACCGTGACTTTCCGCCAACCGCTGCCGTTGCTGGATAACGACATATTGAGAACCTTCGTCGCCATTGCGGAAACGGGAAATTTCTCCACCGCCGCTGAAGTGGTGTTCAGAACGCCTTCCGCCGTTTCCATGCAGATCAAGAAACTCGAGGAGCAGTTGAAGACGACGCTGTTCCTGCGCGATGCCCGCTCAGTCACATTGACGGCGCATGGGGAGACGCTGCTGACCTATGCGCGGCGCATGATTGCGCTCTCCAACGAGGCCGTATCGCGTTTCGTCATGCCGGAACTCTCAGGTGTCGTCCGGCTCGGCGCGCCGGAGGATATTGGCGAGCGTGGCCTGCTGCCGGGTATTCTCAAGCGTTTTGCCGAGGCTTTCCCCGGCATCATGATCGACGTCACCATCGATTCCAGTTCCAATCTCTACAAGCGCATGGACGAGCAGCGGCTCGATCTCGCCCTCGTCAACTGTGCCTCGCATCCGCTGCGCGACACCGGCGAGGTGCTGATGCGCGAACGTCTTGTCTGGGCAGGCGCGAAATGCGGTACGGCCTATCTGCGTGATCCGCTGCCGATCTCCATCTGGGAGGAAGGCTGCATCTGGCGTTCGGAAGCGATCAATTCGCTGGAGCGGCGCGGGCGCAATTTCCGCGTGGCCTATCTCAGCGGCCATACCATGGCGCAGCGCGCGGCGATTGCCGCCGATCTCGCGATTGCACCGCTGCCGCGATCCTATGTGCTGAACGATATGGTCATTCTGGGCGACAAGGAAGGTCTGCCGGAGCTCGGCTCTTTCGATATTCGCCTGATCATGGGCGACAAGGCGTCGCGCCCTGTTCTTGCCGTGGCTGAAAGCATTCGAAACGCTTTTGTCGAGGTCGCCAAGGCGGCCTGAGGTCCTGATAATGCGCGGCGGACGTGGCCCGTCGCGCTGTCAGGATGGCGGCTTCAGCCCGCCATCGAATCCTGTGATGCCGAACGGTCTGCGCCGCCGGTTTGCCAGCTTCCACGCTTGACCAGCCAGTCGGCCGAATTCTGCAATCCGCCAAAGGGAAAGACGTGAATCTGCCGTATAGGCCCCTGCGGATTGGCCTGCCAGTGCCGCTCGATCGGCCCGACGATGCTTTCCGGCGAATGGCCCTTCGCCAGCGTCGTCAGGGAAAGCGCGTTTTTCTTGAGATAGGCAATGGAATTGCCGACGCCGCAGAGTGCGGCATATTTCAAGAGCGTCGTGATCTTGGCCGGGCCGGAAACGCCGATATGCACCGGCAAATCGATGCCTGACGCCGTTAGTCCTTCCGCCCAGGCGATGAAACGCGCGGGATCAAAACCGAACTGCGTGACGATGCGCATTGCGGCATCGCTTCTTTCTGCAAAATCGCGTTTCAGCCTGAGTGCGGCCATCGCCGTGTCGTCGTTGAAATCCGGGCTGCCTTCCGGGTGGCCGGCGATTGCGATCTGCCTTATCCCGCAACGGTCGAAAATGCCTGACGACAGCATGTCCATGCTGGATGCGAAGGGACCGGCTGGCCGGTCGACACCGCCGCCGACAACCAGAACATCCGTGACACCCGCTTCTCCGGCAAGCCGTCTCACCTGTTCTTCAAACCCCGTGCGGGAAGGTATGCGCCGCGCTGCAAGATGCGGCACTGGCTCGTAACCGAGGTCGCGCAAATGTCCTGCGGCATCAACGAGCCTTTCCTGCGAGGCAGCTCCGGTGTCGGTGAGATAGACGCGGACACCCTGCGGAAAGAGACCGGCAAGGTCGCTCGCGCCAAGCACCTGCGCGGGCGAGGCTTCGATGGAGGCGGGAATGATGGAAGCGGCGGAAATATCGGGCAATTTGTGCATGATCCTTTTTATTATCATGCACCGATTTTTCGGCGAAGTCTGTGCCTGTTGCGGCAAGACAGGCTTGCATCTGCGACGAAGCTCAACCCCGGTTCGGAGAGTTTCGGTTTCACCAGATCCGTTTCGTCAGGCCGTTCCACAGCCAGGTCCAGATGGTCGGCGGAAAACGCAGCACCGATTTGCCGGGTGAGGGCGGCTGCGGCGCAAGGCTGCCGGAAAGGGCGTCCTCGATGGCGCTGACAGCGATATCCACCGAAGCGGCGGTCAAAAGCAGCGGATAGGTGGCGATCGTGTCGGAAGGCGATGGTTTCAGCCGCTTCTCGTAGAGTGTTGCGCCGGTATCCACGCCCTTGTCGACCAGATGCACGGTCGCGCCGAAATTGCCTCGGTCCTTTTCGACCAGCGCCCAGTAACCGCCCATCTGCCCGCGATAGGCGGGGTTGATGCCGGCGTGGAAATTGATGACCGGGCATTGCAGGGCCTGCAGCGTGGCAGGTCTCAGCAGACGGCAGGAAATGGTGAAGATTGCAGCCGGTTGCAGCAGATTGGCGGCCTTGCGGCATTCCTCATCGTTGAGCGAGGCGAATTGCGTAACGGGAAGGCTGTGGTGGAGATCGGGAGAAAGACCGTGTTCGGCGATGATCTCGTTGCTTCTGCGAACCGTGAAGCGTTTGCCGAGCCGCGAGGCGATCATCGTCGCTATCTGGCCCGCAGCGACAATCCAGCCAAGCCGTCTCGCGCGTCGCCTGAGAATGACCGACTTGCTTTCCGGCTGCTCCATGAAGACGTGGATATCGGGAAATCGGGCAGCCAGAGCATTGATCATGACATTGGGGTTCACGCCGCCCGCCGTCATCACCAGAAGCCGATTGTTGATGTCAGTCATATCACCCACGGGATTTTCCTAAGCCATGATGCAGTTGCCGAGTGTCACTCGTGAACTTCAAAACCATGTTAATTTTCATCGACAGGATTTTTTGAAATGCCGCTGGAACCGTTTTTTGGGACTCACGTTATTGTGACGCATATCACATTGGCGCTTGCCTTTGGACGGCAAGTCATAGGGGAGTAGTTTCACATGATCACACGTATTCTTTCGACCGTTTTCGTGGCTTTGCTGACTGTCGTCACCCTCAGCTCCTGCGGCAATACCATTCGCGGCATGGGCCGGGATACGGCAAACGCCGTTGACGCGACGCAGGATGCCGGCCGCAACGTGGACCGCGCAGCGCGTCGTTAATCAAGGCTCCCCTCCCGGAAAGGCGTTACCCGAAAACCCGGGTGACGCCTTTTCTTTGACCGAATTTCCCTGCGAATGTTCGCCTTACGAGAATCAAAGGGGCGGGCATGATTTCATCGATGAAGAAACTGGCAAAGGCGCTGCTGCCGTTGTTGTTGCCATTCTCCGCGCAGGCCGGTGGGCAGCCGGATTTCTGCAAGGCCATCGACCATGCGGGCGGGCGCTACACCGTCTGCAGTTTCGATCCGGCAAGGAACGCCATCCGCATTTATGACCGCGACCATGTCTCCGGGCAGGGATACCGAAGTTTCGCCGACCTGTCGTCGGCCTTGTGGCGGCAGCACATGTTCAGCATCTTCGCCATGAATGGCGGCATGTATCATTCCGACTATTCGCCCGTCGGCCTCTACATTGAAAATGGGGTGGAGCGTTCGCCGCTCAGCACCCGGGGCGGCTGGGGCAATTTTCACCTTTTGCCGAACGGCGTGTTTTATCTGAAGGGTGCAAAGGCTGGCGTGCTGGAAACCGCAGCCTATCTGGCGGCGGATCCGAAAGCCGATTTCGCCACCCAGTCCGGGCCGATGCTGGTAATCGACGGCAAGCTGCATCCGCGCTTCCTGGCCGATAGCGACAGCCTGAAGCGGCGCAACGGCGTCGGCGTCTCCCGCGACGGCATGGTGCATTTCGCCATTTCGGAAAATACCGTGCGCTTTTACGATTTCGCCACGCTGTTCAGGGACGTGCTGGATGCGCCGAATGCGCTCTATCTCGACGGCACGATATCCAGCGTCGATATTCCTGCGATGAACCGCCGGGATTCGCTGTTTCCCATGGGGCCGATCATCGCCGTTGTCGATCGGGTGCCGGATTAGCCGAAAAGATCAGATCGGCGCCTTGGGATAGGCTTTTTCGAGACCGGCCGATGCCGTCAGCCCTTTGCGGAAGGCGAGATAGGCGGGGTGCTGGCTCGCTCTTGCGGTTTCCGTGATGCGGATCTGCAACCGGGAAGGGGCATTGCCGCCAAGCCATTCGCCGGTCGTTTCCAGCTTCAGGCTGTTCAGGAAACGGGCATTGGTCTGCTGGTCGAGATAAAGATTGAGGCCGGCCAGCAGGTTTTCGTCCTGCAGGGCGTTTTCCATCAACAGCAGCACCCACGCTTTATCTTCGCTTGTCAGCGAAGTGAGTTTCGACGCGACCGTTTCACGGTCGGGAAAAGAAGATGCCTGCTGCATGGGGTGACTCGCATCGTTGCCGTTGCCATCGTCGATAAAGCAGCACTGGCGGCCTTTCAAGGCGCGACGCTTCAGTGGAAGAAATTCGACTGCAACGTGTTCGGTCGCGAGGGTTTTCAACAGGCGTTTGTAGGAAAGCTTTAAATAACGGTTACACTTTAGCCTAAATTGCGGCGAAGCCCGAAACGGCGTCTTTTTGCACGCCGCGCTAACATCTTGTTTTTTCACATACCTATGCACGGGGCGAATGGCAGCCCATCGAAAACGCCTTCATTTAGCCGCTTTTTGCATTTGCGTTCGCCGCCGGATTTTAATAAATGCTTGCCTCAACGGGCCGGGTCTTGAAGATCCCCCGGAGAGTGAATAGCTGGAGTAATCATGGAAGAAACCGCTCAGAAATCCTGCTGGGGCGTCACCTTGCGCGCACTTGCAGGCTTTGCCGCTTTTCTCGCATTGACGTACATTTTTGGCAGCCCATAAGCATCTCTCCTGAATGACGGGTTTTGAAACGGCGCGGTTTTCCTCTGGAAACCGTGCTGTTTTCGTTTCTGGGACGCTCATGTCGCAGCTGCGCAAACCGCTGACGCTCTTTTGTGGCGATCCGTTTCGGCTTTGGATATGATGATGCAGGAATCCATTCTTATTCAGGGCGAACTTCATGTTTCTTTCGGTCTTTGACGTCTTCAAGATCGGTATCGGTCCTTCGAGCTCCCACACGATGGGGCCGATGACGGCTGCAAACCGCTTCCTGGCGCTGATCCTCAGCGATGAGTGGCCGCGACCGGCGGGTGCAGCCGTTGCGCAGCTGAAGGTCAGCCTGCATGGCTCTCTCGCCTTTACCGGCATTGGCCACGGCACAGGGCGTGCCGTCATTCTGGGCCTCACCGGCGAGCGGCCGGACCTTGTCGACCCCGATGCGATGGACGCCATTATCGATGCGGTGGAGAAGGCCGGCACGGTAACGCCGCCCGGCCATCCGTCCTATGAGTTTCGGCCCGCAGAGGATCTGATCTTCGACAAGAAGAACCCGCTGCCCGGCCATGCCAACGGCATGATCTTCTCCGCCTTCGACAATCAGGGCAGGCTGCTCATCAAGCGCATCTATTATTCCGTCGGCGGCGGTTTCGTCGTGACCGATACGGAACTGGAGGCGATCAAGCAGCGCGGCAAGACCATCGATAATGGTCCGCGCGTGCCTTATCCCTTCGGGACGGCGCGGGAAATGCTTGAGATGGCGGCCCGTTCCGGCCGCACCATCGCCCAGATGAAGCGCGCCAATGAGGAGACGGTGGTTTCCCGCGAGGAACTGAACGAGCGCCTCGACCAGATCTGGGAAGCCATGAACGGCTGCATTGAGCGCGGTCTGAAAGTGGACGGCATCATGCCTGGTGGCTTGAAGGTGCGCCGCCGCGCCCGCTCCATTTACGAGAAGCTGAATGCGGAATGGCGCAGCAACCGGCTGAACCCTGTGATGGCCAATGACTGGCTGAGCGTTTACGCCATGGCCGTGAACGAGGAAAACGCCGCCGGCGGCCGCGTGGTGACCGCGCCGACCAATGGTGCGGCAGGTGTCGTTCCGGCGACCGTCAGATATTTCCGGCATTTCCACGAGGATGCGAGCGTCGACGACGTGCGCGACTTTTTGCTGACGGCGGCCGCCATCGGCGGCATCATCAAGCACAATGCCTCGATTTCAGGCGCGGAAGTGGGCTGTCAGGGCGAGGTGGGTTCGGCTTCCGCCATGGCGGCGGCGGGTCTTGCCGCGGTCATGGGCGGATCGCCGGAGCAGGTGGAAAATGCCGCCGAGATCGCGCTCGAACATCATCTCGGCATGACCTGCGATCCGATTGCCGGGCTTGTGCAGGTGCCGTGCATCGAACGTAATGCCATGGGCGCGGTGAAAGCGGTGACGGCGGCCTCGCTGGCGCTGAAGGGCGACGGCCAGCATTTCGTGCCGCTCGACGCCTGTATCGAGACGATGCGCCAGACCGGCAATGACATGAGTGAGAAATACAAGGAAACCTCCACCGGCGGCCTTGCCGTGAACGTTGTGGAGTGCTGAACGGGCAGGGCGTCCGGCATGGTTGCCATGCTTGACGCCCGCTGCAAAAAGGCATTGATAGAACCATGCCTTTACATCTCATCAAACTTTGCGTCGGCGCGGATTCAATCCAGGACTTGAGAGACTGGGTCGCGCATCGCGCGCTGACCGCAATTGCCGCAGGCCTTGAGCCGCACAGCGTTCACACCACCCGGATGATCCCGAAACGGGTCGAGGAATTGCTCGAGGGCGGTTCGCTCTACTGGGTTATCAAGGGACAGGTACAGGCGCGGCAGAAACTTCTCGATATCCGCTCCTTCAAGGGCGAAGACGGTATTTCCCGCTGTGACCTCATTCTCGGCCCCGAAGTCATCGAAACCTCACCTGCGCCAAAGCGCCCGTTTCAGGGCTGGCGTTACCTGAAGGACGATGAAGCTCCACGCGATCTCGGCGGCGGTGCAGGCGGCGAGGACATGCCTTCCGATCTCAGGCGTGAACTGGCCGAGCTTGGTCTGCTCTGACGCCTGACGGATGAAAATGAAAAAAGCCGGCCCCTTTTAGGGAGCCGGCTTTTTTCGTTTGGGGAGACGGGTTGTTTTCTGGCTTCAGTTGATGCCGCCGACCGCGGTGGTGGCGCGACCATCCTGAATTTTGACCCAGCGGCCGGGGTTGGCGGTGTCCTGGCGCTTCAGGTAGGTATATTCGGTTTCCGACCAGTTCATGACCTTGTTACGCATGTTGTCGAGAACGAAATCGCCACGATCGGTGCGGACGGTCAGAACGGCATGGCCTTCGCCATTCGGCTGCAGAACGACCGTGATCAAGAGGTTGGAGGCGGAGAAGCCCTTGTTCATCAGCATCTTGCGCTTCAGAAGCACGAAGTCTTCGCAATCGCCCACCGTGGTCGGATAGGCCCAGCGCTCTTCGACGCCATAGATTTCCATGTCGGTCATCGGCGTGATGGTGGTGTTGACGGTGTAGTTGACGTCGAGCATCGTCTTCCAGCGCTCTTCGGTCAGTTTCATCGGGCCGTTATCCAGCGATGTCGGCTGGCATTCGCTCTGATAGGTCTGGCAGAATTCATAGTGGCCGATCGGCGGATTGGCCTTGCCGATGACGCGCATGACGGCGGCCGGCGACGCGCTTGCCTGATGCGCGAAGGCGCTGACGATGAATGCGATCAGAGTGAAAACGAAACGGTTGTTCTTGTTCATTGCTTGTCTCCCCGTGTTGAGGAGACATTCGCAGGTATATTTTGACCCCGCGGAAATTTGCGAAGCGCAATTTGAGCTTAAATTTCAGCAAATTAGCCGTTGTTTTGAACTGTATTCGAATTAGTTTTTATGCGTGTTTGAAGCAAATTTTATTACAATTTTACGCATCTCACCCTTAGGCTTTTGGTAGCCATTTAGGCCCCTGTATTGAAAGCAATTTTCGGCACGGAGATATTTCCGGAGCGCTGTACAGCCAGTTGGCGAACGGTACCAAAGGCGTGGATTTCTCGTTTTGGGATGGCTGTCTCAGGCTGGGACAGGCCGGAAAAAGCGGCAAAAAAACTTCAAAAAAACTGCATTTTTTCTGGAAAAAAGTTTTGCGGGTCGATTTTCGTGCCGTGGATGATCTGATCAAGGGCGTGACATGTTCCGCCGCGTTTATCCTTTTCGCCGAATATGGTGGACCGATCTGCCGCACAGCTGTCCCTGGTAGTTACGTTTTCCGTCCGGCACGCTGAGCATGCGCAGGATGTCGTGCGCGGTCGGGGCATGAAATGGAAAGGTTCGGCAGCGAGAAAGCAGAGAATGGAGCGCCGGAAGCTATCAGCGGCTCGTGAACCCGATACAGCCGCGAAGGACAAAGCATAGACTGCCAAACCGTGGTCCGGGAATCGTCTCAATCATGCGACTAGGGCGAGCGCAAAGCACGTCAAATGCCGCACGTATTCGTACGGGCGTAAAACTGCCGCGTTTGGTGGAGCGTCCTAGAGAAATTCAATCAGTGCGTCGGGCGACTGGACGCGGTCGAATTCGACAGCGACGCCTTCCATGAAATGGCGCACGATCTTGCCGCTCATGTTTTTGCCGAGCTGGACCCGGCTTCCGAGCGGCGGCCGGTTTTCGATCTCGATTGCCGCACCCGACAGGGAAAGGTCAATCAGTCGGCATGCGACAAGCACGCCGTCTTCCAGAACAAGCTGGGCTCTCGCGTTGCGCGGCGTCAGGCGGTCGTGGCGGCGGTCTTCCGGCAGGCCGAGCAATTGACGCTTGGCGATCCATGCCAGCTGGGCGGCGAGTTTTTCCCGCTTGCGCTCCGGCGCGTTGATGGCGATGAGGAAGCCCGATGCGGTGAGCGATGTCACCGTGCCTTCGATCCGGCCGATATGCTGGAGATAAGCGATGACGCGGTCTCCGTGGCGGGCAATGCCCGAGCAGGTGAACTGCGCTCTTTCGGCGGTCATCTCGGTCGCGGTGCAATCATATTCTTCATGGTCGGGCAACATGAGGCGGCCGGTGAAGGACACGCGGACGGCGTCGTCAAGATGAGCTTCCTCAACCGGACGCAGGATTTGGGCGGTGTTGACCGAACGGGACGAAAACATGAGCAGCGCAATTGTAATGAATGATGATGGTAAGTTTCTACCTTGCGCGAGTTAACAGACTGTATTGTTTAATCTCTACAATTTTTCTGATCGGCAATATCGTTACAGTTCTGACCTATTTTTTTGAGGTTTCGACGCCGCCGCACCTTTTCCAGACGGGTTTGGGAGCGGTGAAACAGGTCGGTCAGCAGCTTTCGGCGCGCTGCGTATCCATCGGATATTCTACGGGCGCGATGTTCAGGCGCAGCAGGCGGCTGCTTTTCATTGACAGATGCTGGATGGGCGCGGCGAATTCGTGTCGCGGCCGCTCCGCAAGCAGGGCCCCGAGCAACCTTGGAGCGGCGTCCGGATCCGTGCGCAGCGGCAGGAGCAACATTTCATATGCCAGCGGTGCGGCGCCATGGCTGTCCTCCGCCTCGAGATCGAAGACCACGGGCAACTGATGATGAAGGATGCCGCGCGCGACACGGCAGGGGAAGACGGCATTTGCCTGATGCCACAGTTCCGAAAACGGGCGATCCCGCAGCTCGCGGCCGAAGAGGTCGCAGAGACGTGTGCCGGCAAGGCGGAAGAACGGGGTGTTCTCTCCCTTGTCGGTGAGGATGAAAAGATCGCCCAGGTGATGCTTCAGCTTTGCGGGATCGATGTCCTCGCGTCGAGGGGCCGATCGCTTGCCGCGCAATTCATCCCAATAGGCATATATGTCCAGTCCGGCCATGCTCTTCATAGCATCTCTCCATGTTCGTTTTTGGGACATCATGTCCATCCGAACGTCTGTATTCTGAGGTGTAGCGATTTTCGTGCCAACTCGATTTGTTAAGGTTAACAAAGGGTTGATGTTGAATGGCGGCAATGGCCGTGGCATCGGTGCGGCCATGTCGGGGAAAGCTCCGTCAGCACAATTCGATGGCGCCGCCCGTTATTTTACGGCGGGCCCGTAAGCCGGACCGTCCCTGGCCCGGCGTCTTGACCGATTGCGGTTTGGGCGTCGCGCGCTTCAAAGGCGGGACGGCTTTTTTTTCGTTCGGGCTTCCTATATTGCTCGGGGAACGCAAAATTCGACCAAGACAGGGATGGGATCATGTCCTACGGGGACGGCGAACAGCCGCCGGTTTCGGAAACACCGGAGCCGAAAGACGATACGAGTAATCCCGTCTTCAACCTGCCATCGCTGCTGGTCGGCATACTGGCCGCGCTGATCATCGCTTATGTGGTTCCCGCCTATCTTCTGTCGGAGGAAGGCAATGGCTGGTTCATCTTCACCTTTGGCTTCATTCCGCTGCGTTATGCGGTGCCTTTTTCGCAGCAGGGGCTGGAATGGCTCTGGACACCGGTGACCTATTCTTTCCTGCATGGCGGTATCGAGCACATTCTCTTTAATGGCTTGTGGCTGATGGCCTTCGGCGCGCCGGTTCTGCGCCGGATCGGAACAGTGCGCTTCGTGCTGTTATGGTGCATTTCCGCCGCTGTTTCGGCCTTTGGTCATGCCGCGTTGAACTGGGGTGATGTGACGGTACTGATCGGCGCATCCGGTGTCGTTTCGGCGCTGATGGGGGCGGCCTGCCGCTTCGCATTCCCCGCGCGTGGCGGATATAGCGCCTCCTTCGGCCATCTGATGCCGAGGCAGAGCATTCTTGCGGCGCTTTCCAACCGCACGGTGCTGATCTTCACGCTGATGTGGCTGTTCGGCAATGTGCTGATTGCGGTGGGCGTGCCGCTGTTCGGCGATGTCGGCGGTGAAATTGCCTGGGACGCCCATGTTTTCGGTTTTCTGCTCGGCTTTCTGTTCTTCGGCCTTTTCGATCGTCCGTTACGCTAGGCCGATCACGCTCCTTGTCGGCCGTGGCGCAAATTTGCTTTCGCACGCCCCATGCGGGATTGCATTCATGCGGGCCTCAGCGCACCATATCTCATGATTTGCAACCGCCGGGGGAGACTGCGGCACTGCGGATCGCTGAAAAGAGGAGGAAGGCATGCCTACATTCGTAAAGGATCTTCTCGACCGCAAGGGCCGGGACGTCGTGACTGTCGGTCCGGAGGTCAGCATCGGTGAAGCGGCGGCAACGCTTAATGCGCATAAGATCGGTTCCGTCGTCGTGACCGACGCCGACGGTGTCGTTCTCGGCATCTTCACGGAACGCGATCTGGTGAAGATCGTGGCGGGCCAGGGTGCTGCTTCCCTCCAGCAATCCGTTTCGGTGGCCATGACCAAGAATGTCATTCGCTGTCATCACAATTCCACCACCGATGAGCTGATGGAAATCATGACGGGCGGACGTTTCAGGCATGTTCCTGTTGAAGAAAACGGCCGCCTTGCCGGCATCATCTCCATCGGTGACGTGGTGAAGGCGCGGATCGGCGAGATCGAAGCAGAAGCGGAGCACATCAAGGCTTATATTGCCGGATGATCTTGCGTCCCGGCGTCAGATGGCTGGAAAAGGTTCAATCTCGGGCCGGGACTCACGCATCGCCCTTGGTAACAAGTCGCCATTGAAG
Organism: Agrobacterium sp. CFBP2214; assembly: GCF_030209895.1. NCBI lineage: Bacteria > Pseudomonadati > Pseudomonadota > Alphaproteobacteria > Hyphomicrobiales > Rhizobiaceae > Agrobacterium > Agrobacterium sp. CFBP2214. The sequence goes on along the minus strand of NZ_JARVRC010000003.1, from coordinate 256,495 downwards.
AAAGTCGGCTATTTTCGCCGATATTTCCACGTAGAAGTTTTGCGTCTCATAATCAGAGCAGACAATTTCAACCCGATTGAACTGTGAAATGAATTTGCCGCTGCTGGACCAGTTGCCATCGGCCGCTTCTTTCACGATGACGATGTCGATCCAGGGCTGACCGTCCGCCGACGTAAAGGTGACGTCGTTTGTCCGTTTGAGCTCAGGCTGTCCCTCCAGAAACCCGATCAATCGATTCGTGTCGCACAGTATGTTTTTGTCGGTCGGGGGCAGGACCGAGATATACCAATACATGGTCTCACCATATCTGGGCTTTGGAGACGTTTTTTAAAGCAGGGTATTAGCGCCGGAACGCCTGCTGCATGCGCTCAAGCTCCGGAATACGGGAGCGCGTTTCCTCATATCCCCGGTCGATGGCTTCGCTGGCGCGATGGAATTCCGAGAGGCCGATATGGTTGATGCGGGGATGAAGCATCAGATCGGGCGGGTCGCCCGCCAGACGCGAGCGCGAAATCCGGTCCTGAATGATGTTGAAGGCCTGCACCATGACGCCCGGCAGGCCGGGACGCGGCGCCGTTTCCACCGGCGGTGTGCCGCCGCCATGCGGTGAGGCCGCGTGCTTGACCACGGCGGAACGGCCAAACAGATCGTAGTTGAGGTTCACGGCGACGACCAGCGCCTGCTCATAGGCGCGGCAGACGGAAACCGGCACGGGATTGACGAGCGCGCCGTCAATCAGCGTGCGGCCGTTGCATTGCACGGGTTCGAAAATGCCGGGCAGGGCATAGGATGAACGCAGCGCGGTAACGAGGTCGCCCTGATGGATCCACACTTCGTGGCCGGTGCGCAGCTCCGTGGCGACGGCGATGAAGGGATGGTCGAGGTTTTCGACGCGCAGGCCTTCCAGATGCTCCTGCATGCGCTTGGTCAGCCGCATGCCGCCAAAAAGGCCGCCGCCGCCGATCGTGAGATCAAGCAGGCCGGCAATGCGGCGCATCGTCAGCGAACGGGCGAATTCCTCCAGCTCATCGAGCTTGCCGGCGAGATAACAACCGCCCACCAGCGCTCCGATCGACGTGCCGGCGATCATGCCGATCTTCACGCCGGCCTCGTCCAGCGCCCGCAGGACGCCGATATGGGCCCAGCCGCGGGCCGCGCCGCCGCCAAGGGCGAGCGCTATGCGGTGTTTGTCGACGATCTGGGTGACGGGCGGCTCATTGCCGGTGGCTTCGGGATTTCCAGCCGCAAGATGATTGTGACGATTTCCCCATCCCAACATGACCGCACTCCCTGCCAATTCTGTGAAGCTCCGCCCTTATCCCCGGAGCCCGCTATATTGGTAGCAAATTGGTGCGGCCGATGGAAGGTGGCCGTTTATTTGTCCGAATAGGTGGTGGCCGGATCGAAATGGCGGGTGTCGTCGGTGATCTTCGTCACAGCATCGCCATTGGAGAGCTCGACGGTGCGATAAAAGCAGGAGCGGCGACCGGTATGGCAGGTCGCATCATGGCCGGCGACGGAGACCTTCAGCCACACCGCGTCCTGATCGCAATCAGTGCGGAATTCCTTCACCGTCTGCAGGTTGCCCGATGTTTCGCCCTTCTTCCAGATCTTGTCGCGTGAACGGCTGTAATAGTGGGCGATGCCGGTCTCGAGCGTCAGCGACAGGGCTTGCGCATTCATATGGGCGACCATCAGCAATTCGCCGTCGCGTGCATCGGTAACCACGGCGGTGACAAGGCCGTGGGCATCGAATTTCGGCGAAAAGAGACCTGCGTTTTCGAGCACTTCCTTGTCCGCAGGCGCGGACGGAAACGAAATGGACATGGCTACCCCGGGAGAAAAGCGGAAGGTTTCAGAGCGGCGGGGAAAATGAGATCACTCCGCCACTCCAAAATTTGTCTGAGCATCGGGTTTTCAAAAACCCGCGCTACACTTTTCGGTCCGATGCCTAGCGGTTGCGCACCATGGTCATGAAGCGGACCTGCTCGGCCGGATCGTTCTTGAACGTGCCGGTGAAGCTGGTGGTCAGCGTCGTCGACCCCTGCTTGTTTACGCCGCGCATGGACATGCACATATGTTCGGCGTCGATCATGACGGCCACGCCGCGCGGTTTCAGGGTTTCTTCGATCGATCTTGCGATCTGCGCTGTCATGTTTTCCTGCGTCTGCAGGCGGCGGCCGAAGATTTCAACGACGCGGGCGATCTTCGACAGGCCGAGCACGCGGCCGGCCGGAAGATAGGCCACATGCGCCTTGCCGACGATCGGCACCATGTGGTGCTCGCAATGGGAGAAGAATGGGATGTCGCGCACCAGCACCACATCGTCATAACCGCCGACTTCCTCGAAGGTCGTGCCGAGCACGTCCTGAACGTTCAGCTCATAACCGGCAAAAAGCTCGCGATAGGCCTTGGCGACGCGCTTCGGCGTATCCAGAAGTCCTTCGCGGGCGGGATTTTCTCCTGCCCAGCGCAAAAGAACGCGCACTGCTTCTTCCGCTTCGGCCTGGCTTGGGCGAGCTTCTGCCACGTCGGTTTTTGCGCCAGCGCCGGGGAAATTCTTCACGATCGCATCCATTCCGTCTCTCCCGATGCGGGTAAAGGCCGCACCTGAATTCGTTTTTCATCGCGAACATTTGTTCGCAGTTGCTGCTATCTGGTTGTTTTACAGCATTTTGGCAAGACCGATGCTGTTATTTCGGTATCGGAGCCGTTAATTTCATCACGGCTTGATGTCCAGAAAGCTCGTTAGCATATAATGAGAATGAAGGGCAGGAAAGCTTCACTGCGACAAACGCTGTGTTTGAAAAATTTGACCTGTCCTGTTTTTGGGCAATCTTGAGCGCGCCGGGCACCTGACGATGGACGATATCTACAATAATCGCATTCTGGACTTTGCCGGGAATATTCCACTGACGGGTGTTCTTGAAGATGCCGACGCCAGCGCCGAAAAACACTCGCGCCTGTGCGGCTCTAAGCTCAAGGTTTATCTGAAGGTCGAAGGCGGCATCGTGACGGCGTTTTCCCACGAGGTGCGTGCCTGCGCGCTCGGCCAGGCCTCCGCCTCCATCATGGCGCATCACATCATCGGCGCTTCCAGCGGTGAAATCCGGCAGGCGCGGGAAGACATGCTCGCCATGCTGAAACAGGGCGGCGAAGGGCCGGCGGGCCGTTTCGAAGATATGCGGGTGCTTCAGCCCGTGCGCGATTTCAAGGCGCGCCATGCCTCCACCATGCTGACCTTTGAAGCCGTGGTCGATGCTCTCGACCAGATCGAAGGCCGGCCGGCTGTCAACGCTGCGGGTTAGGTGATGTGCGGCGAACCGGGCTGCCGGCATCAGCAGACGGCGGAAAAAGCGGGCCGATCCCGTAACTGGGCGGGCAGCTTTGCCAAAACGCCGGGGCGGTTGTTTGGTGTCGGCCTTATCCGGCTTTATCAATTGACGCTTTCCGGCTTCATCGGAAATTCCTGCCGTCACATCCCCACCTGTTCCGAATATGGCTATGAGGCCATCGCCCGCCACGGGCTGTGGGCGGGCGGATGGATGACCCTGTTTCGCGTTGCGCGCTGCGGCCCTGGCGGCACGAGCGGACTGGACCCGGTGCCGGAAGCGCTCGGCAGCACGAGGCGCTGGTGGGCGCCGTGGCGTTACTGGAGCCTGCATCGATGAACGATCATGTGGCGCTGCTGCATAGCATCGTCCTTGGCGCGGGCAAGCGGCTCATCATGGCCGATCTGCGCGCAATGGCTGAAGAACTGGGATTTGCCGAGTGCCGGACGCTTGTAGCCACCGGAAACCTGGTCTTTCGTGCGGAGGATGCTCCCATTCGCGAGATCGAGGACAGGCTTGAACGCGCCTTCGAAAAGCGTTTCGACAAACATGTCGATATCATGGTTCGCCCGGCTCGCGACTGGCTGAAACTGGCGGCTGAGAATCCGTTTCCGGATGGCAATCCATCCGATGTCTGCGTTCGGGTGATGCGCGAACCGCTTGGCGAGGACGTTCTCGGATTTCTCGAAAAATATCGCCGGCAGGAGAAGATCGCCGTGATTGGTGGCGATTTATGGATCGATTTTCTGGGAAAGCCGAGCGAGAGCCGGCTTCTCCCGGTCCTGACCACCAGGAGGCTCGGCATAGGCACGACCCGCAACGCCAATACCGTCAATGGTCTCGCGGAAATGCTTCGCTGAGAGACCCTTCACCTTTGACTGGAATGGCAAAAGCCTTTATCAGGCTGCCTGTCCGTTTTCAGCGGGCAGATCATTATTCCAACACCACCCGCATTCGTTGGCGGGACTGGACAGGAGCACTAGACGATGTCTGAAGCCATTTCCCTTACATTTCCCGATGGATCCGTCCGCAGCTACGCCCCCGGCACGACCGGCCGCGAGGTTGCCGAATCCATTTCCAAATCGCTTGCCAAGAAGGCCGTCGCCATTGCGCTTGACGGCACCGTGCGCGATTTGTCCGATACCATCACCGATGGCAAGATCGAGATCGTCACGCGTGAAGACAAGCGTGCGCTGGAACTCATCCGCCACGATGCCGCCCACGTCATGGCCGAGGCCGTGCAGGAGCTTTGGCCCGGCACGCAGGTGACGATCGGCCCTGTCATCGAGAACGGCTTCTATTACGACTTCGCCAAGAACGAGCCCTTCACGCCCGAAGATCTGCCGAAGATCGAAAAGCGCATGAAGGAAATCATTCAGCGCAACAAGGCGTTTACCCGCGAAATCTGGTCGCGCGAAAAGGCCAAGGAAGTCTTCGCCGCCAAGGGCGAGAATTACAAGGTCGAGCTGGTTGATGCGATCCCCGAAGGTCAGGACCTGAAGATCTATTACCAGGGCGACTGGTTCGATCTTTGCCGTGGCCCGCATATGGCCTCCACGGGGCAGGTCGGCACCGCCTTCAAGCTGATGAAGGTGGCGGGTGCTTACTGGCGCGGTGACAGCAACAATGCGATGCTGTCACGCATCTATGGCACCGCCTGGGCGACGCAGGAAGAGCTGGACAATTATCTGCATGTTCTGGCCGAAGCCGAAAAGCGCGACCATCGCCGTCTCGGCCGCGAAATGGACCTGTTCCATTTCCAGGAAGAAGGTCCGGGCGTCGTCTTCTGGCACGGCAAGGGCTGGCGCATGTTCCAGACGCTGACGGCCTATATGCGTCGTCGGCTCGCCAACACCTATCAGGAAGTCAACGCGCCGCAGGTGCTGGATAAGTCGCTGTGGGAAACCTCCGGTCACTGGGGCTGGTATCAGGAAAACATGTTTGCGGTGAAATCCGCCCATGCCTTTACCCATCCCGATGACGAGGAAGCCGATCAGCGCGTCTTCGCACTGAAGCCGATGAACTGCCCCGGCCACGTCCAGATCTTCAAGCATGGCTTGAAGTCTTACCGCGAAATGCCCGTGCGTCTTGCGGAATTCGGCAATGTCCATCGCTACGAAGCATCGGGTGCTCTGCACGGCCTGATGCGAGTTCGCGGCTTCACGCAGGACGATGCGCATGTCTTCTGCACGGAAGAGCAGATGGCGGCGGAATGCCTGCGCATCAACGACCTGATCCTCTCCGTCTATGAGGATTTCGGTTTCAGCGAGATCGTCGTCAAGCTGTCCACCCGTCCGGACAAGCGCGTCGGTTCCGACGATCTCTGGGACCGCGCCGAAAGCGTGATGCTGGAGGTTCTGAAGACCATCGAGGAACAGTCCGGCGGCCGCATCAAGACCGGCATTATGCCGGGCGAGGGTGCGTTCTACGGGCCGAAGTTCGAATATACGCTGAAGGACGCCATCGGCCGTGAATGGCAATGCGGCACGACACAGGTGGACTTCAACCTGCCGGAACGCTTTGGCGCCTTCTATATCGACCAGAACTCCGAAAAGACGCAGCCGGTGATGATCCATCGCGCCATCTGCGGCTCGATGGAGCGCTTCCTCGGTATTCTCATCGAGAACTTCGCCGGCCACATGCCGCTGTGGTTTGCGCCGCTTCAGGTCGTCGTCGCCACGATCACCTCGGATGCGGACGATTACGGCCGCGAGGTTGCCGAAGCACTGCGCGAGGCGGGCATGGCAGTCGAGACCGACTTCCGCAACGAGAAGATCAACTACAAGGTCCGCGAGCATTCGGTGACCAAGGTTCCGGTCATCATCGTCTGCGGCCGCAAGGAAGCGGAAGAACGCACCGTCAACATCCGTCGTCTCGGTTCGCAAAACCAGACGTCGATGTCGCTCGAGGAGGCCATTACAAGCCTCGTGGACGAGGCGACGCCGCCGGACGTGAAGCGCAAGCTTGCGGCGAAGAAGCAGGTTGCGTGAGAAATGACAACGGCCCCTTCGGGGGCCGTTTTTGTTTGTGAACGATGTGCTGTAGCAGCGCTATGATTGGCAGAGGGCGGGGCATCCGCACTCCGTCACCCCGGACTAGATCCGGGGGCCAGTGCGATCAAGTCCTTGATCGCGAAAGACTCGTCCCTCACGGCGCAGACGCGCCGTGGCTGGATGCCGGATCTAGTCCGGCATGACGGAAGAGAAGTTTCGGACGTTATCGCTGGCGTCGCGGCCGGCTCAATCAGACTTACTCGAAATCCCCGGTCATATCTTCCGGCGCCTGATCCTTCATCAGCACTTCCACATCCGAATCCCGGCCCGACGTGACCTTGAAGTTACGCTGGTAGACCTTTTCCTTGTTACGGGCGATGGCGGTATATTCGCCTTCCGCCAGAACCATGGTCGAAAACGCGCTGACGCTTTCGTTCACCACATCGCCGCCGCCGTTCAGCACGGACCAGGCCGTATCGGCAATGGCTTCGCCACCCTCTTCGGACACCAGCTTGAGGGTGATCTGCGCGGCCTGGTGCTGCAGCGTCGCTTCTGTCAGCTTGCCGGCTTCCACCTGAATGTCGGCGCGCACCACCGCATTGACGTTGCCGTATTCGGAAACCACGTGATAGGTGCCGGCATTCAGCCGCACGATGGTGTTGGGCTTGATATCGGCCATGACGAGGCCGCGTTCGCCATCCGGCCGGGCGTCCGACGAATAGACGGAAAATTTGAGCTGGGTGCTGGAAATCTGCTTGTCGGACCCTGCGACCGCGTTCAGCACGAAGCCGCCGGCATCGAGAATCAGCACCTGTTTCTGAACGTTGCCAGACGTTGGGATATTGAGTTTCTTGGTGACGCCGGCGCGGCCGAAGGCGACGTTGACGAAATATTCGCCGGGTACCAGATTGAAATGGGCCGAGCCGCCCTCGGAGCTTGCCAGCATCGGCAATTTGCCGTCAGCGCCGGGAATGGGGCTGAAAACGCGCCAGGACAGGCCTTCTTTCACCGCCTCGCCTTCGCTCGTCAGCTTGGCTTCCATGGCGATGTCGCGGGCGGTGCTTGCGGGGGCATTGGGTGCGGACGGGGCGGTGAAAGCGTTGAGTTTCGGCATTTTCGGCGTGCCGCCGAGTTGCTTGAAGTCTTTAAAGGCATCCTGCGAAAATGCGGCCTGTGATAAAAGGCCAAGCGCAGCACATGCAATGGCCAGACGTGCCGCGATTTTGATTGCCGACATTTTCGATACCGATTGACTTCTTGATTTTCCCGCATCACTTCAAAACCAATGCCATGGCTATTTCAAGGCCCATGTTTCGCGATGACAGCAGAATGGAAGATTTTTGATCATGACAAGTGATATCAAGCTCCTCGATTATCTCAAGGCTCGCCGCTCTACGCCGGCCCTGCAACTTGCCGAGCCGGGACCTTCGAAGGGGCAAATCGAGGACATCCTGCGCCTTGCCGTGCGCGTGCCTGACCATGGCAAGCTCGCGCCGTGGCGTTTCGTGGTTTATCGTGGCGAGGAGCGTGTGCGTCTCGGTGAAGCGGCGCTCAGGATCGCGCTTGAGAAGAACCCGGAACTGGACCTGCAGCAGCAGGAAGCGGAGCGCACGCGCTTCACCCGCGCGCCCGTCGTTATCGCCGTCATCAGCACCGCCAAGCCGCATTTCAAGATTCCGGAATGGGAGCAGGTCATGTCCGCCGGCGCGGTGTGCCTCAACCTCATCTTCGCGGCCAATGCCAGCGGTTTTGCCGCGAACTGGCTGACGGAATGGCTTGCTTTCGACCCGGCATTCCTTGCTGAGACCGGCATCAGCGGGGAAGAGAAGGTCGCGGGCTATATCCACATCGGCTCAACGACATTCCCGCCGGTGGAGCGGCCGCGGCCGGAGCTTGCCGATGTCGTCACCTGGGTCGGGGACGTCTGATGTTCTACACCACGGACACCAACCAGCACGGCCTGCCGCATGATCCGTTCAAGGCCATCGTCGCGCCGCGGCCGATCGGCTGGATCGGCTCCAAGGGCAGGGACGGTTCCATGAACCTCTCGCCCTATTCCTTCTTCAACGCGATTTCGGACCGGCCGAAGCTCGTCATGTTTTCCTCGAGCGGCAGGAAGGACAGCCTGCGCAATGTCGAGGAAACCGGCGTCTTCACCGCCAATCTCGTCAGCCGTCATCTGGTGGACCGGATGAATGCGTCTTCTGCACCTGTTGCTTATGACGTTGATGAATTCTCCCTTGCCGGCCTTACCGCCGTCAATGGGCGGGTGGTGGACGCGCCGTTCGTCGGCGAAGCCCTGGCTGTTCTGGAATGCCGGGTGACGCAGATACAGCAACTCGGGGATCTCGACGGCAAGCCGACGGATTCGTGGATGGTGATCGGGCAGGTCATGGCGATCCATATCGATGAAACGATCATTCGTGATGGCCGCATCGACATGGGGCTGTCGCGCCCCGTGGCGCGCATGGGTTACATGGATTACTGCGATGGCGGCAGCGATGTGTTCCAGCTGCAGCGCCCCTCTACTACGCCGTCAATATAATCCTTCGCCGACAAGGGTTAAATTTTATGGTGAACCAAACGTAAACCATTTGCGCCTAGAGTTTTATACATGGTGGCGGCGATGATGCCGCCATCCATTGTATGAATGTGTTTCGAGGCTCAGGTGATCGTACAGGCATTTCTTCGCTGGTCTGAAAAGGCTGGATCGACCGAGCGGGCGAAAGCTGCCAATGCGCTCGGCCGTGCCTATCTGCAGTCTGACATGGCGCGGGAAAACCGCGATGCCGCCTATATGGCGATGACCTATCTTCTCGATGACCCTTCACCGCGTGTGCGGCTGGCGCTCGCCGAAGCGCTGGCGGATGCCCAAGACGCACCGCGCGCCATTCTCGTTTCGCTTGCCGAAGACCAGCCGGAAATCGCCTGCACCGTCATTGCCCGTTCGCCGGTTCTCGGCGAGGCCGACCTGGTTGATCTGGCCGGGCGCGGCGAAAGCCTGACGCGCGCGCTCATCGCGGCAAGGCCCGGCCTGCCGCGCGGGGTCTGCGCCGCCCTCGCCGAAGTCGGCGATCTGCCTGAGACCATCATCCTGCTTGAAAACGACGATGCCTTCATCACGCCATTCTCGCTGCGTCGCATTGCCGAGCGCCATGGCCGCGACGCCGATATTCGCGACCTCCTGCTGCGCCGTGAGGCGCTGCCGGCCGATGCGCGCCACCTGTTGATGGGTCGCATCAGCGAGGCGCTCGCCGGCTCGGCGCTGGTTCACGCGATGATCGCGCGCAACCGCGCCGACAGTCTTTTTCGCGAGGCGGAAGATTCCGCCACCATTCTTATCGCATCAAGCGTTTCTTCGCCGGAACTGCCGGCGCTGGTGGAGCATCTGCGCCAGCGGCTGGAACTGACGCCGGCGCTGCTCATCCACGCCGTCTGTTCGGGCCGGCTGGAATTCTTCACGGCGGCGATGGTCAATCTCTCCGGTCTCGATGACCGCAAGGTGCGCGCCATTCTGGCGACGGGGCGGCCGCACGCGCTGAAGGCCCTGTTCCAGTCCGTCGGGCTTTTTAGCGATGTCGTTGACGTTTTCATCGAGGCGACGCTGATGTGGCGCCGTGCCGCCCGCTCGCAGCTTTCTGAGGCGGCGGCCTCCGTCTCGGCCGAGTTGCTGGCGCATTTCCGTGAGGTCAACGGTTCCGAGACATTGTTCGAACTGCTGCATGCCGTGCGCAAGCTGGCCATTGCCGAAGAACGGCAGAAGGCGCGGTATTATGCGGAAGCGCTGACGGTCGAGGCTGCGTAAGGTCCTGGGGGCCTCCAGACGCAATTGCTGCGTTCCCCGCAATTACTTGTCAAACCGCTTGGCGATCCACGAATAGCTGTTTTCGACCATCCTGACTGGTGTGCCCAGAAGGTGCTTTATGCCTTCTGTGGACGGCAGAATGCGGCTGACGCGGCCGATCGCCTGTTTGGTGAGGCTCTCTTCTTCCTTCGGCGTTACCTCTGCGGTCGCCTGCTGCGTTCCGGCAGGTGCCGCCGCGGCGGGAGGCTGCGCGCCGGGCGTATTGCTCGCCGTCTGCGGAGCCTGCTCGCCCGGTGTCTGGCACACGGCCACCACGACCGGGTAGGGCGCATTGGCGTAACGCTCCAGCTCCTTTTCCGACACGGCGTCACATAGCTCGATGCTCGTCCAGCGCTGCTGCGAGGTGGCGATGTAATGGCAATCGGTGGCGCTGTCGTCACAGCCAAGGAAGGTCATGAGAACGAGGGCTGTTTTCATGGGGTGTGTTGCCTCTGTCGGGAATAATGCTCTAGAAACTCATCTATCCCGATTGCAGTGACATTACGACGAAATACGCATTTTTATAGAGAAGGCAGGCATCGCATTGGCCACCGAAATCAAGCTTGAAACACCACGGCAGGACGCGGTTCTGCGCCTCATCGATCTCTCCAATACCTATATGGCGTCGCTTTATCCCGCCGAGAGCAATCATCTGGTCGATATCGGCCAGCTGGAAAAGGACAATGTCTCCTTTTTCGTGGTGCGACACGATGGCCGCGTGGTCGGCTGCGGCGCGCTGGTGGAGGCGGGTGATGGCACGGCGGAGGTCAAGCGCATGTTCGTTGATCCCGAGGCGAGGGGATTGCGGATCGGCAAGCTGATCATGGATACGCTTGTCGCGCGCGGTACCGAACTCGGCCTTTCCGCCATCCGGCTGGAAACCGGGATCAGCCAGCCGGAGGCGATCAGCCTTTACCGCAAGGCGGGGTTTGTGGAGATCGAGGCCTTTGCGCCTTATAAGCCTGACCCGCTCAGCCGGTTCATGGAAAAGGTGCTTTAAGGCGAAGGCACCGATCGGTCGGATGGGCTGGCGATGTGACTGTTTGAGGTATAGCCGCAGCATCCGCCCACCTCACCCCGGACTAGATCCAGGTCCAGCGCGATCAAGTCTTTGATCGCGGAAGACTCTTTCACTGCGCAGATGAGCCATGGCTGATGCCGGTATCCAAGCCCGGCATGACGAAAGAGAGGGAAGCGGCCTTGGCCTGTCGGCTGGCGCTCCACGTCATCGCCGCTCACCGCAGGCTTCACCAATCAAAAAGCAGCTTTCCGAAATGCCGTCGTTTCCTCGCTATCCTCTTCGAGCGCGGCAACCTCATCAACGGGATCGTCCTCTGTTGGCGGCGGGGGCGGAGCCTCGGTGGTGGTGGCGGCGGACAGTTCCACCTCGCGCACCCATTCGCGCCAGATTGCCACCAGCAGCGCCATCAGCACCGGGCCGATGAAGAGGCCGAGGAAACCCATGGTCTTGACGCCGCCGACAAGGCCGAAAAAGGTGGGCAGGAACGGCAGCTTGATCGGTCCGCCGACGAGTTTCGGCCGGATGGTCTTGTCGACGATGAAGAGTTCGACCGAGCCCCAGACGAACAGCGCCAGCCCGTGGGCGGGCGAACCGCTGGCGACCAGATAGATCGACACCAGCGTAAACGAGAGCGGCGCGCCGCCGGGAATGAGCGCCATGACGCCGGTCAGCACGCCGAGCGTGACGGGCGAGGGCACGCCGGCGATCCAGTAGGCGATGCCGAGGATGATGCCTTCGCCGATGGCGATCAGCGTCATGCCGGTTACGGTCGAGCTGATGGTGGCGGGCACGACCCTCGAAATGCGTTCCCATCGTGTCGGCAGGATGCGTTCGCCCACCAGATCGACCTGACGGGTGAAGCCTGCGCCATTGCGGTAAACGAAGAACAGCGCGATCAGCATGAACAGCAGGGTCAGCACGAGATGGAACGCGCCGTTGCCGGCGGCGAGGATCGCCCGGTAGATATTACCGATATTGGCGCCGCTGACGAGCTGGATGAGCTCGCCGATGGCGCCCGGCGTGCCGATATATTTCACCCATTGTTCGCCGAGCCAGGGGCCGACGGCGGGAAGGGCGGCGATCCAGTCCGGCACGGGCGCGCCCGTCTTGTTGACGTGCACCGCCCAGCCGAACCATTCGCGGATTTCGGTTGCCGTATAGGAGGCGGCGATGAAGATCGGCACCACGAGGAAGGCAATGATGAGGATGATGGCGATGGTGGCGCCGAGCGTCGTGTTGCCGCCCACCTGCCGCAGAAGCCGCGTATAGACCGGCCAGCTGGCGAAACCGATGACGAGGGCGGCGAGAACCGGAACCAGAAAGCCGTTGAAGAAATAGATGCCCGCAAGGACGACCAGAAGGAGCAGCCAGCGCGCAGCCGAAATAGGCGGGATCAGGGCGATCCGCGTCGGGCTGGCGGGACCAAGCCATCTCGGTTCGCCACTGGGCTTACGGCTGTCAATGTTACTCACGGCAGGCTCTTTCTCGCATTCTCCCCGCAAGGGGTGCATTCACTCTGTCACACCGATACATATAAGTGCAATATAACCCGATCACATTACCGTTGTGTGTTTATTGCTGAACCTATTGAACGATTTTGGTAAAAATAGAACATCGGTCTTGGCGCGCGCATTGAAATATGACAATTAAACTCCGTTTTTATTGCGGCGTCAGGTTGCCGCGCCCGATCTCCAGGTCATGCCATGCTGCGCCGTTTCTTCGCCTATTACCGTCCCTATCGCGGTCTGTTCATTCTCGATTTTTCCTGCGCGGTTTTGTCGGGTGTGCTCGAACTTGGCTTTCCGATGGCCGTGAAGACCTTTGTGGACGTGCTGCTGCCGGGCGGTGAATGGGCCATCATCCTCGCCGCTTCGGTCGGGCTGCTCGTCATCTATGTGCTGAATACCGGGCTGATGGCGACCGTCACCTATTGGGGACACATGCTCGGCATCAATATCGAGACCGACATGCGGCGTCTGGCCTTTGACCATCTGCAGAAGCTGTCCTTCCGTTATTTCGACAACCAGAAGACCGGCCATCTGGTCGGGCGGCTGACGAAGGATCTCGAAGAGATCGGCGAGGTGGCCCATCACGGCCCCGAAGACCTGTTCATCGCCATCATGACCTTCATCGGCGCCTTCCTGCTGATGCTGTCGGTGAATGTGCCGCTGGCGCTCATCACCGCCGCCGTCGTGCCCGTCACCGCCTGGGTGACCAGCCGTTACGGCGGCCGCATGACGCAGAATTTCCGCGCGCTTTATGGCCGTGTGGGGGATTTCAACGCCCGTATCGAGGAAAATGTCGGCGGCATGCGGGTGGTGCAGGCTTTCGCCAACGAGGATCACGAGCGGGCGCTGTTCGAGAAGGACAACCAGAAATACCGCCGCACGAAGCTCGACGCCTACAAGATCATGGCGGCCAGCACCTCGCTCAGCTACATGAGCATGCGGCTGACGCAGATGATCGTGATGATCTGCGGCGCATGGTTCGTGCTGACGGGCGGTCTCACGGAAGGCGGCTTCGTTGGCTTCCTGCTGCTGGTCGGCGTGTTTTTCCGCCCGGTGGAAAAGATCAATTCGGTCATCGAGACTTATCCGAAGGGCATTGCCGGTTTCCGCCGCTTCACCGAACTTCTCGACACAGCGCCTGACATTGTCGATGCGCCTGATGCGGTGGACGCGCCGCTGCTGCGCGGCGATATCGAATATCGTCATGTCGGTTTCGGTTATGCCGAGGGCAAGCAGGTTCTCACCAATATCGACCTGAAGATCAGCGCCGGCGAGACGGTGGCCTTCGTTGGTCCTTCGGGCGCGGGCAAGACCACGCTCTGCTCGCTTCTGCCGCGATTTTATGATGTGACCAGCGGTGCGATCACCATTGACGGCATCGATATCCGACAAATGAAACTCGCTTCGCTGCGCAATCAGATCGGCATCGTGCAGCAGGATGTCTTCCTGTTCGGCGGCACGATCCGCGAGAACATCGAATATGGACGGCTTGGCGCATCGGATGCGGACATCATGGAGGCGGCGCGGCGCGCCCGTCTCGATGGCGTCATCGAGGCCATGCCGCTCGGGCTCGACACCGTCATCGGTGAACGCGGCGTTAAATTGTCCGGCGGCCAGAAACAGCGTCTCGCCATTGCCCGCATGTTCCTAAAGAACCCGCCGATCCTCATTCTCGACGAGGCGACCTCCGCGCTCGACACGGAAACCGAGCGCGCCATCCAGCAATCGCTGACCGAGCTTGCCAAGGGGCGCACCACGCTCGTCATCGCCCACCGGATGGCGACGATCCGCGATGCCTCGCGCATCGTGGTGGTGGACCAGACCGGCATTGCCGAAACCGGCGCCCACGCCGAGCTGCTGGCCGCCAAGGGCCATTACAGCCGCCTGCATGAGGCGCAGTTCAGCGGCCATCTTGCGGGCTTGAGCTGAGAGCGGCGCGTTTGCGCCGCAGCTTACCCGCCGTTCTCCGCTGCCTGTTCCTCCACGATGCCGGGGTTTGGCTCCGGCTTGCCGGGATGGCTGGTGACGAGATAACCCATGGCAACCGCGGCGGCGACGATGAACAGTAGCACGATGCCGCTGATCGTCATCAGCCAGTCGCGCGGCCTTCGATACGCCATGATATATTTCGGCCATCGGCTCGGATGGTTCACCAGGCTGAATTTATGGCCATGTCGCATGAACTTCCCCGGTATTAGAGTGTTCCTGAAATATAAACGCAGACAAGTGCGGCGCTGTTCCGCAAGGGCGGAGCAGGGGCGATGACAAGGCCGTGAGCCAGGCTGGCTGTAGCTCCGTCGTCTACACCTGTCGGCATGGCGGTCTCCGTATTTGCTACCACCCTTTCTCATCCGACCTCCGTCATTCCGGCCCTGAGCCGAAATTCAGCAGAGGCGCGTCTGCGCGGCGAGACAAGTCTTTTCAGCGGCAGGATCTGGGCTGGGCATTGGCAAGGGTCGGAAGGACGGGAAGGAGGGGTGTCAGCCCCCAACGGAACGTGGAGGTGCGCCGGATTGCGTTCAAACCGGACAGGTTCCCCCGGCACCGTCTGCATGGCTGCAAAAACTCCCCTTGTCAGCCGCTATTGCTTATGCGAATGATTTGCAACTGCACCAATTCAACCTTCCCTTTGAAAGCGCATAAAATGGACAAGCCAGTCTTTGGATGGCGACGAAACGGCGACGACCTCTCGTTATCCGACGTTCACAGTTCGATCAGGATCAATCCGAATGCCGGCACGTTTCGCCGGGCGATGGCGTTTTTCGGCCCCGGATATCTCGTTGCCGTCGGTTATATGGATCCCGGGAACTGGGCGACGTCGCTCGCCGGCGGATCCAAATTCGGTTACACGCTGCTGACGGTTGCGCTGGTCTCGAACATCATGGCGATTGTGCTGCAATCGCTTTGCGCGCGTCTTGCGATCGCATCCGGCCGTGATCTTGCACAGGCCTGCCGTGACGCCTATCCGAAACCGGTGGCAATGGTGCTCTGGCTGCTCGCGGAAATCGCCATTATCGCCACCGATATTGCCGAGGTCATCGGCACGGCCATCGGCCTCAACCTCATCTTCGGCATTCCGCTCGAACTCGGCGTCCTCATCACCGCGCTCGATGTGTTTCTGATCCTCTATCTGCAGAAGCTCGGCTTCCGCTGGGTGGAGGCGCTAGTCATCACGCTGCTTGGCGTCATCGCCGTGTGTTTCGCCATTCAGGTGGCGCTGGCTGATCCCGACTGGGGGCAGGTGATTCTCGGTTTTGCGCCGACGACTGAGATCGTCACCAATCCTGATATGCTCTATCTGGCGCTTGGCATTCTCGGCGCCACCGTCATGCCGCATAATCTCTATCTGCATTCGGGCATCGTGCAGACCCGCGAAATCGGCGAGACGGTTGCCGAAAAACGCGAGGCGCTGAAATTCGCCACCCTCGATTCCACCATCGCGCTGATGTTCGCCCTGCTCATCAACGCCTCGATCCTCATCCTCGCAGCGGCGACCTTCAACAAGACCGGGCAGACGAATGTCGCCGAACTCGGTGAGGCGCATAATCTGCTCGCGCCGCTGCTCGGCCTTGCCATTGCGCCGACGTTGTTCGGCGTGGCGCTCTTATGCTGCGGCATCAATTCCACCGTCACGGCAACACTCGCCGGCCAGATCGTGATGGAGGGTTTCCTCAAGATGCGGCTCGCCCCCTGGCTGCGCCGCCTCATCACCCGCGCCATCGCCATCATCCCCGCCGCCGGCGTCACCATCTTCTATGGCGACAGCGGCACGGCCGAACTCTTGATCCTGACGCAGGTGGTGCTCAGCCTGCAACTCTCCTTCGCCGTCTTCCCGCTCGTCATGTTCACCGCCGACCGGACGAAGATGGGCGAGCTGCGCTCGCCGCTCTGGCTTTCGTCCTTCGCCTGGCTGATCGCGGTGGTGATTGCGGCGCTGAATGTGAAGCTGCTGGTGGATTTTATGGGATGATAGAGGGGGGCGGGCCGCGCCTTTTCGAGGCGCGGCTGCCACATCCCGTACGACGTCGACATAATCGTCTTGTCGGCCTCGATAATCTGCGTTATCCATCGATACAATAATTCAAGGATTGTTGAAATATGGATGAGCGTCAGGCCCTGCTGTCATTTTCGGCTCTCTCGCAGGAGACCCGTCTGTCCATCGTGCGAGCACTTGTTATCGCGGGACCTGAAGGATTGGCCGCGGGCGTGATCGCCGAGCGCATGGGCGTCTCGGCAACGAATGTGTCGTTCCATCTCAAAGAGCTGGAACGGTCTGGTTTGATCTCACAGCGACGCCTGTCGCGATCGATCCTCTATAGCGCGAGCTACGATACTCTGGCGTCCCTCGTGAAATTCCTGATGGAAGACTGCTGCGCCGGGCATCCGGCCGTCCGGGAGGATGTCGAGCGTGGCAACAGCTGCCACCCTGCCGATGGCCGTGCTGAAGAGGGCAACATCGTTGCGTGATTTCAGGGCGTCTGCGGCCACCGTTTCTGCGCTCGGCCTTACACAGATCGTGGGTTATGGCACCCTCTATTATAGTTTCAGCATCCTTGCGCCCGGCATGGCGAAAGATCTGGGCCTGACGCTTTCTCAGGTGTTTGCGGTTTTTTCGGTGTCCCTTTTTATCGGCGGTCTTTCGGCAACCTATATCGGTAGGCAGATGGACCGGATCGGCGCCGCAACCATGATGACAATCGGTTCGTTTCTTGCGGCATTGACACTGGCGCTCTGCGCTTTATCGCCCTCGGTTGCGATCTTTGCCGCTGCGGTCATCCTGCTCGAAATATCCTCCGGTATGGTGCAATATCAGGCGGCGTTTGCGGCTCTGGTGGAAAACAATCCTCGTT
Source organism: Agrobacterium sp. CFBP2214 (assembly GCF_030209895.1). Classification (NCBI taxonomy): domain Bacteria; kingdom Pseudomonadati; phylum Pseudomonadota; class Alphaproteobacteria; order Hyphomicrobiales; family Rhizobiaceae; genus Agrobacterium; species Agrobacterium sp. CFBP2214. Next base: position 238,947 of record NZ_JARVRC010000003.1, on the reverse strand, counting down.
CGGCGTCCCGAAACATCACCTATCTCACTCTCATCGGTGGTTTCGCATCGACCATTTTCTGGCCGATCTCGGCTGCGTTAGCCGTCCACCTCGATTGGCGGGAGATCTATCTCGTCTTCGCGGGACTTAATCTTTTTCTTTGTATGCCGCTTCACTTCTGGATTATGCGCGCAGGAAAGACGGGACCGAGTGCCGACACGACGAGCCGCGCGCGCGAGACCGTCGTGGGTGCGCTCCCTTCGCATACGAGACGCCGTGGGATGATCTTGGTCTCCTTCGCTTTCGCGATACTGGGTTTTACTCTCTCCGCCATCCTCGCCCATATGGTGCCGATGCTTGGAACCGTGGGGCTGGGAGCGGCAGCTGTCGTGATCGGCTCGCTTTTCGGTCCGGCCCAGGTTCTCAGTCGCTTGATCAACATGATCTTCGGCAAGAGCCTCCCGCCGCCAGCACTTGCGGTGCTTTCCGCTGTTTTAATCGTGCTGGGCATATTGATCCTGCTGGTGACAGCCAGCTGGCTACCGGGGGCGGTTGCCTTCGCCATCTGCCTTGGTCTGGGCTCAGGCATCAACAGCATCGCACAGGGAAACCTGCCGCTCTATCTATTCGGATCCGAAGGCTATGGGGCAATTACAGGAAAGATGGCAGCCGCTCGGCTTGCAGTGGGTGCCGGCGCGCCGTTCGTCTTTGCGGCGCTTACGGAGAATCTTGGCTTGAGCTTCGCACTGACGCTTAACGCGTGTCTCGGGCTGGTCAGTATCGCCGCATTCGTTGCGGTTGCGGTTTATGCGAAGGCATCTGGAACGCCAACTATTTGATCCAATCGATGTCAGACTAATGGCGCTTCAAGGCCCGTTGCTTCTTGGCCGCTCCGGTGTAGCGGGTCGCAGGTGGCAGGTCATGGTCATTCTAAAAGAAAAATCCGGGTACTTTTCAGTGTCCGGATTTCCATCATTTGCGCAATTGGCCAATTTCAGGTTCCGAGAAACCTTGTTGCCCTTGCTTAGCTGCAGCCGCTCGTCGCACCGCAGGTATCGCACTTCTCGCAAGTGCCATTCCGCACCATCGTGAAGTTCTGGCATTCCGAGCACATGTTGCCGGTATAGCCCTGTGCAATCGAGCGCATGCGGCGTTCGTTTTCCACCTTCTTGGCTTCCGTCTTGGCCGATGCAGCGTCGGCGGCGGCCTTGTCGGAGAAGAGGGCGGTGGCGGTCTGCTTGGTTTCCTGAACCACGTCGTCGATTACCTCTTCGGCAATCTCTTCCGCCAGTTCCTTGGCGCGCTCTTCATAATCGCGCTTGAAGGAGACGATTTCCGAGGTGGAAATCGCGACTGTCGGTTCCAGCTTGCGGGCGGCGGAGCCTGCAAACGAGGTCACGTTGGCCGACGCGCGGGCAGGGGCTGCCGTTGCCGAGCCCTTGGGTTCGGAACCGGCGCGGTCGCCTTCGTTGCTGGAAACCAGCGTCGGCTTGTAACCGCGTGTCCAGCCGGTGGAGAGCAGATTGGTCTTGCCTTCCTGGATACCCTTGCCAAGCGCCGTATTGGAGAAGTCAGACGTATCGACATGGGCGAGATCGTGGCGGCCGAGATAGGAGACGGCGAGTTCGCGGAACACGTAGTCGAGGATCGACGTGGCGTTCTTGATCGCGTCGTTGCCCTGCACCATGCCGGCCGGTTCGAACTTGGTGAAGGTGAAGGCCTCCACATATTCTTCCAGCGGCACGCCATATTGCAGGCCGAGCGAAATGGCGATGGCGAAGTTGTTCATCATCGCACGGAAAGCGGCGCCTTCCTTGTGCATGTCGATGAAGATTTCGCCGATGCGGCCGTCACCGAATTCACCGGTGCGCAGATACACCTTGTGACCGCCGACCGTTGCCTTCTGGGTGTAACCCTGACGGCGGTTCGGCAGCTTTTCACGCTCGCGCGAAACCCGCTCGATGACGCGTTCGACGATCTTTTCGGTGATCGTCACGGCCTGCTGTGCGAGCGGCTGCTGGACCAGTTCCTCGACGAAATCTTCGTCGTCCTCATCTTCCACCAGCGAGGCGTTGAGCGGCTGGGAAAGCTTGGAACCATCGCGGTAAAGGGCGTTGGCTTTCAGCGCCAGCTTCCACGACAGCATGTAGGCGCTGCCGCAATCCTCGACAGTCGCATCATTCGGCATGTTGATCGTTTTGGAGATTGCACCCGAGATGAAGGGCTGTGCCGCCGCCATCATGCGGATGTGCGATTCGACCGAGAGGTAACGCTTGCCGATCTTGCCGCAGGGGTTGGCGCAATCGAAGACCGGCAGGTGCTCGTTCTTCAGGAACGGTGCGCCTTCCAGCGTCATCGCGCCGCAGACGTGAACGTTCGCCGCTTCGATGTCCTTCTTGGCAAAGCCGAGATGCTCGAGCAGGTTGAAGCTCATGTCGGAGAGCTGCTCGTCGGAAACCTTGAGCGTCTCCTTGAGGAAGTCGGCGCCGAGCGTCCACTGGTTGAAGACGAACTTGATGTCGAAGGCGCTCTTCAGCGCAGCGTTGACGGCTTCGATCTTCTCATCGGTGAAGCCCTTGGCCTTCAGCGTTGAGGGGTTGATGGCCGGCGCCTGGTTGAGATTGCCATGGCCGACGGCATAGGCCTCGATCTCGGCGATCTGGCTTTCGGAATAACCGAGCGAACGCAGGGCATCCGGAACCGCGCGGTTGATGATCTTGAAGTAGCCGCCGCCGGCGAGCTTCTTGAACTTCACCAGCGCGAAGTCGGGTTCGATGCCGGTCGTGTCGCAATCCATCACGAGGCCGATCGTGCCGGTCGGCGCGATAACCGTCGTCTGGGCGTTGCGGTAGCCGTTCTTTTCGCCAAGTTCCAGCGCCTTGTCCCAGGCGGCTGTCGCATGGGCGATGAGGTCCTGATCCGTGCAATCGGCGTGGATGAGTGCGACGGGGTTGACCGAAAGGCCCTCATAACCATCCGACAGGCCATGGGCGGCGCGGCGGTGGTTGCGAATGACGCGCAGCATGTTGTCGCGGTTCGGCGCAAAGCTCGGGAAGGGGCCAAGCTCGCCGGCCATTTCAGCCGAAGTTGCGTAGGAGACACCCGTCATGATCGCGGTCAGCGCACCGGCAATGGCGCGGCCCTCATCGCTGTCATAGGGAATGCCCGAGGACATCAGGAGGCCGCCGATATTGGCGTAACCGAGACCAAGCGTGCGGTATTCATAGGAGCGTTCGGCAATCTGGCGCGACGGGAACTGCGCCATCATCACGGAAACTTCGAGCACGACGGTCCACAGGCGGACGGCATGTTCATAGTCGGCGATGTCGATGCGCTTCGTCGCCTGATCCTTGAACTGCAAGAGGTTCAGCGAGGCAAGGTTGCAGGCCGTGTCGTCGAGGAACATGTATTCCGAGCACGGGTTCGAAGCGCGGATCGGGCCTTCGGCCGGCGAAGTGTGCCAGTCGTTCATGGTGGTGTTGAAGTGCAGGCCCGGGTCGGCCGATGCCCAGGCGGCATGGGAAATCTTTTCCCAGAGATCGCGGGCCTTCAGCGTCTTCATCACCTTGCCGTCCTTGCGGGCGGTGAGGTTCCAGTCGCCGTCATTTTCGACAGCGCGCAGGAAGTCATCCTTCAGCGAGACGGAGTTATTGGAATTCTGGCCTGAAACCGTGAGGTAGGCTTCCGAATCCCAATCCGTGTCATAGGTCTTGAACTGGATGTCCTTGTAACCCTGTTCGGCGAACTGGATGACGCGCTTGACGTAGTTTTCCGGCACCATGTCCTTCTTGGCGGCGCGGATTTCGCGCTTCAGGGCAGGGTTCTTGGCCGGGTCGAAGCAATCACCATTGTCAGCCTCGCAATTGACGCAGGCCTTCATGATCGCTTTCAGGTGCTTGGCGACGATCTTCGAGCCGGTGACGAGCGCGGCAACCTTCTGCTCCTCGTTCACCTTCCAGTCGATATAGGCTTCGATATCCGGGTGGTCGGCATCGACAACCACCATCTTTGCTGCACGACGGGTCGTGCCGCCGGACTTGATGGCGCCGGCTGCGCGGTCGCCGATCTTGAGGAAGCTCATCAGGCCGGAGGAGCGGCCGCCGCCGGAGAGCTTTTCGCCTTCGCCGCGCAGATAGGAGAAGTTGGAGCCGGTGCCGGAGCCATATTTGAACAGGCGCGCTTCACGCACCCACAGGTCCATGATGCCGCCTTCATTGACGAGGTCGTCTTCAACGGACTGGATGAAGCAGGCATGCGGCTGCGGATGTTCGTAAGCGGATTTGGACTTGGTCAGCTTGCCCGTGAAGGGGTCGACATAGAAGTGGCCCTGGCCGGGACCGTCAATGCCATAGGCCCAGTGCAGGCCGGTGTTGAACCATTGCGGGGAATTCGGAGCAACGCGCTGGGTGGCGAGCATATAGGCAAGCTCGTCGCGGAAGGCCAGCGCATCTTCTTCGGACGAGAAATATTTGCCCTTCCAGCCCCAATAGGCCCAGGTGCCGGCCAGACGGTCGAAAACCTGGCGCGCATCGGTCTCGGAACCGAAACGTTCGGCTTCCGGAACGTCCTTCAACGCCTTTTCATCGGGAACGGAGCGCCAGAGGAAGGAAGGAACGTCGTTTTCCTCAACCTTCTTCAGGAACTTCGGCACACCGGCCTTGCGGAAATATTTCTGCGCCAGAACGTCTGTGGCAACCTGGGAAAACTGCGCGGGAACGTCGATGTCAGCCAGACGGAACACGATCGATCCATCCGGGTTCTTGATTTCACTGACGGCCTTGCGGAAGTCGATTTCCGCGTAAGGCGATTGGCCGGGCTTCGTGAAGCGGCGTTCAATGCGCATGGTTTCTGTCCTCGTCCATTGGGCGCCCGGTGGAGGGCGCAAAAATCCGGTCCAGCCGTGCGATGCCTTCGCGCAGCCGGTTGTTGCCGATCTGTAAGGGATGTTCATCCTTGGATGTCATCCCTGTATCTCGTGGCTTATTCGGCTGCAAGCATGTCATGGAATACTAAATATAGTATCAACAGCTTCCTGCCGCCAGTCCCCGCGTCATGTTTTTGGCGGTTCCGAAAGGTGCGCAAAAGCCTGCGGCGAACCGCCCCCTCATGGCCGGGACGCCGCTTTGGACATGCGCGCTGAAGATGGAGAAGAACCGGCCTCGTTACTTTCCGGTCCGTTGCCGCCGCAACATAAATGTCACTTTCCTCTCGCGGCACAGATTCGTCAAGCCATAGATTGAAACCCATTTTTAACCACAAGATATTGTGTGAAGTGCCTGTGGAAAACGGGGATAGGAAAAGCGATTAGAAAAATCAGTGACTTGGCGGGAAAATTTGAAGCTTGCGCGAGACTGGTTTCCGCAACGGAAAGACAAAACCCCGCATTTCCGGGGTGAGGCATAATGGCGACACTGCGGTTTTTCCGTGTTTTTCCGCCGTCGTCAAAGAAGGCTTTTCTCCAAAAAAAACCGCCCTCGGCGGGGCGGTTTTTTTGTCCGATTTTCTAATGGCGGCCGGCAATCAGCCGCGCGATCCCTTGGCGATCGGCTCCTGATAGGTGAAGCCCATGTCCCAGGGAAAATAAATCCAGGTATCCTGGCTGACTTCGGTGACGAAGGTGTCGATGGTCGGCACGCCCTTCGGCTTGGCATAAACACAGGCGAAATGCGCCTTCGGCAGCATTTCGCGCACTTCAAGCGCGGTCTTGCCGGTATCGGTCAGGTCGTCGACAACAAGTACGCCTTCGCCGGCATCGCTCGTCAGTTCCGGGGCCACGCCCTTCAGCAGAACCGTGTCGCCCTGGTTCACATAGTCATGACGCGTGGCGATGCAGACCGTGTCGATCATGCGGATATTCAGTTCACGGGAAATGATCGCCGCCGGCACGAGGCCGCCGCGGGTGATACAGACGATTGCCCGGAACTCTTTGTCGAGACCGGCAAGACGCCAGGCAAGCGCACGGGCGTCGCGGTGGAACTGGTCCCAGGAAACGGGAAAGGCTTTATCGGGAAGGGACATGTCGTCTACCATCTGGTCAAAATTGTCGATGGCTTTGGCTAATAGCCGCAAGACCGGCAAAAAGGCAAGCTTTCCGCTAAAAGGACAGGGCGGGAGATTGCCGCCTGTTTCTTCTCCCCGCCGGGGAGAAGGTGGCCCGAAGGGTCGGATGAGGGGGAAGCCTCACCGCATATCTCGACTGTCGCCCCCTCATCCCGCTGCCGCGGACTTCTCCCCGGCGGGGAGAAGAAACAAGCGGTGATCGCTGTTATAATGCGGGATACGGAGGGTATGCGGCATTGTTTGCGCCGCATCCTTATTCAACGCGACAGCAGCGTCATCGCCGTCATGGAATCGAGCAGCGTGCGCGTCACGCCGCCGAACAGCAGCTCCCACCAGCGGGAATGGCCATAAGCGCCCATGACCAGAAGGTCGATGCTGTTGTCCGACAGGCGGTTCTCGATGGCGGCCTGCGGCGAGATCCCTGCGATCTTTTCCTGCGAGGTGACGGTGACATTGACGCCGTGGCGGGCGAGGGTTGCGGCCAGTTCCGCGCCGGCAAGGCCGGAAGACTGCGTTTCGCTTTCGGCCTGATCGACGGAGAAAATCTCGACACTGTCTGCGGCCTTCAGGAAGGGCAGGGCGTCGAAGGTGGCGCGGGTCGCCTCGCGCGAGCCGTTCCAGGCGATCAGGACGCGCTTGATCGGTTTGGCGACGGTCAGCACATGCGGCACGAGGAGAACGGGGCGGCCGCTTTCATAAAGGAAGCCGTCAATATCCGAGCGGCTGTCTGACAGTGCAGAGGAGCTGCTCTGGCGGGCGACGATGAGATCGGCGCAGCGCGCGCTGTCGATCGCCGATGCGGAGGCGTAACCCACCGAGGTGACGAAGCTGCGCCATTCATGCGAGATGCCATTGGCGGACAGGGTGTGCTCGAAGATAGTCCCGACGTCGGTGGTTTCCTTGTGCGCCACATCCTGCAGCGCCTGCACGGTGGCGGGATCGGGAATCTCCATCGGCGCGACGAGCGGAACGGCGGCCAGCGTTTCCATGTGCAGGCCAATCACATGCGAGGAAAACTGGTCGGCAAGGCTCACCACGAATTCGCCGAGCTTCTGCGTGTTCGAAACATTATCGACCACTGCCAATATCGTTTTGTAACCCATTTCTCTCTCCTCGGTGACATCTAGTTTCTAGGGGGAGAGTGGCCGTCTTCGCCGATGGCCACCTTGATTTTGGTCAAACTTTTTTGTTTCAGGCCTTTTCGTTTCAGGCGGTTGCATCGCCCTTGCTGGCGGCCAATTGTTTCTCCTGGCCGATGGTTTCGATCATGGCCGCAACCGCTTCGGTCGCCGCCTTCAGCACGCCAGCGTCGCGGGCGCGCACGACGATCTCCGTCGAAAAACGCTGCCCGTCATATTTCGGATAGGAGCCGATGCTGGTTTCGGGATGCGCCTTCTGGATGGCCGTCAGCGGCGTGCCGATATCACCTTCGCCATAGGGCGAACGCACCGCCTGCGACATGACTTTCGCGCCGGTGCGCAGCGTCGGCATGACATTGTCGAGCATGGCCTGGAACACCTGCGGCACGCCGGCCATGACGTGGACATTGCCGATGACGAAGCCGGGGGCGACGGAAACGGGGTTGGCGATGTGGGCGGCGCCTCTCGGCATGCGCGCCATGCGCTTGCGCGCCTCGGTGAATTCCATTTCGCGGACGCGATACATGTCACCGAGCAGGCGCAGCGCCTCGGCGTCGTGTTCGCAGGGCAGGCCGAATGCCACTGATACCGCATCCGCGGTGATGTCGTCATGGGTCGGGCCGATGCCGCCCGAGGTGAAGACATAATCATAACGGCTGCGCAGCGCGTTCAGCGCTTCCACGATCGCTTCCTCCTCGTCGGCGACGATGCGCACTTCCTTCAGGTCAATTCCGGACATGGTGAGCACATCCGCGAGGTGCCCGATATTCTTGTCCTTGGTGCGGCCCGAAAGCAGTTCGTCGCCGATGGCAAGCATGGCGGCGGTAACAACGGAGGAGGTGGAGGAGGGGTTGGACATGGGTGCACTCGTCATCTGTTTTGTCAGACGTTAACGCCGCGCCAGTGCGAATGCAAAGCGGTTTTAAAGAAACGCAAAACGGGGATTGGTTGACGATGGCATCGAGTGTTCACTCATCGTGAACAGTGCGTATGCCAATCCCCGGCTGGCGAGAGACCGATCCGTCCGCTACGTTTTTGTCATACGGTTTTTACAGGTCAACGCCGATGATCATCGAGTTTTTAAAGAAGCTTGTCGCCGGTACGCCGGAAACAGTTCCAGCAAAGGAAACGAAGAGAATGACGAAGGTTCTGGTACTTTATTACTCCTCTTACGGCCATATCGAGAAAATGGCCTATGCGGTTGCCGAGGGCGTGAAGTCCACCGGCGCGGAAGCCGTGGTGAAGCGCGTTCCCGAACTCGTTCCGGAAGAGGTTGCCAAGTCCTCCCACTTCAAGCTGGACCAGCCGGCTCCGGTGGCGACGGTGGACGAACTGGCGGGTTACGATGCGATCATCGTCGGCGCCGGCACGCGTTTCGGCACGGTGGCGTCGCAGATGCGCAATTTCTGGGACCAGACCGGTGGCCTGTGGTTCAGTGGCAAGCTGGTCGGCAAGGTCGGCTCGGCCTTCACCTCGTCCGCCACCCAGCATGGCGGTCAAGAATCCACCATTCTCGGCTTCATCCCCACCTTCCTGCACCACGGCATGGCCGTTGTCGGCCTGCCCTATGCTTTCCAGGGCCAGATGGGCGTTGATGAAATCAAGGGCGGTTCGCCCTATGGCGCCTCCACCATCACCGATGGCGATGGTTCGCGTCAGCCTTCCGAAATCGAGCTGGAAGCCGCTCGTTATCAGGGCGCCCATGTCGCCAAGCTGGCCGCCAAGCTTTCTGCCTGATGTGATGATTTGTTGAAACAGAAATGCGGCCCAAAAGGCCGCATTTTTTACGCCGGAACGTCAAGTCGCCGGTTCTGTCGGAGATAGATTTTTGAGGTGGGTCAAATCGGCAGGTTGACCATGAAAAGGCAGCTTGCGACCACGAAGCCGATCATCGAGATTTCGAGAAAACCGTTCAATCCGTCACGCATTCCAACCCTCCTCCTGTTGAGTGAAAAGAGAACGGTCAAAGTTTATCGCGGTTCCATAACGAAAGAATGAAATTCAGGAAATTCTAAAATCCAGCCTCTCCGCCTTTCGACGGAGGGCGTTTTCACGCTTCAGCCTGTGACGACGAAGGCGACCACGAGGTGGCCGAGAAGGCCGATCGCCAGGCAGGAGAGGAGAAAAATGAACAGGGCTTTTTTCATGTTTCCGGAAGCTTCCATCTGTTGCGATCCATCGAACCTGTCTTGTTGAAAACGTAGCGCTGCAGGCGGCATTTATAGTCTGCGGCCCCAGTTATTGCGCCATCAGGCCTTGATATCGAGGCCCGCTTCGATTGCGGCTGCGATGAAGGCCTTGCGCGCGTCCTCGGGCTTTTTCCGGCCTGCATCGACGGCGGCGCAGATCAGCAGCGCCTTGTCCAGCGCATCGCCGTCTTCTATCGGCCAGTCCTCGATCAGCGCCCAGGAGGCGGCCTGCGTGGTTTCGATGCTCGTGTAATCGCCCGGCGTTTCGAACGCGATCAGGACGGGTTTTTGCCAGCGCGTATTCATCGCCTATCCATCTTGGTTGTTGCGCCCGGCTCTAAACGAACCGGTCAGGATGCGCAATCCCGTTGCGGATGCGTTTCTGCCGGTTGCGGTGCGGTCAGTCGTCGCGCCCGAACAGCCAGTCGCGAATGATGCGCCGGTCGATGAGTTCCAGCGAGCGGTCGGGCGCAATGCGATAGGTTTCCACCGCCCTTGTGCTGCCGTCTATGCGGAATTCGTGGCTGAAGGTGCTGCCGATCGGTGATTTCGTCAGCTTTGTGCGCGGCTGGCCCCTGTAGATGATGCTGCCGGGGATGGGTTCGACATAGGGCGCGGGGCCGACATAGGCGGTCGTGCCGGCGGTGCATCCGGCAAGTGCCAGTGCAAGCGCTATAGTGGCCGATGATGCGAGCGTTTTCATCCTGTCCTCCGAAGTGCGTCTGTGAAAACGAGATGGAGGCGCGGCGGTTCCCGGCGGGCAAGGGGCCGGAGGCGATTTTCCCCGACTATTTGCTTTTCGGATTCTGAATGTCGCGCGCGACCCAGCGAAAGAAAAAGTAGACGAGCAGGCCAAAGATGAAAAGCGGGATGAGGTTCGCAAAACCGGACATATGATTCTCGTTTCTCCCTCCCGGCACGGGGTCTAGCCGGACTGAAACCGGCAAGGCAAGGCAAAGGCGTGACACGGTCGGTAAAATATCCGTGTGCCTGCAAAGGAGAATTTGAGGCCCTTGGGGAGGGGCGGGAGAGATCTGGCGCACTGCCAGTGATGCCAGATCTCTCCGTCTCCCGCCAGTTTCAGGGTACGGGGGACTGGCGCTTAATATGACGGACAACTGCCGATAGACATAGGCCGAGAAATTACCACGAATAAATCGCTGGTTTGGTCGATCCGCGTGAGGGCAGGCCTGTCATTCGCATCCGGAGCTTCCCGCCGCGATATAATTAGCCAGAGAATTACTTCAGGAGACGGGAGCAAGGGCCGCATTCTTGAACTGCCGGTGTAACCCGTTGAAACGGAACAGGATGCCTGCCTGCAATTATGCTGCCGGACCTGCAGGAAAGGGAACTTTTTGCGCGTTTCATCATTCAATCAGGCAGACACATGCCAACAGTGGAGGGTTACACATGCTCGGCACCATCCTCGTCATCCTGCTCATTCTTTTCCTGATCGGCGCGCTGCCCAGCTGGGGTTACCATAATTACGGCTACGGCCCCTCGGGTGGTCTCGGACTGGTTCTGGTCATCGTCTTGATCCTGGTCCTGCTTGGACGGATCTGACCGATCGGCATATAAGATGCAGCATTGCCCGCGACGGCGCAAACGCGCCGGATGCGGGCTTTGTTTTCTTCCGAGATATGAAGCAGATACAAAAAGCTTCGGAATCTTAAGCGCTTAGGTGACCCACTTTTGCTGCGTGCCGGTCCTATCCGAAAAAACACTACATTCGGAACGAACCCTCTTGCGCCCATAATGGATTCGTTCTAAATGCCCGCCATCGCTTGATTGATGAGCGTCTGAGGCCTCGTGGCGGAGTGGTGACGCAGAGGACTGCAAATCCTTGTACCCCGGTTCAATTCCGGGCGAGGCCTCCAAATTTCTCCACCATCGGCATTACATCAGATCTGCGACCCGTAGATGACGCGCATGCGCGCTGTTTTTTTGGCCAGAATGCAGGAGAAGAGCGTGGATCAGGATCGGCAGGACAAGGCGGGCAACGGCAGGAACCGCAGGCTCTGGCCATGGCTGCTCCTCGGTGTCGTGACTGTCTTGGCGATCTATGCCTATGTGACGACGATCCAGATGATCGAGGACCTGACGCAGCTTTGGAGCGATCTCGTTCAGCTTTTCTGCTGGATCATGCCGGATATTCCTGCTTCCTGACGATGCGATTCACGCCAATCGCGGGAAATTTACATCACCCTCCGGTGCTTTTTAGGACCCCAGCCAATGAGCGCGCTTGAAAGCGCAGCCTCTGGCAATTATGAGATTGTTTTAACGGTCGGCTGCATCTTCCGACTTGGGCTGGTTTTTGGCCCCTATCCGTGAAATTGAGGCGATAAGGACATGATGGATTTCGAAACCGCACGCGCCAATATGGTCGACAGCCAGTTGCGCACGACCGACGTGACGTCGCATTCCGTGCTGAAGGCGTTTTTGAGCGTGCCGCGCGAGGCTTTCGTGCCGGCGGGCGTGCGGCAGATTGCCTATGTGGACGAGGACCTGCAGATCTGTCCCGCCCGCGACGGCCGCCCGGCCCGTTATGTCATGAAGACTTCGCCGCTGGCGAAGCTGCTGCAGCTTTCGGCCGTATCGAAGGAAGACGTCGTCCTGGAAGTCGGCGGTGGTGCAGGTTATGCGGCTGCCATTCTTTCCCAGCTTGCCGGTTCGGTGGTTTCGCTCGAAAGCGATGAGGCGCTGGCCGCACAGGCGACCGAGACGCTGGCTTCGCTCGGATATGACAATGTCGCCGTCGTGACCGGCGATCTCGAAAAGGGCTATGCGGGCGAAGCGCCCTATGACCTCATTTTCATCAATGGCTCGGTGGAAGAAGTGCCGGCGGCGTTGATCGATCAGCTCCGCGACGGCGGACGTCTGGTTGTCGTTGTCGGATATGGCGGAGCCGCGAAGGCCACCGTCTATCGCCGCGATGGTAACGGCACATCGGCCGCTACCTTCTTCAATGCGTCGGTCAAGCCGGTGCCGGGTTTTGCCAAGGCGGCTGAATTCGTTTTCTGATCGGCAAACGATCATCGTCTTTTTGACGCCGGGGTGGACTTTCCGCCCCGGCGTTTTTGCGTTTGGTTTGCCGGAAGAGCGCTTCCTCCCGGCCGCTCTCACAAAGCTGTGCATCATCACGAAACTTGTCGAATCAGTGATTTAGTTCCTCGCTATGCTGACCTAAACTAAGGGTGATTCGGGGTGTGCGTATTTCTGCCCCGCATGATCCTGTGACAGGGACGGCAAAATTGCTCAAGCGCTTTGGCCGACCATGTTTCAGAGCATCGGTGTGACGATCGATTTTGGTTGTCGGAAACGCGATGTGCGAATTGAACAGGTCAAGGAGCGCTTCATCCGATGTCCGTGGGATGCGGTAAGGGCGCTCGAAGAGTGGAAACCGGGGATTGATATGGCTCAGCCAAGCGTAGCGCGTGAACCGTCCATGGAAGAGATTCTGGCGTCTATCCGCCGGATCATCGAAAGCAACGAGACCGGACCCACCGGCGCGTTTTCCGGGCAGTTGCCGCCGGTCTATGACGATGAAGACGAGGCTGCAAGCGAAGCGGCCTTCGTGGCGGAGCCCATCAGCCCGCCGGCACGCGTTCCCCCCGCCGCAAACCAGGCTTTTGGCGCACGGCCTGCGCAGGATTTTTCGCCGATTTCTGAAGGGCCCATGGCTGAACGGCAGGAAAGCTCTGCCGAAAAGACCATGTCGCTTGCCGATGTCGCCGCCCGTGTGCGTGCTGCCGCCGACCGTAACGCCGCCATGGGACCGCAGGCTTTCGCCGCGCAGGCGCAGCGTGGCGCGGCCGAGACCGGGTTGCCGGCCGCAGCCGCCCCGAATGTATCGCAGCCTTCGTCCGTATCGTCTTCCGACCGCGCCGCGCCGCAGCGTCCGACGGATGTTCGGCCGCTGATGGCAGCCGTGGTGGCCGCAGGTGTGAACGAGCAGCCGGCATCTTTTGCCGCTGAGGATCGCGCCGCCGCTGCCGCCGTCGAAAGCGCGCCTTCGGCCGAAAGCCGTTTCGATCAGCTTACTCTGCGCGGTGCTATTGAAACGCCGCTGACAGCGGAGCGTTTCGACATCGCGGTGCTGAACCCTGTCGTTGATACGCCGACATTCGATCTGGCCGAGTTGCAGGCAAAAGACGAGGCGGATGTTGAGGGCGGCCTGTCGCTCAATCTGCTTTCCGCCGCTGCCGGTGCGCAGATCGCCCGTTCCTTCAGCGAGCTGGCGGAGGTTTTCGACGGTGTCGAGCGGCGCTCGATCGAGGATATGGCCGCCGAGATGCTGCGCCCGATGCTGCAGGACTGGCTGGAAGACAATCTGCCGACGCTGGTGGAGCGTCTCGTGCGCGAGGAAATCGAGCGCGTGGCGCGCGGTTCGCGCCGCTAAGTCCCGCTCTTGTCGCATCTGCAATTGCTGATGATGCGATGAAACAGCGGCCGCTCCGGCAACGGGGCGGCTTTTTTGTTGAAGATGAAGGTGTTATGGGGTCATAGTCACCCGTGGGTCCGCTCAATGGTTGGCTCGCGGGCGGGTTTCTGTTGACTCTCTCCCGTCCATCCTTATTTAAAAAAATCCACACAAGAACTCTAAAATTCAGGTCAGGAAATGCTCGAAAAGACCTACGATTCCGCATCCGTCGAACCGAAGATCGCCAAAGCCTGGGACGAGGCTAATGCTTTTCGTGCCGGCGCCAACGCCAAGCCGGGCGCGGAAACCTTCACCATCGTCATCCCGCCGCCGAATGTGACCGGCTCCCTGCATATGGGCCACGCGCTCAACAACACGCTGCAGGATATTCTGGTCCGCTTCGAGCGTATGCGCGGCAAGGACGTGCTGTGGCAGCCGGGCATGGACCATGCCGGCATCGCCACGCAGATGGTCGTCGAGCGCAAGCTGATGGAAAGCCAGCTTCCGGGCCGCCGCGAGATGGGCCGCGAGGCTTTCGTGGAGAAGGTCTGGGAATGGAAGGCTGAATCAGGTGGCCTGATCTTCAACCAGCTGAAACGCCTTGGCGCATCCTGCGACTGGTCGCGTGAGCGCTTCACCATGGATGAAGGTCTCTCCGAAGCTGTACTCGAAGTTTTCGTCACGCTCTACAAGCAGGGCCTGATCTATAAGGACAAGCGTCTGGTCAACTGGGACCCGAAGCTGCTGACCGCGATTTCCGACATGGAAGTCGAGCAGATCGAGGTCAAGGGCAATCTCTGGCACCTGCGCTACCCGCTCGAAAAGGGCGTTACCTATCAGTATCCGATCGCTTTCGATGAGGAGGGCAAGCCCACCGAGTTCGAGACCCGCGATTATATCGTCGTCGCCACGACGCGTCCGGAAACGATGCTCGGCGATACCGGTATTGCGGTGAACCCTGAGGATGAGCGTTACAAGGGCATTGTCGGCAAGCACGTCATCCTGCCGATCGTCGGCCGCAAGGTCCCGATCGTTGCCGATGACTATGCCGATCCGACCGCCGGCACGGGCGCCGTGAAGATCACGCCCGCGCATGACTTCAACGATTTCGAAGTCGGCAAGCGCTGCGGCCTGCGCGCCATCAATGTCATGAATATCGACGGCACGATCACCATCAAGGAGAACGAGGATTTCCTCGAAGGTCTCAGCCATCCCGCTGCGCTGCACGGCGCATGGGATCGTCTGGAAGGACAGGATCGCTTTACCGCGCGCAAGATCATCGTTGAAATCTTCGAAGAGGCCGGGCTGCTCGACAAGATCGAGCCGCACAAGCATGTGGTGCCGCATGGCGACCGCGGCGGCGTGCCGATCGAGCCGCGCCTGACCGACCAGTGGTGGGTGGACAACAAGACGCTGGCGCAGCCAGCGATTGCCTCGGTTCGCGAAGGCCGCACCAATTTTGTGCCGAAGAACTGGGAAAACACTTACTTCCAGTGGATGGAGAATATCCAGCCGTGGTGCATCTCGCGGCAATTGTGGTGGGGACACCAGATTCCCGCATGGTATGGCCCGGACGGGCAGGTCTTTGTTGAGAAGACCGAAGAAGAGGCCCTGCAGGCCGCCATCCAGCACTATATCGCCCATGAAGGTCCGTGGAAGGCCTGGGTCGAAGAGAAGCTTGAGAACTTCGCGCCGGGCGAAATCCTGACGCGCGACGAAGACGTGCTCGACACCTGGTTCTCGTCGGCGCTCTGGCCGTTCTCGACACTCGGCTGGCCCGAACAGACGCCGGAACTGGCGCGTTATTACCCGACCAACGTGCTGGTCACCGGTTTCGACATCATCCCCTTCTGGGTGGTGCGGATGATGCAGATGGGCCTGCATTTCATGAAGGACGACGCCGGCAATCCGGTTGAGCCCTTCAGCACGGTCTATATTCACGCGCTGGTTCGCGACAAGAACGGCCAGAAGATGTCGAAGTCCAAGGGCAACGTCATCGACCCGCTGGAACTGATCGACGAATACGGCGCGGATGCGCTGCGTTTCACGCTGGCCATCATGGCGGCGCAGGGTCGCGACGTGAAGCTCGATCCGGCACGTATCGCCGGTTACCGCAACTTCGGCACCAAGCTTTGGAACGCCACGCGCTTTGCCGAGATGAATGGCGTCAAGCGCGATCCGCACTTCCTGGCTGAAACCGCATCGTTGACCATCAACCGCTGGATCCTGACCGAGCTTGCCAATACGGCGCGCGACGTGACGGCGGCGCTTGAGAATTTCCGCTTCAACGATGCGTCAGGCATTCTCTATCGCTTCGTCTGGAACCAGTTCTGTGACTGGTATCTGGAACTGCTGAAGCCCGTCTTCGGCGGCGAGGACGAAAAGGCGAAACGGGAATCCCAGGCCTGTGCGGCCTATGTTCTGGAAGAAATCTACAAGCTCCTGCATCCCTTCATGCCCTTCATGACCGAAGAGCTTTGGGCGCACACGGCGGGCGAGGGCGAGGAGCGGGATGATCTGCTTTGCCTCACCGACTGGCCGACGCCGGAGTTCCGCGATGATGCCGCAGCTGCGGAAATCAACTGGCTGATCGATCTCGTTTCCGGCATCCGCTCCGCGCGCGCCGAAATGAATGTGCCGCCGGGCGCCACCGCCTCGCTTGTGGTCGTCGGCGCCAATACCTCCACCGAAGCGCGGCTCGACCGCCACGCCGCCGCCATCCGGCGCTTAGCACGGGCGGATGAAATCCGTGCCGCCGAGGTTGCGCCGAAGGGTTCCGCGCAGATCATCGTTGGCGAGGCGACGGTCTGCCTGCCGCTCGGCAACCTCGTTGATCTCGCGGCTGAGCAGACCCGTCTCGAAAAGGCGATCGGCAAGGTGGATGCGGAAATGGAGCGCATCGACAAAAAGCTGTCGAACGAAAAATTCGTGGCCAATGCCGATCCGGAAGTGGTTGCTGCCGAGCGCGAGCGCAAGGCCGAGCTGGAAGTGCAGCTTGCAAGCCTGAGAACGGCGCTCACACGGGTCAGCGAAGCGGGGTAATACCGCTTACGGCTTTGGAGAAACAAAAACGCCCCGTTTGAAACGGGGCGTTTTTTTGCTTTGGCGTAACAAGTCGTCTCGATTGATTGCTGCACTGCAATGGCGAATCATGTGCGCTCGAATGAGCGATTATTTCACGCCATTTTCAGCAAGAAACTGTCCGAACAGTTAAAAAAGCCAACAAAAACGGCCTGATAAGCGCGTTTCCTCGGGAAACCCGTGAGTGTGGTTATTTGGAGACAATTCCTGTCTCAAGTGGGAATTTGTTTCATTTTATGTCGGATTGCTTCAATTGGATTAGAAAAATAACCTAAAATGACTATGCAAGGGGATCGACATCAAATTCTTACGTAAAAAATGGAGAAGTGTCGCAGAACTGTGCCAGTGTGCGGCAGATTGTCATTTGCTGCGAAGCGCTTCACTCTTTTGATGATCACATTGCCTTGATTGGGGAGAGAGATGGCAAAAACTGCAATTTTTCGCGGCGCGGTATGTTTCGCAGTCAGCATCGCGGCGGTAACGCCTTCACTGGCGGGTGGCCTTGAGCGCGGTGGTTACAATATCGACCTGCTGTTCGATCCGTCCGATTATGTTCTCGACAGTTCCGCGACCTTTGTCGCGCCGCAGCGCAAGGTGGAGAATGCGCGGGACAATCCGCTGAAGAGCGGTCCTTTGCCTGCGGCCTGGTCAAGAAGCGCAGATGACTCTGAAAACTTCTGGTCGACCCGCGTCGGCGCCAAGGCGGCAATCGGCGATTTCGGCGACTGCATGTTCGACTATTCGCAGCCATGGGGCGCGCATCTCAATCCCGGCATCTGGCAGGGATCGAGCTACAATATCGAAACCAAGGTCAAGTCGCACAATTACGCCACCACCTGCCGGGTGAAGTTCGATCTTGGCAAGGGTGACTTCTCGATCATCGGCGGCGGCTTCTATCAGGAATTGAGCGGTTATAAATACCGTCAGGTTCTCGGCCCGGCCGTTCTGGGCCTCAATCCGGCCTGGTCCAGCTTCAGCGGCGTCGGCAAACTTGAGATGGAAGGTGACGGCTGGGGCTGGCGCGCCGGCATGGCCTATGAGATTCCCGAGATCGCGTTCCGTGCGAGCCTCGTTTACAACAGCGCCGTCGATCACGACCTGACCGGTTTCGCCGACGTCAGGGCGATCCCGCAGACGCCGCCGTCCATATCTCCCACGCTTGCAAAATACGGCGGCAAGCTCGTGCCGATCTATGGCTCTGTTTCCATGCCAGACAGTATCGAGCTCAAGGTGCAATCCGGTATTGCGCCGGACTGGCTTGCTTTCGGTTCGGTCAAGTGGACGGACTGGAGCCAGATTCAGGTCATTCCTTTCTGCGCGGTCGGCACGTCTCCCTGCGTTCCGAGTGGCGCAGACACGCTGAATACGCTCGACCTGTTCTATCGCGACGGCTGGACGATTTCCGGCGGCGTTGGTCACAAGTTCAACGAACAGTGGAGCGGTGCTGTAAGCCTGACCTGGGATCGCGGTACATCGACCGTCATCGGCACCCAGACCGATACCTGGACGCTGGGTACGCAGATCGTCTACTCCCCGAACAAGAACATCGAGTTCAAGATTGCCGGTGCTCTCGGCCTTCTCACCTCGGGTAGCTCGTCCATCAATGGCGGACCGTGCGGCGCAGGCTTCACCTGCGGCAACGAGGCAGGCTACGACTTCGGTAACGACCTCGTCGCAGCAATCTCGACCGGCGTGAAGGTCAAGTTCTGATACCATCCTTCCACAGATGCTAAAATAAAGGTCCGGTTTACCAACCGGGCCTTTTTTCATGCGCGACTATGATTCCTGCTCGATAAAATTTTCTAGCCCGAAAGTTTTGTGACGATTTGGCAACACTTTTCTGCAAGCGTGTGGTCGCGTTGGAATGTGAGCATATCTGTCCATTTCCCGCCACAAACAGGGTGCTTGGCTTATGTTTAGGGACGCGGGAATGAAAGAACATGCAGGCGTTTGATGTGGTGGTGCGCAAGGCCGGAAAGTGAAAACGGGTTTGGATTCAGGGTTTAAGCAAGTAATACGGGAATTGGGTCCGGCTTTCTTGTTTGGCGCTGACCGGTGGACGGTGAAATGCCGTTATATTGCCGGAAATTATGCCTATATCTGTCTCACTGGAAAATGAGGGCAATTGCCGCAGATGACCACCGGTGGTGCGCTGGAAAGTGCTGCCGGAAAGACGCAGTGTGTTCGAAAAATCGCGACCCGGCGGGTTCGGCTTTGCAGTATTCCGCAAGTATTGGCTATATGCCGGGAAGAGTGAGAGAAGTTCGCTGAAATGCTGAAATGTGAAGCCAACGTTTTAAAGCCGCTCCTCATGGGCATGTTGCTTGCGTCGCTCGCAATGCCTGCTGCGGCTTTTGACATCAATGCGGGCGTGACCAAGGAATCCGGCCCCTTCGACCTGTTCAAGTTCGGCTTCAAAGCCTACAAGAACGGTAACAAGGGTGAAGCCGTCGAGGCCTATCGCTACGCGGCTGAAAAGGGTCATACCGGCTCGCGCTGGGCGCTGGCCAATATGTACGCCTATGGCGACGGCGTCGCCAAGAACGACTTCGAGGCTTTCAAGATCTACAGCGAAATCGCCAATCAGGGCGTCGAGCCGGGTTCGGAAGATACCGGCTTCTTCGTCAATGCGCTGCTTTCTCTCGCCGATTATTACCGTCACGGCATTCCCGGCAGCCCTGTCAAAATGGACCTTTCGCAGGCCCGCCAGCTTTATTTCCAGGTGGCCTCCACCTTTGGTGTTGCTGAAGCGCAGTTCCGTCTGGCGGAGATGATTCTCGCCGGCGAGGGCGGCCGCGCTGATGTGCAGCAGGCCAAGAAGTGGCTCAACCAGGCCCGCAAGCACGGCCATGCCGGCGCCATGTCGATCTTCGGCAACCTGATCTTCCAGGAAGGCCAGACGACGCAGGGGCTGGCCTTCATGACGGCCGCGCTCGACAAATGCACGGCGGCGGACTGCACCTGGATACAGAACCTGCAGGAGCAGGCTTTTTCGCTCGCCGGCGAGAATGATCGCCGCGCGGCAATCGCCATGGCGCAGAACATGCAGTTCAACGATCCGGATTGAGAATGGCGATCAGGGCGGCTTTTTCCGCCTGAAGAGGGCCGGTCGTCAGCCGGCGGGACTGAACGCGAAATAACCGCAGACCGGCACATGGTCGGACGGTTTTTCCCAGGCCCGCACATGTTTTTCGATGCTGACGGATTGCAGCCTGTCGGCAGCTTCCGCCGACAACATCAGATGATCGATGCGGATGCCGTTGTTTTTCGGCCATGCGCCGGCCTGATAATCCCAGAAGGAATAAAGTCCTGCTTCATCCGTCGTCGCCCGCGCGGCATCGGTGAAGCCCAGATTCTCCAGCTTGCGGAAGGCTGCGCGGGTCTTTGGCAGGAACAATGCGTCGCCTTCCCACACGCGTGGGTCGTGGCAATCGAAGGGCTCGGGAATGACGTTGTAGTCGCCGGCCAGAATGAGAGGTTCCTCGAGCGCGAGGCGATCTTCGGCAAAACGCCGCAGCCGCTCCATCCAGGCAAGCTTGTAGGGATATTTGACCGGATCGTCAGGCGGATTGCCGTTCGGCAGGTAAAGCGAGCAGACGCGGATCGCGCCGCCTTCCACGGAAAACACGCCTTCGATGAAACGCGCCTGTTCATCGGCATCGTCACCCGGCAGGCCGCGATTGACCTCGTCGGGCTTTACCTTCGAGAGCAGCGCGACGCCATTGAAGCCCTTCTGGCCGTGAGTCTCGACGTGATAGCCGAGCGCTTCCAGCTCAAGCCGGGGAAAACCCTCATCGACCGATTTGATTTCCTGAAGGCAGACGATATCAGGCGATGAATCCTTCAGCCACTGGCAGAGGTTTTCGATACGCGCCTTGACGCCATTGATGTTCCAGGTGGCAATCTTCATCGGAGTTTCCCTTTTGTGAGGGTACTTTTACCCGATGCAAAATCGATTGCCACCGTTTTTGGGAAATGGCCGTGCGGATGTGGTGGAAAGACGCCGGGCGGGCGGCATCGCTGCGTTTTTTCCTCCCTCATTCCTGTGCTTGGCACAGGAATCCAGCCAATCCAAGTCCTTGGGGTGAAGGACACTTCCCGCCGCACAGACGTGCGTCGACCGGCCTCCTGCGACAGGCACAGGAATGAGGGGAGGAGAGAGATGCGAGTTATTTCAAAGCTTGGTGGCTGGCGTGCGGATTGCGCGCCGGTATTTCCCACTCAAATCGAGAAGCTCGTGCCACAGCCGCAGCTTGCTACGGCATTGGGGTTCTTGATCTGGAAGGATTGGCCGAGCAGATTGTCCACAAAGTCGATTTCGGAGCCGGCCATATAGACAACCGACAGGCTGTCGATCAGCACCTTGGCGTCGCCGCGCGCAATCACGATGTCGTCATCGGCTTTGTCTTCGGCCAGATCGAACTTGTAGGAGAAGCCCGAGCAGCCGCCGCCTTCCACCGAAACGCGCAGCGCCTGTTTGCCGGCGTCGGCCGCGACGATCTGGGCGATTCGCTTCGCCGCTGCTTCCGAAAGGGTAATGTCGCTGTTTTCCATGTCGTTTCTCCTGCCGGGGTCAAGAACCGGAGAGCAATAATCTCGTTGTCACCATTATAAACCGGTCAAATTACCGGTCTATAGCCTGTGTGAAGGCGGTCAGCGCGGCGATGATGCTTTGCGCTGACCTCTGCGATAGGTATGAAGGGTGAATGAAAAGGTCAATGGCCGAGACCAAAGGAAGTGCCGGCCAGAGAAGACAACAGGTGGATGCATGATCATAGACCAGCGCGCATTGGGTTTCGGAAGCGGCGAGAGGGCGGTTTTCGCCTCTGATCCATGGACCACGCGCGGACGTCTTTTTCCGGAAGAGGGAAGCCTGACGCGTTCCGAATTCCAGCGCGACCGTGACCGCATCGTCCACACGACAGCTTTTCGCCGCCTGAAGCACAAGACGCAGGTCTTCATCAGCCCTGACGGCGACCATTATCGCACGCGTCTCACCCACACCATCGAAGTCGCGCAGATTGCGCGAGCGCTTGCCCGCGCGCTGAAGCTGGACGAGGATCTGGCTGAGGGCGTGGCGCTGGTGCATGATTTCGGCCACACGCCTTTCGGTCATACCGGCGAAGACGCGCTGGATGCCGTGCTGTTGCCCTATGGTGGTTTCGACCACAATGCGCAATCGCTGCGCATCGTCACCAAGCTGGAGCGCCGCTACGCCGAATATGACGGTATCAACCTCACATGGGAAACGCTCGAGGGTCTCGTCAAGCACAACGGCCCGCTGGTCAATGCCAAGGGCGGGGGGATCAAGGGACCGGTTCCGCTGCCCATCCTCGAATATTGCGAGCTGCAGGATCTGGAAATCGGCAGCTATGCGAGCCTCGAGGCGCAGGTGGCGGCGATTGCCGATGACATCGCCTATAATACCCACGACATCGATGACGGCCTGCGCGCCGGTTATCTCACCTTCGAGATGCTGGAGGAGGTGCCTTTCCTGAGCGGCCTGATGGCGCAGGTGCGGGCGAAATATCCCGTACTCGACAAGGAGCGTTTCGCCAATGAGATCATGCGCCGGCAGATCACCCATATGGTCGAGGATGTGATCGGTGTGGCGCAGCAGAATCTTGCCCGCCTGAAACCGCGAAGCGCCGCCGATATCCGCGCCGCCGATTTCACCGTTGCGACCTTCTCGCCTGAGATGGCCGAGACCGACCGGCAGATCAAGAAGCTGCTGTTTGGCCATATCTACCGGCATCCGGAAATCATGCGCATCCGCGCCGGCGCGACACAGATCGTTACCGATCTTTTCCACCGTTATATGGAAACGCCGGCGGAAATGCAGAGCCACTACTGGGTGGACAGCATTTCCGGCATGAGCGTGGCCGCAAAAGCCCGGCATGTGGGCGACTATCTGGCCGGCATGACCGACAGTTATGCACTGCGCGCCCACCAGCGTCTGTTTGACCACACCCCCGATTTGAGATAGGGCAGCGGGCAATCGCGGAGCCGACCCGGTTATGATGGCCGGACATAAACAGAAGCCCTTCGCGCAGGTTGGAACGATGAACATTTTTGCTGATTTCGATACCAGGATCAAAAACGCGCTCGAGACCCTCGATCTCGTGAAAGAGAACCGCGAAAAGGTCGATTTCAGTCGAGTTACGGTCGAATCCCCGCGTGATCTGAGCCACGGCGATGTAGCAACCAATGCCGCCATGGTGCTGGCGAAGCCGCTCGGCACCAATCCGCGCGCGCTTGCCGAACTCATCGTGCCCGCCCTTCAGGCGGATGGCGATGTCGACAGCGTCAATGTCGCCGGTCCGGGCTTCATCAATCTCAAGGTTTCGGTCGGTTACTGGCAGCGTCTTCTGGCCGATATGATCAGTCAGGGCATCGATTTCGGCCGCTCCACCGTCGGTGCTGGCCAGAAGATCAACGTCGAATATGTCTCCGCCAACCCGACCGGCCCGATGCATGTCGGCCATTGCCGTGGCGCCGTTGTCGGCGACACGCTGGCGAACCTGCTCGCTTTTGCGGGTTACGGCGTTACCAAGGAATATTACATCAACGATGCCGGCTCGCAGATCGATGTGCTGGCCCGTTCGGTGTTCCTGCGTTACCGCGAGGCGCTTGGTGAACATATCGGCACCATTCCGTCCGGTCTCTACCCCGGTGACTATCTCGTTCCCGTCGGCCAGGCGCTGGCGGATGAATATGGCATCAAGCTGCGCGCCATGCCCGAGGAAAAATGGCTGCCGATCGTAAAGGACAAGGCGATCGACGCGATGATGGTGATGATCCGCGAGGATCTTGCCCTGCTCAACGTCCGGCACGACGTGTTCTTCTCGGAGCGCACGCTGCATGAGGGCAATGGCGGTCCGATTCTCTCGGCCATCAACGACCTCACCTTCAAGGGCCATGTCTACAAGGGCACCCTGCCGCCGCCGAAGGGCGAATTGCCTGAGGACTGGGAAGACCGCGAACAGACGCTGTTCCGCTCCACGGAAGTGGGCGACGATATGGACCGCGCGCTGATGAAGTCGGACGGTTCCTACACCTATTTTGCCGCCGACGTTGCCTATTTCAAGAACAAGTTCGATCGCGGTTTCTCCGAGATGATCTATGTGCTCGGTGCTGACCACGGCGGTTACGTCAAGCGTCTTGAAGCCGTTGCGCGCGCCGTCTCCGAGGGCAAGTCGAAGCTGACGGTTCTTCTGTGCCAGCTCGTCAAGCTGTTCCGTGACGGCGAGCCGGTGAAGATGTCGAAACGCTCCGGCGACTTCGTCACGCTGCGCGATGTTGTCGACGAAGTGGGTCGCGATCCCGTGCGATTCATGATGCTTTATCGGAAGAATTCCGAGCCGCTGGACTTCGATTTCGCGAAAGTGACCGAACAATCGAAGGATAATCCGGTTTTTTACGTGCAATATGCGCACGCCCGCTCAATGTCGATCTTCCGGCAGGCGCAGGAAGCGTTTCCGGGGCTTGCTCCCTCTGCGGAAGAGATGGCGGCATCTGTCGCTTTGATCAGTGATATCAATGAGTTGCAGCTTGTTGCAAAGCTCGCCGAATATCCGCGCCTGATCGAATCCGCAGCCCTTTCGCATGAGCCGCACCGGCTTGCTTTTTACCTCTATGATCTCGCCAGTTCCTTCCATGGACACTGGAACAAGGGTAAAGACCAGCCGGAATTACGTTTTATTAACGATAAAAACCGAGAATTGAGCATTGCCAGACTTGGGCTGGTGAATGCTGTCGCAAATGTTTTGAGGTCCGGCCTTACGCTTTTAGGAGCGGACGCACCTGCTGAAATGCGATAACATATCACCATTATTTGCTCACAATACGCTGGCAAGAGCTGCAATGCGTAGATGGTGGAACACGTAATGGTCGAAAAAAATGTCGCGTATAACCGGGACACCCGGTCCGAAGGCTTCGCTGACAACGATCCTCTGGCAGAGCTGGCACGTATCGTCGGCTTCGAAGATCGTCCTTCGCATGCGGGTTCCGAAGCTGCGCCACGCGCTGCCTCACCGGCAACCCGCCGCGAACCCGAATTCAACCTCGAAGACGAGCTGCTTCGGGAGTTCGAGGTTTACGATGCGCCGCACGCCGATCCGGTCGTTCTTGATCCGGCAAACGATGTTCGTGCGGGCATCCACCCCAACGATTTCATGCAGCGTGTCGAATCCGTTTTCGCCCGCCGCGAGCCGGAGCTTGCGCCGGTGGCTGAACCAGCGCCCGTGGCCGCATCTTCGCCAGAGGTGAGGGAAGAGCCGCTTCCGGAAATCGATCAGGCCTATATTCACAACTACGTCGAAACGACCACCCAGGATATTCGCGCGGATTTCCGTGATGATGCCGGCGCGGTGGCCGAAGTTTTCGATGTGCATTCGCGCCAGTCGCGTCCCGCCGAGCCGATGGTTTATCAGCCGGCCGCCCAGCAGGTGGCATGGGAAGAGCCGCAGGCCGCTGAGCCCGTGCAACCCGAATGGCACGCCATGCCGGAGCTCCCGGCCGATGTTTCGCGCAATGTTCAGACCTATGCGCCGGAGCCGCAGGCTTTCGATCTCGCCGATGAGGTGGAAATAGCTGTCGCCGAGGAAGCGCCCGCACCGATTTCCGTGCGTCCGCCGTCGCATGGCGGCCGGTCTTCGCTGGAATTCTCCAGCCTGCGGCTGCCGCTTGCCAATTTCGGCGCGCGCCGGGATGTTTCGGCTGTCGATCCGAAGCGGGTTGAGCCGCGTTCCGAGCAGCAGCCTGCTGCAGCCCGTATCGAGCCGCAGGTTGAAGTCGCTCCCGCACCTGCCTTCGTTCAGGCGGAAGACACCGCTCCGTCCTTTGCACCGCCGGTTGCCGAGACCTTCACGCCTGCCGCGGAGCCTCTGGCGTTTGAGGTTGCCGAGAAGCCGGCATCGAAACATCTCTCGCCGATGGACGAGCTGATTTACGACGTCGCGAAATATTCCATTCCCGGTCGCGGCGAAACACCGCTCGTGCAGGACGTTCCCGCTGCGCAGGCTGCGGAAGTGGAGCTGCCCGTGGTCGCCGCCGCGCCGGTGAAGGCAGCGCCGATTGTCGCTGCTGCGCCCGCAGCACCCGTCGAAGAGTTGGATTTCACGGATTTCGCTGGCTTCAACGATGATGATTTCGAGCTCGCGCTCGACGATCTCGATCTTGATCTGGATTTGTCTGAAATCGCCGAGGCGGAGGTTGCACCTGCGCCCGCGCCGCAACCCGTTCGCCAGCAGCCGGCCGCTCCGGTTGCCGTTGCTGCCGTCGCGCCGCAGCCCGTGAGAGAACAGCCCGCGCCGCAGCCGCGCCCGGCTCCCGTTGCCGTTGCCGCACCGGTCGCTGCTGCTGCTGTTCAGCCGCGTCCCGCTGCTGCAGCACCGCAGCCGGCCGCACCGCAGACGCTGGAAAGCCTGCCTTTCGATCCTTCGCAGATCGGCGAGACGGAAGAACATCCGGAAACCATCATAGAAATGGATGTGCCGGAACTGCCGGTCGGGGTTTTTGAACCCAAGCCGGCCGCGCGCCGTCACGAAGAAGATCTCGATATCGATACCGAGCTAGCGACGCTGTTTGCGCCTGCTGTCGCCGGTGGTCTCGACCGTCACAAACATGCGGAAAATCGCGGCGCCGCCCAGGCGCGTCCTGTTCAGGCTCCGGAAGAGGCCGATGAATTCGAACGGGCGCTGGAAGAGGATTTCCGTCGTTCCATGCAGGAGGCTGCGGCTTCCCGTGGCAACGCGTCCCGCGACGCCGAGAATACCTATGTGGAGCATCCGGCGGCTTATCGTGACGAGGATGAACGCGGCGGTCGCCGCTGGATCATGCCGGTTGCAGCCGCAATCGGTCTGGTGCTGATCGGTGGCGGCGTTTACGCGCTGGTTTCCGGCGGCTCGTCCAGCACGGGCTCCAATGGCGCACCTGTCATCATCTCCGCCGACAATGACCCGATGAAGGTCGTGCCGGAAAATCCGGGCGGTCGCGTCGTGCCAAATCAGGACAAGGCGGTTTATGACCGCGTGGCCGGCGGCAGCGCTGCCGATCCGAAGCAGCCGGCGCTGATTTCCAGCAACGAGCAGCCGGTGGATGTGGTTCAGCGCACGCTGATCCCCGAACAACTGCCGCTTGAAGGCGAAAACGACGCGGATATGGAAGCCGCCGGCACGCCGGTTGGCGAGACCGAGGATCCGCGTCTGCTTTCGCCGGAAGAAAAGGCCGCACAGAACGAAGGTTCGGCTGCAACCGGCGTTTCGCCGCGCAAGGTCCGCACCATGATCGTCAAGCCTGATGGCACGCTGGTTGCCCAGGAGGTCGAGGTACCTGCAGCCCAGCCGCCGAAGGCCGACAAGGTCGAGGAGCTTGCAGCGCCGCAGACCGCGAAGCCCGGTGAGGGCGCTCCCGCCGTCATCGCCGCATCGCGGGTTCCGGTCGCGCCGGAGCAGGCTCAGCCGCAGGCCAACACACCTGCCGCCGCCGCCAAGCCGGCAGCGCAGTCGGCAGCACCGCTTCCAGCGGCACGTCCGTCCTCGCAGCCTGCCAATGTGGTGGCAACGGTGACCAACCAGGGCAATGTGCGCCCCGCGACCGCTCCGGCACAGCCGCAGGCCGCGCAACAGCAGACGGCAGCCGCGACCCCGGCAGCGACCAGCACGCCTTCTGCCGGTGGCTACTACATCCAGATCGCCTCGCTGCCGAGCCAGGCGGAAGCCCAGAAGTCCTACCAGAACATGTCGGCCAAGTTCGGCTCGGTCATCGGTGGACGTGGCGTCGACATCAAGGCCGCCGAAATCGCCGGCAAGGGCACGTTCTACCGCGTCCGCATTCCGGCGGGTGACAAGAACGAAGCCGTGGCGCTGTGCGAAAAGTTCCGCTCAGCCGGCGGCAGCTGCCTGGTAGCGCGCTGATAGAGGCTGATCCGGCGTAGAAAGATTGGGGCTGCCGCATGAGGCAGCCCTTAGAGTATTTGGACCTTCCATCACACTCTGCGTCATCCTCGGGCTTGACCCGAGGATCCACAACCCGGAGCGATGGATTCTTGGATCAAGCCCGAGGATGACGGCGGAGAGGTTATCGGACGATTTTCGCAGTCCCGATGGCGCAGTCTCCTTACCCTTACCCCTATCTTCCCTGAGAGCGTGACATCATGACTGATTGCAAAGCTATGATCCTCGGATGCAGCGGGCTTTCGCTGACCGCCGACGAGATTGCCCTTTACCGCGATGAACAGCCCTGGGGCTTCATCCTGTTCGGGCGCAATATCGGCGAGCCGCAGCAGATCACCGATCTCGTCGCCGCCATGCGCGACGCCGTCGGGCGGCCAGACGCGCCGGTTCTGATCGATCAGGAGGGTGGGCGTGTTCAGCGCATCAAGCCGCCGATCCTGCAGGCCTATCCGAATGCCCGCATTCTCGGTGAAATCTATGAGCGCGACCGGGGGGCGGGTCTGCGTGCCGCCTGGCTGATGTCGCGCCTGCATGCCTTCGACCTCATGAAATTCGGTATCAATGTCGATTGCCTGCCGGTGCTTGACGTGCCGGTGGAAGGCGCCAGCAACGTCATCGGCAACCGCGCCTATGGCTACACGCCGACCATGGTGGCCGAGATGGGGCAGGCGGCCGCCGATGGCCTGAAGGCGGGCGGCATGCTGCCTGTCATGAAACATATGCCGGGTCACGGTCGCGGCATGGTGGATTCGCATCATGAACTGCCTGTCGTCGATGTACCGCTCGATGAGCTGGACGCCCATGATTTTGTGCCGTTCCGGGCGCTGAACCACGAATTGATGGCGATGAGCGCGCATCTGGTATTCAATGCCGTCGACCGCGAACGGCCTGCTACGACCTCGCCGAAGGTCATCGAGGAGATCATTCGCGGTCGTATCGGCTTTGATGGCCTGCTGATGTCCGACGACAGTTCCATGAACGCGTTGAAGGGTACGCTGGGCGAGCGGGCTGCGAATATTGTTGCGGGTGGCTGCGATATAGTCTTGCATTGCAACGGCGTGATGGGTGAAATGCTTGAAGTCGTGAAGGAGGTTCCCGTTCTTTCCGGCCGCTCGCTGGAGCGGGTGCGGGCAGTTGAAGCGGGTTTCCCGACTGCGGACCCGTCCGACGAAGCGGAACTGAGAGCCGAATTCAACGCCATGTGGGCCGTTTCCTGACGATCTTGGGGGCGGCCGCTCACTCGGGATCAAGGCCGGACGCCCGGCGGATGGAACAATGGCCGCAGACAAGTCTCGCAATTCAACGCCGATGGACAAGCTCTGGCAGGATGTGACGCCGGAGCGGTTGACGGGTGAGGCCGGGCTGGTCATCGATGTCGCGGGTTTTGAAGGCCCGCTCGATCTTCTCCTGCATCTTGCCCGCACGCAGAAGGTCGATCTGGCGCGCATTTCGGTGCTGGCGCTCGCCGAACAATATCTGCAATTCGTGGAAAGTGCGCGCCGCGTGCGCATCGAGCTGGCGGCCGATTATCTCGTGATGGCGGCGTGGCTCGCCTTCCTCAAATCCAAGCTCCTCATTCCGCAGCAATCCAAAGATGAAGGCCCCTCGGGCGAGGAAATGGCCGCGACGCTGGCCTTCCGGCTGAAACGCCTGGAGGCGATGCGCGAGGCGGCGGAACGCCTCGTCAACCGCGCCCAGCTCGGCCGCGATGTTTTTGCCCGTGGCGCGCCGGAGCATATTCCGCATATCAACCGCTCGGCCTATGAGGCCAATCTTTACGATCTGCTCAGCGCCTATGCCAATCTGCGGCAGCGTCAGGCGATTACCCAGGTCACGATTGAAAAACGGCAGGTCTGGTCGCTTGTCGAGGCGCGCGAGCTTCTGACCCACCTCCTTGGCGATGTCGGGGAATGGACCGTGCTCGATCAATATCTGCTGCAATATGTGCCCGATCCGGCCATGCGCGTGACGGCGATTGCCAGCGCCTTTGCCGCTTCGCTGGAGCTGGTGCGCGAGGGCTCGCTGCAAATCCGGCAGGACGGTGCTTTCCAGCCCATCTATATGCGCCGCGGCGCAAGGGACGACCGTGCCGTGAATGCCGAAAGGACTGATAATGATGAATGACGATGAGACCGCCGAGGCCACCATTGCGGCAGATGGGGCCGAGCCCGAACAGACGGTGTTTTCCGAACGGCAGGTGAAGGAGGCCGAGCGGATCGCCGAGGCTTTGGTCTTCGCCTCGTCCGAGCCGGTTTCTGTCGGTTTCATCGCCGAGCGCCTGCCGCGCGGCATGGATGTCGTCGCCATTCTGCAGCGTCTCAAGGTTCTCTATGCGGAGCGGGGCGTCAATCTCGTGCAGGTGGGCGGGCAATGGGCTTTTCGCACCGCCGGTGATCTTTCTTTCGTCATCCGCGCCGAGGAGAAGGAGCCGAAGAAGCTGTCGCGCGCGGCGCTGGAAGTTCTTGCGATTATCGCATATCATCAACCGGTGACACGCGCCGAAATCGAGGAAATCCGCGGTGTTCAGACCTCGCGCGGCACGCTTGATGTGCTGATGGAGGCGGGCTGGGTCAGGTTCCGTGGCCGCAGGCGTACACCCGGCCGGCCCGTGACGATCGGCACCACGGTGGAGTTTCTCGACCATTTCGGCCTTGAGGAACTGCGCGATCTGCCGGGCCTTGAGGAATTGAAGGGCGCAGGGCTGCTTTCCGGCCGCATTCCCTCCAATTTCGGCGTGCCTCTGCCGATGATGAGCGACGAATTGCGTGAGGACGAAGACCCGATCACGCAGCTTGATCTTGAGGAACTGGGCCTGCTTGCGCCTGGCGGCGGCGATGGCGACGATTGATATCGCCATCCTGTTGGCGCGGCCACGAAAACTTTATGCGCACTCGCTGTTGAAGCGACGATTTGTCGTTTGAAAAAGCCTTTCAAACGTCTTACATCGTCTGAAAGCGAAATTCAGGAGTTTCAGTTATGGGTTCTTTTAGTGTGTGGCATTGGCTCATCGTGCTGGTGATCGTTCTCGTCCTCTTCGGACGCGGCAAGATTCCGGAATTGATGGGTGATGTTGCAAAGGGCATCAAGAGCTTCAAGAAGGGCATGGCTGACGAAGACCAGACGCCGCCGCCGGCCGATGCCAACACGAAGACCGTCGACCACAAGGCTGACGAGATCAAGTAAGCGGCCTTGCCGCTTGGTGTGAGACTGACGGGCGTTAGGGTCTCGGGAGCATATTGATGTTTGATATCGGCTGGAGCGAGCTTCTGGTGATTGCGGTCGTTTTGATCGTGGTCGTCGGACCGAAAGACTTGCCGCCCATGATCCGCGCCTTCGGCAAAACGATGGCCGGCCTTCGCAAGATGGCGGGGGACTTCCGCACGCAGTTCGATGAGGCGCTCAAAGAGGCCGACATGGACGATGTGCGCCAGACGATCTCCGATGTCCGCAATCTCAACCCCACCAACTCGCTGCGCGATGCGATGAACCCGCTTCGCCAGCTCGGCAACGAGATCAAGTCCGATCTTCAGAAGGCGACGGCTGCGCCGGATGGCCTTTCGTCCACGCCGGCGCCGGCGACAAGCGAGCCGGTCGCGCCGCTGGTCAGCGTGCCTGAGCCTGAAATGAAGCTGCCGGATGCGCCGCCTGTTGTAGCCGCACCCGCTGCGCCGGTTGCCGCGGCCGTCGCTGCGGAGGAGAAGCCGAAGCGCGCGCGGGCGAAATCTATTGCGACTGTTGAGGCCGAAGCGGTTGCCGCCAAGCCGAAACGTGCAGCCCGGAGCAAGGTTGCCGCAGCGCCCGAAACCGCCGTCACCGTGAAAACCAGTGAGCCCGCCGCCTCGAAGCCCGCCGTGAAGACCGTCGCCAAAAAGGCGGCCGTCCGGAAGTCTTCCGCAGACAAGGCGGCGGTGGCAGATGCCAAGCCGGCGAAGACGGCAAAAACCAAGGCTGCAAAGCCCACAAAGGATGAAGCATGAGCGGGGACATCGAGGATAAGCCGCAGCCGCTTATTGAGCATCTCATGGAGTTGCGCACGCGGCTGATCTGGGCGCTCGGCGCGTTCTTCATTGCCTTCATCGGCTGCTTCGCCGTTGCCAAACATCTCTTCAACCTGCTTGTCATTCCCTATAAGTGGGCAGTGCTCTGGGCGGGGCTGGATGTGACGAAATCGTCACTGATCTATACTGCGCCGCAGGAATTCTTCTTCACGCAGATCAAGGTTGCGATGTTCGGCGCCATGGTGATCTCCTTCCCGGTGATCGCCTCGCAGCTTTACAAATTCGTGGCGCCCGGTCTCTACAAGAACGAGCGCGCCGCCTTCCTGCCATTCCTCATCGCTTCCCCGATCCTGTTCCTTATCGGTGCGGCGCTCGTCTATTTCTTCTTCACGCCTATGGTCATGTGGTTCTTCCTCGCCATGCAGCAATTGCCGGAAGATGGCGAAGTCGCGATTTCACTGATGCCGAAGGTGTCGGAATATCTGAGCCTCATCATGACGCTGGTGCTGTCCTTCGGTCTGGTGTTCCAGCTGCCCGTCGTCACCACGCTTCTGGCGCGCGTCGGTCTTCTGACCAGCGACTGGCTCAGGGAAAAGCGCAAGTTCGCCATCGTCATGGCCTTTGTGGTTGCCGCCGTGCTGACGCCGCCCGATCCCATGTCCCAGATCGGTCTTGCACTGCCTGCGATCATTCTCTACGAGATTTCCATCTACATGGCTCGACTCGTGGAGAGGAAGCGCGCTGCGGAATCCGCAAGCACGGAGCTGGAGGAGACCTGATTTTCCTGAAGGTCTCGCCGCTCTGAAAATCTCCTCGCGCCGGGTTCATGCCCGGCGTTTTGCTGTAAAACACGGGCAATGCAACAACGGTCTGGAACGACGATGCACGACATTAAATGGATACGCGAAAACCCCGAAGCCTTTGATGCGGCGCTTGCGCGCCGCGGCGCGGAGCCTGCCGCCAGCGGCCTGATCGCGCTCGATGAAAAGCGCCGTTCCGTCATCCAGTCCCTGCAGGACATGCAGTCGCGCCGCAATGCCGCCTCCAAGGAGATCGGCGCCGCCATGGCGCAGAAGAACATGGAGCTTGCTGAAAAGCTCAAGGCCGAAGTCGCCGACCTCAAGGACAACATGCCGCGCGCCGAGGAGGAGGACCGTCAGGTCACCGCCGAGCTGAACGACGCGCTGTCGCGCCTGCCCAACATACCTTTCGACGATGTGCCCGACGGCAAGGACGAGCATGACAATGTGGTCGCCCGTGTGGTCGGCCAGAAGCCCGGCTGGAACCATGAGGCAAAGGAGCACTTCGAGATTGGCGAAGCGCTCGGCTATATGGATTTCGAGCGTGCCGCCAAGCTTTCCGGCGCACGTTTCACCGTGCTGACCAGCCAGCTGGCGCGTCTGGAGCGAGCGCTCGGCCAGTTCATGATCGACCTGCACACCAGCGAACATGGCTATACCGAAGTCTCCTCGCCGCTGATGGTGCGCGACGAGGCGATGTTCGGCACCGGGCAATTGCCCAAATTCTCCGAGGACCTGTTCAAGACCACGGATGGCCGCTGGCTGATCCCGACGGCGGAGGTGACGCTGACCAACCTCGTGTCCGGCGAAATTCTCGATCAGGAGAAGCTGCCGCTGCGCTTCACCGCGCTGACGCCGTCCTTCCGTTCGGAAGCGGGCTCGGCCGGTCGCGACACGCGCGGCATGCTGCGCCAGCATCAGTTCTGGAAATGTGAGCTCGTCTCCATCACCGATGCGGAAAGCGCCGTTGCCGAGCATGAGCGCATGACGGCCTGCGCCGAAGAAGTTCTGAAGCGGCTTGGCCTGCATTTCCGCACCATGACGCTCTGCACGGGCGACATGGGCTTCAGCGCCCGCAAGACCTACGATCTGGAAGTGTGGCTGCCCGGCCAGAATACCTATCGCGAAATTTCGTCCTGCTCGGTCTGCGGCGATTTCCAGGCGCGGCGCATGAATACGCGTTATCGCGGCAAGGACGACAAGGCGACGAAGTTCGTGCACACGCTGAACGGTTCCGGCACCGCCGTCGGCCGCTGCCTGATCGCCGTTCTCGAAAATTATCTGAACGACGATGGTTCCGTCACAATTCCGGACGTGCTGCTGCCCTATATGGGCGGGCTGACGCGGATCGAGAAGGCGGCCTGATTGTCCGTCTGTTAAGCGGCCGTCCTACCGGCCTTGCGCCGGTATCCAGCCAGCCCAAGTCATTGGGCTGAAGAGACTCTTCCCGCCGCGCGGATGCGCGTCGACTGGATTCCGGCTCAAGGCCGGAATGACGGGTATGGGGGGTGCTTCTGTGAGAGAAATCATTGTGTCCTCATAGCGGGATACAGCAGCGGAGGAAAATATGCGGATTTTGCTGACGAATGACGACGGTATTCACGCCGAAGGTCTGGCCGTGCTGGAGCGTATCGCCCGCACATTGTCGGACGATGTCTGGATCGTTGCGCCGGAAACCGACCAGAGCGGGCTTGCCCATTCGCTGACGCTTTCCGAACCGCTGCGTCTGCGTAAGGTTTCCGACAAACATTTCGCGCTGCGCGGCACGCCCACCGATTGCGTTATCATGGGCATTCGCGAGGTTCTGCCGGAAAAACCCGATCTCGTTCTGTCAGGCGTCAATGCCGGCGCCAACATGGCCGATGATGTCACCTATTCCGGCACCATTGCCGGCGCCATCGAAGGCACGCTGCAGGGCGTGCGCTCCTTTGCGCTGAGCCAGGCGTTCAGCCACGCCGAAGGCCGCGTTGTGCCGTGGGAAGTCGCTGAAACCTATGCGCCCGATCTCATTCGCAAGCTCATTGATGTCGATCTGCCTGACGGCACCTTCCTCAACCTCAATTTCCCCAATTGTGCGCCAAAGGATGTGCAGGGCGTGTCCGTCACCGGGCAGGGTAAGCTCGATTTCGGCCTGACGGTGGAGGAGCGGCAGGATGGTCGCGGTCTTCCTTATTATTGGCTGCGCTTCGGCGAGCGCCTCGGCACCTTCCGCGAGGGCACGGATATTCACGCCTTGAAGCACGGCAAGATTTCGGTCACACCGCTTAAGCTTGACCTGACGGACTACACGGTGAAGGATCGGGTTGCGCAAGCACTTGGATTCGGAGTCGCCGATTGAAATCCGCAATGGTCGAAAAGGAAGGTTTTGCCGCTCTCGTTCTCCGCTTAAGGGGCGAGGGGATTTCCGACCTTGACCTTCTGACGGCTGTCGAGCAGACGCCGCGTTCCAAATTCGTGCCGCCGCAATTTGCGGCCGACGCCTATTCCAGCCGCACCATTCCGATCGACTGCGGCGCCTTCATGGAAGGCGCTGACATGGCGGTGAAGATTCTCGCCCGCCTGCAGCTGAAACCCGGCCAGCGCGTGCTGGAAATCGGCACGGGCAGCGGTTTCATGACCGCGATCATCGCACGCCGGGTGGAGCGCGTCTTTTCGCTGGAGCGCTACAAGACGCTGGTGCAGCAGGCGCAGAATTGTCTGGACGATCTCTCCATCCGCAATGTCGTCATCCGCCAGGCGGATGGCAGCAACGGTCTGGTGGGCGAGGGAACCTTCGATCGCATCGTCTCCACCGCCGCCTTTACCACCATGCCCCGCTTCTTTGCCGAGCAGATCGTTTCGGGCGGCATGATGATCGCGCCGATCATTCTTGAAGGCGACCGTTGCGTGATGACGCGTTTCTCCAAGACCGGTAGCCGCTTCGAGACGGAAGAGCTGTTCGAGGCGCCTTATCTGCCGCTCAGCACCCATATTGCGCGTCATTTGTGACAAATTGAAAATTTTGGAGACATTCTATTTTTGTCTCCTAATGTTCTGAATTTTCGCAACTATCTGATTTTTAATATCATTATTGTCTCAACATGACGCATCTGGTTTCCGTCATGGTTATCGAAGTGTCAAAAAAGCACTGAGCGGCTTAACGTTTTAACGGCGTGGTAACACTAACGCGCTTTAATCATAAACATCGACGCATGGTTTTCCCCACCTCGGGAAATGGGCCTTGCAAGAAGTGAAATTTGTGCCGGATCGCATCTAGATGCGGCGGGTTGGCGTCAGTGTAGATCGAGTCATGCGTATGAGACATTCGTCTAAAATCGGAAAATCAGTCGCAAAAATGTTCGCAGCGGCATTGCTGGCAAGCGTCGCAACGGGCTGTAGCTCGGATGCAACGCGGTTCAGCGGCCTCTTTTCCAGTGGACCGGATCGGATGACAACGGCGTCAATTCCTGCCCGTCAGGGCGGCGGTGCTTACGGGCAGGTCCCGGTCCCGCAGGGCGACATGAATGGCGGTTACGCCTCTGCCGCGCCGCAGGGTGGTTACGCCAACCAGAACATGGCCGGCAACTCCTATCCGCAGTCCGGTGGTTATGGCGGCGTTCAGCCTTCCACGGCCCGCGCGTCGGCCTCGCCGGTGCAGCGTTCCGAGCTTTCGGCCCCAACCGCCGTGGCAAGCCGCGATCCGTCGACCCGCAACGAAGCCATGGCCCAGCCTTTCCCGTCCGCTCAGCCCAAGGCCGCGCCGTCTCTTGCAGCGCCCGCCCAGCAGGCTGCCGCCCCCGTCGCCGACAACCTGACCACCGCGACCGTACGTTCCGACAAGAATGGCTGGCACACCGATGGCGCTTCCTCCGTGACCCTGCGTCCCGGCGAAAGCATCGCGACACTCTCCAACCGTTACGGCGTTCCGGAAAAGGAACTGCTGCGCGTCAACGGTCTGAAGACCGCATCCTCGGCGCAGGCCGGCCAGTCGATCCTCATTCCGAAATTCGGCCAGGCCCGCAATGCCGCCAAGGATGCCGCCGGCAATATCGCTCTCAACCGCAATGGCGACCAGCCGACCCCGCTGCGCGGCCCCGAGGGGAACGTAGCCGTGCTGCCGTCGCAGACCGCCGTCCGTGACAAGGTTTCCTCCGAAGCCGGCAAGCTGACGCCTCCGGGCGGCAAGCCGTTGCCGCCGACCGGTGGTTACAAGGTTCAGCCGGGCGATAGCCTGGCGAAGATCGCCCGCGAAAACGGCGTGTCGGTTGCTGCCTTGAAGACGGCAAACGGTCTCGGCAACGAAAGCATCCGCGTCGGCCAGACGCTCACCATGCCGGGCGCTTCGACGGATGCCATCAAGACAGCTTCCGTTCCCGCCAAGGAAGCGGCGAAGGCGGTCGAAACCGCATCCGTCAAGCCTGAGCCCTACAAGGCTCCCGCTGCTGCCGCCGCTCCGACTGCGCCTGCCACACCAGCCACGGCAAGTGTTAGCGATATCGAGAAGAAGGCCGACATGGCCTCCATCGCACCGGAATCCACCGGCATCGGCAAATATCGCTGGCCGGTCCGCGGTGCGGTCATCAACAATTTCGGCGACAATGTCGAAGGCAGCCGCAACGATGGCATCAACATCTCCGTTCCCGAGGGAACGCCGATCAAGGCCGCCGAAAACGGCGTGGTCATCTATGCGGGCAACGGCCTGAAGCAGCTCGGCAACACGGTTCTCGTCCGTCACGACGATGGCAAGGTCACGGTTTACGGCAATGCCGCCAATCTCGACGTACAGCGTGGCCAGAAGGTCCAGCGCGGCCAGACCATCGCCACCTCAGGCATGACCGGCAGCGCCAAGCGTCCGCAGGTTCACTTCGAAGTCCGCAAGGATGCGACGCCGGTGAACCCCTCCAGTTTCCTTGAATAGGTATTGCGTCTCAAGGAATGATGAAGCCGGGTGAAGAACCCGGCTTTTTCATTTTTGGGGTGGTGCGTGCGGAGAAGGTGCTGGAATGGGTGCCACGGGCTTAGTGGGTGTTGGTTTCCTCGCGGTTTTCTCCTCCGTCATGCCGGACCTGATCCGGCATCCAGTCGACGCGCGTCTGCGCGGCGGAATGAGTCTCCTCAGCCCAAGGACTTGGGCTGGCTGGATACCGGCTCAAGGCCGGTATGACGGATGTGGGGATGCAGCCCAAGTCACGTCGATCCGCTACATGTCTAGCCCCTGACCAGCCCAACCGTCTTCTCGATGAAGTCTGCGATCGTGGCGGTCTCGTCGAGATCGAAGACGGGAAGGGTGGCGTCCGCCACCTCATGATCGGCGGCAATCGCGACGATATGCGGGTCGAGCGGCGCAAGCGGTTCGGTCTTGGCGGCCTCCAGACGGCGCGCCTCGATCTTCGGCACCGGCTCATATTTGTAACCTTCGATCAGCACCAGATCGCAGGGGGCGAGGCGGGACAGAATATCCTCGAAGGAGGGTTCCGGTTCGCCGCGCAGTTCATGCATGATGGCGAAACGGGTGCCGGAAACGATGGTAACCTCGTGCGCGCCGGCCTGCCGGTGACGCCAGCTATCGGCACCGACCTTGTCGATGTCGAAATCATGATGGGCGTGCTTGATGGTGGAGACGCGGTAGCCGCGCGCCGTCAGTTCGGTGACGATACGCACCGCAAGGCCTGTTTTGCCCGAGTTCTTCCAGCCGGCAATGCCAAAGACCTTTTGTACCGTCATGGTTCCATGCTCTCCAGATAGCTTCGCGCCAGCGCCAGTTCATCCGGCGTGTTGATGTTGAAGAACGGATCGAGGCTGCCCTTTGCCGTTTCCAGCGGCGGGAAAGCCACGCCGATGGTGACATGCCGGGCAAGATAGGCGCGGATGCGCCGGTTCGCATCGTTCTTCAGCCACGCCTCGAGATCATCGGCGAGGGCCACCGGCCACAGCGCAAAAACCGGGTGAAGCTGGCCGCTGGAGGCGGCGATGACGATCGCATGGTCCGATACGTGGTCGCAAAGGCGCGCCACAAGGTCGTCAGGAAAAAATGGGCTGTCGGCCGGCGCGGTAAGAAAATGACTGCCGGCGGTCTCGCGATTGCGGAAGTGGCGCATGCCTGCCAGAACGCCTGCGAGAGGGCCGGCATGGCCGTTCAGCGTATCAGGCAGCATCGGCAGGCCTAAACTCTCCGCCCAGCCGTTATTGCCGCTGATGGCGGCATTAATGGTGACATCCGAGACCTGCGGCGTGATGCGGCTGATGACATGAGAAATGAGGGGGCGATCGCCCAGCTGCACCATCGCCTTGTTGCTGCCCATGCGCCGCGAAAGCCCGCCGGCGAGCACGAGACCGGGTATTTCAAAAGGGGCCGTCATTCCCGCTTTTCCTGCAGCCTTACGATATAGGTGGTGAGGAGGGCGACAAGGCCGGTCGCCAGCATCACGAGAAGAAGCGGCCAGGTTCCATCCTCTTTGGACAGGACCGAGGAGGCGAGCACCGACAATGCCGCGCCGCCGCCGATGGTCATGGCGCCGCCGAGACCGGAGGCGGAGCCTGCCAGATGCGGCTGGACGCTGACCATGCCGGCATTGGCGCTCGGCAGCGTCACGCCGTTGCCGACGCCGATCAGGGCAAGCGGCACGAAAAACGCATAGGCGCTTTCCGCCCCGGCTGAGATCAACACCATGGTCGTGACGATGCCCGCAATGGCGATGACATTGCCCGACAGCATCATGCGGGTGATGCCGATTTCGCTGGCATAACGGCCGGAGATGAAGTTGCCGAGCATATAGCCGCTGGCCATGAAGAAGAATTGCAGGCCGAGCATGGCCGGTGCAAGCCCGTAAAGCACGCTGCCGACAAAGGGCGCGCCGCCGAGGAAGGAAAAGAACATGCCCGATGAGAAGGTCGAGGTCAGCGCATAACCCCAGAACAGCGGCGAGCGCAGCAGCTCCGGCCAGGCGTGAAACTGCTGGGAAAAACTCGCCGATTTGTTGTGGTTGGTTTCTCCGAGATCGAACCAGGCGAGCACCAGAATGCCGATGCCGAGCAGGCAGAGGAGGGCGAAGCTGGACTGCCAGCCGGAGATGTCGTTGAGCAGGCCGCCAACCGTCGGCCCCACCATCGGCACCACGGACATGCCCATGGTCACGTAGCCGATCATCGAGGCCGCCTGTTCCATTGGCACCATGTCACGCACGATGGCGCGCGCCAGCACGAAGCCGGAAACGACGGCCGCCTGCGCCACGCGCCCGATCATGAAAACGGTGATGTTGGGTGCGAGCATGCAGACGAGCGTTGCGACGATCATGATGGCGATGCTGACGAGCATCACCGGCCGGCGTCCGAAGAGATCGGAGAGCGGGCCGATGACGAGCTGCAGGCAGGCGGTGGCGGCAAGATAGCCCGAAACGGCAAATTGCATCACGGCATAATCGGTCTCGAAATAAAGCGCCATGGCCGCAAGCGAGGGCAGGAACACGTTCATGCAAAGCGCTGCGACGCCGGCGATGACAACAAGCGTGATGATGTGGGGCGGGGTGGTCCTGTCGAGGAAACGGCCGCTGTTCATCTCATTCTCCCGCTTCTTCCGTTACGGTAGTTTTCGTTACGGAAGCCGGCCGCACCGTGGTTGCGGCGGTGGGTGTCGCAGCCGAGCGCTTGGCCATCTGCGAACGCTTGCGCAGGCTTTCGCGATAGAAGGTATAGAGGCCCGAACCGATGACGATCATGGCGCCAACGATGGTGTAGCTGTCGATTTTCTCGTTGAAGAAGAACACGCCAATCATGAAACCCCAGAGCAGGCTGGTGTAACGGAATGGCGCGACAAAGGAGATTTCGCCTGATCTCATCGCGAGAATGATCGCCTGATAGCCCACCAGCACCAGGATGGCGGAACCGGCGAGATGCGAGAGAATCATGAAATTCATCGGCTGCCAGCCGCCGAAGGGCACGATCAACAGGCCGCCCACGGCCATGTTGACGAAAGCGGTGATGACGGTGATGGCGAGTGAGGGCACATCCGCATACATCTTCCGGGTCAGCAGGTCACGCGCGGCGGTGACCGCAAGCGATGCGACGACGAGCAGCGCCCCCGGCGTGAAGCCTTCAGGGCCCGGGCGAATGATGATCAGCACGCCGATGAAACCGGTGATGATGGCCGCCCAGCGCCGCCAGCCCACGGGTTCGCGCAGGAAAAGGGCAGCCCCCAGCGTCACCACCAGCGGCAGGGATTGCAATATGGCCGAGGCATTGGAAAACTCGATGAGGCCGAGCGCCGTCAGATAAAGCACGGCGGCTGTCACCTCGCAGAGACAGCGCAGGATGATGATGGGCCGCAGCAGGGTTTTGAGCGGCCGGAGCGCGCCGAAATGGCGTGCGGCGATATAGATCAGCACCACGGTCATGATGCCGCGCACGAACATGATCTGGCCGGTGTTGATATAGGGAGTGACGGACTTCGTCAGCGCATCATTGGCCGTGAAGCTTGCCATTGCGAGCGCCATGAAAAGTGCGCCGCGCGTATTGTCCGTCAATGCCATTCCCAAATATCCCAGACCATGCGCGGTTTACTCCGTCCGCCCTTGCGGGCGATCTGGAGCCGCCGTTCCGGCGCAACCACGCATTCCTCCATGCAAAGAGACGTGGCACGGCACAGCCGGTATTTCAACCGCTTATATGGGCGGGTGGACGAGAAAGAGGCTCAGCCGCCGGTCACGCTCATGTGGCGGGAGACGGCGGGCCGGTTATGGGTCCGGTCGATGATGAAATCATGCCCCTTCGGCTTGCGCAGCAGGGCTTCATCGATAGCGCTCGAGAGATAGACGTCGCTGTCGGAGGCGCGCAGCGCCGTGCGCAGATCGGCGGCGTCGTCCTGGCCGAGACACATATAAAGCGTGCCGGTGCAGGTGAGGCGCACGCGATTGCAGCTTTCGCAGAAATTATGCGTCATCGGGGTGATGAAGCCCATCCGGCCGCCAGTTTCCTTCACCGTCACGTAACGGGCGGGGCCGCCGGTCTGGTAATCGCTGTCGATGAGCGTGAAGCTCTTTTCGAGATCGGCGCGCAGCTGCGAAAGCGGCAGGTAGCGGTCAGTGCGATCTTCCTCGATCTCGCCCATCGGCATGGTTTCGATGACAGTCAGGTCCATGCCGCGGCCATGGGCGAAACGCATCAGATCGGGAATCTCGGCGTCGTTGAAGTCCTTAAGCGCCACGGCGTTGAGCTTGACCTTGATGCCCGCGGCCTGGGCCGCATCCAACCCTTCCATCACCCGGTCGATATCGCCCCAGCGGGTGATATGGCGGAATTTATCGCGGTCGAGCGTATCGAGCGAGACATTGATGCGGCGCACGCCGCAATCGGCGAGTTCGGCGGCGAATTTCGCAAGCTGCGAGCCGTTGGTGGTCAGCGTCAGTTCGTCGAGCGCGCCTGTTTGCACATGTCGGCCGAGGTTCCTCACCAGCGACATGATGTTCTTGCGCACCAGCGGCTCGCCGCCAGTCAGCCTCAGCTTGCGCACGCCGCGCGCGATGAAGACGGAACAGAGGCGGTCGAGTTCTTCGAGCGTCAGAAGGTCCTTCTTCGGCAGGAAGGTCATGTGCTCGGACATGCAATAGGTGCAGCGGAAATCACAGCGGTCGGTCACGGAAACGCGTAGATAGGTGATGGCGCGGCCGAAAGGGTCCACCATCGGTGTGCTGTTTTCCGTCAGGGTTTTCGCTTTTTCAAGCGAGCCGGGGAAACTGTTCACGTCTCCATCCTCATTGCGCCTTGCGCCGGGCACACACGCCTGATGTGTGCTCTATTAGGTGATGTAGTGGCTTGCCTATCGTGAGGCAAGTCCGTAATTCTGACGCATGTGACGAGCTTGCGGAAGTGAAAAATGAGTGATGCCTGGCCGACCGAGCTGCTTGTGTCGAAAGACCGGCGCGAATTGACTGTTTCCTTTGATGATGGAAGCGTTTACCGGCTTGGCGCCGAGATGCTGCGCGTGCTTTCGCCCTCGGCGGAAGTGCAGGGCCACGGGCCGGGACAAAAGGTCACGGTGCCCGGCAAACGCAATGTCGCCATCCGTTCCATGGTCGCGACCGGCAATTATGCGGTTCGCATCGTTTTCGACGATGGCCACGATAGCGGCATCTACACGTGGAAATATCTGAAGGAATTGGGTGAGACAGGGGATGCGCTGTTTGCCGATTATGAACGGCAGCTCGCCGAAAAGGGCTTGAGCAGGGAACCGCGATTCCGGTAGGCGCTTACTTCCCTCATTCCGGTGACAAGCACAGGAATGAGGGTGGGAGCACAGGGCATCTGAAGCACCATGTCCCGGCAGCAAATAACCCGTTGAATCTGCGCGCCGTCCGTCAGTAAAATCGTTTTCGCTTTTCCCGTCGATGCGCTAGGAAGTGAGGGAGGGAACACCCTCGTCTTATTGATTTTCAGCGGGGTGGCGTGTGGCTGTAGAAGCGAACGGAAATGATCTGGCCCAGGTGGTCGTATTGTTGGCGGCAGGCGTTGTCGCCGCGCCGATCTTCAAGCGCATCGGCCTCGGCTCGGTGCTCGGTTATCTGGCCGCCGGCCTTGTGATCGGGCCTTATGGTCTCGGTTTCTTTTCCGATTCGCAGGCCATTCTGCATATAGCGGAACTCGGCGTGGTGATGTTCCTGTTCATCATCGGCCTTGAAATGCAGCCCTCGCGGCTGTGGTCGATGCGGCAGGATATTTTCGGGCTGGGTGCCTTGCAGGTGCTGGTCTGTATGGCGGGTCTGACGCTGGTGGGCGTCAGCCTCGGCTTTCCCGTCATCATGTCCTTCGTCGCCGGCACTGGTTTCGTGCTGACCTCGACGGCGATCGTCATGCAGATGCTGCAGGAACGCAACAGCATGTCGAGCCTTAAAGGCCAGCGCATCATAGCGATCCTGCTGTTTGAGGATCTGGCCATTGTGCCGCTGCTGGCGCTTGTCGCCTTCCTCGGTGCGGGCGGCGAACATGTGACGGCGTCGGAGCGCTGGGTCTCCGTCGGCATCGCGCTTGCCGCCGTCGGCGCGCTCATCCTGGCCGGGCGTTATCTTCTCAACCCGTTTTTCCGCCTGCTGGCCGCTTCCGGCGCGCGTGAGGTGATGACGGCTGCGGCGCTGCTGGTGGTGCTCGGTTCGGCGCTTCTGATGCAGGTCAGCGGTCTTTCGATGGCCATGGGCGCTTTCCTTGCCGGCGTGCTTCTGTCGGAATCCTCTTTCCGCCACCAGCTTGAGGCGGATATCGAG
This sequence comes from Agrobacterium sp. CFBP2214, assembly GCF_030209895.1. NCBI lineage: Bacteria > Pseudomonadati > Pseudomonadota > Alphaproteobacteria > Hyphomicrobiales > Rhizobiaceae > Agrobacterium > Agrobacterium sp. CFBP2214. Next base: position 195,098 of record NZ_JARVRC010000003.1, on the reverse strand, counting down.
CCGTTTCGCGGCATTCTGCTCGGGCTGTTCTTCCTCGGCGTCGGCATGGCCATCGATCTTGCCGTCATTGCCTCCAACTGGCAGCTCGTGCTGGTTAGCGTCGTCGCCTACATGCTGCTCAAGGCCTTCCTGATCTATGGCGTGGCGCGGGCGCTTGGCACTACCAGGCGCGAAAGCCTGGAACGGGCGGTACTGATGGCGCAGGGCGGCGAATTCGCCTTCGTGCTTTATTCGGCCGCCGTCAGCGCTGGTATTCTCGACCGGGAGGCGAACGCCATCCTGACGGCGACCATTATCATCTCCATGGTGCTGACGCCGCTAATGGTCATCCTGCATGACCGGCTGGTGCCGGCGGCGGTTCCCAATACCGACGATCTCGACGTGCCCGAGAATGTCGAGGGCAGCATTCTCCTTATCGGCTTCGGGCGTTTCGGCCAGATCGTCAGCCAGCCGCTTCTGGCGCGGGGCTACACGCTGTCGCTCATCGACAAGGATGCCGAGTTCGTACGCGATGCGGCGGAGTTCGGCTTCAAGGTCTATTATGGCGACGGTTCGCGGGCGGAAATCCTGCATGCGGCCGGCGCCAGCACGGCGCGCGCGGTTCTCATCTGCGTCGACGACAAGGAGGCCGCGGTCAGGATCGCGGAGATCGTCAAGCACGAATTCCCGCTGGTGCCGGTCCTTGCCCGTGCTTACGACCGTGGCCATGCCATTGATCTGCTCAAGGCGGGTGTCGATTACCAGATCCGCGAGACGCTGGAATCGGCGCTGAATTTCAGCGAGGAAGTGCTTGGCGCCATGGGCGAGGAGCGGGAAGACGCCGCCCGTCTGGTGGAGGAATTCCGCGACCGCGACGAGGAACGTTTCGCCATGGAAGTCGTCGGCGGCATCTATGCCGGCCGGTCGCTGATCCGTGGCAACGCCCAGCCGGCCGATCTGGTTGCCGCCCGCACGGCGCGCGAGCGGGCCGAGCGGGAAAAGGCGGAAGCGGCAGAGGAATAGGACGCGCCGATCTTTCGATGTCGGCAAAGGGAATTCGTAAGGATAGGAACGGATATGACGATCATTCGCACGGTTGAGGAATTGAAGGCCATCTATGACGGCACGAGCGAGGCATCGATCGCCAAGGTGACAGCCACGCTGACGGCCGAATACCGGCTGATGATCGAGACTTCGCCGTTCCTCGCGCTGGCGACGGTCGGGCCGGAGGGCATGGACTGTTCACCGCGCGGCGACAAGGGCGGCGTGGTCAGGGTGGCTGATGACAGGACGGTGCTTCTGCCGGACTGGCGCGGCAATAACCGCGTGGATTCGCTTTTGAACATCGTGCGCGATCCGCGCGTGGCGCTGATGTTCCTGATCCCCGGCTCGAACACGACGATGCGCATCAACGGCCGCGCCGTGGTCTCCGTCGCTCCCGATCTGCTGGAGAGCTTCGAGATGGATGGCAAACATCCGCGCACGGTTATCGTGGTGACGATCGACGAAGTCTATTTCCAGTGCGCCCGGGCGCTGATGCGCTCCGAGCTGTGGAACCCCGATAATTTCGTCGATCCGTCGGCGCTCCCGACACCCGGTCTTCTGCTCAAGGCGGCGAAGGCGGAGTTCGATCAGGAAACCTATGACCGCGAATGGGCGGCGCGGGCTGCGAAGACCATGTGGTGAGGCGCAATAAAGACGCGACCGTCGGGCCGCTGAGGCAAGCCTCGCAAGGCTTACGCCATTGGCGAAAGCGGAGCGTCTCACTCCGTCACCCCGGACTGGTCCGGGGTCTAGCGCGATCAAGTCCTTGATCGCCAGAGACTCTTTTCACGGCGCAGACGCGCCGTGACTGGATGCCGGATCAAGTCCGGCATGACGGGGGAGATAGTGGCGCGTACGCCAACATCCTCAAGTTCGATAAATCAGCCAGTTCTTCCCGACATAGTTCTTCTGCATGCCGTCCTCATAATAGACGGAGCGGTTTCGGCCGGTTTCCTTGGCATGGTAGAGCGCCGTATCGGCATGGCCGTAAAGCTCGCTCGGATTGGTGGCCTGTGCGGCGGAGGCGAAGCCGATGGAAATCGTCACCGTGCCATAGTCGGCGCCCGATCTCGAATTGCGGAACGGCGTGCTTTCCAGCGACAGGCGGATGCGCTCGCACGTCACCATCACCTCTTCGGGCGTGTTGCCATCCAGAATGATGGCGAATTCCTCGCCGCCGCTTCGGGCGACAAAACCATCCTTGCGGACATTGGCGCGGATGACCGAGGCGACGGTGGCGAGAATCTTGTCGCCGACCGGATGGCCGAATGTGTCGTTGATCCGCTTGAAGTGATCGATATCGAGTAGCACGAGCGTGGTATATTGCAGGCCGATGGAGCTGTCATAAACCGATGCCAGCCGGTCGTCGAAGGCGCGCCGGTTGGAGAGGCGCGTCAGCGAGTCGGTATTGGCGATGCGCTTGTATTCGTCCAGTTCGAGGCGCACCTGATGCATTTCCTCGGCATGGCGGTTGACGTCGTTGAACGCCTTTTCGCCGTCGATGATCTTCGAGCCGGTGGCTTCGGCCAGCAATGAGATTGCATTCCTCAGAATATTGCTGCTGGCGGCGTTCTTGTCGTCGATGCGCTGGCGCGTTTCGCCGAGAATCCTGTTGTAGTTTTCGATGGAGGATTGTTCGCGCCTCAGCGTTCCCAGCAGACCCTCCAGTTCACGCCGCAGCTTGTCATGCGCATCGTCGATCGACCGTGCGGGATTACCTTCGCCATAGCGTGAGGACAGCTCGTCCAGATCTTCCTGCGTCACCCGGTTGCCGAGCGCGGCCAGATCCTTCGTCAGGGCAGGGTTCGAACCGATATAGGCTTCGTAAAACAGGCTGTAGTTACGCGGGATCGGCGAAACACCCATGCTCCGCATGGCATAGGCAATCTGCCCGGCAATGTCGGGCCCCGTGGTTTTGGGCGTGGATGCCGTGTTCATCAAGAAACTCCAGTGAGTCTGCTTATCGACTATGATTATTATTATGAAGCTAGTTTTGGAAAGCTTAATTTACGGGAAACTAATTTTTGTTTCCAGAAACTCGTTTTTCGCCAATTTTTATTTTAGTTAATTGATAAATATAAGTAATTTTCATTTTGAAGAATTCCGGAGCTTTTTATCTCTACTATTCGTCTTGGTGACAGCATCGCATTTATTCTGTCAATCCCAATAACGGGGTTGGTGTGATTTATTTTGGCACAACAATAAGGAAAGATATTGCCGGGATGAAAAGAGATGAGGTTTTTTGAGTTGGGAGAGACACCGCCTATAGGCGGCGTTTTCTGTCATCCGTGTCGGGATACAGTAACGTTACAGTTTTATTTGCGGCTCCCATGCCATGCGGGATGCGGCAGTGCCATTTTGTGACGGCGCGGCAACCATTCGGCAAATTTTGCGAAGGGATCAATTATGCTTCCGGCCGCAGCTTCGGCCGCACCGACTGCGTGTCAGGATTTCAGCCTTATGACCGGGCATTCCGCCCCGGCGGTTGCCGCCGGCGCATGTGGCGGGCGCACGATCAGGCCATCGGAATGGGCCAATATCTTCATCATCGATGAATCCTGCTTCGCGTAGGCTTCCGCCACCAGCATGCCGTTTTCGTCCGTGCTGAAACGGGCGCGCAGATAGTCCTGCCGTTGGTCATTCGCCTTCAGCGGTGTGGCGGTGCGGGCTGTAGCTTCGCGTTGCAGGGGGGCGCGGCGGGCGATGCTGCGGACCAGGGGTTCGAGGAACAGCAGGCCGCAGAGGAGGCTTGCTACCGGGTTTCCAGGCAGGCCCAGAACCTGCATGGCGCCAATGGCACCGACCATCAGCGGTTTCCCCGGACGCATGGCGATGCGCCAGAAATCGAGCTGCATGCCTTCCGCCTTCAACGCGGCCTGCACGAGGTCGCGGTCGCCAACGGAGGCGCCGCCGAGCGTCACCAGCACATCGACCTTCGCCGCGACGGCCTTGCCGATGGCCGCGCGGATCAACCCCTCGTCATCGGCAATGATGCCGAGGTCGAGAACCTCTGCGCCGGCCTGCCGGGCAAGGGCTGCGACACCGAAGGTGTTGGAGGCGATGATCTGGGCGGGCTGCGGTGCGCTTCCCGGCGGCAGCAACTCATCGCCGGTGGCGAGGATGGCGATGCGCGGCTTGCGATAGACGGTCAGCGCGGCATGGTTCATCGCCGCCGCCAGTGTCAGGTCGGTGAAGCCAAGTTCACGCCCGGCCTTCAGCGCCGTTTCGCCTTCGGTAAAATCCTGCCCGCGCGGGCGGATATGTCGCCCGGCAGTGACGTCGAAGGCGGTGCGGATCTTTCCGCTCTCCAGCACTTCGGCATCTTCCTGAATGAGGACTGTATCCGCACCCTGCGGCACCGGCGCGCCGGTGAAGATGCGCACGGTCTGGCCTTCACCAACAGTGCCGGCAAAAGCATGGCCGGCGGCGGCCTGACCGATGACAGTGAGAACCGAACCGATATTGAGCGCATCGGCGCTGCGCAGGGCATAACCATCCATGGCCGAGGCATCAAAGGGCGGCTGGGTGAGACGCGCCGTAAGGTCGGCCGAGAGAACGCGACCATCACATTCGGCAAGCGGCAGGATCTCGCTTTCGGTCACCGGAACCGCTGCCTCCAGAAGGCGTGTTATGGCCTCATCCACGGGCAGCAGCGGTTTCATTCAGGTCTCCTGTCGCCGGAAATCGCCGGATTTGCCGCCGCTCTTTTCGAGAAGGCGGATATTCACGATTTCCATCGCCTTGTCGGCGGCTTTCGCCATGTCATAGATCGTCAGGCAGGCAATGGAGACGGCGGTCAGCGCTTCCATCTCCACGCCCGTTTTGCCAGACAGTTTCACCATGGCCTCGACTCTCAGGCCGGGCAGGGCGGTATCTTCGGTAATATCGACCGCAACCTTGGTCAGCATCAGCGGATGGCAGAGCGGAATGAGGTTTGCCGTCTGCTTGGCGGCCATGATGCCCGCCAGACGGGCAGTGCCGATGACATCGCCCTTCTTGGCATTGCCGTCGCGGATGAGCGCCAGCGTTTCCAGCTTCATCTTCACGAAGCCTTCGGCCACGGCGACGCGGACGGTCTCGGCCTTGTCGCCGACATCGACCATATGCGCTTCGCCGCTCGCATCGATATGGGTGAGCTTTCCCGTCTCGCTCATCGGCGCTTTATTCCGCTGCCAGAATGCCGGATTGGCCTGTCAGCAGCGCTTTGGTCGCCGCCGTCACATCATCCTTGCGCATCAGGCTTTCGCCGACGAGGAAGGTGCTGATGCCGCTCTTTTCCAGACGCTGGCAGTCCTCGAAGGTGAAGATGCCGCTTTCGCCCACCAGCAGCCGGTCAGCCGGCACGAGGCCCGCCAGCTTCTCGCTGGTTTCGAGGCTGACTTCGAAGGTGCGCAGGTTGCGGTTGTTGATGCCGAGAAGCGGCGAGGCGAGTTTCAGCGCCCGTTCGGTTTCTTCGGCGTCATGCACCTCGACCAGCACATCCATGCCGAGCGCAAAAGCCTCGTCTTCAAGGCGTTTCGCCTCGTCGTCGGAAAGCGAGGCCATGATGAGGAGAATGCAGTCCGCGCCCCAGGCACGGGCTTCATGCACCTGATAGGTATCGAACATGAAATCCTTGCGCAGCGCCGGCAAAGCGCAGGCATTGCGGGCGGCGGTCAGGAATTCCGGTGCGCCCTGAAAGCTCGGCGTATCCGTCAAAACCGACAGACAGGCGGCGCCACCGGCTTCATAGGCGGCGGCCAGCGCCGGCGGATCGAAATCCGGACGGATCAGGCCCTTGGAGGGGCTCGCCTTCTTGATTTCGGCGATCAGCCCGAACTTGCCTTCGGCCTGCTTTGCCCTCAGCGCTTTATAAAAGCCGCGGGGCGCGCTCTGGTCTGCGGCCATGGCCTTCAGATCGGCCAGCGAAACCTTCGCCTTGGCGGCGGCGATTTCCTCGCGCTTGTAAGTCTCGATCTTTTTGAGAATGTCGCTCATGATCTCGCTCTCATTCTTCGTTGGACACGGCAACCAGACGGTCGAGCGCGGCTGCGGCCTTGCCGCTGTCCAGCGCCTCGCTGACGATCGCCATCGCCTCAGTGAGCGTTTCCGCCTTGCCGGCAATGACCAGCGCTGCGGCCGCGTTGCACAGCGACACGTCACGATAGGCGTTGCGTTTGCCGGACAGGACCTCGCGCAGTGCTGCTGCATTGGCAATGCCGTCGCCGCCCTTCAGGTCTTCCATGGAAGCGGGCTCGACGCCGAAATCCTTCGGCGTCAGGTCGAAAGTGCGGATCTTGCCGCCTTCCAGCGCCGCCACATGGGTAACGCCCGTGGTCGTCACCTCGTCCATGCCGTCGCCATGCACGACCCAGATGCTTTCAGAACCGAGATCGCGCAGCACTTCGGCAAGCGGCACCAGCCAGCGCGGCGAGAAGACGCCGAGCAGTTGGCGTTTTGCGCCTGCCGGATTGGAAAGGGGGCCAAGCAGGTTGAAGATCGTCCGCGTGCCGAGTTCGACGCGGCTGGGGCCGACATGGCGCATGGCCGAATGGTGCAGCTGCGCGAACATGAAGCCGAGACCCGCCTCGCTGATGCAGCGGGCGATGAGCTCAGGACCGATATCGAGCTTCACGCCAAGCGCGGAGAGTGCGTCTGCCGTGCCGGATTTGGAGCTCAGCGCCCGGTTGCCATGCTTGGCGACGGGCAGGCCCGTTCCGGCGACGATGATCGAGGCGAGTGTCGAGATATTATAGGTGCCGATGCCGTCACCGCCGGTTCCGACGATATCGATGGCATTGGCGGGAGCCGAAACCGGCAGCATGCGCGCGCGCATGGAGGAGACGGCGCCGACGATTTCGTCCACCGTTTCGCCGCGCACGCGCAGCGCCATCAGGAAGCCGCCAATCTGCGACGGCGTGGCTTCGCCCGACATCAAAACGTCGAAAGCCGCCCGCGATTCCTCGCGGTTCAGGCTCTCTCCATTTGCGACCTTGGCGATCAGCGGCTTCAGTTCGGCCATCTTGTCGCCCCCCGGGTTAGAAGCCGACCATCGCCTGATCGGCGAGGGCCTGATTGATGGTGACACCATAGTCATTCTGCAGGCGGTTGACCATCTGGTCCAGCATGTCGTCGCCGGCCGCGCGGGCAATGGCGGCAAACTGCTGGTCGTCATTGGCAAGCGCGTCTGCCGGGGCATTGGTGTCGACGGAGGTGACCTTGAAGAGGATGCGGCTGGAACCCTCGGCATCGGCGGCAGTGCCGACCACGCCTTCGGCGCCCGAGAAGACGGCGGCGATGGTCTGCCGTCCGAAAATAGCGTCCTCGCTGGTGCGGCGCAGGCCGGATTTCTGCTCGACGGCAAGGCTCAGCTCACCGGCCACGGCTTCCAGCGTGTCGCCCTTTTCGACGCGCGCCTTCAGTTCCTCGGCCTTGGCGGCAAGCGCGTTGCGCTGCTGTTCCGCCGTCCAGTCGGCCACGACATCGTCGCGGACTTCGGCAAGCGTGCGGTCGCGGGCGGCGATGATCTGGTCGACATCGAACCAGATGTAGCCTTCACGGCCGAGATTGATCGGCAGGGCTTCCGTGCCGGGTTCGGTCTTGAAGACCTCCTGCGCGAGCTGCGGGGAGGGCAGGCCCTGAATCGCATCGCCCTTCTCATCGAGGCCGGAAGCGTCGATGGCGGCGATGGTGACGGCCTTCAGGTTCAGCTGCGTTGCCGCATCCGCGAGCGAAGAGCCGCCGGCGCGCAGGTCCTCGTAACGGTCATGAACATTGGTGATTTCTTCCGCAGCGGCGGCGGTGGCGAGGTCCTTGCGGATATCCTCTTTCGCCTCTTCCAGCGTGCGGGTGGTTTCCGGCTTGATGCCGGTGACGCGCAGGAGCACCGGGCCGAAGGAACCTTCGACCACCGGCGATACGCCGCCATCCTTCTGGATGGCGAAAGCGGCATCGGCAATCGACTGGTCGGGGATGGTATCCTTGGTGAATTCGCCGAGCGTGACGTCCGACGCGGCCTTGCCCTGATCCTTCACCACCTGGTCATAAGTGGTGTTGCCGAGGCGGATCTGTTCGGCGGCGGCTTCGGCCATTTCCTTTTCAGGGAAGGTCAGCTGCTCCACCGTGCGGCGGCCGGCGGTGCGGAAGCTGTCCTTGTGGCTGTTGTAATAATCAGCGATCTGGGCGTCGGTGACGGAGGCCTGATCGGCAATGTCCGACGGTTCCAGCTTCACATAGGTGAACTTGCGGAACTCGGGCGCGCGGTATTTCGTCTTGTTGGTCTCGAACCAGGGCGTGAGCACATCGTCGCCCGGCGCCTTGACCGGCGGAATGACGGCGTTCGAAAGAATGACGTAGTCGACCGAGCGCTGTTCATTACGATATTGCTTCAGCGCATCCACCAGCACCTGCGGTGCGGCAAAACCATCGGAGACGGCTTCAACGATCTGGCTTCGGACGGCAACCTTGCTGCGTTCCTTGATATAGTCGTCCTCACGGAAGCCGGAATTGCGCAGGCGCTCGCTGAAGAGATTACGGTCGAACTGGCCGTTGACTGACTTGAAGGCCGGGTCTTCGGCGATGAGGTTGGCGAGGCGGTTTTCCGAAAGGCCGAGATTCATCTTCGAGGCCAGCTCGTCAAGGGCTGCACCGGCCGCAAGCTGGCTGAAGACCTGACGGTCGATGCCGAAGGCCTTGGCCTGTTCGGTCGTCAGCCGGGTGCCGAACTGGCGGCTGAGATCGGAAATCTGGCGCTGATAGGCGAGACGGAACTCCTCAGGGCTGACCGTCTGGTCGCCCACCGTCATGACGGCGTGGGAATTGGCGGTGACAAGCGATGCGGAGACGCCCCAGACGCCAAACGAAACAACAAGCAGGAGAAGCAGCAGCTTGGCTGCCATGGTTCGAGAAGCATTTCTCAGGGAATCGAGCATCGTTATGCAAACCTCACAGGAACGTCATCGCGGTCGCCGGCTGTCCGGCCCGCAACGTATCGGCGTTCCTTAAATCAATCCAAACGGAAATTGAAGGGAATTTGCCTTGGAAAAACGGGGTTTTGAAAACGGTTGTGTGATTGGAGGCGCCGAAATGGAGGCGACGGTTCAATATCGGCTGCCTCTTCTTCCCTCATTCCTGTGCTTGTCACAGGAATTAAGCCAGCTCAAGTCCTTGGGCTGAAAGGACTCCTCCCACTGCACGAGAGCCGCGTCGGCCGGTTTCCCGTGACAAGCACAGGAATGAGGGAAGGAGAGGCTGGCGGCTTGGCAAAACAAAACCGCCCGGAAGGTCCAGGCGGTTGAAAAAGAATCATTTCTAAGGGGCCGTCGGGTCGGTTCGCCGCGCTCAGAAGGCGCGGTCGCGCCGGATCGTCGCCTTGAATTCCTCATCCTCCCGCCGCATCTCGGCGACGACTGATATCATCGATGTCACGAACATTACGCTGATCAGGGCCAGAAGCATCGTCAGAAATGTGAACATTGATATCGTCTCCGGGAGTTGTGGGGAAATTCTCCCCGTTCCTCAGTAATAATTCATATACTGGTAACGGGCGGTCAGTTGCGGGTAGTCCGGTCCCTGGGTTTCAGTCTTCTGCTCATAAAGGCTAAACGTCGTTGCTACCATTGCGATAACCAGTACTGTCCAGGCGGTGCTGATGACGCTGATTTTCGCCGAAGTAGACTGTTTTTCTCTTACAAACATCTGTCCGTTCCTTTGGTTCTTTCTTAACGCGCCATGTCTCGACATGTTCCGCGTCAACCGTAAAAATCGATTAGCATCGCGCCTGTGAAACTTCCTTGAATGGCTCGTTCATCTGGCGTTCAGGAAACTGGCTAAGGCCGTCATTCGAGAAAAAGATACTCGGCAGCGAATGATGCGATGATCGAAAGGACGATCATGAAGGCCAGCATTTTCAATTCTCCGGATGCTTAACGAGTGAGGGGCGTTTCGGTTTCCCGATGTTGTGCATTTAAACAAAATAGCTGTGAAACCGCACTGAACGGCCCATTCATCCCGGGTTCACGCCGCAACCGGGCTTGTGAGGGATGGTTATAAAGTCTTGCGCCGCGTGCCTCTCCATGACAAAAGGCGGGCACATGATACCCAGCATCGAAGCGCGCCCACCACCTGAGAGCGATATGACGATTGCCTTTTATCCAGGATCCTTCGATCCGATGACCAACGGACATCTGGATGTGCTTATCCAGGCGCTGAATGTGGCGTCGAAAGTCATCGTTGCCGTCGGTATCCATCCCGGAAAAGCGCCGCTGTTCAGCTTCGAGGAGCGGGCAGCGCTGATAAAGCAGGCGCTTTCCGAACAGCTGCCCGATGAGGCGGCGCGCATGGAAGTCGTTTCCTTCGATAATCTGGTCGTTGACGCCGCGCGCCAGCACGGCGCGCATCTCCTGCTGCGCGGCCTGCGTGACGGCACAGATCTCGATTATGAAATGCAGATGGCCGGCATGAACCGCCAGATGGCGCCTGATATTCAGACCGTGTTCCTGCCCGCCGGCACGTCGTCGCGACCCATTACAGCCACATTGGTCCGGCAGATCGCCGCCATGGGCGGCAATGTCGACGCCTTCGTGCCCAAGGCCGTGCTTGAAGCCCTCAACGCCAAGCTGAAGCGCTGACTTCAGCCTCACATTCTGGAGCCAATCCGATGAAACTCGTTCGATTTGCCTTTGCCGGCGCCATGTTTGCAGGCGCGCTTGCCGCCAGCACCCTCGCTTCGGCCGCCGAACTTCTCACCGTCCAGCTGAAGGATGGTCCCGTTGTCATCGAGCTGATGCCCGATGTTGCGCCGAAGCATGTGGCGCAGATCGAGGCGCTGGCCAAGAAGGGCGCTTATGACAACGTCGCCTTCCACCGCGTCATCGACGGCTTCATGGCGCAGACCGGCGACGTGCAGTATGGCAATATGGAGAAGGGCTTCAGCGCCCAGCGCGCCGGTACGGGTGGTTCCGATCTGCCGGATATTCCGGCCGAATTCTCCAAGGTTCCGTTCACGCGCGGCGTGGTCGGCATGGCCCGTTCGCAGGATCCGAATTCCGCCAATTCGCAGTTCTTCATCATGTTTGCCGATGGTCCGTTCCTGAACGGGCAATATACCGTGGTCGGCAAGGTCGTGTCCGGCATGGAAGCCGTTGACAAGATCAAGCGCGGCGCCGGCGGCAACGGCGAAGTTTCCAACCCCGACCGGATGATCAAGGTCACCGTCGGCAAAAAGTAAGGTAGGGCAATAGAGCCCGAACAGAGGAGAATAACCATGGCCGAGATCAAGGATCCGGAAAACACCATCATCATGGAAACGACGACCGGCAAGGTCGTGATCCAGCTGCTGCCGGAAGTTGCTCCGGGCCACGTTGCCCGCATCAAGGAACTCGTATCGGAAGGCGCTTATGACGGCGTCGTGTTCCACCGCGTCATCGAAGACTTCATGGCCCAGACCGGCGACGTACAGTTCGGCAAGAAGGGTTCCGACAGCTTCAACCCGGCCCGCGCCGGCATGGGCGGTTCCGACAAGCCGGACCTGAAGGCTGAATTCTCCGCCATCCCGCACGTGCGCGGCACCTGCTCCATGGCCCGTTCGCAGAGCCCGAACTCCGCCAATTCGCAGTTCTTCATCTGCTTCACGGATTCTCCGTGGCTCAACAAGCAGTACACCGTCTGGGGCCAGGTCATCGAAGGCATGGAAGCCATCGACAAGGTCAAGCGCGGCGAGCCGGTGAAGGATCCCGATTCGATCGTTTCCATCAAGCTCGCTTCGGCGGCCTGATTTTCGGAAGTTGCAGTTTGACCCGTCCCGCAGTTTATGCGGGGCGGGTTTTGATGTTTATTGACGGTGCTTGATGTGGAGGACGGTGCGGCAGATTTGACGATTGCTGTTCTTTGCGCCGTTTCCTTTTTCCCTCATTCCCGTGCTTGTCACAGGAATCCAGCCAGCCCAAGTCTTTGGGCTGGAAAGACTCCCTCGCCACGCAGACGCGTGTCGACTGGATTCCTGTGACAAGCACAGGAATGAGGGGAGTGGGCGGGATGCGGCGGACCGAAATTCACCGTGCCGTGTAAAGTTTTGATGTCTGGAAGACCCTTGCAATGCGTGTAGACCTGTTCGATTTCGATCTGCCCGAGGAGAATATCGCCCTTCGCCCGGCGAACCCGCGCGACAGCGCGCGCCTGCTGGTGGTCGATCCGAATGAAAGCCGCATGGAAGACCACCGCGTCTTTGACCTGCCGACTTTTCTGAAGCCGGGCGATGCGCTTGTCTTCAACGACACCCGCGTCATTCCCGCCCAGCTTGAGGGCGTTCGCCTGCGCGAAGGCGCGCCGGAGACGGCTGTTTCGGCCACGCTGCACATGCGCGCCGACCAGTCGCGCTGGAAGGCTTTCGCGCGCCCCGGCAAGCGCATCAAAGAGGGTGACCGCATCCGTTTCGGTTATGAGCGCGACAATGCCTGCGGCCTTGCCCATCTCGAGGCCACCGTCGAGGAAAAGGGCGAAGAGGGCGAAATCACGCTGCTTTTCGACGTTTCCGGCCCTGTTCTGGATGAGGCGATCGCCTCCGTCGGCCATATTCCCTTGCCGCCCTATATCGCCGCCAAACGGCCGGAAGATGCGCAGGACCAGACCGATTACCAGACCATCTACGCCCGCGAAAAAGGAGCCGTCGCCGCCCCCACCGCCGGCCTGCATTTCACGCCCGACCTGTTCGAAGCTCTTGATGGGGTGGGCGTCGAGCGACATTTCGTGACACTTCACGTTGGGGCAGGCACCTTCCTTCCGGTTAAGTCCGACGATACCGACGATCACAAGATGCATTTCGAGATCGGCCATGTGTCGCAGGAAACCGCAGCCAGGCTGAATGCCGTGAAGGCGCGCGGCGGGCGCATCGTCTGCGTCGGCACCACCTCGCTGCGGTTGATCGAAAGCGCTGCCTCCGAAGACGGCGTCATTCACCCATGGTCAGGCCCCACAGGCATCTTCATCACGCCCGGATATCGCTTCCGCGCGGTCGATATTCTGATGACCAATTTCCACCTGCCGAAATCGACGCTGTTCATGCTCGTTTCGGCTTTCTGCGGTCTCGAAACGATGCGTGACGCTTATAAGCACGCCATCGAAACCGGATACCGCTTCTATTCCTATGGCGATTCCAGCCTGTTGTTCCGGAAAAACTGATGCACGAGAAATTCACCTTCACCCTGAAAGCCACGAGTGGCGGCGCACGCCTTGGCGAGGTTGCCATGCCGCGCGGCGTCATCCGCACGCCCGCCTTCATGCCTGTTGGCACTGTCGGCACCGTCAAGGCCATGTATCTCGATCAGGTGCGCGAGCTCGGCGCCGATATCATTCTCGGCAATACCTATCACCTGATGCTGCGGCCCGGCCCGGAGCGCGTGGCAAGGCTTGGCGGCCTGCATGAGCTGATCCGCTGGCCGCACCCGATCCTCACCGACAGCGGTGGTTTTCAGGTCATGTCGCTTTCGGGCCTGCGCAAGCTGGACGAGAAGGGCGTGACCTTCAAGAGCCATGTGGATGGTTCGCTGCATCATATGTCGCCGGAACGCTCGATCGAAATCCAGGGCATGCTCGATTCGGATATCCAGATGCAGCTCGACGAATGCATCGCGCTGCCAGCCGAGCGCAAGGAAATCGAGCGCGCCATGGAAATGTCGCTGCGCTGGGCGGAACGCTGCCGCGTTGCCTTTGGCGAACAGCCTGGCAAGGCCATGTTCGGCATCGTGCAGGGCGGCGACCAGCCGGATCTGCGCATTCGTTCCGCCGAAGGGCTGAAGGAGCTTGATCTCAAGGGTTACGCGGTCGGCGGCCTTGCCGTCGGCGAGCCGCAGGATGTGATGCTGGGCATGCTCGACATCACGCTGCCGGTGCTGCCCACTGAAAAGCCGCGTTATCTGATGGGCGTCGGTACGCCTGACGATATTCTGAAATCCGTCGCGCGCGGCATCGACATGTTCGACTGCGTGATGCCGACCCGTTCCGGTCGTCACGGGCTTGCCTTCACCCGTCGCGGCAGGGTCAATATCCGCAATGCCCGCCATGCGGAGGATATGCGGCCGCTCGATGAGCAGTCAAACTGCCCGGCCTCGCGTGATTACTCCCGCGCCTATCTGCATCATCTTACGCGCTCCAACGAGGCGCTGGGCGGCATGCTGCTCTCCTGGCACAATCTTGCCTATTATCAGGAGCTGATGCAGGGTATCCGCAAGTCGATCGAGGAAGGCCGTTTCGCCGATTTTTATGCGGAAACCATCGAGATGTGGGCGCGGGGCGATATAGACCCGGTCTGACGTTTCCCGACCCTTTCTCCTGTTTCGGACGCTTTCATTGGCACATGCGCCTTACGTTCTTTTCCGGGATGATACGACCGGCACGGTGACTGCCTTCACCGAGCCGGAAGAGATCATCGTCGCGGACGAGCCGGAAGCGTTTTTTGCCGCCCTGACGCGCATGGAGCAGCTGCGCCGCGCCGGGAAATACCTTGCCGGCTATATGTCCTACGAGGCGGGTTTCCTGTTCGAGCCGAAACTTGTGGACTTTGCTGCCGAGCCTCGCAACGTGCCGTTCCTTCGCTTCGGCGTCTTTTCCGGCCCACAGCCGGATGAGGGGCGATTTGCGCGGCCCGAAAGTCTGCCGGATGCCGATGCGTTCCTGTCCGATCCCGCGCCCGCATGGAGCCTTGAAGATTATTGCCAGCGCTTCGAGCGGTTGCACGGGCATCTGCGTCGCGGCGACTGTTATCAGGGCAATCTGACGATGCCCGTTCATGCTCGCTGGAGCGGCGATCCGCTCACGGCTTTCTGGTCATTGGTTGAGCGCCAGCCGGTCAAATATGGCGCGCTGGTCGATCTCGGTGGACCGGTGATCCTGTCGCGCTCACCGGAACTGTTTTTCTCGGTGGACGGGGAAGGTTTCATTGAAACCCATCCGATGAAGGGAACGACGCCGCGCGGTGCGAATGCGCAAGAGGACCGGACGATCATCGCGGCGATGCTTGAGGATGAAAAGACGCTTGCCGAAAACCGCATGATCGTCGATCTCCTGCGCAACGATATTTCCCGCATCACCGAGGTCGGCAGCCTCCATGTGCCGCGACTGTTCGATATCGAGACCTATCCCACCGTGCACCAGATGGTCAGCCATGTGCGCGCGAAGCTTTTGCCTGATGTGACGGTGGAGGATATTTTCGCGGCGCTTTTTCCCTGCGGTTCGGTGACCGGCGCGCCGAAAATGTGGGCGATGAAGATCCTGCGCGAACTGGAACAGACGCCGCGCGACGCCTATTGCGGCGCGATCGGCGCCATATCGCCTGGTGGGGAGATGAGGTTCTCCGTGGCGATCCGCACGATGACGCTGTTCGATGACGGTCGCGCGGTCTTCAATGTTGGCGGCGGTATTGTGTTCGATTCCGATGCCGAGGCGGAATATGATGAGTGTCTGCTGAAATCCAAATTTGCGGTTGGGGACAGACTGTTACGGGGGTGATTATCCCGTGCGTTGCGTCTCAGTTTACCGGTATTGCGAATCTGTAGGGCGGACATCCCGAAAGAACGATTTAATCTTATCCTGCACATTCGCGTCAGGCGTCGTTACCTCATAGAAGCTACTGTCGATTGCCCGAATGGTCACCCATTCCTGATCCAAGGCTGGCGACAACGCAGTAAACTGCCCCCATATCACTTGTTTCGCCTTCTTCGCGAGGTCGGCCAGAACGGCGCCTGAAATACGCGCATCTTTCTGGGCCAACATCTCGAGGTCATCTCGCGATTCACCCACCACCTCAAACCATTCATCGGCGGATTGCAGAGACTTGACCGTGGAAACGACCCAAGTTGCCGTTTGAGAGGCCGGTGCGAGGAGATGAAGGAGATCGTAAAGATCGGCTGCAATTACGCCCTCGCGAATGTCATAAATTCTTAGTGTTTGATGGGGATTTTCGGATGTGAGGGTAGCAATATTGTCTCCAGCCCTATCTCGAGCCGACGTGACAATGGCGATGTCACCATCCTCGATCAGCACTTCCTTCGCCGCCGGATGGCTGAGAAAACCCGAAGGGCTAGCGGTGGCGCCATAGGCGCCCGATTGCAGGATTGCCAGGAGATCACCAGCCTTCAGCTTCGGCAGGGCCGCATTGCGGGCCAGGGTGTCGAGCGGTGTGCAGAGCGGGCCGACGATGGTTGCCGTTTCCTCATAGTCTGCCTGCATCATGGCCGGTGCGACGATGGGGTAGTTGCGCTTGACGATCTGGCCGAGATTGCCGGAGGCGGCGAGGTGATGGTGCATGCCGCCATCCATCACCACGAAGGTAGTGCCGCGCGAGGTCTTTACCGAATTCACCTCCGCCACATAGACGCCGCCGGGACCGGCGAGGAAACGGCCGGGTTCGACGATGACATGGGCGTCGGTTATCAGCGGATGCGCCTTTACGAGCGCCTTGAGGTCGGGAATGGCGGCACTGACCGCTGCAAGATCGAGCGGCGTTTCGCCTGCGAAATAGGGGATGCCGAGACCGCCGCCGAGATCGATGGTTTCGAGCGGCTTACCGAGCATCCCGGCCATGCGCGCGGCAAGCAAAATGGAGTGTCTCCATTGGGAGACAAGCATGTCGGCATCGAGGATCTGCGTGCCGCCGTAAATATGAACGCCGACGAGATCGATATATCGGGCGTCCTTGAAGAGCGGCAGGACATTTTCCAGCTCTTCCTCATCGAAACCGAAGGCCGTGGCCTTGCCGCCCATGCGCATCGCGCCGGCTTGTGCATCCGGCACCGGATTGATGCGGATCGAGGCTTTGACCGGCTTGCCGATCGCCTCGATGCGGCCAATTTCCTCGGCGCTTTCGATGTGGATTTCGCCGATGCCGCCCTCGATCACTTCGCGCAATTCGGCTTTGCTTTTGCCGGGGCCGGCGAAGATGATGTTTTCCGGTGCGACACCGGCCTTGATGGCGGCGCGGTATTCACCGACGGAAGCAATTTCCGCACCGGCGCCCTCCTGGCGGAAAAGCGAGATGATGGCGGGCAGGGGATTGGCCTTCACCGAATAATAGATGTCGGCAAAGCCACTGAGCGCCGTTTCGAGATTGCGATAGGCGCGGCGCATGGCGCTGGCGTCATAGAGAAAGCATGGTGTTCCGGTTCCGGCGACAATATCGCGCACGGGAAGTCCACCGATCATCAGATCGTTTTCGCTTATGCCGAATAACGCGGCTGCAAAGGCCGGGCCGTGGCTCTGGGGTTTATCCGTTGGCGCCATTGTCCGTCCGTTCGCGCACCAGCGCGCGGTAATCCACCTTGCCATTGGCCGTTGTCGGCAGTCGTTCCACCAGTTCGATGGCGCGCGGGATCATGAAGGGGGCGAGCATTTCGGCGGCTTTTTTAAGCGCGGCCGAAACATCGATATTCTGGTTGGCGGCGGTCGCCACGGCATGAACCTTTTCGCCCGCAAAGGGGTCGGGCAGGCCGATGACGGCGACCTGCTGGAAGAGCCCCGTCGACATCAGGCTCTCCTCGACCTCGGTCGGGCTGATGCGATAGCCTGAAGATTTGATCATTGCATCGTTGCGGGCAACGAAACTGAAGAAACCGTCCTCGTCTTCCACCGCCAGATCGCCGGAATAACACACGGTTTCGCCGCCCAGTGCCGCCGGAATGAAGGGGTGAGGGCGCAGCACCTTGGCCGTGTCCTCCGGCCGGTTCCAGTAACCCAGCGAGACGGTCGGGCCGCGATGCACGAGAATGCCGGGTTCACCCGGTTTTGCCCTCTGTCCCTCAGCGGTGACGATGAAGATTTCGCATTCGGGAATGGCCTTGCCGATGGAGGTCGGGCGGCGGTCGATTTCATCGGGCGGCAGGAAGGTGGAGCGGAAGGCCTCGGTGAGGCCATACATCAGGTAGATTTTCGTGTCCGGCAGCTTCTCGCGCAGTGCTTTTACGGTTTCCTGCGGCACGCGTCCGCCGGAATTGGTGATGTAGCGCAGATGCGGGAGCGGCGTCTTTGTGAGCGATGGGGCCGCTTTCGTCAGGATCGCCCAGATGGTCGGCACGCCGGCCAGACCCGTGATGGCGTGGTCGCGCAGATCGCGGACGATCTCATCGCCCAGCCGGAAGGTGGAGATAACAGTGGCCGCGCCCTGTTCCACCGCCGTCAGCAGCTGGTTCAGGCCATAATCGAAGCTGAAGGGCAGGAGGGAAAGAATGCGGTCCCTGCCGGTGATGTCCAGATAGGTGCGCACGATGCGCGCGCCGGCCAGAAGATTGCGGTGCGACAGCATCACGCCCTTGGGCGAGCCGGTGGAGCCGGAGGTATAAAGAATTGCGGCCAGGTCTTCGCCGATCGCCGCCGAAGGCCGGGCGGGTGCGCCGGTGCGGGTCCCAATCTCCTCCGCCAGCAGGATCGTGACATCGGGAAGGTCTGCCAATGCTGCTTTCAGCTCATCCATCATCGCAGTGTCGCTGATGACGATTTTTGCGCCGCAATCCCTGATGATATGGCGGATCTGCTGCGCCTTCAGCAATGCGTTGACCGGCACGAAGACGCCGGCCGCCATGCTCACGCCGAAGATCGACCAGCATTCCTCGATGCCGCGCGGCAGATAGATGACGACGCGGTCACCGCGTTGTGTTCCGGCTTCCTGCAATGCCGCTGCACAACGGGCTGCTGCCTTGGCGAATTCGCGATAGTTCAGCGATCGGTCCTTGTGGACGACGGCCGGATCGTCGCTCGCCGCGCGCGCGGTAAGAAGATGGTGCAGCAGGAAATGGGGTGTCATCTCCTCCGTTCCCTGAGGACGAAGGCGATGAGATCGGCCGGCGTGCCGAGATTGTCGGGGGTGAAATGCTCGTCATCGAGAATGATGCCGAAACCCTCCCCGAGGAAGATCATCAACTCAAGAAACCCGAGCGAATCGATCACACCGCCTTCGAGAAGCAGCGTGTCGGCGGAAAAGGGGGCATAGGCGGGAAAACGATTGGAGAGGTAGGAATAGATGGTATCAGCAACGTCGATTTCACTCTTTTGCGCTGCAAGCATGCTCGTTCTCCGATTTCCCTCGTGTTCCCCAGAAGACTGCCCGGAACGGCGCTTTGTCTGTAAAGGCCAAGATTCCGTCGAGTCGCGCAAGAATCACTAAAATACCTACGGTGGCAATAACACCAACTCTGAGTATGTTTCGTTAATAAATTGTGGGTTCCATACGCCTTTTACTTGTATGGGTGCAGATTTATGTGCGGCAAGGCCGCCGGCCTTTCGCTCTCCCTCAAGCGCCGCCATGGTCAGCGCAACCCGGCCGTGGCCAAGAAGGTGGCGGGCAATTGCGGATATGTGCCTTTGCGCAACCTGCCGGTCGTCGCAATGGATGAGGCGCGCGGAGGGCAGTCTTCTGGTTGTGGTTTTCAGGAAGACCAGCGGGTGGTGGCGGTTCTCCGCCTCCATCAAGGCCACGATGCAGCCGAGGCGGGCGTGGTCTTCCAGCATGCCGCGCGTTTCGCCGGACAATATTCCCGGTTTTATGTCCACAAGCGGGCGGAGCCTCGCACTCGCCGGGCGAAGTGCAGCAAAGGGCAGCGGATAAAAAAGCGTGCAATCGGTCACCGTCGCAAAGCCCAGCCTCTCATTCAGCCTGCAGGCTTCGGGAGAGGGGGTGAGATCGGTGAAGATTTCGTCCTCATTGGATGAGGCCATCTGCAGCATGCGCGGTGCGAACCAGCGGCAGGAAGGCTCCACATACCAGCTGGACAGGTTGACGATGATCGTGCCGGTGTCGGGCAGGCGGCTTTTGATCGTCAGCAGCACACCTGCGGCATCGTCGCCCTTGATCAGTAATTGCCCGATTGAACCCAGTTCGCGCCGCTCGTGATGCTCGCTGATGAGCGACAACCCGCGCGACCAGAAGGCCTCGCTTTTTTCCGGGAAGCCTTTCGCCAGAAGAGCGACGGCGGCGACGCGGTTTCCGTTGTCGATCGGTACGATTTTCAGGGTCGCTCTCCGCTGGTCTGGCGCCGTTCTGGGCGGGGAGGGATTTTCAACTCCACCGCGTAGTATCGGCTTACGACGATAGATTTACCGTCCCGTTAATCGCAATGGCTGCAGGCGGTTGGAGGCGATCACATTTGTATGAAAGGCGGGCGCGCGCGGTTACGCGCGTCCCGCCTCTGTCTTATCCAATCAATAAACCACGACGCCGCGGATGCTTTCGCCCTTGTGCATCAGGTCGAAGCCCTTGTTGATGTCTTCTAGCGGCATGGTGTGGGTGATCATCGGGTCTATCTGGATCTTGCCTTCCATGTACCAATCGACGATCTTCGGCACATCCGTGCGGCCGCGCGCACCGCCAAAAGCGGTGCCCATCCAGTTGCGGCCGGTGACGAGCTGGAACGGACGCGTGGAGATTTCCTGGCCGGCGCCGGCAACGCCGATGATGACCGACTTGCCCCAGCCGCGATGCGAGGCTTCCAGCGCCTGGCGCATGACCCTGGTATTGCCGGTGCAGTCGAAGGTATAATCCGCGCCGCCGATAAGGTCGCCATTACGCTTCGTCATGTTGACGAGATAGGGCACAATGTCCTCGCCGACTTCCTTCGGGTTGACGAAATGGGTCATGCCGAACTTCTCGCCCCAGGCCTTGCGGTCGGGGTTGATGTCGACGCCGATGATCATGTCCGCGCCGGCAAGACGCAGGCCTTGCAGAACGTTGAGGCCGATGCCGCCAAGGCCGAAGACGATCGCCGTGGAGCCGATCTCGACCTTGGCGGTGTTGATGACCGCACCGATGCCGGTGGTGACGCCGCAGCCGATGTAGCAGACCTTGTCGAAGGGTGCATCGGGATTGATCTTGGCGAGCGCGATCTCCGGCAGGACCGTATAGTTCGAGAAGGTCGAGCAGCCCATATAGTGATGGATCTTGTCCTTGCCGATCGAGAAGCGCGAGGTCCCGTCAGGCATCACGCCCTGGCCCTGGGTGGCGCGGATTGAGGTGCAGAGATTGGTCTTGCGCGAGGTGCAGGAATAGCACTCGCGGCATTCCGGCGTGTAGAGCGGAATGACATGGTCGCCCTTCTTGACCGAGGTGACGCCCGGTCCGACATCCACCACGACGCCCGCGCCTTCATGGCCGAGAATGGCCGGGAACAGGCCTTCCGGATCCGCGCCCGACAGGGTGAAATCGTCCGTATGGCAGATGCCGGTCGCCTTGACCTCAACCAGCACTTCGCCGGCACGGGGGCCTTCGAGTTGAACGGTCATGACCTCAAGCGGTTTTCCGGCCTGAATGGCAACTGCGGCGCGAACGTCCATATCTTATCTCCTGGCATTGTCTTGTGATTGAACAGGGCTGTTTTGCCCGAGCTTGGCTGGAGGGACAAGGGGCAAACCCCGGTTTGTCGCCCCGAAGAAAACTGCATTGCCGAAATCGGCCCCGTCATGCACGGCATGATGGCCGTAATTCATACGTTCTAATTTATTAATAAATGAATTAAGCATATGAATTTACAGCATATTTTCCGGTTTTTGTTGGCCTTTGGTTTACGGTTTCCGTGCTAATGACCCCGTGGATTTTAAGAGGTCGGCGAGAACTGCTCCCGAAAATGCGTTCGCCAATCGACAGGCAATTTTCAGCACCCGGCGGCAGGCCGGATATTTTTTAGCGTGGCAGAAAGCCCGGCGCACCGCTTTTCACAGCGCGCCTTTCCCGCCGCGATGAGCGACATGAAACGGTGTTTTCAGGATGAGCAGGCGGATAAAAAAAACAGCACGGAAAAGGAGCCTTTTTTCGTCGCTCCTTAGAGACCACTCGGGCACCTTCGCTATCATGACCGCGCTGCTGCTGCCGGTCTTCATCATTTTGCTGGGGTTGCTTTTTGAAGGCGGCAGAGCGCTGGCATATTACAACCAGTCCAAGCGGGTCATGGCGATGGCGTGCGAAAGAGCCACCAAGCCCACGCGCACCTATACGTTGCTTGACCGCGTCAGGCGTGACAATGTGGCCGCAGCCTTCGATGCCATGATTCAATCCACCAAGCAAAAGGTCCTCTCGCGCCAGGTGGAGGTGGACTGGACCACGACGAAGATCAAGGCTGAGTTCAGTTACGGTCTGATTTTCTCGGAGATGTTCAATCTCGATAAGCTGAAATATCGCCTTGATGAGTCCTGCGAAGGCATCCCGCCCTATCCCGAGGACGATGCGGTCATCATTGACAATATGTTCGAGAGCAATGCTCTCGGCGTCGAGCGAGTTCTGAAAAACGGCGTCACCAAGGAAACCCCCGGCGGCTGCTGGGGTGTCTATCCATATTCGGAAATCGGATGGGATGGTGGGACCGGACCCGGCGTAGAGTTGCAGGACTGGAGCAGCCCCTGCTGTCGCCGCAATCACAACTGGCAGGGTTATCCGGCGGGCATGGAGAGCAAGAAACTCAACGGGGCCCCCACCGCGAACGATTTGGCCTGCACACTGAAGGAGGCCGATAAGGTAAAGACCACCGACAAGAACGGAATTGAAAAGAAGGCGGGCACAGAGCTCTCATTGCCAACCCGTTATGTCATGGAACTCGACAGCGACTGGGGCCCGCCTGCGCCCGGCAAGAAAAAAAATATCGAAGCCAATAGCTCGATCTACAAGGATGTCGAGCTTCACCCCGGGATATATAAGATCATGGTTTGGTATAATGGGCGCCGGGCCGTCGAGGACGTCGAAAAAACAAACGGAATCAAGATTTCGCTACAGCAACGGCTCCCCACCCTGAAACCTCAGCAGAAGGTGTGGGAAATGGCTCAGGATAAAAACAATATCGCTTGGACGCCGAGGGATTACAGTTTCAGGGTCAAGGCTTACTCCATCTATCGGGTGACGATCGAGGCTACCGGACTGAGCGACAGCTTCGGCGGCATCATCACGGGCTTCCAGCTTATCTATGTGGATCGAATGGAAGAAGGCTGAGATGAAGTCTTTTCTTTCCCCGCGTCAGGATAAAAGCTGCGGCGGCCCGCGCGGATGCCGGTTCACGCATGGGGCATGTTACCGGCTGTTTGGCGACCGAAAGGCGACAACGGCGGTGGAGACGGCGCTGCTGTTGCCGCTGTTTTTTGCGCTGATTTTTGGGACGCTCGAAATCGGCCTGCTGATGCTCTATTATCTCTATCTCTCTTTTGCCTCGAATGCGGGCATCGAGTATCTCCGCAAGGCGGCGGCGGACGGTAAACCGGCGACCGAGATTGCGCTGCGTAAGGCAATCGCCTCCCGTTTCATTGGAGGGACGGACGAAACCAATCTCAAGATTGCCCTTTTGCCGATTCCCGACGACGACATTGCCGAAGCCAAGGTGCCCATACCGATCGTGAACGATTTTCGCCCGCCCGCCGATACCGCCGGGCAGTACATTCTGGCGATCGGTTACAAATGGAATTTTTTGATGCCGACGACGCGTATTCTCGTGCCGGACACGGGGGGCATTCATCAGTTGCGCAGCATTTCCCTGGCGATCACTGCCGTGCGGGTGACCGAATGAAAAAGACGACACGGTTTTTGCGTCTTGCTGGTTTTGGCCGTTGCCGCTCTGGCGCTGCGGCGGTGGAAATGGGGCTTCTGGCACCGCTGCTCGTCCTTATGCTTGCGGTGGTCATTGAGATCGGGCGGGGCTGGCTGAGCTATGACCGGTTCATGACGATCGTCGACAATTCAGCGCGCTGGGCGGCAAGATTTCCTGAATTCGAGGAAAGGGTGCGCACGGGGGTTCCGAGTTTCGTCGTGCTTTCCGGCAGCGGCATTCTCCAGACGGGCAAACTCGACCTGACGTTGAGAAGCGTCAAACTGGTGGATAAGGTCGCCCGGCTGCAATTTCCCGCCCACAATTTTCTGGGCTCCGCCGAAGATGTGCCGTGGGAGAAAACCGTGATTGCCAACGGTTTCGTTGCTCAGGAGGCTGTCATCGTCGTCTCCGGTCGCTACAGCTACCAGCCGCTGATCTCGGTCCTCGCCGATATCACGCTCAAATTCGAATATGTTGCAGCTGTTAACCCGTTCTTTTCCCAGCGATATCCGTACCAGACGGGCAAATCGGATTTCGCAAAGTGGAATCTCAAACGCTCGCCATTCAAAGCCGACTGAGCGGCCTCAAAGCGCGTGTGTCTCGTTCCTGTTTCCGCCGAGCCATTCCGCGCAATCCCTCAACGCCCGCGCTGCAATCAGCTGGCGTTTCATGATCGTCTTGTCCTTGCCGCGAAAACGCTTCACGCCTTCAGGCTTGACGATCGAGCCCGGCGTCAGTTCCGGGAAGAGGCCGAAATTGATGTTCATCGGCTGGAAGGAACGTTTGCCCGGCTCATCATCGGAGGAGAGGTGGCCGCCGGTGATGTGGTTGAGAAGCGAGCCGAGCGCGGTGGTGGCCGGCGGCAGGCTCGGGGTCTCGCCCTTCTGTTCGGCGGCGGCGAAGCGGCCGGCGAGAAGGCCGACGGAGGCGCTTTCCACGTAACCTTCGCAGCCGGTAATCTGGCCGGCGAAACGCAGGTCCGGCCGGGATTTCAGCTTCAGCGAGCGGTCGAGCAGGATGGGGGAATCGATATAGGTGTTGCGGTGCAGGCCGCCAAGGCGGGCGAATTCCGCATTTTCGAGGCCCGGTATCATGCGGAACACATCCGCCTGAACGCCATATTTCAGCTTGGTCTGGAAACCGACCATGTTGTAGAGCGTGCCGAGCGCATTGTCCTGCCGCAGCTGGACGACGGCATAGGCCTTGACGGTGGGGTTATGGGCGTTGGTCAGGCCCATTGGCTTCATCGGGCCGTGGCGCAGCGTCTCGCGGCCGCGTTCGGCCATGATCTCGATCGGCAGGCAGCCGTCGAAATAGGGCGTACCTTCCCATTCCTTGAAACCGACGGTATCGCCGGCGATCAGCGCATCGATGAAGGCGTTATACTGTTCCTCGTTCAGCGGGCAGTTGATGTAATCCTTGCCCGTGCCGCCGGGGCCGACCTTGTCGTAACGCGACTGATACCAGCAGATATCCATGTTGATGCTATCGCGGTGCACGATGGGGGCGATGGCGTCGAAAAAGGCGAGCGCATCCTCACCCGTCTCGGCCTGAATGGCGGCGGCGAGATCCGGCGAGGTGAGCGGGCCGGTGGCGATGATCGAGTTGCCCCATTCCTTCGGCGGCAGGCCGTTCACCTCTTCGCGCACGATCGTCACCAGGGGGTGACTTTCCAGCTCTTTCGTCACGGCTTCAGAAAACCCGTCGCGGTCGACGGCGAGTGCGCCGCCGGCCGGCACCTGGTGTCTGTCGGCGCAGGCCATGATCAGCGAGCCGGCGAGCCGCATTTCCGCATGGATGACGCCCACTGCGTTCGCCGTTGCATCGTCGGAGCGGAAGGAGTTGGAACAGACCAGTTCCGCCAGCGTATCGCCCTTATGCGCATCCGTGCCGCGCACGCCGCGCATTTCATGCAGGATGACGGGCACGCCGCTTTGCGCGATCTGCCATGCGGCCTCCGAACCGGCCAGTCCGCCGCCCACGACATGAATGGGAGAAGTGGTCTTGTCTTGCATTTCGGTGTCCATGGGCGGCCGCGGGGCAAAGGCTCCCGTCCGGCGGCTGTCTTTCGAGTGATTGTTCCGCGCGGGTCCCGAAGGACGCTGCATTGTTTGCGGATGCACTAGCATGCATGGCCGGGGCAGCCAAATGTTTTTGGGGTGAGGATTACGACGGAGGGGATGTGGTCTTTATGCTAGCAGGTCGCCCCAATGTGATTGGTGACCTCGTCTTCGTCTGGATGTGTAATTTGCTGTGATGGTTGGCAGCGTTTTTTTGTAGGGGGCCATCTTCCTCCGTCATTCCGGCCTTGAGCCGGAATCCAGCCAGCCCAAGTCTTTGGGCTGAAAGGACTCTTCCCACGGCGCAGACGCGCCGTGACTGGATGCCGGATCAAGTCCGGCATGGCGGGAGAGGAGTGTAGCGGAAGAGCAACCGACAAGGAGGGGGCGACACCGCATGGCGTGATGTGCGGTGCTGATGTTCTTCAACGGCCGACTGGCGAGAATTTCCCGCATATTCCGCCAGAATCAAAAACGGCGCCAGAGGCGCCGCTTTTTTTAACCTGTCGCTCGATCGTCGCGCCCTGGAGGTCGGGCAGCGGGACGATCGTTTACGCCTTAGCGGAACGAACGGGCTGCTACGTTACGGATGTCGTAACGGGTCAGGCCGATGTCGCTCAGAGCCTGGTTGGACAGGCTGCCAAGCTCGTTGATCGTGCGGCGGTAGGAGATCCAGTTCTTTGCGATGCGGATGGGGTTCATGGTCGTTTCCTCAATCTATCTCTGTTGATTTCGTCTGCCGGCTCAGTGTTTCTCTGTGCTCTCGGCTGTTGAGGTTTATATATAGACATTGAGCCATGTTGTGCAGTGCAGAATTTAGGCTACTGCCATGCATTTGTGCACTATGTCGGCTAAATTTGCGGCTTTGAGTATCGGTTGGGCAAAATATGAGCGGAAATGCCTGTGTTTCAGGCGGTTTTGACTGATTTGGCAGCTTTTGGCGGCGTAGGAGAGGCTTTCCGGTGTGAAAAGCAGCCATGAAGAGGCTCTAGCGCGATCCAGGCCTGTGCAATTGGTCGGCCGATCGATGCATTTTTCATCTGCCGATGCGGCGAGTGGCTGTGCAGTCGCCCAAAACGAAAAAAGGCCGGAGGCGGAAGCCTCAGGCCTTTTTGGGTAGGTCGTCTCGCATCCGCCGCAATAAGCGGCGGGGCGTGTAATTAGATGCCGACGGCGGTGCGGGCGACGCGGCGGATGTCCTGACGGCCGATGCCGAGGTCATTCAGTTCGCGGTCGGTCATGCGGCCGAGTTCGGTTACGGTCTGACGATACTTGCGCCAGTTGGTCAGCGAGCGTGTGATGTTCATTTTCATCTTCCTCTTCGTGCTGTTCAGTCTCTACGGCCAGTCTTGGGAGGCTTTGGTCCGGGGCTGAACTCGATCTCTGTATGACCATGAATATAATCGGTTTAATCAAAACAAAAACAGACAAAGCAAGATGTCACCTATGCATTAAACGCAAGGCAAGTGGAGAAATCGACCCGATTGCGGCGATCCGTGCATAATTTGTGACCAATTTGTGTGCTTTTGGTGATCGAATGGGGTTGGGCGTTGCGAATCCGGGAGGCATGGCCGGATACGGGGTGGGCACGGCGCAGAAGCCTTGAATTGCAGATATGAAGCGGGGGGCGGCAATCCGGCAATGTCGGTTGCGGGAGAGGCTATATATAATGTCAATGTAGCCGCATAAATATTGCCGGCTTTCCCGCCTGCTTCCATGCGGATGTGCCGCTTGGGGCGGGCCGGCAAGGCGAGGGGGCGGATGCCCCGCGGTTTCCCGTTTCCAGCCCAGAATCGCCTCGGTTCCGCCCTTGCGCCTCATCCCCTGGCGGCGGCGGCAACCAAGCATAGAGGGCGGCTGCCTCTCCCCGCCGGCGCGGGCAACAAGAAAAGTCCGGAGGAAACGAAAGGCGGGGGAACGGCGTGCTTGACCCTTTCAGAACATTGTGACATACCGCCGCCCAACGTGCGGGTATGGCGGAATTGGTAGACGCATTGGTTTTAGGTACCAACGCTTCGGCGTGGGAGTTCGAGTCTCTCTACCCGCACCACAAGCAAGGCATGGCTGTGCCACGCTTGCGCCAGAGTGCATCTTTATAAGATGCGGGGAGCTTCGGGGTTCTTTTCTCCCCTTTGGTCTTTGGTCTCCGGTGCAGGCGCAAAGGTGTGCGGCAGGCGCTTGTGTAAAGAAATAAGGGAAGCCACGGCCGGGGAACGAAGTTTCCGGCGCAGTGCTCGAAAGTAAACCAACGGCTGTCTGAGCACCGCCGCCATGATGTGAAGGTTTGAGAAAATGCAGGTTATTGAAACGCTCGCTGAAGGGCTGAAGCGCGAACTCAAGATCGTTATCCCGGCTGCCGACATGAAGGCCCGTCTGGACGAGCGCCTGGTTGACGCCAAGGACAAGGTTCGCATCAACGGTTTCCGTCCCGGCAAGGTGCCGATGGGTCACCTGAAGAAGATGTATGGCAAGTCCATCATGGCCGACCTCGTCAACGAGCTGGTTCGTGAAAAGCCTTCCGAAATCCTTTCCAGCCGCGGCGAGAAGTCTGCTACCCAGCCGGCCATCTCCATGACCGAAGACGAGCAGGAAGCTGAAAAGATCCTGTCGGCCGAATCCGATTTCGAATTCACCGTTGCCTATGAAATCATCCCGGCCATCGAACTGAAGGCCAATGACGGCATCAAGGTTACCCGCGAAGTTGTTGAAGTCTCCGAAGACGAAATCAACGAGCAGATCCTCAAGATCGCTGAAAGCGCCCGCACCTACGAGACCAAGAAGGGCAAGGCCGCCGACGGCGACCGCGTCACCATGAACTATCTCGGCAAGGTTGACGGCGTTGCCTTCGACGGCGGCGCTGCTGAAGACGCTGAACTGGTTCTCGGTTCTGGCCGCTTCATCCCCGGCTTCGAAGACCAGCTCGTTGGCGTCAAGGCCGGCGACGAAAAGACCATCACCGTGACCTTCCCGGCCGACTACCCGGCTGCGAACCTCGCGGGCAAGGAAGCCAACTTCGACATCACCGTCAAGGAAGTTGCTGCTGCCGCTGCTGTTGAAATCAACGACGAACTGGCCACCAAGCTCGGTCTCGAATCGGCTGAAAAGCTGAAGGAAATCGTCAAGGGCCAGATCGAAAGCCAGTACGGCAACGTCACCCGCCAGAAGGTCAAGCGTCAGATCCTCGACCAGCTGGACGAGATGTACAAGTTCGACACGCCGGCTGGCCTCGTCGACGCCGAGTTCGACAACATCTGGCGCCAGATCAACACCGATCTCGCCCAGTCCGGCAAGACCTTCGCTGACGAAGACACGACCGAAGAAGAAGCCCGCGAAGAATATCGCAAGCTTGCTGAGCGTCGCGTTCGTCTCGGCCTCGTTCTCTCCGAAATCGGCGAAAAGGCCGGCGTTGAAGTGACCGAAGAAGAAATGCAGCGCGCGCTGTTCCAGCAGCTGCAGCAGTTCCCCGGCCAGCAGAAGGAAATCCTCGATTTCTTCCGCAACACCCCCGGCGCTTCCGCTTCGCTGCGCGCTCCGATCTTTGAAGAGAAGGTCATCGACAAGCTGCTCTCCGAAATCTCGGTAACGGACAAGACCGTTTCCAAGGAAGAGCTGCTGGCTGACGACGGCGAAGAAGAAACGGAAACCAAGAAGAAGGCTCCGGCCAAGAAAAAGGCTGCTGCCAAGGCTGACGCCGCCGCTGAAGGCGAAGAAGCCGCTCCGAAGAAGAAGGCTCCGGCCAAGAAAAAGGCCGCCGAAGGCGACGCCGAATAATCTTCTTCGGTGCAAGCTGATTGAACAAAGGGCCGCGGCGAAAGCTGCGGCCTTTTTGTTTGGGCGCCGGTTTTCTGGCAGTATTGCCCGCCCGGTTTCGGGCTTTTGACATCGTTGCGTCATTCTGAATCATTATCGTTAGAG
Organism: Agrobacterium sp. CFBP2214; assembly: GCF_030209895.1. Taxonomy (NCBI): domain Bacteria; kingdom Pseudomonadati; phylum Pseudomonadota; class Alphaproteobacteria; order Hyphomicrobiales; family Rhizobiaceae; genus Agrobacterium; species Agrobacterium sp. CFBP2214. The sequence goes on along the minus strand of NZ_JARVRC010000003.1, from coordinate 165,580 downwards.
ACCGTGGCCGCCGAACCGGAAATATAGGCACCATCGCCACGACGCCGGGGAATGTTGAAGGGTCGTGTTATGGGTGTCAGAAACTATTTGATCGAGGGTGTTTCCGGCACCGGTAAAACCTCGGTGGCAACCGAACTCCAGCGACGTGGCTATCATGTCATCCACGGCGACCGTGAACTTGCCTACAAAGGTGATCCTGAAACAGGCGAACCGGTCGATCTCTCGCTGTTTCAAGGGGATGGGGATATTATCTACCGTCATCGGCATCATATTTGGGATGTCAAAAAAGTGCAGGCGCTGGTGACTGATCGACGTCACGCGATCACGTTCTTCTGCGGCGGCTCAAGGAACTTTGGGCGTTTTATAGACCGCTTCGATCAGGTCTTCGTTCTGGATATCGACGTCGCCACCCTGCAAAGGCGGTTGATGGAGAGGAGTGAAGACGAGTTCGGCGGAAAGGCGGACGAACGTGAATTTGTCTTGCGACTCCATGCGACGAAAGAAGACCTTCCCGCCAATGCAACGGTCATTGATTCATCGAGGCCTTTAGACGTGGTGATCGATGAAATCCTGGCCCGCTGCGTTGGCCCGACCTCAGGAAATGAGCAGCACGGGGATTCTTCGTTTTGATCACAATGCGGTGCAGCATGATTTTTTGCTGCATCTGCTCTTGTTCATCTCCCGTTCATCTGGCACCCTGCGCAGCATGATTTGCCCCGGTCGCTGAACGCGGTCGCTCGGGTATCGTGCGCCGCTCTGATGTGGCCTCATCGCTGCCAAACCATTGGCCTTGAGCTTTTACCGTGCCTGCCGGGTTCTTCCGGCGCGCCCTTAATTTGCCAGGGGACAAGTATGTCGCTCCGAACGGGTTCTGCCCTTGCATTGTCGCTCTTCACCGCCGCCACGGCCGCTCATGCCGATGAGGCCGGGCTGATCTGGAAACCGGTCAAGAATTCCGATCGTTCCTACACGGCGCGCATCGGCGCCAAGCTGCCGGTCGATACGCCGATCCGGGCGGGGCTGGAAATGGGCATGAATGCCTCGAGGACGGGGCAGGTGGTGGATACGCCGGTTCGGCTGTGGGGTAATGTCACGCTGCTGGCGGAACAGCTGCCCGGTGTCTCGCTTGCACGCGATGTCGGTGTCATCGTCAATGCATTGACGGGGTCGAGCAGCCTCTCCATGACATCGCAGCAGAAGCGCATCGTCACGCCGGAACTGGATATCGAGGCGAACCGCAATTTCACCGTGCGTTACGACGGCACGGCGCAGCAATGGAACGGTCTTGATGTGTCGCAGTCGTTGCGCCTGTCCCGCTCGGAAACCGGCACGGCCTTCGTGCTGACGGGGGCGAGCCGCAACAGCTTCAACGAGTTCAGCAGCGGCGTGGCGGTGGAGCAGAAGATCGGCGATAATCTGACGGTGCGCGGAACGCTTGACCAGGGTTTTGCGGATCATTTCCGGCCGGGGGTGAGTGCGCGGTATAGTATTCGCTGGTGAGGGGGGCGGGCTGCTTGGGCCGGGATCATCTCTGGACAAGAGGAAAGATGCAGGTGAATGTCTCTCTTCCGTCATGCCGGACCTGATCCGGCATCCAGCCACGGCGCGTCTGCGCCTTGAGGCGAGTCTTTTCAGCCCAAGGACTTGGGCTGGCTGGACCCCGGATCAAGTCCGGGGTGACGAGGAGAGGAGGCTACGACCTTACCACAAGCGCCCGTATGGCGTTGTGCCGTTCCGCTGAATACTCTCTCAATCCTTCTTGATCTCACCCATGCGGTTCCACGCATCCAGCCCGGCAATCTTGTAGGCTTCCGCGAGCGTGGGGTAATTGAACGTATTCTCCACGAAATATTCCACCGTGCCTTTGAGATTCAGCACCGCCTGGCCGATATGCACCAGTTCGGTCGCACCTTCGCCGACGATGTGGACGCCGAGCAGGCGGCGGGTTTTCAGCGAGAAGATCATCTTCAAGAGCCCGCTGTCGAGACCCATGATATGGCCGCGCGAGGTTTCGCGGAAATGGGCGATGCCGCATTCATAGGGAATGGCGCGTTCGATGACTTCTTCTTCCGTCAGGCCGCAGGTGGAGATCTCAGGCACGGCATAGATGCCGTAGGGGAAGAATTGCGGCGGTTCGCCGGCCGGTGCACCGACGGCATGGCGGGCGGCGATGCGGCCCTGTTCCATGGACGTGGATGCAAGGCTCGGGAAACCGATGATGTCGCCGGCGGCATAGATGTTCGGCACCGAGGTCTGGAAGGTCTCGGGATCGACCTTCAGGCGGCCGCGGCTGTCGGCCTCCAGCCCGCAGGCCGAAAGGTTGAGCGTATCGGTAGCGCCGACGCGGCCGGCGGCAAACAGCACCGTCTCGGCCTTGAGGACGCGGCCATTGCCGAGCGAGACGAGGCATTTGCCGCTTTCGTCACGCTCCACCTTTTCCGCCTTCTGGCCGAAGATCAGCTTCATGTTGCGGTCGCGCAGCTGATAGGCGAAATCCTCGACGATTTCCTTGTCGATGAATTCCAGCATCGTTTCGCGCGGCTCCACCACCGTCACCTGCGTGTCGAGCGCGCTGAAGATGGTGGCGTATTCGATGCCGATGACGCCGGCGCCGACAACGATCATCGAGCGCGGCAGTTCCTTGATCTCGAGAATCTCGTCCGAATCGAGCACCGCCTCGCCATCGAAGGGAATGTGCGGCGGCCGGTAGGGGCGGGTGCCAATGGTCAGCAGGATCGAGGTCGCGGTAACGGTCATGATCTCACCATCGCTTTTCACCACCTTCATGGTGTTGGCGTCGATGAAGCTTGCCGTGCCGCGAATGTGCTGGACGCGGTTGCGGGCGAACTGGTGCTCCAGCACTTCCACTTCGTGATCCAGCGTGATGAGCAGGCGGCGGCGCAGGTCTTCGGCGTCGATCTCCTGCTTGACACGATAGGCGCGCCCGTAAAAACCGCGCTCGCGCCAGCCGGTGAGGTTGAGCGCCGTTTCGCGCAGGGTCTTCGAAGGGATGGTGCCGGTGTGCACCGAAACGCCGCCGACGCGGCTGCCCTTCTCGATGACCAGAACCCTCTTTTCGAGCTTGGCGGCCTGAATGGCGGCCCGTCTTCCCGCCGGACCGCTGCCGACAACAATCAGATCGAACTGGTGCATGAAAAACCCCGGAACAGAATTATTGCAATGACCGGATGTCGCATCCGGCATGGCGTCGCCGCGAAATGGTCGTGATGCCATTTTGACGATGGGGAGTGATTCCCCCTTCAGCCTTGCCCGCAAGAGTGCAATGCAACAAACGCCTGCGTCAATCTGTAGCGTAAGAATCTGACGGATTCGTAACTGGGGGTGAGGTTTCAGAAGGTTGTGTGATTATTAGTGGGCGGGGTGCGCGGGGCTTACCCCCCTCTGCCCTGCCGGGCATCTCCCCCTCAAGGGGGGAGATCGACTCGCGGGCAGGTTTCGCCCATCTCAATATTTGCGAATGAAGTGGTGTTCACGCTCCTCCGTTCACTCCTGAAAATGCCCCAAAAACCCAACAGCTTCATCCCGCACGGCGCTAACGGGCGGGGATGGTTTGGGCGTCGGGCGATTGCCCGGCCGCGCTTTGGTTGGGGTTGGTGTGGGTCGGATGCGTTGCGCAGCCGGGTCTTTCACCATGCCGTATTTCGCAAAGGGCCGTGCACCGCCTGTTGCGAAATGGTCCTTTCCACGAACGTTGCCAGCGTTCCCACCACAGGACCGTCCCTTGGTTTCCGCCACGTCTGGCAGCCACCCGGCAGGACTGCGTTCACTCTAACAGCGCGCCGCGGAGCGGGGAAAAGCGGGGACGAATTTTTCCGGCGTCAGTCTTCCTTGCGGGTAACGTGGCGGTGGAGCGCGGCAAGGTCCTGGCGGAGCGCCGCCAGTTCGGCCAGCACTTTCACATCGATCTTTTCATGCAGTGAAAGAACCTCGAGCTCGGCCTTCAGGTTCACCTCATAATCCTTGGCGGCCTCAAAACGGTCACGGGCGGCCTGACGGTTCTGCGACATCATGATGATCGGCGCCTGAATGGCGGCCAGCATGGAGAGCAGCAGGTTGAGGAAGATGAAGGGATAGGGGTCGAAGGCGCGCGTCGTCAGCACGATGGTGTTGACGATGGCCCAGACCAACAGGAAAAAGCAGAAGCTGAGGATGAAACCCCAGGAGCCGCCGACCTTGGCGATATTGTCGGCCAGCCTGTCGCCGAGGCTGGCGCCGGCGGAAAATTCCGCGTTGATGTCGCTCGAAACCAGCTTTTTCTGGTGCGAGAGTTCGAGAATACGCTGCTCCACCTCGCCGATTTCGCGGGAGGAGCGCTTGAAGTGCGAAACGATATAGTCGGAGATATCTGACACGGTGTTTCTCCGGTTCTGATGGGGCGATGCGGATGTTTCCCGAGATAAACCCGCATGGCGGTGGAATTCAAACGATTTCCACGGCCATGCGGTTCAGGCGTCCCCGCCGAAAACCATCAGACCGACGGCGCGCCCTCATGCAGCCAGTTGAAACCGGGGAAGAAGCGCTCGCGGCCATATTGCTGGCCGAACATCATGTCGAACTGCAGCAGGCGGTAATCGCGCACCACGTCGGGAATGGAATTGGGCGCAATCGACCAGTCGGGCAGGGCCTTGCCGTCGGTCGCCACCAGCATATGCCGGTCGATGACGGAGAAGGCCTTCTGCACCTCGCCCAGTGTGCCGGTATAGAAGGGATCGGAGAAGCCGGCCGTCTTCAGCACATGGTAAGGCAAAAGCGCCGGGCTGATGGTGCCGATATTCTTGCGCACACCCTTCCTGGAGGACCAGACGACGAGCGGTGTCTCGTGTTCCTTCTTCATCACCTCCAGCGGCGCACGGCGGCTTGCCACCATGCCCGGCATGTAACCGCTTTCCACGAAGGTCTGGCCGAGCGGCGGCAGGTGATCGCCGAAGAGGACGATGATGGTTTCACGGTCGCGTTTTTTTGCCCAGCGCATCAGTTTCAGCAGCGCTTCATCGGCTTCCGCCACCCCTTGCGAATAGGTGGCAAGCGCCCGCGAGGCGGAGGCGGAGAGATCACCTTCGACGCCGATGGTGTTTTCGGCGTAACGGGTGGCCTCGTAAGGACCGTGTCCCTGCAGGGTGACGGCGAAGAGGAAAAGCGGATTCTGCGTCCGGTCCGCCGTCGCCATGATCTCATCCATCAGCGCATCGTCGGAGGCGAAGTTGCCGCGTTTTTCCATGGCCGGCAGCGTCTCTTCCGAGCGGAATTCCTCGAAGCCGAAATTCCTGTAGACCTGCTTGCGGTTCCAGAACCATTCCTGGAACGGATGCATGGCGATGGCCGAATAGCCTTCACCGCGGAAGAAACTGGCGAGCGAGGGCACAGGGCGGCGGATATATTGCTGATAGGGTATGCTGCCATAGGGCAGGAAGGCGTTGGAAAAGCCGGTCAGCGCCTCGAATTCCACATTCGCCGTCATGCCGCCGAACTCGGGCGAAAAGACGTTGCCCGACTGTTTGGCGCGGATGGTCGGCATCGGATCGGCCGAGAGCTTCACGTTTTCGAGCCGCGCCGGGTCCCAGAGCGATTCGCTCATCAGCATGATGACGTCAGGGTAGTCGCCCTTGTTGGCGGCGAAGGCGGCGGGTTCGGACGTCAGGTCGGCGATGCTGTTTTCACCGTAACCCTGCGGCGCCGAGACATTGGCCATCGGAATATTGAAGGCGAAGGCCATCAGAAAACCGTTGTGGCGGTAGTTTTCCTGCTGATCCCACATCATGGGTATGATGTTGAGACGGTCACGTGCCCAGGAATAGTGCGAATAGTCCATCAGCGAGGCCAGACCGGCAAGAAGCGGCAGCGCCAGCGCGAGACCAGCCGCGCGCTCACGCCAGCGCAGGACGGGCGAATGGCGGCGCGCCAGCAGCCATAGCGCCACAAGTGCCGCAATGGTGGCGCAGATGCCAAGCCCGAGCAGCACGGCCGTCAAGGGCTGGGCCTTCAGCATGGTCGGCAGAAGCTCGAGGATCTGCCGGCCGAACAGCAGGTCGGAGGGGTAAAGCGGATCGGAAAGATAGGTCTGTTTCTGCGCGGAGATCAGCCCGGTCATCGCGCAGAGCGGTGCAATGGCGATCAGCGACAGGTAACGCCGGCCAAGGATGGCATCCAGCGCCACGAGAAGGGCGAGCACGGCGGCAATGGTGGTCATGCCGGGGCGTGCGGATGAGGTGAGGAAAGCACCGACATCCGTGAGCGAACCGCGGGCGATCCACTCCAGCACCACAACGAGCACAACGGATGCGACCGTCAGATTGGCAAGCGGATAGGCCGTGCCCGAAAGCTTCGAAAGGCTCCTAATCCCTGCAGGCGAAAAGACAAAACCAGCCTTTTCGGAAGCCGTTGTTTTTGGCGCCGAATGTCTCAAACCCATACTCCGGTATTTCAGGCGGCACGGCCGATCCGGGGAGGTGAATCGGGTGTCGCAAAAGTGTCATGTAACTGTCACATAAGCGCGATGAACGCGACATGAACTTTGCGCAGCCTGGCCGGTGCGGCGATAACCTTAGCGTGAACGCGCGCGCCCGATGCGTAACGGGCGCCGCCATGCAATTGCCGCGTTGCGGAGCGGGCACGGGCGCGGTATTGAAAAGCCATGAGCGACAGACACGATATCCAGAACCACCTCCGGATTGCCGTCGGGCAGTTCAATCCCACTGTTGGCGACGTGGCGGGCAATCTCGCCAAGGCGCGCGAGGCAAGGGCCGATGCGGCAACGCAGGGCGCAGACCTTCTGCTTCTGACCGAACTGTTCATTTCAGGCTATCCGCCTGAGGATCTGGTGCTGAAGCCGGCTTTCCTGAAAGCATGCCTGAAAGCGGTGGAAGAACTGGCGGCGGAGACCGCCGATGGCGGGCCGGGCGTCGTTATCGGTTTTCCGCGACAGGGCGAGACGGGCCGGCACAATTCCGTGGCGCTTCTGGATGGCGGCAAGATCATCGCGCTGCGCGACAAGATAGACCTGCCGAATTACGGTGAATTCGACGAAAAGCGTGTTTTCTCCGAGGGTTCGATTTCCGGTCCCTATAATTTCCGTGGGGTCAGGATCGGCATTCCGATCTGCGAGGAAATCTGGAACGATATGGGTGTCTGCGAGACGCTCTCCGAAAGCGGGGCGGAAATCCTGCTGGTGCCGAACGGTTCGCCCTATTATCGCGGCAAGCTGGATGTGCGCCATCAGGTGGCGCTCAGGCAGGTGATCGAAAGCGGCCTGCCGCTCGTTTTCGCCAACCAGCTGGGCGGACAGGACGAGCTGGTGTTCGACGGCGCAAGCTTCGGCTTCAATGCCGACAAGACGCTTGCCTTCCAGATGAGCCAGTTCGAGGCCACACTTGCCGTCACCGACTGGAAACGCACGGCAGATGGCTGGCGCTGCGAAAGCGGGCCTTTCTCGAAGATTCCCGAAGGTGAGGAAGCGGATTACCGCGCCTGCATGCTGGGCTTCCGTGATTACGTCAACAAGAACGGCTTCAAGAGCGTGGTTCTCGGCCTTTCCGGCGGCATCGATTCGGCGATCTGTGCCGCCCTTGCCGTCGATGCGCTGGGCGAGGAGCGGGTGCGCTGCATCATGCTGCCTTACCGTTATACCTCGGAAGAATCGCTGAAGGACGCGGCCGATTGCGCCAGGGCGCTGGGCTGCCGCTACGATATCGTGCCGATCGTGGAACCGGTGGAAGGGTTCCTCTCGGCGCTGTCCGATCTCTTCGAGGGCACGGAAGAGGGCATTACCGAGGAAAACCTGCAGAGCCGCACGCGCGGCACCATCCTGATGGCCGTCTCGAACAAGTTCGGTTCGATGGTGGTGACGACGGGCAACAAGTCCGAGATGTCAGTGGGTTACGCCACGCTCTACGGCGACATGAATGGCGGTTTCAACCCCATCAAGGACCTCTACAAGATGCAGGTCTATGCCATTTCCAGCTGGCGCAACGCCCATGTTCCGCCGGGTGCTCTCGGCCCTTCCGGCGAGGTGATCCCCGCCAATATCATTTCCAAGGCCCCGTCGGCGGAATTGCGTCCCAACCAGACCGACCAGGATTCGCTGCCGCCCTATCCGGTGCTCGACGATATTCTGGAATGCCTTGTCGAGAAGGAAATGTCGGTCGAGGAGATTCTCGCACGCGGCCATGATGTGGCCACCGTGCACCGGGTGGAGCATCTGCTTTATCTCGCCGAATACAAGCGCCGGCAATCGGCTCCGGGTGTTAAGATCACCAAGAAGAACTTCGGCCGTGACCGGCGTTATCCGATCACCAACCGGTTCCGGGATCGGTGATTGAGGGCGCGCGCCATTGATTTCTGGCGGGTGAGTTAAGTGCCTTTCTCCGTCATCCTCGCCCTTGAGGCGAGGATCCATGCGCGGTTGAGATTGTGGGTCCTCGGGTCAAGCCCGAGGATGACGTCGCGTGTGAGGAGCTTTTTGACAACGCATAAACGGCGCGGAGAACACCCCGCGCCGCTCGCTCATCTCAAATAACCTGCCCCACATCGATACGGTTGCCATCGGGGTCTTCAAAGACGAAGGCGCGCAGGCCGTAATCCTTGTCCTGCAGGCCCTTGATGATGCGCAAGCCCTGGCTCTTGCAGAGCGCGTGCAGCGCATCGACATCGCTCACCATCATATGCGCCACGTTGAAGGGCGCCGCCTTGTGCGTGGGCTGCAATGTCAGATGCAGCTCGGCATTGCCCTGTTTCAGGATCATGAAGCCGACGGGGTTGCCGTTTTCGAAGGTCTTTTCAAAGCCCAGCACGCCAACGTAAAAATCATGGGCCGTTTCGATATTTTTGACAGGAAGCATTGCGGCGATCCGGCCGAAGCGGATGCCGTGATCGGCGATGGTATTCATCGCGGAACCTCGGATCTGGGAGAAACGGGAAGCGGCGCGGACGGTGCCGGAGCGCTGGCGTTTTTTCCGGTTTGAATTTGCAGGACGGTGCCTGCCGCCCTAGGATCATAATCGAGGCGATGGCGGATGCAAACGGAATGTCTGCATTGCCCAGCGCTTTGAACGAGAACACGGACACGCCCGGGAGGCAGAATGCGCAGTTCCATCGAAATCTTCAACATCCGCACCCGGCAGATGCGGGTGGTGTGGCAGACACCTGATCTCTTTGAAGCGCCGAACTGGTCGCCGGATGGAAAATACCTGCTGTTGAACAGCGAAGGCCTGCTTTATCGCCTGTCTCTGACCGGTGATGTTGCGCCGGAGAAGGTCGATACCGGCGTCGCCACGCTCTGCAATAACGATCACGGCATTTCGCCCGATGGTTCGCTCTACGCCATTTCCGACAAGGTGGAATTCGGCAAGAGCGCCATCTATCTCATGGCCTCCGCGGGCGGCGCGCCACGGCTGATGACGAAGAACCTTCCTTCCTACTGGCATGGTTGGTCGCCGGACGGGAAGAGCTTCGCCTATTGCGGCATTCGCGATCAGGTCTTCGATATCTACTCCATGGATATAGAAAGCGGCGTCGAGACGCGGCTGACCCATGGCGAAGGTCGCAATGACGGGCCGGATTATTCGCCTGACGGTGCGTGGATCTATTTCAATTCCAGCCGCACCGGATTGATGCAGATCTGGCGCGTGCGGGTGGATGGCTCCGCCGTCGAGCGCATCACCGACAGCCCCTATGGCGACTGGTTTCCGCACCCGTCTCCGAAGGGAGACAAGGTGGTGTTCGTCTCCTATGACGGCGACGTTTTCGACCATCCGCGCGATCTTGATGTACGGGTGCGGCTGATGGATATGGATGGCGGTAGTGCCGAGACGCTGTTTGAGCTTTTCGGCGGGCAGGGAACGATGAACTCGCCCAACTGGTCACCTGAGGGGGACGAGTTCGCCTATGTCAGGTATTTCCCGGTGTAATGGGGGGAGGCAGGCCACATTGCCGCACCACCGGCAGAATACTTGCATTCACAAACTTTTTTGCCCATAGCTTCCTTTGTCAGGTGCCCGCCCTTGCGGCGGGAGAATCGGGAATCCGGTGAAAGACCGGAACGTGCCCAGCGCTGTGAGGCGGACGCTCTTTTTTAGAAGCCACTGAAGCAATTCGGGAAGGCGAAAAGGGCGGATGAAGCCAAGTCAGAAGACCGGCCTGACGGGATAGACCGAACCGCGCGGACGGCGGCAGGTTGTTGTCGAGGTGGGGTGTATGTTTGCGCCCGGCCTTCGCATTGTTGGGGATAAACGATGCCAGCCGATCCGTCCATGAGCAATCCGCCCGGCGCCAGTTCTTTCGATCATGCGCTGTCACCCGCCCGCCCGTTTTCTGGTGAGGAGCGTGAGGCGATTTACCGCGCCATTGAAACCCGTCGTGACGTGCGCGATCAGTTCCTGTCCGATCCGTTGCCGGATGATCTGGTGGAGCGTCTCCTGAAGGCGGCCCATTCGGCACCCTCGGTCGGTTTCATGCAGCCGTGGAATTTTACCCTCATCACCGATGGCGCGATCCGTCAGGCGGCCTTTGTGGCCTTCAGCCGCGCCAATGAGGAGGCGGCGGCGATGTTCGAGGGCGAGCAACAGGCTCTCTACCGGAGCTTGAAACTTGAAGGCATCCGCAAGGCCCCGCTCAGCATCTGCGTCACCTGCGATCCCACACGCGGCGGCAAGGTGGTGCTGGGCCGCACCCATAATCCGCGCACGGATGTCTATTCCACCGTCTGCGCCATCCAGAATCTCTGGCTCGCAGCCCGCGCCGAAGGCATCGGCGTCGGCTGGGTCAGCATTTTCCACGATAGCGACATTCGCACCATTCTCGGTATTCCCGACCACATCGAAATCGTCGCCTGGCTCTGCGTCGGCCGTGTCGATGCGCTCTATACCGAGCCGGAACTGGCGGTGAAAGGCTGGCGGCAGCGCGTGCCGTTGGAGGAGCTTGTGTTCCGCAACCGCTGGGGCGGGGTGTAAGACAGATAAAAGTTCTGCGAGGGAAGCGGGGCGTTGCTGCTTGTTCTTCTCCCCGGTGGGGAGAAGATGGCCCGAAGGGTCAGATGAGGGGGCAAGCTCTCAGCATATCTCTACCGTAGCCCTCTCATCCCGCTGCCGCGGACTGAAGAAACAAGCGGCGTCCGCTCGCTCCACGACGGCTTCACTGCTGCGGCTGTATACCCTTCAATGCCGGGTTCTTCAGGTCGATCCGGCCTGTCTGGTCTGGCAGAAATTTGGGGCCGATGACGCGAACTTTCGTATCGTTCGGGTCATAGTCGCGTTCGGGAACGGGTTGTTCCGGCGGCTTGGCGGCCTGCTGCTCGGTGGAGTTGGGGGCTGCCTTGTCACCTTGCGGCGAGGGGATTTTCGTGATGCCGGAATAGGGTGTTTCGGATTCCGGCCGGGCGGCCTCTTCCTGCTTCTGCATTTCTTCGTGATAGGCGGCCATGTTGCAGGCGCAGCCCGGCGCTTTCGCCGGGGCGTTCCTGTAGGCGAAGGCGGTCGGCAGGTCCCTGTAAGGTTTTCCGGTTTCCGCAGACACCATGTCGGCGGTTTCCTGATCCGTCATGGAGTGGAAATAAAGTTCCGTCTCCGTCCCCGGACACATTTTCTGGCATTGCTCGGCCTGGGCGCGGAAATCGAGCGGCGAGGCATTGGCGGCGATGGGGAAGAACGAGCCGTCGCAGGTGCGCACGCACAGTGTGCGAAGCCCACCTTCGGCGGCGGCGTTGGGGTAGGGGGAAAGCCCCGCCTGTCCCGGCTCACCGCCATTCTGCCGGAAGGCGTCGGGGTAACGCGTCACATCGGAAGGCGGCGGCAACTGTGCTTCCGTCTGCGGCGCGGTGCTGCAGCCATTGGCATCGAGGGCGGCGAGGATACGCTGACGCCTGATATCGCCATCGTTGTCACGCGCGGCCGCCATGGCATCGTCGCGATCACGGATGATGGCGTCGCGTTCGCTTTCCGCTTCCGCCAGCGCATCGCCGATCTCGGCGCAGACACCGGCATTGGGATTGCCGTAGACGATGACGCTGCCAGACGAGCAGCCATAGCCGCGCAGGTCGTTCCTGATCTTGCGAATGACGATGTTCTGGCGGGCGAGCGCATTGGCATAACGCCGCACCTCGGCCGTATTGCCGATGACGCGTGGCGGCTCGCGCAACTGCGCATAAAGCGTATCGCAGACCTGATCCGCAAAAGCGGTGGCCGGAGCAATGAAAACAAGGGGAAGCAGGAGGCCGATGATGCGGCTGCGCCGGGTCAATTGTGCGATCCGTTTGATGTCCCCGACCGGTGGCAGAGGCGTTATACTTCACGAAATCCGTGTTTCAGGAAGATAACATAAGCTGTTGCCGCAATGCGGCAACAGCATGTTCAAAATTGCGTTAATGCGGCCTCTATCACACCGAAGGATGCGAGGCCTGCACCACGGCAAACGCCGCCATGTTGACCACGCCGCGCGAGGTGACGCTGGGCGACAGGATATGGGCGGGCAGGGCGCTGCCAAGCAGGATCGGGCCGACATGCAGGCCTTCCGTCAGCGTGCGGGTGACGCCGAGCGTGATGTTGGCGGCATCGAGGTTCGGGAAGACCAGAAGGTTCGCCTCGCCCGTCAGCACGCTGTTCGGCATCGCGCGCTTGCGCAGCGCTTCCGAAAGTGCGGAGCCGCCCTGCATTTCGCCGTCCACTTCCAGTTCCGGTGCTGCCGCCTGCACGATCTTCAGGGCGCGGCGCATCTTGCGGGCGCTTTCGGAATCGCGCGAGCCGAAATTGGAATGGCTGGCGAGTGCGATCTTCGGCGTGATGCCGAAGCGGCGGATTTCCTTGGCCGCGAGAATGGCCATCTCAGCCACTTCCTCTGACGTCGGGTCGTTGTTGACGAAGGTGTCGGTGAGGAACAGCGCACCCTGCTGGGTGATGAGCAGGCTGAGACCCGCAAAGGAACGCACGCCTTCCTGCTTGCCGATGATCTGGTTCACGTCGCGCAGGTGCCGGTCATAACGGCCTTCGAGACCGCAGATCAGCGCATCCGCCTCGCCACGCTTCACCGAAAGCGCGCCGATGACGGTCGTGTTGGTACGCACGATGGTACGCGCCGCTTCCGGGTTGATGCCGGCGCGGCCGACAAGGGCGAAATAATCATCGACATAGTCGCGGTAACGCGGATCGTCTTCCGGGTTGACCACGGCGAAATCCGTATGCGGACGGATGCGCAGGCCGAAGCGCTTGAGGCGCGTTTCGATGATCTGCGGACGGCCGATGAGGATCGGGATGCCGGTGCCTTCTTCCAAGAGCACCTGGGCGGCGCGCAGCACGCGCTCATCTTCGCCTTCGGCAAAGATGATGCGCTTCTTTTCGGCGGCTTTCGCGGCATTGAAGACCGGCTTCATGATGAAGCCGGAGCGCCAGACGAAACGGTTCAGCTGGTCGAAATAGGCTTCGAAATCGGTGATCGGCCGGGCGGCGACGCCGCTTGCGGCCGCTGCACGGGCGACAGCCGGCGCGATGCGCAGGATGAGACGCGGATCGAAAGGCGAGGGAATGAGATAGTTCGGGCCGAAGACCGGTGTTTCACCGCTATAGGCTTTTGCCGCGACTTCCGAGACTTCCTCACGCGCAAGCTCGGCGATGGCCTGCACGGCGGCCATCTTCATTTCCTCGTTGATCGTGGTTGCGCCGCAATCCAGCGCGCCGCGGAAGATATAGGGGAAGCACAATACGTTGTTGACCTGGTTCGGGAAGTCCGAACGGCCGGTGCAGATCATCGCATCCGGGCGGGCCGCACGCGCCACTTCCGGCATGATTTCCGGATTGGGGTTGGCAAGCGCCAGGATCAGCGGGTTTTCCGCCATGCGCTCCAGCAGTTCCGGCTTCAGAACACCGGCGGCCGAAAGGCCGAGGAAGACGTCGGCGCCGTCGATGGTTTCGGCCAGCACACGCTTGTCGGTCTTCTGGGCGTAAACTTCCTTCCACTCGTCCATCAGCTCGTTGCGGCCGTCATAAACGAGGCCTTCGATGTCGTGGACCCAGATGTTTTCCTTCTTCGCGCCCATGGCGACCAGCAGGTTGAGGCAGGCAAGCGCCGCAGCACCCGCGCCTGACGCGACGATCTTGACGCTTGAGAGTGACTTTCCGGCCAGTTCCAGAGCGTTGGTGACAGCGGCGGCGACGATGATCGCGGTGCCATGCTGGTCATCATGGAAAACCGGGATATTCATCTTTTCGCGCAGCTGGCGTTCCACCTCGAAACATTCCGGCGCCTTGATGTCTTCAAGGTTGATGCCGCCGAAGGTGGGCTCCAGCGCTGCGATGGTGGAAACCATGTCGTTGATGCCGGGCGCATCGATTTCGATGTCGAAGACGTCGATACCGGCGAATTTCTTGAAGAGAACGGCCTTGCCTTCCATCACGGGCTTGGAGGCGAGCGGGCCGATATTGCCAAGCCCGAGAACTGCCGTGCCGTTGGAAATGACCGCGACGAGGTTGGCGCGGGCGGTATATTCCGCTGCCATTTCCGGATTTTCATGGATGGCGAGGCAGGGGGCGGCAACACCCGGCGAATAGGCAAGCGCCAGATCGCGCTGGTTGCCGAGCGGCTTGGTGGCCTGGATTTCCAGCTTGCCGGGGCGCGGGTAGCGGTGGAAAAAGAGCGCCTGTTCCTCGATGTCGGCCTTTGCCGTGTTGGCGGGCGTGTTGTTCTTATCGTGAGAGGTCATTCTTCCACCGTCATGTCTGGTTCAATTCCGGCCCCCTGAATACAACAAACTTTCCCATGGTACAGCCGTTATTTACCGCCCCCTTATGCAAATGCGGCCATGGCTTATTCGCGTTTTCGTGATGGTCTTCGTCATATTCCCTATAAAAACGGGCGTTTGTCATGTTGCTGCAACACGAGTCTGGTTCTGAGAGGTAAGAAAGCCGCAGGGACGCAACCGAACAGGGGGATGAAATCCGTGGCCGGTCAAATCGAAACCAGACAGTTCAGAACGCTTTTCATTTCGGATGTTCATCTCGGCTCCAAGGCGGCCAAGACGGATTATCTGCTCGACTTCCTGAAATATCACGAGGCCGAGACGATCATTCTGGTCGGCGACATCGTCGACGGCTGGCGCCTGCGCCGCAGCTGGTACTGGCCGCAGGGCTGCAACGACGTGGTGCAGAAGCTTCTGCGCAAGGCCCGCAAGGGAACCCGCATCGTCTATATTCCCGGCAATCACGATGAATTCCTGCGGGAATTTCCGGGCATGCATTTCGGCGGCATCGAAGTGGCCGAGCGCATGATCCACGAGGCGGCCGACGGCAAGAAATATCTCATCATCCATGGCGACGAGTTCGACGTGGTGGTGCGCAACGCCCGCCTGCTCGCTTATCTCGGCGACTGGGCCTATGACGCTGCAATCGCGCTCAACATCGTCATCGCCGCCGTACGCCGCCGCATCGGCCTGCCTTACTGGTCGTTCTCGGCCTGGGCCAAGCTGCAGGTCAAGCACGCCGTCAACTTCATCGGCGAATTCCAGCGCGTGGTGGCAGACGAGGCACGCCGCAACAATGTCGACGGCGTCATCTGTGGACACATTCACCATGCTGTCATGGAAGACATGGACGGCATTCGTTACATCAACACCGGCGACTGGGTGGAAAGCTGCACGGCGATTGCCGAAAATGCCGATGGCAGCTTCGAGCTGATCACCTGGATGCAGACAAGCGACGTTACCGTCGAACAGGCATCGGATGAGATGGAGCCGGTGGATATTCCGGGGCTGATCGGGAAACACGCGGCCTGATTGAGGTATGCCAGCTTTCGCGACGACGCGTTTCGTTGGGGATGCGCTGGGGCAGGTTGGCTAATGTGTATGAAGGCGATGGTGTGACCTCGCTGGTGGTGCCGACATACTCTGATATAGCTTGCTTATGTCATCCTCGGGCTTGACCCGAGGATCCACAAACCGGAGCGATGGATCCTCGGGTCAAGCCCGAGGATGACAGTGGAGAGGTTTAGATTGCCGTTTGCTTTTGGTGAAGGCCGGCGCGGACGGAATTACGGCACGCAGTCGCGTCATTCTTAGTCCACGCGAGAGCGGCGCCCTCCAATTTCCAGCAGGCCGGATAAATCAGCGACCCTTTAGAGATATGCCCCAGCTCCTTCATGCGAGGCGAGCGCGTGCCGCTTGTGTCTTTCTCCCCGAGGAGGGGAGAAGGTCGCGGCAGCGGGATGAGGGGGCGACGTTAGCGATAACCCGAAAGCTTGCCCGCTCATCCGACCCTTCGGGGCCATCTTCTCCCCGGCGGGGAGAACAAACAAGCGGTGAGGTCGTGCCTTTATCTTGTTTCTCTGCCTTCAATATCTAGGGCTTACCCCCACAATTCCGGCCGCGCCGGATAAACCAGCGAACCCTCATAAACCAGCCCCGGCTCGCGATCCTCGGCCAGCAGCAGCGGCCCGTCGAGATCGGAAAAGGCTGCTCCCTGGGCGGCGAGTATGGCGGGGGCCATGCCGAGCGAGGTGCCGAGCATGCAGCCGACCATGATGGTGAAACCGAGCCGTTCCGCTTCCGCCTTCATGACAAGCGCTTCCGTCAACCCACCGGTCTTGTCGAGCTTGATGTTGATCGCGTCGTAGCGGTCGCGCAGGTCGGCGAGGTCCTTGGTGGAATGCACGCTTTCATCGGCGCAGATCAGCACCGGATGGTCGATACGGGAGAGAATGGCGTCCTTGCCGGCGGGCAGCGGCTGCTCGATCAGCGATATCTTCAGTTCCGCCGCAAGTCTCAGATAATATTCGATATTATAATCGTTCCAGCCCTCATTGGCGTCGATGATGATGCGCGCCTCCGGTGCTGCGGCGCGCACGGCGCGCAGGCGTGCCTCGTCATCGGCGGTTCCGGTCTTGATCTTCAGCAGCGGGCGGCCCGCGTTTTCCGCCGTTTTCGCGGCCATGGTCTCGGGGTCGGCGAGTGAAATCGTATAGGCGGTGACGAGCGGTTTTGCCGCCTGTCCGAGAATGCTTTCGGCGGCGCTTTTACCGCTCATCTTGGCTTCGAGATCCCACAGCGCGCAATCGACCGCATTGCGGGCGGCGCCGGGTTGCATCGCCTGCTGCAATTCCTGTCGGGTCAGGCCGTCGGCGATCCGCTCCGCCATCGTCTCGATATCGGCGATGACGCCCTCGATGCTTTCGCCATAACGCGGATAGGGCACACATTCACCTCTGCCGGCGAAGGAACCATCGAGGATGGTGCACGTTACGACATCCGCATGCGTGCGGGTGCCGCGTGAAATGGTGAAGCTGCCGGCAACGGGAAAACGTTCTGTTGTGGCTTGCAGGTAACGGGGCATGTTTTTTCACTTCCGATTGGGCGGCAAAAGACACATGACGCCAAATTTATCACGAATTGTCGGCGGTCACTGTGGCTTGCCGAAGGCCAAACCGTTATGAAACCTTTAAGAATCTCGTGACGGCTGCACTCGCTCGGAGCATTATGCAAGAACAGGACACACGGCAACAGGCGAACCCGGCCGCCATCACCGAAGACGATAGCGTCTCCGGCGGCGGCTTGCGTTTTGTCATGAGCGGCTCCTGGCGCAACAGCAATCTCTCCGGTGTTTTCCCCAGTCTCGAAAAGATCGAAAAAAGCAGATCCGCCGGCGCGGTGGAAATCGATCTTTCTGCCGTCGAGGCCATCGATACCACGGGCGCGTGGATCATCCAGCGTCTGCGCAAGGACCTTGAGGTCAACGGCGCCACCGTCACCGTGACGGGTAATGACCATATTGAAGAGGTCATCGGCCAGTTGCCCGAAAAGGTGGAGATGGAGGGCGAAGCCGGTCCGAAGGAGGGGCTTGCCGAGCGTATTTTTGCGCCCATCGGCAAGGCCGTGATCCAGAACGGCGCGGATTTCTTGGCGGGAATGTATATTCTCGGCTCCGCCGTGCGCGGCGCGCAGATGAAGCTCGGGCGCGGGCGTGGCGTCTCACCGGCGGCGATCGTCAACCAGATCGACCATATGGGCGTGCGCGCCGTGCCGATCATCATGTTGATGTCGTTCCTGATCGGCGCGATCATCGCCCAGCAGGGTGCGTTCCAGCTCAGATATTTCGGTGCGGAAGTCTTCGTTGTCGATCTCGTCGGCATTCTGCAATTGCGTGAAATCGGTGTGCTTCTGACCGCGATCATGATCGCCGGCCGTTCCGGCAGCGCCATCACCGCGGAAATCGGCTCGATGAAGATGCGCGAGGAAATCGACGCGCTGAAGGTGATCGGTCTCAATCCCGTCGGCGTGCTGGTGTTTCCGCGGCTGGTGGCGCTCACCATCGCACTGCCGCTTTTGACCATTCTCGCCAATTTTGCAGCGCTTTTCGGCGCGGCCATCGTGGCGCTGCTTTATTCCGGCATCACGTTCGAGGTGTTCCTGTCGCGCCTGCATGGCGCTGTCGAGGAATCGACCATTGCAGCGGGCATGATCAAGGCGCCGTTCATGGCGCTCATCATCGGCATTGTCGCGGCGGTTGAGGGCATGAAGGTGGGCGGTTCGGCGGAATCGCTTGGCCAGCACGTCACCTCCTCGGTGGTGAAGTCGATCTTCGTCGTCATTCTGGTGGATGGTCTTTTCGCCATCTTCTACGCAGCCATCGATTTTTAAGGGAGGGCGCGTTGGAGAAACTGGACCAGAAACCGCACGAGACCAGAACCGGAAAAGACGGCCGCGAGGTGGTGCTTTCCGTCGAGGGCGTGACCGTCGGTTTCAACGGCCGGAACGTGCTCGAAAATCTCGACCTCGATGTCTATCGCGGTGAAATCCTAGGCTTTATCGGCCCCTCCGGCGCTGGCAAATCCGTGTTGATGCGCGCGATCTTGCGGCTCCTGCCGCGGCAGGCGGGTGCGATCCGCATTCTGGGCACCGATTACGACAAGGCGAGCGAAGACGACCGCATGATGCTCGACCAGCGTCTTGGCGTGCTGTTCCAGCAGGGGGCGCTGTTTTCCGGCCTGACGGTGAAGGAAAACATCCAGCTGCCGATGCGCGAATATCTTGATCTGCCGAAAAAGCTGATGGACGAGCTTGCCTATCTCAAGATCGAGATGGTGGGGCTGAAGCCCGATGCGGGCGACAAATACCCGTCCGAACTGTCAGGCGGCATGATCAAGCGCGCAGCCCTTGCCCGGGCGCTGTCGCTCGATCCCGACCTCGTTTTCCTCGATGAGCCGACTTCCGGCCTCGATCCCATCGGGGCGGCGGAATTTGATATGCTGATT
Source organism: Agrobacterium sp. CFBP2214 (assembly GCF_030209895.1). Taxonomy (NCBI): domain Bacteria; kingdom Pseudomonadati; phylum Pseudomonadota; class Alphaproteobacteria; order Hyphomicrobiales; family Rhizobiaceae; genus Agrobacterium; species Agrobacterium sp. CFBP2214. The sequence continues at coordinate 146,341 of NZ_JARVRC010000003.1, read as the reverse complement.
GCGCGCTTGCGCGATTCGCTCGGCCTGACCGTCTATATGGTGACACACGACCTCGACAGCCTGTTCTCCGTCTGCGACCGCATTGCGGTGCTCGGCCAGAAGAAGGTGCTGGTGGAAGGGACATTGCAGGACATGTTCGCCTGCGACGACCCTTGGGTGCAGTCCTATTTCCGCGGCAAACGGGCGCGCTCTGTCGTTCTTCCGGACGGCAGACACGAAAATCCGGTGGAGTAACAAGAAGAATGGAAACCAAGGCGAACTACACCATAGTCGGAATTTTCACGCTGATCGTGATCGCCGCCGCATTCGGCTTCGTTTACTGGATGGCGGAATTCGGCCGTGGCGGCCCGACGGCGCAGCTTGTCGTGCGTATTCCCGGTTCGGCCAACGGCTTGTCCGTCGGTTCTCCCGTGCGCTTCAACGGTATTCCTGTCGGCACCGTGCGCGGCCTTGCCATCGACCGCGACGACCCGGCCTATTCCATAGCCTTTACTGAAGTGCAGGCCGATGCCCCGGTTTTCCCGTCCACGCGCGCCGTGCTTGAAATCCAGGGCCTGACGGGCGCTGCCTATATCGAGCTTTCCGGCGGCAACAAGGATGGCGAGCGTATTCTGCAGAAAGCCGTCGAAAGCGGCGTTCCCGCCGAGCTGACGGCCGATCTTTCCAGTGTCACCAACCTGCTTGCCACCGCAGACAAGATACTGAAACGTGCGGACGGAGCGATCGGCGAGCTGCAGGGCTTCGTGCAGGATGCGCGCGGCCCGCTGACGCAGACGGTGCGCAACGCCGAGAAATTCTCCGATGCGCTGGCGGCCAATTCCGACGGCATCAAAAACTTCATTGCAAGCCTCAGCTCGCTTTCGACCACCGTGCAGTCGGTCTCGGTGCGTCTCGATGGCACGCTGACCGCGATCGAAGATCTGGTGAAGGCTGTGGATGCCGGCAAGATCGATTCCATCCTGTCGAATGTCGACAAGGTGACGAAGGATGTGGCCTCGGCTTCGAGCGATATCCAGGGCATCATGGAGACGGTGCAGAGCACGGCGCGCAATTTCGAGGCGGCGAGCACGGAAGTGCAGACGGTCGTGAAGCGCGCGGATGAGCTTCTCGCCTCGGTTGATCCCGCCAAGGTGGGCACCGTCGTCAACGACGTCTCGGCTGCCACGGCCGATGCGCGCGACGCGGTGGCGAACTTCAAGCGGATCGCCGACGATGTCGGCGCGCGCCGCGCCGATATCGACCAGGCGGTTTCCGATTTCACCGAAATGGGCCGCAAGCTGAACCTCGCCTCCAGCCGCGTTGATGGCATTCTCGCCAAGGTGGACGGCATGCTCGGCACGGATGACGCCAATTCGCTGTTTGCCAAGGCCCGCGAGACGCTCACTTCCTTCAAGGCGGTGGCCGACAATCTCAATGCCCGTATCGGGCCGATTGCCGACAATCTCACACGCTTCTCCAGCTCGGGCCTGAAAGATTTCCAGGCGCTCATCGGCAGCACGCGGGTGACGGTCGACAATCTCAACAACGCCATCACCAATATCGACCGCGATCCGCAGCGGTTGATCTTCGGCGGCGAAACCGTGAAACAATATGACGGCAGAACAAGGCGCTAAGAGGGGTATGGGCCAATGAGACTATCGATGAACGGCCAAAAGCGCCGCGCCCTCGTTCTGGCTCCGCTGCTTGCCGCGATGATGGCGGGCTGTGCGGGTGCGCCGAAGAACGATACTTTCGATCTCTCCGTGTCTTCGGCGACGGTGACGCAGGGGCCTTCGCTCAGGAGCCGGCAGCTGCTGATCGCCGATCCGACGGCGTTAAAGGCGCTGGACAGCGAAAACATCGTGGTGCGCCTTTCCGGCTCGGAGGTGCAGTATCTCGGCAATTCGCAATGGAGCGACCGCCTGCCGCGCATGGTGCAATCCAAGCTCGTGGAAGCCTTCGAGGATACCGGCAAGCTCGGCGGCGTCGGCCGGCCGGGGCAGGGGCTGGCAATCGACTATCAGGTCGTGACCGATATTCGCGCTTTCGAAATCGATACGGCAAAGAACCTCGCCAATATCGAAATCTCGGTGAAGCTGCTGAATGACCGCAATGGCACGGTGAAGGCGCAGGAAGTGTTCCGCGCCAGCGCCCGTGTCAGCGGCTCCGGCAACGCCAATTTCGTAAAGGCGCTGGATCAGGCTTTCGCTGCCGCCACGCGGGAGATCGTGGCCTGGACGCTGAAATCGCTCTAGGCGTTTCAGCGGTCATTGCCGTCAGAAGAAATCGCTTTATGTTTGCGTCAGACCGGTTGCTGATCGGTCCATATGCAATATTGCCGATCCGTGAGTTCGTGATGCGATTTCTGCTGCTGCTTTGCCTTGTGCTTTCCACCCTGTCTGGAGCCGGTGCCGCCATGGCGGCCGGTCTCCGGCTGATCGAGGTTCCAGCCGCGAATGGCAAAGCTGCCATGAAGGCTGCGGTGTGGTCGCCCTGCGCGGCCGCGCCGGTGGAGGTCAGGATTGGCCCCTTCCTTTTACCCGCTGTCAGGGATTGCCCTGTGCCCGAAGGGAAATATCCGCTCGTCGTCATCTCTCATGGTTTTGGCGGCACCTATTTCAGCCATCGGGACACGGCGGCGGCGCTGGCGGATGCCGGCTTCATTGTCGCGGCGATCAATCACCCCGGAGACAATGCGCTTGAAATGCAGAAGGCGGGTGAACTTTCCGCGCTGACGGGCCGGCCGGCGGAGATTGCCCGCTTGCTGGATCATCTGCTTGAAGGTTTTAGCGAAGCCGGTTCCATCGATGCCGGACGGATCGGCGTTTTCGGATTTTCGCGTGGCGGTTATACCGCGCTGGTGCTTGCCGGCGGCACTCCCGACTTTGCCAATGCCGCGCTGCCCTGTCCGGACCCGCAGGCGCCGATTTGCGCGCAGATGCGGCAGAAGACGACATTACCGCAGCACGGCGGTCAGGATGCACGTGTGAAGGTTGTGGTTGCTGCCGACCCGTTGAATGCCTTTCCCGGCGCGGGCGACCTGAAGAATATCACGATCCCGGTCCAGCTCTGGAGTTCGGAACGCGGTGGTGACGGTGTCGCGCCGCAGGATGTTTTGCGGCTGCGCGGCGATCTGCCGGCGAAACCGGACTATCGGATGGTGAAAGGGGCGGGGCACTTTTCGTTTATCGCCCCTTGCCCCGCCGAGATGGAAAAGGCCGTGCCCCAGATTTGCAGCGATGCGGCTGGCTTCGACCGGGTGGAGTTCCATCGCGGCTTCAACGCCGATGTCGTCAGCTTCTTCAAGGCATCGCTGCGCTGAGGCGCTGCCCTAGCGTGCAGTGGAAGCCGTCGATCAGACGGCGTCCTGCTGCGACTTCCATTCCGGAAGGGGGAAAACCCGGTCGTAGCTCCAGTTGAAGACAAAAGCATAGACCACGTAAAACAGCGCAAACGAGATATCCATCACCAGGGCGTGCGCAAGGCTGATATTCAGATACCAGGCAATGAAGGGCATCAGCACGATCAGGAGGCCCAGTTCGAACAGCACGGCGTGGGCGACCCGAAGAGCGGGCGTTTTCAGCGTCGTGCCTTTCAGCCGCTGCATGGCGTGGTCGAAGCCGAGATTATAGACATAGTTCCAGACCGTCGCCAGCGTGGCGCTGACGAGGCCGACAATGCCGATATCTTCCATAGGCATGCCAAAGAGCAGTGCGCCCAAGGGAATGACGAGCAGAAGGCCGATGATTTCGAAACTGAGGGCGTGGCGGATACGATCTTGCAGGGAACGCATTTCATTCTCCGGTATGTGACCGGGCCGTCCCGCATGCTGTCGCCGATATGGCCGAGGTCGTCCTCGCGCTGGGTCATATAGAACCTTTGGGCGGAATTTTCAAGCGCTGCGCATTTGGGGGCTGGGAGTGTTCCGCCTGTTTCCTCTCTCGGGCGGGGAGAAGAAAACACGCGGCAACGCGTTCGTTTCTCTCGCGCGCCCCAACGAAACCGTGATCGGAACAAGACCGGCGCATTTTCGTTATCGCTTATGGAAGGAGGCGTGCCATGCAGCAGAATTCCTCTGAAGGAAGAACGATCAAGGCCGCCAACACGGCGAAGGTTTCGACTTACACGCCAAGCCTCATTTCCCTCAAGGGAAGCTATGTGGCGATGATATTTCGCAGACCGCTTTGCCGAAATCCGCTGGATGTGCGGAAGAAATAAGGGCAGGGGAATCTGCCTGTTACTTGGCCCCGCACATCGATGACGACACTGCCGAAATGATCGAGAGCTTTAGATGTCTCTAAAGTGTGATTTTCAATCCGGCCCGTCTCCACTTAGACTGGAGATCGCCACAAGAGCGAAGGGAGAATGACATGAAATCAGTTCTCATTATCGCCGCTGTCTTTGGTTTTTCCGCCAGTGCAGCGCTTGCGGAATGCGCAGGTCATCAACAGATCAACGCTTCCGTTCCTGCCGTAGACCGTGAATTCAAAACTGCAAGCATCGTTCCGCCGACGGACCCGGTCGAGAAGCCTGTCGTCATCCTGAAAAAGACCGACCGCCTTCCGGCTGCGGTTGCGACGACCGGTGAGCCCGAAGCCGCAATGCAGCGCATGCAATAGACAGAACAATAACCTCTTCATTCAGAAATCCCGTGCGTGAGGTGATCCGCACGGGATTTTGCTTTTTGAAGACGAGAGGAGGCAGGAATGCTAACGGTAAAGGCCTGCTTCGCGAGCCTTCTCCGGCATTTCCAGGGCGACTAGCTGTCGAGTTTCAGCGACAGCTGTTTCGGCCCTTCGTTCTTTTTCAGCACGTAAAGCGGCCGAGTGATGATGACTTCCGTTCGCCGTTGCAGTTCGCGGCGTCGTTCGAGCGCGCGCTCGCGCATGTCGCGGGAGCGGGCGACGACGGAAAGGGCATTTTCTATGGTTGCGTCTGCTGTGTTCATCGCTGACCTCCATAATGTTCACTTTATGTTCTCATTATTGGTGGCTTGTGTCAACACTATGGCAGGGTTGCGGGCAGGTAATCGATACGTCCCGCCACGCTGGGCACGGCGGTGCGAAAGGCCGCGTGGGAAGCGTCGCCGCATGGGATCGGCTTTGCTCCACGCGCTGACCTTCACGGCACGGATCTGTTCCGGCAGTGTCTAGAGGGACACTCCGGGCCAGCTACGTCGATTTTCACGATGATGTTTCGAAGGCGCGGGGCTGATCCGCCCGGTTTCAGGAGGGGATCAGGAGAGGGGACGTTGATCCGGCGCGGGAAGGCCGCCGGCGGTCAAGAGATCGGTGAGATGCTCGCTGGCGAGCGCGACGATGGCAAGGGCGGCCTGCTGGCGGTTCCAGCCGGCATGTTCCGCTTTTTCGATCAGCCCTTGAATGGAAGGCTCCAGCGCGAATTGGCACTCTGCCTGATAGTCCATGGTGTCGATCGAAAGCGACGGGGAATTGATTGCGGCCCGCATCCTTTGGTCTCCCTGTTTTCCGGCATGCCATCATACGCAAGACGCAAATCGGAACATGCACATTCAGAGGCCGGTGATATCGGGTATGGTCATGAGGCCCGCATATCACTGGCAGCGAATCCCCCAGCAGGCGGACGTTAACGGTAAGTCTTGATCGCTGTCAACGAGCGTGGGGTGGCAGGGGATGTCGCCATGCTCGTTTTCAGAGCCTTCCGCTCCGGAAAGGCTTTCGCCGCCAGATCAGCAGCGCCATCACGTAAAGCGCAAAAAGCACGAACCATGTGACGGGCAGCACCATGAAAAGCGCCGCATAAGCGCAGTTTCCCTCAAAACAGGAGCCGAGAAATCCGGAATCGGCAAGCGCTGCCGACAATAAAAACGCACATATCCCGCTCCCGACTGCGCCGAGAATGAAAAGCAATATGTTGATGAACAATCTCATGACCCCGATCATAGGGATGATTGAGACAGCTTTGGGGAAACGGCGTCACGGCGAGACCTATATTCACCGTTTCGGCAGCATTGAGAAGGAATGAAGATCTTTTCCAGTCGCAACGAATTGACGAAAACATTAAGTCGAATTTTAAATATGACTCGCGTTTTACGGGAATTCTGGTTTTATTACTTCGGGGTTATAAATGGGGATTTTCAGATGATCAGGGTCGTTTTTATTACGCTCGCATTTTTTCTCTTCGCCATACCGCCGTCGGTTGCTCAGGATACAGCTCCTGACTGGAAAAAATTTGGTTCCGAATATTTGACCTATAATGGTCAGGCCCTGACGTTCGACGCGGCAGACCTGCAGCGCCACCAGAACCGCTTGCGTTGCGTTAAAATGAATAATTACGGATGCGTTATGGGGAGAAGCTGGCAAGGGGCAGCCGGCAACGACAGGGCCGGTCATGCCATCTTCGAGCATCCGAAATGGTCGGTACGCGCAGTTGTCCGGGATTATTGCTCGAAGAACCGGAGGGGATTGCGATCTGCAATGCAGATTGCCGAGACCTATTCACCCTGGTGCGATACGCTCGGCACCGTCGGGGTTCGAAACGGCTGGGGCAGATCATGCGCTGGTGGTCCGCAGCCGCCCGCAGGCTTCAAAGGTCCTCTCTGCGCAAAACCCGCAAACGGCACTCCGGCGGCCGGCCAGTGCGGAAGCTGCAATTGCCCCGATGGCGTTGCGCGGGGCATGGCGGCCAGCGTGAACGCCGGGATCAATGACAATCTTGCGCTTTTTGGTGCTGACGGCTCACCGAATGTCGGCAATCTGGTTGCCGTTCTCGGAAGCAAATTCCGGCGGGAGACCGGTTTTGCGGTCAATGAAGGGTTGATCAAGGAAGGTATCGAGCTGGCGGGGCAATGCCGCTGACAGGCTTTTTGCTCCGCGTGAACAATTCGCTTTGGGAGCACCGACAGAGGCGGCGCAAACCGCCTTTTTAACGGACGGTGTCTAAGGCTCGCAACTTGCCCCGGGGCATCATCGGCCCGTATGGCCGACGCTGGCTGCGTCCGTTAATTTTATGATAAATCAAGGAGTTAATGGTGGGTGATGTAGGGCTCGAACCTACGACCCGCTGATTAAGAGTCAGCTGCTCTACCAACTGAGCTAATCACCCGACCGGCACCGTGTGGCGGTGTGAGGGGGCGTATAAAGGGGAAGTTTGGGCTTGTCCAGCGCGGAAATGAAATTTCTTCGATTTTTGTGACGAAAAAATTTCAGTCGCGCTGGAAAAGCCTGGAAATCCGGGGTTTTACGGATTTTTCCTTTTATTCATCCGCGTCTGAAAGCCCGGCCGATAAGGATGAGGATGCAGGCGCCGATGAAGCCGGCGATGAGATAACCGAGCCAACCTTGCAGAACGATTCCAAATAGCGAAAGGATGGCGTTGGCGACGATCGCACCGACGATTCCAAGAAGGATGTTCATGAAAACACCCATATTGCTTTTCATGAATTGTTCGGCGAGCCACCCGGCGACACCACCGATGATGATGGCTGCGATCCAGCCAATGCCAGCAGATTCCATGATTTCCTCCCATGTTGCTGCATCATCAAAGGTGATGATTCCCGTGGTGAAAAGCAAGGCAAACTCCTGAAAACCTCGCTTTATGCGGGTGGTTTTCCGCACGGCAGGCGCTAAATAGCCTGATGCGGCGCAAAGAGACGAAAGGCATGGATGTGCGGTTGATGTTGGGCGGATTGATGGACGGCAAACGGGTGTTCGACGGCTTGACGCGGGATCGGCGGCAAAGGACCGCCATGGCGGCGATAATGGCCATGGTGCTGTTCCTGGTCGGCGGTCTTTTGTCGGCAATGCCCGCCTCGGCGCAGGAGGGAACGACATCGCCCGCCCCGGTGGCGATCCAGGCTTCGACCGTCGAACAGGCGAGGGCGGAGCTGGAGAAATGGAAGGCCGATGTCGCGGCAATCGCCAGACAGGTGGAAGCGGGCGGCAGCGACGACGTGCAGCTTGTGGACCTCAAGGGACGGGCCGATACCATTGCCGCCGATGCGGCCGCCGCCAACACCAAGCTGCGCACCCGTCTCGACCAGATCAAGACCCGGCTGGATGCGCTGGGTGCGGCGCCTGCGGACGACCAGCCGCCGGAAGCCAGCATGGTGACGGAAGAGCGAAACCGGCTGACGGCGGAACGGGCCGAGGTGAATGCGATTGCCGGCGAGGTGGAGAGCACGGCCACCAATGCCGCGCAGATCTCCAACAATATCACCGCCGTTCGCCGGGCGCTTTTCGCCGCCACGCTGTTCAAGCGCACGGAAGTTTCGGCGCAGACGCTGGGCGATGCGTCCTCCGCCTTTCTGACCGAGCTGACCAACCTGAACAACGCTTTCAGCGGCTGGGCGAGTTTCGTCTGGAATTACAAGCGCCTGCCGATGTTCGGGGCCGTGACGCTGTCGATCATGGCGGCGCTCCTGTTTCTGGTGGGTGGTTACCGCTTTTTCGGCAGCCGCATGGACCGGCGGGCGTTTACGGGCGAGCCTTCCTATCTGAGACGGCTTTCGGTGGCCTTCTGGTCCACCATGGTGCAGTCGCTGTCGCTTTTCCTGTTTCTCGTCACCTCGGCGTTTTTCCTCGATAATTTCAACGTGCTGCGGTCTGATATCGCGCCCATCCTGTTCGGGGCCATGGCGGTCACGGGCTTCGTTTATTTCGTGTCGCGGCTGAGCTATGCGATCTTTGCGCCGACGCAGTCGGAATGGCGTCTGCTGCAGGTTTCCAATCGCGGCGCACACACGCTGTCCTCGGCTATACTGCTGATGGCGCTCGTTAACGGGCTCGATTATCTGTTCGGTACGATCAGCGAGACGCTGTATTCGCCGCTGATCGTCACCGTTGCCAAGAGTTTCGTCGCCTCGATCATTATCGGCCTTATCCTGCTCACCGTGTCGTTCCTGCGGCCGGTCATCGGCGAGGGGCAGGATTACGAGACCGGCAACCAGCGACTGCCGCGCTGGCTCGTCATTCTGCTGCGGGTTGGCGGTCTCGTTCTCATCGGCGCCTGCCTGACGGGTTATGTCGGTCTTGCGCGCTTCCTCGCCACGCAGATCGTCGCCACCGGCGCGGTGCTGGCGACGATGTATATCGGCATTCTCTCCGGCAAGGCGATTTCACGGCAGGGGGCCTTTTCGGAATCCCTTGCCGGCCGTTATCTCGGACGACGGTTCGGCCTCGGCCCGGTAGCGCTCGATCAGGCCGGTCTTGCCGCCGGGCTCGGCATCTATGCGGTAGCACTTGCCTTCGGCGTGCCGCTCATCCTGTTTTCCTGGGGTTTCCAGCCGGGCGATATCGAAAGCTGGGCCTATCGCCTGCTGACCGGCATCACCGTCGGCAATGCCTCGATTTCGCTGATCGGCCTCTTTGGCGGTGTTCTCGTCTTCGCCATCGGTTATATCATCACCCGCTGGTTCCAGAAGTGGCTGGACAACAACGTCATGGCGCGCGGGCAGGTGGATGCCGGCGTGCGCAACTCGGTCAAGACAGGTATCGGTTATCTCGGTATCGCAGTTGCGGCCATCTTCGGTGTCTCTTCCGCCGGTCTCAACCTTTCAAGCCTGGCGCTGGTGGCTTCTGCCCTTTCGGTCGGTATCGGTTTCGGCCTGCAGAACATCGTCTCGAACTTCGTCTCCGGCCTCATCCTGCTGGTCGAGCGCCCCTTCAAGGTGGGGGACTGGGTGGTGACAGGCACGACGGAGGGCACCGTCAAGCGGCTTTCCGTGCGCGCCACCGAGATCGAAACTTTCCGTGGACAATCGATCATCGTGCCGAATTCCGAATTCATCAATTCCTCTGTTGGCAACTGGACGCACCGCAACCGCATCATGCGCGCCGAAATCCCGGTTTCCGTGTCTTACGATTCCGATCCGCAGAAGGTCATGGATATTCTGCTGGAACTCGTGCGCGCCCAGCCGCCGGTGCTGCGCAATCCCGAGCCGCATGTGGAATTCCTGCGCTTCGGCGATTTTTCGCTGGATTTCGAACTGCGTTTCCATCTCGCCGATCTGTCGAACGGGCTTGGCGTGAAAAACGCGCTGCGTATCGCCATCCTCCAGCGCTTCCGGGAGGAGGGGATCGACATCCCGTTCCCGCAGCGCAACCTCAATATCCACGTCGAAGGCGACGCCAATCCGCAGATGCTGGCGGCGCTGCTTTCGGAAGAGGGCGACAAGGCGGTGGTGGCCCATACGGGTGCGGCATCGCCCGTTGCCGGCAATGCGCCGGAAAAGGATGCCGGCAAGGCGGGCGACAAGACTGTTGCGGAACAGCCAGCCGCGGCAAAAGCGGCCGGAAAGGACAAGTGAGCGGCTGCGGCTGGTATCAGTCCGGACGGGTGCGGGGCAGGCCTCGCATCCGACTGTCTTGCGGTGAATGATGGGCGCACCGGGGCGGCTTTTACTTGATGGAGGCGGGATGCGCCCGACTGCCGTCATGAAAATATAATCAGAATACCCGCAATGACTGTATTGTTGTGTAAACTGTAAGTTGATATATTGTGGTTATTATTTAGTTTATTTCTTTTCTGTCGGGGTTCAAATGCCGGATCCAATCGATGAGAATGCCCAGCCTGCCCAGCCTGCCCAGCCTGCCCAGCCTGCCCAGCCTCCGGGCCCGGTTTCTGCGAAAACATCTCTTCGGGAAAGACTGAAGGGTTTTTGGGCGTAGATGCAGCCCCATGCCACCCGGCTGTCCCTTCTGACGGCTGGGGTCGTTATCGGCTCGGCGGGTCTGTTTTTCCTGATGGGCGAGACGGATGTGACCGACGATTACCTGCCCAAACGCTGGAACGAATCCATCCGCCGGTTGGGCATCGAGCCGGTCTATCCTCCGCAGGAGGATATTTATGTCGGAGACATTATCGCCGAAATTGTCGATTCAGGGCACAAATTCAAGTCTTTACCTCCCGATCTTGAAAGTGAGTCCTTCATCGGCCGTTACGTCAAGATAACCCAGATACCAAATTTGCGGGGTTATCTCGGCGTGAAGTCGGAGGCGCCCTATTTTGGCGACAGCACCTGGCTGGAGGACAAGAAGACGCTCTCGGTTGCTCAACCCCGTGCGGAGATTGCAACGGACGGAACCACCTCGGGCCTGCAGGTGAAGGACGCGCTTTTTCCCGTCATCAAGATAGAGCGCAAGGAAGGCATGGCGGGGCTTCTGCGCAATATCGCCTTCGGTGGCGCACGGGCGGATGTCGAGGAAATCGAACTTCAGAATGTTCAGACCTACGCGATCAACCCTTTCCATGCGCAAAATGCGCTGATGGCGTTTTGCAATGACAAAGACACCAAGGTCTATTGTGCGGACGAATATCTTCGCGAGAAACTGTCCTATATTCTCAGCCGCGACATTTTGAGAACCGGGGATACGGAGGATTGTGGTCCGCGTTATATTTACGATATCCGTCTGCTGGTTGTGCGCCAGGCGTTTCTGACACGCGGCGTCAAAGTTACCAACGGACGGGGCCGCTCGGCTTTTCTGGATGCGGGGGGTAACAGGGGAGACCCCGAAAAGGGTATGTCCGATGCCGCTGAGGCTGCGACCACCGCGCCGCAGGGCAAGCAGCCCGGGACCCAATATATGGCCGATAGTGACAACAGCATTCACAGCACAAACAGCTCTGGCCTGTTTTCCGATCGCCAGTTCGCGCGGCCGCTCGTCATAGGCTTCAATAGTGTTTCCATAGGCATGCGCAACAGCACGCCTGCCTGGCTGGATGCCGCAGCAAAGGCGGCCGCCGGCAAGGAAGTTAAAGACAGCGCCAGGATTTGTGCGTCTTCGCAGGAGGTTGCGAATTGAGACGGGTCATTTTTCTCTTCGGTATGTTTTTTCCGGTTTTAGCAAGTGCGCAGGATGTCGTTCGCCCGTCTGTGACTGCAGGGGCCCTTGAGCAATTCACCGCTGATTGTATCTATCGTATTCCGCCTTGTGGCGGCGGTGGCTATCCACCGCCACCGCCTCCGCCCGGTGGGGGCGGTGGGATACACAATCTGCCAGGTGGTCCTGTCTTCAAGGACTCGATCATCGTTCCGGGCAATGATGTCCTCAAGGGTTTGAAACTGGACGGCCCGGATGTGCGGGGGCTGCAAATGCAGCTTCAGAACCGATAGTCGGCAAGTCCGGCCCGTGGCCTGCCTTTTGGTCGCGGGTCGCAATCCCGGTCTGTTTCGGCCGGATATTTCTCGATATCTTTGCTGCCGTCTCTGCAAGAGGCGGCGGCAATAAGAAAGCCCACCCCGGTGGAGGCAATTTCTTCCCTGTCGCAGCACCCTATGGCCATGTCGCAATCAGGCGGCTGAACGGTCGACAAGCGCTTCATATTCCTCCCATCCAATGTCGGCGGAATAAGGCAAGGCCGGCGCTTTTCAGGGGTTCTGTAAATGAAGACACATGCACGGGCGGTGGTGATCGGTGGCGGCGTCGTCGGCGTTTCGACGCTTTATCATCTTGCCAAGAAGGGCTGGAGCGACAGCGTTCTCATCGAGCGCAAGGAGCTCACCTCGGGTTCCACCTGGCATGCCGCCGGGCTTCTGCCGCTGTTCAACATGAGCTATTCGGTCGGCCAGATCCACAAATATTCCGTCAAGTTCTATGAGGAGCTTCAGGAAGAGACCGGCATGAATGTCGGCTTCTCCAAGGTCTCCAATATCCGTCTCGCCCGCACCAAGGATCGCTGGGACGAATATATGTATTATGCCGGCATCGCCGAGACCATCGGTGTGCGGGTCAACATGCTGACACCGGAGCAGGTGAAGGAAATCTGGCCGCTCTGCGAGACGGACGGTCTGCTGGGCGCCATCCAGCATCCGGATGACGGTTATATCCAGCCCGCCGATCTGACACAGGCGCTGGCCAAGGGTGCGCGTGATCGTGGCGCGACCATCTATCGCAACACCACCGTCACCGCCATCGAGCAGCTGGAAGATGGTCACTGGAAGGTGACAACCGACAAGGGCGAGATCATCGCCGAACATATCATCTCCTGCACGGGCTCCTTTGCCCGCAAGACCGGCGAGATGGTCGGCATCAACATTCCGGTCATTCCGGTCGAACATCAGTATATCGTTACCGAGCCGCACCCGGCCATTCAGGAACGTCGCCGCCAGGGCCTGCCGGAAATGGGCGTTCTGCGCGAATCCGACTCGGCCTGGTATATGCGCGAAGAAGCGGGCGGTCTGATCCTCGGTCCTTACGAAGTCGGCGCGCCGGTCTGTTATGTCGACGGCCCCTCCGACGACAGCGAATATGAGCTGTTCCAGGAGGAACTCGACCGCCTGATGCCGCATATCGAAACCGCCATGGTGCGTGTTCCGGCCTTCGGCGAAGTGGGCATCAAGAAAGTCTATAATGGCGCTATCGCCTATACGCCTGACGGTAACCCGATCGTTGGTCCCGCACCGGGCCTGAAGAATTTCTGGCTGAACGAAGGCCATTCCTTCGGCATCACCGCTGCCGGCGGCGCCGGCTGGCAGCTGGCTGAATGGATCGTCGACGGCGAGCCGACGCTCGACCTGATGGGTGTCGATCCGCGCCGCTTCGGGCCTTACGCAACGGAAGGTTACCTCATCGCCAAGAACGAGGAAGCCTATGCCAACGTCTTCACCATGCATTATCCGGACGAAGAACGCTCCGCCGCCCGTCCACTGAAGACCACGCCGGTTTATGACCGCCTGAAGAAGCTCGGCGGCGTGTTCGGCTCGGTTTATGGCTGGGAACGTGCCAACTGGTATGCGCCGGAAGGTTATTCGCTGCGCGAGGAAGATCTCGGCGTCGGTGCCGATGTCATCACCAGCCACAATCATGCGCCGGCTCTGGATGATGGCCGTATCGTTGAAAAATGGTCCTTCCGTCGCTCGAATTATTTCGAACATGTCGGCAACGAGGTGAAGAACGTTCACCAGAATGTCGGCGTGCTTGATATGTCCGCCTTCGCGAAGATGGAGGTTTCCGGCCCCGGTGCACGGGCATGGCTCGACAGCATTCTCGCCAACATCGTGCCGAAGAAGCGTGGCCGCATCGCGCTCACCCATCTTCTGACGCCGACTGGCGGCGTGAAGGCGGAATTCACCGTCTATGAGTGGGCACCGGGCCGCTTCTACATGGTTTCGGCCGGTGGTCTCGAGACGCATGACCATGACGTGCTGCGCCGCCTTGCGCCCACTGACGGGTCCGTGGTGCTGCAGCCGATCACGCAGAAATACGGCGTGCTGGTTCTGGCCGGTCCGAAGTCGCGCGATCTCCTGAAGAAGCTCACTCGCACCAGCCTTGATAACAAGGATTTCCCCTGGCTCACCGGCAAGCAGATTTCCGTCGGCGTGGCGACGGCGCATGCGCTGCGCGTCAACTTCGTGGGTGAGCTTGGCTGGGAGCTGCACCATCCGATCGAGATGCAGAACTACATCTTCGACCGGCTGATGGAAGCGGGCGCCGAATTCGGCATCAAGCCTTTCGGTATTCGCGCCATGGTGTCCATGTCGCTCGAAAAATCCTATCGCAACATGGGCCGCGAACTGTCGGTCGAATATAACGCCTATGAATCCGGTCTCGACCGCTTCGTGCGCCCGGAAAAATCCTTCATCGGCCGCGATGCGCTGGTGGCTTACAAGGAAGCCGGCGCGAAATGGGTGTTCTCGACGCTGACCGTGTCTGGCAATACGGATGTCGATGCGCGCGGTTCGGAAGCAATCGTCGATGAAAACGGCGTGCTTGCCGGCCGCGTGACAAGCGGCGGTTTCGGCTGGCGCATGGGCAAGTCAATTGCGCTCGCCATGCTCAAGCCGGATTATGCGGCCGTCGGCACCAAGCTCAAGATCCGCATTCTCGGCACGTCCTATGATGCCGAAGTGGTTGAAGAGAGCCCGTTCGACACCGAAAATGCGCTTCTGCGCGTATAAGACCACATCCCCTCCCAAAGTCGGAATACGGCCCCTCGCGGGCCGTATTTCCTTTTAAGTAAGCATGTGCTCAACTGGCTTTCACGCAAAAGTGTTATTAATCATTCTGAAAAATGAGCCTGCTATCTTTCCCTGACATACGATGGGGGATCGGGGCAGAATGAATTTCCTGGGCATTACGGGCATGCAATATTCTGGCGTGCCTTTTACCAACAGCCGCATCTTGCTGGCGGAAGATACAAATGTGTTCACCCAGATGGTGAGCATGCGCCTGAATGAATTACTGGGCGTTACCGTGGAAGTGTGCCGCAATTTCGAGGAGTTGCAGGCCTGTTACGAACATTCTCCCGAACCGGTGACGCTGGCGATTTCCAACATCAACCTGCCGGGGGCGGAAAAGGGCGAGGCGCTGGAATATCTGATCGATCTTTCGATCCCGACCATCGTTTTCACCAGCACCTTTCACGAGGGGACGCGCGAAACGCTGATCGCCAAGGATGTGGTCGATTATATCCTGAAGGACAATATTTTCGCCGTGGATATGCTGACGGAATCCGTCTGCCGCTTTCTCACCAACCACCGCCACCATGTGCTGATCGTTGATGACAGCCCGACGGCGCGGGCGCTGCTTTCGAGCCGTCTCAAGCGCTATAATTTCCGCGTCAGCCTGGCAGATAGCGGCGCCAAGGCGCTCGAAATCCTGAAGGCCAATTCCGATATCGGCCTCGTGGTGACCGACTATAACATGCCCGACATTGACGGCTTCGAACTGACGCGGCGCATCCGCACCGTGCGCGGGTCGCATGAGCTGCGCATCATCGGCGTGTCTTCCTCCACCAACCGGCTGCTTTCCGCACGGTTCCTGAAGGCGGGCGGCAATGATTTCATGCTGCGGCCCTTCATCGACGAGGAGTTCTATTGCCGCGTCAATCAGAACCTCGATACGCTGGTTCAGATACGGCTGGCGAAAGCGGGGGTCAGGCCGGCGGCCTGAAGGGGAGCGGCGTGACGGCCTGTCAAAGCTGCGATTCAAACGGCAGGAAGCGCATGATACCGGCGACGATGCGGCGGCTGATGGCGGCGTCGGGTTCGCGCCGGTAGGTTTTCGTCCGCCCCTGTTCTTCCGTCATCCAGACAATGTGCCTGCCTTTGTCGATTTCCAGCTCGAAGCTCATGGTGCGGCGGATTTCGTCGGCGAATATCTCATCCATGCGGGCAACCAGCGGGGCTGAGTTGAACACGACGCCCATTTCCGTATTGAGCGAGGCGGAACGTGGATCGAAGTTGAGCGAGCCGATATAGCCGCTCTTGCCATCACGGGTGAAGGCCTTGGTGTGCAGGCTCGCCTGTCCCGAACCGCGCAGGGTGAAGTTCGACTGATCCGCCTGCGCGCGCAGCTCATGCAGCTGCACCCCGCCGGAGAGGAGCGGTTTTCGATAGCGGGCATAACCGGCGTGAACGGCGGCAACATCGGTCGCCGCCAGCGAATTGGTGAGGATGGCGACTGACACGCCGTTTTCGGCGAGTTGCAGGAATATCCCCACCCCCTGTTTGCCGGGAATGAAATAGGGGGAGGTTATGTGCAGACTGTCGCCTGCTGCCTGCATCAGCGGCAGCAGGCTTTCCATCAGGAAGTTGTGACCCTTGCGGCGTTTGCCCGCCGCTTTCTCCGGCGGATCGGCAAGGATATCCGCCGCCTCGACCCAGTGCAGGCGGTCCGACATCAGGAAGTGGTCGCGGCCATACTGGCTTTCGACGCGTTCCAGATAGGGTTTGGCCGCCTCGCTTTTCGGCAGGGCATCCAGTTCGCGGCGCAATTTGGCGAGTTTGTTTGGCCGTCTTGCCAGAAGCGACCGCACGGGAACGGAAACGGCGCTGTTCCAATAATCGTCGAATATTTCGGTGGCGTCAGCGACGATCCTGCCGAAACCGAGAATATCGAAATCATGGAAATTCGCGCGCTCGGCGGCATCGAAATAGGCGTCGCCAATATTGCGTCCGCCGACGATCACGGCCCGCCCATCGGCAATCCACGCCTTGTTATGCATGCGCCGGTTGACGCTTCGGAAACGCAGCACCAGTTCGATGCCTCGATGCAGCATGTTTTCCCGCGCCCGGGTGGGATTGAACAGCCTGAGTTCGATATTCGGATGGCTGTCGATGGCGTGGAAGATACGGTCGGAAATGGAAACGCCGAGATCGTCGAGGAGCAGACGCACGCGCACACCGCGATCGGCGGCGGCGATGACTTCGCGCATCATCAGCCGTCCGGTCAGGTCGGCATTCCACATGTAATACATGAGATCGAGGCTGCGCCCCGCCGCCCGGGCCGCCGCCACGCGCACCGCAAAGGCATCGAGATTGGAATGTAAGAGGCAGAGCGCATTCTTCTCGTTCCAGCCGTTTCTGATCGATTGCCAGTGCCGGTCCAGCGCCGTTTCATCTTCGGCAACGGGCAGGGCGGTGGAAGGGCGCTTGGGAATGGCCTTTTCCCGCTGCTTGCCGATGACGACGAACAGGCTCGGTCCTATGACCAGGAGAAGAATGATGATGATGAAGACCGTAAATGCAGTCACTTGTTTTGATCGCTCCCGGCCCGAAGAGTATCAGGCGCAGTGAAAACGCGCGAGGGGAGAAAGCGTTCACGGAATTGGACGCTGTGGATGAAAAACGCTGCCTTCCGCCCGCCGAAGGGACTTGTGAATCAGATAAGTGTGTGCTTATGTGTTGTCATGACTGAGAACGATATTTTCCGTGCGCTGGCCGATCCGACACGCCGCGCCATTTTCGAGAAGCTGGCGGACGGCGCCATGAACGCTTCCGCCTTGCGCGAAGGCATCGAGATTAGCCAGCCGGCCATGTCGCAGCATCTTTCTGTCCTGCGCGGGGCGGGGCTGGTGGTTGAAAGACGGCAGGGCCGTTTCGTCAATTATGAGGTCGATCCGGGAGGATTGACCCGCATTGCGGCATGGCTCGCCAAATATCGCGCCTATTGGCCGCAGCGCATCGAGGCTCTGAAGCGCCTGCTGAAGGATATGGATCAATGAACAGGCAAATACCGGAAGCACCGAAAAACGGTCTGGAGCTTGAATATGATCTGGACGAGCCGCCGCAGAAAGTGTGGCGTGCGATCAGCATTACCGCTTTTCGCGAACACTGGTTGCCGAGGCAAGCCCTGGCGGAATCAGAGGCGATAAGAACCACGCCGGGGCAGGAGGTCTGCTACCGGCTGCGGGAGGATCATCCGCCATTTCTGGAAAGCACCGTCACGTTCCAGATCGCAGCGAATGACCGTGGCGGCACCAGCCTGCGCATCATTCATGACCTGCCCGTAAATACCGGCCGCATGACGAAGGCCGCCGCAAACCACAACGGTTCGCCGATCAAGCTCGCAGCCTGATCCGGCACGTTTCCCAATATTCTTAAACGACAGGAGTTCGCCGATGCGCGAAACGATGCAACTCGTCCCTATGGTAGTCGAACAATCGTCAAGGGGAGAAAGGTCTTTCGACATCTACTCCCGCCTGTTGCGCGAGAGGATCATCTTCCTCAACGGAGAGGTGAACGATACGGTTTCCGCGCTGGTCTGCGCGCAATTGCTGTTTCTTGAAGCGGAAAACCCGAAGAAGCCGATCCATCTCTACATCAATTCGCCGGGTGGCATGGTGACCAGCGGTTTCGCCATGTATGACACCATGCGCTACATTCGCGCGCCGGTTCACACCTTGTGCATGGGGACGGCCCGTTCCATGGGCTCGTTCCTGCTGATGGCGGGCGAACCCGGCATGCGGGCGGCGCTGCCCAATGCCAGCATCCTCATTCACCAGCCATCAGGCGGTTTTCAGGGGCAGGCGTCGGACATGCTTATCCACGCCGAGGAAATCAGGCAGACAAAACACCGCATGACGCGGCTTTATGCCGAACATTGCGGGCGCAGCTACGAGGAGTTCGAGAGGGCGATGGATCGCGACCGGTTCATGACGGTGCAGGAGGCTCTGGAATGGGGCCTGATCGACCGCATTCTGGAAGTCCGCGAGGATGCGGCGGCATAGGGCCGGACTTACTCGGATTTCCGGCTGATATTGGCGCCGGCTGGCAGGACTTCCAGGCTGCGCCGGGCAAGCTCAGCCACTACTTCCTCGAAACCGAAGCGGGATGTCCAGCCCAGCCCCTCTGCGGCGCGTGCGGGTGAATAGATCCGGTCAATGGTCGCCGGCAGCGCCCATCCCATCTGCGCGAAAGCGGCGGCGAGGGTGGGGGTCCGCTGCCGCAGGATGGAGGCTGCATCCCGAGCGAGGATGTCGCAGTCATCAGCGGAAAACGGGGTGGCGGCCGATATGATATAGCGTTGGAAATCGTCTCCAGCATTGCTCAGCGCCTGCACATGGGCATCGGCGACATCGCGGATATCGACGCCGCGATGCAGCCGGTAGGCCGCCATCACATCGGCGGGCTCCGGGAAACTTCTGGACATGCGCAGCACGCGCACGGCGAGATGCGGGCCGGCCATCTCCGCCAGCACCTGCTCGGCTTCGAGCTTGGTGCGGTGATAGATGCTTTTCGGCCGGGGCGGCGTCTCTTCATCGATAAATGTGCAGGACCCTGCAGATACCGCCTGTCCGTAAAGCGCCGTGGTGCTGGTGAAAACCAGCCGTGGCACACCCGCCGCCATGGCCGCTTCCGCCAGCATGCGGGTCCCGCCGACGTTGATGCGCTGAAATTCTGCGTCTGGAACGATGCCGACATGCGGTGCATGGAGCGCTGCCGCATGGATCACCGCATCCGCTCGCTCCAGAGCGGAACGCAGCAGTTTTATGTCCGCGAAATCGCCGACAATGTGAGTGGTGGAAAAGGGGGAGCGGTCAATGCCGGTAACATCGTGCCTGCCGGCCAGGGCGCTGAAAATCGCGCGGCCGACCCGACCGGAACTGCCCGTCAGCACTATCCGCATGAGGTTCCCTCCACATCAACACAAAAGGCAGCGCCATGCGCTGCCTTTCAAGGGTGCATCCGGATGATCAGATATCCAGATTATCCGCGAAGGCCGCTCGTTCCTGAATGAAACGGAAGCGGGCATCGGCCTTGGTGCCCATCAGATTGTCGACGGCCTCGCGGGTGCCTTCGAAATCCACATCGTCGATCTCGACGCGCAGCAAGGTGCGCTTTTCGGGATCCATGGTGGTTTCCTTCAGCTGCTGGGCCATCATTTCGCCAAGGCCTTTGAAGCGGCCGATTTCGACCTTCTTGCCCTTGAAGACGGTTTCCATCAGTTCGGCGCGGTGGGCGTCGTCGCGGGCATAGGCGCTCTTGGCGCCCTGACGGATGACGTAGAGCGGCGGCACCGCCAGATAGAGGTGATTGCCGCGAATGAGTTCCGGCATTTCCTGATAGAAGAAGGTGATGAGCAGCGAGGCGATATGGGCGCCGTCGACATCGGCATCGGTCATGATGATGATGCGTTCATACCGCAGGTCTTCTTCGCGGTATTTGGTGCGGGTGCCGCAGCCGAGCGCCTGGATGAGATCGGCGATCTGCTGGTTGGCCGAGAGCTTTTCGCGGCTGGCGCTGCCGACGTTGAGGATCTTGCCGCGCAGCGGCAGAATGGCCTGATTGGCGCGGTTGCGGGCCTGCTTGGCGGAGCCGCCCGCCGAGTCACCCTCGACGATGAAGAGTTCCGCATTTTCCGCCGTGTTCTGGGCGCAGTCCGCCAGCTTGCCGGGCAGGCGCAGCTTGCGCACCGCGGTCTTGCGGTTGACTTCTTTTTCCTTGCGGCGGCGCAGGCGCTCTTCGGCGCGCTCGATCACCCAGTCGAGCAGCTTCGCCGCTTCGCCCGGATTGCCGGCGAGATAGTGGTCGAAGGGATCGCGCAGCGCGTTTTCAACGATGCGCTGGGCCTCGACGGTGGCGAGCTTGTCCTTGGTCTGGCCGACGAATTCAGGCTCGCGGATGAAGACCGAGAGCATGCCGGCGGCAGAGATCATCACGTCGTCGGTGGTGATGTCCTTGGCGCGCTTGTTCTGCGTCAGATCAGCGTAATTTTTGAGGCCCTTGGTGAGCGCGATGCGGAAACCCGCCTCATGCGTGCCGCCTTCGGGCGTCGGGATGGTGTTGCAATAGGAATGGATCTGCGTATCGCCGCCATACCAGGTGACGGCCCATTCCAGCGCGCCGTGGCCGCCGGTCTTTTCGGTGCGGCCCGAGAAAATCTCGCGGGTGACGGTGAATTCCTTGCCGAGCGTGGCGGCAAGATAATCCTTGAGGCCACCGGGGAAATGGAACACGGCCTTCTCAGGGATTTCGCCGCCGGCCGGCACCATGCCGGGATCGCAGCTCCAGCGGATTTCGACGCCGCCGAAGAGATAGGCCTTGGAGCGGGCCATGCGGAAGATGCGGGCCGGTTCGAACTTGGCGTGATCGCCAAAGATTTGCGGGTCCGGATGGAAACGCACGCGGGTGCCGCGACGGTTGTGCACGTCGCCCAGCTCCTCCAGCCCGCCGATCGGCGCGCCGCGCGAAAAACGCTGGCGGTAAAGCTTGCGATTACGCGCCACTTCCACTTCCAGAAGATCGGACAGCGCATTGACCACGGACACGCCGACGCCGTGCAGGCCGCCCGATGTCTCATAGGCCTTGCCGTCGAACTTGCCGCCGGCATGCAGCTTGGTCATGATGACTTCGAGCGTCGACTTGCCCGGAACCTGCGGATGGTTTTCCACGGGAATACCACGGCCGTTATCGGTGACTGTCAGGAAACCTTCGGTATCGAGATGGACTTCGATGAAGTTGGCGTGGCCGGCGACGGCCTCGTCCATGGAGTTGTCGATGACTTCGGCAAAGAGGTGGTGCAGCGCCTTTTCATCGGTGCCGCCAATATACATGCCGGGGCGCATGCGCACCGGTTCCAGCCCTTCGAGCACGCGGATCGACGAAGCACCGTAGTCGTCACCGGAAGGAGACACGGGGGCCGGAGGGGCAGGCGGCGTAACGGCCGCAACGGCTGCGGGTTTCGGCTGCACATTCAGGTTGGCGGGCACGTTGGCGGCCGCGGTCGCCGGCGTCTTCGCGGCGTCCTCGTTCGTTTCCGTATCGCTGTTTCGTGCTGCCGGAAGACCGGAGAAGAGATCGTTGCTGTCGTCCATCATGTCCAAAGTTCAAAAGCGTGTGTCAGAATTTCGCCATGCGAATCATTATGCCAGTAGCGTCAATCATAACGCCAAACGCGGTTCCCGTCCGATTGAAGTGGGTCCGTCGGGCAAACGCGGCGCATCCTATGCCACGATTGTGTCAGGGTTTCGCAACAGGAGGATTGCGCTGCCGGCCTTGCAATGGCAAGTCTCGCAGCCACGAATGAACGGTTAGCCAAGGCATGTCCACAGCTCATTTCACGTTTTGTACTCTTTTCAGCCTGACTGTTGCGGCCATGCCGGTTGCGGCTTCGGCCTCCGACGGGCCGCTGCGCCCCTTCAAGGATGAGCTGTTTTCCAGCCAGACGGTGCTTTCCACCGGTGATGGCGGCGCATCCGAGGTCATCGACTATCAGGAGATGCGCGACATCAACGGCCGCGACGAGGTGCCGGAGCGACGGGTGAAGCGACAATATGTGGATATGGCGCCGAAGAGCGCGCAGGCGCTCGAAACCATATCCGTTGAGGGCAGGGCGCTTGAGGTCGGCCGCGTCGGGCCGGCAAGCGGGCAGGCTTTCACCGTCATCTTCATCCACGGGCGCGGCGGTGACCGGCGGCTCGGCATGAATGACTACACCTTCGGCGGCAACTTCAACCGGCTGAAGAACCTGGCCGTCGCCAATCGCGGCACCTATTATGTGCCGAGCGTGCGTTCCTTCGATGAGAACGGCGTTGCAGATGTCGCGGCGCTGATTGCCGATGCGGCCAAAAAATCGGGCGGCAAGCCGGTCGTACTAACCTGTGCCTCGATGGGCAGCTTCATCTGCTATGGCATCAGCCGCGACAAGGCTGCTGTCGCCAAGCTCAAGGGCATGGCGATCCTCGGTGGTGCGGTCGATCCCGATTTTCCGAAAAGTGCCTTTGCCAAGGCCAGGAAGCCGGTGTGGTTCACCCACGGCAGCGCCGACAAGGTCTATTCGGCCGATCAGCAGGCGACGATCTTCCGTACCCTGCTGAAGGCCGGTGAGCCGGCGCGGTTCACGCGGTATGAGACCGGCAGCCACGGCACGCCGGTGCGCATGACCGACTGGCGGGCGGTTTTGAACTGGATTTTGAGCCGCTGAGGCCTCAATTTGGGTCAGCGGCGGCGAAATTTGCGAAATCGGCCGTCGTTTTGAACCTTCGGGCCGCTTTTTTGTACCATTTGTTGCCGGCTGCGGTTAAAGGAATATCCCGGGATTTCCGGCAGTATTTCTGTCGTGATTAAGGGCCGCGTTGCGGCTGAGGGATGGGGCGCCGCCAAAGGCGGGGCCAGAGACAAAGGGAATGGATACGCATGACGCCGAATGTTCGACCGCTTGTTGCCGGAAACTGGAAGATGAACGGCACCCGTGCCTCGCTCGATCAGATCAAGGCCATGGCAGAAGGCGTCAAGGGCGCGCTGTCCGAAAAGGTGGATGCGCTGATCTGCCCGCCCTCGACACTGCTCTATGTCGCAACAGCGCTCTGTGATGACAGCCCGCTGATGATCGGCGCGCAGGATTGCCACCAGAACGCATCCGGCGCTCATACCGGCGATATTTCCGCCGAGATGATCGCCGACTGCTTCGGCACCCATGTCATCGTCGGCCATTCCGAGCGCCGCACCGACCATGCCGAGACGGATCATCTGGTCCGCGCCAAGACCTCTGCCGCCCATCAGGCCGACCTCATCGCCATCGTCTGCATCGGCGAGACGGCGGATGAGCGCAAGGCGGGCCAGACGCTCGATATTCTCAAGCGCCAGCTTGCCGGCTCGCTGCCGGATGAGGCGACGGCCGAAAATACCGTCATCGCCTATGAGCCTGTCTGGGCAATCGGCACGGGCCTGACGCCGACGGTCGAAGACGTGCGCGAGGCCCATGCCTTCATGCGCGACGAACTCGTCAAGCGCTTCGGCGATGCCGGCAAGACCATGCGCATCCTCTATGGCGGCTCGGTAAAGCCGGCCAATGCGCTGGAACTGATGGGCGTCGAGAACGTCGATGGTGCGCTGATTGGCGGTGCGAGCTTGAAAGCTTCCGACTTCCTTTCCATCTATGCGGCATACGAGCAACTGACGGCTTGATCGAAGCTTTCCTGCACGAGTGGCGGGAAAGGGGCTTGGAATAAGCCGTCGCCTCATGTAAAGAGCCGCAAAACCTTCTTTATGGTGCTCCGCGCGGGGCATGGAATGGATTGTCATGCAGACCGTTTTGATTGTTATTCACCTCATGATCGTGCTGGCGCTTGTCGGCGTGGTCCTGATTCAGCGTTCCGAAGGCGGCGGCCTCGGTATCGGCGGCGGTTCGGGCTTCATGTCCGCGCGCGGAACGGCCAATGCGTTGACCCGCACAACGGGCATCCTCGCCGCGCTGTTCTTCCTGACGTCGCTCGGCCTTGGTCTTATGACCCGCTACGAATCGCGCCCGACCGACATCCTGAACCGTATTCCGGCCACGCAGGGTCAGGGCAACGGCATTCTCGACACGCTCGGCCCGTCCACGACGCCGGCCCCGGCTCCGGCTGAAAATGGCGTTCCGACAAATAATGGTGCGGCCGCTCCGGCGCAGACGACACCGGCCCCTGCCGCTTCCGGCACGGCCGCCCCGGCACCGGCGCAGCCCGCCGATCCGAACGCAGTTCCGACCGGTCAATAAGCCCGGTTTTGATTTAACGCTCCGGCAGGCCAAAAGCCTGCCGGTTTTCTTTTGTTCGCATTCCGGCTCGCCCCATCGCGGATTCGTCAACAGCGAATTTTCGAAACCATTAATTTTGGGCTGGCGGAATCAGAGGTAAAAAGGTATCCGGTGAATCCCATGGCGCGATATGTATTCATCACAGGCGGCGTGGTCTCCTCTCTAGGCAAGGGCATCGCTGCGGCAGCACTCGGAGCTTTGTTGCAATCCCGTGGTTATCGGGTGCGGCTTCGTAAACTCGACCCCTATCTGAACGTCGATCCCGGCACCATGAGCCCGACACAGCACGGCGAAGTGTTCGTGACTGACGACGGTGCCGAGACGGACCTCGATCTTGGCCACTATGAGCGCTTCACGGGGCGTTCGGCCACCAAGACCGATAACATCACGACCGGTCGTATCTACAAGAACATCATCGACAAGGAACGGCGCGGCGACTATCTCGGCGCAACCGTTCAGGTCATTCCGCATGTCACCAACGAGATCAAGGATTTCGTGATCGAGGGCAATGACGATTACGACTTCGTCATCTGCGAGATCGGCGGCACGGTGGGTGATATCGAGGCGATGCCGTTCATGGAAGCGATCCGCCAGCTCGGCAACGACCTGCCGCGCGGCACGGCGATCTATCTTCACCTGACGCTGATGCCTTACATTCCGGCAGCCGGCGAGTTGAAGACAAAGCCGACCCAGCATTCCGTGAAGGAACTGCAGGCGCTCGGCATTCACCCCGACATCCTGCTTGTGCGCGCCGACCGGGAAATCCCGGAAGCGGAACGCCGCAAGCTTTCGCTGTTCTGCAACGTGCGTCCTTCCGCCGTCATCCAGGCGCTGGATGTGGCGAATATCTATGACGTTCCGATTGCCTACCACAAGGAAGGCCTCGATTCGGAAGTGCTGGCCGCCTTCGGCATCGAGCCGGCGCCCAAGCCGCGTCTGGAGCCGTGGGAAGAGGTCTGCAACCGCATCCGCACGCCGGAAGGCGAAGTGACTATTGCGATCGTCGGCAAATACACCGGCCTCAAGGATGCCTACAAGTCGCTGATCGAGGCGCTGCATCATGGTGGCTTCGCCAATCGCGTCAAGGTCAAGCTGGAATGGATCGAGTCCGAGGTCTTCGAAAAGGAAGATCCCACACCCTATCTCGAAAAGGTCAACGGCATTCTGGTGCCGGGCGGTTTCGGCGAGCGTGGTTCCGAAGGCAAGATCATGGCGGCGCAGTTCGCGCGTGAGCGCAACGTGCCCTATTTCGGTATCTGCTTCGGCATGCAGATGGCGGTCGTGGAAGCGGCCC
Organism: Agrobacterium sp. CFBP2214; assembly: GCF_030209895.1. Taxonomy (NCBI): domain Bacteria; kingdom Pseudomonadati; phylum Pseudomonadota; class Alphaproteobacteria; order Hyphomicrobiales; family Rhizobiaceae; genus Agrobacterium; species Agrobacterium sp. CFBP2214. The sequence continues at coordinate 120,352 of NZ_JARVRC010000003.1, read as the reverse complement.
GTCATCTGGCCGGTATCGAAAATGCCTCGTCCACCGAATTCGGCCCGACGGCGGAACCCGTCGTTGGTCTGATGACCGAATGGGTGAAGGGCAACGAGCTGGAGAAGCGCTCCTCCAAGGGCGATCTCGGCGGTACGATGCGTCTTGGCGCTTACAAGGCGGCGCTGAAGAAAGATACCAAGATCGCCGAAATCTACGGCACCACGGATATTTCCGAGCGCCACCGCCACCGCTACGAGGTGAACGTGGACTACAAGGACCGGCTGGAAAATTGCGGCCTCGTCTTCTCCGGCATGTCTCCTGATGGTGTCCTGCCGGAAACGGTGGAATATCCTGACCATCCGTGGTTCATCGGTGTGCAGTACCACCCGGAACTGAAGAGTCGTCCGCTTGATCCGCATCCGCTTTTCGCCAGCTTCGTCGAAGCGGCGGTGGAGCAGAGCCGGCTGGTTTGACAGTTTGAATGAGATGAAGAGGGCCGCTTTTGCGGCCCTTTTTTGTTTGGTGATAATGGGCTTGGGACGCGCGATGCGCCACATGCATCAGGTCAGAAAGCTGCGTTTCTTAAGCCACGCTTCGTACCATGTCGGCCATGCTTCGGTGAGAGTTCCGGGCTTGCCCATGCCAAAGCCGTGACCGCCGGACGCGATTGGATGAAACTCGACATCCGCGCCGGCCTTTTCGCAGGCCTGCTGCATGATACGGCTGTTGGTCGGATCGGAAATGCGATCGTCATCAGCCTGCGTCAGGAAAATCGGCGGGCAATCCTTGCCCACATGGCTTTCCACCGACCATTGCCGCGTTGCCGCATCCGTCGGATGTCTGCCGACAAGCGATTTGCGGGTCGAGGTATCGTCATAGGGAGCCGATAGCGTGATGACCGGGTAGATCAGCGCTGCGATATCCGGCCGGGCTGATTGCCTGTCGATATCATCGAGGGCATCGTAAGATGAGAAGGCGGAGCGGGCCGCAGTCAGGCCCATCAGGTGGCCGCCCGCAGAAAAGCCAAGCGCGCCGATCTTGTGCGTATCGATCTGCCATTGCGAAGCGCGGGCGCGGATGAGCCTGACGGCACGCTGTGCATCCTGAAGCGGGGCAAGCGGACCGGCGACCCAGCCTTCGATCGGCAGGCGATAGGTGAGGACGAAGGCGTGGATACCCCTTGCGGCAAGCCAGCGTGCTGCAGGATAGGATTCCTTGCCTTCTTCGATGCGTTTATATCCACCGCCACCCGCGATAATGATGGCGGAACCGTTTGGTTCATCGGGCGCGAATATTTCGAGGCTCGGCAGGCTGATATTGCTGACCGCGCCTTTCCTGCTGATCTCCAGAGCGCCACCCGGACCGCTGCCGCCGGGAGGCGGGCCGGGCCAGAGAGGTATTTGCAGCCGCCTGTCCCGGGCCAAGACATCTGGGATTTTCAAGGCCGCCGCGAAAAGCGCGCCGCCCAGCAGGAGATTGCGGCGGCACATCATGGCGTCATCCTCATCGCGCTTGGGGTTTCGGCATGTGCGCCGGAGACCGGTTCACAAGGACGATCTTCAAAACGGCAGGTGAGGTCAATACCGGACCATCGCAGCCTGTCCAGCTTGGAGCCTGTCCTTATCCATCCGGCAATAAAAAACGGGCCCGAAGGCCCGTTCCAATTCCAGCGATAAATCCCGACCGGCTTATTTCGGGCCGATCATGTTTTCCGGGCGTACAAACTGGTCGAATTCCTCGTTGGTGAGGTATCCGCCACCGACCGTTTCTTCGCGCAGGGTCGTGCCGTTCTTGTGCGCGGTCTTGGCGATCTTGGCGCAGATATCGTAGCCGAGCTTGCTGTTGAGCGCAGTCACCAGCATCAGCGAGTTTTCGACGCCCTTCCGGATGTTATCTTCGCGTGCCTCGATACCGACAACGCAATTGTCGGTGAAGGAGACGGCCGCATCGCCCAGAAGCTGGACCGACTGCAGGAAGTTGTAGGCCATCATCGGGTTATAGACGTTGAGCTCGAAGTGGCCCTGCGAACCGGCAAACGAGAGCGCTGCATTGTTGCCGAAGATGTGGGCGCAAACCTGCGTCAATGCTTCCGACTGGGTGGGGTTCACCTTGCCCGGCATGATCGACGAGCCGGGCTCGTTTTCCGGCAGCGACAATTCGCCGAGACCGGCGCGCGGGCCGGAACCGAGGAAGCGGATGTCGTTGGCGATCTTGAACAGGGCTGCGGCAGCCGCATTGATCGCGCCATGGGAGAAGACCATGGAATCGTGCGAAGCGAGCGCTTCGAACTTGTTTGGCGCAGTGACGAAGGGCAGGCCGGTGATCTTGGAGATTTCTTCCGCGACCTTCTCGGCGAAGCCGATTGGCGCGTTGAGGCCCGTGCCTACAGCCGTGCCGCCCTGGGCGAGCTTGGATAGTGCGGGCAGGGTGAGTTCGATATTGGCAATGGCGGAGGCGACCTGCGCGGCATAGCCGGAAAATTCCTGGCCGAGCGTCAGCGGCGTCGCATCCTGCGTGTGGGTGCGGCCGATCTTGATGATGTGCTCGAACTGCTTGACCTTGGCTTCCAGCGCCTTGTGCAGGTGCTTGAGGGCCGGCAGCAGGTGGTGAACGATCTCTTCCACGCAGGCGATGTGCATCGCCGTCGGGTAGGTGTCGTTCGAGGACTGGCTCATATTGACGTGGTCGTTGGGGTGAACCGGCTTCTTGGTGCCCATTTCGCCGCCGAGCATTTCGATTGCGCGGTTCGAAATCACCTCGTTGGCGTTCATGTTCGACTGCGTGCCGGAACCGGTCTGCCAGACGACGAGCGGGAAATGTTCGGTCAGCTTGCCGTCGATGACTTCCTGTGCGGCCGCGATGATGGCGTCGCCGACCTTGGGGTCGAGGCCTGCAAGCGCCATGTTGGCGCGGGCCGCTGCCTGCTTGACGATGCCGAGCGCGCGAACGACAGAGGCGGGCTGCTTTTCCCAGCCGATCTTGAAGTTGCCGAGCGAGCGCTGCGCCTGCGCGCCCCAATAGCGATCGGCCTGAACTTCAATGGGTCCAAATGTATCGGTTTCCGTGCGTGTGGCTGTCATCAGTATTGCCTTTTTACTCGTGTTCCTCCGCCAAAACGGCGCCTTCGCCCGCCTTGCGCGGCCGATATATAGAATCATCGCGCCGGCAATGAAAGCGCTGCAATGGGGCGGAGGCAGATATTTCCCGCCGTGCAAAAGCGATTTTACCGTGTGGCGTGGTGCGCGGAGAAAAAGGCGTCGGCGTGTCATTTTTACTACGACGCGAAATGGCCGGAAAACCGGGCTTTACCGGGTGCGCTGACGCTCCGTTGGGGCAGGGTAAAGTGAATGAAATAAATAGAAATTTAACCATTCTCGCCAATTCTGGAAATTACGTTTTTATGGCTTTGGCTGTATCATAAGGTTCATTTCGGCACGGTTGTGGGCTTTGGGCGTTTTCTTTTCAACGGGCCGGCGATCGGCTAGACAGGCATGAAACTGATGCCCGCCCTTTGCTGGCGGTGCTGGGTGCTACGAGGATCAAATTGCAAGTCACATCTGGAAAATCATCGGCAGCGCTGGTGCTGGCTCTCGGTCTTTCCGTTTCCACCGCTCTTCCCGGCAGCGCCGGGGCGGTAACGCTGATGGACCTCCTGCGCGGCGGCCCCGGCAAGATCGCGCGTGATCGCGGTGAATTGCCGCCGGCCGGCATCGTCACCTCGCCCTCGACCTCTGGACCGGGCGCAGGACAGAGTGCGGACGCTTCCGACCCCGAGCCTTTGCCGCGCGTTTCCGGCCCGCGCTATTACGACTACAAGGCGGATACGGCCCGTGTCGTAAACACCGCGAATTTCGGCGAAGGTCTCGCCAATCTGAAGTTCAGCGCCACGCCTGAGATCGCCAAGGCGCTGGAAGCCTATTATGGCGCCGGCGGCAAGACGCTGTGGGTTTCGGAAGGTGAGCTTACCGCGCGCGCCAATGCCGTCATCACCTTTTTCGAGACGGTGGGCGAAAGTGGCCTCGATCCGGCCGATTACAGCATTTCCGCACCGGCAAAGGACGTGACCGCCAGCATCAGCAGCAACGCTGCCGGCACGACTGCAACGGGTACGCCGGTCGAAACCGCCTCGGCACCAGTATCCGACGCCTATCAGCGGGCGCAGATGCAGTTCGAACTTGCGCTCTCCGCCAAGGTTCTTGCCTATGTGCAGGATACGACCCGTGGCCGTGTCGATCCGAACCGGCTTTCTGGCTACCATGATTTCAAGCGCAAGACGGTGAACCTCGCACCCGTGCTGAAGCTTGCGGGTCTCAGCCCCGATGTCGCCGCCTATCTTCGCAGCCGCGAACCGTCTAGCGCCGAATATCTTGCGTTGAAGACCGAACTTGCCGGCCTGCGCGGCGAGGGTGATGCGGCACATGTCGTGCGCGTTCCCGCCGATCTGGTGCTGAAGCCCGGCAACAGCAGCGCGGATATGGCCAATGTCGTCAAGGCCATCGAACATCGTGCTTCGCCCGCCTTCAAGGCCGAGCATGCGGCGATCATTTCCGCCTATCAGCAGACGCCGGATTATACGCCTGATCTCGTCGATCTGGTGAAGGCGTTCCAGAGCGAAAACGGCCTGAAGCCGGATGGCGTGATTGGCCGCGCGACCGTGCGCGCCATGGTCGGCGAAAGCAATGACGCCAAGATCGCCAAGGTGCAGGTGGCCATGGAGCAGGTCCGCTGGCTGCCGGCCGATCTCGGCCAGCGTTACGTCTTCATCAACCAACCCGCTTTCATGGCCTATTACCACAATGACGGCCTGGAACAGTTCGGCATGAAGGTGGTGGTCGGCTCGAAGGCCAACCAGACCTATTTCTTCCAGGATGAGATCCAGACCGTCGAGTTCAACCCCTATTGGGGCGTGCCGCAGTCGATCATCGTCAACGAGATGCTGCCGAAGCTGCGCCGTGATCCGTCCTATCTCGACCGTCTGGGTTACGAAGTGCAGGTGGGCGGCCGTGCTGTTTCTTCCACCAGCGTCAACTGGTACGGCTCGACCAACGCGATTTCCGTTCGTCAGCCGCCGAGCAGCGACAATGCGCTGGGCGACCTGAAGATCCTGTTCCCCAATGCGCATGCCATCTACATGCATGACACGCCGGCCAAGAGCTTTTTCAACCGCGACATGCGGGCGCTGAGCCATGGCTGTATCCGCCTGGTCGATCCGCGCCGCATGGCCGCGGCCGTTCTCGGCACCAGCGTCGACAAGGTTGGCGAGCAGATCGCATCCGGCAAGAACCGGGCCGTGCAGGTGCCGGAGAAGGTTCCTGTCTATGTGGCCTATTTCACCGCATGGCCGGACAAGGATGGCAAGGTGCAATTCTTCGACGATGTCTATGATCGCGACAGCTATGTACAGAAGGCGTTCGCCGTGACGACGAAGGCGCGGGCCGCGTCGATCTGATCAGCATACCATCAAGAGAAAAAGCGCCGGAGACGGCGCTTTTTTGTTTGAAGGGAAGGCCTTCCCGATTTGTTTGGTGGTAGGGTCCGCCTGCTACATTTGGCGTTAACGGCAACACCGTACTCTGTCACCCCGGACTTGATCCGGGGTCCAGCGCGATCAAGTCCTTGATCGCGAGAGACTCTTCTCACGGTGCAGACGCGCCGTGGCTGGATGCCGGATCAAGTCCGGCATGAAGGAAGAAGGGGCGCGCAACCCTCAATGCGGTTGAGTGTGCCGCTCCCTCGCTTTTTCCGCCTAGCCCACAGCCTCTCAGGCCGCTGCGGCACCCTTAGCAACCAGTTCTTCGAACAGCGCCGGCGTCAATTCATTGAAATCGTCGATCACGACATCCGGCTCGAGTTTCACCATCGGCACATCCGTATAACCGAAAGTGACGCCGATCGATGGCACGCCAGCGTTCTTTGCGGCGAGGATGTCGTTGATGCTGTCGCCGACCATCACCGTGCGTTGCGTGTCACCGCCGGCCTTTTCGATGGTGCCGAGGATGTGGCGCGCATCGGGCTTGCGGTACTCAAAGGTATCGCCGCAGGTGATGGCGGCGAAATAGGGCGTGAGGCCGAGTTTTTCGAGTAGCGGCACAGCGAGGATTTCGGTCTTGTTGGTGCAGACGGCAAGCGTGATGCCGGCGGCCTTTAGCGCGTCCAGAGCCGCGACGATGCCCGGATAGGGAAGGCTTTCGCCGGGCATTTCGGCCCGGTAATGGGTGATGAAGCGCTCATAGAGCGGATCGATCTCGGCTTCCGGCAGTTCCGTCTCGCGCAGTGCGAAGGCGCGCTTGATCATCACCCGAGCGCCCTGGCCGACGAGATGCGTCAGGTCGTCATAGGTAACGGGGGCAAGCCCGGCTGCAGCGATGGTGTGGTTAAGGCTCGAGACGAGATCGGCGGCGGTATCGACCAGCGTGCCGTCGAGATCGAAAATGGCGAGCGGGGAGAGCGTGCGGGTTGTCACGGGAACTGGCCTCTTGGAGAATGCGGATGCTGGGATATGGGTGCTTTCATTTGCGCCAAGCCTAGGCAAACGGGCCTGTCTTTGCAACCGCGTCACAACGTTCTGTTCGTTGCCTTGAAAAAGGCTTTCGTTTGGCTTTCGACCCGTGTAAACAGCACGGCGACGACAAAGCTACCGGAGTTTCAGGCACATGGATGCCCGCCAGATGAAGATCAAGGCCGCCGAGGCCGCATTGTCCCACGTGCAGGACGGGATGCGGCTTGGTATCGGCACGGGTTCGACGGCCGAGGAATTTGTCCGGCTTCTGGCCGAGAAGGTCGCAGCCGGTCTCAAGGTCGAGGGCGTGCCGACATCCGAGCGCACCGCGCGCCTGTGCGTCGAGCTTGGCGTGCCGCTGAAATCCCTCGATGAATTGCCGGAACTCGATCTGACCATCGATGGCGCCGACGAGGTCGATCATGCGCTGCGTCTCGTCAAGGGCGGCGGCGGCGCGCTTCTGCGCGAAAAGATCGTGGCTGCGGCATCCGCCCGCGTAATCGTCATCGCCGACCAGAGCAAGGTCGTCGAGACGCTTGGCGCCTTTCCGCTTCCCATCGAAATCAACCCATTCGGCCAGGTGGCAACGCGCATCGCCATCGAGAAGCTGGCGGCACGATCCGGTCTTTCGGGCGCGTTGACGATGCGCTCGTCCGGCGATGGCGCCTTCATGACCGACGGTGGACACCTCATCCTTGACGCATCTTTTGGCCGTATTCCTGATGCAGAAGCGCTAGCACGCGAGCTGAACACGATTCCCGGTGTCGTCGAGCACGGACTTTTCATAAATTTGGCATCGCTTGCCATCATCGCGGGTCCTGAAGGCGCCCGCGTGATGCAGGCAGTATAACAGGAGCGAGATTTTCATGGTCAAACTAGCGGGACTGGGCAAAGCTGCCGCTGCTTCGATCCTCATTTCCGGCATCGTGTTCGGTACTGCCGCACGCGCTCAGGAAATTTCGGAAGCGCATATCGCTGCCGCACGGCAGGCTATCACCTCTCTTGGCGTTACCGACCGTTTCGACGACATTCTGCCTGGACTGGCGGAGCGTCTGAAAGCCGAACTCATTCAGGCCTCGCCGAATGTGCAGGACGCGATCACCGAGACCGTTGACGCGAAGGCGCTCGAGCTTGCGCCGCGCCGCGCCGATCTGGAACGCGAAGCCGCGCTAACCTACGCGCGCGCCTTCACCGTTGAAGAGCTGAACGCCATCTCCACCTTCTACAGCAGCGAAGCGGGCAAGAAGCTCCTGAAGGACGGCCCGATCGCCACGCGCGAACTGATGAAGGCCGCCGACATCTGGGCCGCCGGCATCAACCGTGACCTGAACGCCTCCAGCATGTCGGAACTGCAGAAGGTCGCAGGCGCCGATCTGAAGCCGCTTCCGGCCGATCAGAACGCCACGGGCGGCGCTCCGGCAGCTCCCAAGCCCTGATTGAAGAGACAGTTCAGAAATATTCAAAGCCCGGTTGCAAGACCGGGCTTTTCATTTGTGCGTCGCAGCACCTATATGTGCCGTGAATGCGCCGCCACCCGTCTCGAGGCTGAGGACGGCGGTTTTGATCAGGGGTTTTGACTATGACAGCTTATGACTACGATCTCTTCGTCATCGGTGGCGGTTCTGGCGGCGTGCGCAGCGGCCGTGTAGCGGCCTCGCTCGGCAAGCGCGTGGCAATCGCCGAGGAATACCGCTATGGCGGCACCTGCGTCATCCGCGGCTGCGTGCCGAAGAAGCTGTTCGTCTACGCCTCGCAATTCCCGGAACATTTCGAGGACTCGGAAGGATTTGGCTGGAGCGTCGGCGAACGCAGCTTCGACTGGAAGAAGCTGATCGCGGCGAAGGACAAGGAAATCACCCGTCTCGAAGGGCTCTACCGCAAGGGTCTTGAAAACGCCAAGGCGGACATTTTCGACAGCCGGGCGGAACTGGTTGACGCCCACACCGTGAAGCTCACGAAAACCGGCCAGACGTTCACGGCCGAGCGTATCGTGATCGCCGTCGGCGGCACGCCGAACGAGCACAAGGCGCTGCCCGGCCATGAGCTAACGATCTCGTCCAACGAGGCTTTCGATCTGGAAGAGCTGCCGAAATCGATCCTGATCGCCGGCGGCGGTTACATCGCCGTGGAATTCGCCAATATCTTCCACGGGCTTGGTGTCGAAACGACGCTGATCTATCGCGGCAAGGAAATCCTCTCGCGGTTCGATCACGACATGCGCAAGGGCCTGCATGAAGCGATGGAGGCCAAGGGCATCCGCATCATTCTGGAAGACATCATCGAGGACGTCAGCAAGGATGGCGCCGGTGGCTTCGTGGCGCGCACGAAGCAGGGCAGCTCGCTGCATGTCGGCCTGGTGATGCTGGCGCTTGGCCGCGATCCGAACACCAAGGGCCTTGGCCTCGAAAATGCCGGGGTTAAACTCGATGCGCGGGGCGCGATCATCGTCGATGATTACTCGCGTACGAACGTGCCGAACATCTTCGCGCTGGGTGACGTCACCGACCGGGTACAGCTGACGCCGGTGGCGATCCACGAGGCCATGTGCTTCATCGAAACCGAATACAAGAACAACCCGACCAAGCCGGATCACGAACTGATCGCGACGGCGGTGTTTTCGCAGCCCGAAATCGGCACGGTCGGTCTTTCGGAAGAGGAAGCCGGCAGGAAATATCCGGAACTGGAGGTCTATCGCGCACAGTTCCGCCCGATGAAGGCGACCTTATCCGGCCGTCAGGAAAAGACGATCATGAAGCTGATCGTCAATGCTGCCGACCGCAAGGTTGTCGGCGTCCATATTCTCGGCCATGAGGCGGGTGAGATGGCGCAGCTTCTCGGCATCACGCTGAAAGCCGGCTGCACCAAGGATGATTTCGACCGCACCATGGCGGTGCATCCGACAGCGTCCGAGGAACTGGTGACGATGTATTCGCCGAGCTACCGCGTGGTGAACGGCGAAAAGGTCTAGTCACCCTCCACTTCGGCACATCATTGATTTTCGCCCGATTATCACCGACGCCCGCTGAACAGGCTCTCGTTGCTCTTCAAAAGGGCAACGAGACGGTCTATGGCGAGCCGCATTTCCGCGGCATGCCGGTCGTCATCGTTGACGACGATCCACAGCGGATGGGATAATTCTTCGATCGCCTCGCCATCGCGGACAAGGCCGGGCAGGGCATCACCAACGAAACACGGCAGGACGCCTTTTCCCGCGCCGCCCTGGATAAGGCCCGGTAAAAGTGAGGGCGCGTTCGTCCAGGTGTGGATAAGCGGTTCCCGATGACGGAATACCCATTTTTCCGCGTCGGACGCCGCCACCTCGGTTCCAATTGAAATCCATTGCGTGAACTCTTCGCCCGAACTGTCCTGCGGGCGATAGGCGCAATAGGCGACGTCGACCGATTTGCGCACGGCAAAATTTCCGGTGGCTGGCTTGTCGTGCCTTATCGAAATCAGGCCGCGCCGATAGGTCAGTTCGTCTTCGTTCTCGCATTGCTTGCAGCACAGCCGAAAAGGGTCGGATGGGCCCCGGATGGCTGCTGTATTGGCCGCTATGAAGCCCGCAATCCAGATGTCGCTCGATATCGAAACAATCGGCAGCGAGAAGGCCTCACCGTGCCATTGCGCGATCTCTGCCGCGCTTTGCCGCATGATCAGAACCTTTTCGAGCAGGACCTCGCCATCCGGGGCGAGCCTGTATCCGTTCTGGCTTCGAATGAAGAGCGTTCGTCCGATCTTGCGCTCCAAAAGGAGCATTTTTCGGCCAATCGTCGGCGCGCTGAGCCCGGCTCTGCCTGCAGCACCGGCCAAACCTCCCTCTGTCGCAACAATGTCGAAAAGCTTCAGATCGTCCCAGTCCACTTCCTTCACGGCATCTTCTCCAAATCACCGCAGCACCTTATGCGCATCAGGGGCCGCTTTCTCCGTTTTTGTATGAAACGGGTCTTTCAAACGTGCATCTATGCTCTCCCGCCGGGTCCGCTTAACTCGTCTCTCCACACCAAGGAGACAAAAATGTTGCCGGAAACCATGTTCCTGATGGAAAAGATGAGACGCACTGAAGCACTGCGCAGGCAAGGCGGGGGCGATGATGAGTGGGAGACCTGGCCATCCTCTGCCATGGACCGACTGGCGGTCTTTCTCTTCCATCTGCCTCTTTCCTTGCGCCAATACATCCGCACAAAACGGGGAATTTCTTGATTGCACGGGAGCAGGCGGACACCATCTTGTGATATTTTAATCGTTTGAAACGATTTTTCTGCGTCAGACGGCATCAAAAGGGTCGGAAAGGGAGGAGCGGGTGCACGAGTGTCTATGCAAACTCGGCGCTTGGAGCTATAAGCCGCTCAATTTTTCGAGGCGGTCGCGCCGCTGTTGCGCGGGCGAGAAAAGGGTAAGAACATGGCACAGAATTGGACCCCCGGCAGCTGGCGGCAAAAGCCAATCCAGCAGGTTCCCGAATATCCTAACGCGGCAGCGCTTGCGGCAACGGAAGCCACGCTTGCGACCTATCCGCCGCTCGTTTTTGCCGGTGAAGCCCGTCGCCTGAAAAAGCAGCTTGCCAATGTGGCTGAAGGCAACGCCTTCCTGCTGCAGGGCGGCGATTGCGCCGAAAGCTTCCTCGAGCATGGCGCGGACAATATCCGCGACTTCTTCCGCGCTTTCCTGCAGATGGCCGTCGTGCTGACCTATGGCGCGCAGCTGCCTGTCGTGAAGGTAGGACGCATTGCTGGCCAGTTCGCCAAGCCGCGCTCTTCCAACGTGGAAGTGCAGGATGGCGTTTCCCTGCCGTCCTACCGTGGCGACATCATCAACGGCATCGAATTCAACGAGGCTTCGCGTATTCCGAACCCGGAGCGTCAGCTCGACGCCTACCGCCAGTCGGCGGCGACGCTGAACCTGCTGCGCGCTTTCGCGATGGGTGGTTATGCCAACCTCGAAAACGTTCACCAGTGGATGCTCGGCTTCATCAAGGACAGCCCGCAGGCGGACCGTTACCGCAAGCTGGCCGACCGCATCTCCGAAACCATGGATTTCATGAAGGCGATCGGCATCTCGGCAGACAGCAATCCGAGCCTGCGTGAAACCGACTTCTTCACCAGCCACGAGGCGCTGCTGCTCGGTTACGAAGAGGCGTTGACCCGTGTCGATTCCACCTCCGGCGACTGGTACGCCACGTCCGGCCACATGATCTGGATCGGCGACCGAACGCGTCAGCTCGACCATGCGCATGTGGAATATTTCCGCGGCATCAAGAACCCGATCGGTTTGAAATGCGGACCGTCGCTGACGCCCGATAACCTGATCGAGCTGATCGATGCGCTGAACCCGGCGAACGAGGCTGGCCGCCTGACGCTGATTTGCCGTTTCGGCCATGACAAGGTGGCGGACAGCCTGCCGAAGCTCATCCGTGCGGTGGAAAAAGAAGGCCGCAAGGTCGTCTGGTCCTGCGATCCGATGCATGGCAACACGATCACGCTCAACCACTACAAGACGCGTCCGTTCGAGCGGATCCTGTCGGAAGTCGAAAGCTTCTTCCAGATCCACCGCGCCGAAGGCACGCATCCGGGTGGCATCCATATCGAGATGACCGGCAAGGATGTGACGGAATGCACAGGTGGTGCGCGCGCCGTGACGGCGGATTCGTTGTCCGACCGTTACCACACCCATTGCGACCCGCGCCTCAACGCCGATCAGGCGCTGGAGCTGGCGTTCCTGCTGTCCGAGCGCATGAAGAGCGGCCGCGATGAGAAGCGTCTGGCGATTGCCAACGCCTGACCTAACGAAATAAACAAAAAAGCCGCCGGGAGACCTTCCGGCGGCTTTTTCGTGCGCGGTGCTGAACTATTGCACCAGCGCGGGTTGCTGGCAGCGGACATCCGTGACCCGCACATCGGCTTCGCCGATCTTGACGCCGAGAACCAGCAGCACGTTGTAAAGCAGCTGATCGACGGGTGCTGTGACCACCGCAAGCGTGTTGGCAAGCGCCGCCTGAATGCCTGCGAGGCCTCCCAGATCAAGGTTGAGGAAGAGAAGCCTGATATCCAGATTGAGGTTCTTCAGCAGTGAACTGACGAGAGTGGTAACGGTGTCCTTGGTGGAGACACTCTTGATCTTGGCCTGGGTGATATCGGACTGCGTGAAGGTCAGCTTGGTCTTGGTCATATTGGTGGCGTTAATGAGGGCGCTGCCATTGATGGCGAGCAGCGCCGAATCCACGATCGCCGCCTTGGTGACGCGCGGATCCTTGCCGAAATTGGCAAAGGCCGTGGTATCGACATTGCCAAGAGCGATTTCCGCAACGCCGGGAACGACCTCGACATCGACGGTTCCCTGTCCGCCGCCCGTGCAGCGAATATCGGCAAGCCGCGCTTCGGCATGGGCGACTTCCACATAGAGCGGAAGATTGACCTTGAGGCCTGCTATGGCCTGAAGCCCGTCAACCACGACATTGACCGCAAGCCGGGTCTGTGCGGTGCGCACCACGGTGCCCTGACCTCCGACGGCAAGCGACGGCGTTTCGACCGGCGGTTCACCGATGGCAAGCGTTGCCTTGACCGAGGCGAGACCGAGAAGATTGGCGTTGAGATTGAGGCCCAGCTGATTGCCGCCATTGCCGGCTACCGCTGCGGCATTGATGAGATCGAAGACACCGGCGGTGACCTTGAGGTTTTCACCCGTACCGATCAGCTTGTCCGAGAACGGGCCGAGATTGAGGATTTCTTCGAGCTTGATCTTGATGTTGCTCTTGTTGACGGTTTTTTGCAGCGTATTCAGAATGTTGACGACCGCCGGCTGTAATCCCGTGGTTTTCGTCAGCACGTCGAGGAACTTGCCGTAGCTGATTTCGGTTTTCAGAACATCCTTGTAGGTGCCGGCGGTGAGGTTGAGATCAATGGCGAGCGCCTCGACGATCTTCAGCGCGTTGACATCAGCGGCGAGAAGCGCCTGATAATCCATCAGCTTCAACGACACCGTGGTGCCGAGCAGGCCGCCGAGCAGGCTGTTGAGAATTCCCTCATCGAGGCTGGCGAGCCGAGATCCGACCGAAAATGCGGCGATCTTCTGGGACGAGGCCGTTCCGACGGCCGAAACCTTGGGCGGCTTGGTGAAGGCGGAGGCGAAGAATATCTGCCCCTGTTCGACGATGTTCACTTTTATCGCATTGGTGGGCAGGGCGTTATCGACGAAACGCTGGCCGACAGGGACCGTCGCATCCGGCTCGTAGTGACCCTTGATGACTTCGGCATAACCCTTGCTGCTGGCGAATTCATTCAGGGGATCGAAGGGTTGGAGCCCCTTGGCGGTCAAAATGCCCTGGGCCGTCCTGACGCCGAGATCCATGCCGTTGAGGGCAAAATATTGCTGAACCGCTTTTTCGGCATCGGCGGCATTGGCTGCCGCCGATATGGCTGCGAGGTCGGCGGTCTGCTGCAATTGCCGTTTCTGCAATGTCAGGTAACCGTAATCGACACCGAGCGCCAATATGCCGATGAAGAGCGGTGCGGTGAGCCCCGCCGAGATGGCGATGTTGCCCGTTCTATCCCTAAGGAAGCGGGGGAGCAGGGAATGGATATCTCGCATGTCATGCTCCTCCGATCCGGATGGTGGAAAAACGCCGGATGACCGGCTCGGGCAGGGTGTAGCTGTAGAGGCTCCAGATCGGCAGGTTGCGGGCGTCATATTCGACCTTGACCGTGAACTGGTTGGCATTGGCGGGATCGGTGGCGACGTTGACGGTGAAACGCGTCTTGTCCATGAAGGCGTAGCTGAGATCGCTTTTGGTGACGAAATCGCGGGCAAGCTGCTGGCGCTCGGTGGTGTTCAGTCCGGCAACGGCCGTTCTTGCCGCATCGGCGGCGATCTGCTGCACCGAATAGGCGGCCATCAGATAAATGCCGTAGGCGATCATCGTGAGCAGGACGAGAAAGAATATCGGTGCGACGATGGCGAACTCGACAGCAGACGAGCCGGATCTATCGCGAAAGAAACGCACTCCATTAAACATAAAGCACCCCCGTTCCTTCAGGCATCAAGGTTCGATGCCTTGATTTATTATTTTCGGAAATGCTAATTTATAGGTGTTAATTTTGTATTGATGCCGCCTCTATGGGTTGCAGCTCGCGTTAAACTTTCGCGTTTGCTTCAGATCAGCCGAAGGCCCTTGAAGCTGGCGTGGCCATCCTTGCCGATGATGATATGGTCGTGAACGGCGATGCCGAGCGGCTTTGCCGTATCGATGATGGTTTTGGTCATCTCGATATCCGCTCGCGAAGGGGTGGGGTCTCCACTCGGGTGATTATGGATTAAAATCAATGCAGTAGAGGATAGTTCAAGCGCGCGCCGCACGATTTCGCGCGGGTAGACCGGCGTGTGGTCCACGGTTCCCTGACCCTGTACCTCGTCGGCGATCAGGACGTTGCGCTTGTCGAGGAAGAGGATGCGGAACTGTTCCCGCGTCTCGTGGGCCATGGCGGCATGGCAATAATCGATGACCGACGACCAGGAGCCGAGAACCTGCTTGTTGCGGATTTCGCTTTTCAGCATGCGCTGGGAAACGGAGGCGACAAGCTTCAGATCAAGCGCCACGGCTTCGCCCACGCCCTTCACTTCCTGCAGCAAGGCCAGAGGAGCACCGAGAACGCCGCCAAGGGTTCCGAACCGGGCAAGGAGGGCCTTGGCGATGGGTTTGGTATCGCGCCGCGGGATCAGCCGGAACAGCAGAAGCTCCAGCAACTCGTAATCGGCAAGCGCTGCATCGCCGCCATCGCGGTAACGCGCCCGCAGCCTGTCGCGGTGACCGTGATAATGGGCCGCATCCGCTTCCTGTTCTGAGATGGCTGCGGCCCGCTCGGGTTTCCTGGGCGCATTTCGCGGTTCTGCAAAAAAGCCGCGCTCATCCGCCCCTTCAAAGAGATCGCCTTCGCCCGCCTCAAAGCCTGACGTCGTGGAAAGATCGGCGGAAGGCGAGGCGGGGCGTTTTGCCATAGGCGGTCTGGCCTTATGCGGGGGGAAGCGGCGGCAGGCCCGGACGATCAAAACCACCCGGTGACAGCGTGAAGATTTCGCAGCCGGTGGCCGTGACACCAACGGCATGTTCATATTGGGCGGAAAGGGAACGGTCACGCGTCACCGCGGTCCAGCCGTCCGAAAGCACCTTCACATGCGGTTTGCCGAGATTGATCATCGGCTCGATGGTGAAGATCATGCCCTCGCGGATTTCCGGGCCTTCGTCGGGGCGGCCGTAGTGCAGGATGTTGGGTGTGTCATGGAACAGGCGTCCGACGCCATGGCCGCAGAAATCACGCACCACGGAGCAGCGTTCCGCTTCCGCATAGGCCTGGATCGCAGCGCCGATCGCGCCGGTGCGTACGCCGGGCTTTACGGCCGCAATACCGCGCAGCAGGCATTCATAGGTCACTTCCATCAGCCGCTCGGCAGCGCGCTTGATCTGGCCGACCGGATACATGCGGCTCGAATCGCCATGCCAGCCGTCAAGCACATAGGTCACGTCGATATTGACGATATCGCCTTCGCGTAGCGGCTTTTCATCCGGAATGCCGTGGCAGACCACGTGGTTGATCGAGGTGCAGACGGATTTCGTATAACCACGATAATTCAGCGTCGCCGGCAGCGCGCCATGGTCGGCGCCGAATTCGAAGACGAAGCGGTCGATGGCGTCAGTCGTCACACCCGGCTTGACGATGGCTGCCAGTTCATCGAGGCAACGCGCCGTCAGCTGGCAGGCCCTGCGCATGCCATCAAAATCCTCAGGCGTATAAAGGCGGATGACGCCGGTATTCTTGAGGGGGGCGGAGGCTGCGTCGATATAGGTGACCATCATAGTGCTTTCTGTCTCTTTACGTCCCTGTTCATAAAACAGCCGGACGCCATTCGTCCATCTTAACCGTTCCGCTGACTGAAATTTGTGCCGGGGAGACCGTGCATTTCACCGCATAGGCCTCCACGCCGCGCGCCATCGCCCGCTGAAACGCCAGCGCATAGACGGGATCGAGATCGTCGCAGATACGCATCTGGTCGCAATCATCGCGCTGGATGAGATAGAGCATCACCGAACGGTAACCAGCTTCCGCCGCGTCACCCAGTTCTTCGAGATGTTTCGCGCCGCGTTTGGTGGCGGTGTCAGGGAATTCGGCCAGACCTTTTTCGCGCATGAAATGCACGTTCTTCACTTCCACATAGGCATCCGGCCGGCCGGGTTCCGACAGCAGGAAATCGATGCGGGAATTGCGGCCGTATTTCTGTTCGCGCCGGATCGTCGAATAGCCGTCAAGCTCAGGAATGCGGCCGTTCAGGATCGCCTCTTCCGCCAGCCGGTTCGGCATGCCGGTATTGATGCCGACCACGGTGCCATCGGCCTCGACCATTTCCAGCATGTGACGGTATTTGCGGGTAGGGCTGTCATGTTCGGAAAGCCAGATGCGGGAACCCGGTGTCGTCAGCCCGCGCATGGAGCCGGTATTGGGGCAGGAGCCGGTGATCGCCGTGCCGTCTTCCAGTACGGCATCGAACAGAAAACGCTTGTAGCGGGAGATCAACGTTGCGGGAATAAGCGGGGGCGTGAAGAACATGGGGCCTGAAAGACTAAGAGGTAGCGGGCGTGATCAGGACAGGACATAGGTTCCCGGCGCATCGCCGAGCACCGGGCGCCTGCCATCTCCCGGTTTTCGCGCCTTCACCTTTTCGGCACTCTGGTTTTCGATCCAGCTCTGCCAGTGCACCCACCACGAGCCCTTATGGGCCGTGGCGGCGGCCTGCCAGGCGTCGAAGTCCCCAGCTGGTGACGGCCCCGTCCAATATTGGTATTTCTCAAGCTGCGGCGGGTTGACGACGCCGGCAATGTGGCCGGAAGCGCCGAGCACGAATTCCACCGGCCCGCCGAACAGCGCAGCGCCCGTGAAGACCGATTTCGCCGGCGCGATATGGTCGTCGCGGGTGGCGAGATCGTAGACAGGGATCTTGATATCGCCGAGATTGATCCGTTTGCCGGCAACGCGCATCAGTCCACGCGCGAGATTGTTCTCGAGATAACAATTGCGCAGATAAAACGAGTGGCTGGCGGCGGTCACCCGGGTCGAATCGGAGTTCCAGTAGAGCAGGTCGAAGGGCAGGGGCTCGGTGCCGCGCAGGTAATTATCGACCACATAGGGCCAGATGAGATCGGAGGCGCGCAGCATGTTGAAGACGGTCGCCATGATCGAGCCGTCGAGATAACCGACCGCCTGCATGTGCTTGTCCAGCGCCGCCAGCTGGCCTTCGTCAATGAAGACCTTGAGGTCGCCGGCATGGATGAAATCGGTCTGGGCGGCCAGCAGCGTGGCGCTACGGATGCGTTCATCGCCTTCCTGCGCATGCAGCGCCAGCGCCGAGGATAAAAGCGTACCGCCGACGCAATAACCTATGGCGTTGATTTGCCTTTCACCGGTCCGCTCCTCGATGGTATCAAGCGCAAAATTGATGCCTTCGCGGATGTAATCGTCCCAGCCCTTCTCGGCCAGACGGGCATCCGGATTGATCCAGGAGACCATGAACACGCTGTGGCCCTGCTCAAGGCACCAGCCGACGAAGGATTTCTGCGGGTTGAGATCGAGAATGTAGAATTTGTTGATCCATGGCGGCACGATCAGCAGCGGCCGCTTGAAAGCCTTCTGCGTCGTCGGCGCATAATGGATGATTTCGCAGAGCGGGCTTTTCGCCACCACCTTGCCCGGCGTGACGGCGATATTCTGGCCGATGACGAATTTGCTGTAATCGGTCTGGCGCAGTTTCAGGTGGCCATTGCCGGCTGCGACATCTTCCGCCAGCTGCGCCATGCCCTTGACGAGATTGGCGCCGCTGGAAGCCACCGTCTCGCGGAAGACCTGTGGATTGGTGAAGACGAAATTGGCTGGCGAAAGCGCCTCCGTTACCTGCCGCATATAGAACAGCGCCTTGGTGCGGGTATGTTCGTCAAGGCCTTCGGCTTCCGTCACCATCCGGTCGGCAAAACCGACGGTGGTCTGGTAGGCTTTCAGGAGAAAATCGAAGAAGGGATTGGCCTGCCAGTCGGCATCGGCAAAACGCCTGCTCCTGCGTTCGGCAGGACCGCTTTCGGCGGGTTTTTCCGAAGCCGAATCGGCGTCATCGGAAAACTGCGCCACCGATTTAGCCCACAGATCGTAGTAGCTGGAAAGCAGATGGGTCTGCGCTTCGAGCGAGCGCTTCGGTTCGGCCATCCAGTATTCGGCGACATCGGAGAGCGTCTTGACCAGATCGGTCACGGGATCAGCGCTTGCCTGGGGGATTTCGCCGCGTTCGCGCGGCGCCAGCCATTCGGAGGCGGCCTTGCCGAGATTCTCGAGCGCGCGGGCGATATTGATCGCGAAGGTTTCCGGGTCGCGGATCAGGTAGGCTTCGGCGGAAGTAGCGTCGAAACCGGGCGTTTTTCCACCCTTTTTCTCTGCCCCGCCGTCAACACCTGCCATGCGCCATCCTCCACCAAATTTGTGTTTGCACATTCTGCATGAAAACGAATACAAGTTCCACCAGCAAGGGGAGGCCGCAAAGGGCCGAACCGCAGTCGAATTCGATATCGGCGATATCCTTACAGGCGGAACATGACGATGGGCAAGCACATGGGCACATGGGGAACATATGCGGAAAACGCCGCGAGAATCGCTGTTCTTTCGCTCTCTGGCACCTTGCTCGTCACCGCGCTTGCAGCCTGCAAGGCACCGGAGCCGATCGTTGCGCCCGCCCATATGCGCCGTCCGACGACTGAAATCGTCGGTCCGCGCCCCGTCAGCGACAATGCGGTGAGCCAGAAGCGCGACACCGACACCTATCCGACCTTCTCGCAGCCGCTGACGGCCGCGGGCACCCAGATGGGTGACGATGAGGCCTCCACCATGGAATCGAGCCTGTCGCGCCTCGGTGCGGCACGGCGCAACGGCCAGATTTCGGAAGCCGAATACAAGCGCCGGGTGGCCGAGCTGCGGGCGCTTGCCGAAAACCAGAAGCCGGTTGCGACGCCTGCAGCCTCGCAGTGAGATCATGCCGCGTATTTGCGCGGTTTCAGAGACTGGCCAGACCATCTTTGTTGACAAGACATGCCCCCCCAAACGGTCGATTCCCTATGGAGCGAGCGGGTGTGCTTTGTTTCTTCTCTCTGGCGGAGAGAAGAAACATGCGGCGATGCCGAGCTTGTAACCCCTTCTTTACCCTGCCTTTGAACCATCCGCTTACCCAAGATGTTAAGCGGATGGATGAGGTTTGCCGCTATGATGCAGCCATAACAAACAGGCCGCTGAAAAAGCGGGGCACGGGGTGAAATATCATGAAATGCATCGCCGCTTTGCTGGTTCTTGCCGGTTTTGCGCTCGCACCCGCACAGGCGCGGGCGCCGCACATCAATTTCGGGACACCTGCACTTCAGGGGCAGTGAGAGGGCAAATTCCGTCAGTCGTTGCCGGCGGCTTCGCTCAGCACGTCGAGATCAGGCACCGTGATGTGACGGTTGTTTTCGATGCGGATAATGCCTTCCTTGCGCAGCTTGGTCATTTGCCGGCTAACCGTTTCGATGGTGAGGCCAAGGAAATCGGCGATGTCGGCGCGTGAAAGCGGCAGGTCGAAACAGGATTTGTCGTCGTTTTCCGGGTCGATATGGGTGGCGATCATATAAAGGAAGCTGGCAACCTTTTCCTGTGCCGATTTGCGACCCAGCGTCAGCATCCAGTCACGCGCCTCGTCCAGTTCCTTCAGGGACTGGTTGTGAAGCTTGCGTTCCATGTCAGGCACTTCGGACACCATGCGGTCGACAACGCGGCGCGGAAAGAGACAAATCTCCACATCGGTTGCGGCTTCCGCCGTCATCTTGCTTTCCGCCAGGAACGGACGGCCGAGGAAATCCGGTGCGAATTGCAGGCCGACGATCTGCTGACGGCCATCCGACATCATTTTCGACAGCTTCACCACGCCCTTCAGGATATTGCCATAGGAGGTGACGAGTTCGCCCTGGCCGAGAAGCTCGTTGCCGGCTTCCAGCTTTTTGCGGCTGGAATGGCGGTTGAGATCGCAGAGCTGCTGTGGTGTCAGCGTGCTGCAAAGACCGCCGTGACGCGCCTCGCAGGAGCGGCAAACAACGGGCTCTTCCGAATTGTGGATGGTCTTCTGCAGCGTGTCCATAAGCCTTTTCCAATGCTGGCTTTTCGGGACGATTGCGACCGTGGGTATCAAATACGGTCTCTTTGAAGGCTTGCGCCATGTAGCCGTCGTCCCCGCGTCTACTTTAGCAAGAACTTATGGCGCAATTTGATTGAAGTCAAAGTTGCAAACTGTCGCAGCCGTTACTGAAAGAGAGGAAATCGACATTTTCTTGATAAAAGGCAAATCGGGTGATGAATACCGAACTTCTTCACAAATATTCGGGTGCAGTGCCGCGTTACACGAGCTATCCGACCGCGCCGCATTTCCACGAGGGAATCGATAATGGCACCTATCGCGGCTGGCTCGGCGCGCTTGGCTACCGGAATCGCATATCGCTTTATCTGCATATTCCCTATTGCGACCGGCTGTGCTGGTTCTGCGCCTGTCACACCAAGCACACGCTGAAATACGAGCCGATTGCAGTTTATCTTGAAGCACTTAAGCAGGAGATTGCGGCGGTTGGCGCGCTTGTTTCGCCTGATGCGGTGGTGAGTGCTGTCCATTTCGGCGGCGGTTCGCCCACCATGCTGAAGCCGGAGGATATGCAGAGCCTGATGGACTGTCTGCGGCGTCACTTCACCTTCGGGCTCGCACCTGAAATCAGCGTCGAGATGGACCCCAATGATCTGGACGACAGCCGCTATGATGCGCTTGCCGCCATCGGCATGTCGCGGGCGAGCCTCGGCGTTCAGGACTTCGATGACAAAGTGCAAAAAACCATCAACCGCATCCAGTCCTTCGAACAGACGAAATCCGTCGTGGATGCCGTGCGGGCGAGGGGCGTGCATTCGGTCAACTGCGACATCCTCTATGGGCTGCCGTTCCAGACCTGTGAGACATTGGAAAGGACCGTCAACCAGATCGTGTCGCTCGATCCCGATCGCATCGCGCTTTTCGGTTATGCCCATGTTCCCTGGATGAAAAAACACCAGTCGCTGATCCCCGAACACGCGCTTCCGGATATTGCCGAGCGCTACCGCCAGATGACGATGGCGGGCGCGATGCTGAAACAGGCGGGTTACAAGGCGATCGGCATCGATCATTTCGCCAAGCCGACCGATAGTTTATGCCAGACCGCAGAAGCCGGCGCGCTGCGACGGAATTTCCAGGGCTACACGACCGACATCGCCGATGCGCTGATCGGGCTCGGTGCATCGTCGATCGGCAGGCTGCCGCAGGGTTATGTGCAGAACATGGTGGCGACGGGGGAATATCAGCGTATGGCGGGCGAGGGCGGTCTTGCCGTCGTCAAGGGCATTGAACTGTCGGAGGAGGATCATCTGCGCTCGCATGTCATTGAACGGCTGATGTGCGATTTTTCGATCGATCTTTCGGAATTGCAGCACCGTTTCGGCAAGGTGAGCCATTCCGTGAGGGATCAGGCACAGCTGTTCGCCGCAGGCGACAGGGATGGCGTGGTGCGTCTGGATGCCGATATTTTTGCCGTGACGGAGGCTGGAAAGCCGTTCGTGCGTAACATCGCGGCAATCTTCGACACCTATCTCGGTAACGGACGCGGCCGTCATTCGGTTGCTGTTTAGGCAACAGTTTTGGGGCAAATTACAAAGTTACGTCACGAAACCATTGGCTTTTTTGTGCGACTTGCCTATGTGGTGCGTCAGACAGGATAATTCATACGAACGACAATAAGGATTATGGGCGTGACAGCTACATTCGACAAGGTTGCCGACATTATCGCCGAAACCAGCGAAATCGACCGCGAAACCATTACGCCGGAGAGCCACACGATCGACGATCTGGGCATCGACAGCCTCGACTTTCTTGATATCGTTTTTGCGATCGACAAGGAATTCGGCATCAAGATTCCGCTCGAGCAGTGGACGCAGGAAGTCAACGAAGGCAAGGTTTCCACCGAAGAATATTTCGTGCTGAAGAACCTCTGTGCCAAGATCGATGAATTGCGCGCAGCCAAGGGCTGAAGCAACGATGCCCGCTTCAGGCGGGCATTTTTCTTTCTGGACCCAGCCTTTAAAGGCGGGTCGCAACCGACCAGAGACGGGCCGGACAGATGCTGCTTGAATATTTTCAGATGATCGACAAGGTCGAGGCCGTGGACATGGCGACGCGCACATTGAAGGCGCAGTCGATCGTTCCCGACCAGAGCCCGGTTTTCGAAGGTCACTTCCCCGGCATGCCGCTGGTTCCAGGTGTGCTGCTGATCGAAACCATGGCGCAGGCTTCCGGCATGCTGGTTCTGGCATTTTCCGATTTTGCGTCCATGCCGTTCCTGATGTCGGTTGACGGCGCCAAGATGCGCACCTTCGTGGAGCCGGGCGCTGTTCTCGACATCGAGGCCGTGCTGGAGCATGACGGTTCCGGTTTTGCCGTCACCAAGGCGAAGATAACCTCGGGCGGCAAGAAGGTCTGCGACGCGCAGCTTAAATTGCGCACCATGCCGTTCAGCGAAATTCCGCTCGGACCTATCGTCAAGAAGCGGGCGGAAGAAGTCGGCCTGATGGCGGCGATTGCCGCGGATGCGCAGAAATAAGCGTTTCCACCCGTTTCGAAGGAGAGCGTTTTTCCCGTTGGCCCGGTTTTGACGCACGAAATTCGTGGGCTCGCGACGGCGGATCGGGCCTTCACCATTGCCAATCCGCATCGCGCGCTTTATTCCGCAACGCATGAAGTGGTTGTTCGCAACCGCTGTGGATAGCCGTGACCGTTTCTGCGGGGCCGGCTGCAAAGGATGACAGACGATGAAATCTGACAATGATGTGGTGATAACAGGGGTCGGCATCGTGACCTGTCACGGCGTTGGCAGCCAGGCGCATGTGGCGCTTCTTTCTGGAACCGCCGCGCCGGCGACGATTGTCGAGACCGAAAAATTCAAACCCTATCCGGTCCATCCCATGCCTGAGATCGACTGGTCCGCGCAGATTGCCAAGCGCGGCGACCAGCGCCAGATGGAAAACTGGCAGCGGCTTGGCGTTTTTGCCGCCGGTCTGGCGCTCGATGATGCCGGGCTGAAGGAAAATGCCGAAGCCTGTGCCACAATGGACATGATCGTTGCCGCCGGTGGTGGTGAGCGCGACATCAATGTCGATACGCTGATCGTCGACGAGGCGCTGAAGCGCAATGACCGCGAAAAGCTGCTCAACGAGAAGCTGACGACGGAACTGCGCCCGACGCTGTTTCTCGCCCAGCTTTCCAACCTGATGGCCGGCAACATCTCCATCGTGCACAAGGTCACCGGGTCTTCCCGCACTTTCATGGGCGAGGAAGCGGCGGGCATTTCCGCCGTCGAAACCGCATTCCACCGCATTCGCTCCGGCGAATCGAGCCACGCGCTGGTGGGCGGTGCTTTCTCTGCGGAACGTCCCGACATGATCCTGCTGTTTGAAGCCATCGGTGCACATGCGCAGGGCGGCTGGCAGCCGCTCTGGTCGCGTGGTGACCAGGACGGCGGCGGCATGGTTTCCGGTTCGCTGGGCGCCTTCCTTGTGCTGGAATCGCGCAAGCACGCCAGCGAGCGTGGCGCGCGCATCTATGCCCGCATCGACGCCATCGAGGGTGATCGCGGCAGCCGTGACGAAGGCAAGATGGAAAAGCGCATGGAGCGTCTGCTTGCCCCTGCCAAGGACGGCGCAGCCACTGTCATCTTCTCCGGCGCAAGCGGTTATGACGGTGTGACGGCCCGCGAGAAGGACATTCTCGAAAAGGCTCTGCCAAATGCTGTCATCCGCGGTTTCGGCGGTATCACCGGCCACGGGCTGGAAGCGCAGTTCCCGCTTGGGCTGGCGCTCGCGGCGCTGACCCTTGAAAGCGGCGCGAAGGTGCCGGTTTTCGACGCGGCTGAGGAAAAACCCATGGGCGAGGCGGCCAGCGAAGCCGTCGTCACCACCGTCGGCCATGTGCGCGGCGAAGGTGTCGCCGTTCTGTCCCGCGACGTGTGAGGAGAAAGACCATGACTTCCAACTTCAAGGATCATCTCGGTCGTCCCATCGTTGCCGTGACCGGCATGGGCATCATCACGTCGCTCGGGCAGGGGCTTGCCGATAACTGGGCGGCGCTGACATCGGGCAAGTCGGGCATCCACAAGATCACCCGTTTCCCGACCGAGGGGCTTTCGACGCGGATCAGCGGCACGGTGGATTTCATCGATATCCCGGTTCCGAATTCGGTCGAACGTTCCTATGCTTTTGCGCGTGAGACCACCATCGAGGCTCTGGCGCAGGCCGGTATATCAGGTGATTTCGACGGTCCGCTGTTTCTTGCAGCACCGCCAATCGAGCCGGAATGGAGCGCCCGTTTCGAGCTTGCCGACCGGTCTCCGCCGGCCGCCCAGCCGGGTGACGCCTATGAGCGGTTCCTGACGGCTTTCCGTCAGCGTCCCGATCCGGCGTTTCAGGAAGCAGCACTTTTCGGCGCGATTTCCGAGCGTCTTTCCGACCGTTTTGGCACGCGCGGCCTGCCGGTCACGCTTTCGACCGCCTGTGCATCCGGCGCGACCGCGATCCAGCTTGGTGTCGAAGCAATCCGCCAGGGCCGCACCGAGCGGGCGCTGACGGTTGCGACAGACGGTTCTGTCAGCGCCGAAGCGCTGATCCGCTTCTCGTTGCTGTCGGCGCTTTCGACCCAGAACGATCCGCCGGAAAAGGCCTCCAAGCCATTCAGCAAGGACCGCGACGGTTTCGTGATCGCCGAAGGTGCGGCGACGCTGGTGCTGGAATCGCTCGAAGCCGCCGTTGCACGCGGCGCGAAGGTTCTCGGCATCATCAAGGGCGCCGGCGAAAAGGCCGACAGCTTCCACCGCACACGCTCTTCGCCCGATGGCGGCCCGGCGATCGCGACGATCCGCGCGGCACTTGCCGATGCGGGCGTGGCCGAAAGCGATATCGGTTATATCAACGCCCACGGCACCTCGACGCCGGAAAACGACAAGATGGAATATGGCTCCATGCTCGCCGTCTTCGGCGAGGGCCTGAAGAACATCCCGCTGTCGTCCAACAAGTCGATGATCGGCCATACCTTGACCGCCGCAGGCGCTGTGGAAGCGGTGTTCTCGCTGCAGACCATGCTGACCGGCACCCTGCCGCCGACGATCAACTACAACAATCCCGATCCGACCATCACGCTCGACGTGGTGCCGAATGTGAAGCGGGATGCTCAGGTGAGCGCGGTTCTGTCCAACTCCTTCGGATTTGGCGGGCAGAATGCAAGCCTTGTCATGACGCGGGAACCGGCCTGACCGGTTTCACCACTAACAGGAGCGTTTTCGCTTGAATTGCGAAAACGCTCTCGCTTCTTTGATTACGCATTCCGGCCGCAAAACCGTTACAGAGGTTTGCTGGAATAGCCCTTTAGATAAACGCCCTCGGGCGAAGGACTGATATATGCGCGCTCTTCAACTCGTGGACGACCGGAAGCTCGAAAAAGTGGACCTGCCCGAACCGGATGCTCCGGCACCGGGCGAGGTGACGCTGCGCGTCAAGGCGGTTGCGCTCAACCACATCGATGTGTGGGGCTGGCGCGGCATGGCTTTCGCCAAGCGCAAGATGCCGCTCACCATCGGTGCGGAAGCCTCCGGCGTGGTCGAAGCCATCGGTCCGGGCGTGTCGAACGTGCTGCCCGGCCAGCTCGTCGCAATCTATGGCGCGCGCACCTGCGGGCTGTGCAAACCCTGCCGCGAAGGCCGTGACAATCTGTGCGAACATGTGCAGGGCGTTCACGGTTTCCATCTCGATGGTTTTGCCCAGGAAAAGATCAATATTCCCGCCCGCCAGCTCGTGCCCGCACCGCATGGTGTCGATGCCGTTGCGGCCGCCCTCGCACCTGTCACCTTCGGCACGGTCGAGCACATGCTGTTCGACAATGCCAAGCTCGAATCCGGTGAGACGATCCTCGTGCATGCCGGCGGTTCCGGCATCGGCACGGCGGCGATCCAGCTTGCCAAGAAGATGGGCTGCACCGTCATCACCACCGTCGGCTCCGACGACAAGATCGAACGGGCGAAGGCTCTGGGTGCCGACCACGTCATCAACTACCGGACCGACCGTTTCGAAGGCGTCGTGCGCAAGCTGACGAAAAAGAAGGGCGTCGACGTTGTATTCGAACATGTTGGCAAGGACACCTGGGCGGGCTCGATGTTCTCGCTGAAGCGCGGCGGCCGTCTCGTCACCTGCGGTTCTACGTCTGGTGTCTCCACCGATATCAACCTGATGATGCTGTTCCAGCAGCAGCTGAAGCTGCTCGGCTCGTTCGGCTGCCGCATGGAAAACATGGCCAACGCCATGCAGAAGATGGCGCGTGGCATCGTGCATCCTGTTATCGACACCGAAGTCACCTTCGACGATATCGACCGGGCGCTGGAACGTATGGAGACGCGTCAGGTGTTCGGTAAAATCGTTCTGCGGATGGATTGACCGTCTTGAAGCTTTTCCTGACACGGATCGTCCTGAAACTGGACCACTTCCGGCAGTGGCTGATCGCGACATTCGCCTTCGGCCTTCTCAACCTGCTGAAGCTCTTCCCCGCCGATGCGGGCATTCGCGCCGCCGACCGGCTGGCGCGCTGGGTGGGGCCGAAGACTGGTCGCCACAAGCTGATGCTTTATAATCTGGCACGCGCCTTTCCGGAGAAGTCAGAGGAAGAGCGGCTTGCGATCGCCATGGATAGCTGGGCCAATATGGGCCGGCTTGCGGCGGAATATGTGTTTCTCGACCGGCTGTTCGATTTCGATCCGGAAAAGAACGAGCCGGGCCGCATCGAGGTCGAGGGCACCTCGACCTTCCTCGAACTGCGCGACAATCCGCGACCCTTCATCGTCTTTACCGCCCATAGCGGCAATTTCGAGCTGCTGCCGGTTGCCGGCTCGGCTTTTGGTCTCGATGTGACGGTGTTGTTCCGGCCGCCCAACAATCCCTTCGTGGCTGACAAGGTTTTCAATTTCCGCAAGGAGCGCATGGGTAATCTCGTGCCCTCGCATGCCGGCTCTTCCTTCGCGCTGGCGCGACAGCTGGAAAAGGGTGGCGGCGTGGGCGTGCTCGTCGACCAGAAATTCGGCAAGGGGCTGACGACGAAATTTTTCGGCCTTGAGGTTCGTACCAATCCGCTTCTCGCCAAGCTGGTGCGGCAGTTCAACTGCGATGTTTATCCTGCCCGCTGCGTGCGTCTTCCGGATAATCGCTACAGGCTGGAAATAGAGCCCAGGGTTGAAATTCCGCGCGACGAGAAGGGCAATGTCGATATTCAGGCGACGGCGCAGCTTCTGAACGACAAGGTGGAAAGCTGGGTGCGCGAATACCCCGGACAATGGCTGTGGTATCACGACCGCTGGGACGTGAAGCATCAGATTTGACGGGATCGTGTGCGGCCGGATTCTCGGCGATTCTCACGAAATTCGACGGGAAAATCGTGCGTTTCGGTACTTTTCCATATTTGCGGAACCTCATTTTTCGTTCATGGATTATCGAAATTGAAAAATTAGCGGCTGCTGTGATATTTTGAACAACAATCCCCGCGGCGTTCCTGCGTTTCGTTACGTCATTTTTAAGCGCAAAGACGCTACAATCAGGGGATAAAGGCTTAATCCGTTCGCATAGGTAGCGGGGTTATGCCCGTTCAGGGAGAGTTGGGTTGAAAGATTTGATTGAGT
Source organism: Agrobacterium sp. CFBP2214 (assembly GCF_030209895.1). Taxonomy (NCBI): domain Bacteria; kingdom Pseudomonadati; phylum Pseudomonadota; class Alphaproteobacteria; order Hyphomicrobiales; family Rhizobiaceae; genus Agrobacterium; species Agrobacterium sp. CFBP2214. The sequence goes on along the minus strand of NZ_JARVRC010000003.1, from coordinate 92,051 downwards.
TGTTCTGGCTGCGTTATACGGAACTGCAATCTGCCGTTGGTAAAAACGAAGCCGACAAGATTGCCGTGCTGGAACGTGAACTGGAACAGCTCCTCGAGCGGGTTGTCGGACGCAAGACAGAAAACTCCGAAGATATCCGCGAGCAGTTCCGTTTTGCCATCGATCTCCTTAACCACGAGGCGGAAGACCTTGGCTGCGTGCAGCGCAACTCCGAGCTTCTTCGCACCCTTGTCGATCGCTACGTCGGCATGCCGTCAAAGGCGAAGGTCGTCGGTGACGAGGACGAAGACACTCTGGAGTGGCATCACCGCCATCTGATCCTCGATGAGGATATGCTCAACGATCTCGACGAGCCGGTGGTGATCGTTTCCCCCGGCTACCGCGTTTCCTTCGCCAATGCTCTCGATGCATTTCAGCGCAATGCCCCGGAAGGGCTTGTCGGCTGCCATATCGCCGAACTTGTCGGCGTTCACCGGTTCCAGAACAATCTCAGGGAAAAGCTCGACAATTGCTTCAAGGGCGATACGTCGAAATATACCTATGCGGAAGATCAGAATGGCCGCACGGTCGTCAAGTCGCTGGAAATGTCGCCGTGCTACTCGTCCGCCTACAAGCTCGTAGGTGCGATGGTGGTGATCCGCGAAATCGCCGATCGCCGTCGCCGCGCCGCCGGCTGAGGCAGCGAGGCGCTTTCCCATCGTCGTAAAGACGGGAAACGGCGTTCCACCATCCCTTATTTCGGGAAGATGGTTTCCCAGACCGTTGCGATGGACCAGGCGGACGATGCATCGACAAGAAGTTTCGTCGCCATGGCGAGACATGACAGGACGAGAAGCGGGCGTATGATCTTCGCGCCGTTTTTCATCGCGAAACGGGATCCGATCTGCGCGCCGATGAACTGGCCGACCCCCATGGCCAGGCCAAGCTTCCACAAAACCGCGCCACCCATTGCAAAGACGAGAAAGCCGCCGAAATTCGAACCGAGGTTGAGAAGCTTCGTGTGGGCGGTCGCCTTCAGCATTCCAAAACCGGCAAGGCCCACAAAGGCCAGCATGTAGAAGGACCCCGCGCCGGGGCCGAAAACACCGTCGTAAAAACCGATCAGCGGCGCGACCGCAAGCCCGAACACGAAGGGCGTGATGCGGCGGTGGCTGTCGATATCGCTGAGCTGCGGCTTGAAGGCAAAATAAAGCGCGATCGCAATCAACAGGAACGGCATGATGGCGCGCATGAGATCGGCCGGCACGAAGGCGGCTGTCAGCGCGCCGAGCATCCCGCCGGCCATGGCCATCAGCGCCATCGGCAATTGTTCTTTGAGATTCACATGGCCGCGTCTGGCATAGGCAAGGGTCGCAGAGGCGGAACCAAACTGCGCCTGCAGCTTGTTCGTGCCGAGCGTATCGAGCGGGGCGATGCCCATGATCATCATTGCGGGAATGACGATGAGGCCACCACCACCGGCGATGGAATCGATAAATCCGGCAAAGATGGCGACGCAGAAGAGAACGATAAAAACGTTGAGGGCGATGTCTTGCACTGGGAATGTCCGGGCAGGCGGGAGGAGAGGGCTTCTTCTTTCACCGAAAAGGCCACCGCGCAATATCTTTCTGTACGTTCGGCTGCGGGAAGGGGGATTGCGGTGTTGCCGCTTATCGTTATGTTTCCGTGGCGCGTCGCCGGAAGGCCTGATGGCGCTTGAGACATACGGATGAGGGCATTATGCATAAAGTGATATTCGATACGGATCCCGGTGTGGATGACGCCATGGCGCTTCTTTTTCTGCACCGCCATCCCGATATCGATCTGATCGGCGTTACCACCGTTTTCGGCAATGCGCCCATTGATATCACCACCCGCAATGCGCTCTTCCTGAAGCGGGAATGGCAGATGACAGCACCGGTCGCCAGGGGCGCCGGCGTGACCTTCGATCCCGCCCGCAAGGAAGGCCACTGGCCGACCTTCATCCATGGCGAAAACGGTCTCGGCGATATCGATATCCCCGAGACCATCGATCTGCCGCTCGATCCGCGTCCGGCGCATCGCTTCATCATCGAGACGGTCAAGGCCAATCCCGGTGAGGTGACGCTGATTGCTGTCGGTCGCATGACCAATCTGGCGCTGGCGCTCAGCGAAGAGCCGGATTTTGCCGCGCTGGTGAAGGAAGTGATCGTCATGGGCGGCGCCTTCGATATCAACGGCAATGTGTCGCCGGCGGCCGAGGCCAATATTCACGGCGATCCGGAAGCGGCCGATCTCGTCTTCACCGCGCCCTGGCGAGTGGTCGTTGTCGGTCTCGATGTGACGACGAAAACGGTGATGACCAGCGCCTTCATGGCTGACATGGCAAAGGCCGGCGGCAAGCCGGTGCAGCTGCTTTCGGACCTGTCGCAGTTCTATATCGATTTCTACAAGACCCGCACCGGCGACGGCATGGTGGTGCATGATAGCTGCGCCTGCGTCTATCTCGTGGCGCCTGAGCTTTTTGAAACCCGCAGCGGCCCGGTACGCGTCGTCTGTGGCGGGCTTGCCGACGGCCAGACGATCCAGAAGCCGGATGGCCGCGCCTTTCCGCCCGGTGACTGGGATGGGCATCCGAGCCAGCTCGTCTGCACAAATATCGAGCCGGAGCGCGTGCTTTCGGTCATCCGCGCCGCAATTGTGACAGGGGAGCGCGGCTGAAGGGCGGGAATGGCCGTTCTTGAGCATGGCTTGCCTTGCATTTTCCAAGAATCTGGCGTTATGCAAGTTCCCTGATCGTAGTGCGCGATCCGCCATGCCTGAGGGGCTGAAAAGGCCGTGCCGGAAGGACGGGCGGATGGCCGCTATGCGGCGTGGGCCGAGAAAACCCCTGTAGGTTTTCCCGTGCTTTGCGCTACAATGAATAACGCCTGCCGGGTCGGTTCGTGTCGGCGGCGTTTAACAACAAAAAACGAACCTTCGTTATGGACCGGCAGTACCGGTCCATTCCCATGAGGAAAGAGATGGAAGAGTTTCATAAGGTCCGGCGTCTGCCGCAATACGTCTTCGAACAGGTCAACCGTTTGAAAGCGAGCGCGCGAGCGGCCGGGGCCGATATCATCGATCTCGGCATGGGCAATCCCGACCTTCCGACCCCCAAGGCGATCGTCGACAAGCTTTGCGAGGTCGTTCAGGATCCGCGTACCCATCGTTATTCCTCCTCCAAGGGCATTCCAGGCCTTCGCCGCGCGCAGGCCGGTTATTATGCCCGCCGTTTCGGCGTGAAGCTGAACCCCGATACGCAGGTCGTCGCGACCCTCGGCTCCAAGGAAGGCTTCGCCAATATGGCGCAGGCCATCACCGCGCCGGGCGACGTCATCCTGTGTCCGAACCCGACCTATCCGATCCATGCCTTCGGTTTCCTGATGGCGGGCGGCGTTATCCGTTCGATGAATGTCGAGCCTGATGACAGCTTCTTCGGCCCGCTGGAGCGCGCCGTGCGCCACTCCATCCCGAAGCCGCTGGCGCTGATCGTCAACTACCCGTCGAACCCGACGGCGCATGTCGCCTCGCTTGATTTCTACAAGGACGTGATCGCGTTTGCGAAGAAGCACGAGATCATCGTGCTGTCCGACCTTGCCTATTCGGAGATCTATTTCGACGACAACAACCCGCCGCCTTCGGTTCTCGAAGTTCCCGGCGCCATCGACGTCGCGGTGGAGTTCACCTCCATGTCGAAGACGTTTTCCATGCCCGGCTGGCGCATGGGCTTTGCCGTCGGCAACGAGCGGCTGATCGCGGCGCTGACGCGTGTGAAGTCCTATCTCGACTACGGCGCCTTCACGCCGATCCAGGTTGCGGCGACCCATGCGCTGAACGGTGATGGCTCCGACATTGCCGAAGTGCGCAATGTCTATCGCCGCCGTCGCGATGTCATGGTCGACACCTTCGGCAAGGCCGGCTTCGAGGTTCCGCCGCCGGCGGCGACCATGTTCGCCTGGGCGAAAATCCCGGAAAAATTCCGTCATCTCGGCAGCCTGGAGTTCTCCAAGCTCCTGGTCGAGAAGGCCGATATCGCCGTTGCTCCCGGCATCGGCTTTGGCGAGATGGGCGACGATTACGTCCGTCTCGCGCTCGTGGAAAACGAGCACCGAATTCGTCAGGCAGCGCGCAATCTGAAGCGTTTCCTGTCGAGCGCAGACGAAACGATGCACAATGTCGTTTCGCTTAACGCCCACAGATAAGGGCAACCGAAGGCGGCCGGGCCTCGGCCGCCACCATCACCAGCAAATCAGGAACATACCCATGGCAGATTCATTGAGAATCGGCATAGCGGGGCTCGGCACTGTCGGCGCTTCGCTCGTGCGCATCCTCCAGCAGAGAAGCAACGAACTTGCGATTACCTGCGGACGCGCGATTGAGATTATTGCGGTGAGCGCGCGCGACCGTTCGCGCGACCGCGGCATCGATCTCAAGGGTATTACCTGGTTCGACACGCCCGAGCAGATGGCAAGCGAAGCCGATATCGACGTCTTCGTCGAACTGGTCGGCGGCGCTTCCGGTCAGGCGGAAAATGCGGTGCGTGCGGCACTCGCCCGTGGTCTCCATGTGGTGACAGCCAACAAGGCGTTGCTGGCCAAGCACGGCGTCGAACTGGCGACGATTGCCGAAGACAAGGGGGCGCTTCTCAATTTCGAAGCGGCGGTGGCCGGCGGTATCCCCGTCATCAAGGCGCTGCGTGAATCCCTGACCGGCAACCATGTGTCGCGCATCTACGGCATCATGAACGGCACCTGCAATTACATCCTGACCAAGATGGAGAAGGAAGGGCTGTCCTTCGAGGCCTGTCTGAAGGAAGCGCAGCGGCTGGGCTATGCCGAAGCCGATCCGGCCTTCGATATCGAGGGCAACGACACCGCTCACAAGCTCGCCATTTTGACCACGCTTGCCTTCGGCAACAAGATTTCGGCTGATGACATCTATCTGGAAGGCATCACCAATATCTCCAGCGAGGACATTCAGGCGGCCGCCGAACTCGGTTACCGCATCAAGCTTCTCGGCGTGGCGCAGGTGACCGAATCCGGCATCGAGCAGCGCGTGCATCCGACCATGGTGCCGCTCGATTCCGTCATTGCCCAGGTGGACGGCGTGACCAATGCGGTGGCGATCGAATCCGACATTCTCGGCGAATTGCTGATGGTCGGGCCGGGTGCCGGTGGCAACGCCACGGCGTCTGCCGTGCTTGGTGACATCGCCGATATCGCCAAGAGCCGTCCGGGCGCCCAGCAGGTGCCTGTCCTCGGTCGTCCGGCGAAATCGCTGTCGGAGTATCGCCGCGCCAAGATGAAGAGCCATGAGGGCGGTTATTTCATCCGCCTGACGGTGAAGGATCAGGCAGGCGTCTTCGCCTCCATCGCCACCCGTATGGCCGATAACAACATCTCGCTGGAATCCATCGTGCAGCGCCAGCGCGTGCATGTGGAAGGCGCGCCGCAGACCATCATCCTCGTCACCCATGCGACGATGGAAGATGCGATCCGCAAGGCCGTGAAGGCCATCAAGAACGAGAAATATCTCGTCAGCGAGCCGCAGGTCATCCGCATCGAGCGGACCTGAGACGCTTCATTATTTTGATGACATCGAGAGCCGTGCTTCCATATGGAGGCGCGGTTTTTCGTTGTATGGCTGCCTGTATAGCGCCGGTGGTCCGGCGCCCATAAAATTTGAGGGGAAGGCGTCGGAAGCGCTGGAAAACAAGGCGATTCGGCACTATGGTTAATTCTGTTCACCAAGCGAGGGAGGCGTGGCCGTGACATCGATCATCCTGTTCAAGGACAATAAGCGCGCTGGCGTTGCGGCGGCCCATCACCGGGCGCGGCCTCACAATGCCAATGACAATATTCGCACTATGGAATTCGACATGGGGGAGCATGAGCGCAACTGGTGTTCGCTCGCCGTCTTCTCGCTGCTGCTGCTCGTTGGCGCTGTCTCGATCGTCAGCCCGTTTTTCTCGATTTTTTCGGTGTGAAACCTCATATGCGCGTTTTTGCTTGAAAAACGCGCCACCGCCATTTAGCCCGTCTTAAGAGCGCGATCAGGCGCATGACAGGACGAATGGACAGGATGGCAATGATGGAGCCGGCCGATACCGTGGCCCGCGCATTTTTAAGCGTGGAGCGGTCGGCGACAGAACAGCGCTGGGTATCGCGGCTGGATCAGGCCGGGCAGAACCGCGCGCTGGCCATGTCCCAGATTCACGCCATTCCCGAATTGATCGCACGCGTTCTTGCCGGACGCGGGGTGGGTGTCGATGACGCCCTGGCATTCCTTGATCCGACCATCCGCTCCCTGATGCCCGATCCGCATATGCTGACCGATTGCGAGAAGGCCGCCGAGCGGCTGGTACGCGCCATCGAGACCGGCGAGAAGGTGGCGATCTTCGGCGACTACGATGTCGACGGTGCTGCCTCTTCTGCTTTGATGTACCGCTTCCTCGCGCATTTCGGTCTGACGCCGGAAATCTATATTCCCGACCGTATTTTTGAGGGCTACGGGCCGAACCCGGCGGCGATGCAGCAGCTTGCTGCCAATGGCGCGACGCTGATCGTGACGGTCGATTGCGGCTCAACCAGCCATGAATCGCTGCAGGCCGCCAGGGACGCGGGAACGGATGTCGTGGTGATCGATCACCACCAGGTCGGCACGGAGCTGCCGCCGGCGGTGGCGCTGGTCAATCCCAACCGCGAGGACGATCTTTCGGGGCAGGGGCATCTCTGTGCGGCAGGCGTGGTGTTCCTCGTGCTGGTCGCCACCCTGCGCCTATTGAAGGACAGGCGGAACCGGCAGGCCTTCACACTCGATCTGCTGTCCCTTCTCGATATCGTTGCGCTTGCCACCGTATGTGATGTGGTGCCGCTGAAGGGCCTCAACCGCGCCTATGTGGTCAAGGGGCTGATTGCTGCGCGCCACATGAACAATGCAGGTCTCGCTGCTCTGTTCAAGAAGGCGGGGCTTGGTGGCCCTGTGACGCCTTATCATTTCGGTTTCCTGATCGGGCCGCGCATTAATGCCGGCGGCCGCATCGGCGATGCGGCGCTCGGCAGCCGACTGCTGACGATAGATGATTCCTCGCAGGCCGAGGTGATCGCGGAGCGGCTGGATGAGCTGAACCGTGAGCGGCAGGCGATGGAAGCGGTGATGCTCGCGGAAGCCGAAGCGGAGGCTCTGTTCGAATATGGCGACGGCTCGGGTGCGGGCGTCATCGTCACCGCGCGCGAGAATTGGCATCCCGGCATTGTCGGCCTGCTCGCCTCTCGCCTGAAGGACCGTTTCCGCCGCCCGGCTTTCGCCATTGCTTTTGATCCCTCGGGCAAGGGCACCGGCTCCGGCCGTTCGATCAACGGTTTCGATATGGGGCGCATGGTGCGCGCCGCCGTGGAGGCCGGTTTGCTGGTCAAGGGCGGTGGGCATGCCATGGCGGCCGGTCTGACGGTTGAGCGCGCCAATCTCGGCAAGCTCAGGACCTTCTTCGAGGAGGCGGCCGCAAAGACCGTGAATGAGCTGGTGGAAAGCAGCGTGCTGAAGATCGACGGCGCCATCGGCGCCTCGGGTGCGACATTGCAACTTGTCGACCAGTTGGAGCAGGCCGGTCCTTACGGATCGGGCCACTCGCAGCCGATCTTCGCCGTGCCGGCGCATCGTTTGCGCGATGTGCGGCTCGTGGGTACAGCTCACGTCAAGATCACGCTGGAGGCCATGGACGGCTCGCGGCTGGACGGTATCGCGTTTCGCGCCGCAGAAGCGCCTCTGGGGCAGATGCTGCTGAATGCACGCGGCAGGAACATTCACGTTGCAGGCACCGTGGGCGCCGATCTTTGGCAGGGTCAGAGGCGCGTGCAGCTGCGCGTTCTGGACGCGGCTTTCGCGCCCTGAGGGGGCCTTCGCACTTACCCTGAATTTTATGGAACACTGTCTCTGGCGAATGGCCGAGACGCGCCAATGCGTCTTCACGCGACGCGCTAAGATTTTCGTGCAGACTACTGATTTTTATGGAGAAGCAAGTGGCACGCCCTAGGGGAGTCGAACCCCTCTTTTCAGAATGAAAATCTGACGTCCTAACCGATAGACGAAGGGCGCGTGCGCTTGTGGTGTGGCGCCCTTATAGTCAGGCTCCCGTTGCTCCGCAAGCGGAAAAATTGATTTTTTTCGCTTCACGACGAGTTTTTTTATGGAAGCCGAAAGGGCTGTGGAAAACTGAGCCGGGTCTGGCCAAGGCCTTGAAATTTCGCCGCTATCGCTGCGCGCCGGTGATGCCTTCATGCCTCGTGGAAGGCCGGGGGCGTGCTTTTCCAACCCTTAGCTGGCATCTGCTGCCCGCCAGAAAGAACCGACGTTGTGATTTGGCTGGAAGGGGAAAGGCAAGCCGGTCGATTTGCCCGCTGGCGCTTCATCCGGCTTGCCTTCCATCGGGGGGACAGCACTCTAACGTGTCGCCCGGGAATCGGTTCCGGCGCATCGATCACGCGTGACGAATTCGCGATCTACGAATCTGCTTTATATTTTCGAAGGGGGGAAAACACGAAGGCAAGTGGCACGCCCTAGGGGAGTCGAACCCCTCTTTTCAGAATGAAAATCTGACGTCCTAACCGATAGACGAAGGGCGCGTGCGCTTGTGGTGTGGCGCCCTTATAGTCAGGCTCCCGAAGGTCTGCAAGCGGAAAAATGCATGATTTGACAAAAAAATGACATGGGCCGCCAGAAGTCCTGAAAAACAAGGATTCTTGTTTCGTAACAAATGGTTAAACGGTCAGAGTTTGCTGTTTTGCGTGAGTGATATGGCTCGGCTTCAATTGCCTTGCGAAACATGTGGTTTCTCAAGGCTGCGGGCTAGCGAAAATCAAGTCAGGTATTTTCCATATATCAGCAGGCCGGAGAGTATTATTATGATTGCATTGATCGCATATGCCATCCACCGCACAAAGTTTGATTTCGGGGGGCCGCCGGATATCAAGCCGCTTAATATGTCTCCTAGAAATACAAGCAAACCATCCATCGCAAATATGTCCAAGGCCACGATTAAATTATCGCTACGAATATATCAGGCTGGCCAGTTAGAAGTCCAAGTATTGCTGCTTGGGTCGAGAATAAAATAATAAAGAGGCTCCGGTTTCACTTGCGGCCCTCGGTTTCAGTTTAAAAAAAGAAACGGGACCGTGAGGTCCCGTTTTTAGGTTTGCATTTGAAAACGTCCGTTCCGGACGCCTCTTCAATGATCAGTGCAGAATCTGGCTGAGGAACAGCCGGGTGCGCTCGTGCTGCGGATTGTCGAAGAATTCGGCGGGCGAGTTCTGTTCGACTATCTGGCCCTGGTCCATGAAGATGACGCGGTTTGCCACCTGGCGGGCGAAGCCCATTTCGTGGGTGACGCACAGCATCGTCATGCCGTCTTCGGCAAGGCTGACCATGGTGTCGAGTACTTCCTTGACCATTTCCGGGTCGAGCGCCGAGGTCGGCTCGTCGAACAGCATGATCTTCGGCTTCATGCAGAGCGAGCGGGCAATCGCCACGCGCTGCTGCTGGCCGCCGGAGAGCTGGCCGGGATACTTGTGCGCCTGCTCGGGGATCTTGACGCGCTTCAGATAGTGCATCGCCACTTCTTCAGCTTCCTTCTTGGGCATCTTGCGAACCCAGATCGGCGCCAGCGTGCAGTTTTCGAGGATCGTCAGGTGCGGGAAGAGGTTGAAGTGCTGGAACACCATGCCGACTTCACGACGCACTTCGTCGATCTTTTTCAGGTCGTTGGTAAGCTCGATACCATCAACGTTGATCAGCCCGGACTGATGTTCCTCCAGCCGGTTGATGCAACGGATCATGGTCGATTTGCCCGACCCCGAAGGACCGGCGATGACGATGCGCTCGCCTTTCATGACCTTCAGATTGATGTCGCGCAGGACGTGGAAGTCGCCATACCACTTGTTCATGCCGACGAGTTCAATTGCCACGTCCGTTGTCGAAACGGCCAGTTTTTTTGTTTGGGTTTCTGCCATTTTGAGCGTCCCTTATCGTTTATGCCCGGTGTCGAGGTGCCGTTCCATGAACAGCGAATAACGCGACATGCCGAAGCAGAATATCCAGAATACGAAACCTGCGAAAATATAACCTGTCATGGCGGTGACGGGTGTCGCCCAGTTCGCATCCGATTGGTTGAGTGTGACAATGCCGAGCAGGTCGAACATGCCGATGATCGAAACCAGCGACGTGTCCTTGAAAAGCCCGATGAAGGTGTTGACGATACCAGGAATGACGAGCTTAAGCGCCTGCGGTAGCACGATCAGTCTCGTCTTCTGCCAGTAGTTCAGGCCGAGCGAATCCGCCCCTTCATATTGTCCCTTCGGAATGGCCTGCAGGCCGCCGCGGATCACCTCCGCCATATAGGCGGATGAGAAAAGCGACACGCCGACTAGCGCGCGCAGGAACTTGTCGAAGGTCCAGCCGTCGGGCAGGAACAGCGGCAGCATGATGCTGGCGAAGAACAGCACGGTGATCAGCGGGATGCCTCTGATGACTTCGATGAAGAGCACGCAGAGCATCTTGATGACCGGCAGGTTCGACCGTCGGCCGAGCGCCAGAAGAATGCCGAAGGGGAGCGACACGGTGATCCCGAAGAAGGACAGGATGAGCGTCACCATCAGGCCGCCCCACAGCTGCGTTTCCACCTTCGGCAGGCCGAAGACGCCGCCGATGAGCAGGAAAAACGCAATGAAGGGCAGGATGATGAAAAGCACCAGCGCGTTGAGGCGCTTGAACGGCGCTTTTGGAATCAGCATCGGTATCAGCAGGATGGCGAATGTCACCATCACGAGGATGGGACGCCAGCGTTCGTCGATCGGATAGCGGCCGAAGACGAATTGTCCGAGCTTTGCCGAAACGAAAGCCCAGCACGCACCGGACTGGCCGTCCGGCAGCGCGCCGCCCTGCGAAGCGGTCAGGCAGGCGATACGATCGCTGCCGGTCCACACCGCGTCAATGAACAGCCACTTGATGACCGGCGGCACCAGATAGGCGAGCAGGGCAAGGGCGATCACCGTCAGGACCGTGTCCTTGGGGGTGGCGAAGAGTTTGGTGCGCAGCCAGTGACCGAAGCCGACGGCGCTCGAGGGCGCGGGTCTGGCGTCCTCGATGGTCTGCCGCACGAAAGCGTGATTGCTTGTTGTCATCGTCATCTCTCCACCAGGGCCATTTTCGCGTTGAACCAGTTCATGACCACGGCCGTGAGCAGGGACAGCGAGAGATAGATGACCAGCCAGATCGCAACGACTTCGACCGCCTGACCCGTCTGGTTCAGGATCGTGCCGCCGACGGAGACGATGTCGGCGAAGCCGACCGCGACCGCAAGCGAGGAGTTCTTGGTCAGGTTGAGATATTGACTTGTCAGCGGTGGGATGATGATGCGCATCGCCTGCGGAACGACGATCAGGCGCGTCGTGGTGCTGGAACGAAGCCCGAGCGCATCCGCAGCTTCCGTCTGGCCCTTCGCCACGGCCTTGATGCCGCCGCGAACGATCTCGGCGATGAAGGAGGCGGTGTAGAAGGAAAGCGCCAGAAACAGCGACATGAATTCAGGTGCGACGACCGCGCCGCCCGAGAGGTTGAACCGCCCGGCAATCGGGTAGTCGAAGGTCAGCGGTGAGCCGAGCGCGAGAAATGTCGCGGCCGGAAGGCCGATGATGAGAAGTGTAGCCGTGATCCCGGTGCGGAACTGCTGACCGGTCTTTTCCTGTCTCGCCTTTGCCCAGCGGTAAACGAAAAAGCTGATGACGATGGCGACCACAAGGGCGAGCGGTATCAGCCAGGTGCCTTCGCCCCAAAGGGGCTTCGGAAAGAAGAAGCCGCGATTGTTGAGGTAGCTTCCCAGCGGAAGCTCCAGCGAATCACGCGCCTGCGGCAGGACTGAGATGACGCCCTTGTACCAGAAGAAGATGACGAGCAGGGGCGGGATGTTGCGGAAGATTTCCACATAGGCCTGCGCGAGCTTCGAAATCAGCCAGTTGCTGGACAGCCGGGCGATACCGACGATGAAACCGATGATCGAGGCGGCGATGATGCCAAAAAACGCAACCTGGATCGTGTTGAGAATGCCAACGAGCAAAGCCCGGCCATAGGTCGCGTCGCTGGTATAAGCGATCAGCGACTGGCCGATATCAAAACCGGCTCTTCCATCGAGGAATCCGAAGCCGGACGAAATGTTTGACCGTTGAAGATTGGTGATCGTATTCGTCACGATGATCCAGACGAAGGCGGCCAGGATGACGACTGTCAGGACCTGATAGAAAATTCCGCGTATGCGTGGATCGTAGATAAGTGACGACGCGCTTTGCGCGCGCGATCGTTGCGAACTGACCGCGTTGCCTGCCATAGGCACCTTTCCCTTTTATATGCTCTTTGCGAGCTTATTTATATAATTTTAAAATGGAGGCCGGGCATTGCCCAGCCTCCTGTCATGATCTAGCCGATGATGGGGCCGATCAACGGACCGGCGGTGCGTATTGCAGGCCGCCCTTGGTCCACAGCGCGTTCTGGCCGCGCTCGATCTTCAGCGGAGAGCCTGCACCGACGTTGCGGTCGAAGACTTCGCCGTAGTTACCCACCAGCTTGATGATGTTGTAGGCCCAGTCGTTGGTCACGCCGAGATCGGTACCGATCTTGGTGCCTTCTTCCGTGCCGAGCAGGCGCTTGATATCAGGGTTGGCGCTGGTCTTCTGCTCATCGACGTTTTTCGAGGTGATGCCCAGTTCTTCGGCATTGACCATGGCGTAGTGAACCCAGGTCACGATGTCGAACCACTGGTCGTCGCCCTGGCGAACGGCCGGTCCAAGCGGCTCCTTGGAGATGACCTCAGGCAGAACGATGTTGTCGTCCGGGTTCTTCAGCTTGAGGCGGATGGCGTAAAGACCGGACTGGTCGGTGGTGTAGACGTCGCAACGGCCGGAATCATAGGCGGAGGTTGCGTCGGCTTCCTTTTCGAAAACGACCGGGTTGTACTGCAGATTGTTGGTCTTGAAGTAGTCGGCGAGATTGAGCTCGGTGGTCGTGCCGGTCTGAACGCAGACGGCGGCGCCGGAAAGCTCGAGCGCGGACTTAACATTCAAGCCCTTCTTGGCGATGAAGCCCTGGCCGTCATAATAGTTGACGGTACGGAAGTTGAAGCCGAGCGACGTGTCGCGGCTGATCGTCCAGGTGGTGTTACGGGTCAGAACATCGACTTCACCGGACTGGAGAGCCGGGAAACGGTCCTTGCTCGAAAGGGCGACGAACTTGGCCTTGGAAGGATCGCCGAAAACCGCAGTGGCAATACCACGGCAATAGTCCACGTCGATACCGGACCATTCGCCCTTGTCATCGGGATTGGAAAATCCCGGAATGCCGGCGCTGACGCCGCAGGTGACGAAACCCTTGCCCTTCACATCCTGAAGCGTCGCAGCCGAAGCGACCGAGGCTCCTCCCAAAACTGCTGCGCCGATGGCGGCTGACAGAATTGCCTTTTTCATTTTTCCCAACCTTTGTTTGTTATCGTCACTTGGAAGAGGACCGGCATATTGTCTTGCCCCAGCTCCCCCTTCAGCGAGACCTTTTCGATCCGCTTTTTCTATCACAATCGCAATTGGCAGCGGGGTCAAGACGTGCGGGCAATAATTGTGCCTATAAAACGGAATTTTCCAAATTTTGGTCGGGAAGTGTGCAAAGGGTGAAAATATAAGCATATTTTTGCGGAAATTTGAACTTGCACAGTATTTGCATACTTGTTGTATGCTCACTCTCGGTGGATCAATTCACGCCGTTTGAGAGGAGCCTGCGGGACTTGACCTTACGGTCCGCTCTTAGCATTGTCGCACGCGTCAATGTTCCTTCGAAAGCTGATCTGAAATGACCAAGACAAATGACCTGCTTTCCGCCGCAGGTGTGAATACGCGCCTGACCCACGGCGGCAACGATCCCGCGGACTGCTTCGGTTTCGTCAATCCGCCCATCGTGCGTGGCTCTACCGTGCTTTTCCCCGATGCTGAGACGCTTTCGACCGAAAACCAGAAATACACCTATGGCACCCATGGCACGCCGACGACCGATGCGCTGTGCAGTCTCGTCGATGAGCTGGAAGGGTCTGCCGGAACCATTCTCGTGCCGTCGGGCCTTGCGGCGATTACCGTGCCGTTCCTCGCCTATCTCGGCGCTGGCGATCATGCGTTGATTGTCGATTCCGTCTATTATCCCACGCGCCGCTTCTGCAACATGATGCTGCGGAAGCTCGGCGTCGAGGTGGAATATTACGACCCGGCAATCGGCACGGGCATCGAGGCGCTGATCCGTCCGAATACCAAACTCGTGCATCTGGAAGCGCCGGGCTCCAATACCTTCGAGATTCAGGATGTCCGGCTGATCACCGAGATCGCCCACAGGCATAATTGTGTGGTGACGATGGACAATACCTGGGCGACGCCGCTTTATTTCAGGCCGCTCGATTTCGGCGTCGACGTTTCCATTCACGCTGCCACCAAATATCCTTCGGGTCATTCCGATGTGTTGATGGGCTTCGTCTCGGCCAATGAAAAGCACTGGAAGACGCTTTATCAGGCCAATACCAATCTCGGCATCTGCGTCACCTCTGACGATGCCTATCAGATCCTGCGCGGCATGCGCACCATGGGAATTCGGCTGGCGCATCATCAGAAAAGCGCGCTTGAAATCGCCACATGGCTGGAGAGCCGTGACGACGTCGTTCGCGTGCTGCATCCGGCCTTGCCGAGCTTTGCCGGGCACGAACTCTGGAAGCGTGATTTCAAGGGTGCAAGCGGCGTCTTCTCCTTCGTGCTGAAGGCGGAAGAAGGCAAATACAAGCAGACGGCGGCTGCCTTCCTTGATGCGCTGACGTTCTTCGGGCTCGGCTATTCCTGGGGCGGATACGAATCGCTTGCTGTTTCGGTGTCGCTTGTCGACAGGACCATCGCCAAGGGCCCCTCGGAAGGGCCGGTCATCCGCCTGCAGATCGGGCTCGAGGATGTCGCCGATCTACAGAAGGACCTCGAAGCCGGGTTCGCGGCTGCAGCCGGGGTCTGATTTCAGACCCCGCACCCTTCAGCCCTTTGCGTGATAACCGTAGAGCCAGTCGAAGTCCTTCAGGAAGGCTTCCGTCGGACGTGTGGAAAACACGAAGTCCCGCGCGGTGCGGACCGGGCCTCGGGCATGGTAGGCAAAACGATTGAGAGAGGCCCGCTTGCGGGCCTTTTCTATGCGCGGCAGGCGCAGGGCCTCGAAAGCGGCAAGGGCCTGCGGCACGGGCAGCGAGGCTCCGGCGTTGCTGCCTGCCATGGTTCCCGCAAGTTCAAACGCATCCTCGATCGCCATGGCCGCGCCCTGGGCGGCGAACGGCATCATGGCGTGCGCCGCGTCGCCGATCAGCACCGTGTCACGGCCGTTGTGCCAGCGGCCGGGGCCAGCCTGATAGAGCGGCCAGAAAGTCGGGTTTTCAGACGAATCGAGCAATCGGACGATGTCAGGGCTGAAGCCGCGAAACTGTTCCAGCAAGAGGGCTTTCTGACGCCCACTCGATTCCGCCCGCCATGTCGCGCCGGGATCGGCACCGAGCGCGATGGCGACGATGTTGAAGCCGCCGACTTCCTTCAGCGGATAGGCGACGATATGGCCGCCCGAGCCGAGATAGGCCGTGACGGCGCTTTTGTTGATGGTTGACGGCACGTCATTTGCTGTGACCGTGAAGCGCCAGGCCACATTGCCGGAGAAGGTGGCGGTGGGAGCGGAAGGCACGGCGAAGCGGGCCGCCGACCAGACGCCATCCGCGCCGACGATCAGATCATGGTCGCGGAAGGTGGTTGCGGCGATGATATCCGCTGTCGCATTTTCGATGCGTTTTCCGAGATGCAGCCGGCAGAGCGGGTTGCGTATCACCGCCTGGAGAAGTGCGTTTTGCAGCGTCGAGCGGTGCAGCACACCGTAAGGTGCGCCCCAGCGGCTGCGGGCCACCGCGCCCATCGGCAGGGAGAGCAGCGTGGCAAGCGATTTTCCGGAGGCGAGTTCGACGCTGACAGGTTCGGTCCAGCGCGCCTCGATATCAGGCAGTACCCCGAGCGTGGCGAGAATGCGGGCGGCATTGGGGGAAAGCTGCAGGCCGGCGCCAACTTCCGCCAGTTCGCCGGCCTGTTCGATGATGTCACAGCCGATACCGTGCCGGGCAAAGGAAAGGGCAGCGGTGAGACCGGCAATGCCGGCACCGACAATGGCTACGGATTTTATGGGCATGGTGCGCCCCGATCAGAAAAGGTGGAAGGTCAGGCAGCCTTCACATGGAAGACGCAGCCCGGAGGATTGGTCTGCTCTGCCTTCAGCGACGGATTGTAGCGATAAAGGGTCGAGCAGTAGGAACAGACCTTCTCATTGTCGTCGCCCATATCGATGAAGATATGCGGATGATCGAAAGGCACGGAAGCGCCGGTGCACATGAATTCCTTGACGCCGATCTCGATCATGCGGTGTCCGCCATCGTTCTGGAAGTGGGGAATGGAATGGCCGGCCATGTTCGTCTCCAAATGCAACATCGTTATCGAGCCGCCGCTGGTTTTCGCGCATCGGCTCGTCGTTGCGGATATGTAGCCTCAAACGCATTGCATCTCCATAAAAATCGTCAGCAAAACATGTTCAACATTGCTAATTCCTGCCATATGGTCCGGCAAAAAGGATGTCCTTGATGAATCTCAACACGCCGCAGTTTTCTGATTTTTCCCATGACGGCCTTCGCCTTGCCTATTTCGACGAGGGTGATCCGGCGGGCAATCCGGTTTTGCTGATCCACGGCTTTGCCTCCAGCGCCAATGTCAACTGGGTGCATCCCGGCTGGCTGAAGACGCTGGGTGAAGCGGGCTACCGGGTGATCGCCATTGACAATCGTGGCCATGGCGCAAGCGACAAGCCGCATGATCCGGAAGCCTATTATCCGCCTGTCATGGCCGGCGATGCGGTGGCGCTGCTCAATCATCTCGGCATCGCCGAAGCCCATGTGATAGGATATTCCATGGGCGCGCGCATTTCCGCCTTCCTTGCCATGGCCCATCCTGAGCGTGTGCGTTCGCTGGTCTTCGGCGGGCTCGGCATCGGCATGGTCGAGGGTGTCGGCGACTGGGATCCGATTGCCGAGGCGCTTCTGGCACCTTCGCTCGATGTCGTGACGCACGAGCGCGGCCGTATGTTCCGCGCCTTTGCCGACCAGACGAAAAGCGACCGGCTGGCGCTGGCCGCCTGCATCGAGACATCGCGGGTTCTCGTCACGCGCGAACAGGCGGAAAAGATCGACGCCCCGACGCTGATCGCAGTCGGAACGAAAGACGACATCGCCGGATCCGGCGCGGAGCTTGCGGCGATCATGCCGCATGCGCGGGCAATCGATATTCCCGGCCGCGACCACATGCTGGCTGTCGGCGACCGGGTGTTCAAGGCGGCGGTGCTGGAATTTTACCGCTCGCTATGAGCGTGATGGCAAGAAACGGTTTTTCATGCTGCATGAAGAAAAACTGAAGCCTTGCCGCCTTTAAAGTCGTCATTCGAATCCCATTTCTAATGCACGTCTTTTTCTGTATAAAGAACGACTACTGCAAACGAGGAGACCATTCATGGTCGCACGTACCGAGGCCCGTCAGCCCGAACAGCTGGCGATCGTCGATCCGATCTGGGGCAGCCTGCTGCATGAGGCGCGTAGCGCCGCGGCACAGGATCCGCTGCTTTCGGCCTTCCTTTATTCGACGATCCTCAATCACCGGTCTCTCGAAGAATGTGTGATCTACCGTATCTGTGAACTCCTCGATCATCCCGACATGCAGGCCGTGCTTCTGCGCCAGACCTTCCAGGATATGCTGGATGACTGGCCGGAATGGGGAAGCGTGCTGCGCGTCGATATCCAGGCCGTTTACGACCGTGATCCCGCCTGCACGCGCTTCATGGAGCCGCTCCTCTATTTCAAGGGGTTCCAGGCCATCCAGACCCATCGCCTTGCCCATTGGCTGCTGCAAAAGGGCCGCAGGGATCTGGCGCTTTATCTGCAAAGCCGCTCATCGAGCATCTTCCAGACCGATATCAATCCGGCCGCGCGCATCGGCAAGGGCATCTTCCTCGACCATGCCACCGGGCTGGTGGTCGGCGAGACGGCCGTCATCGGTGACAACGTCTCCATCCTGCATGGCGTCACACTTGGCGGCACCGGCAAGGAGGGGGCGGATCGCCACCCGAAGATCGCCAATGGCGTGATGATCGGGGCGGGGGCGAAAATCCTCGGCAATATCGAAATCGGCAGCTGCTCGCGCATCGCCGCCGGTTCGGTGGTGCTGAAGCCGGTTCCGCCGAAGACTACCGTTGCCGGCGTGCCGGCGCGCGTGGTGGGAGAAGCAGGGTGTTCGGAGCCCTCGCGCCTGATGGACCAGCTTATCGGAGCGGATATCTGACTGGCCCTGTCGCGCTCTGATGGGGCCGGCATTTTCACGGTCGTCCGTGTGGAAGACGCGGATGACTTGCCGCTTTCACTTTACTTTGGCCTTTGTCCCATGCCAAAAGCGGCTCAACGCGAACCGCACAGGAGAATAGTGGTGAAAGCCGACGAAATCAAAAAACTCGACGCCTATTTCAAGCGCACTTTCAATGAAAAGATGATTGTGAAGGCGCGTCCGCGCAAGGACGATTCCGCCGAAGTGTATCTTGGCGAAGAGTTTCTCGGCGTCGTTTATATCGATGACGAAGACGGCGACCGTTCCTACAACTTCTCCATGGCGATCCTCGACGTCGATCTCTGATCGTCACCATCCGGTGACGGATGGAGTTTCGCACTAAAACAGTCGCCCGTGGTGGTTACGCCGCGGGCGATTTGTTTTTTCGCGGGCTCACCTGCATCATCAGGCGGTTTTCCGGCCGCAAGGTGACCCGCATCAGCGGCTCCGTATTTGCCGGGCTTTTGTTCTTGAGGTGGACGTCCTGCAAAAGCACGGCAAGGATTGCGACAGCCTCCATCATGGCAAAGGCGTTGCCGATGCAGACGCGCGGGCCCGCGCCGAAGGGCATATAGGCGTAGCGGTGGCGCGCCTTGATCTTTTCGGGTTCGAAACGTGACGGGTCGAAGCGGTCGGGTTCGTCCCACAGCGTGGTGTGCCGGTGGACGGCGTAGATCGGCACATAAAGAACGGTGCCCGCCGGGATATCGTGCTCGCCGAGCCTGAAGTCCTGCAATGCGGTGCGTGTCACGACAGGGGCGGGCGGGTAGAGCCGCATCGCTTCCGAAAATACCTGTCTGGTATAGGTCAGGCGGGCGATATGATCCGCCGCTATCGGTTCACCGGCAGTAACGGTTTCAATCTCGTCGATGACCTTGCTTTCCACGTCGCTGTTTTGGGAGAGCAGATGGAAAGTCCAGGCAAGGCCGAGGGCCGTGGTTTCATGACCGGCCGTGATGAAGGTCAGGAGATTGTCGATGATTTCCGTGTCGCTCATCATGCGTCCGGTTTCCGGGTCTTTCGCTTCGAGCAGCATGGAAACCAGATCGTTCCTTTCGATCGGATTCTGCCGTCTTTCGGAAATGACGGTCGCAAGGCTGGAACGAAGATAGCCGACCGCCGCGCGGGCCTTGCGCCGGCCCGGATGCGGAAGCCATTCCGGTGCGCCCAGCATGGCGAGCGCGAAGGTCCAGCCCGTGGGTTTCAGATAATCGGTGATGCTTTGCTCGACACGTCCTATATCGATGCCATGGCCGCCGGACATCATGGTTTCGACAATGATATCGAACGTCGTCCGCATCATCTCATGGCCGATATCGATATCACCGGCAGGTGAGCGCCAGCGCCCTTGCGTGCGACGCGCGGCGTCGATCATGACCGGTAGCAATTCCAGCAGCTTCTCGTGCCGAAAGGCCGCGGCGACGGATTGCCTTTGCCACCTCCAGTGATCGCCGTCGGCCGTCAGCAGGCCCTGGCCGAGTGCGGGGCCGAGGGCGCGGCGTACATCTTCGCCCTTGCCGAGCAGATGGGCGTTCTTGACCAGAGTTTCATGAATAAGCACGGGATCGGCAAGATGAACCCGCATGACGCCGCCAAGGCGCGTAAAGACCGCCGGCTCGCTGAAAATTTCCGGCGGCAGAGCCTTCAACGGATTGCGGATGAGCGACAGGGCGACGCGTACCGTCGCGAATTTGGAGACGGGAGCGGTTCCGGGCGTATCGGGGGAGGCGGTGCGAATGTCGGTGCCGGTCATTTGCAGGTCCTTTGTCCGCGTTGAACACTTACATTTTCTGTTAAGGTGTATACCTTATTTTTGGTATTTAAGGTGCATACCTTAGGTTTCAATGGTTGGGTTCGACATCAATGAAAAAAATCAATACCGGACGCACGTCCGTTCGTCCCACGCGCCAGAGAATTCTCGACGCCGCACTTGTGCTGTTCAACGAGCGCGGGCCTGATCATGTGACGACGGCCGAGATCGCAAGGGCTGTAGAGATCAATGAGGGCAATCTCTATTACCACTTCCGCACCAAGGAAGCGTTGTTTCTGGCGCTGTTTGCCCGGTTCGAGGCCGATGCGCTGGCGATTGTCGGAAAGATCGACGGGGCGGATGAGGCGGCGGCGGCAACCTATGCCGGTTTTCTGCGGCTCTGGTTTTCGCTTGTATGGGACTATCGTTTCCTGTTTCGCGATCTGGTCGGCCTTATCTCTTCCGCCCCGGCGCTGGTGGAGCCTGTGCGAACCATAAGCGCCGCCATGCGTCTCGCTGTCGGCGATATCGTCGCCCGCATGGAGAAAGCGGGCCTGGCAGTTATTCCCGAGGAAGAACGGTCGGCCGTCCTGACAAATCTCTGGATCGTCTCCACCTATTGGGCGGCCTATCTCAACCTTCAGGAAGGTATCACCGAATTTGGATCGCAGCAGCTGGACTGGGGATTGGAGCAGGTCTCAAGCCTGTTCAGACCCTATCTCTCCCCGGAAGCGAAAGCCGAACTGGAAGCGATGCTGATAGTGGAACCGTAAGTTTCACCTGACGGTGACAGGACGGGAAACAAAGACGCCCGCGACGATATCCGTCGCGGGCGCTTTTACGAGTATCAGCCGGGTGCCGCTGAAGTATCAGGCAGCCTTCAGCAGATCGCCATGCGGATCGAGGACGAACTTGGTTGCCGCACCCTGGTCGAAGCTTTCATAACCCTGCACGGCGTCATCAAGCGCGATGATCTTGGCGTTGACGATATCGGCAATCGGCAGGCGGTCATGCAGGATCGCCTGCATGAGCTGGCGGTTATATTTCAGCACTGGCGTCTGGCCGGTGTGGAAGGATTGCGCCTTTGCCCAGCCGAGGCCAAAGCGCAGCGAAAGGGCGCCCTGTTTTGCCGCATTGTCAACCGCGCCGGGATCTTCTGTGACATAAAGCCCGGGGATGCCGATAGAGCCGGCGGCGCGGGTGATTTCCATCATCTGGTTGAGAACGATGGCTGGCTGTTCACCGCCGGAATGGCCGCGTGCCTCGAAACCGACGGCGTCGATTGCACTATCAACCTCATTGGTGCCGACGACCTCGGCGATCATGTCGCCCAGCCGGTCGCCCTTGGAAAGATCGACGGGTTCGAAGCCGACTTTTGCTGCATGGGCAAGGCGATCCTTGTTGAAATCGCCGATCATGACGACGGCAGCACCCAGAATGCGGGCGGAGGCGGCAGCGGCGAGACCCACCGGGCCGGCGCCTGCGACATAGACCGTAGAGCCGACGCCGACGCCCGCCTTGACCGCGCCGTGGAAGCCGGTCGGCAGAATGTCCGACAGCATGGTGAGGTCGCGGATTTTCGACATCGCCTTGTCGCGGTCCGGGAACTTCAGCAGGTTGAAATCGGCATAGGGGATGGTGACATAGCGGGCCTGTCCGCCGATCCAGCCGCCCATATCGACATAACCGTACGCGCCGCCGGCGCGGGATGGGTTCACCGTCAGGCACACGCCGGTATCCTGCGACTTGCAGCAGCGGCAACGGCCGCAGGCGACGTTGAACGGCACGGATACGATATCACCGACCTGCAGCATCTCGACGTCGATGCCTTTTTCGATGACTTCACCGGTGATCTCATGGCCAAGAACGAGGCCCGGCATTGCCGTGGTGCGGCCGCGCACCATGTGCTGGTCGGAGCCGCAGATATTGGTGGAAATCACCTTGAGAATCACGCCGTGCTCGATACGGCGGCCATCCGGCGCCTCAAGCTTCGGGTCGTCGATGTCGCGGACTTCGACCTGACCCGGCCGCATGTAGACGACGCCTCTGTTCCTGCTCATATCCATCTCCTCCGTGGTTTGAACACCGTGCCTGTCCGCTCCTCCGCGGGCAGGTGACTCCATGGGTGCAGCAAACCATGTGAGGGGAGATGTGGCGTTCGGGAATACGACACTGTTTGTGGCCGTAACGACACCGGCTTTCATCCGGTGTCACGGTGGCGTTATCTGTCGAGTGGTTTTCTGAGGCGGCCGGCGGCATCCTGAATATATTGCCAGGCGACACGGCCCGAGCGACCGCCGCGGGTCGTCGCCCATTCCAGCGCTTCGTGATGCAGGGTGTCGCGGTCCAGACCCAGATCGAAATGCGTGGCATAGCTGTCGATCATCGTCAGATAGTCTTCCTGGCCGCATTTGTGGAAACCGAGCCACAGGCCGAAACGGTCCGAAAGCGACACTTTTTCCTCAACCGCTTCCGAAGGGTTGATGGCGGTGGACTGCTCGTTTTCCATCATGTGGCGCGGCAGAAGATGGCGGCGGTTGGAGGTCGCATAAAACAGCACATTGTCAGGCCGTCCCTCGATGCCGCCGTCGAGTGCTGCCTTCAGCGATTTATAGGCTGTATCGTCATGGTCGAAGGAGAGATCATCGCAGAAAACGATGACGCGCTGGCCTGACGCCTTCAGGATGTCGAGCAGGGCGGGCAGGGTGTGAATGTCCTCGCGGTGCACTTCCACCAGTTTGAGCGAAACGCCGCTTGCCGCGCGCACATCTTCGTGAACGGCCTTGACCAGCGAGGATTTACCCATGCCGCGCGCGCCCCACAGGAGCACGTTGTTGGCGGCAAAACCTTCCGCGAAGCGCAGCGTGTTTTCATGCAGGATGTCACGCACATGATCGACGCCACGGATCAGCTTCAGTGCGATGCGGTTGGGGCGGGGAACCGGCTGGATAAAGGAGTTGGTCGGCACCCAGACGAAACAATCGGCCGCATCCCAGTCGTTTACGGCGGGCGCGGGGCCGGCCAGCCGCTCCACGGCGAGGGTGAGCCGGCGCAGTTCTGAAAGAAGCAGGGAGGCCGTTTCTTCTCGAATCATGGTGTTTCTTCCGCTTGTCTGGTGTTCAAAACTCTGTTTTGCGCCCGGCCTAGCATGGTGTTTGGCGCCCATAAAGGTTAAGAGGTCCGGAATCGGTACGGCGTGGGCCCTGCATCTGTTGCAATCCCGGCGTTCCCCACTATATTCCGGCGGCTTGAAAGCTGGGGCGGCATCCAAGGTCGTGCCGTAATTCTGAGGAGTTTTATATGTTCATTAGTCAAGCTTTTGCCCAGGACGCAACACGCGGCGCATCTGCCTTCGGTTCCGGCCTTGAAATGCTTTTCCTGTTTGCGCCGCTTATGGTGGTCTGGTACTTTTTCCTTATCCGCCCGCAGCGCGCGCAGATGAAGAAGCGTCAGGAAACACTCACCAATATTCGCCGTGGCGATCAGGTCGTTCTTGGTGGCGGCATCGTTGGCAAGGTGACCAAGGTCATCGATGACAATGAACTCGAAGTCGAAATCGCCGAAGGCGTGAAAATCCGTGCCGCCCGTGCTTACATTGCCGAAGTGCGCGTGAAGGGCGAAGTGGTCAAGACGGAAACCGCTTCCTGATCCTGCCGGACAACCGAATGCCCGATTGCGAATTTTGACGGGTTGCGCGGAGCGCGACCCCAACCCTGACCGAGATCGAAATGCTTCATTTTTCCCGTTGGAAAACAGTCTTCATCTGGCTGCTTGTGCTGGCAAGCGTCTTCATCGCCTCTCCCAACCTGTTTACGGACAAACAGCTGGAGGGCATGCCTGCCTGGTACAAGGACAACAAGGTAACGCTCGGTCTCGACCTTCAGGGCGGTTCGCACATCATGCTCAAGATCGAGCGTTCCGACATCGTCAAGGAACGGCTTGAAACGATCGTGGGCGATGTGCGCACGCAGCTTCGCGACGCCAACATCCGCTATTCGGGGCTCACCGGCAACGGCCAGCAGATTCAGGTCCGCATCAGCGATCCCGCTCAGGTGGAAGCCGCAAAGAACGCGCTTCGTGACCTGACGCAGCCGGTGTCCGCCGGCACGCTGGTCGGCGGCTCCATCACCGAAGTGACGATGAATGACGGCGGCGACAATCTGCTCCGGCTCAACCTGACGGATGAAGGCATCGACTACCGCCTGTCCTCGGCCGTTTCGCAGTCCATCGAAGTCGTGCGCCGCCGCGTTGACGAAGTCGGCACCACCGAGCCGCTCATCCAGCGTCAGGGTTCCGACCGCATCATCGTGCAGGTTCCGGGGCTTCAGGATCCGCAGCGTCTGAAGTCGCTTTTGAACCAGACGGCCAAGCTCTCCTTCCGCATGGTCGACACGACGATGCCGGTGCAGGAAGCCATGAACGGCCGTCCGCCGGCTACATCAGAGGTTCTGTACTCGCAGGACGATCCGCCGGTTCCCTATCTGGTGGAGCGCCGCGCGCTCGTTTCCGGCGACAATCTCGTCGACGCGCAGGCAAGCTTCAACCAGCAGACCAACGAACCCGTCGTTACCTTCCGCTTCGACAGCCGCGGCGCGCAGCGCTTTGCGCAGGCGACGCAGCAGAATGTCGGCAAGCCTTTCGCCATCGTGCTTGATAATCAGGTCATTTCCGCGCCTGTTATCCGTGAACCGATCATCGGCGGTTCGGGACAGATTTCAGGTAATTTCTCGGTGCAGGGCGCTAACGACCTTGCGGTTCTGCTGCGCGCCGGTGCACTGCCTGCTACGCTGACCGTGGTTGAAGAACGCACTGTCGGTCCGAGCCTTGGTAACGACTCCATCACAGCCGGTCTGACGGCCAGCGTCATCGGCGCCGTCGGCGTCCTCATCTTCATGTTCGTGTTCTATGGCTTCTTCGGCCTGCTCGCGAACATCGCACTCATCGTCAACGTCGTCATGCTGCTCGCTGTCCTCAGTGTGATAGGATCAACGCTGACCTTGCCAGGTATTGCCGGTATCGTTCTGACGATCGGTATGGCGGTGGATTCCAACGTTCTGATCTATGAGCGCATACGCGAGGAGGTGAAGAGCGGCAAACCGCTGATCCAGTCACTGGATAACGGCTTCACCCGCGCCTTTGCGACCATTATCGACGCCAACCTGACGACGCTGATCGTGGCGAGCGTGCTGTTCTACATGGGCACCGGCCCGGTCAAGGGCTTCGCGGTCACGCTGGCCGTCGGTATCATCACCACCGTCTTCACGGCCTATACGCTGACAGCGTGGATGTTCGGCTACTGGGTTCGCCGCAGCCGTCCGAAACATCTGCCGAAGGGTGTCCGCACCGCCATGTTCGACGGCCGCGACATTCCGTTCATGCGCTACCGTCGCGTGGTGTTCATGATCACCGGCGTCGTCATGCTCGCCTGTGTCGGTGGCTTCGTGGCCAAGGGCCTGAACCTCGGCATCGACTTCCAGGGCGGCTCGGTCATCGAAGTCCGCGCCAAGCAGGGTGAGGCCGATCTCGCCGATATCCGTGATCGCCTGAACCAGCTCAACCTCGGTGAAATCCAGGCGCAGAACTTCGGTACGCCGCAGGACGTTCTCATCCGCATCCAGGCGCAGGACGGCGGCGAAAATGCCGAGCAGTCTGCGATCACCATGGTGCGCGGCGAGCTTGAGGACAAATATGACTTCCGCCGCGTGGAAGTCGTCGGTCCGGCCGTTTCGGGTGACCTCACCTTCACCTCCACGGTTGGCATCCTGCTCGCCATGACGGCGATCATGATCTACATCTGGGTTCGCTTCGAATGGCAGTTCGCCTTGGGCGCCGTCATTTCGATGGTGCACGATGTGGTCTTCACCATCGGTCTCTTCGTGTTCCTGGGGATAGAATTCAACCTCACCAGTATCGCGGCGATCCTGACGATCATCGGTTATTCGCTGAACGACACCGTCGTCATCTATGACCGTATCCGCGAAAACCTCAGGCGTTATAAAAAGATGCCGCTGTCGATGATCATCGACGTGTCGCTGAACCAGACGCTGTCGCGTACGATCCTCACCGGTCTGACCGTGCTTCTGGCGCTGCTGTCGCTCTACCTCTTCGGTGGCGAAGTCATCCGCTCCTTCACCTTCGCCATGCTGTTTGGTGTCGGTATCGGCGTGTTCTCGTCGCTCTACATCGCCGCACCGGTGCTGATCGCCTTCAAGCTGCGTCCCGACAGCAAGGATGCGGAAGACGAGAAGGACGACAAGAAAGAAAACAACACCGGCGCCATTGGCGGCAAGCCTGCCGTCTGATGGCCGGCGGGATCGAAATACGCCCGGCCCATTTTCCCGGCCGGGCGCCCATCGATGCCTATGGTAATGGCGGTTTTCGCTTTGCCGACATGTCGCATCGCGGCTCTCTTCTCCTCCTGCCTTCGGGCATTTACGGGTGGGAGCCGGTTGATGCAAAAGAACTGACCGTCGGGCATTTCGAAAAGGTTCTGGCGGAAGCACAGGATATCGAAGTGCTGCTGATCGGCACGGGTGACGGCATGCGGGTCCTGCCGAAAGAACTGCGCGCCGCCTTTAAGGAGGCGGGCATTTCGGTTGATCCGATGAGTACGGGTGCTGCGGTGCGCACCTACAATATCATGCTTTCGGAATCGCGCGCCGTGGCCGCGGCGCTGATTGCCGTCGAAGGCTGACAGGACGTTTCGCGCGGGGAACCATGGCACCCACAGAAAATCTCGACGTCAGCCTCGCGACGCTGCGCGATACCGATCGTGACCGTTATCTTGCCTGCCTTCTGTCGCCTGCCGACAGACGCAATGCCCTTGCCGCGCTCTATGCCTTCAACGCCGAAATCGCCCGCATCCGCGATTCCGTGCGTGAGGCGTTGCCCGGCGAAGTGCGCATGCAATGGTGGCGCGACCTTATCGATGGCAATCCGCACGGTGACAGCCAGTCCCACCCGGTGGCTGCAGCGCTTCTGACAACGATCGAACAATATCGCCTGCCGCGCCCGGTTCTGGCCAACATGATCGAGGCGCGGATCTTCGATCTCTATGACGACCTGTTCGAGGATCGCAATGCGCTGGAAGGTTATGCTGGCGAAACCGCATCCGCTTTGATCCAACTTGCAAGTCTCGTGCTTTCCGCTGAAGACGCCGCATCCAGCGCGGAAGGGGCAGGTCATGCGGGCGTCGCGCAGGCCATGGCCGGCATGTTGCTGCTTATGCCGCTGCACCGGCGTCGCGGGCAGGTCTATATTCCCGCCGATATGCTGGCTGCGGCCGGGCTCGACCGCGAGACTTTTCTGGAAGGTAAGGACAGGCAGCGCATCGGCATTGCCATCGAGATTTTTGCGACCCATGCGCTGGATCATATGGAGAGGGCACGACGCGCAAAGATCTCGAAAAATGTTTTTGCCGCCTATCTTCCCGTCGCCCTGTCCCGCCCTGTCATCGCTGCGGCGAGAAAGACGGGGAGCGGCGTATTTGACGGCGACCTGCAACTGTCGCAGCTTCGCCGGCAATGGCTGCTGGCAAAGGCCTCCTTCCTCAAGCGTTTCTGATTACGCAGACCGCGTAACGCAGCGAAACGACATCGATCCGGCAGAGCCACACTTCACACAAGCCTCGGTCTGTATGAACCTGAGCCGGGTTCGCGTCTTTTCGATTCGCGAATCGTGATGTTTCGATGCTGAGGGAGCGCCCCGGATGAGTATTGCGATCTGGATTATCGTTTTCGTGCTGCTTTCGGTCTTCGCTGTCTACGCCTGGCGCATGACGCGGGCGACGGATGAGGATAACAGTCATGATGTGGGGCAGGCGATCATGGATTTCGCCCGCGCCTTTCCCAACGAGGCGATCAGAAGTCTGCACATGACGGCTGATGGTGGTGCTGCCTTCGTGCGGCTGCACGACAACAAGGCCGGCTTCATGCGCAATATGGGGTCGCATTATGTGTGTGTGATGATCGATCCCGAGCGCATCAGGGTCGAAAGTCTGGAAAGCGGTGACGGTTTCGTCGTCACCTTTTTCGATATGCCGAAATATAGCGGCTCATACCGGTTCAAATCGGCCGGAGAGGCGGCCGAGGTTTCGCTCTGGCTGCTTGGCAGTCTTGTGGAGGCGCAGGATCATCACGACGACGGGCCGCTGCCCTCGGATAGTTGAGAGACGGCGAGGGTCGGCAGTCATTGCCCGTCAAGCGGCGGGTTTGCGCCGGCTTGCTTGCGCTCGCGCCAGATGATGAACAGGCCGGATGCGACGATGATGAGAATGCCGAGCCATTTTGATGGCGTCGGGAAATCGGAAAACAGCGCATAACCGAGGATAGTCGCCGAGATGATCTCGAAATACTGGAACGGCGCCAGCAGAGAAAGCGGCGCCAGCCGGAAGGCCCTGACGATCAACAGGTGCATGTAGCCGGATATCGATCCCAACAGGATTAGCAGGGTGAGGGCAAAGCCGGATTGCGGAAGCGAGACGGCAAAATCCTTGTCGCCGAGTGCATCACCGGCAAGAAGGGCCGCCCCCATGAACACCGTACCGGCAATGCCGGACATGGTCTGCATGACCAGCGGGCTGTCGGCATCGCCGATGGCGCGGTTCAGGAACAGGTAAAGTGTGTACAGAAAGGCGCAGGCAACCGGCAGAAGCGATGTCCAGCCGAAGATTTCGAAACTCGGCTGAATGACGATCAAGGCGCCGCCGAACCCGACTGCGATCGCCGTCCAGCGCTTCCAGCCCACCTTGTCGCCGAGGAAGATGGCCGACATCATCGTCAGCATGAATGGTTCGACGAAATAGATCGCGAAGACATCCGCAAGCGGCATGTATTTGACGGCGGCGAAGAACATCAGGCTGGCCGAGGCGTGCAGCACGCCGCGCAGGCAGTTCATCCATGGCCGTTTGGCGCTGAACAGCGCCCTGGGTGACACCACGAGCAGCAACGGCAGGGTGCAGAGCACCTGGAAAAAGAAGCGGTAGAAGGTCACTTGCGCCGGCGACATGCCGCCACTCACCGCCATGTATTTGGCGATCGCATCCATGACCGGCAGCACCAGCATGCAACCCGCCATGATGGTCATGCCCTTGGCGATATCGTTGAAACCGGTCTGGCTGGTCATGGATCAGGCTGCGCTTTCGACCCAAAGGTCCAACGGGAGAGGGGACGCCTGCAAGGTCGCCCCCCTTCAGGGGTCAGGCGGCCTTCTGGCGCGGCAGGCTCTTCATATCAATGACGAAGCGATAACGCACATCGCTTTTTATCATGCGTTCATAAGCGTCGTTGATCTGATCGATATTGATCATCTCTATCTCGGCGGCGATGCCTTTCTCGGCGCAGAAATCCAGCATGTCCTGCGTTTCGGGAATGCCGCCGATCATCGAGCCGGCAAACGTCTTGCGGCCGGGAATGAGACTGAAGGCCATCACCGAGAGCGGCTTTTCCGGTGCGCCCACCTGCACCAGCGCGCCGTCACGTTTCAGCAGTGCGAGATAGGCGTTGATATCGTGGTCGGCGGCCACAGCGTCGATGATGAGATCGAGACTGGAAGCGGCCCTGTTCATCTGTTCGGCATCACGCGAGATGATGACCTCGTGGGCGCCGAGTTTTTTAGCGTCCTCCGCCTTGCCGGGCGACGTCGTGATCATCACGACAGTCGCGCCCATGGCGTTGGCGAGCTTGACCGCCATATGGCCAAGGCCGCCGAGACCGACGACGCCGACACGCTTGCCGGGACCGGCATTCCAGTGCCGCAGCGGCGAGTAGGTGGTGATACCCGCGCAGAGCAGGGGTGCGGCGGCGGCCGGATCGAGGCCTTCGGGAATGTTGAGGATGTAACGGTCGTCGACGACCACATGGGCGGAATACCCACCAAGCGTATGCGCGCCGCCGCCCATCGCCTTGTCAGGCGAATTATAGGTGCCGGTCATGCCGTTTTCGCAATATTGCTCCAGCCCTTCGGCGCAGCTTGCGCATTCACGGCAGCTGTCGACGATACAGCCGACGCCGACACGCTCACCTGTCTTGAACTTGGTCACCTGCGAGCCCACCCGTGCAACGCGGCCGATGATTTCGTGGCCGGGAACGCAGGGGTAGAGGGATCCCTGCCATTCGCCGCGGGCCGTGTGAATATCGGAGTGGCAGACGCCACAGAATTCGATCTCGATTTCGACATCGCGCGGGCCGGGATCGCGACGTTTGATGGTCGCGAGCTTCATCGGCGAAGAACCGTCGTCGCAGGCATAGGCGGACGTTGTGAACATGGTCGTTCCTCCTCTTATGGTGATCGATGCTGGAAAAACACCGGCCTGCGGCAAAGGTTGCGGTGCAATCAGCCGCCAGCGCCGGTTTCGGGCACTGCCGCGCCAAACACCTCCTCAAAGGCCTCGCGCAGCAGAACGTCGACGTCGCCGATCATAACCGGCAATCCGAGATCGACAAGGCTGGTGACGCCGTAGGCGCTGATGCCGCAGGGAACGATGCCGGAAAAATGCGTGAGGTCGGGATCCACATTGATCGACAGCCCGTGAAAGCTCACCCATTTGCGCAGGCGGATGCCGAGCGCGGCGATCTTGTCCTCGGCCATGCCGCCATCGGGCAGAAGAGGTTTTTCCGGACGCCTGACCCAGACGCCGACGCGGTCCTCGCGCCGCTCGCCACGTACATTCATCTTGTCGAGCGTGCGGATGATGACATCCTCCAGCGCCGCCACATAGGCGCGCACATCCTGCCGCCGCCGCTTCAGGTCGAGCATGACGTAGACGACCCGCTGTCCCGGCCCGTGATAGGTATATTCACCGCCGCGACCGGTGGCAAAGACAGGGAAACGCTCCGGCTCTATGAGATCGGCGACATCGGCGCTGGTGCCTGCTGTGTAGAGCGGCGGATGTTCCAGAAGCCAGACGAGTTCGTCAGCCTCCCCGGCGGCGATGGCGGCGACTTCACGCTCCATCTCCTCAATCGCCTGTTCATAGGGGACGAGACCTTCCGAGATTCGCCAGCGGACGGGCGGCGAACCGGCGGCGGGAAGCATATTTGTCTCGATATCGGTGCGTGTGAGCATGAAAAAGTCCTTTCCACAGCCTTCTCGCAAAATGACGACAGGGCCGCAACCCCAGCATTTCTGGGCTTCCTGCATATAGGATGGTGCAGTGCGATTTTTAATTTCAAAAAACTGTCACGACGCTCTTGTGCACCGAAAATCCTTTTGCTACATGCACCCCCGTCGGCGCAAGTCGACGCCTACCACGATGCGGTCGTGGCGGAATTGGTAGACGCGCAGCGTTGAGGTCGCTGTGGGGCAACCCGTGGAAGTTCGAGTCTTCTCGACCGCACCAAAGAAACCCGCTTCGGCGGGTTTTTTCTTTTTTAGTCAACTGATTAGCCCTATGCCTTGGAAACCACGAAGGTTCGTTGGTGCGCAAATCGGCCATGTCAATGTTTTCACTCGCAGCCGGAACGCTCTGATTAAAGGGCGGCAAATCACCGACTTGCCGCCGTCCGGATTGAATGGACGAGGTGAACTAGCGTCGGTTGCGCTGCCCGTCACCGACACGGTAGGGGTCGCCGTCCATGACCTGATCCATTCGCCACTCGTTTCCACGATATGGACTATGCCACGTCTGGCACCCGGCTAAAAAGACGGTTGCGGTCAGCAATCCGAAAGTGAGGGCGGTTCGCACCATATTGAACTCCTTCGACATGTCATCGCAAGCATGTAGGCGCAGGCAGGTGGTTTTGCGATGCCTTTTCAGAATTATCGTCCATCTCGGAACGCCATTTGGATTCGGTGATCAGCAGATTTCCGTGGATATCGATACACGCTGCAGTAGCCAGACGTTTCCCCCCATAAAAACGAGGGGTGGAATATTAGAGGTCTGATGTTAGCTTTTGTCAGGAAAAATGTCTGGGGGTTTTCGTGCTGGGGGACAAAACGGATTCAGACAATGCGCTCGGCTATTACATGTGGAGCATTTCCGACAACAGGCTGATCATGGATGCTGTCACCGCGGAATGTCATGGGTTTCCCGAACCAGTTGCGTCGCGCGGGGTGACGATTGAGGAGATTCTCGAAAGAATCGATGTCGAAATGCGCGATCAGGTGGCGCAGGCCATTTTTGAGAGCATCACCACCGGCGTGTTTTTCGATCAGCGCTACAAGGTCAATCTGCCGGATGGTTCAAGCCGGTGGATCGTGGCGAAGGGCAGGGCGATTTTTGATGCCGACAATACGCCGTTTCTCGGCATTGGCAGCGTCCGGGATATTACGCTGAAAAAAACCTATCAGTTCGAGCCTCGCCAATAGCGATCAGGCGGTTGAAAACCGCGCATAAAAAGAGGCGGCTTTCGCCGCCTTTTTCGTCTGCACTACGCCGGGACATCAGAAGACGGCGAGATATTTCAGCAGCGAAATAATGCCGATGATGATGACGATCACTTGAGCGATCTGTTTCGCACCGCCGCCGACCGGCAGTCGTGCGATAAGCCACAAGACAAGCACAATCACCAGGAAGGTGATCAGAATGCTGACGAGCGTAGATGTAACCATATGTCCCAGCTCCCTTTTTAATCAATATTCGACGGTCGTTCACCGTTGCGTGAGTAAAAGCGCGAGGCTAATTTTGGTTCCATCGGTGAAATCGCGGCGTGAGGTCGGGTGTGAATCAGTTCAGGGTTAAAAAGCGGCCGACAGGGGCTGTCGTTACACTTGGCCGCCTTGGGCATCCCGACGTCGTCACGGCCACCGGAGGCGCCCTGACGGTGGTGACGGGGGCCTCAGAGCCGGGTTTCAATCCGCTCGATCTTCTTTATTCTTCGCTGGCGGCCTGCCTGGCGCTTAGCGCCCGGATTGCGGCGAGCCGCATGGCTGTGCTCGACCGCTTCGAAAAGGTCACGGTGCATGTGTCGGGCGAAAAGGCCGATGAGGAGCCATCGTGGATCGTGCGTTTCGATGTCCGGATCGAGATAAAGGGGGATTTCGATGAGGCCACCCGCAGCGGCATCGCCCATATGGCCGAGGATATCTGTACCGTCAGCAACACGCTGAAGGGCGATGCGGAATTTGTGCTGTCGGTTACCGGCTGACCATCAAGTTTTTCGGGATTTTTCCCATTTTTTTACCAGCCGGTCGCGCTTGAGTTTCGAGAGACGCTTCAGCCAGAAAATACCATCCAGCTGGTCGATCTCGTGCTGGATACAGATGGCGTGAAACCCCTCGGCGGTCTGCCGGTGTTCGCCGCCGGATATATCCTGAAACCTCACCTCGACTTCGGAGGGCCGCTCCACCTCGTCGGTAATGCCCGGCATGGAGACACTGCCTTCCATATGCCGCATCGTCTGTGCGGATTGGCTGACGATTTCAGGGTTGACGTAGGTGAGGACAGTTCCCGGCGTCAGCTCCAGAACGAAAACGCGCTGCTTGACGCCGATATGGGCGGCGGTGATGCCGACGCCGGGCGCGGCGCGCATCGTGTCGATCAGGTCGGTGACCAGATCGTGCAGCTGCTCGTCGAAAACCGTGACCGGCGCGCAGATTTCGGACAGACCGGGATGGGGATAGGGCAGGATCGGCCTGATTGCCAAGGAATGCTCCGTTCGTTTCAAATCCGGGATGAAGAGGCGGCGGCGAGCGCCTGTCCTTCTTCAGTCGTCTCCAGAAAGCTGCGCTGGGTGCGGGCGTCGCGTTTTATCACCCGTACGAAACGCGGTGACAGGAGAGTGATTTCGCGCAGAATAAGGGCGTGTGCAAGCCCAAGCCGGTTGGCGATGCTGCGGCTGTCGGCGGCGATGTTCAGATAAACCGCCAGAAGGATCGCCGCGCCCGTGGCCGTCAGCACCTGTGAGGAGCTTTCCTGAACCCGCTCCACCGCCGCCATGAACGCAGCGGCGGATTGCTCCTCTTCCATCAGGAGGCGTCCGGGCGCAGGCGAACGGAGACGAGCACCGATTTCGATGTCGGCGTGAAGCTGCCTTCGCCATAGCTCGACAGCGGCACCAGCACGTTCAGTTCCGGGTAATAACCGCCGACGCTGCCGCGCGGGATATTATAGGGCACCAGTCGGAAATCTTCCGCGATACGCTCCATGCCATCGCCATATTCGCCGATGACATCGACGCGCTGGCGGGAATGGGCGCCGAGCGCTTCCATATCTCCAGGGTTCATGAATATGACGTGGCGTTCGCCATAGACGCCGCGATAGCGGTCATCCATGCCGTAGATCGTGGTGTTGTATTGATCGTGGCTGCGGAATGTCTGCAGTACGAAGAGGTTATCACGCATCAGCGCCTGCTGGTGTTCGGTCTGTTCCGGCAAGGGGCCGCTATAGAAGGTGGCCTTTTTTGCCGGCGTGTTCCATTCCCGTTCGGCCGCCGCATTGCGCAGATGAAAACCGCGGGGTACACGGACGCGTTCGTTGAAATTGTCGAAACCGGGAATGACCCGCTCGATCATGTCGCGGATGAGATCGTAATCATCGGCAAGCGCCTTCCAGTCGAGATGCGCATTGCCAAGCGTTGCTTCGGCGATGCCGGCAACGATGGCGACTTCCGAACGCAGCTCCTCCGAGGCCGGCGGGTTGATGCCGCCGGAACCGTGCACCATGCTCATGGAATCTTCCACCGTAACGATCTGCGACCGGCCGGCCGAATTGCGGTCGATTTCCGTTCGGCCGAGGCAGGGCAATACGAAGGAGGTTTCGCCCGGCACCAGATGCGAATGGTTGAGCTTGGTGGCGATGTTGACGGTCAGCTTCTGCTTTTCGAAAGCCTTGACGATCAGCGGGCTGTCGGGTGTCGCGCGCATGAAATTGCCGCCGAGGGCGATGAAGGTCTGAGCCTTGCCCTCCAGCATCGCGGCGACGGCTTCCACGGTATTGTGGCCGGGTCTGCGCGGCATGGGGACGCCGAGTTCCTTCTCCAGCGCGTCGAGAAGCGCCGGCGGTGCTTTTTCGTCGATGCCGACGGTGCGGTCACCCTGCACGTTGGAATGGCCGCGCACCGGGCAAAGGCCGGCGCTGGGACGGCCGACATTGCCGCGCAGCAGCATGAAATTGGTGATTTCACGAACGATGATGACCGAGTGGCGGTGCTGGGTGACACCCATGGCCCAGGTGGCGATGACGGAACCGGCATTCATGTAGATACGGGCCGCCTCCTCGATCTCTGCGCGGGTGAGGCCGGACTGGTCGAGGATGCTTTCCCAGCTCGTCGCTTCAACGGCGGCGCGATAGGCCTCGAACTCCGCCGCATGTTCGGCGATGAAGTCGTAATCGATGATGGCGGGTTCGCCTGCCGCCCTTGCGGCATCGTCGGCGGCAAAGACCGCCTTGCTCATGCCGCGCACCGCCGCCATGTCGCCGCCCTGGCGCGGCTGGTAATAATTGGTGGCGATGCGGGTGCTGCCGCCGGTAATCATCTCGACCTTGTCCTGTGGGTCGGCGAAGCGCTCCAGACCCTTTTCGCGGATGGGGTTGAAGACGGCGATCCGGGCGCCGCGAAGGGCGGCGCGGCGCAGGTCACCCAGCATGCGGGGGTGGTTGGTGCCGGGATTTTGCCCGATGACGAAAATGGCG
This sequence comes from Agrobacterium sp. CFBP2214, assembly GCF_030209895.1. Taxonomy (NCBI): domain Bacteria; kingdom Pseudomonadati; phylum Pseudomonadota; class Alphaproteobacteria; order Hyphomicrobiales; family Rhizobiaceae; genus Agrobacterium; species Agrobacterium sp. CFBP2214. The sequence continues at coordinate 56,233 of NZ_JARVRC010000003.1, read as the reverse complement.
TCGGTCTGCTCGAAATCCTCAAGCAGCACGGTGCCCTTGCCGACGCCGATTGATTCCTTCAGGCCGACGCCGCTCGCTTCGTGGCACATGTTGGAGCAGTCGGGGAAATTATTGGTGCCGTAGAGCCGGACCATCAACTGATAGAGGAAGGCGGCCTCGTTGGAGGCGCGGCCGGAGGTATAGAACTCCGCCCGGTCCGGGCTGTCGAGACTGTTGAGGATGTCACCGATTTCGGCGAAGGCATCGTCCCAGGAAACGGGCAGATATCTGTCGCTTGCCCGGTCATAACGCATGGGATGGGTGAGGCGGCCCTGTTTTTCCAGATCGTAGTCGGACCAGCTGCGCAGTTCGGAGACGGTGCGGCTGGCGAAGAAATCCGGTGGCACCCGGGCTTCCGTCGCCTCCCATGACACTGCCTTGACGCCGTTTTCGCAGAATTCGAAAGAGGAGCCGTGTTCTGGGTCACCCCAGGCGCAGCCCGGGCAGTCGAAACCATCCGGCTGGTTGGTCTTCAAAAGTGTGCGGGCGCCGGAAATCGGTGCGCCGGATTCCAGAAGGCGTTTGCCGACGCTTTTGAGTGCGCCCCAGCCACCTGCGGCGGAGGATGCCTTGCCTATGAAATCCGTCTTGCTCATGGTTGTGATTCCCGGGATATGTCTTCTCGCGCCCGCCTGCCGGCGCTTGCCGTTTGTCAAAAGCAACTTCAAAAGCGCTGATCCACACCGCCTGTCAATGTCTTAATTGTGCATTGCGGTGAAACCCTTATTTGCCCGTTCGACATTTGAAATGGGAACGGCGTAAAGGGGGTGGACGTTGTCGCAAAGCAAGCCGCAAAGATTGGCTAAACATGCTTATGGCCGCTGGCTGAGACCCTGCCGGCCAATAGGAAGAGGAATGTTGAATGGATTTTGCGCCGCAGTCGGAAAGCTTGTTCATTTGCCGCTATCCGGTTGTTGACAATATACCTTTTAACGCCATTCTGCCTGCGCATCCGTGCACTGCGGCATTTGAATACGAGGGGACGCCAGATGACAGACCGTGACGACGATCCTGTCGCGCCCGAGGACGTGAAGCCGACGGAAGCGCCCTCCGATATTTACGCCGAAGATGGGTCTGTGCGCTCCGACTTTCTGACGATGGTGGGTGCGGCGATCGCTGACCGCGATCTGCTTTTCCTGCGCAAGAATGTGGCGCGGCTGCACGAATCGGAACTCGGCGACCTCCTGGAATCCATCCTGCCTGAACAGCGCCATGCGCTGGTGCGGCTTCTTGGTTCCGATTTCGACATGACGGCGCTGACCGAGGTGGATGAGGGCATCCGTCTCGATATCGTCGACCAGATGTCGAACGAGCAGATCGCCGCCGGTATCGGCGAGCTGGATTCGGACGACGCCGTCTATATTCTCGAGGACCTCGACGACGAAGACCGCGAGGATATTCTCTCGCAACTGCCGTTCACCGAACGCGTGCGGTTGATGCGGGCGCTGGATTATCCGGAAAGTTCGGCCGGCCGCCGCATGCAGACGGAATTCGTGGCCGTGCCGCCGTTCTGGACCGTGGGGCAGACCATCGATTATCTGCGCGAAGAAGAAGAACTGCCGGAATCGTTTTCGCAAATTTTCGTTATCGATCCCACGTTCAAGCTGGTCGGTGCGCTTGATCTCGATCGCGTGCTGCGCGCTAAGCGTCAGGTGAAGATCGAAACGATCATGCACGAGACCAACCACTCCATTCCGGCCGAGATGGACCAGGAAGAGGCCGCGCAGCTTTTTGAGCAATACGACCTTCTCTCCGCAGCCGTAGTCGATGACAACGGCCGGCTGGTGGGCGTGCTGACCATCGATGACGTGGTGGACGTCATTCAGGAAGAGGCCGAAGAGGATCTGCTGCGCCTTGGCGGTGTCGGTGACGAAGAGCTGTCTGATAGCATTGTCAGCACCTCGCGCTCGCGTGTGCCCTGGCTTGCCGTCAATCTCCTTACCGCCTTTCTGTCCGCCTCGGTCATCAGCCTGTTCGATGCGACGATCCAGCAGATTATCGCTCTGGCGATCCTGATGCCGGCGGTGGCCGGTATGGGCGGCAATGCCGGATCGCAGACCATGACGGTGTCGGTGCGGGCGCTCGCCACCAAAAGCCTCGATATTCACAACGCCGCCCGCATCATCAGGCGCGAGGCGGGTGTGGGTATCCTGAACGGCATGCTGTTCGGTTGCGCCATCGGCATTGTCGCCGGTGTCTGGTTTCAGGATATCCATATCGGTGGCATCATCGCCACGGCCATGTGTCTCAACATGCTGGCGGCGGCGCTGGCGGGCATTCTCATTCCGCTGGTGCTCGACAAGTTCGGAGCGGACCCGGCCGTCTCCTCGGCAGTCTTCGTCACGGCGGTGACCGATATTGTCGGCTTTTTCGCCTTTCTGGGGATCGCGACCTGGTGGTACGGTATTTCCGGATAGGGGAAGCGGGCAAAAATTGACTTTTACGTGAAGGTCAAATAATATTATCCGGTTATGAATCGGATAGGCCCTTGGACAAGTATTATAGCATAACCGAACTGACACGCGAATTCGGTGTTTCCACCCGTACCTTGAGATTTTATGAGGACGAGGGGCTTATTCACCCTGAGCGTCGTGGGCGCACCCGGCTTTTCAGGGCTGCGGACCGCCGCCTCATTCAGGAAATCCTGCGCGGCCGCCGTATCGGTTTCACCATCTCCGAAATTCGCGAAATCATTCACGTCTACAAGGAGCCGCCGGGCGAATCGGGCCAACTGGTGCTTCTGATGAAGAAGGTCGATGAAAAGCGCGCCGATCTCAGGCAAAAACGTAAGGACATCGAAGAGACGCTGGCGGAACTCGACAATGTCGAAGAAGCCTGTCTGACGCGGCTTGCCGAAATCGGCGTGGGGACCTGAACCCCGTCCTGTAGCGGTTTGGCTATTCCGTTAACGTAACTGTCGAGAAAGGCTCAGAAGCCTTTCCACTTTGCTGCATATGGAACGAGCGGGTTTCGCTCATTTCTTCTCCCCGGCGGGGAGAAGAAATGGATCGTAAGCCCTGACGTTTATCCCTATTGCGCCTCAGCCGTACACTGCTGCGCCACTTCGCTGACCTTCGTCTGCTGATCCGCGCTGAGTTTGCCTTCCATCATCATATCGAACAGGTTTTCGGCCTGCAGCTTCTCCAGCGTGCAGCCGCAGAAACGCTGGCATAGTTCCAACCCGTTTGCCTGCTCGACGCAGCTTTTTTCACAGCTCGATTTGTACAGCTCGACCTGATCGACAGGCGGAGGCGGAGCGATGAGCGACAGGGTGTAAACGAGGCCGATCAGCACCGGCTGGTGGATAAGGTAAAAGGCGAGGCTGTGGCGGCCGGCGCTGGCGATCAGGTTACGAGGTGAACTCGGGCTTCGAAAGCGATCGAGCCAATCGCGTGGCGTGACGAATTGCGAAACCGCAAGCCCGGAGAGGAAGGGTGCAAGCCAGGGCAGCAGTGGAACATAATCGTTCGAGCGGGGCGGCATGGTGGAAAAACCGATCCAGGTCAGCCATTTTGCGTTGAACAGTTCGGATTGCAGATATTGCGGCAGGATGAAAGCGATCACCGCAAAAAGCAGCGTCACGACTGCAGGGGCTCGCAGGAACAGCAGCCCCACGAGGCTTGCGGCGGCGATATTGTGCAATATGCCGAAGAAGATGAAACTGTCCGGAAAGGCGAAATAGGTCGCGACGGTAATGAGCAGCGCCGAACCGGCCACCATCGCAAAACGTTTGCCGAAAGACGGCCAGTTCACGCCCTTGCCATGGGCGAGAAACAGGCTGAAACCGGCCAGGAACAGGAACGAGCTGGCGATGCCGCGCGCATAGAGTTTCCACAGGCCTGTCGTCGCCGTGCCGGGTTCGAGATAGCCGAAATATTCCAGGTTCCATGTGAAGTGATAGGATGCCATGGCGATGAGGGCCAGCCCGCGCAGGGTGTCGAGACCGCCGATGCGGCCTTTGCGGCGGTTTTCGTTTGCGGCTGCGTCTGTGTCCATGTTTCCCGCTTTTTTCAGCTTTTCGAGGGAGCTGACATTCACTTGGATTCGCTCGAAATGACCCGAGGGCTTGGCCCTTGAAGTGCGGCTATTTCAAGGCTGGTTTTCTTCCATGATCGCGCGCCGGGCCTCGGAAAAGAACTGGCGGCGCAACAGCGCCACGATGATGATGACCGTACTGGCAATGAAGACATAGGGGCTGATGAACCAGCCGAGATAACCGATGGACAGAAAGATCGTCCGCAGGCCGTCATTGAAGTTCTTAGCAGCGATGATGTTCATCTTTATGACGTTTTCGGCCGCCCGCTCCGCTGCCTCGCGATCCGCGTTGACATCGTGGACCATGGGGATGGCGCCGAAAAGAATCGTGCAATAGTTGAACAGGCGGTAGGACCAGCCGAATTTGAAGAAGGAGTAACCGAAAAGACAGGTGAGCCCTATGACCTTCAGTTCGAAGGCCGTGCGCCCGGCATAATGCACGAAAGGCATGTCGCGAAACACCGATTCGACCTGTTCGGTCGCGCCCAGAAGAGCGAAACATCCACCGATGGCGAAGATGGAGGTGGAGGCGAAAAAGGCAGTGCCGTTCTGCAGGCCGGCCATGATCTGCGTGTCGATCATCTTCAGGTCGCGCTTCAGCGAATTCATGATCCAGTGGCGACGGCGCTCGGCCATGGCCTGATTGAGGCTGGCTCTCGAAAACAGCCTCGTTCCCGTCGTTACATGGGTATAGATGGCCCATAGCAGGATGAAAACGACGATCGAGATATAGTCCATGACGGTCATCACGGGCAGGCCACCTTGCTGTTTGCGAATCTTCGAAAGCATATTGATTTGAAGGCCATGGCAAGGCAATGGCGGTGACTGCCGTCACTCGATATTCTCCTTCGGCGTTGCGGTTTCATCATTCGGTTTTTCGCTAACTTTCCGGTAACCAAGTCGCTTTATCAATCCACTTGCGGACGACAGGTCTGCCGGTTCCGGGTAAGGTTTTGCGTACCGGTTCCGCGTAAATCCCGGCACGGTCACCCGCCGATTGACAGGATGGCATTTCGCACCTAGCCTTTCATCAGGACCGGTGTTTCCGGTATCCGGGGTAATCAGGGCTTTTCATGTCCCGCATCCTGCGGGCAGGTCTTGTTTCTCCGGTCCGGTATCAGCGGCAGTCCGGCATGAACAACCGGGGGACGCCTTTTTCTACGAATCGTTCCCTTCATGACCGCCCGTCCCTGGCTTGCGTCACCGCAAAGATGCCGGTCCGATTCATTCTTTTCCTTCAGGTTTCCCATGACAGATAAAAACCGCTCCGTTTTCATTCTTGGCGGCGCGCGCTCCGGCAAATCGCGTTTTGCCGAGGAATTTGCGGGAAAATCCGGCGGACGCCTGCATTACCTCGCCACAGGGCGAGCATGGGATGACGAGATGCGCGACCGCATCAGCCATCATCAGGAGCGGCGCGGCGGGGAATGGACCACCCATGAAGCGCCGGTCGATATCGCCGCCGTTCTGCAGCGGCTCGACGACGCGGGAAATGTCATTCTCATCGACTGCCTCACCCTGTGGCTCACCAATCTGATGATGGAGAATGCCGATATCGAGGCTGCCTTCACCGCAGTTGAGGCGGCGATCATATCGTCGCAGGCGACGCTGATATTCGTCTCCAATGAAGTGGGTCTCGGCATCGTGCCCGAAAACCGCATGGCGCGCGAATTCCGTGATCACGCCGGCCGCCTGCATCAGCGAATCGCAGCCATTGCCGGCGAGGTCTATTTTGTCGCCGCCGGGCTGCCCCTGAAGATGAAGGGCTGAGACGACACCCGTCTAGGCTGGTCGATATCGCCCTGCGTTTTTTGCTTTTACGCAAATTCCCCTCGTAAAGCCGCGCCCTGTTTTGCCGGGGCTGCGACAGCTTTGCATTCTTGATCTGGATCAAGGTGGGCTTTCCCGCGCGGTGGCAATGCTCCAACCGACGCAAAGGCGCGTTCCCGCTCTCCCAGGCGCGTGCCGTGCCTTTCGTCGGTCGGCTTGCACGTTGGGGGAAACCAACAATGAATTACACGTTAGAAACCGCGATCGTGGCCCTCGGGGCCTTTCTCGCGTTGCTCGGGGCAGCCTTTGCCCATGACAGTCTTTTCGCTGCCCATATGTGGGTGCTGTTCTTTACACTTCTGGTCAGCACGGTGCTTCTGCTGCGCCGTGTCTCCTTTGCGCCTGTCGATCAGGCGGCGCGTGCGCGCCTCAAGTCGGAATATTTCGATGAGGTGGTGAAATACGGCGTCATCGCCACCGTGTTCTGGGGTGTCGTCGGTTTTCTGGTGGGTGTCGTGGTGGCGCTGCAACTCGCCTTTCCCGATCTCAACATCGCGCCCTATTTCAATTTCGGCCGCATGCGGCCGCTGCACACATCAGCGGTGATCTTCGCTTTCGGGGGAAATGCGCTGATTGCCACGTCTTTTTACGTGGTGCAGAGAACCTGTCGCGCGCGCCTCTTCGGCGGCAATCTCGGCTGGTTCGTGTTCTGGGGATATAATCTCTTCATCGTCATGGCCGCCACCGGCTACCTGCTCGGTATTACCCAGGGTCGCGAATATGCGGAGCCGGAATGGTATGTCGATATCTGGCTGACCATCGTCTGGGTTGCCTATCTCGTCGCCTTCCTTGGCACGATCTTCATGCGCAAGGAGCCGCATATCTATGTGGCGAACTGGTTCTACCTGGGATTCATCGTAACGATTGCCATGCTGCATATCGTCAATAATCTCGCCATTCCGGTCTCGTTCCTTGGCGTCAAGAGCTACTCGGCCTTTTCGGGCGTGCAGGATGCGCTGACGCAATGGTGGTATGGCCACAATGCCGTCGGCTTCTTCCTCACCGCCGGCTTCCTCGGCATGATGTATTATTTCATTCCGAAGCAGGTGAACCGTCCGGTCTATTCCTACCGCCTGTCGATCATCCACTTCTGGGCGCTGATCTTCATGTATATCTGGGCCGGCCCCCACCATCTGCATTATACCGCGCTGCCGGACTGGGCGCAGACGCTCGGCATGGTGTTCTCGGTCATGCTGTGGATGCCCTCGTGGGGCGGCATGATCAACGGTCTGATGACGCTTTCGGGCGCATGGGACAAGATCCGCACGGACCCTGTCGTGCGCATGATGGTGATGGCCGTTGCCTTCTACGGCATGGCGACCTTCGAGGGTCCGATGATGTCGATCAAGGCCGTCAACTCGCTCAGCCACTATACCGACTGGACCATTGGCCATGTTCATTCCGGCGCACTCGGCTGGAACGGCATGATCACCTTCGGCGCGATCTATTACCTGACGCCGAAACTGTGGGGCAGGGAGCGTCTCTACAGCCTGCAGCTGGTCAACTGGCACTTCTGGCTCGCCACGCTCGGCATCGTCGTCTACGCCGCCGTCATGTGGGTGGCCGGCATCCAGCAGGCGCTGATGTGGCGCGAATATGATAGCCAGGGCTTCCTCGTCTATTCCTTCGCGGAATCGGTCGCAGCGCTGTTCCCCTATTATGTGATGCGTGCATTGGGCGGCCTGATGTTCCTCAGCGGCGCGCTGATCATGGCTTACAACGTCACGATGACCATCCTCGGTCATCAACGCGAGGAGGGCGTCCGCGAGGACGCGGCTCCTTCGCTGCAGCCCGCTGAATAAGGAGAGGCCGATGTCCATACTCGACAAACACGGCGTCATCGAACGCAACGCCACGCTGCTTCTGGTCGGCTCCCTGCTGGTCGTCTCTATCGGCGGCATCGTGGAAATCGCACCGCTCTTCTATCTCGAAAACACCATCGAGAAGGTGGAGGGCATGCGGCCCTACACGCCGCTGGAGTTGGCCGGGCGCAACATCTACATCCGCGAGGGATGTTATGTCTGCCACAGCCAGATGATCCGTCCGTTCCGCGACGAGGTGGAGCGTTACGGGCACTATAGCCTGGCGGCGGAATCCATGTATGACCATCCGTTCCAGTGGGGTTCGAAGCGCACGGGGCCGGACCTCGCGCGCGTCGGTGACCGCTATTCGAACGAATGGCACGTGCAGCATCTGGCCGATCCGCGCTCGGTGGTGCCGGAATCGATCATGCCGTCCTATGCGTTCCTCAAGACCACGCCGCTGAAGATCACCGACGTCTCCATGGAGCTGAAGGCCAACCGCGCCGTTGGTGTGCCCTATAGCGACGAGATGATCGAGAAATCCACGGCCGATCTTGCCGCCCAGGCCGACCCGAATGCGGATTCGTCGGAACTCCTGGCGCGGTATCCCAAGGCGAAGGTGGGCGATTTCGACGGCGATCCAGCCAAGCTCACCGAAATGGATGCGCTGGTCGCCTATCTGCAGATGCTCGGCACGCTGGTCGATTTTTCGACCTATGACGATGCCGCCGGATACCGGTGAGGAGGTGTAAGCCATGGAAACCTACACGGCCATGCGCCATTTCGCCGACAGCTGGGGCCTGCTTGCCATGACCCTGTTCTTCGCCGGCGTCGTCGTTTTCACCCTTCGCCCCGGCTCGAAGAAGGCCGCGGACGATGCCGCCAGCATTCCGCTCAAGGAGGACTAGGATATGTCCGAAAAACACATTGATGACATCAGCGGCGTCGAAACCACCGGCCATGAATGGGACGGTATCCGTGAGCTGAACAATCCCATGCCGCGCTGGTGGGTCTGGACCTTCTACTTCACGATCCTCTGGGCCATCGGCTATACCATCGCCTATCCGGCATGGCCGCTGATCAACGGGGCGACGCAAGGGCTGCTCGGTTGGAGCAGCCGTGGTGAGATCGCCGCCGAAATCGCCGATGCAAAACAGTCGCAGAGCGTTTTTGTCGACAAGATCGCCAAGTCGTCGCTTGCCGATATTCAGGCCGATCCGACCCTGATGCAATTTGCCCTTTCCGGCGGTGCAGCCGCTTTCAAGGTCAATTGCATTCAGTGTCACGGTTCCGGAGCGGAAGGCGGGCAGGGTTATCCCAACCTCAATGATGACGACTGGATGTGGGGCGGCAGCGTTGACGACATCTACACGACGGTGAAGCACGGCATCCGTTTTGCAGATGATGCTGACACGCGCGCGTCGGAAATGCCGGCCTTCGGCGACATTCTCAAGTCGGACGAAATCCGCGAGGTTGCGGCTTACGTCGTCAGCCTGACGGGAAAGCCCGCCAACCCGGCGCTGGTGGAACCCGGCAAGCAGGTCTTTGCCGACAATTGCGCTTCGTGCCACGGCGAGGATGCCAAGGGTAACCGCGAGTTTGGCGCACCGAACCTCGCCGATGCGATCTGGCTGAAGGCGCATGGAGAAGAGGGCATCGTCGCGCAGATCCGTTCGCCCAAGCATGGCGTCATGCCCGCCTGGGGTGAGCGTCTTGGCGATACGACGGTCAAGCAGTTGGCGATCTTCGTGCATTCGCTTGGTGGGGGCGAGTGAAGCAAGCGGAATGTAAAGAAGGGGCGCCGGGGAGGCGCCCTTTTTTATTGTTTAGATCAGGCGTTTTCCGCCCGTCCATCCGGATATTCGGCTGGTCCCTTCAACTCGATCTTGTTGCCGAAGGGATCACGGAAATAGAACGAATGTCCCATTCCTCTCGCGCCGCCGTGAAAGGCTTCCTGTTCTATCGTGACGTTAAATTTCGCCAGATGTGCGCGAAGCGCATCATGGTTCAGAGGGCCGGTCGCTATGCAGATGTGATCGACATTACGTCCTCCGGCGACGGGCGGAGCAGCCTTTGTGCCACCGGGATGCGTGACATCCCACAGCACGATCAAGGCATTTCCGCACCAGACTTGTTCCATCCCGAGAGCAGGGTAAGAGTAACCATCCCTACAACCCAGCACATTCCGGTAAAAATCGAGCGCCCGCATCATGTCGTCGACGATGAAGACGATATGATCGATACCGACCAACGAAAAAGGCGGCGTTGTCAAAGTCATGACGGGCTCCTGCCAATCAGTTTTTCGACCAGACGGCCAGTTCGTATCCATCCGGATCGGTGAAATGAAAACGGCGTCCGCCGGGAAACTCGAAAAGCGCGACGCTGATCTGGCCGCCGGCGGCCTCGACGCGGCGCTGGGCATCCTCGATATCGGCGGCGTAGAGAATCACGAGCGGCCCGCCTTTGGCCGAGACGGGTGCCGTGGTGGTGAACCCGCCGGTCAGCCGGCCGTCGGAAAATTCGCAATATTGCGGACCGTAATCCTTGAAGGACCAGCCAAAGGCGCCGCCGTAAAATTCCTTGCTGCGCTCGATATCGGTGACGTTGAATTCGACATAGTCGATCCGCCGGTCGTTTGTATTCGTGGTCATCGTTCCTCCATCAGTCCTTTTCGAGCAGCGCCTTCAGCGTTTCGAGATCGGCCGTGATCGCTCTTGCATCCTGCTCGAAATCCTCATCCGTCATATCCTGAAGGCGAAGGAGGGTGAAACTCACCTCCGTACCGCTGCCGTTCGGCGTCACCCGTAGCGCGTTATAAACCTTGATGCCATCCGGCAATGTCACGACATGGTCGATGACGCCGAATTCGTTTGCGGGCGCAAAATTGACGCGCACCTCGCCAAGCGGTCCGCCCTCGGCGATCCAGTCCTCGCCATCGGATTTGAGGCCGCCCGCAAGGCCTGCGGCCCAGCTGGGCATGTTCTGCGGGTCTGAGGCGAAGTCGTAGACCTGGGCCCAGGGTTTTTCGATCGACAGATGAATGATTCTCGACTGCATGACAGGCATTTCATCCTCCCTTGGCGGCGCGTTCCCATACTGCGCCACTTTGTCGTCACTTGATGTAAGTCAAGGATGTTTCACCGGGGAGATGGGAGAAAGCAAGGAGATAAAAACGGACATCTTACCATGAACATCTATCGCGCCGGACAGGACAGCCCGCAACAGCCCGTCGAAAGGCTGGAGGCGGAAGCCGTCAATTCCGCAAAAACGCGCAAACCGCTCTACGAAGCCCGCAAGAAGATTTTTCCCAAGCGCGCGGAAGGTCGGTTCCGGCGGTTCAAATGGCTGGTGATGCTCGTCACCCTCGGCATCTATTATCTGACGCCGTTCCTGCGCTGGGACAGGGGCCCTTATGCACCCGATCAGGCTGTGCTGATCGATATCGCCAACCGGCGCTTTTATTTCTTCTTCATCGAAATCTGGCCGCAGGAGTTCTTTTTCGTTGCGGGATTGCTGGTCATGGCGGGGCTGGGGCTGTTTCTCGTCACCTCAGCCGTGGGGCGCGCATGGTGCGGTTATACCTGTCCACAAACCGTCTGGGTCGATCTGTTTCTGGTGGTTGAACGGGCGATAGAGGGAGACAGGAACGCCCGCATGAAACTGGACGCCGCGCCCCTTACATTCGGCAAATTGCGCAAGCGCGTGCTGAAACATGCGATCTGGCTGGTGATTGGCGTTCTGACCGGCGGCGCCTGGATTTTCTATTTCGCCGATGCGCCGACGCTGGCGATGCAGTTCATGACGGGGCAGGCGCCGATGATCGCCTATTCGACCGTCGCCACGCTTACCGCCACCACCTATGTTTTCGGTGGGCTGATGCGGGAGCAGGTCTGTACCTACATGTGTCCCTGGCCACGCATCCAGGCGGCGATGCTGGATGAGAATTCGCTTGTTGTCACCTATAATGACTGGCGCGGCGAACCGCGCTCGCGGCACGCCAAAAAAGCCGCTGCGGCGGGCGAGAGCATCGGCGATTGCGTCGATTGCAACGCCTGTGTCGCCGTCTGTCCCATGGGCATCGACATCAGGGACGGGCAACAGCTGGAATGCATCACCTGCGCGCTCTGCATCGACGCCTGCGACGGGGTGATGGACAAGATCGGCAAACCGCGCGGGCTGATCGCCTATGCGACGCTTGCGGAATACCAGTCCAACATGGCGCTGGCGACCGGCAACGGTGCGCACGCCATCCGGCCTGCCAATGTGCGCGAGGAGGATGGCAGCTTCAGGAAGAGCATCCGCCACTTCAACTGGCGCATCGTCTTCCGGCCGCGCACGCTGCTTTATACGGCCATCTGGTCGGCGGTCGGCATCGGCATGCTGTTTGCGCTGGTGACGCGCGAGCGGCTGGCGCTCAACGTCCTGCACGACCGCAATCCGCAATATGTGCTGGAATCGAACGGTTCGATCCGCAACGGCTATACCGTGCGCATTCTCAACATGGTGCCGCAGCCGCGCACGATGAGCGTCACGATCGAGGGCATCCCGAATGCGGTGATGAAGATAAACGGCATGCCGGATACGGCCTCGCGCACTTTCGACGTCACGGTCGAGCCGGATGAGGCGACGACGCTGAAGGTCTTCGTCACCCTGCCTGGCAAGGATGTCGCGCGAACGGCTGAAAATTTCGAGTTCATCGTCAGCGATACGGGCGGCCATGAGACGGCCCGTTACGATGCTGTTTTCAACGCTCCGGGAGTGAAAAAATGACCGTGAATAATCGCCAGACATCCGGCTTCACTTTTACCGGCTGGCACATGCTCGGCGTCATGCTGCTGTTCTTCGGCACCATCATCACGGTCAACATGATCATGGCCTGGAATGCGGTGAACAGCTGGAGCGGGCTTGTAGTGCCCAATACCTACGTCGCCAGCCAGCAGTTCAACGCCAAGGCGGAAGCCGCCAAGGCACGGGCTGCGACCGGCATCAAGGGCAAGCTCGTGGTGGACGAACAGACCGTACGCTACGAGGTTTTCCATCCCGACACCGGCCCCGTCGATACGGATACGGTGACGGCGCATTTCCGCCGGCCGGTCGGTGAAAGCCAGAATTTTGACATGGAGCTCACCCCGCTTTCCACCGGCGTCTTCACCGGCGCGCATGACATGCTGCCGGGGCAATGGATCGTCGAGGTCACCGCCGTCAAGGATGGCCGGATCATCGTGCATGAGGGGACGCGGATCGCCGTCATCAGGGGGCGCAAATGAGCTGCTGCGCACCGGGAACGGAAGGTTCGCTTCAGCTTGGCGAACCGGTCAATCCACCATCGTCGGAGGAATTGCTGCTGGCGAGCCGCGATCTGGGGCAGGGGTTGCGGCAGACTGATCTCAGCGTGCCGGATGTCTATTGCGGCGCCTGCATCACCACCATCGAAACCGCGCTTAGCCGTCTCCGCCAAGTGGAGCGGGCGCGCGTGAACCTGTCGTCCAAACGCGTCGCAATCGTCTGGAAGGAAGAGGTCGATGGCGTCAGGACCGATCCTTCTGATCTCGCCCGCGCCATTCTTTCGACCGGATATCGCACGCATCTTTTCGCCAGCGGTCAGGATGCTTCCGACGCCTTGCGTTCGCAATTGATCAGGGCGGTGGCGCTGTGCGGTTTTGCCTCCGCCAATATCATGCTCCTTTCCGTCTCTGTCTGGTCAGGCGCGGATGCGGCGACGCGCGACATGTTCCACTGGATTTCGGCGATGATCGCCGCGCCGGCGCTGATCTATGGTGGCCGCTTCTTTTACCAGTCGGCCTGGAATGCGCTGAAACACGGCCGCACCAATATGGATGTGCCGATTGCGCTCGCCATCACGCTCTCCTATGCCGTCTCGCTGTGGGAAACGATCCATCACGGTGAACATGCGTGGTTCGACGCGACCGTGTCGCTGCTGTTCTTCCTGCTGATCGGCCGCACGCTTGACCATATCATGCGCGACAAGGCGCGTTCGGCGATTGCCGGACTGGCTCGATTGTCACCGCGCGGCGCGACCGTGATCGGTGAGGATGGAACGCGGGAATACCGCCAGCTTGCGGACGTCCAACCCGGAATGTCGATTGCGATCGCCGCCGGGGACCGTGTGGCGGTGGATGCCGTGGTCGTCTCCGGCAGCAGCGATCTCGACATGTCCATCGTCAACGGCGAAAGCGCACCGCGCCGCGTTACGGCAGGTGACAGCCTGCAGGCCGGTACGCTCAACCTCACCGGTTCGCTGATCGCGCGGGTAACCGCCTCGGCAAAGGAGTCCTTCCTGTCGGAGGTGATCGGGCTTATGGAGGCGGCCGAAGGCGGCCGGGCGCGGTATCGGCGTATCGCAGATCGCGCCGCGAGCTATTATTCGCCCGTCGTGCATCTTCTCGCGCTGGTGACATTTCTTGGCTGGGGCTTTTTCGGCGGCGACTGGAAACAGGCGATGCTGATCGCCATTGCGGTTCTCATCATAACCTGCCCCTGTGCGCTTGGCCTTGCCGTTCCCGTCGTGCAGGTGGTGGCCGCAGGAAGGCTCTTCCGGCACGGCATCATGGTCAAGGAAGGCTCGGCCATGGAGCGGCTGGCCGAAATCGATACCGTGCTGTTCGACAAGACCGGCACCCTGACCGTTGGAAAGCCGAGACTGGTCGAGACAGGTGACGTGAAGCCGGCCACCATGGCGATTGCTGCGGGGCTTGCCGCCCATTCGCGCCACCCCCTCTCGAAAGCCCTGCATGCCGCCTGTAACGGTGCCATGCCGACCTATGAGACAGTGCGGGAAATTCCCGGCTCCGGCGTTGAGGCTGAGACGGAAGCCGGAACCTACCGGCTCGGCAATCGCCGTTTCGCCTGCCCGGATGACGAAGCGGGCGTCGACAATGGCGATGCGCGGTCGGAAGTCGTGCTGTCCCTTGACGGCCGGCATCTGGCGAGCTTCGGCTTCGAGGACAATCCGCGCGCGGGTGCGGTTGCGGCATTGCGCAGCCTCTCAGTGCGGGGCCTCGTGCAGGAAATCGTCTCGGGTGACCGGGCGGCGGCTGTCAGCGCCATGGCGCAGCGACTGGGGATCGGCAACTGGAGTGCAGACCTTTCGCCGAGGGACAAGGCGGCCCGCTGCGCTGAGCTCGCCGGCGAGGGTCGCAGGGTGCTGATGGTGGGAGACGGCATCAACGATGCGCCGGCGCTTGCCGCCGCCCATGTTTCCATGGCGCCCGCCACCGCCGCCGATATCGGCCGGCAGGCTGCCGATTTCGTGTTCATGCAGGAGGATCTCGATGCCGTGCCCTTTGCGATCGAGACGTCGCAGCGGGCAGGAAGGCTCATCCGGCAGAACTTCGCTCTCGCCATCGGCTACAATGTCATCGCCGTGCCGATTGCGATTGCCGGTTATGCGACGCCGATGATCGCGGCCATCGCCATGTCGACATCCTCGCTGATCGTCGTCGCCAATGCGTTGCGTCTTGCCGGCACGGCTGAAACCGTGCGCTCTCGGAACGACGTTAAAACAGGATTTGCGGGAGAGGGGGCGCAACTGGCATGAACATGCTGATCTATCTCATTCCCGTCGCGCTGTTTCTAGGTGCGCTCGGCCTTTTCGCCTTCCTCTGGTCGGTGCGCTCTGGCCAGTATGAGGATATGGACGGGGCCGCCTGGCGTGCACTGGATGACGGTGACGACCGACCCCGGCGATCATAAGAGGCGAAGTGAGCTTGTCGTTTCGAGCCGGCCCTGACCTGTCGCAAATATGCAAAGCTGATTTGCGTCATCAAAATTTAATCGTTTCAGTCGCGGCTAGCCTTGCCGTTTGTTCATTACAGTGCCACAACACGACCACCTAAAAGCAAGATGGAGGCACATCCGTGGAACAGGCAGAAATCGGTTTGATCGGTCTCGGCGTCATGGGCTCGAACCTGGCGTTGAACATCGCGGAAAAGGGCAACAAGATTGCCGTATTCAACCGAACCCCTGAAGCGACGAAAAAATTCTACGCTGAAGCCGGGGACTTGCAGGGACAGCTGATCCCTTGCGAAACCATCGAGGAATTCGTCGCCGCCATTCGTCCTCCGCGCCCGATCATCATCATGATCAAGGCTGGTGACCCTGTCGACCAGCAGATGGAAATCCTTAAACCCCATCTTTCTAACGGCGACATCATGATCGATGCGGGCAATGCGAATTTCCGCGATACGATCCGCCGTTTCGACAATCTGAAGGACAGCGGCCTGACCTTTATCGGCATGGGCGTTTCCGGCGGCGAAGAAGGTGCCCGTCATGGACCGTCGATCATGGTTGGCGGCACCGAGGATAGCTGGAAGCGCGTCGAGAAGGTGCTGACCTCCATTTCCGCCAAGTACAACGATGATCCGTGCGTGGCATGGCTCGGCAATGACGGCGCCGGCCATTTCGTCAAGACGATCCATAACGGCATCGAATATGCCGACATGCAGATGATCGCCGAAATCTACGGCATTCTGCGTGACGGTCTTGGCATGAGCGCAGTCGAAATCGCCGACGTGTTCGCCGAATGGAACAAGGGCCGCCTGAACTCCTACCTGATCGAAATCACCGAGAAGGTTCTGCGCGCCGCCGATCCGATCACCGGTAAGCCGATGGTCGATCTGATCCTCGACAAGGCCGGCCAGAAGGGCACCGGCAAGTGGTCGGTCATCGAGGCGCAGAACATGGGCGTCGCCGCAACCGCTATCGAGGCGGCCGTGGCTGCCCGTATTCTCTCCTCGCAGAAGGACGAGCGCGAAGCTGCCGAGAAGATCTTCGGTCTACCGACCGTTGCACCGGCACCCGCTGACAAAAAGGCCTTCATCGCCGATCTCGAAAGCGCGCTTCTGGCCGCCAAAGTCGGCGCCTATGCGCAGGGCTTCGCCATCATGTCGGCCGCATCGAAGGAGTTCAACTGGAACCTGCCGATGCCGACGATCGCCCGCATCTGGCGCGCCGGCTGCATCATCCGCTCGGAGTTCCTCGATGAGATCACCTCGGCCTTCACCAAGGACCCGCATGTGGCGAACCTCATCGTGACGCCTGCCTTCTCCGGTATCGTTAAGGATACCGATGCGCCGCTGCGCCGTGTTGTTTCCTATGCCGTTCTCTCCGGCCTGCCGGTTTCGGCACTGGCTTCGGCGCTTGGCTATTTCGACGCCTATCGTCGTGGCCGCGGCAGCGCCAATCTCATCCAGGCGCAGCGCGACTTCTTTGGCGCGCATGGTTTCGAACGCACCGACGGCGTCGACAAGCCGCATGGCCCGTGGGGCAGCGGCGCCGATATCTTCTGATCGGCTGAAACGATAAACGACAAAAGGGTCGGCTTTGAGCCGACCCTTTTTGCTTGGTGGATATGTCCAAACCTCTTCTTCGTCATCCCCGGGCTTGACCCGAGAATCCACAGCCCATTGCGATCAATGGATCCTCGGGTCAAGCCCGGGGATGACGTCGAATTTGGAGCGATATTCGCAAGAATTATCAGGCCCGCATAAGCGGGCCTTTTCCACGGCATCCGATGATTTCACTCAGCGTGCGGCAGAGAGGCCGACGATCAAGCCGGTGACGGCGTTGATGAGCAGGAACTGGTTGTCGACGCGCACCCAGCGCTGGTCACGGCGCGGCTCGGCAAGACGGTAGCGGCGATAGTCGCGGCGGTCGACCGTGTGGCGGCGTTCGCCTGCAGACAGGCGCTGGCCGCGATCCCAGCGGTGCTTCTTGACGATGACCTTTTTCGTGGTGATCTGGCGCTCGACTGTAACGCCACGGTGGCGATCGTCATGACGGCTCTGTGCCTGCGCCATCGGAGCAGCGAGAACGGTGGCAGCCAGAAGAATGGTGATGAACTTTTTCATGAATGTTTCCTCGTGTTTCGATGAGGAGAACTTACGAATAAACGAATGAACGGAAACTGAATTTAAAATTACATTTATGTAATGGTTGTTAATGGTTAGGAGCGTGAGTTAATCTTTTATTTTGAGTTTTTCGGGGTAGCCAGACCGCCCGGCGGAACCGGGCGGTCTCTTCTGCATCAGACGCGTTCGGCGGATTTTGCCCAGAGATTGATATCCGCTTCCTTGGCGTAACCGTCGATTTCCGCAAGCTCTTCGGCCGTGAAATCCGGCCGGTCGAGTGCCTTCACGCAATCCTCAACCTGTTCGACGCGGCTTGCCCCGATCAGCGCCGAGGTGATGCGGCCGCCGCGCAGAACCCAGGCAATCGCCATCTGCGCCAGCGTCTGGCCGCGCCGCTCGGCAATGCTGTTGAGCGCCCGGATGTTCTCGACGTTGCGTTCGTTGAGGAAGGCCGGGTTCAGCGACTTGCGCTGCGCCGCGCGGCTGCCATCAGGCACGCCGCCGAGATATTTCGTCGTCAGCATGCCTTGCGCCAGCGGCGAGAAGACGATGGAGCCGATGCCCAGTTCTTCCAGCGTATCGACGAGACCATCCTCCTCGATCCAGCGGTTGATCATCGAATAGCTCGGCTGGTGGATGATGCAGGGCGTGCCGAGGTCCTTCAGGATGGCGGCGGCCTCACGGGTGCGCTTCGAGTTGTAGGACGAGATGCCGACATAAAGCGCCTTGCCCGAGCGCACGATCTGGTCCAGCGCGCCACAGGTTTCCTCAAGCGGCGTGTTGGGGTCGAAACGGTGGGAATAGAAGATATCGACGTAATCCAGACCCATGCGCTTCAGGCTCTGGTCGCAGGAGGCGATTACGTATTTGCGGCTGCCCCATTCGCCATAGGGGCCGGGCCACATGTTGTAACCGGCCTTGGAGGAGATGATCATCTCGTCGCGATAACCTCTGAAATCCGTCTTCAGGATTTCACCGAAGGCGGTTTCGGCGCTGCCGGGCGGCGGGCCGTAATTATTGGCGAGATCGAAATGGGTGATGCCGAGATCAAAGGCGCGGCGGCAGATGGCCTGTTTCGTCTGGTGCGGCGTGTCGTTGCCGAAATTGTGCCAGAGGCCGAGCGAAATCGCCGGCAGTTTCAGGCCGGTCTTGCCGCAATGATTATATTTCATGGATGCGTATCGGTTTTCGGCCGGTTGCCAAACCATGGGTCTTCCTCCACTTGCTGATGACTGGCTGCCGGAGAACCCGGCAACTTTTTGAAGCGATGAAAACAGGCGCAGGTTCACCTGTCATTCCCGAGAGGGATGGTTATGCCTTTCTCCGCATGGTTTCAATGCGAGGATTGGCAGGTATGAAGATCGAAGATGCGGAAATGCGGCTGGGGGCCGCCCGCCTTCGGCGTGAAGATGATACGGCGCGTTTCGCCGGCGGCCAGATCGAAGAGATTGTCGGAATAACGGCCGGGCTGATCTGCCTCCAGCATGACGAAGAGCGCGAGACCTGCAGCGGTGACATCGATTTCGTACTGGCCGTTTTTCAACGGGCCGACGGAAAATTCGAGCCCTGCAGGCTGAAGCTCCAGCGCCTTGTAGGTGTCGCGCACATGGTGGCCTTCGCCGGTCATACCGTTGGAAGCGATGAAGCTCCAGGCGAGGATGGCGCCGTCGGGCAGGCTATCCATGTCTATCTCGGTCAGCGTTGCGGCCCTGTCCGTTGCGCAGGTGCCGTTGGCGGATTTCAGCGGCACGCGGTTGCCGTCCATGGTCAGCGCAACGATGTTCATGTCGATTTCGACGTCTTCCGCCGTGTCGTTGACCATGGAGAAGCTCACCCGGCGCCCATCCTCGGAGGGAATGGCCGAGACGGTCACCGCCTGGAAGAAGCGGCGGGCGGCATAATGCAACGCTTTCCAGCCGCCGCCATAATCGAGGCTGGACCATGAGGCTACCGGCCAGGTGTCGTTGAGCTGCCAATAAAGCGTGCCCATGCAATGGGGCTTCAGCGAACGCCAGTAGTCCACAGCCGTGCGGATGGCGAGCGCCTGCTGGACCTGGCTCAGATAAACGAAATTCTCGAAATCCTTCGGGAAACGGAAATAGCGGAACATGGTGCCGGCGATCCGCTCATTGCCGCCGACATTCTTCTGGTGCAGCTCAATGACCGGGGAGGCGATGTTCATGTCCTTTTCTTCCGCATAGGTGCGGATGACGGGCATGGATGTGTAGGACTGGAAACCGAATTCGGAGCAGAAACGCGGCTTGACCGAGCGGTAATTGTCGAACGACTTGTTTTCGTGCCAGACGGACCAGTAGTGCATGTCACCGGAACCATCCGCGTGCCAGGCGTCACCATAATCGAGATAACCGGAGGCCGGGCTGGAGGGCCACCAGAGCGCTTCCGGTGCTGCTTTTTTCAGGGCTCTTTCGATCGTGCGGTTCAGGCGGTCGTAAGCCACGAGATAACGGTCGCGATTGTTGCGGGATTCATCGAACCAGGTCAGCGCACCCACCAGCTCGTTGTCGCCGCACCAGAGCGCGATGGACGGATGCGAGGAGAGGCGTTTCACCTGGTAGTCGACCTCATGTTCGACATTGTCGAGAAAGTCCTCGCTGCAGGGATAGAGATTGCAGGCAAACATGAAGTCCTGCCAGACCAGCAGGCCGAGCCGGTCGCAGAGATCGTAGAACCAGTCCTCCTCATAAAAACCGCCGCCCCAGACGCGGATCATGTTCATATTGGCCTCCACCGCAGAGCAGAGGAGATCTTCGGTCTTTTCCCGGCTGGCGAGCGAATAAAGTGCATCTGCGGGGATCCAGTTGGCGCCGCGGCAGAAGATCTCGCGGCCGTTGATGCGGAAGGCGAAGCGGCTTCCGGCTTCGTCCTTGTCCGTCAGAAGCTCGATCGTCCTCAAGCCGATCTGGCGGGTGACGGTCTCATCAGGCAGTTCCACCGTCAGCTTGTAGAGCGTCTGTTCGCCACTGCCGGCCGGCCACCAGAGCTCCGGATTCTCCACAAAGAAGACGTGGCGCACCACCGTCTCGCCGGCACCGACGCCGCAATCGAGTCTCAGCCTTTCATCGTTGAGGGACAGGTAGACCGGCAGGCTCGCCGGTCCCTCGGCAAACAGCGTGACGGCCACATGCAGCTCGACTCCGCCTTCGACATGGTGCTGCGAGGTGACGACATGTTCAATGCGGGCCGTATCGAGGCGCTTCAGCAGGATTTTGCCGTAAAGGCCGAGCGGCGCAATCGCGATGTTCCAGTCCCAGCCGAAATGGCATTGCGGCTTGCGCAGCATGTTGCCATTGGCAATGGGTGAATTGCCGGGGTGATAGGGAATGTAAAAAGGCTGTCGCGCCTGCCGCTCCGCACCGGCCACGATGTTGGAATGGAAATGGATGCGGATGGTGTTTTCACCCGGACGGACAGCGCGGGAAATATCCGGGCGGTAGCGGCGGAAGCAATTGTCGGCGGTCAATACCGGGACGTCGTTGACGAAGACGATGGCGACGGTGTCGAGGTAGTCGATATCGAGATACCAGCTGGCATCCGCCTCATCGAGAATGAATGTGCGCTCGATGACCCAGTCGCGCTCAGCCACCCATTGTACCACCTTTTCATTGGCGCCGTGATAGGGATCGGGAATGATGCCCGCATTTTTGAGCGCGCTGTGAATATCGCCCGGTACGGAAAGCTGGGTGGTATGGTCTCCTTCCACCGAGGTCAGGCGCCAGGGCCCAGCCAGATCAATGACAGTTTCGGGCGAGGAAGAAGAAATCATAATCGGACCCTGCATAGTATGAATTCGAAGAAGACTGGCCGGCATTATGGTGCAGGCTTGTGTCAGAATCTGGGGGAATGGATGCCCGCAAAGCGGCTGCGACACGCTTATCCGGCTTTGCTATTTCCTCCCTCCGGCAACGTTACCGTAAAACAATCGTTCCGTCATTCCTTTGAGTGACAACGAGCGACATGAATAATGACGGGCACATCTGCGTCGGGATGACCAGGTCACATCCTAAAAAAAATTATAAACTTTGTATTTTTATATCAGTGATTTGCATCAAGATATTAATCTCGTCAGTTAAGATGTGTGTCCGTGGATTTCTGGAAATTCTGTGCCGGAAGAAGGGGGAAGTATCGGGAAATATTTTCCGGACCTATATCGTTTTAGCTGAATTGGCGGATAGTCGGACAAGACCAGCCGTTGAACGCGGACCTTTGCCTTTGCAACAGAGAAAAAGCTATCTATGATTATCGTTCGGTAAAGCGTGGCGAAATGACATGAACGATACTGGCAAAACCGGCGGGGGCGAAACCCCTGCAACGACGGGCGAGCGCCCGACCTTGAAGACAATCGCCTATATGACGGGTCTCGGCATCACCACCGTCTCGCGCGCGCTGAAGGATGCGCCTGACATCGGTGCTGAAACCAAGGAGCGCGTGCGGCTGATTGCCCGGCAGATCGGCTACCAGCCAAACCGCGCGGGCGTGCGCCTTCGCACCGGCAAGACCAATGTGATTGCCCTTGTTCTGAGCGTCGATGAAGAGCTTATGGGTTTCACCAGCCAGATGGTATTTGGTATCACCGAGGTTCTTTCCACGACACAATATCATCTGGTCGTGACGCCCCACATCCATGCCAAGGATTCCATGGTGCCGATCCGCTATATTCTCGATACCGGTTCTGCGGATGGGGTCATTATTTCGAAGATCGAGCCTAACGATCCACGCGTCCGTTTCATGACTGAGCGTAACATGCCCTTCGTCACCCATGGGCGGTCGGACATGGGTATCGAACACGCCTTTCATGATTTCGACAATGAGGCCTATGCCTATGAGGCGGTCGAGCGGCTGGCGCAATGCGGACGCAAAAGGATCGCCGTCATCGTGCCGCCATCGCGGTTTTCGTTCCACGATCACGCCCGCAAGGGGTTCAACAGGGGGATCAGGGATTTTGGTCTCACCGAATTTCCGCTGGACGCCATCACCATCGAAACGCCGCTTGAGAAAATCCGCGATTTCGGTCAGCGGCTGATGCAGTCGGATGACCGCCCCGACGGTATCGTTTCGATCAGCGGTAGCAGCACCATCGCGCTGGTGGCCGGCTTCGAGGCGGCGGGTGTGAGGATCGGTGAGGATATCGATATCGTCTCGAAACAGTCCGCGGAGTTCCTGAACTGGATCAAACCGCAGATCCACACCGTCAATGAGGATATCAAGCTGGCGGGCAGGGAGCTTGCAAAGGCCCTTCTGGCGCGCATCAACGGCGCGCCGCCGGAAACCTTGCAGAGCATCAGCAGCCCGGTCTGGTCTTCGATGGCGCCGAAGCCGTAGATGGCTCGCTTCGCAATAGGTGCTGCAAGTCTTGACCCCGTTGCGTTCGCGACTTTTTTAAAGTTTGACTTTAATCTGTTAGCGTAAGATGTTGGTATAAATTATATTTTTATCGTGCTCTGACTGGCTTTCGGCTGAAGGCCCGGAATGACAGCCGGGGCGTCAGCGCACGATAATACGCATCAGGACAGGCAATCCTTCAGAGAGCCCGCAATGCCGCGCATCAGCTTGAAGTAGAGATCGGGACCGGGCTCCAGCGTCGCTGCCTCCGGGTCGAGCGTTGCCGATTTTGCTGCAGTACCCTCGGTGATGACCGAAATCAGCTTCGGCTCGAATTGCGGTTCAGCGAAGACGCAGGTTGCGCCGAGCTGGCGAACCTTTTCCTGCATCTGTTTGACACGGTCAGCACCTGGCAGGGTTTCGGGGCTGACGGTGATCGATCCCGCCGTCTTCACGCCGTAACGATGCTCGAAATACTGATAGGCATCGTGGAAGACGATGAAGGGCTTGTCCTTCACCGGCTTGACCGTTTCCTTGAGTTCGGCATCGAGCGCATCGAGATCGTCGATCAGTTTTTTGGTATTGGCCTGATAGGTCGCGGCATTGCCGGCATCGGCGGCGATCAGCGCGGTTTCGATCGTCTGCGCCATGGCCTTGGCGTTGGCGGGATCGAGCCAGAGATGGGTGTCGTATGCGCCATGGTCGTGGTCCCCGTGACCCTCCGCATGGTCGTGTCCATGATCGTGTGCGCCTTCCTCTTCGGCGTGGTCGTCATGCGCATCATGGCCTTCGTCGCCATGGTCGTGTGCTTCAAAGGGGCCGCCTTCGCGGAAGGGCAGCTTCTCCAGCCCCTTGGCGTCTTCCAGTTCCACCACGGTTGCCTTGCTGGCAAGCGCTTCCAGCGGCTTTTCCAGAAATGCTTCAAGGCCCGGCCCAACCCAGAAGACCACATCCGCCTTTTCCAGCTTGCGCGCATTGGACGGTCTGAGATTATAGGTGTGCGGAGAGGCCGCGCCGTCGACGATGAGCTGGGGTTCGCCGACGCCCCGCATGATTGCGGCGACGAGGGAATGGATGGGCTTGATCGAGACCACGACATCGGGCGCGGCGGTGGCGCCGGAAGCGGCGGCCGCTATTGCCACCGATGCCATGAGCGGGATCAGGAACGATTTCATGAAATGCACTCCACTTGAAGAAGTATAGTTATGTTATTACATTTATTGCGTTACTCTATAACGTATGCAATAGCGGTAAGCAACATCGCCGAACGGACAATCCCATGCTTCATTCCGCCCATCGGGGCAACGAGATACTGGTTTCCCTTGCCAATGCCGGCGTGCAGCGCAATGGCCGCTGGCTGGTGCGCGGCGTGGAGTTTTCCGTCAGCAAAGGCGAGATCGTCACGCTGATCGGGCCGAACGGTTCCGGCAAATCAACGAGCGCAAAAATGGCGATCGGTGTGGTGAAGCCGACCGAGGGCGAGGTCTCGCGCATTGCCGGTCTGAGGGTTGGTTATGTGCCGCAGAAGCTCTCCGTTGATTGGACCATGCCGCTTTCGGTGCGCCGGCTGATGACGCTGACCGGGCCGCTGCCAGCCCGTGAAATCGACGCGGCGCTGAATGCGACTGGCATTGCGCATCTCGCCAACGCCGAGGTCCAGCACCTTTCCGGCGGCGAGTTCCAGCGCGCGCTTCTGGCCCGCGCCATCGCCCGTAAGCCCGATCTGCTGGTTCTTGACGAGCCCGTGCAGGGTGTCGATTTCTCCGGTGAGATTGCTCTCTATGATCTGATAAAAAATATCAGAAATTCAAATAATTGCGGAATTCTGTTAATCTCGCATGACCTGCATGTGGTGATGGCGGAAACCGACACCGTCATATGCCTGAACGGCCATGTCTGCTGCCGGGGCACGCCACAGGCGGTGAGCCAGAGCCCGGAATATATGCGGCTGTTCGGCGGCTCGGCAGCCAAGGCGCTTGCCGTCTATAGCCACCATCACGATCATACCCATTTGCCCGATGGCCGGGTGCAGCACGCGGATGGTTCAGTGACCGATCATTGCCACCCCGAGGATGGCCACCACCATATGCATGACCATGGCCACCATCATGGCGACCATGGCGAATGCGGCTGCGGCCATCAGCATGAGCATGAGCATGAGGATCATATTTCCTCCAGCCAGCGGCAGGGAGAGCGCCATGTTTGACGATTTCTTCATTCGCGCCATGGTCGCCGGTATCGGCGTCGCGCTCACTGCCGGTCCTCTCGGCTGTTTCGTCGTCTGGCGGCGCATGGCCTATTTCGGTGATACGATGGCCCATTCGGCGCTGCTCGGCGTCGCGCTCTCGCTGCTGTTGCAGCTCAACCTCATCGTCAGCGTCTTTCTGGTCGCGTCGGCCGTGTCGATCCTGCTGCTCTTCTTGCAACGCCGGCAGGCGCTCTCCTCCGATGCACTGCTTGGCATATTGTCCCATTCGGCGCTGGCGATCGGTCTTGTCATCGTCGCTTTCATGAGTTGGGTGCGTATCGACCTCGTCTCGTTCCTGTTTGGCGATATTCTCGCTGTTACCCGCAGCGATATCGCCCTGATCTGGGGCGGTGGGCTGGTGGTCATCGTCTCCATGGTCTTCCTGTGGCGGTCGCTGCTCGCCTCCACCGTGAATACAGAATTGGCCGAGGCCGAGGGGTTGAACCCGGAGCGTGCAAAGCTGATCTTTACGCTCTTGATGGCGCTGGTGATCGCCATTGCCATGAAGGTGGTCGGCATCATGCTCATCACCTCGCTGCTCATCATACCGGCGGCGACCGCCAGACGTTTTTCCGCGACGCCAGAGGTGATGGCGGTGGTGGCTTCGCTGATCGGTGCTGTTGCCGTTGTTGGCGGCTTGTTCGGATCGCTCACTTACGATACGCCGTCCGGCCCTTCCATCGTGGTTGCCGCGATGATCCTCTTCGTTATAAGCCTGTTGCCGGCGCCGGGTTTTTCCCGCGCCGCGGATGAAGGAGGCAAGTCATGAATGTGCAGACCCAGCAGAACCTCACCAAAAACCAGTCGCTGGTCATGAATGCTCTCTCAAACGCGCATCAGCCGCTCAGCGCCTATATGATCCTCGACAAGCTGCGGGACGATGGTTTTCGCGCGCCGCTGCAGGTTTATCGGGCGCTGGAAAAGCTGGTGGAATTTGGTCTCGTGCACCGGCTTGAGAGCCTCAACGCCTTTGTTGCCTGCACCCATACGCAGGCGGAGTGCTGCTCGCACCACCATGGGACTGTCGCTTTCGCCATCTGCGAATCCTGCGGGCAGGTGACGGAGTTTCACGATCATGAGATCGACCACCGCCTTGAGCGCTGGGTAAAGGACAGCAAGTTCAAGGCGGAAAAGACAACCATTGAAATTCGCGGTCTCTGCGCCGCCTGCTCGGCTTAGTCTCGAGGCGGGGCGGGCGTGGATGCCCGCCGTTTCCTATCCCTCGACGATCGCCAGATCCTTCGAAAAACGCTTCCAGTTTTCGATGTATTTTTCCGCCGAGCGGCGGAGCCCTGCGACGGCTTCATCGTCCAGCGTCCGGATGGCGCGCGCCGGCGAGCCGACAATCAGGGAATTGTCCGGGAATTCCTTGCCCTCCGTCACCAGCGCATTGGCGCCAACGAGGCAGTTGCGGCCGATCTTTGCGCCGTTCAGGATCGTCGCCCCCATGCCGATGAGCGAATTATCGCCGATGGTGCAGCCATGTACGATGGCGTGGTGGCCGATGGTGCACATTTCGCCGATGACAGCGGCAAAGCCGGGATCACTGTGCACCATCACGCCTTCCTGAATATTGGTGCCGCGCCCGACGCTGATCGGCTCGTTATCGCCGCGCAGCGTTGCGCCGAACCAGATGCCGACATCCTCGCCGAGCGTGACCGAGCCGATGACATTGGCGTCGGGCGCTACCCAGTAGCTATCCGGGGCAGGGGTCTGCGGCACCCGGTCGGCAAGGCGGTAAAGCGGCATGGTGGTGTCCTCCCTTTTGGTTTTTTCTGACTGCCTTCAGGCAACCGTCACGGCAAGCGTGCCGACACCCTCGACGCCGCATTCGATCCGGTCGCCGCGCACGATGGGGCCGACGCCGGCCGGCGTGCCGGTCATGATGACGTCACCGGCGGCAAGCGTGAACAGCTTGGAAAGCTCGGCAATCACTTCCGGCACTTTCCAGATCATCTGGGCGAGGTCGCCCGTCTGCTTGCGTTCGCCATTGACGTCGAGCCAGATCGCACCCGTCGCGGGATGGCCGATCTTGTCTGCGGGGACGATGGCCGAAATCGGCGCGGAATATTCGAAAGCCTTCGCGCCTTCCCAGGAACGCCCCATCTTCTTAAGACCGTCCTGAAGGTCCCGACGGGTCATGTCTATTCCGACGGCATAACCCCAGACATGGTTCAGCGCCTCGGCCGCCGGAATATCGGAACCGCCGCTTTTCAGCACCACGACGCATTCGACTTCGTAATGTACGTTGGATGACAGCGGCGGATAGGGGAAATCCCGTCCTGATGGCAGCAGATTGTCCGGGTTTTTCTGGAAATAAAAGGGCGGCTCGCGCGAAGGATCGTGGCCCATCTCTATGGCGTGATCGGCATAATTGCGGCCGACACAATAGACCCGCCGTACGGGAAACAGGTCGCCCGTGCCTTCAACGGGCAGGAGAACGGGTTTTGGAGCGGGGATGACGGTGGCGGCCATGTGGATTTCCTGTCGTCTTTTTTGGGTGCAATTCTTGTCCCGCGATTCCGGGGCGATTTCCAGTTCAAAATGACCCTGCCTGCAAAACTGGCTTTTTGCGGTCCTTTGCTGTAGAAGCCGGCGCAAAGAGGTTAATCCATGTACAGACAAGCGCTTGCAAGCGGCGAAAAAATCTTCGCCGTGGCCCCGATGATCGACTGGACCGACACGAGGTGCAGATTTCTGCACCGGCAATTGTCGAAGCGCGCGCTGCTTTACACCGAAATGATCGTCGCCGACGCCATCATCCATGGTCAGCGTGACAGGCTGCTCGGCTATCATCCTCAGGAACATCCCGTCGCCCTGCAGCTTGGCGGGTCTGATCCGGCCAAGCTTGCCGAAGCCGTGCGGATCGCCGGGGACTACGCCTATGATGAGATCAATCTCAATGTCGGCTGTCCCTCGGATCGGGTGCAATCCGGCACTTTCGGTGCGTGCCTGATGCGCGAGCCTGATGTGGTGGCGCAATGTGTCGCCGCAATGAAGGCTGTCGCCCGCGTGCCGGTTACGGTGAAATGCCGGATCGGCGTGGATGATCAGCAGCCGGAAGCGGTTTTGCCGGATTTTCTGAAGCGGGTTGTTGCGGCAGGCGCGGACGCCGTCTGGGTTCATGCGCGAAAAGCCTGGCTGCAAGGGCTTTCGCCGAAGGAAAACCGCGAAGTGCCACCGCTCGATTATGATCTCGTCTATCGCATGAAGCGGGAGAACCCTGACGTCTTTATCGGCATCAATGGCGGTATCGCCGATCTGGATCAGGCGAGCGAACATCTCCAGCATATGGATGGCGTGATGCTCGGCCGGGCCGCCTATCACAATACGTCCATTCTTGCCGATGTCGACCATCGCATCTATGACGAAGAGGCTCGGCAGCCGGACTGGATGGCGCTGCGAGACGCGATGATGGCCTATGCCGCCGACTATATCGCCGCAGGCGGACGTCTCAACCACGTCACCCGCCACATGGTCGGACTGTTTCAGGGCATGCCCGGCGCGCGTCGTTTTCGGCAAATCCTCTCCAGCGACGCCACCCGGCCGGGGGCAGGGCCGGAAGTGATCGAGGCCGCTTTTGCGACAATCGATTTCAGCCCGACGAAAGAAATGGCGGGCTGAAAGCGCTCAGACCGCCTTTTGCAGTTCCTGCGCACCATTGGGCGCATTGACCTTGCCGCCGGTGATGAAGAAGGCGAAGACGTCGCGCGGTGTCTTTTCGACTTTTCGCTCGGCGGCGATCAGCGGTAGATCGTCCGGCATGCCGCCCTTGGCATAGGTCTTTACCCGCTCGGCCCAGTGGTCGATTTCTTTTTTCGGATAACAGGTCTTGATGTCGTCCTCGCCCTTCTGCAGGCGGCAATAGACGAAATCGGCCGTCACGTCAGGCAGCATCGGATAGTCATGATGGTCGGCGCAGACGACGGCGACCTTGTGCTTGGCGAGAAGATCGATGAATTCCGGAACCTGAAATGTCGGGTTGCGCACCTCGACGACATGGCGAAGACGAATACCGTCCTGCTTCTCAGGTAACAGGGACAAAAATGCGCCGAAATCCTCCGCGTCGAATTTTTTCGTCGGTGCGAATTGCCAGAGGATGGGACCGAGATGGGATCCGAGTTCGGTCAGCCCCTGCGTCAGGAACTTCATCATCGATTCACCGGCTTCGGCCAGAACCCTGCGGTTGGTGACAAAGCGGCTTGCCTTTAGCGAGAAGACGAAATCCTCGGGCACTTCGGAAGCCCATTTGGCGAAGGTCTCCGGTTTCTGGCTGCTGTAATAGGTGCCGTTCACCTCAATGGCCGTGAGCTGCCGGCTGGCGTGCTCCAATTGGCGCTTCTTCGGCAATTTTTCGGGGTAAAACGTGCCTTCCCAGGGCTCGAAGGTCCAGCCGCCGATACCGGTGCGGATCGTGCCTGATGTCGACATATGCTGTTCCTCCTCCGGCCTTCGGCCTTTCGAACCTTTGCGACGAAAGCTGCGGATTACTCCGCAGCCTCCCGTTTTCCGGCCGGCCGGCGCTCCAGAAGCTCCTTCAGGAAGTGACCGGTATAGGAACGCTCGACTTTCACGATGTCTTCCGGCGTACCGGTCGCCACCACTTCGCCGCCGCCCGTGCCGCCTTCAGGCCCGATATCGATGATCCAGTCCGCCGTCTTGATGACTTCGAGATTGTGCTCGATCACCACGACGGAATTACCCTGTTCCACAAGCGCATGCAGCATTTCGAGCAGCTTGTTGACATCGTGGAAATGCAGGCCGGTCGTCGGCTCGTCGAGAATGTAGAGCGTGCGACCGGTGGAGCGCTTGGACAGTTCCTTGGCGAGCTTGACGCGCTGCGCTTCGCCGCCGGAGAGCGTATTGGCCTGCTGGCCGACCTTGATATAACCGAGGCCGACATCGAAAAGCGATTGCAGCTTGTCGCGCACAGCCGGCACGGCGGCGAAGAATTCCACGCCTTCCTCCACCGTCATATCCAGCACGTCGGCGATGGATTTGCCCTTGAAGGTGACGTCAAGCGTCTCGCGATTATAACGCTTGCCGTGGCAGACATCGCAGGTGACGTAAACGTCAGGCAGGAAGTGCATCTCGATCTTGATGACGCCATCGCCCTGGCAGGCCTCGCAGCGGCCGCCCTTGACGTTGAAGGAGAAACGGCCCGGCGCGTAACCGCGCGCCTTGGCTTCCGGCAGACCGGCGAACCAGTCGCGGATCGGCGTGAACGCACCGGTATAGGTGGCCGGGTTGGAACGCGGCGTGCGGCCAATCGGCGACTGGTCGATATCGATCACCTTGTCGATGAATTCGAAACCATCGATGCGGTCGTGCTCGGCCGGGATTTCGCGCGCACCCATCACCCGGCGCGCCGCCGATTTATAAAGCGTCTCGATCAGGAATGTGGATTTGCCGCCGCCCGAAACGCCGGTTACGGCAGTGAAAACACCGAGCGGCACAGCTGCCGTGACATTCTTCAGGTTGTTGCCGCGCGCGCCAAACACCTTGATTTCGCGGCCTTTCTTGGGCTTGCGACGCTCAGCCGGCACGGCGACGCCGAGTTCGCCCGAAAGATATTTGCCGGTCAGCGATTTCGGATTGGCCATCACCTCCTGCGGTGATCCTTCGGCAATCACCTGACCGCCATGAATGCCGGCGGCCGGGCCGATATCGACGACATAATCGGCCGTCAGAATGGCGTCTTCGTCATGTTCGACCACGATGACAGTATTGCCGATATCGCGCAGATGTTTCAGCGTATCGAGCAGGCGGGCGTTGTCGCGCTGGTGCAGGCCGATTGACGGCTCGTCGAGAACATAGAGAACGCCTGTCAGGCCCGAGCCGATCTGCGAGGCCAGACGGATACGCTGGCTTTCACCGCCGGAAAGCGTGCCGGAATTGCGCGACAGGCTGAGATAATCCAGTCCGACATCATTGAGGAAGCGCAGGCGCTCGCGGATTTCCTTGAGGATGCGGACTGCGATTTCGTTCTGCTTGGCGTTGAGGTTTTCCGGCAGCACTTCAAACCAGTCGCGCGCCGTGCGGATCGACATTTCGGTGACTTCACCAATATGCAGCTTGTTGATCTTGACGGCGAGCGCTTCCGGCTTCAGGCGATAACCGGCGCAGGCCGGGCAGGGGGCCGCCGACATGTAGCGTTCGATTTCCTCACGCGCCCAGGCGCTGTCGGTCTCTTTCCAGCGACGCTCCAGATTGGGCACGATGCCTTCGAAATTCTTCACCGTCTTGTAGGAGCGGGCGCCGTCCTGGTAGTTGAATTCGATCTTTTCCTCGGTGCCCTGCAGGATGGCGTGCTGTGCGTCCTTCGAAAGATCGGACCATTTGCTGGAGAGCTTGAAGCCGAAGGCCTTGCCGAGCGCTTCCAGCGTCTGGTTATAATAGGGCGAGGAGGATTTGGCCCAGGGAGCTATCGCGCCGTCCCGCAGCGTTCGTGCCGGTTCCGGAACGATCAGGTTTTCATCCACCTTCTGCTGCGAGCCAAGGCCATCGCAGCTCGGGCAGGCGCCGAAGGGGTTGTTGAAGGAGAACAGCCGGGGCTCGATTTCCGGAATGGTGAAGCCGGAAACGGGGCAGGCGAATTTTTCCGAAAACAGCACCCGCTCATGAGTCTCGTTGAGCGACTTGTTGGCGGAGCCGCCAGCGGCGGTTTCTTCCGGTGGCAAAGGCTTGTCAGCAAATTCCGCAATCGCCAGCCCGTCGGCGAGCTTGAGGCAGGTCTCGAGACTGTCGGCAAGGCGTGCTGCCATGTCCGGGCGCACGACGGCGCGATCGACCACCACGTCGATGTCGTGCTTGTATTTCTTGTCGAGAGCAGGAACGTCGGCGATTTCGTAGAACTGGCCATCCACCTTGACGCGCTGGAAGCCCTTCTTCATCAGATCGGCGAGTTCCTTCTTATATTCGCCTTTGCGGCCGCGGACTATCGGCGCAAGAATATAAAGACGCGTACCTTCCTCGAAAGCGAGAATGCGATCGACCATCTGGCTGACAGTCTGGCTTTCGATCGGCAGGCCGGTGGCTGGCGAATAGGGGACACCGACACGCGCGAAGAGAAGGCGCATATAATCGTAGATCTCGGTGACCGTGCCGACCGTGGAGCGCGGGTTGCGCGAGGTGGTCTTTTGCTCGATGGAGATTGCCGGCGACAGGCCGTCGATCTGGTCGACATCCGGCTTCTGCATCATCTCCAGGAACTGGCGCGCATAGGCCGAGAGGCTTTCGACATAACGGCGCTGGCCTTCGGCATAGATCGTATCGAAGGCAAGCGAAGACTTGCCCGAGCCGGAAAGGCCGGTCATGACGATCAGCTTGTTGCGCGGCAAATCCAGATCGATGCCCTTGAGGTTATGCTCGCGGGCGCCACGGATGGAAATCGTCTTCAGTTCACTCATGACAAGGCTCGGACAAAAATAACAGGCTTGATGGCAGCGCGTCCTTATGTAGTGACGCAGCCGGGTGTGTCGAGGTCTATTCCCTCTCGGTCGCAGCTTTTCGGAAAGCTTGACTCGAAATCTGCGATTTAATAGAACAAAAAAGGAACGAAATGCAAGCGCGAATGTCCGCTCCCGCAGCTTAAGATTATTCTTTGTGGATAGTTCCATGCTTGCGGTGCCCTTTGCGGGCGGCGGCAGCTATTGTGTGGCAAATTTTTTGAAATGCAATTGCCGGTCATGATGGCCGGCGGACAGGATGACGAGATGGCTGGTAGCGTAAACAAGGTAATTCTGATCGGGAACGTGGGCGCTGATCCCGAAATCCGCCGGACGCAGGATGGCCGCCCCATCGCCAACCTGCGCATCGCCACCTCGGAGACCTGGCGTGACCGCAATAGCGGCGAGCGCAAGGAAAAGACCGAATGGCACACCGTCGTGGTTTTCAACGAAGGCCTGTGCAAGGTCGTCGAGCAATATGTCAAGAAGGGCGCCAAGCTCTATATCGAAGGCCAGCTGCAGACCCGCAAATGGCAGGACCAGACCGGTAACGACCGTTACTCCACCGAAATCGTGCTGCAGGGCTTCAACTCCACGCTGACCATGCTTGACGGTCGCGGCGAGGGCGGCGGTGCTGCCCGCAGCGGCGGTGGCGATTTCGGCGGCGGCAACGATTATGGCAGCGGCGGCGGCTCCAGCTATGGCGGCGGTTACGACCAGCAGTCCTCGTCGCGCGGCGGCTCTGCCCGTGGCGGCAGCCAGCCCGCCGGCGGCTTCTCCAATGACATGGACGACGACATCCCGTTCTGATCGGACGGTGGATCAAGAAACGCGTGACAGGAGGTGAGCTTGACTGACGAAACCGTGCAGCCGAAACAGCCCGCCACCTGGCGCATCATTCTCGCTTTTTTCCTCGATTTCTGGACGGCGTTTTTCGCCGCCGGATTTCTGGTCGCGACGGTCGCGGGTGGGCGAACGCCCGAAGGTTTTGCCCTCAACGGCGCGCCCGCCTTTATCGCCTTCGCGCTGATCATCGCCTATTTTGTCGTACTCGGTCGGTTCTTCGGCGGTACGCTGTGGCAGCGCCTCCTGAAGGCGAGACGCTGACTTCAGGCTTTGCCGGTTCCTCCTGAGAGGAGGATACTTCCACGTCGCGGCAAGCTATGCCGCGACTTTGTCCGCCAGCATCGCGACCATGACATCGGATTGCGACACGATGCCCACCATCTTGCCCCTGGCATCGATCACCGGCAGATAATGCAGCCCTTCCTCCGCAAAGCGGATGATGGCTTCCTCGATGGAGGTTTCCGGTCGCACGGTTTTCACCGGTGATGTCATGATGTCCTTGACCGTATCATTGGGTGCGCTTGCGCCTGAGAGGATGAGGCGCAGCCGCTGCAGGAAACCGATGGAGGGACGACCGTTTCTCCAGCTCGCCTTTTCCAGAAAGTCCGTCTGGGTGACGATGCCGACGATTTCGGCCCTGTCATTGGTGACGGGCAGCGCCTTGAAATGATGGCTGTGCATCAGCGCATGGGCGTGGCGCAGGCTGTCGTCAGGAGCAACACCGACCACGTCGCGTGACATGACGCTTTCGCAATCGAGATGCAGCGCGCGACGCCGGTAGGAACGCAACTCGGTCCTGCGCAGGATGGTTTCCAGCGCATCGCGGTCGATATCGATGAACTCGTCATATTCCTTCAGCACTTCGTCGAGATCGGTGGAGGAAAAGCCGATTTTCTGGATGGGTGTCGGATCCGTGGTACCGTGGGCGGCCTTGCCGAGCTTCAGGCCGTGCGGATAGGCGCGACCGGTGGCATTGTTATAGGCGAGGGCCAAAGCAAGAAGGATCAGCGAATTTCCGGCGACCGGCCACAGCAGGAAACCATAGCCGAGGCTGTGCACGGCAGGGCCGCCGAGGACGGCAGTCAGTGCGACAGCACCGCTTGGCGGGTGCAGGCAGCGCAGCGCTATCATGGCGGCGATGGCGAGGCTGATGGCGAGCGCGCTGGCAAGAAACAAATCCGGAACCAGCAGCGCCACGGTCACACCAACGAAAGCCGAAACGAGGTTGCCGCAGAGGATCGACCATGGCTGCGCCAGCGGGCTGGAGGGCACGGCAAACAAAAGCACGGCCGAAGCGCCCATCGGCGCGATCATGGCTGGCAGGGTGGGATCGAAACGGAGAGCAAGACTTCCCAAAAGGCCGGTCAGCAGGATGCCGACAAAGGCGCCGGTTGCGGAGCGTAGCCTTTCCCTGTTGCTGACGGGTGCGGCATCCGGGATGAGGCGGCGCAGCGTGGAACGCATGGAGATAACTTTCGAATCCGAAAAAACATGCGTCTTTTAGCCGAAGCAGAGGGCGGATTTAAAGGGAGGATTTTCCGGCATTTCAGCGGTTGGCGGGAATTTATTGCGCTAGTGTCGCGAAGCGGCTCAGAACGCGAAGGCCGATTTTATGCCATCGACCACGAATTGCACGGAAAGCGCCGCAAGCAGAACGCCGAGCAGTCGGGTAAGGATCGCGCGGCCGGTATTGCCGAGAAAGCGGTCCATCCGCTCCGAAACGATGAGCGCGGCATAAACAAGGGCCATGGCGAAAGCGAGGATCAGGATGAGCACCACCATCTCGACGGTGGTCTTCATTGAGCCGGCAAGCAGCACGGTGGCGGAAATGGCGCCCGGTCCGGCGATCAGGGGCAGCGCCAGCGGAAAGACCGCCAGATTGTGGAGGTGGTCCTTGGTGATGGCGATTTCGGAAGTCTTTTCCTTGCGTTCCTGGCGCTTCTCGAAAATCATCTCGAAGGAGATCCAGAACAGCAGAAGGCCGCCGGCGATGCGGAAGGCGCCCAGCGAAATGCCGAGCAGGTTGAGGATCGCAAGGCCGAAGAGCGCGAAGACGGCGAGAATGCCGAAGGCGATGATGGAACCGCGCAGCGCCACCTGGCTGCGCTGGTCGCGGTTCATGCCGGCGGTGAGCGCCAGGAAGACGGGGGCGAGACCCGGCGGATCGAGTGTGACCAGAAGTGTGGTAAGCGCGTTGATGAGCGTTTCGCTGCTGGCCATTTTTTCCCCGCTTATTGCCTTTTTGCGCGTGAGACTACGCAAGTCGCAATCGCTTTAAAAGGGAGTGGCGACGCTTTTGCTGACCTAAATGGCGAAAAGCGGTGTATGTCTTGCAAATGACGCAAAAGACTGTTCAAAACTCGCCGGGAAATTGGCTTAACGTGGCTGTTTCCGCTATAAAAATCCATCCGATTCTTAACAGAGAATGTGATCCGTTTTGACTGACCAGAGCCCCCCCGGCGGCGGAAAACTTCCGCCAGGCATTGAACCGATTTCCATCATGGAGGAAATGCAGCGGTCGTATCTCGATTACGCCATGAGCGTTATCGTTTCCCGCGCGCTTCCCGATGTGCGAGACGGCCTGAAGCCGGTTCATCGCCGTATTCTTTACGGCATGTCCGAACTCGGCATCGACTGGAACAAGAAATACGTCAAATGCGCCCGCGTTACCGGTGACGTGATGGGTAAATTCCATCCGCACGGCAATTCGGCGATTTATGACGCGCTGGCGCGTATGGCGCAGGACTGGTCGCTCCGCCTGCCGCTGATTGACGGGCAGGGTAACTTCGGCTCCATCGACGGGGATCCGCCGGCGGCCGAACGTTATACCGAATGCCGTCTGGAAAAGGCCGCCCATTCGCTGCTCGACGATCTCGACAAGGAAACGGTCGATTTCCGCGACAACTATGACGGCACCTTGCAGGAACCGGTCGTCATTCCGGCCAAGTTCCCGAACCTCCTGGTCAACGGGGCAGGCGGCATCGCCGTCGGCATGGCCACCAATATTCCGCCGCACAATCTGTCCGAAGTCATCGACGGCTGTATCGCGCTGATCGAAAATCCGGCGATCGAACTGCCCGAACTGATGCAGATCATTCCCGGCCCGGATTTCCCGACCGGTGCTCTGATCATGGGCCGCTCCGGCATCCGCTCAGCTTACGAGACGGGCCGCGGTTCGGTCATCATGCGCGGCCGCGCGACCATCGAACCGATGCGTGGCGACCGCGAGCAGATCATCATCACCGAGGTTCCCTATCAGGTGAACAAGTCGTCGATGATCGAGAAGATGGCCGAACTGGTCAAGGAAAAGCGCATCGAGGGCATTTCCGACCTGCGCGACGAATCCGACCGCCAGGGTTATCGCGTCGTCATCGAGCTGAAGCGCGACGCCAATGCCGATGTCATCCTGAACCAGCTTTATCGCTACACACCGCTGCAGACCTCCTTCGGCTGCAACATGGTGGCGCTGAACGGCGGCAAGCCGGAACAGATGACGCTGCTCGACATGCTGCGCGCTTTCGTCTCCTTCCGCGAGGATGTCGTCAGCCGCCGCACGAAGTACCTGCTGCGCAAGGCGCGCGAGCGTGCGCATGTGTTGGTCGGTCTGGCGATTTCCGTCGCCAATATCGATGAGGTCATCCGCGTCATCCGTCACGCTCCCGATCCGGCTTCGGCCCGCGAGGAGTTGATGACCCGGCGCTGGCCGGCGCAGGAAGTGGAAAGCCTGATCCGTCTGATCGACGATCCGCGTCACCGCATCAATGAAGACGGCACCTACAATCTCTCCGAAGAGCAGGCGCGCGCCATTCTCGAATTGCGCCTTGCCCGCCTCACCGCACTTGGTCGCGATGAAATCGGCGACGAGCTGAACAAGATCGGCGCGGAAATCAGCGAATATCTTGAGATCCTGTCGTCACGCCTGCGCATCATGCAGATCGTCACGGAAGAGCTCATCGCGATCCGCAACGAGTTCGGCACGCCGCGCCGTTCCGAGATCGTCGAGGGCGGCCCCGACATGGACGATGAGGACCTCATCGCCCGCGAAGACATGGTCGTCACCGTTTCGCATCTCGGCTACATCAAGCGTGTGCCGCTGACCACCTACCGGGCGCAGCGTCGCGGCGGCAAGGGCCGTTCTGGCATGGCGACGCGCGACGAGGATTTCGTCAATCGCCTCTTCGTTGCCAATACCCATACGCCGGTACTGTTCTTCTCCTCGCGTGGCATCGTCTACAAGGAAAAGGTCTGGCGTCTGCCGATCGGCACGCCGCAGTCCAAGGGCAAGGCCCTGATCAACATGTTGCCGCTGGAGCCCGGAGAGCGCATCACCACCATCATGCCGTTGCCCGAGGATGAGACCACCTGGGAAACGCTTGACGTGATGTTCTCGACGACACGCGGCACGGTTCGCCGCAACAAGCTCGGCGATTTCGTGCAGGTCAACCGCAATGGCAAGATCGCCATGAAGCTGGACGAGGAGGGCGATGAAATCCTCTCCGTCGAAACCTGTACGGACCGCGATGACGTGCTGCTGACGACCGCGCTCGGCCAGTGCATCCGCTTCCCCGTGGACGATGTGCGCGTCTTTGCCGGCCGCAACTCCGTCGGCGTGCGCGGCATCAACATGGCCGAAGGCGACCGCATCATCTCCATGACCATTGTCGGGCATGTGGAAGCGGAGCCGTGGGAGCGTGCAGCCTATCTGAAGCGCTCGGCTGCTGAGCGGCGTGCCGCAGGCGTCGATGAGGACGATATCGCACTCGTTGGCGAGGAAGTGACGGAAGAGGGTGAACTGAGCGAAGAGCGTTATCAGGAACTGAAGGCACGTGAAGAATTCGTGCTGACGGTTTCCGTGAAGGGCTTCGGCAAGCGCTCCTCCTCTTACGACTTCCGCACCTCGGGCCGCGGCGGCAAGGGTATCCGCGCCACTGACACCTCGAAGACCAACGAGATCGGCGAACTGGTTGCGGCCTTCCCCGTGGACGAAGGCGACCAGATCATGCTGGTGTCCGATGGCGGGCAGCTCATCCGCGTGCCGGTCAACGGCATCCGCATCGCCAGCCGCGCCACCAAGGGTGTGACGATCTTCTCTACCGCGAAGGATGAGAAGGTGGTTTCCGTGGAGCGCATCAACGAGCCGGAAGGCGACGACGAAGCAGAGAACGGTAATGGCGAAGATGCCGCCGACGATCTGCCGGATACGCCGGAGGCACCGGAGAACGAGGCGTAAGCCGCCTCGTCATCTTCGGGTACCAATCAAGAAAAACCCCGCGGTGCTCAGGCTCCGCGGGGTTTTTCTTTTGTCGTATCAGCTACGTTTGATTTTCAGCGAATCCGAATATGGACCGGAGCGCGACCCGAACGGCTCGCGACATGAAGGTGGATGTTTGCTTCCGGCTGATTGGAGCGCCAGGCGCGGGCGCCATGCGACAGAAGCAGCGCCACGAGATCGCGTGTTTTTGCCTTGGAACGGTTGAGACCGAGATCGGCGATACGCATTGCCGCCTCGTGAATGGGATGCAGAACCGACAGGCTGCCATGCCCATTGCCAGACGCAATGTCCGAATAATTCTCGTTGACTGCCATCTTGGAAAGCCTCGCTACTCATTACACAATTCGAGGAGACAGGCGATGTTTCGACAATGAAGCACCGCCTGCGGAAACATCAGTTACTGGAGTGACGCCCAGCAGCTGACGCCTTTCTTTTTCAGTACATTACATGCATTCACCGCAGCGTTCTGGCCATCAAAGCCGCCGAAACGGGCGCGGTAGATCTGGGAGCCGTCCTTGCTGAAGGCGACCGTGAAGGGTTTTGCGGAGCGCAATGCCGCGCCGCCTTTTTCCTGCGCGTTCTGCAACAGGCCGCGGGCGGAATTTTCGTCCGGTGATGCGCCGATCTGGATTACCCAGCCGCCTTGCGGAGCCTCGGATCGAGCCGAAACAGAAGGGGCGGAGGCGACAGACGCCGTGGTAATATTGTCCACCTTGGTCGAGTTGGTGATCAACTTGCGGTCCGGTGCAGCGGGTGCCTGAGCAATCGGATCCTTGCCCTTCTGCCAGGTGGCGGCTTCCATGGCCTTGACGGCTGCATTGGAAGAGGAGCCCGCAAAGGCGGTGACCGGCGCTTCCTCGTAACGGGTTTGCGGAACGGGACCTGCATGCGGAAGACCGGAATCGGTCGCTGCGACGGCCACGGAAGGCACAGCTGCAGCCACGGCAACGGGTTCTTCGACCGGAGCAGAACGCGTCTGGGCGATCAGGTTGCTGTTGCCGCCGCGCGATGCCTGCGGCAGGTAAGTAGCAACAAGCTTGCGCATGGTCGCGTCACGGGCAGCACTCGAACGGCCGCCGAGAACGACAGCGACGATCGAGCGACCGTCGATCTGCGCCGACGTGGCAAGGTTGCTGCCGGCTGCGCGGGTGTAGCCCGTCTTGATGCCATCCACGCCCTTCACGGTTCCGACGAGGCGGTTATGGTTGCCGATAACCTGCTTGCCGAAGTTGAAGGTGCGGGTGGAGAAATAGCCGTAATATTGCGGAAAATGCTGGCGAAGCGCCACGCCGAGGCGGGCCTGGTCGCGCGCCGTCGTCATCTGCGCCGTGTTGGGCAGGCCGTTGGCGTTGCGATAGGTCGTGCGGGTCATGCCGAGTGCACGGGCTTTGGCGGTCATCATTCTGGCAAAGCGGTCTTCCGAGCCGCCGATATATTCG
The DNA here is from genome assembly GCF_030209895.1 of Agrobacterium sp. CFBP2214. NCBI lineage: Bacteria > Pseudomonadati > Pseudomonadota > Alphaproteobacteria > Hyphomicrobiales > Rhizobiaceae > Agrobacterium > Agrobacterium sp. CFBP2214. The sequence continues at coordinate 16,065 of NZ_JARVRC010000003.1, read as the reverse complement.
CCGAGCGCGGTTGCCATGTCATTTGCAGAACGGGTGACGAGCGCAAGGATAGCCTGTTCCACGGTGATGCTGCCGCCGGCGCGCACGCCGAGCTTGGATGGTGGCTCCTTGGCGGCATTGGCGGAAACCGGCACCTTGGAATCAAGCGAGATGCGTCCGGTATTGAGTGCTTCGAACGTCAGGTAAAGCGTCATCATCTTCGTCAGCGAGGCTGGATAACGCAGGCCGTCAGGATCCTCACCATAGAGGACCTTGCCGGTCTTGGCGTCGATGACGATACCCGCATATTTCGGGTCGGCCTTTGCGGTCTGAACGGATGTTGCGGTTATGAACGCCGCAGCAAGGGTTAACGCAATAAACCTCACGAAAGACGTTGCACCCGCTTTGCGCGAATGTGCTCCAGATAGACTTTTCAACACTGCTGAACTCTTCAATCGCATATTTATGTTCCGCTCGGACACGCCCCGCCCGATGCTCCGAGACGAAACTTTATCGGGATGGCGTTACCAAGTGGTTTATGAAAGGTATCTGCCTCCCATAAAATGCGACTTTTCGCACACAATCTGTGCCGTGCCGTGTCACGGATTTCCGTCTTTTACGAGGCGTCGCTCGATATAGTTTTTCACATTCGCATCCAGCTTTTGCCATTGTGGCAGCAGGGCGGAGGAGAAACGATAGAACAGGCTGAGATCCTGTCCGGTGTGAATATCCCTCTGGCAATCGCTGTCAGTGGCCTCCTGCGGCGGTTGCGGCAGGAGGCAGCGCACCACATAGGCGTTGCCGCCCTCACGCTCGCCCGTCAATATGACTTCCTTGCCGTAGCCGGAATCGGCGCGCAGACGGTGCAGCACGAGGCCGTGCTTCAGCGGCACCGGCTCTCCCTCTGTCAGGCGTGAATAGATCGGCGCGAAGCGACCGGACATATCCTCCGACATGGTGCTTTGCGAAAGCTGGATGAAAATCAACCCCGCCGCCTGCGTCGGATCATCGAAAACAGAGCGATTCGCATCCTCATAGCCCCTGAGGTCCGGCCAGCTTAGATAAAGATCGATGCGTTCGCGTTCTCCGCTGAGGCGCTCGGAAGGCGCTCGCAGGGTGTTTTTCGCAAGCTTCAGCCGGTCGTTGCCGATGACGATCTCCACGTCCTCGGTGGCCGCCGTATGGCCCGCCTGGAGAATCCGCTCGCCGTACCATTTGATGCCGACATTGAGCGCGCCGAGAAAGATGAGAAGAATTCCGGCGATGAGGGCGGTCCGGAGCATGACTGACGATGAAAGCAGGGGTTTCTGGTCTTTCATGGACTTCCATATGCGGTTGGCCGCCGGATGATTCTCCGGGACGGGAAATAGCCGTGCAAAGCTTTAACCTGAGGCGATCGGCATTGAAATGATGTTTTGCCGCTGCTACCTGATAACCACCAAGCAAAGGACGGCATATGGCAGCGCGCGACAGATATTCCCGGAAGCTCGAATGTTCCAAATGTGGTCATCAGGGTTTTGCCGAAGCGTCGGAATCGGATGACAAGAGCCGCCGTGACGTCGATTTTCGCATCGATGAAATGCCTGGGGGATTTCGCGCTGAGCGCGTCTCGGGCGATCCGACGGATTTCATGATCCGTTGCGCCCAGTGCGGCAATATATTCCGTTTCCTGCAGAAAACCGCCTATGCGCCGGGAGGCGAGCCGCGCGTGAAGGCCTGAACGGGAGGTGCCCGCATGACTTTACCGCAACAACCTGATGGAGCGCCGCAAAGGCGCAAACCGATCTGGCCGTGGATCCTGCTCCTGGTACTGACGCTCTGCGCCATCTATTCCTATAATCGCGCCAATGAAATCATCGCGGAATTGTCAGACACCTTGCCGCCCGCTCTGCTGAAGCTGTTCGAGGATATTCTTCGCGGCGACGGCCGGCATGGCAATGGCGGACCGGGCATCGGCGTCTGAAGGGAGGACGTCTGGCGCGTAGCCGGCCCCTCGGGCGTGCTTCAGCCTCTGTGATCGCAAATAAAAAAAAGCCCCGCAAATAGGCGGGGCAGGTTGATCGCTCGGGGAAAGTTGGGCAATGCCCGGGAGCGATGGCTTGATATAAGTGACAAGAGTGCTGACGCGATAGGCCACTTCCGACCCAAACAGTACGCCCGCGCATAAATTTTGTTCAATCAGCAGATTTTTAAAAGATGAGCTCGGTAAATCTGTAAGACAACTTGACAGACTTTCCCTTTATTCTTTGCATTGCCTCGAATTGCACATATTCGCCTTTAACATAACGTGACATGAGCAGACGCATGGATAAATCCGGAATTTTCTTCGTAGCGCTTTTGCTGGTGCTGATCGCAATTGTTTTGAGCCTGACGCTATTCGATTCGGCCCAGCAGGTGCCGTCGATACCTTCAGGCGACGGATCCCTGCTGCCGCCGGCAACGACCCCGGGGCAATGATCTGCCAACCATAAAGAGAAGGACGGCGCCGCTCGCCCGGGCGGGATTGACGGCCTTTTTCAAACCGCTATAAAGCCTCACCACCGATGGATGGGTGTCCGAGTGGTTTAAGGAACCGGTCTTGAAAACCGGCGTGCGTGAGAGCGTACCGTGGGTTCGAATCCCACCCCATCTGCCATTCAGTCCGAAAATGATTCTAAAAGAGCAGCGACGAAGGATGCTTCGATCGCGTTGCTTTGCTTTGGAATGGCTGGAGATCGGCGTGAATGGGAAACCCGCCTTTCGGCGGGTTCCGAGCGGCTAATTTGATCAGATTTCCGGACAACCCCGTTCATTCGCGAAGGTGATGCGATCCGGTCCCCGGCGCGTGAAGCCTTCAACGACGACACGACCCGGCGTGACGCGTACGACCTCGGGATCGCGTAAACCTGCCTCACGGGCAGCGGCACGGGCTTCGCGTTCGCTGCAACCGCGCATGCGGGGCGGGCCACGGCGGTCCACATCCCGGTCACGATCTCGGATGACGGGGCGAACGCCGTCAGGGCCGATTCTGAGCTCCATGTCCTGTGCACCTGCAGGGATTGGTGCGGCGAAGGATACGAGGGCGATGCCAATCGCCAGACCTGTGGTTTTCATAAACTTGATCATGTTTCCTCCCTCAGCCGAAACCGGCGGAAGCTCGTTGTTTGCGGGGAGAAAACGCGGTCGTCGTCCATTTGTTCCTTGAGCATGCGGTCGGGAAGGGAGGCCGAGGTGGGTAGATTGGGCCCGACAGATCGGCTTAAAAGATAGAAATCATTAACCACGTTCGTTACAATTTTATCGAATTTGCAGAAGTCGTTCGCATTTTCGCCACGTTATGCACAAGATTAAACGACTGTTAGGTGCTTCGATGGCAGGGGCAATTATCGAGGCAAGTGAGGGTGCGGTTCTCCGAGCCAATAGCAGCGTGGGGCAGACGATTTGAATTCTTCGGTCAAGAAACTCGGCATCAACGCCAGGTCGGGCGTGAAGTGGCTCGCAATTTCCGTGCTTTGCGCTGCGACTGCATCGTGTTCCACGACGTCCGAGACCAAGCCTAAACCCAAGCGCAGCAAGGAATATTTTTCCGAATCCGAATATGGCGTCAAAGCCAGCCCGCGTGTGGCCGATGGCAAAAGCATTCCCAAGGGCGGCGGGCGCGAGCTGGTCGGCAATGCCTATACCGTCAAGGGCCGCCGTTATTTCCCGAAGGAAGAGCCGGGTTACAACAAGACCGGTCTTGCTTCCTGGTACGGTTCCGCCTTTCATGGTCGCCTGACCGCCAATGGCGAAGTCTACGACAAAGAACATCTTTCTGCCGCACATCCGACATTTCCCCTGCCGAGCTACGCGCGCATCACCAACATGGAGAATGGCGCTTCGGTTCTCGTGCGCGTCAACGATCGCGGACCGTTCCATGAAGGCCGCCTGATCGACGTTTCCAGCAAGACGGCCGATCTTCTGGACATGAAGGCCACTGGAACGGCGAATGTGCGGGTGCAATATGCCGGCCGCGCACCGCTTGACGGTCACGACATGCCCTATCTGATGGCATCTTACATTCCGAAGGGATCGCGTTCGCCGGGTGTAGCACCGGAAGGGCAGATCGCAACGGGCGTGATGGTGGCTTCGGCCTCTCCGAATTTCGTTCCCGCGCCCACCTCCAACCCGAATTATGGCGGCTCTACCCAGACGGCGCTCGTCGGTTCCAAGAAGAATGCGGCGCTTCAGGCCATGCCGCTGGTCAATGGCCCGGCGCCGGTTTTCGAACAATTCGCGATCCTGCCGGAAATCGGCCCTATCCTGGCCGAGCGTCCGGAAGGCAATTTCATGCGTGAGCCGGCTGCCCCCGGCGGCAATTATCTGCGCGTGCCGACGCCGTCTTCCAAATTTGCCGCGGCCTATTCCGAAGAATCTGCTACGGTTTCCAGGACCGCGAGCGCCTTTGACAGCGTGCTCGTCGATCGTGGCGCGCTCAATGAGCAATCGATACTCGCCCATGTGAAGCGTCAGCAGGCGAAGTCGCGCTGACGGATTGAAGGATACGGCCGGCCTCTCGCCTTTATCGCGGGCAGCCGGTTGCGGCAGGCAGGACTGGGCGGTTTCATGCGCAAGGCCATTCATCGCTCCTATTGTTCGGTCGTCACGGCGGCTGCGCTTGCGTTTTTCAGTGCAGGCCCGGCGCAATCACAGACAGCCCCCTTCATCGCCAAGGCCGAACAGGCCTATATGGTCGATGCCGAAACGGGAACGGTGCTTCTTTCGCAGAATGAGAATCAGCCTTTTCCACCTGCATCGCTCGCCAAGCTGATGACGGTGGAGGTGGTGCTGGATGCGCTGTCCAAGGGTCAGGTGACGCCTGAGACCGCTTATCCCGTCTCGGAATATGCCTGGCGCACGGGCGGTGCGCCGTCGCGCACCTCGACCATGTTCGCGGCGCTGAAATCCTCCGTCAGCATCAATGATCTCTTGACCGGCATCATCGTCCAGAACGCCAATGATGGCTGCATTGTCATCGCCGAAGGCATGACGGGCTCGGATGCCGCCTTTGCCAAGCGCATGACGGCGCGGGCGGGCGAACTTGGCATGAGCCGCAGCACCTTTACCAATTCCACGGGGCTTCCCGATCCCGGCAACCAGACGACGGCCAGGGACATGGTGCGCCTTGCCCAGCATCTGCATGACACCTATCCCGACCGTTACGGGCTTTTCACCAAGCCGGATTTCGAATGGAACCGGATTTTCCAGCGCAATAAAAACACGCTGTTGATGCCGGGCAGCGGTATCGATGGTCTCGGGCTTGGTTTTGCCGAAGGCAGCGGTTTTGCCGCCGTCGTCTCGGCCGAGAGGGAAGGCCGCCGGGTCTATCTGGCGCTTTCAGGCATCGTGGACGACAAGACGCGGCAGGAGGAAGCCCGCCGGGTGGTGGACTGGGGCCTGACGGCCTTTGAGAAACGCCATCTTTTCAGCAAGGACGAGGCTGTCGGGTCGGTCAGCGTCTATGGCGGCGATGTCGCGCATATCGATCTTTCGCCGAAGGAAGATGTCAGCGTGCTGGTGCCAGTCAATAATCCGGAGCGTATTTCCGGACGAATCGTCTATCGCTGGCCGCTGAATGCACCTTTGGACGTTGGCGCAAATGCCGGAACGCTCAGGATTTTTTCGGGTGAGCGCCTGTTGCGGGAGGTTCCGCTTTATACGAAGGCGGCGGTCGGCAAGGGATCGCTTACCCAGAATGCAACGGGTGCGCTGAAGGAACTGCTGCTGTTCTGGCTCTGAAAGCCTGTTCCACGCATCGCCTTGTTCCTATGCTTTTGTTCAGGCACCGGTTTTTCTGAAAAGCGCTTCACACATTTCGGTTCGATGCTGTAAACAGGCAATTCAACATTTACGTGAATTCCTCGCAGGACGTGACATTGGCCGAAAAGACCGGATTGTTCATCAGCTTCGAAGGCGGCGAAGGCGCCGGCAAGTCGACGCAGATTCGCACCCTTGCCGAGGCGCTTCGCGGCCGTGGTTTCGAGGTGGTCGTGACGCGCGAGCCGGGTGGCTCGCCGGGTGCGGAGGCTGTCCGGCATGTGATCCTGTCGGGTGCGGCCGAATCCTTCGGCGTGCGCATGGAAGCAATCCTGTTTGCGGCTGCCCGCAACGACCATGTCGAAGAGGTCATTCGCCCGGCGCTCGCGCGCGGCGAGATCGTCCTCTGCGACCGGTTTCTCGATTCTTCTCGCGTTTATCAGGGCACGACCGGCAATCTGGAGCCGGACTTCATCGAAACCCTGCAACGCATCGCGATTGACGGCGTCGTGCCCGAACTGACACTGATTTTCGATATCGCCGCCGAAAAGGGGCTCGCCCGCGCCAGAAAGCGTGCGGATGAGGGCGCTGCGCCTGATCGGTTCGAGAAAGAGGAAATCGAAACCCACGAGAAGCGGCGGGAAGCCTATCTGGATATTGCGCTCGCCGAACCGCGTCGCTGCCGGATCGTCAATGCCGACCAGCCGGAAGGAAAGGTGGCGGAGGATGTCCTGTCCTTCGTCGAGCCTTTGCTTGAACAGCTGGGAATAGCAGCGGGCGCGGCGCATGAGTGAGGTTCAGGGCGTTCTCGACGGCGCGATTGCGCCACAGCAGAACACGAAGCTTTTTGGCCATGAAGAGGCGGAAGCGTTCCTCGCGCAATCCTATCGCTCAGGTAAGGGCCATCACGCCATTCTGATCGAGGGGCCGGAGGGGATCGGCAAGGCGACGCTCGCCTTCCGTTTTGCCAATCATGTGCTCAGCCATCCCGATCCGTCGCTGGCGCCGGATTTTCTTGCCGATCCCGATCCGCAATCGCTGGTCAGCCGGCAGATCACCGCAGGCGCCTCGCATAATCTGCTGCATCTCACCCGTCCGGTGGACGAAAAGACCGGCCGTGTGAAATCAGCCATCACCGTGGACGAGGTGCGGCGGGCAGGGCACTTTTTCTCGCAGACGTCTGGCACCGGCAACTGGCGCATCGTCATCATCGATCCCGCCGACGATCTCAACCGCAATGCCGCGAATGCGATCCTCAAAATACTGGAGGAACCGCCAAAGCGGGCGATGTTTCTCGTCCTGTCGCACGCGCCCGGAAAATTGCTGCCGACCATCCGCTCGCGCTGCATGCCGCTCAGGCTCCTGCCGCTTTCCGACGCGGCCATGGTGCAATCGCTCGATTATCTCGGTATCAGCCCATCCGGCGAAAAACGAGATGCCCTGCTTGCCGCCTCCAAGGGCAGCGTCGCGCAGGCGCTCAAGCTGCTGAATTACGGCGGCTCGGACATCGTCGAGGCCTTTGCCGAGGTCATGGGAGCCGAAGGGCCGGGCGCGCGCAAGCAGATGCACAAGCTTGCGGAGATTCTCGCGCAGAAGGACGGAGACATCGTCCTCGGCTTCTTCATGGAGCATGTGACGGAAGAGCTGATGGAGCGCGCAAGGGCGGCGGCGATGGAGGGCGATATCGCGGCGGCGGAAAGACATGCGCGGCTTTCCTCGGCGCTTTCGGAACGCATCACCGTGGCGCAGGCCTATAATCTCGACAAGAAGCAGATGGTGCTTTCCATTCTGGAAGATATCCGTTCGGTTTAGGTGCCGGGATCAGGAATCATACCCGAAATGGGGAAGTTGTTGTTTCGCTGCTGCGCACAATGGTTTAAGAGCGGTCTATCCAAAAAACAGCCTGTAAAGTCGATAGACCGTCATGACAGACAAGACACCATTCTACATCACCACCGCGATCTCCTATCCTAACGGCAAGCCGCATATCGGCCATGCCTATGAGTTGATTGCGACGGACGCCATGGCACGCTTTCAGCGCCTGGATGGAATGGATGTTTTCTTCCTGACCGGCACCGACGAACACGGCCAGAAGATGCAGCAGACAGCGCGGGCGGAAGGTATTTCGCCGGAAGAGCTGGCGCAGCGCAATTCCGATCAGTTCCGCGAGATGGGCAAGCTGCTCAACGCCTCGAACGATGATTTCATCCGTACCACGGAAGAGCGTCACCACGAGACCTCGCGCAATATCTGGAACCTGATGGCCGATAGCGGCGATATCTACAAGGGCAGCTATGCCGGCTGGTATTCCGTGCGCGACGAGGCCTATTACGGCGAGGACGAGACGGAAGTGCGCGCGGACGGCGTTCGTTACGGGCCGCAGGGCACGCCGGTCGAGTGGGTGGAAGAGGAAAGCTACTTCTTCAAGCTCTCCGAATATCAGGACAAGCTGCTGAAGCTTTACGAGGAAAACCCTGAATTCATCGGTCCGTCGGAACGACGCAACGAAATCATCTCCTTCGTGAAATCCGGCCTCAAGGATCTGTCGATTTCCCGCACCACCTTCGACTGGGGCATCAAGGTTCCGAACGACCCGAAGCACGTCATGTATGTCTGGGTCGATGCGCTGACCAACTACATCACCGCCACCGGTTACATCGAAGACAAGAACGGTCCGCGCGCCAAATATTGGCCTGCCGACGTGCATATCATCGGCAAGGACATCATCCGCTTCCACGCGGTCTACTGGCCAGCCTTCCTGATGAGCGCCAAGTTGCCGCTGCCCAAGCGGGTCTATGCCCATGGCTTCCTGCTCAACAAGGGCGAGAAGATGTCGAAGTCGCTCGGCAATGTCGTCGATCCGGCCAATCTGGTGAACCATTTCGGTCTCGATCAGGTCCGTTATTTCTTCCTGCGCGAAGTCTCCTTCGGCCAGGACGGCAGCTATAGCGAAGAGGGTATCGCCACCCGCATCAATGCCGATCTCGCCAATGGCATCGGCAATCTCGCCAGCCGTTCGCTGTCGATGATCGTCAAGAATTGCGACGGCCAGATACCGACACCCGGTGAGTTCACCGATGAAGACAAAGCGATGCTCGCCTCCGCCGACGGGTTGCTGGCGATTTGCCGTGAGGAGATGGGCAAGCAGCTCATCCACCGCGCGCTTGCGGCCATTATCGCCGTCGTCTCGGAAACCGACCGTTATTTCGCGTCGCAAGAGCCTTGGGCGCTTAAGAAGACCGATCCCGAGCGCATGGGAACCGTGCTTTACGTGACGGCGGAAGTGGTGCGCCAGATCGGCATTCTCTTGCAGCCCTTCATGCCAGAATCCTGCGACAAGCTGCTCGATCTCGTTGCCGCTCCCGCCGACAAGCGTGATTTCGCTGTATTGGGCGAAGCCGGCCGTCTGGTTCCGGGCACGCCGCTCGAAGCGCCGAAGCCGGTTTTCCCGCGTTACGTCGCGCCGGAAGCGTGAAGGCGACAACCATGCTGATCGATACGCATTGCCATCTGGATTTTCCCGATTTCGAGGCTGAGCGCGACGATATCATCGCCCGCGCCCATGCTTCGGGTGTCAGCCAGATGGTGACGATCTCGACCCGGGTGCGCCGGTTGCCCGAACTTTTGAAGATCACGGAAAAATATCCGTCGGTCTTCTGCTCGGTCGGCACGCATCCCAACAGCGCAGCCGAGGAACTGGATATCTCTGCTGATGATCTGGTGCGGCTGGCGGAGAGCCACGACAAGATCGTGGCGATCGGCGAGGCGGGTCTGGATTATTTCTACGACACGCAGAAGCCGGAAGACCAGAAGACCGGCCTCCTTCGCCATATCGAGGCGGCAAGGAGAACGAAGCTGCCGCTCGTTATTCACAGCCGCAGTGCCGATGACGACATGGCCGCTATTTTGCGCGCCGAGAGCGAAAAGGGAGCATTCCCCTTCATTCTGCACTGCTTCTCCGCTGGTCCTGAGCTGGCGAAAGCCGGTGTCGAACTTGGCGGTTATGTTTCCTTCTCCGGCATTCTGACTTTCCCGAAATCGCAGGATATCCGCGATATCGCCGCCACCGTGCCGCTGGACCGGCTGCTGGTGGAGACGGACGCGCCTTATCTTGCGCCGAAGCGCTGGCGCGGCAAACGCAACGAACCTTCCTACGTGGTCAACACCGCGGAGGTTCTGGCCGAGGTGCATGGCGTTTCCTATGAGCGCATGGCCGAAATCACCACCGAAAACGCCTTCCGCTGCTTTTCGAAGATGACAAGGGTGTAGGCGTGGCAATCTACCGTCGCCGCTTCACGGTTCTCGGATGCGCGTCGTCGCCCGGCGTGCCGCGCATCAACGGCGACTGGGGTGCCTGCGACCCTGACAACCCCAGGAACAGGCGCACGCGCACCGCCTTCATGGTGGAGCAGATCGGCCCGGATGGCGGCAGGACAACTGTCGTCATCGATACCGGCCCGGATTTTCGTGAGCAGATGATCGCGGCGAAGGTGGAGGCGGTCGATGCGGTGCTTTACACCCACGCCCATGCCGACCATCTGCACGGCATCGACGATCTGCGCATCTATTTCGCCATTCAGCAAAACCGCATTCCGATCTATGCCGATCCCGTCACCATGGCGCGCATATGGGACGGTTTCGCCTATTGCCTGGAGACGCCGCCGGGCAGCAGCTATCCGCCCATCGTCGAACCCCGGATCATCGCGGATATCGACGCGCCTGTTATCATCGACGGGGCAGGCGGGCCGATACCTTTTGGCGTGCATATGCAGCAGCATGGCGATGTGCATTCGCTGGGATTCCGCATTGGTGACGTTGCCTATTGTACCGATGTCAGCGATTTTCCGGCCGAGAGCCTACCGAAGCTTGCGGGTCTCGATGTCCTCGTCATCGACGCGCTGCAGCACCGTTACCACCCAAGCCATCTTTCGCTGGAGCAGGCGCTCGGCTGGATCGAGAAATTCGCACCCAGACGGGCGATCTTGACCCACATGCATATTCCGCTCGATTATGACACGGTGATGCGTGAAACGCCTGATAATGTTGAACCGGCTTATGATCAGATGCGTTTCGAGATCGAGATCGAAGCAGCCTGACGCCGCCTGAAAAGGAACAGCATGTCGACCAAGCCTTTCCGTGCACCCAGTATGGCGAGCTTCTTCGACAATCTGCGCGCCAGCCGGTTGCGGGCCATGTTCCGCCGCGGCGAACTGGGGCTGGTGATCCTCGCCGTTTTCATCGGCATCGCCGCGGGTCTCCTGGTGGCGCTGATCGGCGCTCTTAGCACGGCGCTGCATGTGCTGGTCTTCGGCGTCGAGCGGCTGAGTAGCAGCGATCTTTCCGGGCGGATCGTGCTCGCCGGTCCTATCATCGGCGGCATAGTACTTGGCCTGATCATCTTCATTCTATCGAAGACCCGCAAGAAACCCATGGTCGACCCCATCGAGGCAAATGCGCTGCATGGCGGCCGCCTGTCGCTGACGGACAGTATCATTGTCTGCGTGCAGAATATCGTCTCCAACGGTTTCGGCGCCTCCGTCGGGCTCGAGGCCGGTTACACCCAGATCGCCAGCGGCGTTGCCTCGAAGATCGGCATCAAGCTGAAACTGAGGCGAGGGGACATGCGCATCCTCGTCGGCTGCGGCGCCGCAGGGGCGATTGCAGCAGCGTTCAATGCGCCTCTGACCGGGGCGTTCTACGCCATTGAACTCATCATCGGCACTTATACCGTCGTAACGCTTGCGCCGCTCATCGTTTCGGCGCTGGTGGCGACGACCGTTATCGGTGTTATCGGCGGCCATGGCCTCTCCATCGATATTGTCGATGCCAGCCGCGTGACGCCGGCGGATTATGTGCCTGCCATCTTTCTCGGCGTCGTGTGCGCGGCCATCGGCATCACGCTGATGCAGGCGGTGTCCTTCATCGAGGAGACGGCCCGCAAAAGCGCCATTCCCGGCTGGCTACGCCCTGCAATTGGCGGCGTGGCGGTGGGTGGGCTTGCGCTGATTTCACCGCAGGTGCTGTCGAGCGGCCACGGCGCGCTGCATCTCAATATCGACGCAGAACTGACGATATACGGGCTGGCCGGACTGTTCCTGCTGAAGGCGGCGGCCAGCGCCATTTCCATCGGTTCGAATTTCCGCGGCGGCCTGTTTTTCGCCTCGCTGTTCATGGGATCGCTGCTCGGCAAGATTTTCGCGCTTTGCGCCCCCTATATCGGTTATGGTTCGACAGCACCCATCGTTTATGCCGTGATCGGCATGAGCGCCTTTGCCGCCGCCATCATCGGTGGCCCGCTGACCATGACGTTTCTGGCGCTGGAACTGACCGGTGACTTCCAGATCACGGCTCTGGTGCTTGCCGCCGTCATCACCACCTCGCTCGTGGTACGCACCACGTTCGGTTACTCTTTCGCCACCTGGCGTTTTCACCTGCGTGGCGAGAGCATTCGCAGCGCCCACGATATCGGCTGGATCCGCGACCTGACGGTCGGCAAGATGATGCGCGCCGATATCCGCAAGGCCAATGTCAGCATGGGGCTTCCGGCCTTCAGGGAGAAGTTCCCGCTCGGTTCAACGCAACGGGTAATCATGACCCATGATGACGGGCGTTATGCTGGCGTCGTCCTTGTCCCGGAAATCTATGCCGACCCGATGGATCGCGACCCCAGCAAGATCAGCCTCGAAACCTATCTGCACTACAAGAACGACGTGCTGCTGCCGACCATGAATGCCCGTCAGGCGGCGGCGGCCTTCGATGCGGCGGAGAGCGAGGCGCTGGTGGTCGTCAACGACAAGATCGAAAATCGGCCGGTGGGCCTGCTCACGGAAAGCCATACATTGAGACGTTATAGCGAAGAGCTGGATCTTAGGCGTCGCGAGGCGTCCGGTGAATTATAATATACATTAGGAAATCTATTCATCTTGTTGATAAGATTAATTTTTATATTCATTTCTTCTGCCTCGTTTGTTTTCTTGACAATCCTTTTGTATCCGTTATTCTGGATATATGGATAATTTAACCGCAATAACAGCGCTTGGCGCTTTGGCTCAATCCACCCGCCTGGAGACATTCCGGATACTCGTGCGGCACGAGCCGGACGGTGTTCCCGCTGGGGAACTTGCGCGCCTTATCGATGTTCCACAGAACACGATGTCGGCGCATCTCGCCACGCTTTCGCGGGCGGGTCTGGTCAAGAGCGAGCGGCAAAGCCGGTCTATCATCTATCGCGCCGATCTTGACGGGTTGCGCCTGTTGACCCTGTTTCTGCTGAAGGATTGCTGCGGTGGTTCGACCGAACTTTGTGCACCGCTGATTGCCGAGCTGACACCCTGCTGCAGCCCGGAGGCGACACCATCGCCGGGCCTGTAAGACCACCGATCTAACCACGGACCGAAACCATGACCGACAAGATTTATAACGTGCTCTTTCTGTGCACGGGCAATTCCGCTCGTTCCATTCTTGCCGAATCCATTCTCGCCAGGGAAGGTGAGGGGAGGTTCAACGCCTATTCGGCCGGCAGCCAGCCGAAGGGGGAGGTGAACCCTCACGCCCTGAAGGAACTGGCGGTGCTGGGTTATCCTGCTGCTGGTTTCACCTCGAAAAGCTGGGATGTTTTTGCCGGGCCTGATGCGCCCCAGATGGATTTCATCTTCACGGTCTGCGACAGCGCCGCAGGTGAAGCCTGTCCCGTCTGGATCGGCCATCCGATGACGGCCCATTGGGGTATAGAGGACCCCGCCGCCGTGGTCGGCTCTGAGGCCGAGGTTCAACGCGCCTTTGCGCAGGCTGCCCGTTTCCTCAAGAACAGGATCGCGGCTTTCGTCAGCCTGCCCCTGCAATCGATCGATCGAATGGCGCTGGAAACCAAGCTCCGGCAGATCGGCGCTTTGGAAGGAACCACCAATTGTGAAGGAAAATCGGCCTGATGTCCGTCTTCGAACGTTATCTGACCGTCTGGGTGTTCCTGTGCATCGTTGTCGGTGTCGCGCTCGGCCATTGGATGCCCGGCGTCTTTCAGCTCATCGCTGCTGCCGAGATCGCCAGGGTGAATATCCCGGTTGCGGTCCTGATCTGGCTGATGATCATCCCGATGCTGCTCAGAATCGATTTCCGCTCCCTCTCGCAGGTCGGCACATTCTGGCGCGGCATTGGCGTGACGTTGTTCATCAACTGGGCCGTCAAGCCGTTCTCGATGGCGCTGCTCGGCTGGTTTTTCATCGGCTGGCTATTCCGTCCTTATCTTCCGGCTGGTGAGATCGACTCCTATATTGCCGGGTTGATCATCCTTGCCGCCGCTCCATGCACCGCCATGGTCTTCGTCTGGAGCAACCTGACACGGGGTGAACCGCTGTTTACATTGTCGCAGGTCGCGCTCAACGATGCGATCATGGTCGTGGCCTTTGCTCCCATTGTCGGGTTGCTGCTAGGCCTTTCGGCCATCACCGTGCCCTGGGATACGCTCGTTCTCTCTGTCGCGCTCTATATTGTCGTTCCCGTCATCCTCGCGCAGCTGATCAGGCGGTGGCTCATGACTGACGGAACGTCACGAATGCTGGATCGCGTTCTTGCAAGGCTGCAGCCGATTTCGCTGGTGGCTTTGCTTACGACGCTGGTTCTTCTCTTCGCCTTCCAGGGCGAGCAAATCATCGCCCAGCCAGCCGTCATCGGTCTGCTTGCCATCCCGATCCTCATCCAGGTCTATCTGAATTCGGGGCTTGCCTACCTCCTGAACCGGATGACGGGTGAGCGACATTGCGTCGCCGGGCCTTCGGCCCTCATCGGCGCCAGCAATTTCTTCGAGCTGGCCGTCGCGGCCGCCATCAGCCTGTTCGGCTTTCAATCAGGCGCGGCACTCGCAACCGTTGTCGGTGTTCTCATCGAAGTCCCGGTCATGCTTTCGGTCGTCTGGATCGTGAACCGCTCGAAGGATTGGTATGAGGCTGCCCCCGCCGTTTCCCGAACGATAATGACTGAAAGGCAATGACCATGGATGCCACGATTTTTCACAATCCGTCCTGCGGAACGTCTCGCAACACGCTGGCGCTGATCCGCGCGGCAGGGATCGAGCCGACCGTGGTCGAATATCTGCGGGAACCGCCGACGCGCGAACGGCTCGCAAAAATGATTGCGGATGCGGGCATGACGGTGCGCGAAGCCATGCGCGAGAAGGGGGCACCCTATACCGAACTCGGTCTCGACAATCCCGATCTGACCGACGATCAGCTGCTTGATGCGATGATAGAAACACCGATCCTCATCAATCGCCCTTTCGTGGTGACACCACTCGGCACCAGGCTCGCCCGTCCATCGGAAGTCGTGCTGGATATTCTGCCAAAGACTTTCAACGGACCGTTCTTCAAGGAGGATGGTGAGCAGGTCCTCGACAATGAAGGAAAGCGCATTGCCTGAGACATTTCCCGCGTTGCAGGCGCAACACCTGCACAACATTGACCCGGATGCACTGCATCCGACGTTTTCGACCCACAAGCCGCGCATCCTGATCCTTTACGGCTCGCTGCGCGAGGTTTCGTATAGCCGTCTGCTTGCATTCGAAGCCGGGCGGCTGCTCGAACGGCTCGGTTGCGAGGTTCGGATATTCGATCCGAAAGGCCTGCCTTTGCCCGATGAAGCGCCGGCCAGCCACCCGAAGGTGAAGGAGTTGCGTGAACTCTCCCAATGGTCGGAGGGACAGGTCTGGGTAAGTCCCGAACGCCACGGCGCGATGACCGGCATCATGAAGTCGCAGATCGACTGGATTCCTCTCGCGGTCGGATCGGTCCGGCCAACACAGGGCAAGACGCTCGCCATCATGGAGGTTTCCGGCGGAAGCCAGTCCTTCAACGCGGTGAACCAGATGCGAATTCTCGGCAGATGGATGCGGATGATCACCATCCCAAACCAGTCCTCGGTGGCAAGGGCCTATCAGGAATTCGATGCTGAAGGCCGGATGAAGCCATCATCCTATTATGACCGGGTCGTGGATGTCTGCGAGGAACTGGTGAAATTCACGCTACTGACACGTGACGCTTCCAGCTATCTGACAGATCGCTACAGTGAACGCAAAGAGCAGGCAGAGGAGCTTGAAAAACGAGTCTCGCTAAAATCGATCTGATCGGTTGGCGCTGGTGGTGTTTCGTGCTTTTCAGATATGATCACATCGATCGCGCAGTGGCATCTGTAGCGAGCAACAACCGCACAAATCCAAAGCCACACCACCAAATAAGTTCCATAATATATGTTATGCGATTATTGTGTGTAGCCGCAAAGTTAAAGTGTCGTGTTTCTGCAAAGTTGGAATGTCACACTCCC